>CAWATB010000008.1:0-83574 GCA_963784815.1 uncultured Gammaproteobacteria bacterium | reverse complement strand
TTTATTGCTGCCGTGACGTTGGACCCACCTAATCCCATCCGCTGCGCCCGCTGAAAAGCCGTGCGCGCTGCAGTCGCTCCTGGCAATTCGACGCCGCTGGCCTGGGCTACTTCCAGCAGGTAGCGCAGGTCTTTCTCGATCAGGTCGATGGTGAACAACGGGGCTGTGTTGCCGGTCGCCATCATTCTTGCGGCGCCAGCAATGGGGGCCGCCACGATGGGGAACTCTGCGAGCAAATCCACCGCCTGGTCAGCGGCGAAGCCGTTGCGCGCGAGAAAACCCAGCAATTCGGCCACGCTGTGCAACTGCGCCGCAAAGAGCGCGTTGACCGCAAGCTTGAGCACCGCACCCTGACCGACGTCGCCCACATGCAGCACCTTGGCAGCCAGGGTGCTAAACACAGGCCGCACCTGCGCCAGCGTGGGGCCGTCTCCGCCCACCACAAAGATCAGCTGCGCGGCATCGGCCTGGGGCCTGGAGCCCACCACCGGCGCATCCAGCAACTGGGCGCCGCGACGCAACACTTCGTCTGCGAGTTGGCGCACCCACCCCGGCGTGACGGTGGAGCACTCGATGGCCACGGCCCCAGGTTGTAGCCCCGCCGCAGCGCCCGTTTGTGCATCCAGCCACACGCTGCGCGCGGCGGTGTCGTCGGTGACCATGGAGATCACGATGTCTGCGCCTTGCGCTGCATCATGTGGAGTGGCGGCCAGCGCGGCGCCACTTTGCAGCAGCGGTGCGGCCTTTGCCGGGTCGCGGTTCCACACGGTGACGGCATAGCCGGCCTTGACGAGGTGGGCGGCCATGCGCGCACCCATGGCACCCAAGCCGAGAAAAGCAATGTGTTGCATGGTCTGCATCGCGGATGCCTCGTGCCTCATGCCGCATGGGCGCGGTTGCGGGGAGCCACCCAGCCCAGGGCCGGGTCGGCCATGAAGGCCTCTTGCGGCGTCTTGGTCAGGTGATTGGTGTAGTTGGAGATGGTCTTGGTGGCCGCAATCGTCACCACTTCCAACACCTGGGCTTTGCTGAAACCGGCAGCGATGAAGCTGTCCACCGCTGCGCCGTCCACCCAGCCGCGTTCGCGCACGACTGCTTCGGTGAAAACGCGCAAGGCCTGCAGCTTGGCATCCGGAATGGGCGTGCCGTTGCGCAGCGCCGCGATCGCGGCTTCGTCCATCTTTACGGACCGCGACAAGTAGGTGTGCCCTGCAGTGCAGTACTCGCACCCGTGCAGCACGTTGATGGCCTGGTAGGCCACCTGCTGCTCAATCGGCGAGAGGGTGGATTGCGCTGCTACCAGGCCAAACAGGGTGTCGTAGGCCGTGAGCGCCAGCGGGCTTTCAGCCAGGTTGCCATGGAGCTTGGGCAAAAAACCCCAGGCCTTGGTGACCTCGGCCAGCTTGGCCTGGGAGGCTGCAGGCGCGTTGTCAACGGTGTAGGAAGTGAAGGTGGTCATGGATCGGGTTCTCTCAAAGGTCCAGCCGAAGCTGGCGTTGCGTGGCCAACAACCGGTTGTCGCTGGCCTGGAGCCGACTTTATTGATGACCATTGAATAGATACAGATGTGCAGAAACACCAGTAACGTGCAAATAATGCACGAATGAACACCGACAACTTGCACCTGTTCGTTACCGTGGCCCGGCGCGGCAGCTTTGCCGCAGTGGCCAAAGAGCGGGATGTGGACCCATCGTCCGTGTCCCGCGCAATTGCCGACCTGGAAGGCGAATTGGGTCTGCGGCTTTTTCAGCGAAGCACCCGCTCCATGACCCTGACCGAAGCCGGCGAGATCTACCTGGCGCGGCTGGAACCCTTGCTGGACGAGCTGGAGCACGCGCGGGATGCTGCGGCGCAGGTCAGCAGTGCGCCGCGGGGGGTGCTGCGTCTGACCGCGTCGGTCACGTTCGGGCAGGTGTGCGTGGTACCGCTGCTGGGTGAATTTCGTTCCCGCTATCCCGATTTGAAGGTCGAATGCATGTTCACAGACGCGAACGTGGACCTGGTCGCTGAGCGCGTAGATCTGGCCATACGGCTAGCGCCTGCCATCGAAGGCGATGTGGTCGTGTCCAAGCTCATGGACACACGCTACGGCGTGTATGCCAGCCCGGATTATTTAGCCCGGCATCCGCCACTTTTGCGCCCCACTGACCTGACCCACCACCAGGTGCTGCGGTTCAACCTGCGCGCCTACCGCACGCACTGGCTGTTTCGCGACGCTGGAGGAAACGGTGAGCGCGTCGCCATTCAGGGCGAACTCACCCTGGCCCCGGCCAGTGCGCTGCTGACCGCAACCCTTGCCGGCCTGGGCCCTGCCCTGCTGCCCGACTGGCTGGTGGGGGATGCCGTCGCAAAAGGCCATCTTGTGCACCTTTTTCCAGACCACGCTGCAACGGCCACCACCTTCGACACGGCCGCGTGGATCGTGTACCCCAGCCGCAGCTATCTGCCGAACAAGGTGCGTGTAATGGCGGATTTTTTGCGGGAGAAACTGCAGGGCTGAGCGATATCCGCGGTATTGCTTGCCTGCGGGCATCCAAAGACTGCGTGGAGATTTCAAGAAAAATGGCATAAAAAGCCGCACAGCCCTTGCGATATATGCGCGGCCAGCTACTGAATCAGTAGCATTTTCAGTGGCTTATCGACTCACTTCTTTTGCGGCGGTACGCAAGTGCAGCTGCCGTGCGCAACCTCCGCCGCCATACCGATGCTTTCGCCCAGCGCAGGGTGCGGGTGAATCGTCTTGCCGATGTCCACCGCGTCCGCACCCATCTCGATGGACAAGGCAATCTCACCAATCATGTCGCCTGCATGCGCGCCGACCATGCCGCAGTGGTGTGTGTTCAATGCCTGTACTGATGAATGTCGCTCGCAGCGGGGCTTTTGGGGGCTAGATAGTCGGTCAGGCCCTGGAACCACATCACCTCCACAAAGTCGCCGGTAATCACCAGGTCCTGGTCGTGAAGGGCGTTCAAAAATGCATCTTTGCCATCTTTGGCGGACAAGATGGCAAAGCCTTTTGCGGCGTCGCTGAACGTCATCGTGAACTGCGACTTTGGGTTCAGCCCTGCCGCCGAGCGCACCTTGCCATCCTTGATGTGGAAATGGCGCCCTGCGCCGCTGCGTGTCTGCATCTGAAACACCAGGTTCTTGCCCCGCACGTACTGCGCACACGCGGGGTTTTTTTGGATGGCGCGCTGCAGCAGCTTGGTCAAAGCCCACAGCAAAAATTTGAACTTCAACATGGTGGTTTCCCTTTGGCAATGGGGTGGTGCGAGGCGCAGTGCGGTTTATTCATCCAAAAACTGAACGGCATGTTTCAAGAAGCGTTCGGGGTACTGAAACTGCGCGCCATGGCCAGCATCGGGATAGATGAACAACTGTGCATTCGGGATGTTTTGCGCCATGTGCCATGAGTTGATGGTCGGGATCATCACGTCGTTCGACCCATTGAGGATGAACGTGGGCTGCTGGATGGTCCGCAAGTGCGCAAAGGGGGCGTTGCGGTCCAGCTTTGGCAGGTAATACATGTTTGCTTCGATTTGCGCCTGTGTGACAGCGGGCGAACTTGCGGGGTCTTGGTTTAAGCGCTGGTGGCGGCGTTTCCAAAACTCACGGCCGGCCTGCTGCGCCGATTGGGAGCGACCGAAGAACAAAAACAGAAAATCCTCTTGAGTGGGAACCGGACGTGGCGCCCGCTCCAGCACGCCAGGGTCGGAGTCGGGACTTCCGCCGCGGGGTCCGGTACCCAGAAGCATGAGTTTACGGACCAGGTTGGGGTGGCGTAGCGTCAGGTCCAACGCCTGAAAGCCGCCCAGCGAGAACCCCAGCGCATCCACTTTGGCCAGTCCCATGGCTGCAATGGCGGCGGCCGCGTCATCGGCCATCTCTTCAATGCGGGTGCGGGGCTTTCCGGAGGACGATGCAATGCCGCGCCCATTGAAAAGAACCACCTCACGCCCAGCAGCCAAGCCGTCGGTCATCAGTGGGTCCCAATGGTCCATGCCGCCACGAAAGTGTTGAAAGAAAAACAGCGGGGGTTGGTCGGTGGTGGCGTTGCCCCAGCGGCGATAGGCGAACTGCTCGCCATTGAATTCGACGAACTGGGTCGGAGCGGTGAGGTGGGTGTGGTTCATCTGGACTCCTTGGCAAACGAAGAGGGTCTGTGTGGGGTTCTGTGAGCGCACGCGCAATGGCCCGCGCGTGCGCTCGCTGTACGCGCCAGTGATCCGATGGCGCAGGCGTTGGTGCCCAAAGCGCTCTACTTACCGTGAGAACGGCCCTGGGACTTCAAGGGCCGCGAGCGTCAACGGGGCGGCGGCGGCGGCATGCTCAAACCGCGAGCGTCGGATAGTCCGTGTAGCCCTCTGCACCGGGCGTGTAGAACGTTTCTGGTGCAGGCGCGTTCAAGGATGCGTCTTGGCGCAGGCGCTCGACGAGGTCTGGGTTGGCGATGAAAGCCCTGCCCATGGCCGTCAGGTCCGCAAGACCTTCGCTCAACGCCTGTTCGGCGCTGGCTTTGCTGAGCCCACCGGCGAGGATGAAGGGGCCGTTGAACGCAGCCCGCAGGTCGGCCTTCAACTTTGCGGGAACAGGCGGAGTGCCCATGGCCGAATGGTCCAGCACGTGAACATACATAAGGCCGAGTGTGGAGAGTTGCTTGACCAGATCCAGGTACTGTTCATCTGCGCCCTCGAAAGCGCCTGCGCTATTGACAACGCCGTGGGGTGACAGGCGGATGCCGACACGCTCAGCACCGATTTCCTTAGCGGCAGCGCGGGCGACTTCGAGCACCAAGCGATTGCGGCCTTCTGCGTTGCCACCAAAGCCATCCGTGCGGCGGTTGATGTTGGCGTTCAGGAATTGCTCCAGCAGGTAACCGTTGGCTGCGTGCAGCTCGATACCGTCAAAACCGGCCTGGATGGCAAGGCGCGCAGCGGTCGCGTATTCGCCCACCACGGCCTGGATATCGGCCTCGGTCATGGCGCGTGGCTGCGTATGCGGCTGGCTGCCTTGCGTGTCGGTCCACATCTCGCCGGGACAGGTTTCGGGCGAAGGGCCAAGCACCTGGGCACCCGCAGGCAGGTTGGCCTGGTGGGACACCCGGCCGGTGTGCATCAGCTGCACGACGATCTTGCCGCCCTTGGCATGGACAGCGTCGGTCACCAGCTTCCAGCCTCGCACCTGTGCGTCGTTGAACAGACCCGGTATCCGGGCATAACCCAAGCCGTTGGGGGACGGCGAGGTGCCTTCGGTGATGATGAGGCCGGCGCTTGCACGTTGGGCGTAGTAGGTGGCCATCAGGCTGTTGGCGGTGTTGTTGTCGCTCGCGCGGCTGCGCGTGAGTGGCGACATCACAATGCGATTGCTGAGCGGGGTGGAGCGAAGTTGGAAGCAGTCGAAAAGCATGGGCTGTCCCTGGAGAAAAAGATTTGAAAAGGTGAAGACGGAATGAGCTGAAGGGCTCAGTGCGCTGGAATCAGGCGATCTGGTAGCGGGAGGCGGGCGTTCCAGCTTGGGTGCTTGCGAACAGTTCGGAGCGGGCGGCGTCGTACTTGTCCCACAGACTTGCGTCGGCAACCGATGGCCAGGTGATGGTTTCGCCCTGGTCCAGGCCCGCCAGTGCCGCATCGACCATGTTTTCGGTCGTCATCAAGGTGTTCTTGTTGAGTGCGGCGAGCGGGACGCCCGACAAATCCCACAGCTCGGTGGCTGTGGATGCGGGCAAAACCAGTTGAACCTTGACCCCGGTGTCGGCCAGTTCTTCTTGCAGGCCCCGGCTGTATTGCAATACGTAGGCTTTGGTGCCGCTGTAGATAGCGCTGATGGCCATCGAATGGACGGCCAGTACGGACGCGATGTTGATGATCAGCCCCTGCTTTCTTGCCACGAAGGCCGGCACCGCAGCTTGTGTCAGGCGTGTCAGAGCGGTGATGTTGAGGGCGATCTGGGCCTGCGCGTCGATTGCAGATGTCTGGGCCGCATGCGCCAACCGTGCAATGCCGGCGTTGTTCACCAGGATTTGCACTTCGCCACGGGTGGCCAGCAGCGCCTCGATGCGCGCCAAATCCTGGTCGTTGGTCAAATCAGCCACGACGGGCTCGGCTTTGACTCCGTGCGCCTTGGCAAGCTGCGCGCAAAGGGCTTCAAGGCGGTCGGCACGTCGGGCGACGAGGATCAGGTCGTAACCACGCGCCGCGAGACGGTCTGCGTAGACGGCGCCGATGCCGGACGAGGCCCCCGTAATGAGGGCGATTTTGGGAGATTGGACGTTTGTCATGGATTGCGGTTGAGTTAAACGGTGCTGATTGACCAGCGGAAATTTCGTATCTGATTTATTGGGCAAGGAACGTCAGTGCGCTCGGCACAAAGTCAGCATGGAACTGAAAAATGCCGCCATGGCCTGCATCGGGATAAATGATCAAACTGCTGTTGGGGAGCCGCCCTGCCAAATCGTGGGTGTTGATCGTCGGCACCATCCGGTCATGGTCGCCGTTGACCACCAACACAGGCTGTTTGACCAGTGAAAGGTCGGCGGGCTTTTTTTGGCCCCACGCCCTCAACGCCTGCAGTTGCGCTACGTAGGCAGTAATGCTGATTTCTTTGTCGCGGTTGTCGGTGCGTTCGTTTAATCGCGCCAAAAACGCCTTGCCAGCTTCGATGCCGTTGGGCGTGCGGGTAAAGAACAGGTATTGCTTTGGGTCTTGGCCGGTCAGCAGACCCCGAAGCAAGTCGTAGTTGGCGACGCCTGCGACGGTGCCGATGCCCTCTCCACCGGCAGGCCCAGTGCCCGCAAGAACCATCTTGCGAATCAGTTGGGGCTCTTTCAGCACCATTTCCTGCGCGATCATTCCGCCCATCGAAAAGCCCAAGAGATCCACTTGCTGGAGCCCCTTGGCTTTGATAAAGCTGATGGCATCGTCTGCCATTTGCTCCATCGAATTGGAGGGAGACCCAGTGGATGCGCCGACACCACGGTTGTCGAAGGCGATGACATGGTGCTTCGCCGCAATGCCGTCCATGATCCGGGGGTCCCAGTTGTCCAGCACGGCCGCGAGGTGAACCAGAAACACGACGGGGGTTCCGCCGTTGTGTTGCCCCATTTCGCGATAGGCGAAGTTGATGCCATTGGCGGTGATGTTTTGCGTGGGCACCGTCTTCCACGTGGTCCGCGCCGCTTGGGCTGATGCCTGAAGCGACTGGGGCGTCTGGTGGGGCGCCGCGTTGGCTGCACCAACGGATGCGGGAAGAAGAGTGGACGCTGTGGCGAGGCCGACAAGTGTGGCCCTCCACAAGTGATTTATTGCATTCGTTTTCATGATCTGACTCCGGTAGTTGCTCAGTGGTGTGGGGGAAGGTAAAACGGGGGCGGCGCCGTCAGGGCTTGGTGAAATCGCTAGGTCAATGCGTAAGCAAGACTTCATATGCACGTGTAAATACCAATAAATATGACAAACGTCATACAAAAAATCGTGTCGTTGCCTGGGCAAAGGTGACGTTTCAGAGGACCTTGATCACAGCCTTGCCCTTAGCACGCCCACTTTCGACGTAAGCAAGGGCTTCGTTCGTGGCAGCAAATGGAAACACCTTGTCAATAACCGGGCGTATGGCACCCGATTCGATGAGCGGCGTGATCTGCTTGAGTTGGCTTCCATTGGCCTTCATGAACAGGAATGAGAAGTCCACACGAAGTCGTTTCGCCATTCTTCGAGTGCCCAAGTTCAGAAGGCCTATCACTTGTTTCACAAACCAGGAGGCCTTGACCGCTTCAGCAAATGTGGGATCGGCGGGCCCGGAGATGGTGATCAGCTTTCCACCAGGCTTGAGCACATTCAGCGACTTCGCTAGGGTCTTGCCATCCTGACTGTTCAGAACGACGTCGTACCCGCTCAGAACTTTTTCAAAATCGTCTTTTTTGTAGTCGACCACAACATCGGCGCCCAGGCTTTTCACCCATGCCACGTTGCTTGTACTAGTGGTGGTGGCCACAGTCGCACCAAGATGCTGCGCATACAGCATGATGATCATCATATTTAATGGCAAAAAAATAGGCTCAGTTCTTGGGATTTGCTTTGGCAGGAGCCAAGCTCTTCAAGGTGGCGCTGCACCACGCATCTGACAAAGCAGCGTCATCGACAGCGCGGGCCAGTATCAATGTGCCGACCATGGTGGCCACGGTGACCAGAGCGCGCTCATGGGCACTGGGTTTCCCCAGTCCGGGAACTGGCGAGCGACGAGATCGACCATCTCTTTAATGCGAAGCGTGGCGGCAAGGCGAACTGCGGGCGATTGGCGCGGCATTTCAGATCCCAGAGCGGAGTTGGGGCAGCCTGTTTCAATGCCCTCCAAATGCTCTTTGGAAAGGTAAACCTGCATGAGCGCCTGCAATGCCTGATCGGGTGGAACCGAGGCGATAACGTCTGCGGCCAGAGCGTTGGATTCAGCACCCGCACGGTCTGCCGCTTCGGCCAACATGGCTTCACGGGACTCAAAGTGCGCGTAGAAGGCTCCATGCGTCAAGCCAGCTTCTTTCATGATGTCAGCCACGCCAGTGCCGCCATACCCGCTGCGGCGAATGGCCTTGGCGGCCGCGCTCACGATGCGCTCGTGGGATGCCTCTTTGGCAGCAGTTCGGGCATTCAGTGTTTTTCGCATGATGCGCATCATACCTAAAACAAGCTTTAGCGCAAGTGGCTGAAAAAAGATAGGGATGAGCGTGCCGAGCACGATGCAAGGATCCACTCCCATCGCTGCCCCCGGTGCCTATGGAAAAATGGCATCTCGGTAGTTTGCCGCGCAATTGGGAATAAAAAAGCCGCGCAGCCCTTTTGGAGTCTGCGCGGCCAGCTACTGAATCAGTAGCGGTTTCAGTGGCTTATCGGCTCACTTCTTTTGCGGCGGCACGTCCGTGCAACTGCCATGCGCAATCTCCGCCGCCATGCCGATGCTTTCGCCCAGCGTGGGGTGCGGATGGATGGTCTTGCCGATGTCCACCGCGTCCGCGCCCATCTCGATGGCCAGCGCAATCTCGCCAATCATGTCGCCCGCATGCGTGCCGACCATGCCGCCGCCCAGGATCTTGCCGTGGCCGTGGGCCTCGGGTGAATCGTCGAACAGCAGCTTGGTGACGCCTTCGTCGCGGCCGTTGGCAATGGCGCGGCCGGATGCGGTCCAGGGGAACAGGCCCTTCTTGACCTTGATGCCCTGGGCCTTGGCCTGGTCTTCGGTGAGGCCGACCCATGCCACTTCGGGGTCGGTGTAGGCCACCGATGGGATCACGCGGGCGTTGAACGCGGCGGCTGCCAGTTCCTTGTTGCCTTGCAGTTCACCAGCAATCACTTCAGCTGCCACGTGCGCCTCATGCACCGCCTTGTGCGCCAGCATGGGCTGGCCCACGATGTCGCCGATGGCGAAGATGTGCGGCACGTTGGTGCGCATCTGGATGTCGACGTTGATGAAGCCACGGTCTGTGACGGCCACGCCGGCTTTTTCGGCGGCGATCTTCTTGCCGTTGGGCGTGCGGCCCACGGCCTGCAGGACCAGGTCGTACACCTGCGGCTCGGGAGCGGTGCCGCCCTCTTCCGCTGCGGCAAACGTCACCTCGATGCCTTCGGGTGTGGCCTTGGCGCCCACCGTCTTGGTCTTGAGCATGATGTTGTCAAAACGCTTGGCGTTCATCTTCTGCCAGATCTTGACGAGGTCGCGGTCGGCGCCCTGCATCAGGCCGTCCATCATCTCGACCACATCGAGGCGCGCGCCCAGCGTGCTGTAGACGGTGCCCATTTCCAGGCCGATGATGCCGCCGCCCAGGATGAGCATGCGCTTGGGGACTTCTTTCAACTCCAGCGCGCCGGTGGAGTCGACCACGCGCGGGTCGTCGGGCATGAAAGGCAGGCGCACGGCCTGGCTGCCCGCGGCGATGATGGCTTTCTTGAAGGCAATGGTCTTCTTGGTGCCCGTCTTCTCCTGGCCGGTGCCGGTGGTTTCTTCCACTTCGAGGTGGTTGGCGCCGACGAACGCACCGTAGCCGCGCACGGTGGTCACCTTGCGCATCTTGGCCATGGCGGCCAGGCCGCCGGTGAGCTTGCCGATGACCTTTTCCTTGTGGCCGCGCAGCTTGTCGATGTTCACGCACGGGCGCGCCAAAGTCCACGCCCAGGTCGGCCATGTGGCTGACCTCGTCCATCACGGCTGCAACGTGCAACAGCGCCTTGGAGGGGATGCAGCCCACGTTCAGGCACACGCCGCCCAGGGTGGCGTAGCGCTCGACGATGATGACCTTGAGGCCCAGGTCGGCCGCGCGGAAGGCGGCGCTGTAGCCGCCGGGGCCGCCGCCCAGCACCAGCACGTCGCAGTCCAGGTCGGCTGTACCTGCAAAGCTCGATGCTACTGGATTGATAGCTGCTTGCGCTTGTGGAGCAGGCGCTGGGGCCTGTTTTTGCTCAGAAACTGCGGGTGATGCAGCGGGTGCGGGTGCAGGTGCGGCGGAGGGTGCCGCCGCTGCAGCGCCCTCCACCTCCAGCGTCAGCACCACCGAGCCTTCGGCGATCTTGTCGCCCAGCTTCACTTTCAGCTCTTTGACCACGCCAGCGTGGCTGGAGGGGATCTCCATGGAGGCCTTGTCAGACTCCACGGTGATCAGGCTTTGCTCGGCCTTGATGGTGTCGCCGGGTTTGACCAGCACTTCGATGATGGCCACTTCGGCGAAGTCGCCGATGTCGGGCACCTTGATGTCGATGATTGCCATGTGTGTCAGCCCTCGCGTTACATCACGATGCGGCGGAAGTCCGCCAGCAACGAGGCAAAGTACACGTTGAAGCGTGCGGCGCTGGCGCCGTCGATCACGCGGTGGTCCCAGCTGAGCGACAGGGGCAGCATGAGGCGCGGGGCGAACTGCTTACCGTCCCACTTGGGTTCGATGCTGCTCTTGCACACGCCCATGATGGCGACTTCAGGCGCGTTGATGATGGGCGTGAAGTAACGCCCGCCAATGCCACCCAGCGAGCTGATGGAGAAGCAGCCGCCGGTCATGTCGGCCGGGCCCAGCTTGCCGTCGCGCGCCTTCTTGGCCAGGTCGCCCATCTCTTGGCTGATCTGGACGATGCCCTTCTGGTCGGCGTCGCGGATGACGGGCACCACGAGGCCGTTGGGCGTGTCGGCCGCAAAGCCGATGTGGAAGTAGTTCTTCAGCACCAACTGGTCGCCGTCGAGCGAGCTGTTGAACTCGGGGAACTTCTTGAGCGCGGCCACGGCGGCCTTGATCATGAAGGCGAGCATGGTGACCTTGACGCCACTCTTCTCGTTTTCCTTGTTGAACTGCACGCGGAAGGCTTCGAGGTCGGTGATGTCCGCATCGTCGTGGTTGGTGACGTGTGGGATGACGACCCAGTTGCGGTGCAGGTTGGCGCCGCTGATCTTCTTGATGCGCGAGAGGTCCTTGCGCTCGACGGGGCCGAACTTGGTGAAGTCGACCTTGGGCCAGGGCAGCAGGTCCAGACCGACGCCAGAGCCACCGCTGGCAGCGGGTGCCTTGGCGGCCTGGGCCTTGGTTTGCGCAGCGCCAGTCATCACCTGTTTGGTGAAGGTCTGCACGTCGTCTTGGGTGATGCGGCCTTTGGGGCCGCTGCCCTTGACTTCGTCGATGGGCACACCCAGCTCGCGGGCGAACTTGCGCACCGAGGGCGATGCGTGTGGCAGGCCCGCCGTGGGGGTGCCAGGCTGGTGGGCAGGCACCGAGGCCATTGCGGCAACCGGAGCTGCGGCTGCAGCAACCGGTGCGGGGGCCGCTACGGGCGCAGAGACCGGGGCTGACGCTGCAGGCGCAGAAGCTGCAGCCGGGGCTGCTGCAGTGGTGCCTTCCAGCATGGCGACCAGGTCACCGATGTTGACGGTGTCACCAATCTTGACCTTGAGTTCCTTGACCACGCCAGCGGCGGGCGAAGGGATCTCCATGGAAGCCTTGTCGGACTCGACGGTGAACAGTGACTGTTCGAGCTTGATGGTGTCGCCCACCTTGACCAGCATCTCAATGACGGCTACGTCCTTGAAGTCGCCAATGTCGGGCACGCGCACTTCCACCGGTCCGGCGGCTGCCGGTGCTGCGGCGGGCGCTGCCGGTGCTGGCGCCGCTGCGGCCACTGGGGCGGCCGCGGGCGTTGCGGCGGGTGCTGGTGCCGCTGCAGGGGCTGCAGCAGCGCCAGCGTCGGCAGCTTCCACCACGGCGATCACCGAGCCCTGCTTGACCTTGTCGCCGATGGCGATCTTGAGTTCTTTGACCACGCCAGCGTGGCTGGAAGGAATCTCCATCGATGCCTTGTCCGACTCGACGGTGATGAGCGACTGCTCGGCCTTCACGGTGTCGCCCACCTTGACCAGCAACTCGATCACGCCCACTTCGTCGAAATCCCCGATGTCCGGGACTTGAATGTTGACCAATGCCATTGTTTGTCTCCGTTCGGTTTACGCGTACAGCGGGTTGATCTTGTCAGCCTGGATGTTGTACTTGGCAATCGCCTCGGCCACCTTGGTAGCGGGCAGCACGCCGTCTTCGCTCAGCGCCTTGAGGGCCGCGACCACGATGTAGTGGCGGTTGATCTCGAAGTGCTCGCGCAGCTTGCTGCGGAAGTCGCTGCGGCCAAAGCCGTCGGTGCCCAGCACCTTGTAGGTACGGCCCTTGGGGATGAAGGGGCGGATCTGCTCGGCATAGGCCTTCATGTAGTCGGTGGAAGCGACCACGGGACCTTGCGATGCGGACAGTTGCTGCGTGACGAACGGCACCTTGGCCTCTTCGGTGGGGTGCAGCAGGCTCCAGCGCTCGGCGTTCTGGCCGTCGCGGGTCAGTTCGTTGAAGCTTGGGCAGCTCCACACCGAAGCGGCCACGCCCCAGTCCTTTTCCAGCAGCTCTTGCGCAAAGAACGATTCACGCAGGATGGTGCCGCTGCCCAGCAGTTGCACCGTGGGCGCGTCTTTGGCCAAGGCAGGCGCCTGTTTGCACAGGTACATGCCTTTGATGATCTGCTCTTCGGTGCCGGGCTGCAGGCCGGGCATGGGGTAGTTTTCGTTCAGCAGCGTCAGGTAGTAGAAGACGTTTTCCTGGCGCTCGACCATGCGCTTCATGCCGTCGTGCATGATCACCGCGACTTCGTGCGCAAAGGTCGGGTCGTAGCTCACGCAGTTGGGGATGGTGTTGGCAAGGATGTGGCTGTGGCCATCTTCGTGCTGCAGGCCTTCGCCGTTGAGCGTGGTGCGGCCCGAGGTGCCGCCCAGCAAGAATCCACGTGCCTGCATGTCACCCGCTGCCCAGGCCAGGTCGCCAATGCGCTGGAAGCCGAACATCGAGTAGTACACGTAGAACGGGATCATGATCCGGTTGTTCGTGCTGTAACTGGTGGCCGCGGCGATCCAGCTGCTCATGCCGCCGGCTTCGTTGATGCCCTCTTGCAGGATCTGGCCGGCCTTGTCTTCCTTGTAGTACATCACCTGGTCTTTATCGACCGGGGTGTACTGCTGGCCTGCGGGGTTGTAGATGCCGATCTGGCGGAACAGGCCTTCCATGCCGAAGGTGCGGGCTTCGTCCACCAGGATGGGCACCACGCGCGGGCCCAAAGCCTGGTCGCGCAACAACTGCGTGAGAAAACGCACATAGGCCTGCGTGGTGGAGATTTCACGGCCTTCGGGCGTGGGCTCGGTGATGGCCTTGAAGGTGTCGAGCGAGGGCACGGTGAAGCTCTCTTCGGCCTTCACGCGGCGGTGGGGCAGATAGCCGCCGAGGGCCTTGCGGCGCTCGTGCAGGTACTTCATTTCCGGCGTGTCGTCGGCTGGCTTGTAGAACGGCAGCTCGGCCAACTGGCTGTCCGGAATCGGGATGTTGAAGCGGTCGCGGAAGGCCTTGATGTCTTCGTCGCTGAGCTTCTTGGTCTGGTGGACGGTGTTCTTGCCCTCGCCAATCTTGCCCATGCCAAAACCCTTGACGGTCTTGATCAGCAGGACGGATGGCTGGCCCGCGTGGTTTTGCGCGGCATGGAAGGCGGCATAGACCTTTTGCGAGTCGTGGCCGCCGCGCTGCAGGTTCCAGATCTCGTCGTCGGTCATGTGCTCAACCATCTTCAGGGTGCGCGGGTCGCGGCCGAAGAAGTTCTTGCGCACATAGGCCCCGTCGTTGGCCTTCATGGCCTGGTAGTCGCCGTCGTTGGTGTCCATCATGAGCTTGCGCAGCGCGCCGTCATGGTCCTTGGCGAGCAGCGCGTCCCAGCCCTTGCCCCAGATCAGCTTGATGACGTTCCAGCCCGATCCGCGGAACTCGCCTTCGAGTTCCTGAATGATCTTGCCGTTGCCACGCACGGGGCCGTCCAGGCGCTGCAGGTTGCAGTTGATGACGAACACCAGGTTGTCAAGCTTCTCGCGCGCAGCCAGGCCGATGGCGCCCAGGGATTCGACCTCGTCCATCTCGCCGTCGCCGCAGAACACCCAGACCTTGCGGTTTTCGGTGTTGGCAATGCCACGGGCGTGCAGATACTTGAGGAACCGCGCCTGGTAGATGGCCATCAGCGGGCCGAGGCCCATCGACACCGTAGGGAACTGCCAGAACTCGGGCATGAGCTTGGGATGCGGGTAGCTCGACAGGCCCTTGCCATCCACTTCCTGGCGGAAGTTGAGCAACTGGTCTTCAGTCAGGCGGCCTTCCAGGTAGGCGCGGGCGTAGATACCGGGCGATACGTGGCCCTGGATGTAGAGCAGGTCACCGCCGTGGTTTTCGCTCTCGGCATGCCAGAAATGGTTGAAACCGGCCCCGAACATGCTGGCCAGCGAGGCAAAGGAGCCGATGTGGCCGCCCAGGTCGCCGCCTTCGGGTGGGTGGTGGCGGTTGGCTTTGACCACCATGGCCATGGCGTTCCAGCGCATGTAGGCGCGCAGGCGTTGTTCGATTTCGAGGTTGCCAGGGCTGCGGGCCTCCTGGCTGGGCTCAATGGTGTTGACGTAGCCGGTGTTGGCCGAGAACGGCAGGTCCACGCTGTTCTGGCGCGCGTGTTCGAGCAGTTGCTCCAGCAGGAAGTGGGCGCGCTCAGCACCCTCTTTGTCGATGACTGCGGTCAGCGCATCCATCCACTCACGGGTTTCCTGCTGATCGGTGTCGGTAGCGGGCGCGTTGCCGTTTCCGGCCTGTGGGTCGGGCTGAGCTGACATGCTTTGTCTCCTATAGGTGTGGCAGCAATTTAGTACGTTGGCTCTAGTTTCGCATATTTTTCCTTTATTTCAAATGGTGCCTATTCATTTCACATTGCAAGAAATTGCTGCAAACGCACATGATTTCAGACACCAAATTGCGCACACCGCTCCCCTACACTTCAGGGATGGATTCGCTCCCCCCTGCATCGCCCCACAGCACCCTGGTCGTGGCTGCACCCATTCGCTGGTGGCGCAAGTGGTGGCGTGGTTTGTCGCCCACCCGGCAGGACCGATTCGCGGCGCTTGCACCTCTGGCCGCCGTGTTGATGTTTCTGGCGGCCATCGTGGCGGCGTTCTGGTATTTGCGCGCCGAAGAGGCCGAGCGCGAACAAGAAGCCCTACGGCGTGACGTGGAATACGCCCAGCAGCGGGTACGCCTTCGTCTGCTGGAACGACAGGAGCAGCTCATGCGAATTGCGCGTGACCTCTCCAATCAGGAGCTCGAACGTTCTGACTTTGTGAGCCGCGCCGAAACGCTTATCAGCCAGTATCCCGAGCTGCAAGCCATCACCTGGATCGACGAGCGCCGCCGCATCCGCGCAAGCCACGCAGCACCCACGCTCGCCAGCAGCGAACTGCGCATTGCAGGCGAAGTCCTCAAGCCTGGCGACACCGCCGATACTTTTGGCCTGGCGCGCGATCTGCAACAGCCGTTGTACGCGCAGCCCACTGCCACGTCGGGTGATTCCGCCCCCTTGTTGCAGCTGCAGGTGCCGCTGAACAACCAGGGCAAGTTCAGTGGCGTGGTGCTGGGCGAATACTCCATCGACAGCCTGCTGCGCTACGGAACGCCGACCGAGGTGCTGGCGCGGTATGCCGTCACGCTGCTGGATGGCAAGAATCAGGTACTGGCCGGCACGCCCCTGGGGCCTCGCAATACCGCCACGCAGTTGCTGCCCTGGAGCCCGCGTGCCAACGAATACGAAGTGCCGGTGTCTCCCGTGGGCAATGGCCTGGTGCTGAAGGCCCAGGCCTACCGCACGTCGCTGGGCGTTGTGGGCAGCGGGCTGTTCTGGCTGGTGGGTACCTTGAGTGCCATGACCGCCTGGATGCTGATTGCCACCTGGCGCCACACGCGCCGTCGCATGCAGGCCCAGCAAGCCTTGGTGGCCGAGACCAACTTTCGCCGCGCGATGGAAAACTCCATCCTGACCGGCATGCGTGCACTGGACATGGAAGGCCGCATCACCTACGTGAACGCCGCGTTCTGCCAGATGACGGGCTGGAGCGACGCAGAACTGGTAGGTCTGAAGGCGCCCTTCCCCTATTGGCCCGATTCGGACCACGAAGCCCTGCATGCCAAACTGCGCGACGAACTGAGCGGCAAAACCATCGCAGGCGGATTTCAGGTGCGGGTACGGCGCAAAAGCGGGACGTTGTTTGACGCGCGTCTTTATGTATCCCCTCTGATCGATGCGCACGGCCAGCAAACGGGTTGGATGACCTCGATGACCGATATCACCGAGCCCAACCGCATCCGCGAGCAGCTGTCGGCGTCGCACGAGCGCTTCACCATCGTGCTGGAGTCGCTGGACGCGTCGGTGTCAGTGGCGCCGCTGGGCAGCGAAGAGCTGCTTTTTGCCAACAAGTTGTACCGCCAGTGGTTCGGATCACAAACTGGCGGTCACCTGCAACTGGTGGCGCAAGCTGGGGTGGTGCCAATTGCTGGTACCGACCATACCGGCATGGACGATGAAGACGGCCTGATGGGCCTGCCCACAGATCCGCTCACCAGCGCGCGCACCGAAAACGCCGAAATCTATTTACCCGACCTGGGCAAGTGGCTGGAAGTGCGGTCACGCTACCTGAACTGGGTGGACGGGCGACTGGCCCAGATGGTGATTGCCACCGACATCACTCCGCGCCGCCAGGCCGAAGAACTGGCCGCGCGCCAGGCAGAACGCGCCCAGTCTGTCAGCCGCCTGATCACCATGGGCGAGATGGCGTCGAGCGTGGCGCATGAGCTGAACCAACCACTGACCGCCATCAACAACTACTGCAGTGGCATGGTGTCCCGCATCCAGAGCGGGCAACTGACGGAAGAAGCGCTGCTGACGGCCCTGCAAAAAACGGCGCACCAAGCCCAGCGCGCAGGCCAGATCATCCAGCGCATCCGCGCCTTCGTGAAGAAAAGCGAGCCCAATCGAACTCTGGCAGACGTGCCGTCGATGGTGAACGAAGCGGTGGAACTGGCCGACATCGAACTGCGCCGCCACAACGTGCGCCTGACCCATTACGTGGCGGCACGCCTGCCCCCCGTCATGGCGGACACCATCCTGATCGAGCAGGTGCTGGTCAATCTGATGAAAAACGGGGCAGAAGCCATCCAGCACGCCAACCGCCCCGCTGCGGGCCGGAGCGTGGAGCTGCGCGTGGTGCCCAAAAACATCGAAGACCGCGAAGTCGTGGAGTTTTCGGTGCAGGACACCGGCAAGGGCCTGGCGCCAGAAGTCCTTGAACGCCTGTTCGAAGCGTTCTTCTCGACCAAGGAAGAAGGTATGGGCATGGGTCTCAATCTGTGCCGCAGCATTGTCGAGTCGCACCTGGGCCGGATGCAGGCGGAGAACCTCTACAATGGATCAGAGGTCACAGGCTGCAGGTTCTCCTTCTGGCTGCCGCTCGCCAAGCCTGCTGATGCCACTACAAATTCTGTAGCAAACGAAAAAAACCCAAGGACAATTGCATGAGCTTGATTCCGAAAAAAGGCACTGTTTACGTTGTAGATGACGACGAGGCAGTCCGCGATTCCCTGCAGTGGCTACTGGAAGGCAAGGACTACCGGGTACGTTGCTTTGATTCGGCCGAGACGTTTTTGTCGCGTTACGATCCCCGCGAAGTGGCTTGCTTGATTGTGGACATCCGCATGGGCGGCATGACCGGTCTGGAGCTGCAAGACCGCCTCATTGAGCGCAAATCCCCCCTGCCTATCGTGTTCATCACCGGCCACGGCGACGTGCCCATGGCCGTGAACACCATGAAAAAAGGTGCTCTGGACTTCATCCAGAAACCGTTTGACGAGGAAGAACTGGTCGGCCTGGTTGAGCGCATGCTGGACCACGCCCGCGAGGCGTTTGCGGGCTTTCAGCAAGCCGCCAGCCGCGATGCGCTGTTGTCCAAGCTCACGAGCCGCGAAGCCCAAGTGCTCGAACGCATCGTGGCAGGCCGCCTGAACAAGCAGATCGCCGACGACCTGGGCATCAGCATCAAGACGGTGGAGGCGCACCGCGCCAACATCATGGAAAAGCTCAACGCCAACACCGTGGCCGACCTGCTGAAGATTGCCCTGGGCCAGAACGCTCCCAAGGCCTGACACTCATTTTTTGATAGCTGCTAGCGCTTATCAGTAAAGCGCTAGAGCCCAATTTGACTGATATTTTCTGATATGACCGCCCAACTGATCGATGGCAACGCCCTTTCCCGCCAACTGCGCAGCGAGATCGCGCAACGCGCTGCCGCACTCACGGCCCGTGGCCACCAGCCCGGTCTGGCCGTGATTCTGGTGGGCGAAGACCCGGCATCGGCGGTGTATGTGCGCAACAAGGTCAAGGCCTGCGAAGACAGCGGCGTGCGGTCCATTTTTGAGAAGTACGACGCCGATCTGAGCGAAGCCGCGCTGCTAGCGCGCATTGCCGCGCTCAACGCCGACGCCAGCGTGCACGGCATCCTGGTACAGATGCCTTTGCCCAAACACATCGACCCCCACAAGGTAATCGAAGCCATCGCTACCGCCAAGGACGTGGACGGATATTCGGTGTTGTCTGCGGGTGAATTGATGGCGGGGCTGGACGGGTTTCGCCCCTGCACGCCCTACGGCAGCATGAAGCTGATCGAGTCCACCGGCCAATCCATCAAGGGCAAACATGCGGTGGTCATTGGCCGCAGCAACACCGTGGGCAAACCCATGGCGCTGTTGCTCCTGCAGGCTAACGCCACGGTCACCGTGACACACAGCGGCACGCCCGATCTGGGCTATCACACCCGCCAGGCCGATATCGTTGTCGCCGCCGTAGGCCGAGCCAACACGCTGACGGCTGACATGGTCAAACCCGGCGCCATCGTGATCGACGTGGGAATCAACCGCAAGGCCGATGGCAAGCTTTGCGGCGACGTGGACTTTGAAGGCGTCAAGGAAGTCGCGGGCTGGATCACCCCCGTGCCTGGCGGGGTTGGCCCCATGACCATTACCATGCTGCTGGTGAACACCATTGAAGCCGCCGAGCGTGCCGCCGGGAGCTGAAAACAACCCGTCGAAGCCGGCTGCTTTGCAACTTGAACCCGCGTCATATGGCGCCATCTAAATTCGCATGAGCAACGCCCTTCTCGACTTCTCCGACCTCCCCCACTTCGACCGCATCGCGCCGCCAGACGTAGCTCCGGCGATTGATGTACTGCTGGAGCGCGCCAACGCGGCGCTGGAGACCGTCACTGCGCCCGATTTTCCGGCCCGCTGGGAAGCCATTGCCAAGGTGTTGGACGTGGCCACAGAACAGCTGGGTACCGCCTGGGGCGCCGTCAGCCACCTCAACAGCGTGGCAGATACGCCCGAGCTGCGCGCCGCCTACAACGCCGCCTTGCCCCGCGTCACCGAGTTCTGGACCCGCCTGGGCGCAGACGAACGCCTGTATGCCAAGTACAAGGCCATTGACCCTGCCTCGCTGTCAGCCGAGCAACGCCAAGCCCATCTGAATGCCGTGCGCAACTTTGTGCTCAGCGGCGCAGAACTGACTGGCACGGCGAAAGAGCGCTTCGCCCAGATCCAGGAACGCCAGGCCGAGCTGAGCCAAAAATTCAGCGAAAACGCTCTGGATGCGACCGACGCCTACGCCTACTACGCGACCCAAGACGAGCTTGCGGGCGTGCCTGCGGATGTCCAGCAGACCGCACTCGCCGCAGCGCAGGCAGAAGGCAAGGCGGGGTACAAGCTCACGCTCAAGATGCCGTGCTATTTGCCAGTGATGCAGTTTGCAACGCGCAGCGATCTGCGCGAAAAACTGTACCGCGCCTACGTGACCCGTGCATCAGACCAAGCGGAAGGCGATGCGCGCAAGTTCGACAACTCAGCGTTGATCGGCGAAATTTTGGCGCTGCGCCGTGAAGAAGCCCAATTGCTCGGCTACGCCAACTTTGGCGAAGTATCCGTCGTGCCCAAGATGGCGAAATCGCCTGCCGAAGTCACGGGTTTCTTGCGTGACCTGGCACGCCGCGCCAAGCCCTATGCGGAAAAGGACGTGGCCGATTTGCGCAAATTTGCCGCAGAGCACCTCTCCCTAACCGAACCCCAGGCATGGGATTGGCCTTATATCTCCGAGAAGCTCAAGGAAGCGCGTTACGCCTTCAGTGAGCAGGAGGTGAAGAAATACTTCACTGCGCCCAAGGTGCTGGCCGGGCTGTTCAAGATCATTGAAACGCTGTTTGAGGTATCCATCCGCCGCGACACCGCGCCCGTGTGGAATGCCGCGGTGGAGTTCTACCGCATCGAGCGCCAGGGCCAATTGGTGGGCCAGTTTTACTTGGACCAGCCCGCACGCACGGGCAAGCGTGGCGGCGCATGGATGGACGATGTACGCGCGCGCTGGAAGCGCCCTGACACTGGCATTCTCCAAACCCCGGTGGCCCATCTAGTCTGCAACTTCGCTGATGGCGTGGACGGCAAACCGCCCTTGCTGACACACGACGACGTCATCACCCTCTTCCACGAATTTGGCCACGGCCTGCACCACATGCTGACGCAGGTGAACGAGCGCGATGTGTCCGGCATCAGCGGCGTGGAGTGGGATGCAGTCGAACTACCCAGCCAGTTCATGGAGAATTTTTGCTGGGAGTGGGATGTGCTCAAGCACATGACTGCCCATGTCGAAACCGGTGCGCCACTGCCCCGCGAACTTTTCGACAAGATGATCGCCGCCAAGAATTTCCAGAGCGGCATGCAGACCTTGCGCCAGATCGAATTCTCGCTGTTCGACATGCTTTTGCACACCGATCACGACCCCGCTCAAGACTTCATGCCGTTGCTCAATCAAGTGCGCAGTGAAGTGTCGGTACTTTCGCCGCCCGCATTCAGCCGGACGGCCCATACCTTCAGCCACATTTTTGCAGGCGGATACGCAGCGGGGTACTACAGTTATAAATGGGCGGAAGTGCTAAGCGCAGACGCCTATGCGGCTTTTGAAGAAACCGCAGGCAGCGACGGCCTTCCCAGCACCGAAACAGGCCGACGTTATCGCGAGGCCATCTTGGAAGCGGGAGGCAGCCGCCCCGCGATGGAATCCTTCAAGGCATTTCGCGGACGTGAGCCCAGCCTGGATGCGTTACTGCGCCACCAGGGCATGGCCGAAGAAGTATCGAGCGTTTGAAAAATCACCGGCGGTGAAGCAACGCGTTGCACGGTGCACAACAGCGCCGCACTCTGTATTGAAGTGAGGAGATTGATCATGCAAAAACCACTGGTCGCGCCCCTGCTGGCATCGTTGCTGATGGCCCTGGTCAGCGTCAATGCGCAGGCACAAAGCGTGTATCGCATCGTAGGGCCCGACGGCAAGGTCACTTTTTCGGACCGCCCCCCGGCAGATGCCAGCGCCCAGCCCACACGCACGGTCAATACCGGGCCTGCCGCTGCCAATGCAGCGCTGCCGCTGGAGCTTCGGCAAGTTACCACGCGCTTTCCCGTCACCCTCTACACCGGCAGCGACTGCGCGCCCTGCAACAGTGCCCGCAACCTGCTGACATCGCGCGGTGTTCCGTTTACCGAGCGCACGGTGTCCACCAATGAAGACATCGCCGCACTGCAGCGCCTGAGCGGCAATTCCAGCCTGCCCTTTGGCACCATTGGTGGGCAGCAATTGGCTGGCTTCTCCGATACGGAATGGACGCAGTACCTTGATGCGGCGGGTTATCCCAAACAATCACAGCTACCTGCGACTTACCGCGCCCCTGCGCCTAGCCCTCTAGTGGCAGTCAAAGCTGCGGAACCAGCTTCCGCCGCAGCCTCCGCGCCGCCTTCGCGCGCTGCAGCCCAGAGAACGCGGCCACCTGCACCAGTCAACGAAGGCCCCACTCCTAGCAACCCTGCGGGAATTCGCTTCTAGAACTATCGTTTCCCTGCGAACAAGGTATCGAAATACAGAGTACCTTGATCAATCCTTCAGAAAAAGGGGCCCGTCAGGCCCCTTTGATTTTTCTGCGCCTCAACGGATCAGTCGTTCAGTAGCGAAGGGTCTTGACACCCTGCGCAGTGCCCAGCAAACACACTGACGCCTTCTGGTGGGCAAACACTCCAACGGTCACCACACCCGGCCACTGGTTGACCTCAGACTCAAATCCGAGAGGATCGGTGATCGACAGGCCTCTCACATCCAGAATATGCTGGCCGTTGTCAGTCACCAGCGGCGCGCCGTCCTTCAACCGCACCGAGGCCTTTGCGCCCAAAGCCTCGAAGCGGCGGGCAACATGGTGCGTAGCCATCGGAATCACTTCCACCGGCAGTGGAAACTGCCCCAATGCTTGGACGAGCTTGGACTCGTCGGCGATACAGACAAAACTGCGGGCCAACGCAGCCACGATTTTCTCGCGCGTCAGCGCAGCGCCGCCGCCCTTGATCATGTTGCCGTTTCCATCAATTTCGTCCGCACCGTCGATGTAGACGGACAGCGACTCCACCTGATTCGCATCAAAGACTTCAATGCCCAATGCTTTCAGGCGTTCCGTACTGGCCACGGAGCTGGAAACAGCGCCCTTGATCTGGTCTTTCATGCCCGCAAGGGCATCGATGAATTTGTTGACTGTGGAGCCTGTGCCCACGCCCACAATTTCGCCGGGCACCACATATTGGAGTGCGGCTTGGCCGACCAGGGTCTTAAGTTCGTCTTGTGTCAGGAGGGAAGTGGTGGTCATGGGAGAAAATCAGGGGTAATCACCGAATTATCCCCCCATGTCCCTCATCCCCTACGCACTCACCCGACCCTTTCTTTTTGGCATGGAAGCCGAAGCCGCTCATGAACTCACCATGGACATGCTGGCACATGGGCAGCGCACCCCGCTGCAGTGGGCCTGGTGCAATGAAACGGTGGACGACCCGATTGAACTGGCTGGGCTGACATTTCCCAACCGCGTGGGCATGGCCGCAGGTCTGGACAAAAATGCACGCTGCATCGACGCGCTGGGCGCTATGGGCTTTGGGTTTGTAGAGGTCGGTACGGTCACTCCTAAAGGGCAACCAGGCAACCCGAAGCCACGCATGTTCCGTTTGCCCGAGGCCCGGGCGCTTATCAATCGCCTGGGTTTTAACAACGAAGGGCTTGAGGCGTTTTTGCACAATGTGCAGCAAGCCCGATTCAGAACAGCGCCCCGCAAACACCCCATGCTGCTGGGCCTGAACATCGGAAAGAATGCGACAACCCCGATCGAGAACGCCACCAGCGACTACCTGACTTGTCTTGACGGCGTCTATCCACATGCGGACTACGTCACCGTAAATATCAGCTCCCCCAATACCCAGAACCTGCGTGCGCTTCAAAGCGACGCGGCACTGGATTCTTTGTTGAGCGCCATTGCCCAGCGGCGTGAAGCCCTGGCCTTAAAGCATGCGCGGCGTGTACCGGTGTTTGTGAAAATTGCACCCGATCTGGATGAAACGCAGGTGTCGGTGATAGCCGCCACGCTACAACGACATGGCATGGACGGAGTCATTGCGACAAACACCACGATCAGCCGGGTTGCCGTGCAGGGAATGCGCTACGCAGAAGAAACAGGTGGGCTCAGCGGTGCACCCGTGCTGGAGGCAAGCAATCAAGTGATTCGCCAACTGCGTGCGGCGTTAGGTAGTCGTTTCCCCATCATCGGCGTTGGCGGAATCATGAGTGCGGATGACGCTGTGAGCAAAATCCGGGCGGGCGCTGATGTCGTGCAGATTTACACGGGCCTCATCTACGAGGGCCCCGCACTGGTTGCGAAGGCCGCAAAGGCCATCAAAGTGCTCGCTTGAGCAAAGAGTCAAGCGTTTGAAAAAGCAAAACGGAGCTGCTTTTCACGGCGGCTCCGTTTTTGAAGCAATAGGTACTCGGTATTCGGCACCTCATAGAACTAGGCGAACGACCTCAGTCAACGGCGAAGTCGCATCAGCATAGGCAACAAAACGCCGCCCCAGCGAACCAGCCTGCGCGGGCCCGCCAGAAGTGCAACACCTGCCATCGCTGCTACTGCAACCGGGTGTTCCCGCGCAAACCCTGCCGCACGCAGCGCAAACGATTCATCAACGGCACCGAAGCCAGGATTTTTCTCTGCCAGCGCCAAAGACTGAGCACGTGCAGCCCGCCTTGCACGCAGACGTTCCCGTTGCATGGCAATGCGCTCTACAACCCGCTGCTGTTCGGGTGTGGCTGGGCTAACGATTGGCTTCGTGGCAGATGCATTGGAGGGATTTGACGAATGGCTCATAGCCGCTCCTTGATATCGCGCCAGTCCTGAGCGAGCTCTTGTCGGGTAAGCGCAAAGCCATTGCTAGCACGCTGTGCCACAGATACCAACGATACAAATGCTACGCCCCAACCCAGCGTCCACACACCTGCCACAACCCACGCCACCAAGGTGCGGTTGGGCGTGTCCCAAAAGTGGACCAGCATCGCCAGCGACAGCATGATCAGCGCCACTACGGTCAACCCCGCTACAACAATGGTGAGCACCAGCAATTGTTGAAGGCGCTGCTTTTGGTCTCCCCATTCAAGGCGGACCAAGTCCATCCGATCTTCTGCAGCAATGGCGCCTTCGATCACGTTGGCGCGCCAGCGGGCGACCAAGGACTCAAGCCCCAGCAATGAGAGCCAATTCATTCAACCCCTCCTTGTGGTGCTTTCGCGTGGAAGGCACTGCGTCGATCAGCGGCGCGCAAGCAGAAAACCGACCAATGCACCTACAGCCAGCGCTGCACCTGCAACGCGCCATGGCTCGTCGTGAGCGTAACGATCCGCGGCAATCGCCGCGTCTTTGGCTTGGCGCGCCGCATCTTGCGCTGCACGCACGGCGGACTCGCGCACGTTGTGCATTCCATCATCCAGCCGCTGGCGCAGCAGCTTGATTTCAGGAACCGCGTCCAAATCCTTGTTGGCCAAAAGTCCACGCAGATCGGATACCAGCTTTTCCAGTTCGCCCTGGGTGGTTGTCTCAGAAGTAGTCATAAAAGCCTTTCTGTAAATCAAACAAAAGTAATGGTGTTTGCCCACTGGGCGACTTCCAGTTCATCTTAGCGACCCAACCAAAATCCCTTCGTAGGACGGGGGCGCAAGCGGTTACCGATTGAAAGTGCGTTGCTTTAGATCAAACAAGCGCAGCCACATGCTCCGCAATGGCCAGGGCACTTGTCAAGCCCGGAGACTCGATGCCGAACAGATTCACCAGTCCTGGAACACCATGGACTGCTGGGCCTTGAATGACAAAGTCAGCAGCCGCTGCGCCAGCGCCATGGATCTTGGGTCGAATACCCGCATACCCAGGCATCAGCGCCCCATCCCGAAGTGCAGGCCAGTACTTGCGCACCTCGGCGTAGAAGGCTTCACCACGAGCTGGGTCCACCAACAAGTCGTCCGCCGAATTCACCCATTGCACATCCGGACCAAACTTGGCCTGGCCGCCCAGGTCGAGTGTCAGGTGTACGCCGAGCCCAGCGGCCTCGGGCACCGGGTAGATCAGGCGGCTAAACGGCGCTTTGCCCGCCAGAGTGAAATAGCTGCCCTTGGCAAAGTGGGTAGGAGGGATATACATCGGATCCAATCCTGCAAAACACGCTGCCAGACTTTGCGCGTACAGCCCCGCCGCGTTAACCACCGTACGGGCTTTCAGTTGGGTTCCGTCTTTTGCCTCCAAATCAATAGCACCAATCCCAATGCTAGCAAGCGCTAGAGGCGAATTTAATGCTACAAGCCCACCTGCATGCTCCAGGTCTCCTTGCAATGCAAGCATCAGTGAATGACTATCGACGATGCCTGTGCTTGGCGAATGCAAGGCCCCCACACATTCGAGCGCAGGCTCCATCGCCAGAGCCTGCTCACGGCTCAGCCACTGCAGATCCTGCACTCCGTTGGCCTGTGCACCCGCCTCGATGGATTTCAGTCTGTCCAGCTGGTTTGGCGATGTCGCCACCAGCAACTTACCGCAGCGTCGGTGCGGCACGCCGCGTTCTGCGCAATAGGCGTACAGCATCTCTTTGCCCTGCACGCACAGCCGCGCCTTGAGCGAGCCCGCGGGGTAGTACAACCCCGCGTGAATGACTTCGCTGTTGCGCGAACTGGTACCCGTGCCGATGGCGTCGGCCGCCTCCAGCACCATCACCTCGCGCCCCTGCAGGGCCAGCGCTCGCGCCACCGCCAGGCCCACCACGCCCGCGCCCACCACCACGCAATCGACGGTATCGGTCATCGCGCTGCGGCCTGCTCAAAGCCGTCGAGCACATTCACGGCGTTGGTTCCCAACTCGGCAGCCGCGTAGCCACCTTCCAGCACGAACACGGTAGGCAACCCGAGCGCGGCCAGGCGTTCGCCCATGCGTGTGAAGTCGGAGGTCTTGAGCGCGAACTTCGAAATGGGGTCGTCCTCGAACGCATCGAGCCCGAGCGAGATCACCAACGTATCGGCTTGGTACTGCGCGATGCGCACGCACGCCTGCTCCAGCGCGGCAAACCATTCCTCGGCGGTCGTACCGGCGGGCAGCGGCAGGTTCAGATTGAAACCTGTGCCCTGCCCTTCGCCCGTCTCATCGGCATGGCCCAGATAGAACGGGTACTCGGTACGCGGATCGCCATGGATGCTGACGAACAGGACGTCAGAGCGGTCGTAGAAGATGCTCTGCGTGCCGTTGCCATGGTGATAGTCCACGTCGAGCAGCGCCACGCGATCTGACCCGTGGTTGCGCAGCCACTGGGCCGCCACGGACGCGTTGTTGAGAAAGCAGTAACCGCCCATGAAGTCGCGGCCTGCATGATGGCCTGGCGGGCGTGTACAACAGAACGCCGCGCGGGCGCCCTGCGCCACGCGGGCTGCCGCACTGGCGGCGGCATCAGCCCCGGCCTTGGCAGCTTCCCATGAACCCTCAGCCATGGGTGTGCCGTTGTCCATGGAGTACAGGCCCAGCTTCGCCACGAAGTTGTCGGGCTCTACATCGCTGCGCAGGCTGCGCACCGGCCACACCGAAGGGAAAGGCTGTACCGCAGCGTTCGCCGGATCCAGTGCCAACCACTGCTGCCAGGCGCTCTGCAGAAAAGCCAGGTAGCGCGGCGCGTGGACCTGAGCCAGCACGGCGCTGCTGTCAACATCGGGTGGCCTTGTTTCGTGGCCGCGCAAGCGCAAAGCCTCTTCCACATAGTCCACGCGCGCAGGTTTTTCGAAACACGGTACACGTTCGCCACGAAAGAACTCATGGACAGGCGAATGCCCATGGTGCAAAGGATTGTTAAAGCTGATCATCGGCGGACAGGAAAGGGAATCAGATGAAACGTGGCCGACTGCAAGCGGCAGAGCCAAAACCAATGCTCGACACTTTAGCGCTCCTGCAAGCCCTGGAACTCAAGTACGCATGAAAGCGCGCGCCCATGAAAAAACCCCTGCAGATCGAAAATCTGCAGGGGTTTCTAAATTGGTGGGTGATACATGGATCGAACATGTGACCCCTGCCGTGTGAAGGCAGTGCTCTACCGCTGAGCTAATCACCCGACGAAGTCGCCCCGGACAGGGCACTTTCGTGAGCAGTCAAGGACGTGGTGGGTGATACATGGATCGAACATGTGACCCCTGCCGTGTGAAGGCAGTGCTCTACCGCTGAGCTAATCACCCGCGTCGCTGTGACAGCCTTCGATTATGGCACAGCTTTTTAAGCCGTCTGAGACAGCCGCCAAATTGTTTTACCGCCGCTGGCTTTGTCAATCTGCGCCATCACCTCGGCATGCGCCGCGTGCTCTTGTTCGTTTGCCGAATACAACCGGCAAGCGTCAAACCCCGCAAATCAATCGCCGCCACCTTCAGCCCACTCGTACTGTTTTGCTCATCGTCGGAGATCAGCAAAGGATCCTGCCCGCGCGTGAGGTTGATGTACACGTCGGCCAACAACTCGGCATCGAGCAAGGCGCCATGCAAGGTGCGGCCTGAGTTGTCCACGCCCAAGCGATCACACAAGGCATCCAGCGAATTGCGCTTGCCCGGGTACATCTCCTTCGCCATGGCCAACGTGTCGGTCACGCTCTCCACAAAGGTACGGAAGGCGGGACGCCGGATCAGCTCCAGCTCCTTGTTCAAGAAGCCCACGTCGAACGCAGCGTTGTGGATGATGATCTCGGCCCCCTGCAGGTACTGCAGGATCTCGTCGGCCACCTCGGCAAACTTCGGCTTGTCTTTCAAAAACTCATTGCTGATGCCGTGCACCTTCAATGCATCTTCATGGCTGTCGCGCCCGGGGTTGAAGTACAGATGCAGGTTGTTGCCGGTGAGCTTGCGGTTGAGCAGTTCCACACAGCCCAGCTCAATGATGCGATCCCCGCCTTCAGCCGAAAGGCCGGTGGTTTCGGTGTCGAGAACGATCTGGCGGGTCATACGTGCCCCCACGCTCGGCACTTCGTGTACTCGCTGCCCCGCAAGGGGGCGCGAGCTTGCTCGGGGCGGCCCGGCGCTGTGCTCATCTAGTGGTTCTCCTTGGCGTGGTTGATCGTGTACTTGGGGATCTCCACGGTCACATCCGTTTGCGCGAGGATGGCCTGGCACGACAGGCGCGATTGTGGCTCCAGGCCCCAGGCACGGTCCAGCAGGTCTTCTTCCTCTTCTTCAGCCTCGTTGAGCGAGTTAAGCCCCTGGCGCACGATGACATGGCAGGTCGTGCAAGCGCAGCTCATGTCGCAAGCGTGTTCGATGTTGATGTGGTTGTCCAGCAGGGCTTCACAGATCGAAGTGCCGGCCGGCGCAGTGATTTCAACCCCGGCGGGGCAGTATTCGGGATGGGGGAGGATCTTGATGACGGGCATGGGGCAGGGTTCTTTTCTTGCGGGGATGTTGCTTTGCGCTAAGGCGATTGGGGCGTTCAGAGGTTCTGCGACGTTCTTGCCTGCCAGCGCTTGCTGGATGCCCCGGTTCATGCGTTGTGCAGCAAATGCCTCGGTGCCTTTAGCCAGAGCTTCGGTGGCGGATTCGATGACAGCAGCATCGTCGGCATTGCGCTGGTGGCGCAATGCGACCATCAGGGCGTCGATATTCCCTCGCTCGCGCGGACTTAGCACATCGCCATCTGCGTCCAGCGCACTCTGGGTGGCAATCAGCATACGGTCGGCATCCACCCGCGCCTCCACCACAGCACGAGCCTTCATATCCTGAGCAGCTGTGGCGAAAGCCATCTTGCAGCATGCGCGCAATTTGGTCGTCAGACAGGCCGTAGGAGGGTTTCACATCAATGCGCGCTTCCACACCACTGCCCTGCTCACGGGCGCTCACGCTCAGCAAGCCATCGGCATCCACGGTGAAGGTCACGCGGATGCGTGCCGCTCCTGCTGCCATGGGAGGGATTCCACGCAACTCGAAGCGCGCGAGACTGCGGCAGTCCTGCACCAGGTCGCGTTCGCCCTGTACCACATGGATCGCCAGCGCGGTCTGGCCGTCTTTGTAGGTGGTGAAATCCTGTGCCTTGGCCGTGGGAATGGTCTCGTTGCGAGCCACAATGCGCTCCACCAGGCCGCCCATGGTTTCGATGCCCAGCGACAGCGGAATCACATCCAGCAGCAACAAGTCGCCCGAGGTGCTGTTGCCTGCCAGCTGGTTGGCCTGAATGGCGGCGCCCAGCGCCACAACCTCGTCAGGGTTCAGGTTGGTCAGCGGCTCCTTGCCAAAGAACTCCGCCACCGCGCGCTGCACCTGGGGCATGCGGGTAGAGCCACCCACCATCACCACACCTTGCACCTCGTCACGCGCGAGGTGGGCGTCGCGCAACGCGCGGCGCACGGCAGCCATGGAGCGTGCCGTCAAGCTCAGAGGTCACGGCTTCGAAGTCTGATCTCTTAACGTCAAAATAGGCTTCACCGCTCGACAGTAATGCCTTGAATGCTACCAAATCAGTAGCAGTCAACGCCTCCTTGCAGGCGCGGGCCGCCATGCGCACGGCCGATTTATCGGCGGCGGTGACGGCCTCCAGCCCCACTTGCTGCAGCACCCAGTCGGCCAGCGCGGCGTCGTAGTCGTCCCCACCCAGAGCCGAATCGCCACCCGTGGAAATCACCTCGAATACACCTTGCGTGAGACGCAGGATGGAGATGTCAAAAGTGCCGCCTCCGAGGTCATACACGGCGTAGACACCTTCGCTGGCATTGTCCAGGCCATAGGCAATGGCCGCCGCCGTAGGCTCGTTGATCAAGCGCAACAGGTGAATGCCCGCGAGCTTGGCTGCATCCTTGGTGGCCTGGCGCTGGGCATCGTCGAAATAGGCCGGCACGGTGATCACCGCACCATACAGATCGTCATTGAAAGTGTCTTCGGCGCGGTAGCGCAGCGTGGCCAGAATCTCGGCACTGACTTCAACGGGCGACTTGTTGCCATCCACCGTTGCCAGGCTGACCATGCCACCAGCGTCCGCGTTGCTGGCGGGAACAAAGTCGTAGGGCAGCTTGCCCGCGTCTGCCACGTCTTTCAGGCCCCGGCCCATAAAACGCTTGACCGAAGCGATGGTGTTGCGCGCATCCTGGGCCTGGGCGGCCACAGCGTCGTATCCGATTTGACGACCGCCTTTTTCAAGGTAGCGCACTACCGAAGGCAGCAGCACCCTGCCCTGCGCGTCTGGCAAACATTCGGACACGCCATTGCGCACGGCTGCAACCAGGGAGTGGGTAGTGCCCAGGTCGATGCCTACGGCAATGCGCCGTTGGTGCGGGTCGGGGGACTGGCCGGGTTCGGAAATCTGCAAAAGCGCCATGAAATTTCGGGTCTCAACGTGGTGGGGCCCGCCATCACAACGACTCGGCCCTCAAAGGAATAGCAAAACCGCTCTATTGTCCCAGTTGCTCTCTGCGACGTTCAATATCGTCGGCAAAACGCGCAATGAACATGAGGGCTCTGACTTGGCGGGCCGCGCCTGCGTGGTCCTGCTGCTGATCAATGAGTTGCTCACACTGCGCCAGCGCAGCGCTGCGGGCCTGGGCAACACCGTCGTCCAGCGCATCGAGTTCGCTCTCGGCGCGGGCATCTTCCAAAGCCTCGCGCCACTCCATCTGCTGCATGAGAAAGGCTGCAGGCATGGTCGTGTTGTCCTCGGCGTTGATGGGTGCGCCGTGCAACTCGCACAGATAGGCGGCCCGCCGCATCGGGTCCTTCAGGCGCTGGTAGGCCTCGTTGATGCGTACGGACCACTGCATGGCCACGCGCTGCGCGGCCGCACCCTGCGCTGCAAACTTGTCGGGGTGGGCTTCGCGCTGCAACTCTTTCCAGCGCGCATCGATGGCGCTGCGCTCCTGCGCAAAGCGGCGTTCAAGGCCAAACAGTTCGAAGTCGTCAGATTGCAGGTTCATGCACTACTAGATTGAAAACAAAAAAATCCAAGAAAAAACCGCCAGCACGCAGCGCGATGGCGGTTTGTCGGCACGAAGACGGCTGGAGCTCAGACGCGGAAACTCTCCCCACAACCACAGCGGTCACGCTCGTTGGGGTTATTGAATTTGAAGCCTTCGTTGAGGCCTTCACGCACAAAGTCCAGCTCGGTGCCATCGATATAGGCCAGACTTTTGGGATCAATCAACACCTTGACCCCATGGTTTTCAAACACGATGTCTTCCGGCGCGCTGTCGTCCACATACTCAAGCTTGTAGGCAAGCCCTGAACAGCCAGTCGTCTTGACTCCCAGGCGCACCCCCAGGCCCTTGCCTCGACGAGACAGGTAGCGGTTGACGTGCCGGGCTGCGGCTTCTGTCAGCGTAATGGCCATATCGCTCAGGCAACGGCGACAGCAGTTGCAGCAGCTGCGTGTTTGGTCTTGTAGTCGAGCACTGCGGCCTTGATAGCATCTTCGGCCAGGATGGAGCAGTGGATCTTGACAGGTGGTAGCGCCAACTCTTCAGCAATCTCGCTGTTCTTAAGCGCTGCCGCTTCGTCCAACGTCTTGCCCTTGACCCATTCGGTCACCAGCGACGACGAGGCAATGGCCGAACCACAGCCATAGGTCTTGAAACGCGCATCTTCGATCACGCCGGTCTCGGGGTTAACCTTGATCTGCAGCTTCATCACATCGCCGCAAGCCGGTGCACCCACCATGCCAGTGCCTACCGAATCATCACCTTTATCGAACGAACCCACATTGCGGGGATTTTCGTAATGGTCAACCACTTTTTCTGAATAAGCCATGATGTGTACCTCTTCAATACGTCCAAAATTTTTGCGGAATCAGTGCGCAGCCCACTGGATGGTGCTGATGTCGATACCGTCTTTGTACATCTCCCACAGCGGGCTCAGCTCGCGCAGGCGGGCCACATTCTCGCGGATGGTAGAGATGGCGTAGTCGATCTCTTCTTCGGTCGTGAAACGGCCGATGGTCATGCGCAGGCTGCTGTGAGCCAACTCGTCGCTGCGGCCTAGAGCACGCAGCACATAGCTGGGTTCCAGACTCGCTGAGGTGCACGCCGAACCGGACGACACTGCCAAACCCTTGATGCCCATGATGAGCGATTCGCCTTCAACGAAATTGAAGCTCATGTTCAGGTTCTGCGGCACGCGGCGCTCCATACTGCCGTTGATATATACCTGCTCGATGTCCTTCAGGCCGTCAAGCAGGCGCTGCTGCAGGGCCTGGGCCTTGGCATTGCTCTCGGCCATTTCTTCCTTGGCAATACGAAAGGCTTCGCCCATACCCACGATCTGGTGCGTGGGCAAGGTGCCCGAACGCATGCCGCGTTCATGGCCACCGCCGTGCATCTGGGCTTCCAGCCGTACGCGGGGCTTGCGGCGCACATACAGAGCGCCCACACCCTTGGGGCCGTAGGTCTTGTGCGCAGTCATGCTCATCAGGTCGATAGGCAGAACATTCATGTCGATATCGACCCGGCCCGTAGCTTGGGCTGCATCCACATGCAGCAGGATGCCCTTTTCTCGGCACAGCGCTCCGATGGAGGGAATGTCCTGGATCACGCCGATTTCGTTGTTCACGAACAGAATGCTGATGAGCACCGTGTCTGGGCGAATGGCCGCCTTCAAGGCGTCCATGCTGACCAGACCGTCTTCCTGGACATCCAGGTAGGTGGCTTCAAAACCCTGGCGCTCCAGTTCACGTACCGTGTCCAGCACAGCCTTGTGTTCTGTCTTGAGCGTGATGAGGTGCTTGCCCTTGCCCTTGTAAAACTGCGCAGCACCCTTCAAGGCCAGATTGATGGACTCGGTAGCACCACTGGTCCAGACGATCTCGCGCGGGTCGGCGTTGATCAACTCAGCGACCTGTACACGCGCCTTCTCCACGGCTTCTTCCGCCTCCCAACCCCAAGCATGGCTGCGCGACGCCGGGTTGCCGAAGTGTTCGCGCAACCAAGGAATCATGGCATCCACAACGCGGGGGTCTACAGGCGTTGTGGCGCCATAGTCGAGATAAATGGGGAAGTGCGGTGTCATGTCCATGGCTGGCTCAGAGGTAGTTGCTGGCTGGCAAACTGAATAAACAATAGCGGGCTTTAAAAAACTTCGTCAGGGCAACGCTGGCCCAAGGACCAGCGAGAAGCCCTCGATATCAGGATTTGGCGAAAACGTTGCCGAGTGCGAACACAGAGTTCGGGGCATTCACGCGAATAGGTTTGACCACGGGCGTCGTAGAAATCGCGCGGCGTACAACCGGCTTGTCTTCGATCTGCACGCCCTTGGCGATCTGCTCGTCAACCAGCTTTTGCAAGGTGACAGAATCCAGAAACTCGACCATGCGCTGATTAAGAGAGGCCCACAGCTCGTGTGTCATGCACCGACCCGCTTCGCCCAGGCAGTTTTCCTTGCCGCCGCACTGCGTGGCATCGATGGGCTCATCCACCGAGACAATGATGTCAGCCACCGTAATGTCAGCCGCCTTACGCGCTAGCGTGTAGCCGCCCCCTGGACCACGGGTGGACTCCACCAGTTCGTGGCGACGCAATTTGCCAAAGAGCTGCTCCAGATACGAGAGAGAAATCTGTTGGCGCTGGCTGATGGCCGCCAAGGTGACAGGGCCGTTGTTCTGGCGCAAGGCCAGATCAATCATCGCGGTGACCGCAAAACGGCCTTTGGTTGTGAGACGCATCGCAAGCTCCTTGTGCTAAGGCTTGTTCGTTGTAGAAACCGCCTCCGCTGGCTGTTGGCCGCCGAGGCACCGTCTCCGCCCCTTACTCCGCACAGGTATCTGACACGGAGCCCTTCATCGCTGGGCTGTTTTCTTGAGTATTTTGTGCAAGTATAGCACAAATCCCTATCGATTCTGTCGGGTTATATAACCAACTGGTTTTAAATCGACTCGATAGTAATTACTCATTGCGCGCTCGCCCATTACAAGGCCACAGAATCGTTCCCGTGCGCACCAAACGCTTGGTCTTTCAGACGCGTGAGCTGGTCCCGCACGCGGGCAGCCTGCTCAAACTCCAAGTTGCGCGCATGTTCCAGCATGAGCTTTTCCAGTCGTTTGATTTCGCGCGCCACGTCTTTTTCAGACATGTCCTCCACCTTGGCGCGCTGCATGGCCTCTTGTTCAAGTCGCTCCGCGTCTTTTCCGGCCTTCTCGCTGTAAACGCCGTCAATCAGGTCTCTTACCCGCTTGACAATGCTGCGGGGCGTAATTCCGTGTTCCTCGTTGTGTGCGATCTGCTTGATGCGCCTGCGTTCCGTTTCGCCCATGGCTTTTTTCATGGACTCCGTAATGCGGTCGGCGTACAGGATGGCACGGCCATTCAGATTTCGCGCCGCGCGGCCAATGGTCTGGATCAGGCTGCGCTCGGCGCGCAAAAAACCTTCCTTGTCTGCATCCAGGATCGCCACCAACGACACCTCGGGTATATCAAGCCCTTCGCGCAGCAGGTTGATCCCCACCAGCACATCAAACGCCCCAAGCCGCAGGTCGCGAATGATCTCCACACGCTCCACCGTGTCCACATCGCTGTGCAGGTAGCGCACCTTCACGCCGTTGTCGGTCAGGTAGTCCGTCAGCTGCTCGGCCATGCGCTTAGTCAGCGTGGTAATGAGTACCCGCTCATGCTTTACCACTCGAATGCGTATTTCTTGCAGCACATCATCGACTTGATGCGTCGCTGGTCGTACCTCGACCTCTGGGTCCACCAAGCCTGTAGGGCGTACCACTTGGTCCACCACCTGCCCTGAATGGGTCTTTTCGTAGTCGGCGGGTGTGGCAGACACAAAAATCACCTGCCGCATGCGCTGCTCGAACTCCTCAAACTTGAGCGGGCGGTTGTCTAGCGCGGAAGGCAGGCGAAAGCCATATTCGACCAGCGTGGTCTTGCGCGAGCGATCACCGCTGTACATGGCGTTGAGCTGGCCGATCATCTGGTGGCTCTCATCCAGGAACATCAGCGCGTTCTTGGGCATGTAGTCGGTCAGCGTGCTGGGCGGGTCGCCGGGCGCGGCGCCCGACAGGTGGCGCGTGTAGTTCTCAATCCCCTTGCAATGACCCACTTCGCTCAGCATCTCCAGGTCAAACCGTGTGCGCTGCTCCAGACGCTGCGCTTCCACCAGCTTGCCGTCGGCCAGCAGTTGCTTGAGCCGGTCGGACAATTCCATTTTGATGGTTTCCACCGCCGCCAGCACCTTGTCGCGCGGTGTCACGTAGTGGCTGCTGGGGTACACGGTAAAACGTGGAATCTTCTGCTTGACGCGACCCGTCAGCGGGTCGAACAGCTGCAGGCTCTCGATCTCATCGTCGAAAAGTTCGATGCGCATGGCCAGTTCGGAATGCTCGGCCGGAAACACATCAATCGTGTCGCCCCGCACGCGGAACTTGCCGCGTGAAAAATCGGCCTCGTTACGCTGGTACTGCATGCGGATCAGCTGAGCGATCACATCCCGCTGACCCAACTTGTCACCCACACGCAGCGTCATCACCATGCGGTGATAGCTCTCGGGCTCGCCAATGCCGTAAATGGCCGAAACAGTGGCCACGATTACCACGTCCTTGCGCTCCATGAGGCTCTTGGTGCACGACAACCGCATCTGCTCGATGTGCTCGTTGATGGCACTGTCCTTCTCTATGAAAAGGTCGCGCTGCGGCACGTAGGCTTCAGGCTGGTAATAGTCGTAGTAGCTGACAAAGTACTCGACCGCGTTCTTGGGAAAGAACTCGCGGAACTCGCTGTACAACTGCGCTGCCAGCGTCTTGTTGGGCGCAAAGATGATGGCCGGGCGGCCCATGCGGGCGATCACGTTGGCCATGGTGAAGGTCTTGCCCGACCCCGTGACCCCCAGCAACGTCTGAAAGGTTTCCCCGTCGTTCAGGCCCTCCACCAGCTTGTTGATGGCCTCGGGCTGGTCGCCTGCCGGAGGGTACGGCTGGAACAGTTCAAAGGGGGAATTGGGGAAATGGACGAACTCGCCGTCTTGCTTTTCCGTTATGACTTCTGTGAGTTCCGGCATAGGTGCGGTCAACGATTGGTAGAGGCAGGCCGTTAAAATCGACCGAACCCGGCACAGTACACCACGCCCGGATTCTTCGCTACTGACAACCTTTCAAGGATTTTCATGTCTCTGTTCACCGCCGTCGAAATGGCCCCCCGCGACCCCATCCTGGGCCTCAACGAGCAATTCAACGCCGACACCAACCCCAACAAGGTCAACCTGGGCGTCGGCGTTTATTTCGACGACAACGGCAAGCTGCCCCTGCTGCAATGCGTGCAGGCCGCCGAAAAGACCATGATGTCCACCCCCACGGCCCGTGGCTACCTGCCCATCGACGGCATCGTGGCCTACGACAACGCTGTCAAGGCCTTGGTGTTCGGCGCGGACAGCGAACCCGTCACGTCTGGCCGCGTGGCCACTGTGCAGGCGGTGGGCGGCACGGGCGGCCTGAAGATCGGCGCTGACTTCCTCAAGAAACTCAGCCCCAACGCCAAAGTGCTGATCTCCGACCCCAGCTGGGAAAACCACCGCGCGCTGTTCACCAACGCCGGTTTTGAAGTCGATACCTACGCCTACTACGACGCCGACAAAGCGCGGCGTGAACTTCGACGGCTTCCTGGCCAGCCTGAATGCCGCAGCCGCTGGCACCATCGTTGTGCTGCACGCCTGCTGCCACAACCCTACCGGCTATGACATCACGCCCGAGCAGTGGGACCAGGTGATCGCTGCCGTCAAGGCCAAGGGCCTGACGCCCTTCCTCGACATGGCCTACCAAGGCTTTGGCCACGGCATCGCCGAAGACGGCGCCGTGATCGGCAAGTTCGTCGCTGCTGGCCTGAACTTCTTTGTCTCCACCTCTTTCAGCAAGAGCTTCAGCCTGTACGGCGAGCGCGTGGGCGGCCTGTCGGTGCTGTGCGCCGACAAGGAAGAAGCCGGCCGCGTGCTGAGCCAGCTCAAGATCGTCATCCGCACCAACTACTCCAACCCGCCCATCCACGGTGGCGCCGTGGTGGCTGCCGTGCTGAACAACCCCGAGCTGCGTGCCCTGTGGGAAAAGGAACTGGCCGAAATGCGCGTGCGCATCAAGGCCATGCGCCAGAAGCTGGTCGACGGCCTGAAGGCCGCCGGTGTGAAGCAGGACATGAGCTTCATCACCACCCAGATCGGCATGTTCAGCTACTCCGGCCTGACCAAGGACCAGATGGTGCGCCTGCGCAACGAGTTCGGCGTGTACGGCACCGACACCGGCCGCATGTGCGTGGCGGCGCTGAACAGCAAGAACATCGACTACGTCTGCCAGGCCATTGCCAAGGTGGTCTGACCCCCATGAGAAAGCGGCTCTCGCGCGCCGCTTTGTGAGCGAAGCGCTCCAGAACCCGCACAACGGGCCGTTCTGGAGCGTTTGCCGTTTCTGGGGTTGCCCGATGCCTGGCTGGTCGCGGGTTGCCTGTTCCAGACGGTGTGGAATCTGCACTCCGGCTTGGCGCCCACTGCGAACATCAAGGACTACGACGTGTTTTACTTCGACGCTTCGGACCTTGTCCGAAGCGGCCGAGCAAGCCGTGCAAGCCCGCGTCGCCGCCCTCTTCGCCGACCTGCCGATCACCGTGGAAGCCAAGAACCAGGCCCGCGTGCACCTCTGGTACGAGCGCTGGTTTGGCTACCCGTATGCCGCCACTGCAATCGGCCCGCCATGGCATCGAACGCTTTCTCGTGCCCTGCACCTGCGTGGGGTTGCGGTCTGCGGTTGCAACCTGGCGCCAAGGAACCTATCGCTCTACGCGCCCTATGGGCTTGAAGAGCTGTATGCCGGGCTGCTGCAGTCCCAACCCGGCGTGTCCGCATCTGCCGCTGTTCCAGGGCCAAGGCAGAAAGCTACCGCGAGCGCTGGCCGTGGCTGACGATCCAGGCGGGTGACATGGTTGTCTGATCGGCAAATGCAGCTGATTTTTTACGTCTTTTTGGCCTCTAGCGCTTGATTGCAAAAGCGCTAGACAGCTATCGAAATAGGAGCATTCAGCGCTACCATGCGTCACCCCCACAACACCGACCGCATCGAGATCGACGCTGACTGGTACCCCGTGTTGAAGAAGCGCGGCATCTCACTGGGCAACACGGCCCCCGCCGCGTACAGCAGCGGCAGATAGTGCTCATGCGTGGGGTGTGCTTGCTTGGCCACGGCGCCCAGTTTCTGGAAGTCCTGCAGGGCGCCCAGCTGGCCTTTCTTGATCTGTTCCTGCACCACCGTATCGAACTCGGTGGCCCAGTCGTAGGCCTCGTTGGCGGCCGTGCCACGGCGCGTGAGACGCAGGTTGTGCACCACATTGCCGCTGCCCACGATCAGCACGCCGCGTTCGCGCAGCGCCTTGCAGTTGCTGGCCCAGCGCGTAGTGCTCGGCCGGGGCACGGCTGTAGTCCATGCTCAGCTGCATCACCGGAATCTGCGCCTTGGGGAACATGGGCTTGAGCACCGACCACGTGCCGTGGTCCAGGCCCCATTCGCCCTCGTCCACCCCCAGCGCACCGCCGGTGGCGGGCGACTTGAGTTCCGCTGGCCAGGCTGCGCGCCACCTGCGGCGCTCCGGGCGCGGGGTACTGCTGGTCGAAACAGCTCCTGCGGAAAACCACCAAAGTCGTGAATCGTCTTGGGGTTGGCCATGCCGGTCAGCTGCCAGCCATCGCGCGTGAGCCAGTGCGCCGACACACACAAGATGAGCTGCGGTTGCACCGCGCGCGCCGACAATTCGGTGCCCAGGGCCTGCCAGCTGCGGCGCCAGGCGTTGTCCTCGATGGCGTTCATGGGGCTGCCATGACCCACAAACAGCACTGGCATCCGTGGCGAGGGCTTCAGTGCCTGCAAGGCGGGCAAGGCTGCGGCGCTGCTCAACGAAGAAGTCATGAAAGCTCCCGGAAAAGTCGCAAGGCCTGCCAAGGCGGAGAGGGAAGTTCTGCGTTGCATGGGTGACGGGAGAGCGTAACAAATTATGTATAACGCAGGGACTGAGCCCGCGCACCCCACGAAGTTCCAGCACGGAGCCTTCCGTTCAAAACCACAACATCGAGACAAACCCCGCCCATGACGACCGCCCTGCCCCAGCCCCTGCGCAATGTTCGTGTCCTGAGCCTTGCGCTCAACCTGCCCGGCCCTGCGGCCCTGATGCGTTGCGTACGTTTGGGTGCCGAATGCACCAAGCTTGAACCGCCACCACCGGCCGGGTACCCCAGCGCAGATCCCATGGGCATCTACAGCCCGGCCGCCTATGCCACGCTGCACCACGGCGTGCGCGTGCTGCACGCTCACCTCAAGACCGCCGACGGCCAGGCCACGCTGCACGAGGAGCTGGCACGCACCGATGTGCTGATCACGTCCTTCCGCCCCTCGGCGCTCGCCAAGCTGGGCCTGGGCTGGGAGGCGCTCCAAGCGAAGTACCCGCGCCTGTCGCTGGTGCGCATCGTGGGCGCGGCGGCCGAACGGGCTGAGGAACCCGGCCACGACCTCACCTACCTGGCCGATGCCGGGCTGGTCACCGGCACCGAGATGCCCCCCACGCTGTACGCCGACATGGGCGGCGCCCTGATGGCCAGCGAGGCCGTACTGCAAGCCCTGCTGGAGCGTGGCCACACGGGCAGTGGCGTGTGCATCGAAGTCGCCCTGGCCGATGCCGCCGCCTGGCTGGCCCAGCCGCGCGACTGGGGCCTGACCACGCCCGAAGGCGACGTGGGCGGCAACCATGCGGGCTACCGCATCTACCCCTGCGCCGACGGCCGCGTGGCCGTGGCCGCGCTGGAGCCGCACTTTGCCGCCAGCCTGTGCGCCGCTGCAGGCCTGCCCGCCACGGGCGACCCTGAGGTGCTGCGTGCGCCCGCCACGCACGCGGCCGTGGCAGCCTTCCTGCGCACACAAACGCGCGTGCAACTCGATGCGCTCGCGGTAGCGCAGGACATTCCCTTGCACACCCTGGCCTGACAACCCCTTTCACCGATGCAAAAACAAGGCACCGTCATCCGCTGGGACGCCACCCGCGCCTTTGGCTTTATCCGCAGCCCGGACACGTCCGCCGATGTGTTCTTTCATGTGCGGGACTTCAAAGGCGCCGCCGCGCCCCGCGAAGGTCTGGCCGTGATCTATGAAGAAATCCATGTGGGCGGCAAAGGCCCCCGGGCGATGGCGGTGCAGCCAGCGGCACGCCAGGGTGCTGCGCCGCCATCAGCCTTTGCTTCCCACCGATCCACCTCGACCTCCACGCCCCCAGCGGCGCAGCGCACGCAACGCGGGCACGCCCAAGAACCCAAACCCCGTCAAGCGCAGCGTGGCCGACGACCCACCAGAACCTGCTGGCGCCGCCGCACCGTCTGGCATCGCACTGCTGTTGATGCTGGGCTGGGTGGCGCTGCTGGCCTGGGGCGTTTGGGCGGGTCGACTCCCGGTGTGGGTGCTGGGCGCTGCCGTGGCGGTTAACCTGCTCACCTTTGTGGTCTATGCCATCGACAAAAGCGCTGCCCAAAATGGGCAGTGGCGCACCAAGGAAAGCCACTTGCACCTGCTCGCCCTGGCAGGCGGCTGGCCGGGCGCCTGGTTTGCGCAGCAATGGCTGCGGCACAAGTCCCGCAAGGTGGAGTTTCGTGCGGTCTACTGGATCACCGTAGTGCTTCACTGCGGGGCGCTTATGGCCTGGGTGGTCGGCTGGCTTCGATAACCAGCTGACGACCTGAGAACTACTATATTGATAGCTGGTAGCGCTTAACGGACAAGCGCTAGAGGCCATTTTCATTCATATTTTCACTGCATCTCTGCGCTCTGCGGGGTGCTGACGTGCACATTGCCCACTGGCCTACACCGCGCTCGCCCGCGAGGCGTTTCAATCGGAAGGATCTAAAACACCTCGGGAGATGCCCATGAAACCCCTCGTTCTTGACTCCTCCATGACCAACATGGGCGGCACTTTCTACCCCACCGGCCACGTGTTCGCGCTCTTCCCCGACGAAGACTGTGTGCGCAAGGCAGCCACCGCGCTGCAATCTGCTGGCCACCAAGGCGACACGGCATACGCCAGCCCCGAAGTCATCCTGCAAGAGATCGTCCACACCCTGGGCACCGCAGATGCGCCTCTGCCGTCCGTCGGCGCCGAAGGCGACATGGTGCGCCGCATTGCCGACCTGGCAGGCAAAGGCCACCACGGCATGCTGATCGCCATGGCCGACAAGGACCACACCGACACCTTGGTGGACGCCATCGCCCCCGAAGGCGCCGTCACTGCCTTTTACTACCGCACTTTCATCATCGAAGACCTGATCTCGCAACCGGTGGATGGCAGCGCGCAGTCGGTGGTGGTGGGCACCCACGCAGCCGAAGGCGACGATCACCCCACGGAGAGCGCTACAGAGGACCGCTAGGACAGCATCACCAAAACGGTTGACTGATCTGACGTTTTCGCTTTTCGCGGCGATGCTTTCAGTGCTCCATCAACACACGCAGTCAGTCCGTAAAGCAGCACCCGCTGACCTGCAGCGCGGAACTCGGAGAGGCCCATGACGGGCAGCACCCATAGTTGCGAGTCCACCACGTGAGGCGGGCTCCACTGAAAGGGCGCCGCCTGTTGAACCACCCGCTCTGCCGCCCAATTCGGGTCGGTGCGCAGCATGGTCCGGTGTTGCGGAATGGTCGAAATGGGTTCTGACAACGACCGAAGGCGGCACTCGCAACGCGGGCAAGCAGAAAACTAACGGGCCTTCTTCGAAAACTTGGGGGCGGCAGGCTTGGCAGACCCCGTGACCCGTGGCGGCAGACCGGTGTGCTGGGTCAGCATGCGGCCCTTTTGCGGCTGGCCTGCCTTCATGGGCTTGGAAGACAGAACCTTGGCGGCCTCGGCCTTTTGGCCGACCGGGGTGGAGTTCTTGCGCCGTGCGCTTTGGTAACCGCCGTCCGTCAGCGGCTGGAAGGTCGGGATCAGGTGGTGCTTGCCATTGCCGATCAGGTCGGCCCGGCCCATGGCCTTGAGCGCATCGCGCAGCAGCGGCCAGTTGTTGGGGTCGTGGTAGCGCAAAAACGCCTTGTGCAGGCGGCGGCGTTTGTCGCCGCGCACGATGTCCACCGCCTCGCTGTCGCGCGTGATCTTGCGCAGCGGGTTCTTGTTGCTGTGGTACATGGCCGTGGCCGTGGCCATGGGGCTGGGGTAGAAGGTCTGCACCTGGTCGGCGCGAAAGCCGTTCTTTTTCAGCCAGATGGCGAGGTTCATCATGTCCTCGTCGCTGGTGCCGGGGTGCGCGGCGATGAAGTACGGGATCAGGAACTGCTTCTTGCCCGCTTCTTCGCTGAACTTCTCGAACATCTGCTTGAACTTGTCATAGCTGCCGATGCCCGGCTTCATCATCTTGGTCAGCGGGCCCTGCTCGGTGTGCTCGGGCGCGATCTTCAGATAGCCGCCCACGTGGTGCTGCACCAGCTCCTTCACGTACTCGGGGCTCTTCACGGCCAGGTCGTAGCGCAGGCCCGAGCCGATCAGGATCTTCTTGATGCCCTTGAGCGCACGGCCACGGCGGTAGATCTTGATCAGCGGGTCGTGGTTGGTGCCCAGGTTGGAGCAGATGCCGGGGTACACGCAGCTCGGTTTGCGGCAGGCGGCCTCGATCTCGGGGCTCTTGCAGCCCAGGCGGTACATGTTGGCGGTGGGGCCGCCCAGGTCGCTGATGGTGCCGGTGAAGCCCTTGACCTTGTCGCGGATGTCTTCGATCTCCTGAATGATCGAATCTTCAGACCGGCTCTGGATGATGCGGCCTTCGTGCTCGGTGATGGAGCAGAAGGTGCAGCCGCCAAAGCAGCCGCGCATGATGTTCACGCTGAAGCGGATCATCTCCCACGCGGGGATCTTGGTGCCGTGGTCGTGGCTGCCGTTCTCGTCGGCGTAGCTCGGGTGCGGGCCGCGGGCGTAGTGCAGGTCGAACACGTAGTCCATCTCGGCCGTGGTCAGCGGGATGGGGGGCGGGTTGATCCACACGTCGCGGGCGGTCACGCCCTCGCCATGCGCCTGCACCAGCGCGCGGGCGTTGCCGGGGTTGGTCTCCAGGTGCAGCACGCGGTTGGCGTGGGCATACAGCACCGGGTCGCTTTTGACCTGCTCGTAGCTGGGCAGGCGGATCACGCTCTTGTCGCGTGGCGGCACCTTGAGCTTGGCCTTGAGCGCCGGGTTGGCGACAAACAGCATGGGCTGGATGGCGGGGTTGGGCTCGGCAGATTTTTGGTCTTTTTGGCCATTAGCGCTTATTCCACCTGCGCTACCAGCTACGGAATCAGGAGCGCCTTTTGCCATCATCCTTGCTGCAGGTGCTGCCTTGGGCGGCGGCCTGCTCGCTGGTCGTCATGTACGGGTTGACGTGCGCCTCGACACGGCCGGGTTCGTCCACGCTGGTGGAGTCGATCTCGAACCAGCCCTTGCCGCTTTCGTCGTCGGGCCGGCGCACAAAGGCAGTGCCACGCACATCGGTGATCTGCTCCACTGGCTCGCGTGCCGCGATGCGGTGGGCCACTTCGACGAGCGCGCGCTCGGCGTTGCCGTACAGCAGCAGGTCGCACTTGGCATCCACCACGATGGAGCGGCGCACCTTGTCGCTCCAGTAGTCGTAATGGGCGATGCGGCGCAGGCTGCCTTCGATGCCGCCCAGGATGATGGGCACGTCTTTGTAGGCCTCGCGGCAGCGCTGGCTGTAGACGATGGCGGCGCGGTCGGGGCGCTTGCCGCCGATGTCGCCGGGCGTGTAGGCGTCGTCGCTGCGGATTTTCCGGTCGGCGGTGTACCGGTTGATCATCGAATCCATGTTGCCCGCCGTCACACCCCAGAACAGGTTGGGCTTGCCCAGCACCTTGAACGGGTCGGCGCTTTGCCAGTCGGGCTGGGCAATGATGCCCACGCGAAAGCCCTGGGCTTCCAGCGTGCGGCCGATCACGGCCATGCCGAAGCTGGGGTGGTCCACATACGCATCGCCCGTCACCAGAATGATGTCGCAGCTGTCCCAGCCCAGCTTGTCCATCTCGGCGCGGCTCATCGGCAAAAACGGGGCCGTGCCAAAGCGCTTGGCCCAGTACGGGCGGTAACTGGTCAAGGGCTTTGCGGCGCGCGCAAAAAAGGAGACGTCAACGGGGGCGTTCATGCAGAGGAGTTTCGCGGCCGGACCTTGTGCGTAAAGGGCCTCGTGGGGCGCGGCTGTGGTGGTTAACCCGCGATTTTACGGCCGTAGGGTCTTTTTGTCGCTGTTCGCCGCTTGCCCCTGACTTTGCCAGGGCATGGTCCACAAGCGGCATATACTTGCTTTTGTCAATTAATTAAGTGACAAAGGCAATCATGAACACTACCGCCGCACCCACGACCGTGCCCGCCAGCGCCGTCAAAGGCCGTGCGGCGTTTCAACCGCTTCATGACCCGCAAAGTCGGCGTGCTCGACCCATACCTGGGCAGCAACCTGTCGCTGACGGACGTGCGTGTGCTGTACGAACTGGCCCACCGCGAGGCCCCGGTGGCCAGTGAACTGGCCCGCGACTTGGGACTGGACGGCGGCTACTTGAGCCGGGTGCTTCGCCGGTTTGAAACCGCAGGCTGGATCGAGCGCAGCGCCAGCCCCCAGGACGCGCGGCAAAACGTGCTGACCTTGACACCCGCCGGACGCGAGACCTTCGAGCCCCTGCAACAACGCTCACGCGACGAGGCCGCAGCCCTGCTGGCCCCCCTGCCCCCCGCCCGCCAGCACGAGCTGGTGGCTGCCATGGAGCGCATCGAGGCCTTGCTGGACCCCGCCAACGCGGTGCCCACAGCCACGCGCCTGGCTGTACTGCGCGACCCGGTGCCGGGCGACATCGGCTGGGTAGTGCAGCAGCACGGCGAAATCTACTGGCGCGAGTACGGCTGGGATCGCCGTTTTGAAGCGCTGGTGGCCGGCATTGCCGCGCAGTTTGTAGACAAATTTCAACCCGCTTGGGAGCGCTGCTGGGTGGCCGAGCTGGACGGCGAGCGCGCAGGCGCGGTGTTTGTAGTCCGCAAATCGGCCACCACGGCGCAGCTGCGCATGCTGATCCTGTCGCCCAAGGCGCGCGGCCTGGGCCTGGGCGCGCGCCTCACGGACGAGTGCATCGCCTTTGCCCGGGCCAAGGGATACAAAAAAATGGTGCTATGGACCAACAGCTGCCTGACAGCGGCGCGCGGCATCTACGCCAAGCGCGGGTTCAAGCTGATCAAGTCAGCGCCGTACGAAGGCTTTGGGCAGCAGCTGGTGGGAGAGACGTGGGAACTGAAACTATAGAAACACCCCATGGAGCGCGCGGCCTCGTCCCCATACCATCAGCCCAAAACAACAAGCCCGCGACGAGCCGCACCATGACTCTCACCACGACCCCAGTCATCCGCCCCGTTACCGTTGGCGACGATCTGGAGCGCCTTACCGCGCTGATCCATACCGCCTACGCCCCGCACGCCAGTCTGGGTTTGCGCTATTGGGGCACCCACCAGTCGGTGGAAGACACGGCCAAGCGCTTTGCGTCAGGCACGGGCCTGGTGATGGTGGAAGCCGACCACTATGTGGGCACCGCCACCTTGCGCCCGCCCCAGCCGGAATCCACCGTGGCGCTGTACCGCGACCCGACGGTGTGGTCACTGTGCCAGTTCTGCATCTCGCCGCAGGCCAAAGGCCGAGGCTACGGCAAACAATTGCATGCCTACGTCACCGAGTTTGCGCGCCAGGCCGGTGCCCAGGTGCTGGCGCTGGACACAGCCCAGCCAGCAGCGGCGCTGATTGCGATGTACGAGTCTTGGGGATATCAGGTGGTGGGCGAATGTGACTGGCAGCCCCTGACCAACTACACGAGCGTGCTGATGGCACGCAGCTTGGTCGACGGGCATCCCGCATAAAAAGGACCGCCCATAAAAAAGGCCCCGAAGGACCTGTTCTTGATTCAGCGGTGACGGATCACTGAAGAGTGCGGCCTACCGCTACCACTCGCCCACCTCGCGCACTCGCTGGGCCAAATCTGGGATTGCGTCGTCGTCATCCATGACGGGTGCTGGCTGCGCTGGCGCGACAACCGCCTCCGTCACACCCGGCTGCGCACGCTGGGGCATAAAACGGCCAAACACATGGCTGGCGAGGGTTTCATGCAAGGGAGCGGTGAAGGGTGTGGCAAACATGGCAGTTCCTTTTCTGATGGCCCGAGTGCTTTTCAATGAGTAGCAACAGCGTAGGCCACAGCAACAAGCCTCCAGTGTAGGAACGGATGTCTTTTGCATGTGTGACAGAACGCACAAACAACATCGTTTTGTCACCAAGGGCTCGCCAGTACCGATAAACGGTAGCAGCGGCGTCGTAAATCTGCCTCAGGCCGCCCCCGTAAACTCATTGCCCCATGCCTCAGACCCTGGCTGCGCCCGCGCACAGCGAAATCATCATCAAGAAAAGCCGCTTCATCGGCTGCGTGCAACCCATTGCCGACCGTGCCAGCGCGCAGGCGACCGTAGATGCTCTGTGGAAGCAACATCCTGGTGCCGCCCACATCTGCTGGGCCCTGCTCGCGGGCGGCCAGTCGGCGGCGGTGGACGATGGCGAACCCGGCGGCACTGCAGGCCGCCCCATGCTGGATGTGCTGCGCCACCAAGACCTGGAGGGTGTGCTGGCCACCGTGGTGCGCTACTTTGGCGGCGTCAAGCTGGGCGCGGGCGGCCTGGTGCGTGCCTACACCGACACCATTGCCCAGGCGCTGCTGACGGCCCCCAAGTTCATGCTTCAGCGCATGACAACCTTGCGATGCCATGTGCCGTACGCGCTGGAAGGCTTGCTGCGCCGTGAAATCGATGCGGCTGGCTCAGAGCTGGTGGACGTCCAGCACGGCACGCTTGTCACACTGAAATTTCGCCTGCCAGACGCCCAGGCGGCCGCTTTTGTGCAACGCATCAACGACAACGGTCAGGGGCGTGTGGGGTGGACCGATCCTGAGGCATGAATCATCTTCTCCGTACGTCGCATGCACACAAGCCATTCACAAATATGCCTGTGCGCCTACAAGTCCACGGCGATGAGGACCGCACACTGGCGGCTCATCTGATACGGGTGAAATGAATATGAGGAGACGCCCATGAGCCAACCGCTCGACACCATCATCATCGGCGCTGGCACGGCAGGGCTGGCGGCTTTGCGCGAGGTTCGCAAGCGCACGGACCGTTACATCATCGTGAACGATGGCCCCTGGGGCACCACCTGCGCACGGGTGGGCTGTATGCCGTCTAAAACACTGATCGAGGCGGCCAATGCGTTTCATCGCCGCCATGCCTTCGAAGAGTTCGGCCTGCGCGGTGCTGACCAGTTGTCGGTGGACATACCCGCCGTGTTGCAGCGCGTGCGCGCCCTGCGTGACGACTTCGTGGCTGGCGCCATCAAAGCGACGGACGATCTGGGCACCGCACGCATCGCAGGCCGCGCCACCCTTTTGGGCCCTCGCACCGTGGACATTGACGGCACCCCGTACACCACCAAGAGCATCATCATCGCGACAGGCTCACGCCCGAACGTGCCGGAGGAGTGGCTGGCATTTGGCGACCGCATGCTGACCACCGACACGCTGTTTGAACAACCCACCCTGGGCCCCCGCATCGCCGTCATCGGAATGGGCCCCATCGGCGTGGAGCTGTCTCAAGCACTGGCCCGCCTGGGCCTGCAGGTGGCGGCGTTTACCACGGGCGACACACTGGCGGGCCTGAGTGACCCCACCCTCAATGCAGAGCTGACGGCCTTGCTCAAGAAAGAGATGGTCCTGCACACCGGCGCCCCTGCCGAGTTGCGTGAAGTGGCTGGAGGCATTGAGGTGTCCAGCGGCGGGAACCGGGTGGTGGTGGACCAGGTGGTCGCCGCGATGGGCCGTGTGCCCAACATCCAATACCTGGGCCTGGAGACACTGGGCGTGCCCCTGGACAAACGCGGCATGCCCACGGTAGACCCACAAACCCAGCAAATTGGCGATCTCCCAGTGTTTCTGGCCGGAGACGCCAACACCCACACCCCATTGCTGCACGAGGCCGCCGATGAAGGCCATATCGCGGGCATGAACGCGCTGGCCGACACACCCACGCGCTTCAAGCGGCGCACGCCGCTGGGCATTGTTTTTTGCGACCCCAACATCGCCACCGTCGGCCAGCGTTTGGCAGATATGGACGCGGCCCAGACCGTGACAGGTACCGTCAGCTTTGGCAATCAGGGCCGCGCGCGCACGGCCCAACACAACCACGGACGCCTGTATGTTTATGCAGACAAAGCCACGGGACAAATCCAGGGCGCCGAAATGTGTGCCCCCCATGGGGAGCACCTGGCGCATGTGCTGGCCTTGGCCATCCACCAGAAGCTGACCGTTCATGACCTGCTGGGCATGCCGTTCTATCACCCCACGCTGGAAGAAGGGCTTCGCACGGCGTTGCGCGACGCTGCACGCCAGCTGCCCAACGCGCGCGACTCTGATCTGGCCGCCTGCCACGCCATTGGAGTGGCAGCGCTGGAATAGGCAAGCAGGTTTCGAGGCGGGCGCTGCAGATGTAACGCCCCTCAAGTCTGCTGCCCGGGCGCCGATAAACCACCATTGCTCCCAAGGAATCACCATGGACGTCGCACTCTCCAACAGTATTGTCAGTACTGCCACCGCACTGGCCAGCGCCAAGACCTCAGACGCCTTGAACATGGTGGTGCTGAAAAAAGCGATCGACATCCAGGCCTCGTCCGCAGCCACGTTGCTGGATGCGATGCAGCAATCCATGCCCCAGCCCGCGCTGGCGACCAGCGGCTCTTTGGGCACCCAGGTCAACACCTTCGCCTGACGGGTTTCAGGTCCAAGCGGCCCGGCAAGGCGCATCGGCCTCACCCCAACTACCGAATCCGCGCAGGCGACAGCCCCGCCACATTCACCTTTTCGCGCACCAAGTCATCGGACAGCGGCTCGCCGCGCAATAGCTGCCGTGCGAGCAGCGATGCTCCCGCAGCGCTCTGAATCCCATACCCACCCTGCCCGGCCAGCCAGAAGAAGCCGGGCACATGGTTGTCCCAGCCAATCACCATGTCGCCATCGGGCACAAACGAGCGCAGGCCTGCCCAGGTGTGCGACGGGCGGCGGATCTGGAAGGTGGTTTTTTCCTCAATGTGATAAATCCCGGTGGCCACGTCCAGCTCTTCGGGCACCACATCGTGCGGATGCGTCGGGTCGGCATTGGCGGGCGAGCCCAACAGTTGGCCTGCGTCAGGTTTGAAATAGAAGGTTTCGTCGATGCCGATCACGGCAGGCCAGTGGGTGGCGTCCATGCCTTCAGGCACGGCAAACGTGAAGGCCGTGCGGCGGCGCGGCTCCAGGCCAATGGGCGGCACGCCAGCCAGGCCCGCCACCACGTCGGCCCAGGCACCTGCCGCGTTGACGATGGTTTTGGCCTGCAGCACGCGGCCGTCCGCCAACGTTACCTGCCAGCCTTCGCCCTGGCGCTGCAGGGCTGTCACCTCGGCGTTGGTCAGCACCTGGCCGCCACGCTGGCGCAGGCCGCGCAGGTAGCCCTGGTGCAATGCATTCACATCAATATCGGCCGCCTCGGGCTCGCTCATGCCTGCGGCCACCGCCTCGGGTTTCAGGCACGGTAGCTGGGCCAGCAGCGCGCCCTTCTCCACCCATTCCACGTTGGGCGAAATCGCATGGGCTTCTGTATAGGCCTGTTTCAGCAGGTCGAGCTGGTCCGGCCCTGCCACATAGACCACGCCACGGGGCGAGAGGATGGGGTCGGCCCCGAACTCTGGCGGCGGTGTGTCGTAAAACGCGCGGCTCGCCCGCGTCAGCGCCTGGATGTTGGGCGTGCCGTAGGTGGCCATGTACAACGCTGCCGAACGGCCGGTGGTGTGGTAGCCGGGCTGCGACTCGCGCTCCAGCAGCAGCACGCTGGCACCTTTACCCCCGGCGCTCTCCTGCACAAGCTGCCACGCCACCGAGGCCCCGGCGATGCCCGCGCCAATGACGATGGTGTCTGCTGTTTGCATGGTTTTGACTCCTGGCTCGAATTACACCGCCGACACTTGCGCAGCTGAAACTGCCCGGTCGTCGCGCGGCAGGCTGCGCGCATCACGCGGATCGGGCGCGCCGGCCACGATGGAGGTCAGCGCGGGCTCGGCATTTGTTTGCATCAGCTTGGCGATGTCAGGCCGTGGACGTGCAAGCCCGGCAATGCCCTTGAACGCCTGCTCCAGCGCATGCCCCACGCCCAGCGTGTGGCGGTCGGCCCGAAAGCGCCCCACGATCTGCAGGCCAAACGGCAAACCTGCGTCGTCGAGCCCGCACGGCAGACTGAGCGCCGGGTGCGTGGTCAGCGTGGTCACATAGGTCAACGCCAGCCAGCGGTAGTAGTTGGCCTGCGGCTCGCCGTTGATGCGGCTGGCGAACAGCTGGGTCCACGCGAATGGCGACACCGGCGTGGTGGGCGCCAGGATGATGTCGTACTCCTCGTACAGCTTCTGGAACCGCGCCAGGATGCGCGTCTGCTCGGCCTGCGCCCAGGCGCTGTCCAGCAGCGTCATGGCGGCGCCCATTTCGTAGTTGGCGCGGGTGTTGGGGCCCAGGCTGGCGGGGTCGCGCTCGTAGGCCTCGCGCGTGCTGGCCACAAAGGCTTCGGCGCGCAGCACGTCAAAGCAGCGGTGCACATCGCCCAGGTCGATGTCGATGGCATCGCAGCGGGCAAACAGGTGCTTCATGGCCTGCACCTTGTTGCGGAACACGGCGCGGATGCCGTTGTCCACAGCGCAAGCGCCAAAGTCTTCGGTGTAGGCCACGCGCAGGCGGCTCAGGTCCACCGTTTCGGGCAACAAGAAGCTCATCGGGTCCAGCGGGTAGCTCAGCGGGTCGCCCGCCGACATGCCGGCCGTGGCGGCCAGTTGCAGGCAAGCTTCTTCCACCGTGCGGCCCATCGGGCCCACCACCGAGATGGGCGTCCAGCCCAGCAGCTTGCGCGAGCTGGGCACCACGCCGGGCGATGGCCGAAAGCCCACCACGCCGCAAATGGACGCCGGTATGCGCAGCGACCCGCCCGTGTCCGACCCCGTGCACACCGGCAGCATGTCGCACGCCAGCGCGGCGGCCGATCCGCCCGACGAGCCGCCTGCGTTCAGGTTCGGGTTGAACGGATTGCCGGTGGCGCCCCACACGGTGTTGCGCGAATTGGCGCCCGCGCCCATCTCGGGGATGTTGGTCTTGCCGGTGACGATGGCACCTGCCGCGCGCAGGCGCGCCACCAGCACGTTGTCCTCCGCCGGAATATTGCTGCGGTAAATCTCCGAGCCATAGGTGGTCAACAGCCCGGCCGTGGCTTCCAGGTCCTTCACGCCCATGGGCAGACCATGCAGCAGGCCCAGCGGTTCGCCACGCAGCACCGCCTGCTCGGCGGCCTTGGCCTCGGTGCGCGCGCGGTCGTAGCAGGTGGCAGTGATGGCGTTCACATGCGGGTTGACGGCCTCGATGCGCTCAATGCAAGCGTCGAGTAGCTCTACCGGCGATACCTCGCGCGTGCCAATGCGGTGGCGCAGCTCGTTGGCGGTCAGCTCGACCAGGGAGTTATGGCTGGTGGTCATTTCGCAATTTTCTCTGGATGTGATGGTGCTTGCGTGAGTCGGCTTGCGCAAAAAACCGTTCGGGCTGCGCCTGTCGAAGCCTTGCGCGGCGCTTCGACAGGCTCAGCGTGAACGGATTCAAAGAGAAGGGTTCTGGCTCGTCAATCAGCGGTGATGGCCGCCCGCTGCGCCACGGCGCGCATCAACGGCAGTTCCTTGTCGATCAACTCGCTCACGGCCTTGGCAGAAGCATAGGTCGGTTCAAACCCCACGGCGATCAGTTTGTCGCGGGTTTCGGGGTCTGCCACCACCTGCGCCAGCGTTTGCTCCAGCCGCGCCTTCACGGCGGGCGGCAAACCGCGTGGCGCCACCATGGCCAGCCACGTGTCCATCTCTACGCCTGGGTAGCCACTTTCGGCCAGCGTGGGCACCTTGGGCAGCAGGGCCGAACGCTTACCCGCTGTCACAGCAATGGCCTTGATCTTGCCGTCTTTCAGCTGCGGCAGCGCGGCCGACACGGTATCGACCGTGAACGGAATCTGCCCGCCCATCAGATCCACCATGGCGGGCGAACTGCCCTTGTAGGGCACATGCTGAATCTTGAGGCCCGCCGCGTGGAAGAACATCTCGCCCGCAAACTGCGACGTGGTGCCCGCGCCATACGAGCCATACGAATACTTGTCGGGCCCGGCCTTCACCATGGCTACAAACTGCTTTACGTCGCTGACCGGAACGTCCTTGTTGGCCAGCAGAATAAGGCTGGTGCGCCCTGCAATGCCAATGGGCTCAAAACTCTTGACCGGGTCGTACGGCAGCTTGGCGCGCACGGCGGGGTTCACCGTGAAGGTGGTGCCCGAACTCATCAGCAGCGTGTAGCCGTCCGGCGCCGCCTTGGCCACATAGGCCGCGCCGATGGTGGTGCCCGCGCCTGCACGGTTGTCGATCACCACGCTCTGGCCCAGCTTGTCGCCCAGCTTCTTACCGATGAGGCGGCCCAGCACGTCGGTGGCTCCACCGGGTGGGAACGGAATCACCAACGTGATCGGCTTGGTAGGGAACGTAGCCTCTTGCGCCACGGCAGGGCCCCACGCAGCGGCCCCCAGAGCACAGAGGATGGCGGACGACAAAAGCAGTTGCTTGCGGTTCATGGGTTCTCTCCAAAGGTGACAAAGATTGATGAAGCAGTCAAAAGGTCAGCCCTGCGCAGCCAGCACGGCACGCCCGCGCTGCACAAAGCCTTGGTACTGCGCATCGGGCACCAAGAGGCCGCCCGTGGTCCACACCAAGTGAGTGGCGTTGTGCAGCACCGCATCCACGCCGGTGTTGGCCAGCCAGGCTTGCCCGGCGGTAGTGCCCGTCAGCATGGCCGGGCCGCTGAAGCCTGCGGCGGCCGAGGGCTCAATGCGTTCGCCCAGCGCGTCCAGCACCAGCACCAGCTGCGCAAACAAGGTGTCGTCGGCCACGGTGAACACGCCCGACAGCAGCGGCTGCATCAGCTCGGCCGCCAGCAGCGACGCGCGCGGCACAGCCAGGCCATCGGCCTCGGTGCGGTTGGTCAGCCCCCAGTCGTACACCGAGGGGTGACCGCCCACGCCCTGCGTTGAATCCGCCAGCATCTGCACCAAAAAGCACGGCGACTGCACCGGCTCCGCAAAAAAACAGTGCACATGCGGCCCCAGCACCTGCCGCAGGCCGAACGTGATGCCCGCTGGTGCGCCGCCCACCCCGCACGGCAGGTACACGATGAGCGGGTGCTCGGCATCCACCGCCACGCCCTGCTCTGCCAGCTGCTTTTGCAGGTGCAGCGCCGCCGCGCTGTAACCCAGCAGCAGCGAGAAAGATTGCTCGTCGTCCACAAAGTGGCACAGCGGGTTGCTGGCCGCCTCGGCGCGGCCTGCGGCCACGGCGCGCTCGTAGTCGCCGGTGTGCTCCACCACCTGCACGCCGCGCTGGCGCAGACGGTCCTTCTTCCACTCCTTGGCGTCGGCCGACATGTGCACCGTGGCCTGGAAGCCCAGGGCCGATGCCACCACGCCAATGCTCATGCCCAGGTTGCCGGTGGAGCCCACCGCCACCTGGTAGCGGCCCAGCACCTCGCGCGCCGCCGGAGTGGCCAGCGCACGGTAATCACCGCCGGGCTGTACCAGCCCATGCTGCAGCGCCAGCCGCTCGGCCAACTCCAGCACCTCGTGCATGCCGCCCCGGGCCTTGATGGAGCCCGCCACCGGCAGGCTGTGGTCGGCCTTGATGAACAAGCGCCCCTGCCCCTCGGCCAAACCGAGCGCAGGCTGCAACGCGGCGGCGGGCAGCAGAGGCGACTCCACCACGCCCCCGGTGGCGGCCAGCTCCGGGAACACCTGCGCCAGCAGCCCCGCAAAGCGGGCCAACCGGTCGGCGGCGGCCTGCGTATCATCCAGACTAATGCTCCGCCCCAGCGCCCGCAAAGCTGCCGGGGGTTGCGCCTGCCTGGCCGGGTTGGTCCACAGCGCGGGCTGGGCATTGCGCAGGCGGTTGGCCAGCATCAAATCCACAGCAGGCGTTCGTTCAGCAGGCGTCATACAGATTCATTCAAACGTTGGAGTCTTAGCTGCATTCTTCGCCGGTCACGCCAGTGTCACAAACCATTTATAGTGAGCGAAGCATTAGTATTAATAATGGATATTCGCCTCTCCCCCTCTCTGCTCGCCTGGCTGCGCAGTTTTGATGCAGCCGCCCGCCACGGCAGCTTTACCAAGGCGGCGGCCGAGCTGTGCATCACCCAGGGCGCCGTGAGCCAGCAGGTCAAGCAGCTCGAAGACTGGCTGCGCCGCCCCCTGTTCCTGCGCACCCCGCGCGCCCTGGTGCCCACGCCCGAGGGCAAATGGCTGGCCGTGGTGCTGCGCGAGAGCTTTGACGCCATCGAAAGCACCCTGGCCCAGATGCGCCAGCCGCCCGAGGCCGCCACCGCCACCCTGAGCTGCTCACCCTCGTTTGCCATGAGCTGGCTCACGCCCCGGCTGGGCGACTTCTTCCGGCAGCACCCCCACACCGGCCTGCGCGTGTTTGGCGAATTCCACACGCTGGACCGCACCCGCATGGTGCGCGACGGCATCGAAGCCGCCGTGCGCTTCGACCTGGGCGGCTACCGCGACCTGAGTGCCACCGTGTTTCTGGACGAATGGCTCATCCCCGTGGCCAGCCCCGAGTTTCTGGCCCGCCACCCGCCCATCACCCAGCCGCAAGACCTGCACGGCGACTGGCTGCTGCACGACGGCAGCGCCTGGGACGGCGCCGACACGTACGAAGAATGGCAACACTGGTTTGCGCCAGGTAGGCGCCACACCACCGCCCTGGGCAGGCGGCCAGCAGTTCAACCTGTCGCAACTGGCCCTGGGCGCCGCGCTGGCAGGCCAAGGCATCGCCATGGGCCGCGCGGCGCTGGTGCTGCAGGACGTGAAGGCCGGGCGCCTGGTGCCGCTGCTGGGGCGCAGCGTGTTGTCGCGGGCGGCGTATTCGTTTGTGACCACCACCCACCCCAGCCCGGCGATGCAGCTGGTGCGGGACTGGTTGGGGGATGAGGCGTTGCGGTTTTGTGGGGAGCGGGGGCAGGTGCTGCCAGCGCCGGTGGATGCCAAGTAGGTCGGGTTAGCGCAGCGTAACCCGTACACCTGAGGGCATCTGCGGACTGTCGGGTTACGCCCTGCGAGCTACCGAGTACTGCGATAATATTCAGTGTTTTTGGCCCCTAGCGCTTGATGGATAAGCGCTAGCAGCTATTGTTTTTGATGATTTCCTTCACTCCACCAGCCAGGGAATGAGCCGCTTCGGTCCGCCCGACTTGTGAAAGCAGGAAGACATCAGGGGGCGTCGTGCGGGTAATAGCCTGCACCACTGCCGCCGCGAATTCGTCCACCGGAGCCGTTGAGCGCATCTCCACAACGGTACACCTCCCCGCATTCAGCAAAGCCCGTTGCCTTGCAAGGCTTCTGCCTGGCAACAAACCCTCGTCGCATTGGGTTGCCCATTCCATAAATGCAGGATTCGCACTACCAAAGCGCTCCGTTTAACGGGGGTGATGACGTGGACAGCCAGTAATAGTCATCAGCTTCAAGGTGCACCCCGCCCAGCGCAACAGCAAGGGCGGCAGCCAACGTGGAGGTGCCGGAGCCTGACGCGCCGGTGATATGAATGCGCAACATGTGTCTGCTTTCTCCTGCGCGAAGATTCGGGTCAACGGCTGCAACGAAACTCTCGCGAATAGAAGATAGCCAAGTAGGTCGGATGAGCGAAGCGTAACCCGACGCTTTAGGGCTGTCGGGTTACGCCCTCCGAGCTAACCGGCCTAAGGTACAACTGGCTAGATCAGATATTGAGTGTTTTTGGCCTCTGGCGCTTATTGAGCAAGCGCTAGAAGCTATTGTTTTTGACAGATTCGTGGCTGTTCACGGCCAATGAATCCTGCGACAACTGGCCCTGTGACGCGGCCCGCTCATTCACTGCGAAAGTCTGAGACAGGAGACCTCAGCAGGTCACTCGCGAGCAGCCGCTGCGGCAATGTCTGAGATAGCGAGGACGACCGCTTCAGGCGGCGGATTCAACCGGTCGATGCAACACATTCGCTGAACATCTCAGCGGGTGTGTGGAAGCCCACCGTCTTGCGCGGCCTCTCGTTCAATTGTCTCGCAATGGCGTCGAGCTGAAGCTGTTAGAGACCCGAAAGATTCATGCCCCTGGGCATTTACTGCCTGAATAAACCGTTCGTGTTCTCGCTGCTTTCCCGCTGCCATGGGCTCCGCGGTAGCTCTGCGCCGACATCAACAGCTTCAGCCTTCACGCCGCCGTGCGTGAGGGGCGCTGCCCCGACGTCGACCCGACTCGCCCTTGTCCTACAGCGCGACCCCCCTCGTTTTGCTAGGCTGAAATCCAAACGACACACGGAGCGTTCGCCCATAACACAGTGGCTGCTCGGGGCTTGTGTAACTAGGAGGTCTCGTGAACAAATACATCCGTTTCATCACCATGATCGCCGCGTCCACGCTGGTGATGTTCGGGCTGATGTACCTGAACACCTACGCGATGGACCATGTGTTCTTCAGCCAGACTCGCGCCTGGATGGCGCTGTACATGGGTGGCGCAATGGCCATCGTGATGATGTTGTTCATGCTGGGCATGTACGACGACAGCCGCAAGAACATCGCCATCTTGATCGGTGCTGCCGTGGTGTTTGCGGGGTCGCTTGTACTTGGTGCGTTCGCAAGTCACCGTGTCGGACCAGGCTTGGCAAAAGGCCATGATTCCCCACCACAGCATCGCCATCCTGACCAGCACGCGCGCGCGCATCGACGACCTGCGCGTGCGCGCCCTGGCCGACGGCATCGTCAAGGCTCAGCGCAAGGAGATCAAGGAAATGGAATGGCTGATCCGCGACATTGCGCAGAACGGCAAGGCCACGACGCCCGAGCAGGCGCAAGCACGCCCCGTACCGGTGTTCGAGGGCCAGTTGGGCGAGAAGTAGCCTCTTACAGACATGACGGCTCGGACGACCGGGACGCATCCGAAGGAAAAGACGATGACTGAAGCCACCCTTGCTGCCACACACGACGAAAAGACCGCCGTGCTGTACCGGATGGTCATGCCTGACCACGTCTGCCCGTACGGCCTGAAGACCAAGCACCTGCTGGAGTCGCGCGGCTACACGGTCGAAGACCACCACCTGAAGACGCGCCAGGAAACCGACGACTTCAAGTCCGAAGCACGGCGTCAAGACCACGCCACAGACCTTCATTGGCGGCGAACGCATCGGCGGGCACGACGCCGTGCGCGAGCACTTCGGCCTGAAGGTGCGCAAGGATGGCGAAGCCACCTACCAGCCCGTCATCGCGATCTTCGGCATGACGGCCGCGATGGCCGTGATGGCGGCCTGGGCCGCCACCGGCAACTGGGTGAGCGTGCTCACGGTCGAGTGGTTCATCGCGTTTTCGATGTGCGCGCTGGCCATCCAGAAGCTGCAGGACGTTCAGCAGTTCTCGACCATGTTCCTGAACTACGACCTGCTGGCCCGCCGCTGGGTGCCGTATGGGTCGATCTACCCGTTTGCCGAAGGGCTGGCCGGTGTGCTGATGATCGCCGGCGTGCTGAACTGGGTGTCGATACCCGTGGCGCTGTTCATCGGCGGCATCGGCGCCGTGTCCGTCATCAAGGCCGTCTACGTCGACAAGCGCGAACTGAAATGCGCCTGTGTCGGCGGCAGCAGCAACGTGCCACTGGGCTTCGTATCGCTGACCGAGAACCTGATGATGGTGGCGATGGGCGTGTGGATGGCCGTCCGCATGGGCATCTGATCGACGTCGACAGGGCTGGGCAGCGCTTGGGTCGTCATATCAAAGCGCGGATCGGCATCGCCAGCAGGCTCAGCACCAGTGAACTGAACGGTGGGATGTACCACTGCCGCCCGCGCAAACGTCACTCACCAGCGCACTCAGCGTCTCGATATCCAGCCGCAACCACTCAACGCCTGTGCGTTTCCAGTCTTCGGTCTGCTCAAACATGCCGGGGCTCCTACTTATCACGCCTCGCTCCTGGCTTCTCTGGCCTAGCATCTCCTTCCGCGCGGCCAGCGGCCACCAGTCCAGGCAGGCTCCAATGCCGTTTCGCTTTAATGAAGGACTCCTTGCGAGGGAATTAGGGGGCGATCGGGTCGTAGGTTGACGCCGTCAGCCCGGCCCGGCAAGAAGGCCAACAGGCTGGCAAAGCGCCGGAGCTCGCGCCATACAACCGACACACAGCGCCCGGTTGAGCTCAACGTGCCGGGTTCGGCTTGCACAACTTTGTCGGCCCCGTGCATTCATCTTCCCTCGATGAGCCGGGTGGCCGTCGCTGGTGCGTGGCCAAACCGGAGGCAGAAGCGCGGCCGATGGGCGGGCGGGTCACCATGCCCGGGTCAACGTTCTGCGGTGGCCGCTCGATGGCTTCAGGATCAATGGCTGCTGGCGGCTTCTCCACGATGCCCGGATCGATGGCTGGCCGAGCTTGCACAGATGGCAGTGCTTGCTGCGCCGGCCCAGCCGCAGGTGGGGGCAGCGCGGCAGCTCCGGACGGCTGTGCACAAGCGCAGAAGCAGACCGCCATGAGCGCCGCAGCAAATCCAGCGTGGTGTAGGCTTTTCATAGACGGCTCACCTCCATCGCAGAGATAGATCCATGCGCTCGTAGTCCTTGCGACCGAGGTAGCTGAACACCGCGCTTCGCAAGGCTCCGATGTCGCTCAAGCGGCTGACGCTCGGCGGTGGTCCTGGGTGGACCGCCGCAGAGCAGCCATTCCCTCGTCACCTTCGTCGAAGATCGGCGCGATGGTGTGCCCGGGACTTTCGTTGAGCACTTTGGTTGTCATTGAACATCTCCTTGGGACAAACGGAAATTCGGTCGCTCCAGCGACTCACACTCTTGCTTGCATCAAAGTCTGGCTCTGGAGTTGTGATCGGGATGTCAGGTGAAGGCCCACACTACATGTGCAGCTCGTAAGAACAGACGCTGCCGCCGTGTGCTGTGGTTGCCGTGCGCGAGGATCGATCTTATAGGCCGCATCACCTCAGTCGTGTCAGCCATGGAGCAGTCTTGGACGGCGGCCTGCGGTGCTCGACGGGGTCGTGGGCATCGGGTTCGATGTGCCTTGATCTGATCTGCCGCCCTGCTGGGCTTGCTCACATGTTTGCGTTGCTCGGTGAGCTGCCCTGCTCAGGCGTGCGGTCGCTTCTGCCCGACGCCACCACCATCAAGGACTCCACGTCCGGGCTTCGCAAAAGTCTAGCGCGGCACGGATAGCAACATCGGAATCCATTATTTCTGCACTTTTAGACTGAAATGTCTGGTTGTAGCCGTCAGCAGACTTTGGCAGCCGCGAGCTAGACGACAGCAACCGCTGCATTGCGGCCGTTCCGGGCAGTCCCGCCGGAACGGTGGCCCAGACTGGGCCTGACCTATCGCGGCATACCCGCCACTTTCCGCTCTCGCCGGGTCAAAAAACTTCACCGAAAGATAAAATTTATACTCTTTTTAAATATTAAGAGTATAAATAGCATCATGTCCACCGACCTCATCCCCACCCTCGCCGCCGCCCGCAAAGCCCACCAGATGACCCAGGCCCAGCTTGCCGAAAGCGCAGGCCTCAGCCGCATGACGGTGCAGCGCACCGAAGGCGGCGACCTGGACCCGCGCTATTCCACCCTGGCCGAAATGGCCCGCGTGCTGGGCATGGACATCATTGCCGTGCCCAGCAGCCTGCGGCCCAGTCTGGAGGCGTTCATCCAGTCGGGGGGCAAGTTTCTGGGCCAGCCGGAGGGTGTGGATGCGCCGCCCTCGGTGGTGGACGGCCTGCGACGCTGACGAGTAGCAACACCCCATGAGCACCTCCATCCGCTACCTGCGCCTGTACCTGCACCGCCCGGCGAAGGCGGACGGGGCGCCGGGCGGGCGCGAGGCCATCGGCTACCTCTCGCAATACGGCGACATCCTGCGCGTGTCGTTTGACGAGAGCTACATCCGCAACCCGCAGCGCCCCACCCTGTCGCTGAGCTTTCAGGGTGCCGACGAGGCCGCCACGCAGCAAATTCTGGCGTCGGCGCGGGATGCGCGGCTGGTGCGCACCGATGGGCGCTGGCCGGTGTATTTTCAGAACCTGCTGCCCGAGGGCCACAACCGCGAGCGGCTGGCGCGCGAGCGTGGCTGCAGCCCCGATGACGAGTTTGAGCTGCTGGCCGCCGCAGGCCACGACCTGATGGGCGCGCTGGAGGTGGAGCCCGTGCCCGCGCAAGACGGCATCCCGGACGTGGTGCGGCACTGGCACACCACGCAGGGGCTGGACGTGCTGGAGCCGGGGTTTGTCGAGTTTCCGGTGGAAGACGCGGCATCGCTGCCCGGCGTGGTGACCAAGTTCAGCGCGGTGCAGGACGGCCGCCGCTACACCGTGCACCGCCAGGGCGCGGCGGGCAGCGTGATCTTGAAGCTGCCCACCACCGCCCACCCCGACCTGGTGGCCAACGAGTACACGGGCTACCAGCTGTGCAAGGCGCTGGGCCTGCACTGCGCCGATGTGCGCGTCATCACCCGCGCCGAGGCCGACCTGCCGGACGCCGTGTCCTTCAACGAGATACTGGCCGTGCAGCGCTTTGACCACCTGCCCGGCGGTGCCCGCGTGCACATGGAAGAGTTCAACCAGGTGCTGGGCTACACGCCGCGCCAAAAGTACGGCAAGACCTACGGCAAAACCCATGGCAAGGGCGCCCTGCAGGATTGGGCCACCATGCTGCGCGTGCTCAACCGCCTGAGCCGCCAGCCGGTGCAGGACACGCGCGAGTTTCTGGCGCGCATGGTGGCGTTCATCCTGATGGGCAACACCGATGCCCACCTGAAAAACTGGGCGCTGGTCTACCCCGATGGCCGCGTGCCACAGCTGGCCCCGGTGTACGACCCGGTGTGTGTGGCCGCATTTTTTGATGGCGTGCCGGAGCAGCAATACGCGGTGAACCGCGCCATCGACAAAACCTTGTTGGCGCTGACCTGGGACGACATGGAGGGCCTGATGAAGTCCGCCGGGCTGCTGCGTGTGCCACGGCACCTGGCGCTGCTGCGAGGGGTGGTGAAGCAGGCGCAGGCTGATTGGCCCGCGCTGCTGCAAAATGCGCCACCATCAGTGCAAACGGTGGTGACCCAAAGGCTGGGCGGGGCCGTTGCGCTGAGCCGCTGACACGTTGAGGTATTCACAATTTCAAGACCACCAACGCGGCCTGCGTTGGGATTCTCTCTGTGTGCGTGAAGGGCTTCTTACATCTGGATACGATGCGCCATGGAATCACAGCCCCCGATCCCGGCCGATGAGGCACTTATCCAAGCGGTGTTGACGGACCCGACGCGTCTGGCCGCAGTGTTCAAAACCGGTCTGCTGGACACCCCGCCCGAAGAAAGCTTTGACCGGCTCACCCGCCTGGCGGCCAAGCTGACCGGCGCGCCGGTCACATTTGTGTCGCTGGTCGATGCGGGCCGGGATTTTTACAAAAGCACTTTTGGCATGAGCGAGCCCTTGAGCAGCGCCCGCGAGCTGAACGGGCGCACCTTTTGCCACCATGCGCTGGTCTCTGAAGACGCCTTGATTCTGGAAGATGTGACGCAACTGTCCGTCTTCCGCGATGTGCCCACGGTGGCATCACTGGGGGTCAGGGCGTATGCGGGCATTCCCCTCAAAACAGAAGAAGGGGACGTGCTGGGCAGCTTCTGCGCGGTGGATTTCAAGCCCAAAGAGTGGAGCGAGCGGGATATTGAAATCCTCGTGGAGCTGGCCCACTCTGCCATGCGCGAGATACGGCTGCGCAAGGCGCTGCAAGAGGCCGATGCGATCAACCAGCAGTTGCTGGCGCAGATCAAACGGGTGGATGAACTGAACCGGGCGCTCGGCGAGCTGGCCACCACCGACGCGTTGACCGGCCTGAACAACCGGCGGGCTTTCGATCAAAGCCTGCAGCTGGAACTGGCCGTTGTGGAGCGCAGAAACACACCCCTGAGCCTGCTGATGCTGGATGTGGACCATTTCAAGCGCATCAACGACCAGTTCGGTCATGACGCGGGCGACAAGGTGCTGATTGCCATCGCTGAGATGCTGAACGGCTGCGCCCGGGTGGTCGATGTGGTGGCCCGGGTAGGTGGCGAGGAGTTCGCGGTCATCCTGCCTAACACCGACGCCGACGGCGCGCTGGAGGTCGCCGAACGCATGCGCACCACGGTGGCCCAGGCCAAGTGGCTCGCGCACCCGGCAACGATCAGCATTGGCGTTGCCACCCTACAGATCAAGGAATCTGCGAGCCGCCTTTATTCGCGCGCAGATGCCGCGCTGTACGACGCGAAGGCGGCGGGGCGCAACCGGGTGGTCATGGGGTAGACCACGGTCATGTCAGTTCCACCTGCGTCGCCAGGCATCAAACTCGCAGGGGTGCAACCGATACCGGGCGATGCATCGGTTGATGTCGCGATAAAGGTATTGCGACACGAAAAAAACGATTGCGACATCAAGCACTTGGCCGCGCACCTTTCCAGCGCACCAACTTATGAAAATTGATAGCTACCAGCGCTTATCCAACAAGCGCTGGCAGCCCATTTGGCTCAAAAACTTACATTCACACGCACCCTCACAAGCCCGCGGGATGTGTTTTTGGATAACCTCGGGGCGTTTGTGCCACCGGTCAGCTTGATCGGTCGTCACCCCCCTCATCGCGCAACCGCCAGAAAGGGATCCCTGTGGCCAAGATCTTGGAAGTGAAATACGAAAACCAGGCCCAAGCCCGCGTATGCGAAGTGGCCTACGAGAGCCAGGCTGACCTGTGCTTCCACGAAGTCGCCTATGACACCCAGGCCGTCGGCGATATCGCCTGGTTCTTTGTGGCCTACGAAAAGCAGGCCAGCTTTCGGATCTTCAAAGTGAAGTACGAGACCCAGGCAGACCTGAAAGTTTTCAAGGTGAAGTACCCCGAACAAGCGGGCTGGCGCACCACGGGGCATGCGCTCAAGGGCAAGCTGGGGTGATCGACCTCTGACGGTTCCAATATGAAGTTGAGACTTAGCCCCCCACGAACGTCTGCACCTGCTCTCCCAGCCCGGTAGCACCCAACCGAACCACATCGCCCGCCTTCAGAAACCACGGCGCGGGCTTCTGACCCAGGCCTACGCCTGCGGGCGTGCCGGTCAGCACCACGTCACCCGGCTCCAGCGTCATGAACTGGCTGATGTACGACACCACCGTGGGCACACCAAAGATGAAGTTGCGCGTGCTGCCGTTTTGCACGCGCTGGCCGTTTACCTCCAGCCACAGGTCGATGGCATGCGGGTCGGGCACCTCGTCGGCCGTGGCCAGCCAGGGGCCGATGGGGGCGAAGGTGTCGTAGCTTTTGCCTTTGTCCCACTGGCCGCCGCGCTCCATCTGCCAGGCGCGCTCCGACACGTCGTTGGCCAGCACATACCCGGCCACATGCGCCAGCGCGTCGGCCTCGGTCACATGGCTGGCGCGGGTGCCGATGACGATGCCCAGCTCGACCTCCCAATCGGTCTTGAGCGCGCCGGGCGGGATGCGCACGTCGTCATTGGGGCCGCTGAGCGCGGTGACCGCTTTCATGAACAGCACGGGCTCGGCGGGCGGTTGCATGCCGGCCTCTTTGGCGTGGTCGGCGTAGTTCAGGCCCACGCACACGATCTTGCCCACACCACCCACCGGGCTGCCAAGGCGGGGCGCGCCGTCTACCACCGGCAGGCGACTGGTGTCGATGGCAGCCAATGCGGCCAGCGTGCGGGGGTTGAGCTGGGCGGGGCCGATGTCGGGCAGCAGCATGGACAGGTCGCGCAGGGTGCCTTGGGCGTCTACCAGCCCGGGGCGTTCGGCGCCGGGCTGGCCGTAGCGGATGAGTTTCATGAAGATCCTTGATGGGTGAAAAGCGGTAGCGAAAAGAGGTGACGCAGAGGTTGAGACAACCGGTAGCGCAAAGCGGGCAGCATACCGACCGCAGCGATCCCGCGCAGACGCCAAACGCTAGTGCAGTGTTTCACGCTCGATGGCACCAATAAAAAGGATGGATTTTTGGCTCTGGCAAGGCGCAAACCGGAGCGATACCGGGTGTATCGCGAGGATTTGCAACGCCGCCAGGGGCGAAAAGACGCCTTTTTATGTACCAGATAGCGCGAAACACGGCACTGGTGCCATGCCGCTTCACGACGCCTGCCGAGACGACCGGGTGCGGGCCCTGCGGCGTAACATCCTGCGGGCGAGCAGGCTTGCAAGAAGCCTGTCGAACATCACCCGAAGCGCGACCGCGAAAACTCCTGAATTGATAGCTACTAGCGCTTATCCATAAAGCGCTAGAGGCCTTTTTTACCCATATTTGACATGGCCGACGACGCCCTTCCCCCCTCCCCTGACCCGCTGGGCATGGAGCAGCCCGAGCGCCCCCAGCCCCGCAACCCGGCCGATCTGTTCTGGTCCTTCACCTGGCTGGCGCTGCAAGGCTTTGGCGGCGTGCTGGCCGTGGTGCAGCGCGAGCTGGTGGAGAAAAAGCGCTGGATGACGAACGAAGAATTCGTTGAGGAGTGGGCCGTGGCGCAGATCATGCCGGGGCCCAACGTGGTCAACCTGAGCATCATGATTGGCGACCGCTACTTCGGTCTTCGCGGCGCGTTTGCGGCACTGGCAGGCATGCTGACGTTTCCGCTGATGCTGGTGCTGACGCTGGCGGTGGTGTATGCCCAGTTTGCCAGCCACCCTGCCGTGGCGGGTGCGTTGCGTGGCATGGGGGCAGTTGCGGCGGGGCTGATTGCGGGGGTGGGCATCAAGCTGTTTGTGTCCATCAAAAACCACCCGCTGGGGCGACCGCTGTGTGTGGCGCTGGCGGGGCTGACCATTGTGGCCATGGCGGTGCTGCGGCTGCCGCTGTTCTGGATCTTGCCGGTGCTGGGCGGCGCGGCCTGCGTGCTGACGTTTAAAAAGCTCAAGCCATGACCGACGCAGTGCACCACGTGGCCGCCCTCGGTGCAGCCGACTGGCTCAACCTGTTTCTGTATTACATGTCGCTGTCGCTGCTGGCCGTGGGCGGTGCCATTGCCACCGCGCCCGACATGCACCGGTTTCTGGTCGAACGCCAGGCCTGGCTGACCGACCCGCAGTTCAGCGCATCCATCGCCATCGCGCAGGCCGCGCCGGGCCCCAACGTGCTGTTTGTGGCGCTGCTGGGCTGGAACGTGGGCCTGAACGCTGGCGGCCCCGGCGCGGCAGGCTGGCTGCTGGGCGCCTTGGGCATGGCGGTGTGCATGCTGGGCGTGATGCTGCCCAGCAGCGTGCTGACCTGGACCGCCACCCGCTGGGGCCACCGCAACCGCGAACGGCGCGCGGTGCGTGCCTTCAAGCAAGGCATGGCGCCCGTGGTGATTGGCCTGCTGCTGGCCACATCCTGGGTGCTGGCCCGCGCGCATGGCGACCCCGCGCAAGACTGGCCCCTGTGGCTGCTGACGGCGGCAACCATGGTGCTGGTGTGGCGCACCAAGCTGCATCTGCTGTGGATGCTGGGGGCTGGGGCGGTGCTGGGGGCGATGGGTTGGGTGTAGCCTGCGCCAGGCAGCCCACTGACCGATTCAGCGCTACTTGCCCATGCTGCGAATCGGAACTTCCTGAAAATCAAAGCGCCCCGAGACCGAGGCCAGCGTCTGGCCTTTCAAGCTCTTGGCCAGCACTGCCGCTGGCAGATCTGCGGCTTTGAAGCTGCCCGACAGCACCAGCGTCTTGTCGTCCTTGCGCTCCAGTTTGTCGATCGTGACATCGCTAACTGGGATCTTCTTTTTGTAGCTTTCAAACGATTTTCCGTTGTCCGGATAGAACTCCACGGTGGCGGCGCTGAGCGTCAGGTCGGTCTCAGACAACGTCAGGTTCAACTGCATGCGCGGGCCACCCTTTGTGTCGGACTTGGCATCCAGCGAAACGCCATACGCTTTGATGACGGCGATGTGCGTTGCCTGGCTGGAGTACATCGTCCTTCCGGCCATGGAATTGGCCAGGTCCTGAATATCGGAGCCGCTCACCTGCGGCCGTGCGCCGTTACCCGGGGTATTGACACTGGCATTGGCGTTGCTCAGCGCCTGCTGCCCCTCGGCGGTACCGAGCCTTGCTGCGGTCTTTTCGCCCAGCTTGGCGTCGATGACCGTGGCCATGGAACGCATCGGCACGGTGCCCTCACCGGCATCGACCTGCATGGTGCCCTGCAGTCGCAGCGTGTTGCCGTCGGGGGTTTCGGTGGTACTGCCCTTTGCTGCTTCAGCGGCAGTCACCATCTTCTCGACAGACTTGGCAGCGGCGCTGCCCTGTGCTGCGGGTGGTGGCGAAGAACCGGGGGCCTGCGCGCTGTCGTTCTTGCCGCAGCCGGCCAGAGCGGCCGATAGAACGGCGATGCCTGCCATGGTCCAAAAGTGGGTTTGAAAATGCGTCATCACATTTGATCTCCAGGGTTTGGGGGCCCGCCAGCAAATGCCTGCAGGCCCGGACATCAGCGTGGTTGTGGGCAAGCCAGCCGCGCTCATTTTTTCTTCTCTTCCAGCGCGTCCTCTTCCTCAGAGAACGTTCCAAAATAGATGTACGAACTGGCAACCGCGCCCAGGTTGCTCATCTCTGCGCCGTCGCCGGTCATGATGTATTCGCCTTCGCGGTTCTTATCGTTGTAGAGGTACAGCCCGGACCGGGTGCTGCATTTCAGCGAGCGCACGCGGTTGTCCCAGCCGGGAGGCATTTCGTTGTCGTAACCACTCGCACCAAGCAGCACGCTTTCGCCTTTGTAGTTGTCTTGGTCGTACAGCAGGCAGCCCTTCGGTGGTTTGAGGTTGGCGACCACCTTGGGCTTGGCGGGCGCTGGCGCGGGAGCCTGGGCCACCTCGCGCAACGCCTTGTTCAATTCACCCGCATCTTTGGCATCCAGATACCGCCCACCGGTGCTGCTGGCCAGACACTGCAGCTGCGCCTTGGCCTTGGGGTTCTTGTCGATGTCGAAACCCACCACATGGGCGGTGAAATCAACCCCGAGCTTCTCCAACTCGGCACCCAATGCGCAAGGGTCGGCATGGCAGGTTTCTTCGCCGTCGCTTACCAGAATCACCGTCGCCTTGCGCTCGCTGAATTTGAGCTGCTCTGCAGCCATGCGAACCGAAGCAGAGATCGGCGTCATGCCCTTGGGCTGCAACGCATTGACGGCTTGCTGCATCGCAGCCACGTCTACGGTAGCGGGCGCTTTGAGCATTTCGATATCCGCGCAATTGCCTTTGCTGCGGTGGCCATAAGCCATCAAGCCCAGTTGCTGGTTGCGCGGCCAACTTTGCAGCATAGTGCCTACCGCTTCGCGCGCAATCTCAATCTTCGCTTTGCCGCCAATTTGCCCCCACATGGAACCCGACGCGTCCAAAACGAGCATGGCAGAGCCCGGACCGCTGGGAGCGGTGGGCGCCTTCTGCGCCCAGGTGGGGCTCAATGCGGCGGCCGCACACATGGCTGCAGTCGCAAGCTTGGGAAACAGTTTCATGGTGATTTCCTGGTGAGATGGTGAAAAAACGGACCTCAAGACCCTTGGCGTATATGCGACAAAGGCGTGGTGATGGTGCACACCGACTGGCCGGGAATACGCACCGTGACGATGGACTGCCAAAGCATCTGCGAATCGCTGGTCACACGCACGTCGTAAGACATGGTCATGGCGTTGCTGCCGCCCGCCAGTTGCGCGGCATAGTGGTTCGGGCCGGCGCGTCGCCAGGTGATCTTGTCGCTCTTGATCAGTTGTTTGGCGGTGAACGGCTTTTCAAAAACGATGGGGCCGCTTTGAGGCGCCGGCATGCCGCTGGCCACAGACTGCGCAATGCCAGCCATGCAGCCCTGTGCATTGGGCTTTCCCGCGCTCAAAGTCCACACGCCATCCAAAGGCTGGATATCCCCAGTGCCAGCGGCCGCACCGCCGGCCGGCAACGGCACTTCGCGGAAGCCACCGGGGCCAGGCGCAGGTGCTTTTTCCACCACGATGCCAGGCTTTCCAGGGGCGCCTTCGGGTCGGTTTGTCTGGGGCGGAGTCGCGGGTTTGGTGGCAGTGTTGGTGGTGCCCGACTGTGGGCCCGCGCTCACGCAACTGCTCTGCGGGGCCGTATGCGGCCTCCGGCAGGCCGATCAGAATCTGGGCATCGGTCTGGCTGATGGCGCCACAGGTCCGCCCGCCTGCCGCGCAACGCCATGCGGTGTCTGGCCAGTCCTGGCTGGCATCGATGAATTTCGACTGAGCCTGCTCTGCGCTGATGCCCAGGATGATCTGCGCATCGGGCGGGGTGATGCCTTTGGCGCAGTACACGGCAGCGGCGCAGGCCAACTGGTTGAGGGAGTCAGCCATCGCCGTGGTGGGCGCCCATAGGCTGCAGCTCAACACGACAGAAAATAAGGGAAGGCGGTACATGCTGCTTGCTCTCACTGAAAAATACCGTGACACGGGCCGAGCGTCCACTTTCAAATGGCTGGACAGCGCATCGGGCAAAGTCTCTGCACAAATTCGTCATGCGCAACGCGAAAGCAACCACCAATGTGCGCCGCTTCCCGCTGGACGATGGATGAAACCGCTATGCCGGCGGTGCGGCTGGACGGTTTGACACCGTTAACTTGTCATGGCCTCTGCGCCTCCAGCGCGTAGGCCAGATCGCCCCGCGCACTGATCAGCGTGCCTGACGCAGACCGCCCGTCCTGAGGGCGCTCCAGCCAGACCACCATGGGGTCGCTGTCGTCCGCAGAAACCTGCAGCACCAGCAGCAGGTGTCCACCAACGACGCGCGCCGATGACGCTACGCCGCGACTCCCCACCCACTCGCAGGGCGATGCCGTCGGAGATTCGCACAGTGCGCGGTCTGCAATCCATTGCACACGCGGTGTTGCGTTGTTTCGGTCGTGGTCAATCTCAAGCTGCAGCGCCAACGCACCTGCCCGTGTTCGGATTTGCGGGTGGTCTCTCGTCACGTCCCACCGTCCTTGCCAAGGCCCTGCGGGTATACCTGCGGTGGCCTTTCGTGCGGACTTCGAGGGCTGCGCCTGCATGGTTTCGGTCTTTTCGAACGACCATGCACTGAGTGGCGTAGCCCACAGCAAGGTCAGCGCCATCGCGAGCGAGGCCCAGCTTTTTGGGTTTTCACGCCCGCCACGCGTCGCGCTGCCCAACGTCTCAAAGGAGAACCCGGTAGTCATTGTTCTGGCGCCGTGATGGACGCGACACCCTTGTACTCCACCGCAATCGGAGCGCACTTGCGCCCTCCGGCAACACACAAAAGTTTCTTGAACCGCACCGCAACCTTGGCACAGCTGGTCTCCTTCACATTCAACGGCCAGGGCTTGCTTGTTGCGTTCGGGGCGAGCTTACCGCCTGCGATTCCCACAACAGGCAGGCTGACGGTTTGCAGCGCTTTGCCGGTCACGGCATCCACCGCGCGCAACTCGGTCGAAAACAGCGTCACCTCGTCGCTGGTGGGGTTGGTGACCTGCATCGTCACCCAGCATGAGGGCTTGTCCAGAAACGTCCCGTCTTTTCCTGTAGCGCTCAGCACGAGCGGCTGTGCAGCTCTCGCAACGCTCACCTGAAACACCATAGTGCCCAGCATGACGGCGACAATGCTCGCTTGAACCAGGCGATATCGAAGTTGCACAAGGGCACTGGCGGCTGAGGCTTTCTGCATAGGAGACTCCTTTCAGGGCGGACGATGGAAAACACCACCGTTTCGCATTGGCGCAAGTGTCAAACGGACGCACTGAAGGGTCCATAGGCCATTCGGTCTATCGGTGTGCGATATGTCACGGTTCGGCAATGGCAAGCCGCTGGTACGCGCATCAAGGGTTCTGAAAGCAACGAGAAATGGGGCAACCGGCCTATGGGTACGGCTGCTTCGCTGAGATATGCTCTGCCGCAATCAGAGAGGGCTGCTGCTGTGAATGCACTTGACGACTTTGGTCTGCTGCTGGTCGACGATCACCCGCTGTTCCGGGACGGACTCACGATGGCGCTGCAAAGCCGAGCACCGGGGCTGCGCGTGTGTGCGGTGTCATCCGCCGAAGAAGCAGACCAGTTGCTCTCGGATGAATCACAAGTTTTCGATCTCGTACTGCTGGACTACCGACTGCAAGGTACTGACGGCCTGCGCTGCGCTCTCAGTCTGCGATCACGCCATTGCAACGTGAGCTTCGGACTGATGTCCGGTGTGGACGATGCCAGTTTGCCGCTGCGGGTGCGGGAGGCCGGACTGGTGGCGTATTTGCCCAAGGCCCTGGAGATCGATGCACTCATCGAATCCTTGCAACTGCTTGCGGCAGGAGAAACTGTGTTTTGCGAAGCTGTCCACGCCATCGTCACACAGGACAGCCAAACCCAGCAATTTGGACTCACCGCGCGACAGTGGTCTGTGTTGCAACTGCTTTCCACGGGTGCCACCAACAAGGTGATTGCGCAAAATCTTGGCATATCGCCAGCCACCGTCAAAAACCATCTGGATGCAATCTTCGAAAAAATGGGGGCTACCAACCGGCTGCAGGCCGTCATGATGGCCAACGCTACGCTGCCGCCAGATGGGGTCTGAAAACACAACTCAGGCCGCAGTGTCCAAGCGTCCGCTGGCGCAGCGGCTCATGCTGACGGCCAACAGCATGTTTGCGCAGGTGACGAATCCTGTGCAACGTCAACAGCTGGAAATGCGTGCGCTCAGCTTGCTGGTCGCCGGGATGCGCACCACCTTGATCACCGCCATGATCGGCCCCGCGCTGATTGCCTGGCTTTCGGCGCCCTACATTGGCTTGTGGCAAGCCTTGGCCCCTGCGGCGGTGCTGTATTGCATCAGCGTGGAGCGCTTCATCGTCGTGCGGCGCGCCAGTCGCCAGTTGCTGCAGAAAAACGTCGATACCCGCCAATGGCTGCGCGCGTTTACGTGGCGCACGGGTTTGTCTGCCTTGGTGGTGGCTTCGTGGGGCTACCCCATCGTGGGAACGGAGAACAACACGCTGATTTTCATGATTCTCGCGCTGGCCACCATCGTTTCGGCCAGCTCCATGGCGCAGTTCTGCTGCTGGCCTCCCGCCATGTGGGCCTCGTTCACTCCCATCCTGCTGGGCCTGGGGCTTCAACTCTTGGTGTTTGGCGGAGGCGACCAATTGTTTGGCGCTGTGTTCGCGTGCCTGCTTTGGATCACCTTGGTGATGGCAGGTTTGCGTTTTGCGCGCACGCTGCACAACGACATGACCACGCGTTTGCTCAATGAAAACCTGATGCGTGAACTGGACGAAAAACGCGCCCAGGCCGAGGCTGCCAACGAAGCAAAATCACGGTTTTTTGCAGCAGCCAGCCATGACCTTCGCCAGCCATTGCAGGCCATGGGCCTGTACCTGAGCGTGCTGGAAGGTGGGCGCAATGACCCCACCACGCTGGCGCGCCTGAATGAATGCATGACCTCTCTGGACGGTTTGCTGGAGGTGGTGATGGATCTGTCGCGACTGGAAAGCGGGCAGATCACACCCCACCCCCGCGCGTTTGCACTGCAACCGCTGTTGTCCCGACTGGCGTGGATGTACGAGGGCAGCGCAAGGCAAAAAGGGCTGCAGTTGCGTGTGCACCCAACATCGGCCTGGGCGCTGAGCGACGCTACCTTGCTGGAGCGTGTGTTGTCCAACCTGATCGCCAACGCAATCCGATACACCACACGCGGCGGCGTGTTGCTGGCGGTGCGAAGGTGCAAGGCAGGGGTGCGTGTCTGCGTGATCGACACCGGGATCGGTATTCCAGAAAGCGCGCACCAAAGCGTCTTTGAAGAATTCGTGCAGCTCAACAATCCGGAACGCGACCCCACTCGGGGCTCTGGCCTGGGGCTTTCCACCGTTCGGCGGGTGACCGCGCTGCTAGGGCACCCGCTGTCGCTGCGGTCCACCGTGGGGCGCGGCTCGGCCTTTACCATTGAACTCCCCCGGGCCAAACCCGAAGTGAAAGCGCTTCACACTTTGGCGTCCTCGTCGGCCCCTGCGCAATTGGCAGGCACAGTGCTCTTGGTAGAAGACAACGCCGCGGTGCGTGACGCGCTGCTGCAGCTGCTGGACAAATGGGGGCTATCCGCCACCGCGGTACGTAGCGGCGAAGAAGCCAGTGCCGCCATGGCAAGTGCAGGTTTCGATGTCGTGCTGAGCGATTGGCGTCTGCCTGGCGACCAGGACGGTCTGGCTGTGCTGCACGAGGCCCGCGCGCGCCTGCCAAACCTTCGGCTGGGCTTGCTCATCACAGGCGAAGACGTGCAGATGCTGCCCAAGGCGGGACAGGAGTTTCTGGTGCTGCGCAAGCCCGTGCGGCCGCTGCGCCTGCGGGCTTTGTTGCAAGCGCATTTGCGGTGATCTGAGCGCCGGAGAAAACGCTCCCTGCTCACGCCAGGGGTGTACCGGTAGCAATCACCATGTCCGAAGGCCCATTTTGCGCGCCTATGACGGCGAGATAATCACCCGCAACAACACGACCGAGGCAGCCCGCATGATCGTTCCATCGTTCTGGGCTGAAGCCCGCAGACAGATTCGCCAGGGAAAACGTCAAATCACCGTGCGCCGGTGGGGATGGTCGGACACCAGCGAGTCTGACGCGCAAGCCATGGCCGATACCCGGGCCGACGAGGCCCTGGCCCTGGCGCAAACCGACAACACGGTAGAGCGCCGCGAACGCAAGGTGGCCTACAACGGTGCGCAGGGTGTCTCGATCCGCGAAGAAGTGCTGGACACCCGTGCAGCAGACTTTGCCGCGTGCGAGTGGATCGAATCGGTGGGTAGCGGCGCAGTGCACATCAGCGTTCAGCCCGTGGTGGACCTGCACGACCGCGTGAGTCAGGCCCTGCAGACCGGCAAGCCGCTGGCCTGAAGGGCCTGGCCCGGGGAGTTGACGTTGGTTGACCTTCCGACGCGTGGCGTCAGCTCAGCCGACGCCCGTTTTCCGCGTAAATGGCCAGATAGATGGAGTCCGAGCCAATGTACGGCGCCTTGTTGCCAAAGCCCACATTGAAGTCACCAAAGGACAACGCACGGATGCTGGCCAGCCCTGCACGCAGGCGTTCGCGCGTGAGGTCTTTGCCGGCGTTTTTAAGGCCTTCGATCATGATCTGGCCATTGAGCCAGCCTTCCAGCGCACTGCCGCTGTTGATGAACGCCGGGTTGGCACCGGTGGCTTTCATGGTGCTCTGGAACTTGCGCACCACCACCGACTTTTGCGAGTTGGCATCGGGGAACACCTGCACCAGCGCCAAGCCGCGCGTGGCGGAGGCCAGCTTGGGCAGCTCGGACGAGATCACCGTCACGGAGATACCCGCCAGCGGAACGCCCTGCGCCTTGGCGCGGAACGCCTGCACAAATGCTGTGTTGGCGGTGCCCGTGGTGGCCAGCAGCACGGCGCCGGGGCGCTCTGCGGCCACTTTGTCGGCCAGCTCGGCGCCGTTCTTGCCATCCACCGCCAAAGCAAATTCACCTGCGCGTTCGACCTTGATGTCGTCCAGCGCCTTGGCCATGTCTTTGAGCACCTCTTTACCAAACGGATTGTCCAGGTACACCACGGCAATGCGCTTGAGGCCCATGTCCACCACCTGCTTGACCAGGCGCTGGGTTTCTTCACGGTAGGTAGGGCGCAGAAAGAACACGTGGCGGGCCTCTGCGCTGCGCAGCGACGTAGCGCCCGTTACGGGGCCCACCGTGGGGATGCCCTTGGCCTCGATAAGCGGCAAGATGGCCGCGGTGTTGGCCGTGCCCAGTGGCGAGATCAAGGCAAAAATCGATTGCGAATCCACCATCTCGGTCACGTTCTTCAGCGTGCGCGCGGCCACATAGCCGTCATCCTTGGGGTCCATGCGGATCTCGCGGCCATGGATGCCGCCCGCCTGGTTCACCTCGGCAAACGCTGCCTTCATGCCCGCCACTTGCTCAATGCCCGCCTGGCCCAGCGGGCCCGTGAGCGCAATCGAGCAGCCCAGATTGATGGTTTTGGCGGTCAGCGCCTCTTCAGCCGCCGCAGCGGTGTGGGCCCAAGCGGGCAGGCCCGTAGCAGCAGCAACTTGGGTGGCGCGCAGGAGAAATTGACGACGGCTCATGGTAGGGGTCTGACGGAAAAGTGCAAAGGAGGCGGAGGCTACAGGCCATGGTCCCATCCGACTGTCAGTTCTGCGACAGGAAACCACCAAACAACAGACAGGGCAGGACAACCCGCCCCCCGTCAATGCGCCAACAACAACGGCAGGATCGACGCCGCCGTGCCGCGCAGCACTCTGTGGGCAACGTCGTCGAGCGCGCTGGGGGCGGGGTTCAGCACCACCACCCTGCCCCCAGCAGCGCGGGTCACGCGCGCCAGGCCGGCGGCGGGGTACACCGCACCGGCCGTACCCACCACCAGCATCACGTCACACCGCTCGGCGGCGCACTGTGCGGCGTTTAGCGTGGCCGAAGGCAAGGATTCGCCAAACCACACCACGCCGGGGCGCACGCGGTTGCCGCAGCCCACGCAATGCGGCGGGTGGCCTGGTACGGCATCGCCGATGCGGCAGCAATCGCGCGGTGGTTCGAGCCAGCGGTCTTCAAAAATATCACCGTGCAGGCACAACACGGCGGAGCTACCGGCCCGCTGGTGCAGACCGTCCACGTTTTGGGTGATGAGCGTCAGCCGGGCGGGGTGCTGCTGCTGGAAAACGGCAAGGGCCTGGTGCCCCGCATTGGGCACCACGCCCGCGAGCAGATCACGCCGGTACTGGTACCAGTCCCACACCCGTTGCGGGTCGGCGCGAAACCCAGCTTCTGTGGCCATGTCCTCGGGGCGGAACTGCGCCCAGTAGCCCGTCTGCGCATCGCGAAAGGTGGGCACCCCTGATTCGGCGCTGATGCCTGCGCCGGACAGCACGGCGATGTGGTGCGCCTGCTGCACCCATGTCTTTACCGTCTCGATTGAAGCGCCGTCCATGCCTTCTGGGGAGCCCGTCAGGACCGCTGGCGCATCGCCTCATACAGGCACACGCCGCTGGCCACCGACACGTTCAGGCTCTCCACTGCGCCCTTCATGGGGATGCTGACCAGCTCGTCGCAGGTCTTGCGCGTGAGCTGGCGCATGCCATCGCCTTCAGCCCCCAGCACCAGGGCGACGGGACCTTTCAGGTCGACCTGGTAGATGGTCTTGGGCGCATCGTCGCTGGTGCCGATGCACCAGATGTTGCGCTCCTTGAGTTCGTTCAAGGTGCGCGAGAGGTTGGTGACCATGAAGTAAGGCATGGTCTCGGCCGCGCCGCTGGCCACCTTGGCCACGGTGGCGTTGATGCCCACGGCGTGGTCCTTGGGGGCGATCACCGCGTGCGCGCCCGCGCCGTCGGCCACCCGCAGGCAGGCGCCCAGGTTGTGCGGGTCGGTCACGCCGTCGAGCACGAGCAGCAGCGGGTTTTCGATGCCAGCGGCTTCCAGGTTCTCCAGCAACTCATCGAGCGAGGTGATCTGCGCCACAGCTTCGACCCGCGCGGCCACGCCCTGGTGGCCGTGGCTCCCGGCCAGCTTGGCAATGCGTTCGCTGTCGGCTTCGATCAGACGGGCACCGGCCTCGCGGGCACGGTCGAGAAACTGGCGCATGCGGGCATCGCGCCGCGTGACTTCGTAGTAAATCTCGATGACGGATTTCGGTGCGGTCTTCAGACGGACACCCACGGCGTGAAAGCCGAAGAGAACTTTGGGGCTGGACATGGGGGGATTATCCGCTGGCACGGAGCGCCCGCTTCAGGGCACTCCCAATTTCATAGCTGCTAGCGCTTATTGAATAAGCGCTAGAGGCCAAAAACACTCAAAAACTGCAGCTTTGCACAGTTCCGCTGGATCAATCAGGCGTTCAGACCACGCGGCCCGCTTCAATGGTGATGCGCCGCTCGCACTGCTCGGCGATGGCGCGGTCATGCGTGACCAGCACCAGCGTTGTGCCCTGTTCGCGGTTCAGGTCGAACATCAGCTTCATGATGGTTTCGCCGGTCGCAAAGTCGAGGCTGCCGGTGGGCTCGTCGGCCAGCAATACGGCGGGCTGCACCACAAAGGCCCGCGCCAGCGCCACGCGCTGCTGCTCGCCGCCGGACAACACCTTGGGATAGTGCGACAGGCGCTGGCCCAGGCCCACGCGCGCCAGCATGTCGGCCGCGGCCTTGCGGGCATCGCGGCGGTCGGCCAGCTCCAGCGGCAGCATCACGTTTTCCAGCGCGGTGAGGTTGCCCATGAGCTGAAAGCTCTGGAACACAAAACCGACCTTCTGGGCGCGCAATGCGGCGCGTGCGTCTTCGTCAATGGCAAAGAGGTCATGGCCATCGAGCCGCACGGTGCCGCGCGTGGGGGTGTCCAGCCCCGCAATGATGGACAGCAAGGTGCTTTTGCCCGACCCTGAGGCACCCACAATCGCTGCGGTTTCCCTTGGTGCCAGGCGGAAATCGATATCCCGCAGAATGTCGAGTGTTCCGGTGGAATCCGTTACCGACTTGAAGACATGCTCCACAGCGATGATGGATGTGGCAGAAGCTGTCTTGGGCAATGGGGAGGATTCGGACATGAAAGGCTCTTTACTTTGATTCGATATCTGCAACGACGCCACTTTATCCTGAGCGCTTCTATCGGGCTTCTGGTGGGGCTTTCAGCGCCCCACGCCATAGCCCAGACAGCCGCCAAGGCGGCGACGGCGCCAGCGCATCAGCCCGTGATTCTGGTGCTGGGCGATTCACTCAGTGCTGAATACGGATTGGCTCGGGGCACCGGCTGGGTGGCCCTGTTGGAAAAGCAGTTGGCGCAGGAGAAGCTGAGCGCTACCGTGGTCAACGCCAGTGTGAGCGGTGAAACCACCTCGGGCGGGCGCTCACGCCTGTCCGCACTGCTGGCGCAGCACAAACCCAGCCATGTGGTGATCGAGCTGGGGGGCAACGATGCTTTGCGGGGATTGCCGCTCAAAAATACGGAAGAGAATTTGACCTTCATGACGCAGGCGGCACAAAAGGCCGGTGCCAAGGTCTTGCTGGTGGGTATGCAGGTGCCGCCCAACTATGGAACGGACTACGCCAACCGGTTTGCGGGTCTGTTTGCCGCCGTGGCAAAAGCCCAAAAGGCCGCTGTGGTGCCCTTCTTTCTGAAGGGTGTGGCCGACGGGCCTGACCCGACCCGTCTGTTCCAGCCTGACCGCATTCACCCGCGCGCCGAAGCGCATCCGCAAATGCTGGCCAATGTGTGGCCGGAACTGAAAAAGCTGTTGCGCTAAGGCTTAGGCGCCGGGAGCGCCTGCAGCTTGGTCCGGGGCTGCCGCATCGCCACCGGACTGGCCATCAGTGGGCTGGTTGTCGCCCTGCGGGTCGTCCGGCCTGCGCTCTGTTTTGGACCTCAGCTTCTCTTCCTTTTTTTTCTTTTTGGCGAGTTCGCGCTGGCGTTTTTCGTATCCGTAGTTGGGTGTTGCCAAGGTAATTGCTTCCTGAAGTAGAGACTCACTGTAACAGCATGGACTTTTGGAACCTGATTAAACGGTCATGCTTGCGCGGGTGGCAGTGGGGTAACAGAGGCCCGGTAAGCATGCCAGCTGGCAAAGCCCAGCACCGGTCCTGCCAAAAGCAACCCCACACCCCAGAACCAGAGCGACAGCGCCACAGCGCCGGTGATGACCGCGCCCCACAGCAGCATGACGGCGGGGTTCTCCAGCACCACCCGCATGCTGGTGATGCCTGCGGTCAATGCATCGGTGTCACGGTCCAGAATCATCGGAATGGACACGACAGACGTGGAAAACACCAGCGCTGCAAACGCACCACCCACCAGGGCATATACCGCAACAAAGCTCCAGTTCTGCGGATTGAATATTGCCTGCAGAACGCCTGTGGTCGATGGCATGCCGGTGTTGAAGAACACGGCAAACACTACCAGCGAGGCCCGGCCCCATAGAAGCTCCAGCACCACGAGGACCAGAACCAGCATGCCCATGCTGCCCATGTGGCTGTCCCAGCAGGTGAGTGACTCACTCAGTTGGGGCTTCAAGCCTGCCTCGCGCCTGCGGCTGGTGTCGTACAAGCCCATGGCCAGAAACGGCCCCACCAGCAAACAACCGCTGGCCAGCGACATCGTGTATTCGGGTTTGGTGCGAAACACCCAGCCCAGTATCAGCGCCATGCACCAAAAGCACACACCGTAAAACACAGCAATGCCTGGCGCCGCACGCACGTCTCGCATACCTTTGGCCAGCCAGCGGAACGGGTCTGCCAACCGAAGCGGTTGCAGAGCGATGGGCGCAGCGGGCTCTTTCTGTGGATGGGGTGACTGGAGCGCGCCGGCCGGATCAGGCGCCGAAGGGGTGGGATGGGGTGTGTCTGGCATGCAGGCGGTGGGCGGACAGTGGTTGAGCAGCAGGCGATCTGCGGCCTCTCACACTAAGTCACACCTCCACAGGGCGCCACTGAGGAAACTACCACTTTGGGGGAAATAACGAGGCGCGTTTGGGTTGGCGGGCCTCGTTTCTTGACCGGCGTCAAGCCACAACAGTGAAGGCGCGCTCCATGGCCTGCTGCAAATCCTGTTTCAGGTCTTCTACGGACTCAAGCCCAATGGAAAATCGCACCAGCGTACCCGGCTTGAGGTGTGCCGAAGACCGGGCGCGCATGCTGGCCAGTTGGTAGGGCACTACCAAGCTCATGGGCCCACCCCAGCTGTAGCCGAGCTTGAACAGGCGCAAGCTGTCACAAAACAGATCCACTTGGTCCTGGTTGTAACGCGCGTCGATCATGACGCTGAACAATCCCGCTGCGGCCCCAGCCCCACCCTGCGCAGCCCCACACAAGGCCTTCCAGTGGTCATGACCGGGCGAACCTGCCAGCGCAGGATGCAGGACCTGCGCAATGGCAGGCTGCTGCTGCATCCACTGCGCCAGCGTGCGCGCCGCTTCGTCATGGGCGCGGTAGCGCAGGCCGATGCTTGGTAGAGAGCGCAGCACCGCCTCGGCGTCGTTCACACCCACGCCCAAACCCAAGCGCATGTGGGTGAGCTTGATCTTCATGTGCAGTGCCAGATCACGTGTGATCACGCTGCCCATCAACACATCCCCGCCGCCACTGGGGTATTTGGTCAGTGCGTGGGCCGAAATGTCCACGCCCAAGCTGCCGTCACCCGTGAGATCGAAGGGGGCAAATGCCAGCCCTGCGCCCCAGGTGTTGTCCAACGCCGTGGTGATGCCACGTGCACGACAGATGCGCACCTGCTCACACAGATCGGGAAACTCCATCGTGACGGACCCTGGTGCCTCCAGCCATACCAGCTTGGTCGCGGGTGTGATCCGGGCAGCCAGATCAGCGGGGTCGAGCGGGTCGTACAGCACATGGGCGATGCCAAAACGCGCTAGCTCCCCATTCGCAAGGTCCTTGCTGGGCCCATAGGCGTTGTCGGGGATGAGCACCTCGTCGCCGGGTTTCAGCAGGGCCAGCGCCACATTGGCGATGGCTGCCAGCCCACTGGGGACCAGCACACATTGCAAACCACCTTCGAGCGTACAAAGGCGCTCTTCCAGAATGAACGTAGTGGGCGTGCCGTGCAGCCCATAGGTGTAGCCACTCTTATCCTTCCACTCCCGGGTGCGCATGGCGGCTACATTGGGGAAGATGACGGTCGATGCCTTGTAAACGCCCGGCTGGGGCGCGACAAACCCAACGGGCGGAAGGTAGTCGTGGTGGACGATGCGCGTGGCGAGGTCGGTGTCGTGATCTTTCATGCCGGGCATGTTAGCGCGCCGCCCGAGGCGAACCTTGGGCGGCGCATCTATAGTCAGTCCCGAAGGACTTCGCGATCCATTAGCTGGCGGTGACAACCAACTGGTTGTTGACCGAGGTCACGCCCTGAACGCCCTTAGCGATGGTTTCTGCGCGGTCACGGGCCACCGTCGTGGGTGCTGGACCGTTCAAGGTCACCTTGCCATCCACGGTATCCACGTTGATCTTGAGGGCACTCAAGTCCGGGTCCTTCGCCAAACTCGCGTTGACTTGGGCGGTGATGGTGGCGTCGTCAATGGCGCCCATGGCACTGTTCGCGGCGTTCTTGGTCGCGGACTCAGCACTTGCAGCGCCCTGCTCCATTTTGGTTTCAGCGCTTTGCAGTGCGCCTTCGGCCTTGACGCGGGCCTCTGCCGCGGCTTGTTCGGTTTTTTCTACTGCCGAGTCCAGGCGCTGGCCGACGGTAGGCTCATCGGTTTTGCTACAGGCTGCCAAGCCCAGAGCCAGCGCGCTTACGGCGAGGATGCTGACAACACGGTGGGCGGGACGTTGGGAAGCTTTCAGGGTGTTCATTGCGATTACTCCTTGCGGTTGGAACATGGGCAACTTTAGGCAGCGCTGCATGTCTGCAGGGTCGGATGGGGCCGAAGTCGGTGTAGGACGGTGCCGCCCGGCGCATTTCCGTCCTTAAATGCGGCATGCAAGGGCGCGCACCGCATTCGAGCCGCGGGTGAGCGAAGCGCGACAATTGCGGGATGTCCCTGTCCTCGCTCTCTCGCTGGCTTCCGTTTCTGACTTGGCCCCGCCCCGACCGTACCTTGATGAAAGGAGAGTTCTGGGCGGGCATGACGGTTGGGCTGATGCTGGTGCCGCAAGGTGTGGCCTACGCCGCCCTGGCGGGCATGCCGCTGATCACCGGCATTTATGCCTCTTTGATACCTGCATTGGTAGCCGTGCTGTTCAGTTCATCCACCCGCTTGGGCGTGGGCCCCACAGCATTGACCAGTTTGTTGATTGGAGCGTCCCTCACAGGCTTGGCCGAGCCCGGCAGTGCCCAGTGGGTGGCGTTTGCCGCCTGGATGGCGCTGATGTCCGGAGTGTTGCAACTGGTGATGGGCCTGGCGCGGTTTGGCTGGCTGCTCAATTTGGTCACATCGCCCGTGCTCAGCGGCTTTACACAGGCTGCCGCACTGCTCATTCTGGGCTCCCAATTGGGCGCTTTGACAGGGCTTCGGGCGTCAGACTGGGGTGCGCTGCTGTCTACACCGTCGCCGGGGCTCTTCGACCTCACCGCCGCCGCGTTCGGACTGGGGAGCTTGGCATTGCTGATGCTGGCTCGCCGCTGGCGCCCCAATTTCCCTGCCGCCATCATCGTCGTGGGCGCTGCGGGTGCGCTGAGCTGGACACTGGGCTACGCCGATGCAGGCGGCGCCGTGGTGGGTGCGCTTCCATCGGGCCTGCCTGCGCCCTACTGGCCTGGAATGCTGCCGTGGTCCGGGTTCTCTGCCTTGGTGATGCCCGTGCTGGTAGTCACGCTGGTGAGTTTTCTGGAGACAGCGTCAAGCGCCAAGGTGGAAAGCCAGCGGTCCGGCGAGCAATGGAACGAGAACCAGGACCTCATCGGACAAGGTTTGGCAAAGATCAGTAGCGGGCTGGTCGGCAGCTTTGCCACCAGCGCATCGTTCTCGCGCTCTGCCATCAACCTGTACGCAGGTGCCAAAAGTGGCTGGGCCACCCTGTTTGCAATCAGCCTGGTGCTGGTGGTGTTGCTTTGGCTCACGCCCGCGCTGTACCACGTGCCCCAATCGGTGCTCGCCGCTGTGGTGGTGACTGCCGTGACCAGCCTCATCAAACCCGGCACGCTGCTTAGGCTGTGGAAGGTGTCGAGGGTGGAGGCCATCATCGGCGGTGTCACTTTTGCGCTAACGCTGGCCACAGCGCCCCGCATGTACTGGGGCGTGCTGGTGGGCCTGCTGATGAACCTGAGCCACTTTCTGTACCAGCGGCTGCACCCCCGCATCATCGAAGTCGGGCTGCACCCCGATGGCAGCATGCGCGACCGCCATCTGTGGCACCTTCCCCCGCTGGCGCCCCGCCTGCTGGCGCTGCGCATGGACGCCGAACTGGACTTTGCGTCTGCCAGCGCCCTGGAGCGCCGCGTGACGGCTCACCTCGCCGAGCATCCGGACGTGGTGCATCTGTGCCTTCTGGCCCAACCCATCAACCGCATCGACGCGCTCCGAACGCGATGTTGATTCCGGCGATGCTGGCGATGAGCAGGAAGGCAACCTGATTGAGCACCGTCTCGTCGGAGTCACCCGTGCTGGCGGTGATGATCGTCCAGACGCCTGTGCTCGTGTCCACACTCGTCACCCGCACCAGGTAGGTCTCCGATCCGGCAGAGATGGTGCGGGTACCGTCGGGCCCAGCCACCAGCTCGTCCCTCTGCGCCGACAGCGCCTCGGGGAGGGTATTGATCTTCAGCGACCCGTCGCCCGCAATGACGGCCACCAGCTGACCGGCGCCGGGTCGGTCGACCTCGTCCGCGCCCCTGCCATCGAGCGCAATGATGTATGGCGCCTCGATATTCTCAAGAACGCGGTTCTGCCCATCGCTGACGATTCGCTGCACCTGGGTGAAGATGACGATGCCGGCCACAATCGAGATGAGAATCGCGATCAGCAGGCTCCCGCCGGTGATGCGCGCGCGAATGGTGAGGCGCGAGAATTTCACTGGTTCAGCGCGATCAGCTGGAACCCGACCCCGCGAGTCGTGGCGATGCGCACCGGCGACCCCACTGAGTCGAGCTTCCTGCGCACGTAGCTGACGTACTGGTCGACGATGTTGGGGTCGATGTACGAGACGGATCCCCAGATTGAGTCGATGATCTCCGACCTGGG
>CAWATB010000007.1:155000-156484 GCA_963784815.1 uncultured Gammaproteobacteria bacterium | reverse complement strand
GCACTATCATCGGCGCAAAGTCGTTTCACTGTCCTGTTCGGGATGGGAAGGAGTGGTACCAACTTGCTATGGTCATCAGGCATAACTTGGTGTTCTCCTGACTTTTAGGGTCAGGACAACGAATTCATAGAGTATGGAATCAGATTAGATTTTGTATTTTTGAATGCGTCAACTTGGCATAACAATCTTTGAGCTGTTCACACATTCCTTACGGTTTGCGTATTGGCTATCAAAGTTATAGGGTCAAGCCGCACGAGCAATTAGTATCAGTTAGCTTAACGCATTACTGCGCTTCCACACCTGACCTATCAACGTCCTGGTCTTGAACGACTCTTTAGGGGGCTCAAGGCCCCGGCAGATCTCATCTTGAAACGAGTTTCCCGCTTAGATGCTTTCAGCGGTTATCTCTTCCACACTTAGCTACTCGGCAATGCCACTGGCGTGACAACCGATACACCAGAGGTGTGTCCACTCCGGTCCTCTCGTACTAGGAGCAGGCTTCCTCAAATCTGCAGCGCCCACGGAAGATAGGGACCAAACTGTCTCACGACGTTTTAAACCCAGCTCACGTACCTCTTTAAATGGCGAACAGCCATACCCTTGGGACCGGCTACAGCCCCAGGATGAGATGAGCCGACATCGAGGTGCCAAACACCGCCGTCGATATGAACTCTTGGGCGGTATCAGCCTGTTATCCCCAGAGTACCTTTTATCCGTTGAGCGATGGCCCTTCCATACAGAACCACCGGATCACTATGTCCTGCTTTCGCATCTGCTCGACTTGTCAGTCTCGCAGTTAAGCACGCTTATGCCATTGCACTATCGTCACGATGTCCGACCGTAACTAGCGTACCTTCGAACTCCTCCGTTACGCTTTGGGAGGAGACCGCCCCAGTCAAACTGCCTACCATGCACTGTCCCCGATCCAGATAATGGACCTAGGTTAGAACCTCAAACACACCAGGGTGGTATTTCAACGTTGGCTCCATAAGATCTAGCGACCCTACTTCAAAGCCTCCCACCTATCCTACACAGATCTGTTCAAAGTCCAATACAAAGCTACAGTAAAGGTTCATGGGGTCTTTCCGTCTTTCCGCGGGGAGATTGCATCATCACAAACATTTCAACTTCGCTGAGTCTCAGGAGGAGACAGTGTGGCCATCGTTACGCCATTCGTGCAGGTCGGAACTTACCCGACAAGGAATTTCGCTACCTTAGGACCGTTATAGTTACGGCCGCCGTTTACTGGGACTTCAATCAAGAGCTTGCACCCCATCATTTAATCTTCCAGCACCGGGCAGGCGTCACACCCTATACGTCCACTTTCGTGTTTGCAGAGTGCTGTGTTTTTATTAAACAGTCGCAGCCACCGATTTTTTGCAACCCCGTTGGGCTCGCCTTGTACAGGTTCACCTACTTGGGGCATACCTTCTCCCGAAGTTACGGTATCAATTTGCCGAGTTCCTTCTCCTGAGTTCTCTCAA
>CAWATB010000007.1:0-150000 GCA_963784815.1 uncultured Gammaproteobacteria bacterium | reverse complement strand
AGGCAGCGTCGTCACCATCACGCACGACCGGTCCTTTCTCGACCGGGTCGCCACACGCATCGTGGAATTGGATCGCGGCCATTTACGGTCCTATCCCGGCAATTTCGCGCAGTATCTTCTGCAGAAAGAAGAACAGCTGGCACAAGAGGCGGTTATCTCCGCCAAAGCCGACAAGCTGCTCGCACAAGAAGAAGTCTGGATACGCCGGGGTGTAGAGGCGAGGCGAACGCGCAGCCAAAGCCGCATCAGCCGACTGGAACACCTGCGGGCGCGCAGAGAGGCCCGCCGCGATGTAGTCGGCAGCGTCCGCATGGATGTCGCCACCGGCGGTTCCAACGGCTATCAGGGCAAGATCGTGGCCGAGATGGAGGGAGTCGGAAAATCATTCGGCGACAAGACCATCGTCCACAACTTCACCGGCACCATCCTGCGCGGCGACAAGGTCGGGCTGATCGGCCCCAACGGCGCCGGCAAGACGACACTGCTGAAAATGATCCTTGGGGAGTTGCAACCCGACAGCGGCACGATCCGCCAAGGTGCCAATTTGCAAGTCGCGTACTTTGACCAGATGCGGCATGCCGTCAACTTGGACGCAACGCTTGAAGACTTCATCAGTCCCGGCAGTGAGTGGATTGAAATCGGCAACCAGCGCAAACACGTCAAGAGCTACCTGAGCGACTTCCTTTTCTCGCCCGCCCGCGCGCATTCACCCGTGCGATCCTTGTCAGGCGGTGAGCGCAACCGCCTATTGTTGGCTCGTCTGTTCGCTCGACCAGCCAACGTCCTCGTGCTCGACGAGCCCACGAACGATTTGGATATCGACACCCTGGACCTGTTGGAGGAGCTCCTGGAGAACTACGAGGGCACTGTATTCCTGGTCAGCCATGACAGAACATTCCTGGACAACGTCGTCACCAGCACCATCGCGTTCGAAGGCAACGGACTCTGGCGTGAATACGAAGGCGGCGTGCAAGATTGGCTGCTGCAGTCCAAACGGAGCCGCGCACTCAACGCATCCAACGCCACCGCGTCGAAAAGCAACGCAGATTTAGATAAAAACGCAGTCCAGCGCTTATCCAGCAAGCCTGAGCAGCTATCAAAAAAGAAGCTTAGCTACAAGGAACAGCGGGAGTTGGATCAGCTACCGGCGCAAATATCGGCCCTGGAGGCTGAGCAAAAAGAACTGCAGCATGCGTTGGCAGACGGCTCGTTGTACAGCAGTGACCCCACACGCGCAGCAACCATAACCACCCGGGCAAGTGCAATCGACGAGGAGTTGCTGTCGGCTCTGGAACGGTGGACACATCTGTCCGCCTGACCGGAATCCGCTAACCCTGATATGGATATGTCCGCAAATACACGCCCTGATGGGGATGTATTTGCGAGCATCGGTATCCAGATATCTTCTCTATTCCGTTTGTGTCAAATGCGGTGATGCAACCGGTCCGTCGCGCCGCGCAAGCGCGCGATGAGCGCAGGCGCTATGTGACCCAGAGGCAAGACCTCATCCGCAGCCCCATGGGCGATGGCTTCGCGGGGCATGCCAAACACGATACACGTCGCTTCGTCCTGCACATAGTTATAGCTGCCGGCATCTTTCATCTCACGCATCGCTGCTGCACCGTCATTTCCCATGCCGGTGAGCATGATGCCAAAAGCATTTCGCCCCACCACTGCAGCCGCGGATTTGAAGAGAACTTCGACAGAAGGTTTGTGCCGATTCACCGGCGGACCGTCGTCCACCACCGCAACATAGTTAGCTCCACTGCGTGCCACATGGAACTGAGTACCACCAGGCGCGATGTATGCGTGGCCGGGCAAGATACGCTCGCCGTTCACAGCCTCTTTCACAGTGATCTGACACAGACCGTTCAGCCGAGCAGCGAAGCTGGTCGTAAAACCCGGGGGCATATGCTGCGTAATGACGATCCCTGGGGAATCTGCGGGCATATGCACCAAAACCTCCTTGATGGCTTCAGTTCCTCCCGTGGATGCACCAATGCAAATGAGTTTTTCGGTAGAAAGGCGACCAAGCAACGCCGAGACTGGTGCAGCAGACGTCCCTCCCGCAGAACCCGCCGTCGAGGAAGCATCGCGCGCGGGCGCTCGTCGCACTTGAGCCACTGCAGCTACGCGAATCTTGTCCACGATCTGGGTGGCCAAGTCATTCAGGCCACTCGCCAATCCGACCCGGGGCTTGGCAACAAAATCAACAGCACCCAGCTCCAGGGCTTTCATCGTGATCTCGCCCCCACGCTCCGTCAGCGTGGAGATCATCACTACAGGCATGGGGCGCAGCCGCATCAGACGGCCTAAAAAGTCAATGCCGTCCATGCGCGGCATCTCGACATCCAGCGTAATGACATCGGGATTCAGCTCCCGAATCATTTCGCGCGCCACCAAAGGATCATTGGCCGTGCCAATGCACTCCATGTCCCGCTGCCGGTTGATGATCTCGGACAGCAGACTGCGGACCAGCGCCGAATCGTCCACCACGATCACCCGGATTTTCCTGCTCATTAACTCAGACCTTCCTCAAAACAGATCCACGGAGCCGCCGGAAGTTGTCTTGGCAACGGTCGCTGCATTCCCGCGGACTTCCTGGGCGACCAGGGTCTCGGGATGTGCATGTGCGAGCCGCTTGACCATTGCTTTGCCGGTGACGGGGAAAAAAACCACCTTGCGCGGATAAATATCCAGCACGTCCTCGGAGACGATGGGAATCCGCTCGGTGTGGAGATAATTGAGAACAAAGTTGGTGTTGCGCTCCCCGACGTTCATCGTCGTGAAGTTATGCATGACTTGGGCGCCTCCAAAGATTTTGGCCTGCAGGGTTTCACGTCGAGCGCCGAGTTTCATCATCTCATTGATCAGTAGCTCCATGGCATAGGAGCCATAGCGACCCGAAGCATCTGCCAAATCCCCGTCAGGCAGCATGAAATGGTTCATGCCTCCGATGCGTGCCCGGCTGTCCCACAAACAAGCCGCAATGCAAGACCCCAACACAGTCATGATGACCATGTTCTCGTCTGCGACGAAGTATTCACCTGGAAGAACCTTCACAGCGTTGTGCTGAAAGTGATGGTCCAAATAAAAGAACGAAGCCTCCCCGGGCTTGCGACCATGGGCTTTTAGATCCTGCAGAGACGACTCTCTTGCAGGGGCAGAGCCCGCTGCATAGATGTCAGCACTCAACGGCGCGATGCGGGGAGCTCGCCGTCGCTCAGATCCACCTGACGCGGCAGTGGCCATAGTGGGCGAAGCGCCTGATTGAGTGTTGGTCATGGGTGCGTAGGGCTAGACAACATGGACAGATCAACGGCGCTCGTACACCGTTTTGCCACGCAATGTGAACAAATCGCGGGATTCGCTGAAGTTTTCAGCATGCCCGACAAACAACATACCGCCTGGTTTCAAAACCCGGTGGATCCGCTCCAGCACACGCCGCTGGGTCGGTGCATCAAAGTAGATCATCACATTGCGGCAAAAAACTACGTCGAAGGGCTCTTTGAACGGCCAGTCATCGCGAATGAGATTGACGCTCATGAAGTCAATCACGCGTCGCAATTCGGGCTTAGCGCGCACCATGCCTGCATTCCCAAGTTTGCCTCGCAGAAAGAACTTCTGAAGCCGCTCGGGACTGAGGCCCTTCAAGCTATCGACTCGGTACACGCCTTGCGCAGCCGTAGCCAGCACCCGGGAGTCAATGTCACTCGCCGTCAATTTGAACGATGCATTGGCACCCAGCGCCTCAAATGCAGTCATGACGATCGAATACGGCTCCTCGCCTGTGGACGCCGCGTTGCACCAGACTCGCCAGTTGGCAGATGGCTTGGCGCGCAAGTGCGACGCAAAAATTTCAAAGTGGTGCTGCTCGCGGAAAAACGCCGTCAGATTGGTGGTGAGGGCATTCACAAACTCTTGCCATTCGGGCCCGTCATGGGTTTCCAGCCAGCCAAGGTAGTCATGGAAGCTGGTGTGCCCCGTATCGCGCAGGCGCCGAGACAAGCGGCTATACACCATCGCATGTTTGCCATCGTGCAAGCTAATGCCCGCGCGCTGGTAAATCAGCGCCTGAACCCTGGCAAAGTCAGCATTCGTCCAGACAAACTCCCGCCCCTGAGCGAGTGGCCCCGATGGGGCAGCTGCCGCGGCATAGGCCGGGTCCACCCTGGGAGCGGGAGACCGGGCAGAAGGGGAAAGGCTGGTGGGTTGGGCCATATTGATCGTCCGAAGGGAAATCCTGCTCGCTCCAAGAGGCAACAAGCTTCACGCTTGCGGCCTGACATGTGCCTGGGCCACCACTACTGGCTTTTTGCGGCTAACCCTTATTCGTTTGCGGTGACCAATCCCATGTCCACGCTGGACATGAGTTTCTCGATGTCCAAGAAGAATCAGCATCCGCTCACCCACCGAGCCCAAGCCCAGAATGCAGCTGTTGTCGATGGCGCTTTCGATATCTGGCGCAGATCGAATGCTCTCGGAGGTAAGTTCCATCACATCGCTCACCGAATCCACCACAATCCCTACCACTCGGTTTCTCAGATTGAGAATGATGACCACCGTGAAACTGTTGTAGTCCGCCTGCGCACAATTGAACTTGATGCGCATATCCACAATCGGAACGATCGTGCCGCGCAGGTTGACCACGCCTTTGATGAAATCGGGCGCATTGGCAATCCGCGTCGGAGGCTCGTAGCCACGTATTTCCTGAACTTTCAAGATATCAATGCCGTACTCTTCCTGGTCGAGACGGAACGTGAGGTACTCACGGGCCCCCGAAGGCGCGGCGTCTGCAGTTTTTCCCATCACACTCATGGTGCATTCTCCTTTCGTGACAACACCGCCCCATTAGGACGGGTGCGCTTGAATCTAGTGGCGCGCCCTGCGCACCAGACCCGCCGGTGTCCAAAATCAGCGCCACGGTACCGTCGCCAAGATAGTGGCGCACCGACACATTCGGGACCTTGCGATAGTTGGACTCGAGGTTCTTGACCACCACCTGGTGCTGACCCAGAAGCTCATCGACCAGCAACGCAACGCGACTACCGTCTGCTTCCACCACCACCATGATGTTGCTGGACTTATTGAGGTCGAACCGCGGTACCTGGAATATCTTTTCCAGCGCAATCACCGGCATGTATTCGTCGCGCACCTTAACCAGCTGTGATCCCTGGGCCACAGTACTGACGTCGTCCGAGTTGACCTGGAAGGACTCCACCACAGAGGACAGCGGCAGGATGTAAACCTCTTCGCCAACGCCCACCGACATGCCGTCCATGATCGCCAGCGTCAGACGGCAGGCGCACAGACACCTTCATGCCGTAGCCTTCGGCGGAGTCGATTTCCACCGAGCCGTTGAGCGCAGCAATATTGCGCTTAACCACGTCCATGCCCACGCCACGTCCTGACACGTCAGTAACCTCATCGGCCGTAGAGAAGCCCGGTGCAAAGATCAGCTGCCAAACCTCGGCATCGCTCATCTGGTCAGACACCTCAATGCCGCGCTCCTGCGCTTTGCTCAAGGATCTTCTCGCGCGACAATCCGCGGCCATCGTCGCGCACCTCGATAACGATGGAGCCGCCTTGGTGCGACGCAGACAGAGTGATCGTGCCGTGCTCAGACTTGCCCTTGGCCAAGACGATCTGCAGGCATTTCGATACCGTGGTCGCAGCTGTTGCGCACCAAATGAGTCAACGGGTCGGTGATCTTCTCTACCAAGCCCTTGTCCAATTCAGTCGCTTCGCCCAAGGTCACCAGTTCGACCTTCTTGCCCAGCTTGTTGGCCAAGGTCGCGCAGCATCCTTGGAAAACGGCTAAATACGATCGACATCGGAATCATGCGGATCGACATGACCGACTCCTGAAGATCACGAGTATTTCGGTCCAGATCTGCAAGCCCCGCCAACAATTGCTGATAAGCACCTGAATCAAGGCCGCGGCTGTTTTGAGCAAGCATGGCCTGCGTGATCACCAATTCGCCCACCAGATTAATAAGCTGGTCAACTTTCTTGACATCCACGCGAATGGTGGTGGACTCCATCTGCGCTTGAATGGCTGCCTTGGGCTCAGCGGCTGGTTTGGGGGCAGCGGCCTTGGGCGCTTGCGCCGAGTTAGACGTCGAGCCCGGCGATGCTTCGGGATGCGGGGCGCCAGGAGCTCCGCTAAAGAACCCATAAGGTGTCTCACCACTCAGAGCGTCAATGGCCACCAAGATTTCATCGTCGGCCAGAGCGTCGTCTTCCTCTGCGGCAGATCCCGCATCCCGAATGAGCACCTGCTCTTTGGCCACATGAAATGCGAACAGATCCAGCAAGTCGTCATTGGTGGAGGTCGTCTCCACCGCAAAGAGCCGGGTATTGGGTTGGGTGCTTGCGATGTCCCGAATAGCCCCCAGGCCGGGGATGTCACGGAACAACTCCTTGATGGCATCGGCCTGCTCCAAACGCTCCAACGGGCCGATCTGAATTTCGAGCTGTCGAGCTTGTCCTGCCACAACGGGTTTGATCGCCTTTGGCGGTGGCGTCGCAGCTACTGGAGCGGGCACTGGCGCGGGAGGCGGCGGTGCGACCACTGCAGGAGTGTCGCTCGGCACCTGTCCGGCCGCTAGCTCACTGATACGGCGGACCAGGGAAGTGGTTGAAACCGCATCTCCCTGGCCTCCTGCCTGATGGCGCGCCAGCAGGCTACGAGAAGCGTCAGCAGACTCCAGTAGCACGTCCACCATCTGAGGGATTGGCTGCAATTCATGGCGCCGCAAACGATCCAGCAAAGACTCCATCTGATGGGTTAACTCTGCCACATCGGAAAACCCGAATGTCGCAGAGCCGCCCTTGATAGAGTGTGCGCAGCGGAAGATTCCGTTGAGTTCTTCGTCGTCAGCGTTGGTCAAGTCCAGATCGAGGAGCATTTGCTCCATCTGGTCGAGGTTTTCGCCAGCTTCTTCGAAAAAGATCTGATAGAACTGGCTCAGATCGAAGTCCGCGCCTGCACCCGATCCTTCTTGGTAGGTTTCCGCCATGGTGGGCTCCTGTGTACTAGGTGATCCGGGTCCGTCGACTCAGCGAATCACTTTTTGGATGACTTCAATCAAGCGATTGGGATCAAATGGTTTGACGAGCCAGCCTGTTGCTCCCGCGGTGCGCCCTGCCTGTTTCATCTGATCACTGGACTCTGTGGTAAGGATCAGAATCGGAATGGTCTTGAACTTGGGGTGTTCGCGTAGTTTGCGGGTGAGTCCTATGCCATCAAGCCTGGGCATATTCTGGTCGGCCAATACAAGATCGATGTCATGGCTCTCAGCTTTTTCGAGGGCATCCTGCCCATCCACCGCCTCCACAACGTGGTAGCCCGCACCCGTGAGGGTGAACGACACCATTTTTCGCATGGATGGTGAATCATCTACGGCAAGAATCGATTGCATGTAAGGCTCCAACTGACTTGAATATATAGGTTAACCAGTGATGTGCACGTCAAAACAGGTCCACAGAACCTGCATCCATCTCGCTCTGCGTCACAGGATTTGGCCTGTCCGGCGCCATTTCCGCAAACGGCGCAGCATCTTCACCTTCATCATTGCCCATGGCCTCCGACGCCAACCTGAAGGCACAGCCCTGAAGAACTTTTGTGGTGTGCCAGATGAGCTGGGACGCCATGTCCTGGAACTGTAGTTCGGTCACGGCGCTGCGCAAGGCAGCCCTTGCAGCCACCAGTTCAGGGGTGTCGGCAACAACCGCGTCGGTCAACACCGCGTTGGCCTCGCCAAAACGCTCAAGCAGGTTATCTGTGGCGTGATTCAGCAACCCCTCCAAACGATGGAGGTCATGCATCACCACCAGCAATGAATCCTGCAGTTCTGCCGCCACCATGACGGGAACCTGGACAGCAGGTCCTCCAGACGTTGTTAGCGTAGATTGCATCGTTTCTCCATCGCAGCACGCAGCAGCAAAGCACGCAAAAACACAGGACTACGATATCTGCATCAAAGGCCCCCGGGCCTTGTGCAAACCGTAGCAGCGGCATCCATTGGACGCTGCCGCCAAAACCAACCCAACCGGACAAACACCCTTGTTTGTTCCAATTTGTATCCTATGATAGCGCTCCTATGGTCACCGTAGCACCAGACCAGCCCCTGAACATCCTTCATCTCGAAGATTCAATCGCTGATCACGAACTGGCGATACGGATGCTCAGACGTGCGGGGCTGTCCTGCCAGGCCGTCAGGGTGGATTCGCTCCCGGAGTTCCGGAGTTTGCTCGACTCCCAACCGTTCGACGTCATCCTTGCAGATTACCGGTTGCCCGGCTTCACTGCACTGGATGCTTGGGAACATGTGGCGCAAAAGCCGCATCATCCTCCCTTTGTGCTGTTGTCCGGCGCCATCGGCGAGACAGCCGCTGTGGATGCCATGCGCCAGGGCGTCGCCGACTACCTCCTCAAAGACGATATGCCGCGGCTACCGCACGTGATCACCCGCGCGTTAGAGGTCCATGAGGCCCGAAGGGCACGCGAACAAGCCGTGACTGAATTGGCGGCATCTCAACGCCAGCTGGCTGACCTCACCGAACACCTTCAAAGATCCATCGAGCAGGAACGTGCGTCCATTGCCCGGGAAATCCACGACGATATTGGCGGGGCGCTCACCGCGGTGCGATTTGATGTAGCCTGGATCGGCCGGCACAGCGCAGACCCGGCAATGCAAGCACACGCCATATCAGCCGCAGATATGTTGCAACACGCCATTGGCGCCAGCCAGCGCATCATGATGAATTTGCGCCCGCCCGTTCTTGAGCAAGGCCTTGTCGCCGCAGTCCAGTGGCTTGCCACGGGATTTGAACGGCGCACGGGCGTGGCCACGCGCGTTCAAACCAGCAGCGAAACTATTCATACGGCAGCAGACATTCAATTGGTTGCCTACCGCACAGCACAAGAAGCGCTGACCAACATTTCGAAACACGCCCATTCCAGCAAAGTGGATATCGAGCTCTCCGATAAAGAGGGGGTATTGACTCTGGAAGTCGCCGATAACGGCCGTGGAATGGACCGTCACACTCGGGAAAAACCAAAGGCATTTGGACTGAAGGGACTACAAGAACGCGCACGGACAGTGGGAGGCTGGTTGGACATTAGCAGCCGACCCGGGCAAGGGACTTCGGTGATCCTGTCCATACCGCTAACATCAGTCTCACCATCAAAAGCAGCAGGAGATGCCCAGTGATACATGTGGTCCTGTGCGACGACCACGCCGTTCTGAGACGGGGGATTCGTGACACGCTGACAGAGGCCTCCGACATCAGGGTGACCGGTGAGGCAGGCGGGTACGCAGAATTGCGAGAGGTTCTGCGGACGGCGACTTGCGACATCTTGCTGCTGGACCTGAATATGCCAGGCCGCAGTGGCATTGAGGTCCTCACGAGTCTGCGCGAAACGCACTCTGCCATCAAAGTCCTGATCGTCTCCATGTACCCGGAAGACCAGTACGCGCTGCGCTGCCTGAAAGCGGGCGCGCAAGGCTATGCCAACAAGGCGGGAGACCCGTTAGAACTGATTGCTGCAGTCCGCACAGTAATGCAAGGGCGTAAGTACCTGACACCTGAAGTGGCCCAGATGCTAGCCGACAGTTTGGCTCAACCTACCCCGGAAGCCCCTCACACCGCCTTGTCGGAACGTGAACTGCAGACGCTGGTCAAAATCGCCTCAGGCCGCCGGTTATCGGACATTGCCGAGGAACTCATGCTCAGCCCCAAGACCGTGAGTGTTTATCGGTCCAGGGTGCTCGAAAAGCTGAAGCTATCCAATAACGCCGAGTTGACGGTGTACGCCATACGCAACCAGCTGGTTTAAGCCTATCGTTGGGCTGCAAACAAATCAACCGCTTGCTGCATTAAAGCCAACACTGGTTGCTCCAACATGGGCAAAGTTGCCGCGATACCCAACATCCCCACCGTAAGGGTTACGGGAAACCCTACCGCATAAATATTCATCTGCGGCGCCACCCGGGAAATGATTCCCATGGTCAGATTCACGAAAAGCAGCAACGCAATCATCGGCAGGGCGATCCAGAGCGCGCTGGAGAACAGCGATGTTCCAAGCTCGTAAATTCGCATCTGACCTAGAGCTTGCAAGAAGTTTCCATCCACCGGGAACCGGTCAAAACTCTTGACCACCGCCATCAAAATCATGAGGTGACCATTGATCACCACAAATAGCAGCATGGCCATATGCCCGAAAAACCGCGCCACCGCACTGACCTGGGCATTGGATGATGGATCGAAAAACGACGCAAAATTGAGCCCCATCTGCAGGCCAATCAACTCGCCCGCGAGCTCAACAGCAGCAAACACCAGACGCACCGAAAATCCGATTGCCAAGCCGACAATGACCTGCTGGGCGACGGCGCCCAGAGCCTCGCGCCCATTCACGCTGATCACGGGCTGATCCACCAAAACGCCTTGGGCGCACAAGGCCACCAAAAACGCGAGCCCGATCTTCAGCCGCATGGGGATTGCGCGCATGGAGAACACAGGAGCCACAGAAAATACCGCGAGCACGCGAAGAAACGGCCAAAGAATCGGCGATAGCCATCCAACCAGCTGCGCTTCTGAAAAGGTAATCACGGTGGGTTTGCTGAGGTGGCCGCAACGACGTTCTACACGGCAACCACTGTAAGGAATTCGGTAACCCAGTACAGCGTTCTAGCCAATCATCGATGGGATCGACTCAATGGTTCGGCGGATGAAATCCACAAGCGTACTGAGCATCCAAGGCCCAGCAATTGCGAAAACCACCATGGCCGCAATCAGCTTCGGTACAAACGCCAGGGTAGCTTCATGAATTTGGGTGACCGCCTGAAAAATGCTGACAATCAAACCCACCGCCATCACAACACCCAGTACAGGCATTGCGATCATCAACAGCAACGTCAAGGCGTCGCGCCCGATCGTGAGAACCATTTGCGCCGTCATAGCGAACTCCTTTAGGTCACGAAGCTCGCGGCCAGTGACCCTATCAGCAAATTCCACCCATCCGCCAACACAAACAGCATCAACTTGAAGGGCAACGCCACCAACACAGGAGACAACATCATCATACCCAGCGACATCAGAATGCTCGACACCACCATGTCGATCACCAAAAACGGGATGAAAATCATGAAGCCGATTTGGAATGCCGACTTCAGTTCACTGGTGACAAATGCCGGGACGATGACACGCAGGGGGGCTGTTTCTGCGGTTACCTGAGGGTCAAGTCGAGCAAGACGCGAGAAAAGCGCGAAGTCAGACTGCCGGGTCTGCTTAAGCATGAAACTGCGCATGGGTGCCTCGGCCTTGTCCAACGCTTGTTCAAACGTAATCGCGTTGGTGGTGTAGGGCAGATACGCATCCTGGTACACGCGATCCAGCGTCGGCCCCATAACAAAAAAGGTCAAAAAAAGCGACAAACCGATGATGACCTGATTGGGTGGCGCGGACTGGGTACCGAGTGCCTGCCGGAGCAGCGAAAGCACAATCACGATGCGCGTAAACCCAGTCATCATCAATACCACCGCAGGCAAAAAAGACAGCGCCGTAAAGAACAGCAATGTCTGAATCGGCACTGAATAACTAGTCCCTGTGGGGCCACTGCCCACGACCAAAGGCAGTGAACCAGATGCTTGAGCAAACGCTGGAGGAGGCGTTACAAGCGCCAACAGCAAAAACAATCCGCACGCCATTGAGCTTCGCACGAGGAAAGCGCCCCGAGGTCGATTCCGGGCCATGTCAAACATTCGGAGCTTTCCCTTTATCGCTGACCGCAACCGCTATCTCATGAGCAAATGATGGGCTTGCTGCGGACGGCAACGAGACAGGGGACAAGGGCTGCGTATGCAGACAACTTACGTTCTGCGCCGTAACGCCCAGAACCAACCATGTGCGCGCATGCTCCGGGCCTACCTCCACCGTAACCACCCGCTGCTGAGGGCCCACGGCCACGGCTGACACCACCCGAGCTGCACCACCCGATGTCGCTCCGCCCGAGGCTTGACGCTGCTGAACGCGGCGTACCAGCCAAGGCAGCAGTGCCATGGCACCCACAAAAAGCACCACAACCACCAAGGTCTGGGTCATGCTCCCACTATCCACGGCTGACCCGCCGCAAGCGCTCCGAGGGTGTCACCACGTCGGTCAACCGGATACCGAACTTGTCGTTCACCACAACCACTTCGCCCTGGGCAATGAGATACCCATTCACCAGCACGTCCATCGGCTCGCCCGCCAACGCGTCCAGTTCCACCACCGAACCCTGTGCTAACTGCAAGATGTACTTGATAGGCACTTTGGTACGACCCAGCTCCACGGACAATTGAACCGGGATGTCCAGCACCATGTTGATGTCATTGACTGTTCCGTCGCCACCTCCGGAAAAGGGGCGTACAGGATCCCCGGACAAGGGCCCGCCCTGCTCCCCATCTGCGGGTTTTGCATCGGTGGTTTTTTGCTCTTCCAGCGCCTCGGCCCAACCCGCAAACGGGTCTTCCGCAGCGCCATCCTTGTTGTCTTCTTCAGTTGACATCTTTCTCTCCAAGCCAGCTCATGTCTGAATTGCGCAGGCACTCTTCAATGCGAATGGCGTACTTTGAATTGTGGGTTCCGTACTGGCACTCAAAAATGGGGACACCTCCAATCGACGCGCGGATACGGGGCTCGCGGTCCAGCTCAATGAAGTCTCCCGGTTTCATGGCAAGTAGCTGCTCGACCGTTGCGTCTGCACGAGCAAGCTCTGCCACCAAGGTAACTTCGGCCGATTGAATCTCACGGGTCAAAACCCGCACCCACCGCCGATCCACTTCAATGGAATCACCTTGTGTGGACGAATACAGCACGTCTCGAATCGGCTCCAGCGTGGCGTAAGGCATGCAAATATGAATTGCGCCTGAGAGGTCGCCAATTTCCAGCTGGAAAGCCGTCGAAACCACAATCTCGCTCGGGGTCGCAATGTTCGCGAACTGCGGCTGCATCTCCGAACGCTGGTATTCCAACTCCAGCGGGTAGATGCCCTGCCAAGCCTTCTTGTATTCGGCGCAGATCACGTCCACCAAACGGTTGATGACGCGCTGCTCGGTAGGAGAAAAATCCCGACCTTCGATGCGCGTCTGGAACTTACCTACGCCGCCGTATAACGTATCGATGATGCCGAACACCAGGGACGGCTCGCACACGATCAACCCACTGCCGCGCAGTGGGCGAATGGCCACAATGTTGAAGTTGGTAGGGACCGCCAACTCACGCAAGAAAGCGCTGTAGCGCTGAACGGACACAGTCCCCACCGAGATTTCGGGGCTACGCCTGATGAAGTTGAAGAGACCAATACGGAAGTTGCGCGCAAACCGCTCATTGACGATTTCCATCGTCGGCATGCGGCCGCGAACAATGCGTTCCTGGCTGGAGATGTCGTAGTTGCGTACGGACCCAGCCTCAGCCACATCCTCGACCGATTTCTGGCTCTCGCCCGTGACCCCCTCCAAAAGGGCATCAACCTCCTCCTGCGAAAGAAACGAATCACTCATGACTGGTCCTTGCCCGGGTCACTGGATGATGAAACTGGAGAAAAGCACGCGATGCACAGGGTTGCGCTCAGTGCGTTTGCGCGCGGGACGATCTTCTTCGTCCGCGTCGTCCGCCTGCGTTGCTGCAGCAGAACGGGCGCGTTCACGCTCTGAAGGAACCGAGAAACCCAACGGGCGCGAGACCTCTCTCAGGATGTCGGTAGCGAGTTTTTCCTTCCCTTCACGTTGCAGAAGTTCGTTCGATGTGCGCTGAGACACCAACAGCAGGACGCCACTGCGAATGGTCGGCAAATACAGTTTGACCTGCTCAGCCGTTTTGGCGTCGGCCAGTTCAAGCGTGATGCCGATTTGCGCAAACCGGTCTCCGCCTGGGTCTGCCAGATTGACTACCATGTTTTCCATTGCCAGGAACGTTGGAGGAACCTTTGGCGCCTCTTTGCGCGCTGAGCTAGCGCCCTCTTCCTCGTCACCGTGAGACCTGGTGAGAAACCACGCAGCACCTCCGCCCCCGACCACCAAGAGCAACACCACGATGCCAAGAACAATCACAAGCATCTTTTTGCTTTTGGCGGGTGCCGCTGCGGGGGTATTAGCTGACACGATGCGAAGTCCTTGCGGTAGTGAGCGGGCCCTGCGTTCGCTATGAAATTGCAAGCAGCCCAGGATGAACCATTATGGGAGGGGGTGGCAACCAATAATAGCCAGAATAAAAGCCCAAAACCATGGCATTCCCTGTGCTTTCGCTTATCTGGTCACCCGATGGCTCCTCCGCGCAGGAGCACACATCGACCTGGCTAGTCGCGCTCACACAAAGACATCAACCGTACGCTCGGTCACCCCGCCCGTACGTTGCACGACAGTTGCGCCGGTTGGCGCAGAAGTAACGACTTGCTCCTGGCGAGCACCTTCGCGATTGCGCTGCTGCCCAGATTCACCAGCACCCGCTCCGTCTCGTGCAGAGGTACCAACCGACATACCGGAGAGTACCAATCCTTCGCTGCGTAGAAGATCGCTTAACTGCGCCATGCTGCTATCAAGCAGCTCACGGGTTTCAGATTGATCGCTGCGAAACGTGACATGGGCTTCGTTACCAGATAGCGAAACTGAAACCTCTACCGGTTGGCCCGCCCGGTCCAACGTCAACTCTGCCGTCTGGGTCTTCTGATTGACCCAATACGCTATTTGGTCCGTCACGAGTTCTTCGGCACTCGCCAGGGAGGGGTCTGCGAACACCGACGATTCACCAACGCCGCCAGCTTCCATAGCCCCCGCCGCCCCCGCACCATCAGACCAAGCGCCTCCGTAAGGCTGCCCGTCCCCTGACCGCCCGCCTGGCGACTCATTACCCCGAGCCAAGCCCGAAACGCCCATCACACCCAACGCGGAAGAGGGCAGAGACTCTGAAGCAAATGTTGCAGGGTTTACTCCGCCGGTGCGCTCAAGCTGCGCGCTGGACGGCTGACCAGTGACCGCTGCGGCGTTTTCGCCGATGCTTTGGAAGGCATTGACCACGGCCTGCGGTGTCATTGCAGGCGGATGTGAAGGGTTGCCAAGGACCGCGCGCCCCACGGTAGTGTCTTGCAGCGCAGCGCTTGCGGTATTGCCTGCACGCTGTACCAGGGCGCTTTGCATACGGGAGAGAATTCGACCATATCCAGCAACAGGCCCCTGGAGACCTGCTTCGTTCACATCTGCCGCACTGTCAAGCAATGCGGTTTCTGCGACCAACCCTTGCCGCAGGCCATCGCTACCCAGCAGCGTACCTGACCACCCTTTAGCTGCGCCGTCGGCGCCCAAAGGCGCTCCGCCTTGCACCTGAGCCTGCGACACGCTCACGGCATCCGGCGTCAGCAGCCCTTGCCACGCCGCGACAGAAGAAGCGTCCGCAACTCCGGAGGCCGCCCCCGCTCCCTCGCCCAAAATATCATCTCCACTGACGATCGTCTCACCCGCCAAATCGCTCGACCCTGTCCCGTGCACGTCCACCTGATCCAGCGCTGAGAGCAACGCAAGAAATCCAGAGGGGGATGCCGTAGCTCCGGCACCATCGTTGCCTTGGCGGGTGCGCGCAGTCTGAGGCGCCTGAGTGCCTTGAGGGGAGGAAATTCTGGCTTGTTCCATTGTCAATACTCCTGGCTTGGGGTGCCATGAATCGCGTCGCGGTACTGCACTGCAGCCCGTTCATCGGTTTGTTTTTGATCTCGGCGCATATGCAACTGCTCCAGGTCATGGCGGCGCTTTTCCGTCACCTTGCGCAGACTGGCTAGCCGTAATTCGGCTTCAAGCAGGGACCGCCTAGCCACATCCACCCTCTGTGCTTGGTCACCCACCACTCCGCTCTGCAAAAGCGCTGCGTGACCCAACCGATCCATAAACTGATAATGGTGATACATGACCTCCGGCTGCATCACCGTATCGGCCTTCATTCCCCAGCGTGCCTCTGTCTCACGGGCATAACCTTCCAATTGGCCCAACTGGTCGGAGGCGGCCCGTTGCGCTGCCTGCGCGTCCTGCAACACTTTGCGCGCAGCGTCACGCTTGCGGGTGGCCACTTCAACGGCAACCATGAGCGATTTGAGGTTTGACATGGCACGCTACCGGTTTCAATGGTCCAGCACCGAGGCCATGGCCGCCACACTCTGGTCCATAGAGGCGGCCTCGAACATGTCCTGCTGCAGAAAGTGCGCCATCTGCGGCTGCAAGCGAATCGACTCGTCCAAGGCAGGGTCAGAGCCGCTCATGTACGCGCCTACCTGCACAAGATCTCGGCTCTTCTGATAACGCGAGTACACGGCCCTAAAACGACGGGCCAGATCGAAATGCCCACGCGATACAACGTTGTGCATGACCCGCGACGCAGACTGTTCAATGTCGATCGCAGGAAAATGGCCTGTTTCCGCCAGGGCACGCGACAAAACAATGTGCCCGTCCAGGATGGCACGCGCTGCATCGGCAATCGGATCCTGCTGGTCATCGCCCTCTGAGAGCACCGTATAAAAAGCCGTGATAGAGCCCACTCCATGCAACCCGTTGCCACTGCGCTCTACCAATTGAGGCAGTTTGGCAAAGCACGACGGTGGATACCCTTTGGTGGCCGGAGGCTCGCCAATGGCCAGCGCGATTTCGCGCTGCGCCATGGCGTAGCGCGTCAACGAATCCATGAGCAGTAATACATGCTTGCCCTTGTCCCGAAAATGCTCCGCAACCGCCGTGGCATAAGCCGCGCCCTGCATACGCAACAGCGGTGGAGCATCGGCAGGCGCAGCCACCACCACAGAGCGCGCGCGGCCATCGGTGCCCAGAATATCTTCTACGAACTCTTTAACCTCCCGGCCCCGCTCGCCAATGAGTCCCACAACGATCACATCGGCGCGGGTGTAACGCGCCATCATGCCCAGCAGCACGCTCTTGCCTACGCCGGAACCCGCAAACAGCCCCAGACGCTGACCACGCCCCACGGTAAGCAGTGCATTGATTGCGCGCACGCCCGTGTCCAACGTCTCTCTGACCGGGTCTCTGTCCATGGCGTTGATCTGCCGACGATCCATGGGCTCAGACACCACGTCCTGCACCGGCCCACCATGGTCCAGCGGCAGGCCCTGGGCGTCTACCACGCGGCCCAACAACCCATCGCCCATCGGCAAGCGCAATACACCAGCACGTTGCACCGGCCGTGAAGTCTCTCCCAGGCGGGGGCTCGGGACATAGGGCATCGCGGGCACCACACTAGCGCCGCTGGAAAGTCCATGGATGTCCCCCGCGGGCATCAAAAAAGCGCGATCAGCAGAGAACCCCACCACTTCGGAGAGCACAGGCGCATGCCCGGGCATCTGCACCAGACACTGCGAACCCACTGGCACACGGATACCCACCGCCTCCAGCACCAAGCCCGTCAGTCGCGTCAGTGTGCCGCGTGTTTCAAGTGGCGCACGTTCTGATGCGCGTTCGCGCGCGTCATCCATGAAACGCGTCCAAGACGAGGTGGGCTCAATGCTCATCATCACTCCCCTCTACCCAGGGTGAGCTCAGACCCAATGTGGCAATGGCACGCTGCCAGCGTTTGTCGAGACTGCCATCTACCACCGTACCGGCAGATTCGACCAGACAACCTCCTGGTGGCACTGCGGCGTCAGCCATCCACTGGATTCCCGGAGCGTCTATTTCTTCGCGCAAAGGCTGCGCCATGGCGTCCATATCGGCAGGGTTCAACCGCACGGTTGCAGGCTTTCCTTCGTTGACCAGCATGCCAACGGCCTCGCGTACGACAGGCTGTAGCGCATTGGGGTTGACCGATAGCTCCTGACGCACCACCTGCCGCGCAATGTCACAGGCCAGTTCCAGCAGCTGCTGGGCCATCTGTTGCTGCATGTCGATCAACGTGGCGTCGAGGTTTTGAAACACCGCTTGCATGCGCAGTGCCGCTTCATGGCCCTGCTGGGCGATGTACTCATCCATCCGGCGCTGCCATTCCAGCGCAGTTTGGGCTTGCCCTTGGGCAAAACCTTCGGCATGGGCGTCGTCGCACGCCTGCTGCACCAACGCTTGCTGGGCCGCATCGTCAATTTCTACCGGAATCTCAATCGTCTGCTCTGGCTCGGGTTCGGGCTCCACCGGGTCGGAGCCATCCACCGCACCAAACTTCCATTGCGTGAAATCGCCCACTTCCTCGCTGGGAATGAACCGCGAGTACGAGCGTTGGCTAGACGAATGCGTCATCACCACCGCCTCCAATCACAATCTGACCTTCGTCGGACAAGCGACGCACAGTCTTCAGAATTTCCTTTTGCTGGGCTTCAACCTCGGACAGGCGCATGGGTCCGCGCGATTCGAGGTCCTCGCGCAACGCCTCGGCAGCGCGCGAGGACATGTTCGACAGAAACTTCTCGCGCAAATCGGGAACAGCGCCCTTGAGTGCCACGATGAGCGTTTCGGACGCCACTTCTTTGAGCACGGACTGAATGGCTTTGTCGTCGAGCTTGAGCACGTCGTCGAACACGAACATCTTGTCCATGATCTTCTGGGCCAAATCTGGGTCGTAACCGCGGATGGATTCGAGCACCACGGCATCCATGTTGCCACCCAGCATATTGATGATCTCAGCCGCCGCCTTGACGCCGCCGAGCGAGCTTTTGCGAATTTTGTCGCCACCTGCCAGCACCTTGAACAGCACTTCGTTCAGGTCTTTCAACGCTGTCGGCTGGATACCTTCTAGCGTCGCCACGCGCAGCAAAATCTCGCTGCGCTGCCGATCCGTCAGGTGCATCAAGATGCCGGACGCTTGGTCGCTGTCCAGGTGCACCAAGATGGCAGCAACAATTTGCGGGTGTTCGTTGCGCAGCAGTTCAGCCACCGACAGTGGATCCATCCACTTCAGGCTTTCAATGCCAGAGACATCACCGCCCTGCAAAATGCGGTCAATCAGCAGCCCCGCCTTGTCGTCACCCAGCGCACGTCGCAGCACCGCGCGCACGTAGTTGCCGGTGTCAGATACCAACAAGCTCTGCGCCGCAGCGGCGGTAGAGAACTTGTTGATGACCTGATCTACCTTCTCGCGCGACACCGAGCGCATGCGCGCAATGGTTTCGCCCAGTTTTTGCACTTCCTTGGGCGAGAAATGCTTGAATACTTCGGCCGCCTCTTCTTCGCCGAGGGACATCAGCATGATGGCTGCGTCGTTGAGTCCTTGGTCGTCCATAGTTGTCGTCCCTGCACGCGTGGATCAAGCGGGCTCGCCGTTCAGCCAGGTCTTCAGAATGTTGGCCACCGCGACCGGGTTTTCCTTGGCCAGCACACGGGCTTCGTCCAGGCGCAATTGCTCTGGGGTAGCTGGCAATACTTCGTCCTTTTTGCCGGGTGCGGGCAACGCAGGGCGATCAAGCGTTTCGGCTTCCAGCGCATTCAGCTGACCACCTGCGGCCGGAACAGCCTCCGCCTTCACAGGCTTGGGACCTTTCAGTGCAGGGCGCACGAGTCCCAGCAGCACCAGGGCGGCAAACAGCACCGCACCCACAGGCCAGGCGAAACTCTTGGCGAGTTCAAGGGCCTCGGGCTGCTTCCACAGCGGGACATCGTTGGCAACAGCTGCAGTCACCTGGAAGGGTGTATTCATGAGGTTGACCGAGTCGCCACGTTCACGGTTGAAGCCAATGGTCTCGCGCACCAACGCCGTCATTTGTTCCAGCTGTTCAGGCGTCAGCGCCTTGGGCACCATCTTGCCTTTCTCTTCGGCGGACTGGTAGTTCACCACCACTGCAGCGCTCAGGCGTTTGACAGCGCCGGTGCTACCCCGCGTGACCTTGACGGTCTTGTCCACCTCGAAATTGGTGGTGGACTCGCGCTTGCGCGTCTGCTCCTCGGTGCCCTGGGTACCGCCTGCATTGGGCGCCGGGTTGGCTCCATTGACGGGAGCGGCGGAGGGTGCTGGCGGCTGATTGGCCACGGCACCTGGAACACCTGTGGCCGTCTTGTTAGCGCTTCCGCTGCTTTCAAGCACCTGCTGGCTTCGAATAGCGCTGGAGTCCGGCGTCTGGTTGGGCCGGAACTGCTCAGAGGTCGACTCCGTCTGCGTAAAGTCCACCTCGGCCGACACCTGCGCCTTGACGTTGTCACGGCCCACCACCGGCTCCAGGATTTCCATGATGCGCCGGGTGTACTGCTGCTCGATCTGCTGCACATACAACAACTGCTGCGCGTTGGCCTCAGCGCCCGCAGAGTTATCAGGAGACTGCGACAGCAGCTTGCCCGTGTCGTCCAGCACACTCACCGCCGAAGGCGCGAGTTCTGGCACGCTGGACGCCACCAGATGCACGATGCCCGCCAACTGGGCGCGGTCCAGAATGCGGCCCGGGTGCAGGCTGACCAGTACCGATGCCGAAGGTTTTTGCTGCTCGCGGAAAAATCCATTTTGATTGGGCAGCGCCAAGTGCACGCGCGCGCCCTGCACGGACGACAGGGCCTGAATCGAACGGGTCAGTTCGCCCTCCAGCCCGCGTTGAAAGTTCAGCCGCTCCTGGAATTGGGTCATGCCAAATTTGCTGGACTCCATCAACTCAAACCCCGCCACCGAACCCTTGGGCAGGCCTTGCGTCGCCAAGCGCAAACGCACATCATGCACGCGGTCAGAGGGGATCAGGATGGCGCCGCCGCCGTCGGCATGCTTGTAAGGCACGTTCATTTGCGACAACTGGGCCACGATGGCGCCACCGTCCTTGTCGCTCAGATTGGCAAAGAGCACCCGGTAATCGGGCTGGCGCCCCAGAACAACGGCCGCAATGGCCGCCGCCACAAGCAGCGCCACACCCACGCCCAGACGCATGCGCTGTGCCCGGTCAAGGGTGGACAGCCGCTGCAACCAGTTGGGACTGGCAGCGGGGGTGACGAGAGGGATTTCAGCTACTGCAGACATCGTGCTTTCCATGAGGGCAGGCCCGGCAACAGACCAAAGCGTGGGGTCGATTATTCGGTCACGCCTCCAAAATGTTCGCTGGATAAGCCGCGCGTTTGGCTGTCAATTCAGAGCGATGAGTTCCAGCGCGGTGGCTAGGATACGCAGCATACCGCCATTCCCTACGGATACCGCCATGGACCTTCGCATCTCAAGCTCAACCGCCCCCCTCCAGGGCGCTGGCCTGGCGCGCCGTGTTGCAGCGCCGCAAAACGACGGGAACGAAGTCGGGTTCTCCGGCGCTCTCAAGGGCGCTTTGCAATCGGTGAGCGCAGCCCAAAACCGCTCCTCGGATCTGCAAAAAGAGGTTCAACTGGAAAACCCCTCGGTCAGCCTGGAAGAAACCATGGTGGCCATGCAGAAGGCCCAAATCGGGTTCCAGGCCACGCTGCATGTGCGCAACCGCATGGTGCAGGCTTACACCGACATCATGAACATGCAGGTGTGACCTTGGCAGTCACTGCAAAAACTATAGCTGACAGCGCTTTCCAAATATAGACTTCAAATAGAAATCGTATTGGACCCCAATAAAAACGAGCGCCAACAGCTCACTAAACAATAGCAAAAAAAGGAAAGCCCCGCAGTGCGGGGCTTTCCTTTTTTGCCTTTAGCGGGCAACTGTGTCAGTGCATCATCTGCGGCTGGCCTTCAAACAGGTGCTCAAACTGAGCCAGCCAAGGCTCAGCCAAACAGCGAATTTGCGCGTCGTTGCGCAAAATACGCTGCATGATGCGGGTCTTCTCGCGCTTGTGCTCTGGCAGCAGTTCGTGCTCCTGCGACTTGAAGCGCAATTGCTCGATCAACACAGCGCAGGCGCCCTCGTAGCGCACCACACCATCCCAGTCCTTCAGCTTGGCCGCTTCAAGCATCTTCGCGCTGCTGTCTTCAATGGCTTTGTAATAGTCAATGAGCATATGTGACATGATTCAGGCCTCCACCAGATCGCGGCTGGTCTGAGGCAGGCGCGTTAGCATAGCCCGGCTTGTTTCTTGATTTCGTTCCAGCCCTGGGCCACTGGCTCAATCAAACGCATGACTTCCTGCATCATGGCGTCGTCATTGCGTGCATTGGCCAGGATCAGCCGGTGGATGCAGTACTCGTACAGAGCGCCCAGATTTTGGGCAATCTCCCCGCCATCCACCTTGTCGAGAGCGGTGCTTAAGCCCCTCTTCAATGATGCGGATGGCCTTGGAGATGTTGTTGACCTTGCCAAGCACATCGCCACGCGCCATGGCACCACGTGCCGTTGCAATGGCACCGATGGCACCCTCATACAGCAACGCAACCAGCTGGTGCTGGTCGATCGTGTGCATGCTGGTTTCCACATTGATACGCTGATAAGCGTTGGCTGCACGGGGGCTGTAGGCGCTGAACATGCTGACAATCCTTCCGAGGTATTACTTTAGTTATCGGCCAACGCCAGAAAAACTGAAGCCCTCGATTAACCCGTTGACTTATTCCAAGTGGTCACCTGTTGCGAAATATACGCATTGAAGCCATTCAGGCTACTCATCTGGGTATCCAGCGCGTTGTAGCGCGCAGTGATGCGCTTTTCAAAAGCATCCACCCTGTCGTTGAAACGCGCTTGATCCAGGCCGTTGCGCTTGAGACTCAACTGCAGAGTGTCATCCTTCGATTTGAAGAACCCATCTGTCGACAACAAGATTGGTGGTGAGCGCCTTGATCTGCACCGCAATACCATTCGACGAACCACCGCCGGTGTTTCGAAACAGATTCTTCACATCGTCTGGTTTCTCGGTCAGCGCCTTGGTCAGCTTGGTGGAATCTACCGCCAAATCGCCACCCAGCTGCTGCGTGATGCCTACGTCCGCCAACCGCTTGAAAGGCCCCGCCTCCCGAAGTAACGGACTGGATCGCATTACGCAGCGAGTTTTGCAGCGCAACCGCAGTTGAATCCCCTTGCAACAAGCCGGCCGACTTGCGTCTTTGCGTCGTATTTTGTGGCGTCTTGCAAGCAGTTGGTTGATGTCGTTGTAGGCCTTCACGAACTCATCGATATTGGACTTGGATCGCCGTGTCATCCTTGCCCACAGCAATTTCGATCGGTGCCGTAGTCACTTGCTCAGCCTTGAAGGTCACACCCAGAAATCGTGGAGGCAAAAGTATTGGTGGCAGAAGACACTGCGATACCGTTGACCGTGGCTTTGGCATCGGCAGCCGCCTGGGTCACAGTGGTGCCCGCCACCAGACGAGACAGCCCGGTAGCATCGGTATTGCCCGCACTTGCAATATCGGTGTCTCCGCCTTCCATCACGCTAAGGCGAAAACCCGACTCCTCTCCAGTAGTCTTGCTGCGCAACAACAGGCGCTCACCCGAAGCGTCGCTCAAGAATCGACGCGGTCACGCCCCGCGTTGGACCCATTGATCTTGCTGGCCACGTCTGTCAGCGTATCGCTGGCACTGATGGCGATGTCCACGGGTTGGCCGCTGCCGGGCGTGAACGATGCAGGCGCCACACTCCATTTGCCCAACTCCAGGCGGATCGTGCCAGCGCCCAACGCTCCACCCACAGGCAGAAGGGCCGCTGACGCCGTGGCCTGCGCTTTGGCCAGGCTCTGCACCTCCACACTGAACGTCGTGGGCAACGTACCGCCAATGGCCGTAGCGGAGACGTATTTGGAATCAGACGATGACGTGCTCACGCCATTCCAGCCCGTCAGACTGGTCAGCTTGCCCGCGGCATCCGCCAGCGCAGAGACCAGCGATTTGATCTGGCCAAAGGCCGATATCTTGGTACTGACCGTGGCGGCCTGCAGCTTCAGCGTGTCCAGAGGTCTTTTTTCCAGTGCGACCAACTGGGAAATGATGCTCTTGACATCAAGCCCGTTGGTCGCCAACGCCTGGGGATGAAATGGTTGCCATACAAACCTCCTGAACTGGTCCAACAGAAATTATGGCGCTGAATACCGCCAACGAACGTCCGTAAACGCGCCAGGAAACCCGTCTTATCCTGCGGTCCTGGCAACCGCCTTCCCAAAAAGCCAAATGGCGGCGACAGAAAACTGCCGCCGCCCCGGTCACGTCAGGGCGCTGCAACGCCCTGACCGCCATACCCGCCGCTTAACGCAGCAGGGCCAACACACCCTGTGGCAGCTGGTTGGCCTGGGCCACCATTGCGGTACCAGCCTGTTGCAGGATCTGCGAACGCGACAGGTTTGCAGTTTCTGCAGCAAAGTCAGCATCCAGAATGCGCGAACGCGATGCAGACAGATTTTCGGACGTTACTTGCAGGTTGCTGATCGATGTTTCGAAGCGCGACTGCAAAGCGCCGAGCTTGGCTCGCTCACCGTTGATGAAGGACAGCGCGGAATCCACTGTTTTGAGAGCTTCTGTCGACTTCTTGAAGGTCGTCACATCCAGGTTAGACACCTCTTGCAGGTCAGAGGCGGCATTGGCTGCAGTCGCTGTACTGAAGGCGTTGGTTGTTGTAGCGGCAATAGCAAAAGACTTCTCTGAGTCCAACACCACATAGCCGCTGACGGTAGACGCATCCGCCGCAGATGCAGCCGCCAGGGTATCAGCGCCACCAGCAGATGTGCCATCTGCCTGCAGCTTCTGAACGGTGATATCACCCGCGCTGGCAGCGCCCGTACCACTTTTTGCCAACGTGATGTCATTGCCAGAGGCATTTGTCAGGATGATGCCCGAGTTGTCAGAAGCAAGCGCAGCCGTTACGCCCGTTTTCGAGGACTGCTCATTGATTGCTGCCACCGCGTTGGACAAGCCGTCCGACGTGCCTGTGGCGGTAACGTTGAACGAAATCGCTTGACCGAGAGCAGGCGACGTCGGTGTGTTGTCACTGCGCAGCTCGAAAGTGTAGGCACCAGCGCTCTGGAAGCTCAGCTTCACCTCAGTGCGGGCAGTGGCCGTGACACCTGTAGAAGTCGTCTGCAGGTTGATCTTGTCAGCCATGGCTTTCGACGTATCGTTGGCGGCGATAGAGATGTTCTGGGAACCCAGCGCACCGCTCACTGCCAACGTGCCGGCTGTTACACCGTTAGCACCCCAAGTGGCCGCTGCCGCAGAAACACCGGCACCGCTGGACGACGTATTTTGGTTGTTACCGTACTGGCTCGTCCGCAGATTGGCCGTGGCGGCCACGATGGTCTGGTTGGCATTGGCGCCCACTTGGAACTGTTGCGTACCAAATGTGCCGTTCAGCAGCTTGGCGCCGTTGAATTCGGTGGTTTGCGAGATGCGGTCCAGCTCGGACACCAGTTGCGAAACTTCTTGCTGCAGCGCTTGACGGTCACTGGAGCTGTTGGAAGCGTTGGCGGACTGCACAGCCAATTCACGTACACGCTGCAGGATGTCGCCAGACGCCTTGAGCGCGCCTTCAGCGGTTTGTGCGAGCGAGATACCGTCGTTGGCGTTGCGCACAGCCTGGTTCAGGCCCTTGATCTGCGAAGTGAAGCGCTCGGAAATAGCCAAACCGGCGGCGTCATCCTTGGCGCTATTGATGCGCAGGCCAGACGAAAGACGCTGGATGGACGTGTTGAGCGAGGTCTGGCTCATGCCCAGATTGCGCTGAGCGGTCAACGAGGCGACGTTGGTGTTGATGGTAGCAGCCATAGCAAATGCTCCTGATATAGAACTAACTGAATATGGCGTTGCCGCCAACCTGGCGCCAGGTAAGGCACCTGGCTATACGGTTCACAGTGCCCACCCGGCTTCCTGTTGAACGGCGGTTGGCGTCTGCCTTCCGTTGAAAGTAGTTTCGACCTCCCCTCGGGAAACTTTAGGGGCAAACGCACAAGTTGGCAGGTTTTTCCGCTCTTTATCCCGCCAACGCCCTGGGCGACCAATGCCCACAATTCCTCATCGTTCTTGTATTGCCTGCCGGACGGTAGTCACCCCATCAGGCACAAATGTCCACCCAGAGCCTCAAGGAGCACATCCATGGCAGCCACTATCAACACCAACGTCGCCTCCCTGACGGCCCAGCGCAACCTGGGCATGAGCCAGGCCTCGCTCAACACGTCCATCCAGCGCCTCTCGTCCGGACTGCGCATCAACAGCGCCAAAGACGACGCGGCGGGCTTGGCCATCTCGGAACGTTTCACAAGCCAGATCCGAGGCCTAAACCAAGCCGCGCGCAATGCGAACGATGGTATTTCGTTGGCGCAGGTGACTGAAGGCGCGATGAAGGCAGCGGGCGATATCCTGCAGCGGGTGCGTGAACTGGCGGTGCAGTCGGCCAATGCGTCGAACAGCCCCAGCGATCGCCAGGCGCTGAACCAGGAAGTGGGTCAATTGGTGGCGGAACTGGACCGGATATCCCAAACCACCGAATTCAACGGTGCCAAACTGCTGAACGGAACCTTTGGTACCCAGCAGTTCCAGGTGGGCGCCAATGCCAACCAGACCATCGTGGCCGCCACGGCCAATCTGCGTACCAGCGTGTATGGCAACAACCAGAATACCTCGGCAAATGGAGCGGGTAGCGGCGCTAGTGCCACCGCTTGGGGCACCAATGGCGTAACTGGCGGTACGCTGGCTGTGAATGGCGCATTAGGTTCGCAGAACATTACCCTTGTAGCCAATGACACCGCCAAAGCCATGGCTGACAAGATCAACTTGCAGACAGCAAACACAGGTGTAACCGCCTCCGCTCGTACAGAAGTGGACCTGTCCTTTACTTCAGTTGGCTCTTACACCTTTGAGCTGCGGTCAGAAAACACACCTGTGGCCCCAGCGCTTGGGCAGTCCATTTCCTTCAATATCACTGCACTCGCAACATCGGACGGTTTGTCGAACGCGATTTCGGCAATCAATGAGCAGTCAGCCAAGACGGGTGTAACCGCTTCATTGAACCCCGGCAGCACCGGGATCGTTCTGACCAACGCAACGGGCCAGGATATCGGTATTTACAAGAGCGCCGCTTCTGGCGCGAATGCTGGCGATGTCACTATTCAAAAACTGCAGGCGAACGGCACCGCTATTGGTGCTCCCGATGCCCTTGCGGCCGCCGCCGGTGCTGACAGTTCAACCATCAGTGGTTATGTGGTACTCGATTCCGAGAAGTCCTTCTCGACCAGTGCCACCACGACCAATGCGTTCAACACTACGCTTCCCGCCGACAGCGCATCCGATTTGCAAGAAGTGGCCAACTTGGATGTCACCACCTTCAAGAAGGCGACAGAAGCCCTGAAAACGGTGGACTCCGCACTGTCATTCATCAACGGCGAGCGCGCCAAGCTGGGTGCTTTGCAAGCCCGGTTTGAAACAGCCATCTCGTCGCTGAACATCACTTCCGAAAACCTGTCTGCTTCGCGCAGCCGGATCCTTGACGCGGACTTCGCCGCTGAAACCGCCAACCTGTCACGCGCACAGATCCTGCAACAGGCAGGCACCGCAATGGTTGCGCAGGCGAATCAGATTCCGCAGGGTGTCCTCGCGCTGCTGCAGAATTAGCATTGGTGCGCGCATCTGCCGCCACCGAAGCGGCGGCAGATGCCAATGGCCAAACTGCCGACCAGACAATTCGCAAAGGATTCACGTGCACGGCAGAAACCCTGGCAGAAACAAAGCTCCCGCAGATGGCCGGCTTCAGGCCGCTCTGGATGCCAAGGACTGGCATTTGCTGGCGCGCCTGTGTAAGCAAAGTCTGCGCAAAAACTCCCGCGACCTTCATGCCACACGCCTGCTGGGTTACGCGCTGGACTGTCTGGGCCAAGCGGACGAATCGATAGAGGTGTACCGCCGCGGATCCTTGATTTGGCCGAACGATGCAGAACTTTTGATCAACTACGGCAATGTGTTGCTCAACCAGGCGCGCAACGCTGAGGCACTGCCGGTTCTGGAAAAAGTTTGTGATTTACGTCCTGAGATGGCGATTTGCTGGCTCAAGTTGTCGCAATGCTGCTATTTGATGACGCACAACGAGAAAGGCTTTCAGGCGGCCCAGCGAGCTTCCGAGCTGGCGTCAGACACCGCAGAAAAAGCAGCCTCGCTGAACCAAAAATCCATTCATCGCCGCGAGCTGGGGCAAATCAAGGAAGCTGTTCAGGATTGCGTGGATGCGATCTCGCTGGCGCCACTCGAGTCATCCAACCACACGAACAGGCTTTTGTTCATGCTGGCAGATCCGCATGTGGATGCAGCCAGCCTCGCCGAAGCCGCACGCGACTACGGGAAAGTGTTTGAGCCTTCACTGAAGCCGTCTTGGCCTGATTTTTCCTCGCAACAGGACCAGCCATGGCGGAAATTGCGCATTGGATTCTTGTCGCCCGACTTCCGAGCGCACTCCGTCATGTATTTCGTCGAGGGGTTGCTGGCGCAGCTGGATCGGCGGCAGTTCGAAGTATTCGCCTTTTACTTGTTCCCGCGCGACGATCAAGTGACCGCGCGGGTGAAGAGCACCATGTAGACCACTTTGTCCGCCTGGCAGCCCAGTGCGCGATCAACAGGTACTGTCCATTCGTGCCACAAGATTAGACATCCTGATCGACCTGGCTGGCCACACGGGCCACAACGGCTGCTGACCTTGGCCACAAGGCGGCGCCGATACAAGTCTCGTGGCTTGGGTTCCGGCGACGACTGGGCTGACGCGTGGACTACCAGTTCACCGACGAGATCACCGACCCCGCTGACGCCCAAGCGCACTACACCGAGCAGCTCTACCGCCTGCCCACTCTGTTTGCCTGCTATCGCCCCATTAGCCGCCACCCGCTGTGGCGCTATCAGCCCGCGCTATCAGGTGCGTGCCACGCCGGCCATGAAAACGGCTTCATCACGTTTGGATCCTGCAACAACCTGGGCAAGCTCACCGATGGCGTGCTGACGCTGTGGGGTCAGGTGCTTGCGGCGGTGCCGTGGTTCACGCCTGCTGATCGAAGGCAAGAACCTGGACCGACCCGATTTCGCCAAGTCTACCGTCACGCTGTCAAGGCTTGGAACTAGACCCTGAGCGGCTGGATCTGGTGGCGTTGGATGGCGACAACCAATACCTGACCTACCACCGCATCGACATTGCGCTCGACCCGTTCCCACTGACCGGTGGCACCACCACCTTCGACGTGCTGTGGATGGGACTACCCATTGTCTCTATGGTGGGCCATAGCTTCAAGAGTCGCATGGGCGTGGGTCTGCTGAGCTACCTGGGTCGCACCGAATGGCTGGCCGAAACAGCCGAAGACTATGTACGTATTGCACGCTGGACTGGCTGCCGATGTCTCGGCGCTGAACACCTTGCGTCTGGGTTTGCGTAGAGAGGTTGAGCGCTCCGCCCTGATGCGCGAAGACATTTTTAATCACCATTTTGGCGAGGGCCTGCGTGCATGTGGTTGCAGTGGCTGTGCTCGTAGGCGCATTTCCCAGGCAACTCCAGATGCCCAGAGCAGGCCTTCAAACGTGGTTGCCCAACTGCCTGCGGAATGGACCAAGTGACCAACCCCGGGGTTGGGCTCAACGCCGGTCAGCGCATCAGCGCTGCTCGAGGCCCACGAACGCCTGCAGCTCTGGTGGAAAGAGCCAAGACTTCCTTGCCCCCACGCCGGCGAGCGTCAGGGACCCAGATCACCGGCCGCCATGGATCGAAATCACGGAACTGGCCGAGTCTGGTCCTGCGCCACACCAAACGACCCTGTAGCCTGGCCTGTCTGGCGGAGGTGGAGCATGCGCACGGCCACACTGAATTTGCTGTGACCTACCTGCAACATGCCACGCATGCGATGGGGATGGGCTCCGCTTCAACGTAGGCCGGCAGCCTAGATAAATCACTACCAATTGAGTAGCTGTCAACGCTTTGCCATTCAGCGATAGTGCCAGTTTCAACCAAAATTTCATTCCAAAGACTACGAATCACCCCTTGCGCCGCAAGAACCCATGCGGCGCCACCGTCACCTGTAGGCGCTGCTCCATCTCGGCGTCGACTCTCAAACTCATCATGGCCAGCCAGCCACTGGTGCACAGCGGTCTTGGGATTGTTGCCCACGTCCCAGGGGCGGTCGGCAAAGAACTTCGGCGGCATGTCTTCGACAAAGGTGTCAAACACCACGCAGTAGCTGCCGGGCGTGACCAGCGGCGCATAGGCATCCAGCTCGCCCAGCACATGGTCGTGGGTGTGCATGGAATCCAGGCACACCAGCACGCGCTGGTAGCCCTCCGCAAAGTCGCGCACCTGCTGCACCACATCGGGCGCCACGGCCGAGCCCTGGATCATCGCGATACGGCTGGCCATGGGGTGGGCTTCGATGGCGGCACGGTTGTGGGCGCGGATGTCGATGTCTACGCCCAGCACCTTGCGCCGTGCGACGCGCGCGGGTCGAGCGTGGTGCCCGCCTCGATGGCGTCGCTCATGTCCAGCAGCGCCAACAGCGAGGCGCTGAGCACCAGCGAGCCGCCGTGGGCAATGCCGGTCTCGATGATCAGATCCGGCCGCACGCGCCACACCAGCTCCTGCATGGCCACCATGTCCTGCGGGTACTGGATGATGGGTCGGCCCATCCAGTCAAAGTTGTAGACGTACTGCCGCTGCATCGAGGCCTGGAGCCAGTCGCGTGACAGCGCCTTGAAAGCGCCATCGTCTGCGTACGACTGCAAGCGCGTCCTGCCGCTCTTGGCGGAATTGTTCTGAAGGGTGCATGACCAGATCTTTCACTTAATCAACAAACCTTGACCTGTGGGCATCTCCAGCACACGGTACCCGTACTTGGCGAACCAGGGGTCCTCCGCCAGTTTCTGTGCCCGGTACGCCAGCCAGCCGTAATCGTCCAGGATCAGGACGGCGCCAGGAACCATGCGGTCAAAAAGCACTTCCAGTGCACCAACCTCCGCATCTGCATTGTTCATGTCCAGGTGCATGAAGGCGATCTTCTGCGGAGCAACCTCGGCCAGAACCTCAGGCACCTTGCCCTGCGTCACGGTCACATTGTCAAAACCCGAAAACCGCTCTTTGACCTGCGCAAAGAGCTGCTTGCTGTGCTCGGGCATGGCATGGTGAGGCAGTGACGGGTCGTGATCGAACAAGTCATACAGGTAATAGTGGCGATCTGGCTGGTTCGCAAAGTCCACGGCATCGCAGATGATTCGAGCCGTTGTGCCCTTGTAGCAAGCACACTCTACAAAGTCTCCCTCCAGCCGCAGTCCATTGCGCACCCCCCACAGCACTGTGGAGATCCGCCACAGCACTGCTCTTTCGATGTCTGTGCTCGCGTGGGCGTTGAATGCCCGCATCAGGGCCTCATCCTCCAGGAACCCCAGGTTCCGGTGGTACGTGAAAAGGTTGTCGCCCGCGTAGATGCCGTCCTGACCATTCACCTGGTCAATGGCCTGCTGAAGGCCCTGAACGAAACCATTCGGCTCCTTGACCCCGAAAAAAACTGTGCTCAAGTGATTGCCCATGGGATTTCCTTTCTCTTTTGTACTCAACAGATCACAGCGCTGTGCCGTCGCCCCACACGGGGCGTGCAACCACCCCCCACTCAGCGTGCAGACGAGACGCATTGATGGGTGCAATACGCTGCAATGGCGCACCGTCGAGCACTTCATAAGTGCTGGCGTAACGGGCCCCCAGCCACTCAAGCCACTGGGCATGCGGGGTCTGAATCCCACTGGCCACGTTGTAGACCGTGCTTCGGCCCCGCAGCGCGATGCACGGCAGCCAGTCCAGCACGTCGGCCACATGCACATAGTCCTTGGCGGACTGCGGGTCAGAGCGCAGCACCATATGGCCCTGGCGGGCCTGGTGCAGCAGATCGGCCACCAGGTTGCCCGATGCTGCATCCATGCCCGGCCCCACCACGTTGGACAGGCGTGCCACACGCACCCCGGCGCGGCCGCTGGCATGGCACAGCGACTCGCCGGTGAGCTTGGTGAGGTTGTACAGGTACGACGGGTCGCCCGGCAGCACGGCCAGGGGCGCGTCTTCGTGCGTGCGAGGCCGCGCCCATGTAGACGCGGGTGGACGACAGGTACAGCAGAGATTCGAACTGCGCGCGCCGCAGCACCTCGGCCAGCAGGCCAACATGCGCGTCCACGGTGTCGAACGGGCGCGTGCGGAAATCGGCGGTGAGCCCCACGCAATACATCACATGGCCCAGCGGGCGGGTGAACACCTCGGCATCGCCACGCGCAGGCGCCCACACGGTGTGGCCCTGGGCCTGCAGGTGCGCCACCAGGCGGCTGCCGATGTAGCCCGTGGCGCCCAGCACGGTAAACGTCGAAAGGGGCAGGCCCGTCACCGGCGCTCCCCCACGGCCGCCAGCGGTTGGCCCGGCATACACGGTGTACGCCAGCAGCTCGCCGCGCACGATGGAGCCCGCGCCCACCACGCAGCCGCGCCGCAGCACGGCGCCGTCGAGCAGCACGCAGTTGGCGCCGATCCACACGTCGTCCTCGATCACGATGCCACCCTTGCTGGGCAGAAAGCCCTGCTCGCGGATCAGGCGGCTGCGGTCGGCATAGGCGTGGTTGACGGGCGCAAAGGTGCAGTTGGCGGCAATCGCCACGTAATTACCGATATGGATGCCGTTGCCGGTGTAGAGCACGCAGCCCGCGTTGATGACCACATGTTCGCCCACCACCAGGTCGCCGCTGCCGCCCGCAGGCTTGACCTTGACGAAGCTGTCGATCACCGAATGCGCGCCCACCACGATGCGCGTGCCGCGCACCGAGTCTTCGATGTCGGCCAGGTGCGAGACCTTGGCGGTGGGGTGCAGCTCGATCACCTAGAACACCTCCAGGCGCGGCACGGCCACCACCATCTGCGCGCCCCAGCTGCGCGTGTAGTCGAGCTGGTCGGCCACCTCGCTGCGCAGGTTCCAGGGCAGGATCAGGATGCGCTGCGGCTTGTGGGCGCGCAGGTGCGCCTCGCTCACCACCGGGATGCGGCTGCCGGGCAGGTACTGGCCCTGCTTGGCGGGGTTCTTGTCCACCACGTAGGGCAGCAGGTCGGGCCGCACGCCCGCAAAGTTGAGCAGGGTGTTGCCCTTGGCGGCCGCGCCGTAGGCGCCCACGGTGACACCATCGGCCTGGCACTGCAGCAAAAATGTGAGCAGCTCGCGCTTGACCCGTATGGCCTGGGCCTGGAAATCGCTGTAAAAACCAGCGCCCAGCATGCCCGCCGCTGCCTCGTTGGCCAGCAGTTGCTGCACGCGGGTGGCGCCTTCAGCCGTTGCCTGGGGGTGGCCCACGGTGTCGGCGCGGGCGGCAAACACGCGCAGGCTGCCGCCATGCGTGGGCAGCTCCTGCACGTCGAACACCGCCAGGCCGTTGGCCGCAAAGATGCGCTGCACCGCCGTGAGCGACAGATAGGAGTAGTGCTCGTGGTACGCCGTGTCGAACTGGCACCCCTCCACCATGCGCAGCAGGTGCGGAAACTCGAACGTCGCCACGCCATGCGGCTTGAGCAGCCGCGTGAAGCCGCCCACAAAGTCGTTGATGTCGGGCACATGGGCCAGCACGTTGTTGGCGACCATCAGGTCGGCCTGGCGGCCTGCGGCTGCCAGCTCGTCGGCCAGCGCCACGCCGAAGAACCGATCCACCACCTCAATGCCCTTGGCGCGGGCTGCGGCTGCCGTGCTGGCGGTGGGCTCCACGCCGTAGCAGGGAATGCCCGCGCTTGCACGTACTGCAGCAGGTAGCCGTCGTTGGAGGCGACCTCGACCACGCGGCTGGCGGCGGTCAGGCCCAGGCGCTCGCGCATCGCCTCGCACATAGGCCTGGGCATGGGCCAGCCAGGACGAGGAGAACGAGCTGAAGTACGCGTAGTCGTCGGTGAACAGCGCCTCGCGCCCGGCGTGGTCTTCGGTCTGCACCAGCCAGCAGGTTTCGCAGACCAGGAGGCGCAGCGGGAACCAGGTCTCGGGCGCGCGCAGCGCGGCCTCGCTCAGGTAGGCGTTGGACGGCGGCGCGCTGCCCAGGTCCAGGAACGTGCAGTTGCAGCGGGCTGCCGCAGTGTCGGCACTTCACAGGCGCACTCCTTCGAATTCGTCGGTCATCCCGGGCTGGCCTGCGTCGCGGGGCGACATTTGCCCCACCGGCAGCGGCCAGGCAATGGCCAGGCGCGGGTCCAGCGGGTTCAGGCCCGCTTCGGCGGCCGGCGCATAGGCGGCTGAGTGGCAATACAGCAGCTCGGCATCGTCGCTCAGCGCCTGGAAGCCGTGGGCGAAACCGGGCGGGATGAGCAGCGCGTTGCCGTTGTCGGCGGACAGGTGCTCGGCATGCCAGTGCAAGAAGGTGGGCGAGCCCTGGCGCAGGTCGACGCGCCACGTCCCAGACTTCACCGCGCAGGCAACTCACGAGTTTCATCTCGGCGTGCGGTGGCTTCTGGTAGTGCATGCCGCGCACGGTGCCTTTCAGCGCTGTGTAGCTCTGGTTGATCTGGGCGATGGGCGCTGTCCAGCCGGCGCCGGCCAGCTCCTCGGCGCAGAACATGCGCGCAAAAAAGCCGCGTTCGTCCACCAGGGGCTGACGTTGCACGCGGAACAGCCCCGCCAGCGGCAGCGGCGTCAGGGCCAGTCGGCTCATGGGCGCGCCTCCCAGGCGTCGATGTCGGCCAGGCACAGCGCGCGGGCGTCGGCACCGTCGTGTTGCTGGCGGTACCAGTTCATGGTGCGGGCCACGGCATGTGCTCAGCGCCCAGTGCGGGGCCACGCCCAGCACTTGGCGGGCGTGGGCGGTTTCGAGTGCGAGCCAGCCGGCTTCGTGCGGGCCTTCACTCTCGTTTTCATAGCTTGTAGCGCTTGATGGATAAGCGCTAGAGGCCAATTCGACAACATTTTTGACAGTAGCCGCCTCGTGCGGCAGCGGGCCAAAGTTGTAGGCACCGGCCAGTGCGGGCGATTCCCACAGGCACTGGGCCAGGCGCAGGTAGGCGGCCAGCGGCTCCAGCACATGCTGCCAGGGCCGCGTGGCCTGGGGGCGGCGGATGTGCAAGGTCTGCACCCTTCTCCCAGGCGCGCACGGCGTCGGGCAGCAGGCGGTCTTGCGCCCAGTCGCCGCCGCCGATCACGTTGCCCGCGCGCGCGGTGGCCACGGCAACGCCCTGTGCGGCCAGAAAGGCATCGCGATAGCTGGCGGTGACCAGCTCGGCGGCGGCCTTGCTGGCGCTGTAGGGGTCGTGCCCGCCCAGGGCGTCGTCTTCGCGGTAGGGGTAGGCCCATTCGCGGTTGCGGTAGACCTTGTCGGTGGTGACGACCACGGCCACGCGCACGCTCGGCCAGGCCGCGCAGCGCATCGAGCACATGGGCCGTGCCCATGACGTTGGTGGCAAAGGTGTCGAGCGGCGCCGCGTAGCCGGGCCGCACCAGCGCCTGCGCGGCCAGGTGCAGCACCACCTCGGGCCGGGCGGCGCGCACGCGCATGGCCACCGCCTGGGCGCTGCGGATGTCGCAGAAATGGCTATCCATGCCCAGGCCGCCCTGCCCCAGCTGGGCCAGGGTGAACAGGTTGGGCTCGGTGGCGGGCGGCAGCGACACGCCGGTCACCTGCGCGCCCAGGCGCTGCAGCCACAGGGCCAGCCACGCGCCCTTGAAGCCGGTGTGGCCGGTGAGCAACACGCGCTTGCCGCGCCAGAAGTCGGGATCAGGGCGCATCGTGGGTTACCAGCACTTCCAGGGCGCTTGCCCCGTTTGCCACAGGTCTTCGAGCAGGTTCTTCTCGCGCAGCGTGTCCATGGGCTGCCAGAAGCCGGTGTGCTCGAAGGCCATCAGCTGGCCGCTGGTGGCCAGGCGTGCCATGGGCTCCAGCTCCCAGCTGGTGGCGTCGCCGTCGATGTGGTCGAGCACCTCGGGCTGACAGCACGAAGAAGCCGCCGTTGATCCAGCCGCCGTCGCCCCGCGGCTTTTCCTCGAACCCGGCCACGGTGTCGCCGTCACGCACCAGCGCGCCGTAGCGGCCCGGGGGCTGCACGGCCGTCACGGTGGCCTGGCGGCCATGGGCGCGGTGGAAGGCGAACTGGGCCGTCATGTCGACGTCGGCGACGCCATCGCCATAGGTAAAGCAGAAGGGCTCGCCCGCAGGCAGGTATTCCTGCACCCGCCGCAGGCGCCCGCCGGTCATGGTGCTTTCGCCGGTGTCCACCAGCGTCACGCGCCAGGGTTCGGCGTGGTGGTGGTGCACTTCCATGCGGTTGTTGGCCATGTCAAAGGTCACGTCGGACATGTGCAGGAAGTAGTTGGCGAAGTACTCCTTGATCACGTAGCCCTTGTAGCCCAGGCAGATGACGAAGTCGTTGACGCCATGGGCGGAATACATCTTCATGATGTGCCAAAGGATGGGCCGGCCGCCGATCTCGATCATGGGCTTGGGACGCAGGTGCGTCTCCTCCGAGATGCGGGTTCCCAGCCCCCCCGCGAGCAGTACGGCTTTCATGCCCGCAGCATAGTGCAGCCTGTAAGCCGCCAAAAGGTCGTGCCACCGCGGAAATACGGCCCAAATGCAGCGATTACACGCGCCAAGACAGTTCACCGGAACCCATTGAAAAAGATTCAGTCGCTATCAATATAGAAGCAAACCCACTTCACTACCAAGCGCCAATGCCGCTATTGTTGTGAGTTTTTTCTGCTATTGGCGCCTAGCGCCTGCTGCGGATGTGGGCCCGATGCGCGCAGCGCAAGCAATGCCTCTTTTGAAAGAGTGTCCAGACCAAAAGGCGCGGCGCCAATCGAAAAAGTGCACGACTACTGAGCACCGTTGCGGGCTCGATTGGCACGAGAAGCCCCGTATTGCCACCTTTCTTGCGGTATTTCACGCTCATCAATCCGATACATTTGCAGTAACCTTCGGTAAACCGCGTTGGCCGCAGACTCGCCCGACCCGCTCATTTTTTACCTCGGCAGCCGCCCAACCCGCCAAAAAAGCATGTTCGTCATCATCGGTTACATCGTCTGCTTCGGCTGCATCTTCGGCGTGTACATCCTGCACGGCGGAAACATCAAGGTGATCCTGACGGCGCTGCCGTTTGAGATCGTCACCATCCTGGGTGCGCGCACTCGGCGCGTTTGTCGTCAACAACCAGCCCAAGGTGCTCAAGGCCACCATGGCGGCCATCCCCATGGCGCTCAAGGGATCCAAGTACACCAAGGCCCGGTACATGGAGTTGATGGCCATGCTCTACGACATCCTGCAGAAAGCCCGCAAAGAGGGGCTGATGGCGATTGAAAAGGATGTCGAGTCGCCAGATGAGTCCGAAATTTTCAAGAAATACCCCACGGTCGGCAGCGACCACCATGTGATCGAGTTCACGACCGACTACCTGCGCATGATGGTGTCGGGCAATCTCAACTCCCACGAAATTGAAGCGCTGATGGACAGCGAGATCGACACACACCACCAAGAGGCCCACGCGCCCATTGCTGCCATTGCAGCGGTCTGGCAGGTGCCCTGCCCGCGTTCGGGATCATTGCGGCCGTGCTGGGCGTGGTGAACACCATGGGCTCGGTGGGCCAGCCGCCGTCGGTGCTGGGCGGCATGATCGGCTCGGCGCTGGTGGGTACGTTTCTGGGTATTTTGCTGGCCTATGGAGTGGTAGAGCCTATCGGTGGACTGGTAGAGCAAAAGACAGAAGACGCTGCCAAGGAGCTGCAGTGCATCAAGTCCACCCTGCTGGCCAGCATGCAGGGCTACAACCCGGCCACCGCCATAGAGTTTGGCCGCAAGGTACTTTTTTCTGGTGATCGACCCAGCTTCGCCGAGCTGGAGGGACATGTGAAGGGCAAGAAGTAGCGCAAGCAGCACTTCCGGCACGAATCCAACGCCATGGCAGAAAAGAAACTCCAACCCATCATCATCAAGCGCATCAAGAAGGGTGGCCATGCGGTGCATGGTGGCGCCTGGAAGATTGCGTACGCCGACTTTGTGACGGCGATGATGGCGTTCTTTTTGCTGATGTGGCTGCTGGGCTCGACGGCCAAGGGGGAGCTGCAGGGCATTGCCGCGCACTTCTCATCGCCTCTCAAAGTAGCGATGACCGGTGGCGACGGGGCGGGCAACAGCTCCAGCGTCATTCCCGGCGGTGGCAACGACCTGTCCAAAGTGCACGGCCAGGTGCGGCGTTCCGACTCTGAAGAAGCCAAGCAGCGCCGCATGAGCATCGACGCGGCAAAGGCCGAGCGCGCCAAGCAGGACCTGGACCGCATCAAGGCACTGGAAGCCAAGATTGATGCGCTGATCACCGAAAACCCCCGTCTGGCGGAATACAAGTCGCAGATCCGCATCGACATCACGCCCGACGGATTGCAGATTCAGATCGTGGATGACCAGAACCGCCCCATGTTTGACAGCGGCAGTGCGTTGGTAAAACCCTACATGCGCGACATATTGCGCGAGATTGGCGCAGCGCTGGGCGGGGTCGAAAACCGCATCAGCCTGGCAGGTCACACCGACGCCGTGCCGTATGGCAACAGCGACCGCGGCTACAGCAACTGGGAGCTGTCGGCCGACCGTGCCAACGCTTCGCGCCGCGAATTGGTCTCCGCTGGCATGCCAGACGCTAAACTGGGCCGTGTTGTGGGTTTGGCCGCCAGCGACCTGCTGGAGCCAGACACCCCCCGCTCCCCTGCCAACCGGCGCATCACCATCACGGTGTTGACCCGGGAAGCCGAAGAACGACTCATGGGCAAAGGGATTCCCGAAATCACTTCAACAGAGCTGCTGAATGAAAAGCGGGAAAATCCCCCCCCGAGCAGGTAACAGTTACGACTTGTCACCAAACCTGCCACCCATGACAATACTTACAGCTATTTCCGACCGAAAGGGTCCCACGTGACCACAGCCCTTCGTTTTTTGATCGTTGACGACTTCTCCACCATGCGACGTATCGTGCGCAACCTGCTCAAAGAGAGCGGTTTTGCCGATGCCGATGAGGCTGAAGATGGCGTGGCCGCATTGAACAAGCTGCGCAGCAGCAAGTTCGACTTTGTGGTGACCGACATCAACATGCCCAACATGAACGGCTTTCAGCTGCTGGCTGAAATCAAGAAGGATGACAAGCTCAAACACTTGCCCGTTCTGATGGTGACCGCCGAAGCCCGTAAGGAAGACATCGTGGCCGCCGCCCAGGGTGGCGCCGCGGGGTATATCGTCAAACCCTTCACCAAAGCCACTTTGGAAGAAAAAGTGACCTTGATCCTGAAGAAGATGGGGTTATGACACCATGGACGACACACCGGATACCAGCCAGCCGCCTGCCGATGTACACCACAAGATCGGCCAGCTGACCCGCCAGCTTCACGACTCGCTCAACGAGCTGGGTTATGCCGACAAGCTGCGCGGCTCCATGGGCGAACTGCCCGACGCACAAAGCCGCCTGTCATACATCGCCCGCCTCACCGGAGAAGCCGCAGAGAAGGTGCTCAACCGCGTGGAGCAGGCCAAGGCGCAGCACGACTACATCGCGGCGGAGACGCGCCGTGTGGTGACATCGCTCGTCAAGGACCCGGTGGCTGCCGTCGCAAAGGGGGAAATCATGAATTTCCTCACCGACGTCGAACGCGTGACCAAAGAAGCCGACACCCACCTGACCGAAATCATGATGGCGCAGGACTTTCATGACCTGACGGGCCAAGTGATTGCCCGTGTGGTGAACCTGGCTGCCACCATCGAGGACCAGTTGGTGCAACTGTTGATCCAGACGGCTCCGCCGAACGTGCAGGTGCCCGTGGTGGAAGCCCAACGGGGACACCTCCAAGGTCCCGTGGTGGACCCAGAGAACACAGCCGATGTGGTTACCGACCAATCCCAGGTCGACGATCTTTTGGCCAGCCTCGGGTTCTGAGAAACGTTGTTTCTGCATAGAAATGGTCGCTAGCGCTTATCCAGCATGCGCTGGCAGCTATCATTTTTAACAGGCTCCTTAGCGTAGCGCCTCCTCACCCGGTTGCCGCTGCAAAACCGCCGCCGCGACGGCCAGCAAGGATAAGAGGGGGCTGCGGCCCCCTTATCCAGCTTTAGATTTCCAGGTCGCTCACGACAATGGCATGACACCAGCCGTCATGCCATCATGGAATCCAGCCAAGAAAAAAGCCTACCCGCGTCAGAGCGCAAGCTGCAAAAAACGCGCGCGGACGGTCAAGGCGCTCGCTCGCGAGATCTGTCGCATCTGGCCATTCTGGGCGCCGGTGCTGCCTGCTTGCTGCTGCTGGCCCCGGAGCTGATAAACCGCATGCAGCTGGCAATGAGCCAGCAACTGGCCTTCAACTCTGCCACGGTCATGTCACCTGGCCACATGATCACCAGGCTGCAGGACATGGTCGCGATTGGTGTGATCGCCAGCGCGGTGTTTGCCCTGCTGACCGGAGGCGCCGCCTTGGTGAGCGCCATTGGCGCGGGCGGCTGGATCTTCAGCGCCAAGCCCATCACGCCGCAGTTCAACCGGCTCAATCCGATTTCCGGGTTTGTGAATCTTTTCTCCAAACAGCAGATGGCCAACGTGGCCAAGATGGTCCTGCTGTCGGCCATCCTCACCTTCGTGGCATGGAACTATTTGGGCAACAGCATCGAACAGGTGGCGATGCTGGTGTTGCAGCCCTCTCCCCTTGCCATCCGCCATGTGGCCGACTGGCTGACGTCCGGCATGAGTCTGCTGCTGCTGGTGGTGTTCATGGCCGCTCTGATTGACGTGCCACTGCAGGCGTACTTCTTTAAAGCGCGGCTGAAGATGTCGCACGAGGAAGTCAAGCAAGAGCACAAGGAATCGGACGGTAACCCTCACACCAAGGGCCGCATCCGCCAGCGCCAACGCGAGGTCGCTGACCGGGCCAGCGTGTCGGCCGTTCCCAAGTCGGACTTTGTGGTGATGAACCCTACCCACTATGCCGTGGCGCTGAAATACGACGAGAAGACGATGAGCGCGCCGCAAGTGGTTTCGCGTGGCACGGACCTCACTGCCATGCGCATCCGCGATTTGGCCAAGGAACACGGCGTGCCCGTGCTGCAGTCGCCCATGCTGGCGCGCGCACTGTACGCCCACGCCGAGCTTGACCAAGCCATCCCAGCCACGCTGTACACCGCCGTGGCGCAGGTGCTGGCCTATGTGTACCGACTCAAAGCTGCGCTGCGCGGCGAAGGTCGCATGCCCGACAGCCTGGTTGACCCCTATGTTCCTCCGGAACTCGATCCGCTGAACCGCACCACGGTGCAAGGCGAGCAAGCATGAACAACTCCGTAACGTCTCTTCGGCAATGGGCGGGCAACAACTCGGGGGCCTTTCAGGGCATGTCGGCACCGCTGCTGGTGGTGGCCATCCTGGCGCTCATGGTGCTGCCCATCCCACCCTGGTTGCTCGACGCGTTCTTCACCCTGAACATCGCGGTCGCCTTGATGGTGATGATGGTGGCGGCGTACATGCTGCGCCCGCTGGATTTCGCGGCGTTCCCTGCCGTTTTGCTGCTGACCACGCTCATGCGCCTGTCGCTCAACGTGGCGTCGACCCGGGTCGTACTGCTCGAAGGTCACACCGGCCCCGGAGCGGCCGGTGCGGTGATCGAGGCCTTCGGGCATTTCCTGATCGGCGGCAACTTTGCGGTGGGCCTGATCGTTTTCGCGATTCTGGTGGTGATCAATTTCGTAGTGATTACCAAGGGTGCGGAGCGCATTGCCGAGGTTTCTGCGCGCTTCGCGCTGGACGCCATGCCTGGCAAGCAGATGGCGGTAGACGCCGATCTGAACGCCGGGATGATCGACGAAAAGGAAGCCAAGCGCCGACGCGCTGAGGTCGCGGAAGAAGCGAACTTCTTCGGCTCCATGGATGGCGCGTCCAAGTTTGTGCGCGGCGATGCCATCGCAGGCATCCTGATCCTTTTGATCAACATCATTGGTGGCTTTGCCATCGGTGTTTTGCAGCACGACTTGTCGGCCAAGCAGGCGGCTGACAGCTACATCCTGTTGGCCATTGGTGATGCGCTGGTGGCGCAGATTCCTGGTCTGCTGATCTCGGTCGCTGCCGCCATGGTGATCTCGCGCGTGGGCAAGGACCACGACATGGGCCGCCAAATCGTGCAGCAGCTGTTCATGTCGCCCCGCGTGCTGGGCGTGACTGCTGGCATTCTGATCCTGCTGGGCGTCATCCCTGGCATGCCCCACCTCGTGTTCCTGACCATGGGTGCTCTTCTGGGCTATGCCGCCTGGATGCTGTACGAACGCCAGAAGGTGCCGGCCGAAGTCGAAGCGCCCCCCGCCCCGGTCGCCGATGGCGAAGCCACCTGGGACGACCTGCAACCTGTGGACCTGCTCGGTCTCGAACTGGGCTACCGCCTGATCAGCCTGGTGGACAAGAGCCGCCAGGGCGACCTGCTCACCCGCATCAAGGGTGTACGCCGCAAGTTTGCGCAAGAGGTCGGCTTCCTGCCCCCGGCCGTGCACGTGCGCGACAACCTGGAACTCAAGCCCAGCGGCTACCGCATCACGCTGCGTGGCGTCGTCGTGGGCGAAGGCGAGGCCTTCCCCGGCATGTTCCTGGCCATCAACCCCGGCGGCATCACGACGCCGCTGATCGGCACCGCCACGACCGACCCCGCGTTTGGACTGCCAGCACACTGGATCGACGATCGGCAGAAGGAAGCCGCGCAAATGGCCGGTTTTACGGTCGTTGATTCCGAAACCGTGATGGCCACCCATTTGTCACACTTGATGCAAGTGCAAGCCGCCAAGCTTCTGAGTCGCACCGAGACCCAGCAACTGGTGGAACACGTGGCCAAGCTGGCCCCCAAGCTCATCGAAGAAGTGGTCCCCAAAATGGTTTCCATCGCAACGTTCCAGAAAGTCCTGCAGCTGCTGCTGGAAGAGTCTGTGCACATCCGCGATATCCGCACCATCATCGAGACGCTGGCCGAACATGCTGGTGGCATCTCCGACCCGGTCGAGCTGGCCCGCCGCGTGCGCATTGCGCTGTCGCCCGCCATCGTTCAGCAAATCTACGGCCCCACCCGCGAACTCAACGTCATCGCCATCGAACCCGGCCTGGAGCGCCTGCTGGTGCAGGCCCTGGGCAATGCAGCGGGCCCGGCGCTCGATCCCGGCGTGGCCGACATCCTGACGCAGAAGGCGGCCGAAGTGGCGCTCAAGCAGGAAGAAATGGGCCTGCCCGCCTGCCTGCTGGTGCCCGACCAGATCCGCAATGCCATCTCTCGTCTGGTGCGCCGCGTGGCGCCCCGCCTGCAGGTGCTTGCGCACAGTGAAATCCCAGAGACCCACACCATCCGCATTGGGCCGATCCTTAAAGGTGCATCAGCATGAACATCAAACGCTTTAACGCTCCCACATCCCGGGAAGCTCTGGCCAAAGCGCGCATGGCCTTTGGCGACGGCACACTGATTCTGTCCAACCGCCCCACGGCCAATGGCGTCGAGGTGGTGGCCACGGCAGAAGACACGTTGTCAGCCCTGGACGGGGGCACGGGGTCTTCGTCCTCCGCCAGCCACCCGCCGTTGCTGGCGCCCACGCAGGCGCGCGGCATCCCTTCGCGTTCAAGTCAGGCCAAGGTAGTGGCACCGCCGGTTCGCAATCCCATCGAAGAAGACACCGAGCAGCTGGCCATGAGTACGCTGTCGTTTCAGGACTACGTGCGCGAGCGCATGCTGCGCCGCCGCCATGAGGCCATAAACGGCCCGTCGGACCCGCCCACGCTGTCCGAGCGCAGCCGCGACGAAGCGCCAGAGCGCGAGCGCATCACATCCACACCAACCGTTGCTCGCCACAACCCTCTGCGCACCATCCCCATGGACCTTCCGCCCGAGCCACCTCGTCGCCGCCAAGAGGCATCGACCAGCCACTTGGCCCAAGCGAGCAACCAGCAAAGCGTGATGAGCGAGCTTCATGCGATGAAGGATCTGATCGAGGACCGTTTCAACACCCTGGCCTGGCTGGGGCAAGCGCGCCAGAACCCGATCCAGTCGAACCTCATGCTCAAAATGATCCGCGCTGGTTACTCGCCAGCGTTGGCACGCGCCGTGTTGGAGCGCATGCCCGAAGAACTCTCGGCAGGCGAATCCGTGCGCTGGTTGATGGAAGTATTGGAACGCAACCTCAAAACCGACCTGTCGGACCCACCCCTGTATGAACAAGGTGGCATCTTTGCGATGGTGGGATCCACGGGCGTGGGCAAAACAACCACCACCGCCAAGCTGGCCGCCATGTGCGCCCGAGTGCACGGGCCTGGCAGTGTGGGCCTGATCACGCTGGATACGTACCGCGTCGGAGCGCACGAACAACTGCGCACTTACGGACGCATGCTCGGCATCGTGGCCCACCTGGCCCATGACCGCGCCGCATTGCAAGACCTGCTGGGCTTGCTCAGCGGCAAGAAGATGGTGTTGATCGACACTACCGGCGTCGCCCCCCGCGACCCCCGCAAGCGCGACATGCTGGATGTGCTGGACCTGCCCCATGTCAACCGCCTGCTGGTGCTGAACGCCGGTTGCCACGGCGATACGCTGGACGACGTACTCACCGCGTTCAAGACCGACGGTTCGCAGCAAGCTATCCTCTCCAAGGTCGACGAGGCCGTGAAACTGGGCCCCGCTATTGACGCGCTGATTCGCCACCAGATGGTGCTGCGCGGCGTGACCAACGGCCAGCGCGTGCCTGAAGACTGGGAGCGTGCCGATGCGAACAAGCTCATCTCCACCTCCATGCGGGCTCCGGCCAAGTCGGCTTTTGACCCCAAGGCCGTGGACTTGAACTTCTTCTTCTCGCATTCGCCCGACACCATGAACGAACGGGGGCTGGTCGATGCTTGATATCGGTTTTCATCAAGGCGCAGGGCTGCACAGCTTCACTCCGCAATCCGAATTGCGGGTGCTGGCCGTTGCCAGCCAAGGCAACGCCGCCACGGGGCTCGAAACACTGTGGCAGATCTGCGCCAGTTTGCAGCGACTGGGCTACCCAGTGGTGGTGCTGGATGGCACTGCGCTGGAAACCGAAGACAGCCCAGGTTTGCTGCATTTGCTGCAACAAGCGACCTGGAACGACGGCGCCACCATGAACATGGGCGCCACGGCATCGTCGCTGGCGGTAATTCCTGCCGCCAAGGGCCTCGCGCACATTAGCCGCGAGACGGGCAACAGCCGCGCCTCGCCGCTGCAGGGGCTTTTGCCCTACTTCAGAACCTACGGGCTGATGGTGCTGCATGCGCCCGCGGCCACCCTCGGGCCGTTGTTGACCCATACCGCCACCACGCCGCTGGTGGTGATGGGGCAAGGATCCGCCGGGGTCATCACCAGCTACAAGAGCCTCAAGCAGATCGCGGTGCATACCGGACTGCCTTGCATGGTGGCGGCGTTGCTGCACGGCAATACCGCGGCAGAGCGCCGCAAAACCCAGTCGGCCTTGCAGACGCTGCAAGGGTGTGCCGAACGCCACCTGGGTGGCCCCGTGCGCACCACCACCATTGCCACTCAGAACCCCCAGGACCTTCAGCGCCTGGCCTTGCAACTGCTGGAGAATGCGGGCACCATCAGCGGATCGGTGACTGCGCTTTCATCCAGTAACCTGGCCAACGTGCCTGCGCAGTTTGCCTGGAGTCATTGACGTTCTACCAGTGCACAACACGCTTTCTATGTACACCGCCAAAGGCCAGCTCGATCGTGACGCGATGATCCGCCAGCACGTCCCGCTAGTTCGGCGGATTGCGCACCACATGATCGCCAAGCTGCCTCCCAATGTAGAGCTGGACGACCTGATCCAGGTCGGCATGATGGGTTTGGCAGAGGCGCTTTCGCGCTACGAGGTGGCCCAGGGCGTGCAGTTTGAGACCTTTGCCACCCAGCGCATTCGTGGAGCCATGCTGGATGAACTGCGAGAGGGTGACTGGATGTCGCGCAGCTCGCGCAAAAGCCAGAAAGACATCGAGCACGCCGTGCAACGTATCGAGCAAAAGCTGGGCCGCAGCCCGCTCGAATCGGAAATCGCCGCTGAAATGGGCATGCCCCTGGCCGAATACCAGTCCCTGCTGGGCAAGGTTCGCGGTACGCAGCTGGTGTACCTGGAGGACATGACCCGCGGGAATGAGGACGATGACGGTTTTCTGGACCGCCATGTGGGCGACGCCGATGCCGACCCGCTGGAATTGCTGCGCGACCAACGGCTCAAGATGTCCCTGGTCAACGCCATCAAGACACTGCCGGAGCGCGAACAGCACATCATGGGCATGTACTACGAGCACGACATGAATCTCAAGGAGATTGCGGCCGTGCTGGGCGTGACCGAATCACGGGTGTGCCAGCTGCACAGCCAGTCCATTGCCCGGCTGCGGGCGAAGATGCGCGCGCATTAGGCTCCCCCTGAGTCGCTTCGCGCCTTCCCCCTGAGGGGGACGCCACCGGTGGCCTGGCAAAGCCAGTTCCACGGTGGCACTGGTGTTGGGTCGCGCCCCGTATCAAGGGCTACCGGCCTGTCACACGCCTCTCCCTTTGATGCAAAAAAAAGAGCTACTGGCGCTTGAATTCATTGGGTTTCAAATAGAAAACTATCTGAAGCCCTTTGCCATCAAGCGCAAGCAGCTCTTATTTTTGGAGCAAATCTTGGCAGGATAGCGCCAAGCCTCTGACAGGGACTACCCAGCTGATTTATAGATGCGTGCTGCGTTGCCACCGGCACGGGCACCATAAGTGGTGGCGTCCGAAGGCGGCAGCACGGCGGCCACTTGGCGGTCTGTGAGGGCGGCAACACGCGCCAGATTGTCGCGTTGCATGTCGACGCTGGCACCCACCGCCTGAAGGCGTTTGGCCAGATCAGGGGGGAGCGAGCCGACGTGGGTGCGCCGCATGACCTCGGCCAATTCAGCAGCGGCCTGCCGCAGGGCCGTGCTGCGCAACTCCAATACGGGGGGATCGGTGGCCAACAGAGCGGCCGAAACAGCCTCCACTTGCTGCTCCACGTTCGCCAGGGCTGCTTCCAGGGACGACATGGGGCTTCAGTTCAGGAACGGATGGGTGCGGGCTAACCGCGGGAGCGCGCCAGGATTTCCTGGGCGTTGGACAGCATTTTGTCGGCAATGGCCTCGGCATCCACAGAAAATGTGCCTTTTTCGATGGCGGTGCGGACTGCTTTGACCTTGCCCGCATCAAAGTCAGCGGTCGTCCGCGAGGTTTGATCCAGGGCTCGCGCCGCACTGGAGACCGTGACAGGCACACCGGCGGTTGACGCTGCCACTGCGTCTTTGACAGCTCCTTCAGCGGGGCTGGCTGGGCTTTTGGCTGGCTTTGCCAACCCCGTTTGCGCCAGTGCAGCCGGGAGTTCCGGTTTTTGACCTATCTTCATCGCTCTCTCCACCACCCCGTTTGATGTGGGGCACAGTAGCAATGTTTTCGACCCATCTGCCGCAGACTTTAGCGATTTATCGGTGTGGTGTCATTAAAGAGCGACCTCAACTGTTCCATCTGCGCCCACAATGCCACCCACAATTCGCCCATTGGCCATGCGGATGCGCACAGAATCCCCTGCGCCCCCTGCAGACATGGCCTGCCCGGCTGATGTCACTGCGTAGCCCGGCCCCTGTGCCATGACCTTGACCTGGGCCCCGGCGCGAAAGAGGTGGGGGGCTCGCACCATGTTCTGGCGCAGCGCCTGCCCCACCATGAGCTGGCGTGATGCCACCAGGCCGACCCAGAGATCCGGATTGGCCATCACGGGGGTATTGTCGGCCGCCCAGTCCACTTCGGCCTCGGTGGCGTCATTGGCAGTCAGCACGGCCCCGGGAGCCACATTGCTGGTCAGCACCCAGGCGGGGCCATAGGCCTTCACTGTGACGGGCAAAAAGACGTTCCAGGCAGTGGGGCCTTGAACACAACGCAGCCCCAGCCGGGTGCGCCCCCACAGGCGGGCGCCCACAGGCAGGTAGGGTTCGACCTTGGCGCAGGGCGCAAGCCGCAGACGCGAATCCAGCGCCCCCACGCTCACCTCCATGCGCAGCGGCATACCGGCTGTCTGGTTGCGCGAGACCGCATCGTCCAGCCATTGCTGTGTGAGCGGAGCCAGATCGACCGACGGGTCGGCCGCGGCCTGCGCCACGGCTTGGCCGGTGAACCCAGCGATGCAGGCGGCAGCCATCACTGGCACAGCGCCACGCCGTACGGTGCGAGCCAACGCAGAAGAAAGGGGGGGGATTGATCGCATGGTGTGCCTCCTGGGGGTACTGGGTGTGCCGGGCGAACTGGGTGCACTGGGAGCCCCGAACACAGGGCAGTTATGGGTCTGCCGCTAGGGCAAAGGCCATTTCACCCCTGGAACTATAGGCAGTTGCCCAGCCCGCAAACCCCGAAACTGCGCGCCCATTTCCGCGTTCTTTGCGCTTTAGAAAAGCGCCCCGGTTTCCATAATCAAGCCACGCCGGAAATCCGTTGAAACCTTGGACCCGGCGCCTTTGCAACTCACGGTGTGAGGCACACATGCTTGAAAAGATGACCAACCGGCTGGATTTCCACGGCACCGCGCTTGTCCTGCGTGCCGAGCGCCAGCGCGCCATCGCCAGCAACATTGCCAACGCCGACACACCGGGCTACGTAGCCCGCGATTTCAAATTCAGCGACGCCCTGAGCGAAGCCACATCCACCAAGAGCGCAGGGGCAGACGCGACCTCCAAGTCGGGAGTCACGCGCAACGTGTTGGCGGGCGTCGTTGGCACGGCAAGCGCCACTGACCCACGCCATATCCCGGTCCCAATCACCCGCAATAGCTCCGATGCGCTCAGCGCCCGCGGCGCTCTGGGCTACACAGTGCAGACCCAGCCAGCACTCGACAACAACTCGGTGGACCTGGACCGCGAACGCGCCAGTTTTGTGGACAACTCGGTGCGCTACGAAGCCACGCTGCGTTTTATCAATGGCAACGCCAAAACCATGCTCAGCGCCATTCAGGGCCAGTAAACCCTAAGCCCACCGGTAGCAGAAAGCGAGATTCTCCATGTCCATGTTCTCCATCTTCAATGTGTCGGGCAGTGCCATCAGCGCGCAGTCGCAGCGCCTCAACGTGGTGGCAAGCAACCTGGCCAACGTCGATGCCGTGGCGGGGCCCGATGGCCAGGCCTACAAGGCACGGCAACTGGTTTTCACCACCGAGCAGATGGGCGCAGACTCATCGGCCGGGGTGCGCGTCAGCGGCGTCACCGAGAGCAATGTGCCCGGTCGCCGTGTGCACGACCCTGCCCATCCGTCTGCTGACGCAGAGGGTTACGTCAACCATTCCAACGTGAACGCTGTCGAAGAGATGGTCAACATGATCTCTGCCTCCCGCTCGTACCAGAACAACGTCGAGGTCATGAACACGGCCAAGACCCTGCTCCTCAAGACTCTGCAGATGGGCCAATAAGCCCCCACCCGAAGGCATCACCATGATCAACAGCGTGACCAACACCCCGTCCACCACTGACACGGCGGGCACCAAAGCAGCAGCGGCCAACGACAACGAGGGCGCGCAGGACCGCTTCCTGAAGTTGCTGGTGGCCCAGCTGAACAACCAGGACCCCATGAATCCACTGGACAACGCGCAGATGACCTCGCAAATTGCGCAGATCAACACCGTGACCGGCATACAGCAGCTCAACTTCACCATGCTGGGCATTGCAGAGCAGTTCAGCTCGATGCAGACGATGCAGGGTGCCACCATGATCGACCGCACCGTAGTGCTCGCAGGCGACAAACTGGCCGTGGCCGATAGGCGTGGGCAAGGGCATGTTCGACCTGAACGCGACCGCAAAGGATGTGAAGGTGGAGATCCTGACGCCGGGCGGCCAACTTGTGGGCACCGTCAACCTGGACGCCAAGGAAGCGGGCCGCCACGAGTTCGAATGGGATGCAAGCAAGTACACCGGCAGCGCCAGCGACCTCAAGTTCAAGGTGACGGCGCTCGACAGCAAGGGCGTGGCCGTGGAGTCCACGCCGCTGATCCAGTCCAAGGTCGTCGGTACAGGGGCCAGCGATGGCCAGCTGACACTGAACCTCGCGAACGGCGCCACCGTCACCTACGACAAGGTCCGTTCCGTTCTTTGATGTCCGCTGATTCCGCCCGCGCACCCACGATTCGATCCCAAGGAGAAACACCATGAGCTTCCAGCAAGGCCTCTCGGGCCTGAACGCATCCAGCAAGAACCTGGACGTGATCGGCCACAACATTGCCAACTCCAACACCGTTGGTTTCAAGGCCTCGCGCGCAGAGTTTGCCGAAATGGTGGCATCGGCCATTGGGTCATCCGGCGGCACCAATGCAGGCATAGGCGTGGAAGTGGCAGCCGTCTCGCAACAGTTCTCTCAGGGCAACCTGAGCATCACTGGCAATAGCCTGGACGTGGCCATCAACGGCAACGGCTTCTTCACCTTGCAGCTGCCAGACGGGACTGCGGCCTATACGCGCGCCGGCAACTTCAAGCTGGACAAGGTGGGCAACATGATCACCAACGACAGCGCCAAGGTGATGGGCTACCCCGTGGACCCGGCCACAGGTCTGCGCACCGGCACCGATCCGATTCCGATGGTGTTCCCCACCGCAGAGCCGATTCCCGCGAAGCAGACCACCACCATCACGGCCGCCTTCAACCTGGATGCACGGGCCACCGACGCCGCAGGCGACCCCGCCGCCACCCCTCCCGTGCCTGCCACACCGCGCGCCACCTATGGCACGTCGATCAACGTGTATGACAGCCAGGGCGTTGCCAAGCCCGTGAGCCTGTACTTCCAGAAAACCGCCACCGACAACACCTGGGACGTGTACGACGCGACTGGACGACCCTACGGCCGTGCCGCCTGTGGTGGCGCCACGCCGATTGGGCAAATCGAGTTTGACAACAACGGCGCCATCATCGGCCCAGTGGCCGCACCGCCCGCCACCGGTTTCTCTCTGCCGCTGACCGTCAACCCCACGCCGCCCAATCCCAACAACCTGCCCACATACAACGTGGAGGTCAGCCTGGACAAGGTGACGCAGTTCGGTACCAAGTTCGCCGTGTCCAATCTGAGCCAGGACGGCTACACCGCGGGCGAGCTCTCCGGCATCAACATCGAAAACAACGGGATGATCATGACCCGCTACTCGAATGGCGTGACCCGCGCAGAGGGCCAGATCGCGCTGTCGAGCTTCCGCAACACGCAAGGTCTGGCCTCTGTAGGCGGCAACAACTGGGTCGCGACCTTCGAGTCAGGTCAGCCCGTGGTCGGGCACTGCCACCGACGGCAACTTTGGCTCGCTGCGCTCAGGGGCGCTCGAAGACTCCAACGTGGACCTCACGGCCGAGCTGGTCAACATGATGACCGCGCAGCGCTCCTACCAGGCCAATGCACAGACCATCAAGACGCAAGACCAGGTGATGTCCACCCTGGTGAATCTGCGCTGACCGCCTTAGCCACACGCCCCCTGAATCCGCACAGGACGACACCGGAGAGCCCCTATGGACCGCATCATCTACACCTCCATGACGGGAGCCAACGCTGCCGCCCACCGGCAGGCCGTGCTGTCCAACAACCTGGCCAACGTGTCCACCAACGGGTTTCGGGCGGAGATGTCCACCTTCCGCTCAGTGCCGCTGCAGGGCGACGGCGCCAAGACGCGCGTGTTTGCACTGGAAGCCACCTCGGGCCATGTCAACACCTCGGGCCCCGTGCAGCGCACAGGGCGCAATCTGGACGCCATGGCCATGGGGAGTGCCTGGTTTGCGCGTGCAAGGCCTGGACGGTACCGAGGCCTACACCCGCGCCGGTATTTTTGAAGTTTCGGCCCAGGGCCAGATGCTCACGCCCACCGGCTTGCCCGTGCTGTCAGACGGAGGAGCACCGATTGATGTGCCACCGGGCGCTGAGATCAGCCTGGGCTCCGACGGTACGGTCACCGCCAAGGCGGCAGGCCAGCCCGCGCAGGCCATTGGCCGCCTCAAGCTAGCTACGCCAACACCGGAAGACCCGCTCAAGCGCGGCGATGACGGGCTGTTTCGCACCGTTTCGGGCGACCCTATTGCCAATGACGCCAATGCCCGCATGCTGGCCGGCGCCATCGAAGGCTCCAACGTCAACCCGGTGGAATGCATGGTGGGCATGATCGCCGCCTCGCGCCAGTTCGAGCAGCAGATCAAGCTGCTGCAGACCGCCGAAACCAACGACAAGACCGCCAGCCAGTTGCTGAGCATGAACGGCTGATGCCGCGCCACCGCAGCACCCGCAGCACCCTCCATAAGGAAGCACCATGATCAACTCCCTCTGGATCGCCAAGACCGGCATGTCTGCCCAGCAGACCCAGCTCGACGTCATCTCGCACAACCTGGCCAACGTTTCCACCACCGGCTACAAGCGCAACAGCGCGGTGTTCGAAGATCTGATCTATCAGAACCTGCGCCAGGTGGGCGCCAACAACGACGAACAGAACCAGTTGCCCACTGGACTGCACCTCGGTCTGGGTGTGCGCACCGTGGCCACCAGCCGCAGCTTTGCGCAAGGCAGCCTGCAAGAGTCCAAGAACAGCCTGGACGTGGCCATCAACGGCAACGGGTTTTTCGAACTGACCATGCCCGACGGCACGATTGGCTACACGCGCGATGGCTCGTTCCAGGTGGACTCACAAGGGCGGCTGGTCAACTCCAGCGGTCTGCCGGTGGCCAATGGCATCACGGTGCCCCCCAATGCCACCAGCATCAGCATCAGCACCGAGGGCGCGGTGTCGGCCATCGTGCCAGGCAACACGCAGCCGCAGCCGTTGGGCAACATTGCGATGTCCAGCTTTATCAACAGCGCCGGTCTGGAGCCTATCGGTCAGAACCTTTTCAAGGAATCGGCTGCATCGGGCCAACCCCAGCAGGGCACGCCGGGCACCAACGGCCTGGGCATCGTGCGCCAGGGCTTTCTGGAGTCTTCCAACGTCAACGTGGTCGAAGAGCTGGTGACCATGATCCAGACCCAGCGCGCCTACGAAATGAATTCCAAAGCCATTCAGACCTCGGACCAGATGCTGGCCAAGCTGGCACAGCTGTGATCCCTCCTCAAGGACGCACCCCATGACCAAATCCCCGCTTTTTCGCGTGGCTCCCGCCATTGCCCGCCGCCTGCGCTCGGGTGTTGCGGCAGTAGGCGCCACCGTGCTGTGCGCAGGCTGCGCCAGCCTGTCCCCACCACCGCCTGTGGACATCCTGCCCACCACCCCGCCGCCGCTGGCTGCGGCCAGCCGCACGCCGCCCCCAGTGACGGGCGGCTTGTTCCACACCGCCAGCTACCGGCCCGGGTTCGAAGACCGCCGTGCGCGCCTCGTCGGCGACACGGTGACGATCCAGATCGTCGAGAACGTGACTGCCAGCCAGAAGTCGTCGTCTACTGTGGACCGCAACTCCGAAATCTCGGCAGGTATCACAGCCTTGCCGTTTGCCAAACAGACCTTTACCGACAAGCTGGGAGTGGGCGCCAATTCGGGCAACACCTTTGCGGGCAAGGGCGGCACCGAAAGCGCGAACACCTTCCAGGGCTCCATCACGGCCACCGTCATCGATGTGCTGCCCAACGGCCACCTGATCGTGGCGGGCGAAAAGCAGATCGGAGTGAACCAGAACGTGGACGTGCTGCGCTTCTCGGGCACCATCGACCCGCGCGCACTGCAGCCAAACAGCATCATCAACTCCACCCAAGTGGCGAATGTTCGCGTCGAGTCCCGCGGCCGCGGCGCGCAGAACGAGGCGCAGGTCATGGGCTGGGCGGGTCGATTCTTCAACTCGATCACTCCGTTCTAGAGTGTCACCCCCTGAGTCGCTGCGCGCCTTCCCCCTCTCTCGCTGCGCGGGAGGGGAACGCCGCCAGCGCGGCGGGGCGGCCCTTGCGCGGCGGCCGCTCGCTTTGGCGGCGCCAGTTTTGGCCGCCATGGCGTTCTCTCCGGCCCCCGAGGCTGGCTTGTGAAAACCATGAAATTGATAGCTACTAGCGCTTACCCAATAAGCGCTAGAGCCCGTTTTGACTCAAACTCCTGTCTTTGAATGCGCCTGAAAGCAGGCACTGCACTTGCGGTTCCTCCGCACAACACGAGTGCCGCAATAGGCCGGTGAACCCGCTTCTTTTTGGGTTTTAGTTCTGGCCATGGCCTTCCACAATGGATGCCATGAAAGCCTTGTCCCATTCCCTCTTGCAACGCCCGGTGCGTGCGCTGTGGCTGCTGTTGGCCATGGTGGCCGGCATTGCGGCAGCCCCCGCTCACGCCTTGCGCATCAAGGAAATCGCAGCGGTGCAAGGCGTTCGCAGCAACCAGTTGACGGGCTACGGCTTGGTGGTGGGCCTGGATGGCACGGGCGACCAGACCACCCAGATGCCTTACACCACGCAGGCCATGACCAACTACCTGCAGCAGATGGGCATCAGCCTGCCGCCCAGCGCAGCCGGGCAGTTGCAGCTCAAGAACGTGGCGGCCGTGATCGTCACGGCCCAACTGCCTGCATTTGCGCAGCCGGGCCAGATGATCGATGTGAACGTGTCGTCCATGGGCAATGCCAAGTCGCTCAAAGGTGGCACCCTGATCGTGACCCCACTGCGCGGTGCCGACGGTGAAATCTACGCGCTGGCCCAAGGCAACATGGTGGTCGGCGGAGCGGGCGCCTCTGCGGGTGGCAGCAAGGTACAGATCAATCACCTCAGTGCAGGTCGCATTCCCCAGGGTGCCCAAGTAGAACGGGCTGTCCCAACCCCGCTCAATGAGGGCGACAGCATTACGCTGGGCCTGAACTCTTCCGATTTCCAGACCGCTCGACGCGTAGCACAAGCCATCAACGGCAAGTTAGGTAACGGCTTGGCCACCGCACTCGATGGCCGGACGGTGCAAGTCCGTGCGCCGCTGGACCCGGGTGCGCGGGTGGGCTTCATTGCCGACCTGGAAGAGCTACCCATTGAATCCTCCACGCCGTCCGCCAAAGTGGTCATCAATGCTCGAACCGGCTCGGTCGTACTGAACCAGGCGGTGACGCTGGGCCCCTGCGCCATTGCCCACGGCAACCTGTCCATCACGATTCGATCGACGCCCGTCATCAGCCAACCCAACCCACTCTCGCAGGGGCAGACCGTGGTCACCCAGCAAAGCGACATCACCATCAACCAGGAGCCAGGCAACATCATTCAGATGCCGCCGGCACCGCTGCTGGCGGACGTGGTGCGAGCACTGAACTCGCTCGGTGCCACGCCGGGCGACCTGTTGGCCATTTTGCAAGCCATCAAGGCAGCCGGTGCGCTCAATGCAGAGCTGGAAGTGATCTGATGAAGCACCCCCTGAGTCGCTTCGCGCCTTCCCTCTCTCTCGCTGCGCGGGAGGGGAACACCCCCAGCGCGGCGGGGCGGCCCTTGCGCGGGGGTGCTGGCCTTGGACGCGCCAGTTCCAAGCGCAGCGGACAAGGCGTTTCCCGTCAGGAGACATGACCATGGCTCTCACCCTGCCCTCATCAGGTACCACGGCTAGCACTACCAATGCGCTGGCGGTGGACATCCGCTCGCTCAATGCCCTCAAGTACGAGGCGGGCACGTCCAGCAGCGCGCAGGTCACCCGCGAAGCTGCCAAACAATTTGAATCGCTGTTCATGCGCGAGCTGATCAAAAGCATGCGCGAGGCCACCATGAAGTCCGGCCTGATGGACAGCGGCCAGGCCGACCTGGGACAGGACCTGCTCGACCAGCAGCTGTCGGTCAGCATGTCGGGCATGCAGGGTGGTTTGTCAGAAGCCATTGCACGCCAGTTGTCGCGCCAGATGGGCGGCGCACAGGATGCAGAGTTTGCCGTGCCCTCCACGCTGAGCCTGCAAAAGTTTGCCCCCCGCACGGCCACGCCCGACAGCGCAGCCGATACCGCGCCCGACACCACCGCTCCCGTGCCCAAAGGCCGCGACGGGTTTGTGCAGCACCTCTCCGGCACCGCAGAGCGCGTGTCCAAGGAGAGCGGTATTCCTGCCACCTTCATGCTGGGCCAGGCCGGGCACGAAACCGGCTGGGGCAAGAGCGAGATCCGCAACAAGGACGGCTCCACCTCGTACAACCTGTTCGGGATCAAGGCCACGAAGGGGTGGACCGGCAAGGTGGCGGAAATCACTACCACCGAATACATCAACGGCAAGGCCCAGAAGGTGACGGCCAAGTTCCGCGCCTACGACTCGTACGAAGACTCCTTCCGCGACTACGCCCGCCTGATCAAAGACAGCCCACGCTACGAGAAGGCCGAATCCGTCGCCCAGTCCGGCTCGGCCATGGCTTATGCCTCTGCACTGCAAAAAGCTGGCTATGCCACCGATCCCGAATACGCGAAGAAGCTGAGCGGCGCCATCAACAGCGTGCTGCGCACTCAGCGCGCACAGGCATGATATGAAGCTCCCCCTGAGTCGCTTCGCGCCTTCCCCCTCTATCGCCTCGCGGGAGGGGGACGCTCGCAGCGCACGCAAGCAACGCGCCGCATACACGGCTTGGCGGCCCTTGCGCGGGGGCACTGGCCTAGGCCATGCCGACCTCACGCTCAGTGGGCGGCCAGCCGCGCCGCTGAGAACAGAGAAGCGAGGTGAATCATGAGCCTGCTCAGCGTCGGCGCCCGCGCCCTTCTGGCCAACCAGGTGGCCCTGCAGACTGCGGGCCACAACATTGCCAACGTCAACACCCCAGGCTATTCACGCCAGACGGTGGTGCTGCAAACCGTGCAGGGCCAGTTCACGGGCGGCGGCTACATCGGCCAGGGCGTGGACGTGCAAACCATTTTGCGCAACCAGAGCGAGCTGCTCACACGCCAGTCCGCCACGGCGGGCTCGGTGCAGGCAGCGGACATTGTTCGCGCAGAGCGCCTCAAGCAGCTGCAAGAGGTGTTCAGCGGCGGAACGGAGGGGCTGGGCGCAGCCATCAACGACATGATGAACGCGTTCTCGGACGTGGTGAGCGCTCCGACTGACATCACCGCCCGCACCGTGGTGCTGACGCGGATGGACGAAACCGCTGCACGCATGCGTTCAGCAGCAGACCGCCTCAACGAGATCCAGTACACGGTCACAGAGCAACTGCAAAGCAGCGCAACGGCCATCAACAGTCTGGCGACACAGATGGCAGGCATCAACGAGCAGATCGCGCGTGCCAAGGGCAATGGACAGACGCCCAACGACCTGCTGGACCAGCGGGACCAGGTAATCCGCGACATCAACCAGTACGTTCAGACCACCCAAATTCCAGCCGACGACGGCACGATAGGGCTTTTCGTGGCAGGCAGCCAGCCGCTGGTGCTGGGCACCACCGCCACACAGTTGTCGGTGGGCGACGCGACGGCATTTCCTGGCAGCGGTCAGCTCAAGCTGTTCTTCAACCGCCCGGGCGCAACCCCCATTGAGCTGGACGAGAACGTGTTGGGCGGCGGCACGGTGTCGGGCCTGCTGCGCTTTAACAACACCGATCTGGCCGAAGGGCGTAACCTGCTCGGTCGCATGGCCATGGCCATCGGCATGACGATGAACGACCAGCAGAACCTTGGCCTGACGCTGGATGGTGCACTCGGAAAAGACCTGTTCTCGTTGCCTGTCAGCATGCCGGGTTACACCAACGGTGGGGGCGTTGGAAACATTACCTTCACCAATCCCACCCAGTTTGCAGCGTCAGACTACGAAATACGCTTCACCACCGGCACCGCTGGCCAGGTCGTGCGCCTGTCCGACGGCCAAGCCACCGCATTCACCGACGCGGCCAACCTGGCCACGCTGAACATTGACGGGCTGACCTTCAACCTGACCACGCCCGGCGTACCCGGCGAGCGGATGCTGTTCAAGCCTTTCAGCACAGCCGCTGCCAACATGCAGGCACTGGTGTATTCACCGCGCGATCTGGCGGCGGCGAATCCGATCAACGCAGCCATGGGCACGTCCAACGGCGGCACGCTGCAACTGTCGGGCCTGAAGGCAACGGGGCTTCCCAACCCACCCGGCCTGGTGTTACCCCCCAACGCCAACCCCGCCGCATTGCCCCCCATTCTTGGCGGCATTCAGCTGCAGTTCACGGCGGGCTCGCCCACAACCTACGACGTGCTGGACCGTGGCACAGCGCCGCCCACCACCATTGCGGCAGCACAACCTTACACGCCGGGTGCTCCGATTTCTATCAACGGCTGGGAGATCAAGCTGCAGGGCAGCCCCAACACCGGCGACACCGTGGTCATCGGCAACGCATCAGACCCACAGTACGGCGACATCTTTACGCGCAACTCTGGCAACGCCAGCGCGCTGATGGGCCTGCGAGATGTGAAGATGTTTGACGAATCCACCCTCAGTGACGGCTATGCGGGCGCCATGGCCCAGGTGGGTACGCGCACCCAAAGCTCGCTGTTTGCGGCAGAACTCTCGACCACCATTGCGGCCAATCTGGAGCGTGACCGCACCGCCATTTCCGGTGTGAATCTGGACGAAGAAGCCGCCAAGCTGATCCAATTCCAGCAGGCCTACCAGGCGTCAGCCAAAATGATCCAGATCGCGCAGAGCATTTTTGACTCGCTCATCCAGGGCATCGGCCGCTGACCGCCGCACAGGAGATTGACATGAGCAGCAACTTCTACCGCCTTGGCACGGCCAACATGTACGACAACGCCCTGCGCAACCTGGGCTCGCGGCAAACCAGTTTGTCCAATCTGCAGGAGAACCTCACGTCCGGCAAGCGTGTGGTGCGCGCCAGCGATGACCCGGTCTCTGCCGCACAGGCCGAGCGGTCCATCAACCGACTGGCCCGCATCCAGACAGAACAACGTGCGCTGGAGACCCAACGCAACGCGATTGCCCAGGCCGAATCTGCGCTGGGTGATGCCATCGGACTGGTACAGAATTTTCGGGAGCTGACCGTCAGTGCAGGCAGCGCCACCCTCACACCCAATGACCGGGTCACCATTGCCAACCAGCTTCAGGGACTGCGCGAGCAGATTCTGGAAGTGGCTAACCGCAAGGATACCAATGGGATTCCGCTGCTGGGTGCGCTTGGCAGCGCATTGGCGCCTTTCCTGGGGCCCTTGACCAGCACGCCGGATTACAGCTTTTCGGGGCTGCCTGGGCAGACGGCCAGCACCGGGGTGACCATTCCAGGCATGCTGGACGGAGACGCCGCATTCATGTTCGATCCGCAGCGCGACGGGGTTTACTACGCTGCAGTTAGCGCGATCCCGAATGACCGGCAGCTCACGACCACCGCGATCACGCCAGTGGACAAAAGCCTGGTCACAGGGGACAACTACACCATCACCTTCAGCGCCGTGGGCCCTGGCGCCACCGTCGGCACCAGCACGGCAACCTACACGCTGACGAACACCACCACCGGCGCTGTATCCGCCCCGGTCACGGTGCCCGACTACCCTTCGGACAAGCCGGTCACCATTGCGGTAGCCGACATTCCCGGCCTCAGCTTCAACATCACCGGCAACCCGGCCAACGGTGACACCATCACGATGCAGCCAACCCCCAGCATGTTCAGCACGCTGGACAGCGCCATCCGCGACATCCGCGGTGCGCCCAACAGCAATGCCGCCATCCAGGCGGTGGGCCAGGCCCTGGGCAACATGGACATCGGGCTGGAACGCTTGCACAACATGCGGGGCTATGCCGGTGAGCTGCTCAACCGCGCAGACCGCATCACGGGCGACCAGGAAAAGCGCTCTGTGCAGTTGGAAGGAGACCGCTCCCGGGCCGAGGATCTCGATATGATCCAGGGAATTTCGGACTTTCAGAACCAGCAGGTGGGTTACGAGGCTGCCCTCAAGTCCTACGCCATGGTCCAGAAACTGTCCCTGTTCAATTTCATTGGTTAGGACCTGCTTGCAGGGTGGAAGAGACATCCCCCGGGAGCAGGCCCCCGTTACATTGCCTGAGAGCACATGGTCCAATCCGTTCTTGGCAGCCTCATTCTGGGCTACCGCCCTTTGTGGAACCGCGCTCGCAAGCTGGCCGCCATCCAGCTTTACGCCCACAACGAAGCGTCGGCCGTCGTCGATGGCTCGCACCTGCTGCGCACGCTTCAGGAGCTTTGGTCAGCCAGCTCCCCACCCCTGCTGATCTCGGCACAGACGCGGCAGTTGCTGTGCGACCTGCTCGAACACGCGCCGCGTGGCGCGCCATGGATCGAGGTGCGTGGTGAGTGGTTGTCCGACTCCACGATCTATTCACTGGTCAAGACCGCTCACCAGCGGGGCCTCAAGCTGGTCTGGCGCGGTGACATCGGCAAGCTGCCCGAGGCCGACATTGCGCGGTGCTTTGACAACAGCCTTCTGACCTTACGCCCCGAAGACGCGGTGGCTGCCTTGAAGGCCGCCCCAGCCCGTGCAGGCGCACCGGCGCAACCCGCGCGTGCCACAAGCCCGGTGCTGGCGGGGCAGATGTATGAAGGCATTGCCAGCCGCGCGCTGATGGAGCATTGCCTGGACCAAAGCAACGCGCTGGCACTGGCCGGGTGGCCCACGGAAGACGTGCTGTACAGCATGCGCCACACCCCGCAGCAGCCGTCGCATGCGGTCATCTTCAAGCTGATGAAAGCCATCGACGCCGAGCAGTCGCTGGAGACCTTTGAAGCCATCATGGGCGAAGACCCGCTGCTGGCGTACCGCTTCATGGTTTACACCAACTCGGCAGCGCTGGGCCTGCGCACGGGCATTGACTCGCTGCGCCGGGGGCTGGTGATGATGGGGTACGGCTCCATCAAACGCTGGTTGTCTGACCAGCTGCCCCACGCCAGCACCGACCCCAATTTGCAGCCGGTGCGCGAGTCCATCGTGATGCGCGCCAACCTCACCGCCCACCTGCTGGATGCGGGCGTTGAAAACGACCTGCGGCGAGAGATCTATCTGTGTGGCCTGGTGTCCCAGCTCGATGAGTTGTTGGGCGAACCGCTGGGCACCATCCTGCGCCGCCTGCCCCTGTCAGAACGCATTTACGACGCCACAGTGCTGGGCACGGGGCCTTATGCCAGCGGCCTGCAGATGGCCTGTGCGCTGGAAACCGACGACGCCAGCGCCATCCGCCAGCTGTGTGAGACGCACGAGATGGACCTCGAAGAGGTCAACCGCGCACTGCTGCGCGTATTGGCGGATCTTGAGGTCGAGCGGAAATAAATTCAGGTCTTTTTGGCCTCTAGCGCTTATCCATCAAGCGCTGACAGCTATATTTTCAGTAGCAAACAAACGTTTACTCAGCGCGTTCAGCGCCCTTGCTCGGCCCTGACCCGCTGGAAGACACGCCAGAAAGTCGCATCCTGCGTGGTGGCAAAGTTGATGCGCATCAGCGTGCTGGGCTTGCGCTCTGCATGGAACAACGCCCCCGGCGCCAGCAGGTAGCCCTCGTCCAGCATGCGCTGCGACAGCGCGTCGGTGTCCACTCCGGTATCCACCCACCCAAACAGGCCCACAGGCTCGGCTGCAAACGTGCACCCTGCGCCCAGCGCCAGTTTGACGCTGCGCGCGCGCGCCGCATCCAGCCGGGTGCGGATGCGCTCGGCATGGCGGCGCAGTTGGCCCTGCTCGATGCACAAGGCCAGTGCCTTCTCCAGCAGGGCTGGCGTAGTGAGCGTGGCGAGCAGCTTTGTATCGAGCAGCTGCTCGGTCAGCGCTGGTGGCGCGGCCAGATACCCGATGCGCCAGTTGGGCGCCAGGATCTTGGCAAAGCCGCTCACGTAGATGGTGCGCTGCAGGCCATCGAGTGCCGTGAGCCGCGTGGCGTGCTCGGGCGCGATGTGGCTGTAGGTGTCGTCTTCGACCACATGGAAGTTGTACTGGTTGGCCAGCTGCAAAATGCGGTGCGCGCTGCCGGGCGTAAGGCAGTAGCCGGTGGGGTTGTGGAACACGCTCACGCTGACATACAGCTTGGGCTGGTGCACCTCGCAATACTTCGCCATCACGTCCAGATCGGGCCCATCGGCACGGCGCGGCACCGGCAGGATGTGCATGCCCATGGCGGACAGCCGCGCAAATTCCACGGCCCACCCCGGCTCCTCCACCATCACCGGGTCGCCCGGGCGCAGCAGGGTGCGGCTCACGATGTCCAGCGCGTGCGTGGCACCCACCGTGGTGATGATGTTCTCAGGCGCGGCATGCACGTTCAGCGTGGCCAGCTTTTTGGACAGCACCCGGCGCAGCCCCGTGTCACCCAGCGGCTCGCCGTACTGCAGCGAAAAATCCTGCAAGGCGCGCGTGTGGGTCACCTTGCGCACGGCGGCGGGCATGAAGGTGGACTCCAGCCATTCGGGCGGGAACACCCCCATGCCTGGCTGCGGCTTGTCGCTGATCTTGTGGAACATGCCCCGGATCAGCGCCGTGGCGTTGATGGGGTGCGCACTGCGCCCTGCACCCCGGGCCGCAAACCAGTGCGCGGTGCTCCAGTTGCCCACCGGGCGGTCGTCCGCATCGGCGGGCGGGCCGTCCGGCATGCGCTCTGCGGTCAACGCGGGCACCATCTCCCGCACAAAAAAGCCGCGGTTCTTGCGCGCCTCCACCAGGCCCTGGGCCAGCAATTGGTCGTACGCTGCCACCACCGTGGATGGGCTCACGCCATGCTGCTGCGCGCACTGCCGTACCGAGGGCAAGCGGGCTCCGGGCGCGAGCAGGCGATTGCGAATGCGCTCCCCGAAGCGGGCTGACAACTGCTCGGTGAGCGACTGCGTGGGCGTTTTCATCAACATGGCAGGTCTTCAGAACGTTCATGGGGCCAGTGTGTATTGGCAAAAGCAGCAATACAGATCACAAACTGCGCTGCTTAACTGTATTGGTTGTGTATTGGCATCGAAGATTACATTGAAGCCTCAAAACTGACAAGCAGCCCACCCCCAAGCCCCCCATGAGCGCCCCCGAACTGACTGCCCTGCTGCTTTTCTGCACCGCGATGAGTTTTTCGCCGGGGCCCAACACCACCTTGTCCACCGCGCTGGCCGCCAACCTGGGGCTCAAGCGGGCCCTGAAGTTCTGCCTGGCGGTCCCCGCTGGCTGGACGCTGTTGATGCTGGCCAGCGGACTGGGCATGGGGGCATTGATCACTGGCGTGCCCGCTCTGCGCTGGGCGGTGACGCTGCTGGGCGTGGCCTACATGTTCTGGCTGGCCTGGAAGCTCAGCCGCGCGGGGCAACTGACCGAAGTCAACAGCGATCGGCTGAACGTGACCTTCTGGCAGGGTGTGGGCCTGCAGTTTGTGAACATCAAGGCCTGGATGCTGGCGCTCACGCTCAGCGCGGGCTGGGTGGTCAACGCTGCAGGACAGCCCTCCACCAATCCCGGCGAACGCCTGGCCATCATCTGCCTGGTGATGATGGTGTTCGCCTTCACCAGCAATTTTGTTTATGCACTGGTCGGCTCGCTGCTGCGCCAGTGGCTGGCCCAAGGGGCGCGCCTGCTGTGGTTCAACCGCCTGCTGGCCCTGGTGCTGGTGGTTACGGCGCTGTGGATGCTGACGATATGAAACCCGAAGAAATCAAGGGCCTGTGGCTGGGCTTGCTGGGTGTCACCATCTTCGCGTTGACGCTGCCCATGACCCGGCTTGCCGTGGGCACGCCCGAAGCCCCGCAAATGTCCGGCGTGTTCATCGCCCTGGGGCGTGCGGTGGTGGCCGCAGGGCTGTCGGCTCTGTTTCTGCTGGCCACGCGGGCCCCATGGCCCCGGCGTGCCGACTGGTGGCCGCTGGCCATCACGGCCGCAGGGGTGGTGTTTGGTTTCCCCCTGTTCACCTCAATCGCCATGCGCTATGTGGAGGCGGTGCACGCCAGCGTGATCGTGGGCGTGCTGCCCCTGGCCACCGCGGCGGTAGGAGCGCTGCTGCACCGCCAGCGCCCCTCGACGGGCTTCTGGGTCTGCGCCGCCATCGGGCAGCGGCCTGGTCGTGGGCTTTGCGCTGCTGCGCTCGGGCAGCGCGGGCGTTGGCGCTGCACCCGGCCGATGCCCTGCTGCTGGCCGCCATGGGGTGCGCCGCCGTGGGCTACGGCTACGGTGCCCGGCTATCGCAGCGCATGCGGGCCGAGCATGTGATCTGCTGGGCGCTGGTGATTGCGCTGCCCATCACGCTGCCCGCTACGCTAATCACCCTCCCGCAAGGCGAACTGCAGGCATCGGCGTGGTGGGGATTTGCCTATGTGGCGGTGTTTTCGATGTGGCTGGGCTTTTTTGCCTGGTACCGGGGCTTGGCGCTGGGCGGGACCGTGCGCGTGAGCCAGGTGCAATTGGTGCAACCGTTTCTGGGCATGCTGTTTGCGGTGCCGCTGCTGGGCGAGCGGCTGGACGCAGTGACCGTGGGTTTTGCGCTGGCCGTGATCGCAACGGTGTTCATCGGCAAGAAGATGCCAGTTCGTGCGACAGAGAGCCTCTCATGAAAATGCACCAGATTCCATTTGCCACCACCGACTGGGCAGCTGTGCCCCGCGAAGAAAAAAGCGCCGAGGCAGGCCAGGCGTTCTGGCGCACACAACAGTTTGGCGATGTGCGCGTGCGCATGGTGGAGTACACGGCCGGATACGTCTCGGACCACTGGTGTGTCAAGGGCCATGTGCTGCTGTGCCTCAGCGGAGAATTGCACACCGAACTGGCCGACGGCCGCCGTTTCACGCTGACGCCGGGCATGAGCTACCAAGTGGCGGACAACGCCGAGCCCCACCGCTCCAGCTCACCCCAGGGGGCAACCCTGTTCATCGTGGACTGACCAGGACGAGGGGAACGCCTGTGAAATACTCCGTGGAACACGCATTGCAGCAGCTACCTGGCCCGGGCGGTGAGCGGTTCGTTGAACTCTTGCGCCACGGCAGCATGCGCACGGAGCTGTATGCGCCACGCGACCACGACCCGCAGCAGCCGCACGCGCAGGACGAGTTGTATTTCGTCCAGCGTGGGAGTGGAGAATTCGTGCAAGGTGAAGCCCGCCACCACTTTGCAGCCGGAGACGCCTTTTTTGTACCTGCGGGACAGCATCACCGCTTTGAGAATTTTTCTGACGACTTTGCAACATGGGTAGTCTTTTGGGGACCGCCCGGAGGAGAACGAGAGTGAAACTGAACGACCTTCCAACCACCAGCAACACACCCACTGCCTGGACCCTGGCGCGCCGCGCCGAGCGCATGAACCCTTCGGTCATCCGCGAAATCCTCAAGGTCACCGAAAAGCCCGGCATCATCAGCCTGGCGGGCGGCCTGCCCTCGCCCAAGACCTTCCCGGTGTCGGCCTTTGCCGAAGCCTCGGCCGCCGTGCTGGCCAATGACGGCCCCGCCGCCCTGCAGTACGCCGCCAGCGAAGGCTATGCCCCGCTGCGCCAGGCGATTGCCGACTTCCTGCCCTGGGATGTGGATGCCGACCAGGTGCTCATCACCACCGGGTCGCAGCAGGCGCTGGACCTGATCGCCAAGGTGCTGATCGACACCGACAGCCGCGTGCTGGTCGAAACCCCCACCTACCTCGGCGCACTGCAGGCCTTCACGCCCATGGAGCCGAATGTGGTGTCCGTGGCCAGCGACGACGAAGGTGTGCTCATCGACGACCTGAAAGCCAAGGTGGGCACGGGTGCCAACAAGGCGCGCTTTTTGTACGTGCTGCCCAACTTCCAGAACCCTACCGGCCGCACCATGAGCGAGTCCCGCCGCGCTGCGCTGGTGCAAGCCGCTGCCGAGCTGAACCTGCCCCTGGTCGAAGACAACCCCTACGGCGAACTGTGGTTTGACAACCCGCCACCCGCACCACTCACGGCCCGCAACCCGGACGGTTGCATCTACCTGGGCTCGTTCTCCAAGGTGCTGGCCCCCGGCCTGCGCCTGGGCTTTGTGGTGGCCCCCAAGGCGGTGTACCCCAAGCTGCTGCAGGCCAAGCAGGCGGCCGATCTGCACACACCCGGCTACAACCAGCGTATGGTGGCCGAGGTGATGAAGGGCGACTTCCTGGACCGCCATGTGCCCACCATCCGTGCGCTTTACAAAGAGCAGTGCGAGGCCATGCTGACGGCGCTCGACAAGGAAATGCAGGGCCTGGGTGTGAAGTGGAACCGCCCCGATGGCGGCATGTTCCTGTGGGTGCGACTGCCTGAGGGCATGAGCGCCGTCGAACTGCTGCCCAAGGCCGTGGAGCGCAACGTGGCCTTTGTGCCCGGCGCGGCGTTCTATGCCGACAACGCCGACCCGCGCACGCTGCGCCTGTCGTTCGTTACTTCTACGGCCGAGCAGATTGCAACCGGCATTGCTGCATTGGCCGCCGCCATCCGCGATAGCAAGTGAACAACCCCCTGTGGCGCTGCGCGCCTTCCCCCTTCTCTGACATCGCTGTGCGATGCGGAAGGGGGACGCCGCCAGCGCGGCGGGGCGGCCCTTGCGCGGCGGCCGCTGGCCGGGCCACGCCCGCTTCATACATCGCGGTTCGCTCAACGCACATGAAAGTTGATTCAACATGCTGAGGCTCTGGGGGCGCCTGTCGTCCATCAACGTGCGCAAGGTGGTGTGGGCCGCGCAAGAACTCGGCATCACGGTGCAGCGCACCGACGCGGGCGGCCAGTTTGGGCTGGTGCGCGAAGCCGACTATCTGCAGCGCAACCCCAACGGCCTGGTGCCGCTGATGGAAGACGACGAGACCGGCACCGTGTTGTGGGAATCGAACCCCATCGTGCGCTACCTGTGCGCGCGGCACTCGCCGGGCGAGCTGTATCCTGAAGCCCTGCGCGAGCGTTTTGTGGCCGAGCAGTGGATGGACTGGCAGCAGACCACGCTGAACCCCGCCGGGCGCGATGCCTTTGTGCAATGGATACGCACCCCAGCGGCCCAGCGGGATGACCGGCTGATTGCAGCATCTGTGGCGGCCACCGAGCCTCTGATGGGTCTGCTGGATGCGCATCTGGCGCGCCAGCCGTTCATGGTGGGCGAACGCTTCACCATGGCGGACATCCCCGTGGCCTGCGAGATCCACCGCTGGTGGGGCTTGCCGCAAGAACGTGTGGCGCGCCCGCACCTGGAGCGGTGGTACAACACGGTCTAGCACCCGGCCCGGCGCACCTCGGCGTGCTGGACCAGCCGCTGTCCTGAACCCGGAGTCCGCCATGCACCAGCGCCCCTTCAAGCAGATCGACGTCTTCAGCGACCGCCCGGGCTACGGCAACCCCGTGGCCGTGGTGCTGGACGCCGACGGCCTGAGCGACAGCGACATGCGCCGCTTTGCGGCGTGGACCAACCTGTCGGAAACCACCTTTCTGGTGCCCGCCACCGAGGCCGGGCGCGCTGCGGGTGCCGACTACCGCCTGCGCATCTTCAGCCCCAATGGCGAACTGCCTTTTGCGGGCCACCCTACCCTGGGCACCTGCCACGCATGGCTGCAAGTGGGCAACACGCCCCGCCAGAATGGCATGGTGATCCAGGAATGCGCGCTGGGTCTGGTGCGCATCGCGCAGGCGGATGGCACGCTGGCTTTTGCCGCGCCGCCCCTCAAGCGCAGCGCACCCAGCCCCGCGCTGGTGCCGCTGATCGCGAGCGCTCTCGGCCTACGCCCACAACAGATCCTGGGTGCGCAGTTGCTGGACAACGGCCCCGTGTGGCTGGGCCTGCTGCTCGACAGTGCCGACACCGTGCTGGGCCTGCACCCCGACCACGCGCGACTCAAAGATTTGGGCCAGGACGTGGGCGTGATCCATGTGGGTCCCGCTGCCAGCAACACCGCCCAGCCCGGCGTGGTGGTGCGCGCCTTCGCAGCCCCCATGGGCAACCCCGAAGACCCGGTGACCGGCACCCTCAACGCCAGCCTGGCCGAGTGGCTGATTGCCGATGGCCTGGCGCCGCGCAGCTACCTCGTGGCCCAGGGCGAATGCCTGGGACGCGCAGGCCGCGTGCACATTCGCCAAGACGACGACCACCAGATCTGGGTGGGCGGGCGCGCAGTGACCTGCATTGAAGGGTCGGTGCTGCTATGACCCTGATCGCCGCCGTGCCGCGCCCCAGCGGCTGAATTCCACCCCTGAGGCTCCTGACGGGGCCTGCCGAATCAACCCTCATGACACCGTGCCACACGCCCGGTAAGCCCCTGGCGTGTCTGCGCCGTCTCTGATCCCATTGCAGCACCGCTTTTTTGTACCAAGGACCCCCATGCAACAGCGCCCCTTCAAGCAAGTCGACGTCTTCACCGACAGGCCTACCTCGGCAACCCGCTGGCCGTGGTGCTCGACGGCACCGGCCTGACCACCGAAGCCATGCAGCACTTCACCGACTGGACCAACCTCTCGGAATGCACCTTTGTGCTGCCGCCCACACCCGAAGGCCGCGCCGCCGGTGCCGACTACCGCGTGCGCATCTTCTGCCCCGGGCGCGAACTGCCGTTTGCCGGCCACCCCACGCTGGGCACCTGCCACGCGTGGCTGCAAGCCGGTGGACAGCCGCGCGGTGAACACGTGGTGCAGGAATGTGGCGTGGGCCTGGTGCCGATCGAACGCGATGGCGCCAGGCTGGCGTTTGCCGCGCCACCGCTGCGTCGCAGCGGGCCGCTGGATGAAGCCGACGTGGCGCTGATCGCGCGCGGCCTGGGCGATTGCGCGCGACGACATCGTGGCGCACGCCTGGTGCGACAACGGCCCGCCCTGGCGCGGCGTGATGCTGCGCAGCGCCGCCCAGGTGCTGGCGCTGAAGCCCGACGCCACGGTGCTGGCCGGGCTGGACATCGGCGTCGTGGGTCCCGCGCGGCATCCGGCGCGCGGCGCAGGCGCGACACGGCGTTTGAAGTGCGCGCCTTCTTCCCACGGCAACACACGGCCTGAGCGAAGACCCGGTGACGGGCAGCCTGAACGCCGCGGTGGCGCAGTGGCTCATCGGTGCAGGCCTGGCGCCCGACCGCTACGTGGCCGCGCAAGGCACCGCCATGGGCCGCGCCGGGCGGGTGCACATCGAGCGGACGCCGACGGCACCATCTGGGTCGGCGGCGCTCGGTCACCTGCATCAGCGGGCAGGTCGCTGCTGTGACGCCGCGCATCGACCACCTGGTGGTGGCTGCGCGCACGCTGGCGAAGGCGTGGCCTGGTGCGAACCCACGCTGGGCGTCACCCCCACGGCGGGCGGTGAACACCCGTTGATCGGCACGCACAACCGCATCTTCAATGTGTCCAGCCCTTCGCACCCCCGCGCCTATCTGGAGATCATTGCTATCAACCCGATAGCTACTCCCGCAATACCATCAAGCGCTAGACGCTGGTTTGACATGGATGATGCCGCCTTGAATGCGCAAGTGGCGCAACACGGCCCGCAGCTCATCCACTGGGTGGCCTGCGTGCCCGACGTGGCCGAGCGGTGCGCCGCACTGGCTGCGCTCGACATCGAGCGCGGCGCCGTCGTCACCGCCAGCCGCCCCACGCCCAACGGCCTGCTGCAGTGGCAGATCACCGTGCGCGACGACGGCCTGCGCCTGATGAACGGCTGCCTGCCCACGCTCATCCAGTGGGGCGCCGTGCACCCGTGCGACAGCCTGCCTGCCAGCGGCGTGCAGCTACAAAGGCTGTCGCTGCAGCACCCGCAGGCCGCCACGTTGCAGGCCGCGTGCGAAGCCTTGGGGGTCGCGGCTTCCGTTGCCGTCACGCCCGGCACCACATCCAGCAACGCGCCGCGCCTCACCGCCCAGCTCAGCACGCCACGGGGCCCCGTCACCCTCTCGTCGTTCACCATCCAGGGGTAAACCGCCATGCTTTTCTCGGTACAAGAACTGCTGCTCTTCGCGCTCGCTGCGCTCGTTCTGGTGCTCACGCCCGGCCCCAACATGGTGTATTGCGTCTCGCGCAGCCTTACCCAGGGGCCGCGCGCGGGGTTGATCTCGCTGGCCGGAGTGCTCATGGGTTTCCTGGTGCACCTGCTGGCTGCAGCACTGGGCCTCACCGCGCTGTTGGCCGCCGTGCCGCTCGCGTTTGACGCCATCCGCTACGCCGGTGCCGCGTACCTGCTGTGGATGGCCTGGCAGGCCGTCAAACCCGGCGGCAACGCGCCGTTCGAAGCCCGCAACCTGCCGCACGACCGGCCACGGACACTGTTCCTCATGGGCTTCATGACCAACCTCCTGAACCCCAAGGTGGCCATGTTCTACCTGTCGTTCTTTCCGCAGTTTTTGCACCCCGAACGCGGCCATCTGTTGCTGCAGAGCCTGACGCTGGGCGGCGTGCAGATCGCCACCAGCGCAGTAGTCAACGCACTGCTCATCCTGTGTGCTGCGCGCGTGGCGGTGTTCCTGAACCGCAACGCCGCCTGGATGCGCGCGCAGCGCTATTTCATGGGCACCGTGCTCGGCTTGCTCGCCCTCAAACTGCTCACTGAAAAGAAAGCCGCCGCATGAACGCCCGCCTCGACATCGCCTCCCTATTGCCCACCCTGGCCGACATCGAAGCCGCCGCCGAGGTGGTCTACCGCGACTTTGCCGCCACGCCGCAGTACCGCTGGGCCACGCTGAGCGCAGCGCCTGGGCACCGACTGCTGGGTCAAACACGAGAACCACACGCCGGTGGGCGCGTTCAAGATCCGCGGCGGCCTGACCTACTTTGACCAGCTTGCGCAGCGCGGCGACCTGCCGCGCGAAGTGATCAGCGCCACGCGCGGCAACCACGGCCAGAGCATGGGCTGGGCGGCGCGCGCGCACGGCGTGGCCTGCACCATCGTCGTGCCGCGTGGCAACTCGGTCGAGAAGAACGCCGCCATGCGCGCGCTGGGCGTCACGCTGATCGAACACGGCGACGACTTCCAGGAAAGCCGCGAACACGCCATGCACTTGGCCGACGAACGCGGCGCGCACATGGTGCCCAGCTTCCACCCCGACCTGCTGCGCGGCGTGAGCACCTACTGGTGGGAGTTCTTCCGCGCCGTGCCGCAGCTGGACGTGGTCTACGTGCCCATCGGCCAGGGCTCGGGCGCCTGCTCGGCCATCGCCGCCAAGCTGGCGCTGGGCCACCCGGTGCGCATCGTGGGCGTGGTCAGCGGCCACGCCACCACCTACGCCGACTCGCTGGCGGCCGGCCACGTGGTCGAAGCACCGGTGACCACCCAGCTGGCCGACGGCATGGCCTGCCGCGTGGCCGACCCCGAGGCGCTGGCCGTGATGGCGCCGCACCTCGACCACATCGTGCAGGTGACCGACGCCGAAGTGGCCGCAGGCCATGCGCGCCCTGTTCGCCGACACCCACAACGTGGCCGAAGGCGCGGGCGCAGCGGCGCTTGCGGCGGCGATGCAGGAGCGCGACCAGCTCCAGGGCTTGCACGTAGGCTTGGCGTTGACAGGTGGCAACGTGGACGCGCCGATGTTCAGCGACGTGCTGCGCGAGTGAGCGCCGCGCCAAGCCGCGCCAGACCGCTACAAATTCAATAGCTTTCGTCGCTTGTGCGACAAGCGCCAGCGGCGGATTTCACCAAAATCCGCTTCATGGGAACCCTCTACCTCGTGCGCCACGGCCAGGCCTCATTTGGCGCAGATGACTATGACGTGCTGAGCGCGCGGGGTCGCGAACAGGCCGTGCGCCTGGGCGAATACTGGCGAGCGCGGGGATGGCGTTCGACGCCGTCATCACCGGCACGCTGCGCCGCCACACGCAAACGCTGGAAGGCATTGCCGAGGGTCTGCAGATCACGCCCGAAGTGCTGCAACTGCCGGGCCTGAACGAATACGACAGCCATGCCCTGATCAGCGCCATTCACCCTCAACCCCTTGGCCCGGCTGACACGCCCGAGCGCTACCGCGCGCACTTTCGCATCCTGTGCGACGCGCTGGCGCAGTGGATGGCGGGCGTCATCAGCCCCCAGGGCATGCCAACGTGGAACGAGTTTTCAGGCGGCGTGCGCGCGGCGCTAGACCATGTGCGCCACCACCACGCGGGCCAGAACGTGCTGCTGGTGAGCAGCGGCGGCCCCATCTCTACCGCCGTGGGTGAAGTGTTGGGCACGGCCCCCGAGGTGACGATTGCGCTGAACATGCGCATCCGCAACAGCGCGGTGACGGAGTTCTCGATTGCGCCCAAACGGTTGATGCTGCAGACGTTCAATACCTTGCCGCATTTGAATGAGCTGGAGCATGCGGGATGGGTGACGCACGCCTGATGCCTAAATTTCAAGTGTTTTTGGCTTCTAGCGCTTATTGAGTAAGCGCCGATAGCTACAAAAAAAGTAGCAAACTACCCGACCCCACCCTTACACATTCAGGCGCGAACCAGTTCCAGTTGAATCCAAGGCGCCAGCGTGCTCTGCTGACCTTGAGCTCCCAAAGGCCGATCAATCGGTTTGGGGAGGCATCAAATCCACCGTTGAAACGCACGGCCTTGCCCGTGATCTTGAAGCGCCGGCCCAAGAGTTCGACTGCAAACACAACTTGCCCATCTGGTTGTGTTTGGCATGTCTTTGCCCACGAGTGCAGGTGCTGGGCTACGGTGCGCCCACTTGGTTCACCAGGGTTGACAGCGACAACGCCTGCAGCTCCCGCAGCAGCGCCACCAGTTGCGTCGCAGCAGCCTCCACCACCGCACGCCCTTTGTCCGCTGTGGCTCCAGCCGCGTTGCCCACGGCGCCAGCCGGGTGGTAGTCCTGCATCTGCCAGCCCAGCTTGGCGCTTTTGCCGTTGCCCAGAATCGCGTAGCGCTCCGACCGGTCTTGCGACGTGGAGCGGAAGTCTTGCGCATGCTCCATGTGCACGGTGGCGGGCGTGAGGTGCAGCATCATCGACGTCTCAATCTCACCCGCATGGATGCCAAAGCGGTGTTCCTCGGCGCTGAACTGGGCCGCCACCGCGTCGGGCAGCGGCAGGCTGAACCAGCTGGCGCTGTAGACGATGAGGTCGCAGCGGGTGCGCAGCTCGCGCGCCACGATGTCCATCACGCTGACCTGGCCGCCGTGGCCATTGAACATCAGCAGCTTTTTGATGCCCGCGCGGGCCACGCATTCGCCAATCTCGGTCCACAGCGCAATCACGGTGGCGGGCGACAGGGTGAGCGTGCCGGGGAAGCGGATGTGCTCTGGGCTCAGGCCCACGTTCTGCGGGGGCAAAAACAGCACGGGCAGGTCGGCGGGCATTTGCGGCAGCGCGGCATCGATCACGCCCTGCAGCAAGGTGGCATCCACCGACAGCGGCAGGTGTGGGCCATGTTGCTCAACGGCCGCCACGGGCAGTACGGCGACCACCTGATCGGCCTGGCCCGTACTTTGCAGCGCAGCAAAGTCGCGGGTGGACAGGTCGGCCCAGAAACGCGAGGGCAACACCAAGGGAGCGGAAGGAGGCACGGCGGTAGCGGTCATGGCGTGATGGTAGTCGCACCGACAGCGCCCGCCTATGCACCGATGCGGCTACCGAAGTGCGGAAGTCCCCAGCCAATACACCAGATGCCCCGCCCCCATCACCGACAGCACCCCAAACGCAAACCCGCTGACACGGGTACCCAGGCCACGGCGGCGCTGCCACGCGCGCACCACCAGTGCCACCACCCAGCCCACGGTGGTAAACACAGCCCACAGCATCCACAGCAGCCCCTTGCCCATGCAGCCGAAGTTCTCGCAATACAACGTGAAGGTGTAGTACGACAGCGCCACGAGCAGCGCGCAAAGGCCCAGCAGGAAGCACGTTCAGCCCGCGAGACCACCAGACCGCAGTGCGGGAAGCAGTCGATGCAGAGGAAGAAGGGGCAGAGGGTTGTGAGGGCGCGGGCAGGTTCATGAACAACAACATGACAGGGGCAAGGCAACAGGCCGTGCGAGCCAGCATATCGCCTGCCATCCAGCCATGCACCGCCGCCGATCCCGCTACCATCACCGCATGACCCAAGACCTCTTCCGACAAGACGCCTACCTGCGCGAGTGCGACGCGCAGATCACTGCCATCACCGACACCGGCATCGTGCTGGACCGCACGGTGTTCTATCCGCTGGGCGGCGGCCAGGCCGGTGACAGCGGCGTACTGGTGCTGGCGGACGGCACCGAGATCACCATCGCCGACACCCGCAAGGGCAAGGACGCCGACGGCAACGCCACCAGCGACATCGTGCACATCCCCGCCCCCGGGCAGGAAGACCACATGGCGCAACTTGCGCCCGGCACCGCCGTCACGGCCCGCATCGACTGGGAGCGCCGCCACCGCATGATGCGGCTGCACACCACATCGCACCTGCTGTGCCACGTGGTGCCGCAGCTGGTCAATGGCTGCTCCATCACGCCCGACTACGCGCGGCTGGACTTTGCAATGACCGACCCGCTGGACAAGGAAGCCCTCACCGCCGCCATCGCCACCCTGGTGGCCGCAGCGCACCCGCTCACGGTGGCCTCGATCAGCGACGAAGAACTGGACGCCAACCCCGCCCTGGTCAAAAGCATGAGCGTGCAGCCCCCGCGCGGCAGTGGGCGCATCCGCACCATCCGCATTGGTGGCGACGACGCACCGCTGATCGACCTGCAGCCTTGTGGGGGCACACACGTGGCCAACACGTCGGAGATCGGCGCCATCGTCGTCACCAAGATTGAGAAAAAAAGCGCCACCACCCGCAGGGTGGTGTTGGGCTTCGCCCAGTGAGCCAGCAGTAAACAGGGCCTGCGCAGCCCACGACCCCCGCCAGCCGCACTGTCCACAATATTGAGACAGCGCAGCACAGCGGTTGCATTGACTTACCTCGACGGCCGCACAACGCAGACAATGGCGGTCCGCGAGCGTGGTCTTGGCTTGGGGCTGGATGTTGCTTGCCAAGCCCCCCACCCGAGGGAGACTGCGCCGCCCACTTTTTGCCCGCCCCCATGCCCGTCTCCCTGCGCTCCCTTTCTTTTGCATCCCTGCGCCAGCACCGCTGGTTCCGCCCTGCCGTCCGCGCGCTGGCGGCTTTGATCCTGTTGTGGCTGGTCACCTGGCTGGCCGTGCCACCGCTGGCCAAGGGGCCGCTGGAGCGCATCGCCTCCGAGCGACTGGGTCGGGCAGTGACCATAGGCGCCATCGACTTTCAGCCCTGGAGCCTTGAGTTCGCCCTGCGCGACGTGGCCGTGGCGGGCGCCAACGGTGCGCCCCCGCAGCTGACCATTGGCCGCATCTATGCCGATGGCGAGCTGCAATCCATTCTGCGCCTGGCACCGGTGGTGGACGCCTTCAGCATCGAAAACCCGGTGCTGCGCATCACCCACCTGGGCGACGGCCGCTACGACGTGGACGACATCATTGCCAAGGTCACGGCGCCCCCCAGCGAGCCCGACACGGGCCCCGCGCGCCTGGCGCTGTACAACCTGGCGCTGACTGGTGGCAGCGTCGACTTCACCGACAAGGCCGTGGACAAAACGCACGAGGTGCGCGCGCTGGCATTCACTGTGCCCTTTGTCAGCACCCTGCCCTCGCAGCGCCAAGTCAAGGTCGAGCCGCACCTGGCGTTTGCGCTCGATGGCAGCCAGTTCGACTCGTCCGCCCAAGGCACGCCGTTTACGCAAACGGGCAAGGCCGATGCCCAGCTTCGCCTGGACGGCCTAGACCTAGCGCCCTACCTGGCCTATCTGCCGGCCAACCTGCCCATCAAGGTGCAGGGCGCCACGCTGGATGCGGATGTGAAGGTGGCCTTTGAGCAGCACCCGCGCATGGCCGTCAAGCTGACGGGCACCGTGGTGGCCAGCGGCGTTCGGATCACCGACCGCGGGGGCGCGGACCTGCTGAGCTACGAGCGACTGAAGATCGACATGGCCGATGTGCGCCCGTTGGAGCAAGTGGTGCGCCTGCAGCACATTGAGCTGACCGCGCCCGTGGTGACCGCCACACGCGACGCGGCAGGCAACATCAACCTGGCGCAACTGGCGCCGCCCGCGCAGCCTCCAAAGCCTTCCCCCGCCGCCATGGGCGAGCCCGCTGCGCCAGTAGCACCCGCCCCCACAAACGCATCTGCATCAGCAGAACCAGCCTCCTCGCCAGGGGCCACGGCGAGCACGGCATCGGCATCGGCATCGGCATCCTCGACCCCGGCCGTGACCGCCTCTGCAGGCAAAACCAAGGCCAATGCCAAAGCCGCACCGGCCTGGGCTGTAGAGGTCGCCACCGCCGCTGTGCGTGGCGGCACCCTGCGCTGGGCCGATCAGACCACGCGCCCCGCAGCCGCGCTGCAGGCCACTGACTTCACGCTGGATGTGGCCGACGTGGTGCTGCCTTTCGCCGCCCAGGACGCCAAGCCTTTCACTTTCAAGGGCGGGCTCCACCTGCAAGGCAGCACGCACAGCTTTACCGGCGAAGCCACCGACCAGAAGGCCCAGGTCAACGCCACCCTGAACGCCCTGGCGCTGCAGCTGGCCGCCCCCTACCTGGCCCAGGCGCTGGAGCCCGTGGTGACCGGCCAGCTCACGGGCGATGTGGGTGTTTTGTGGCAAGCCCCCTCACCCCAAGCCGCGCAGGCAGGCGCCACCGGCGTCACCATCAAGGCAGGCCCTTTGGCGCTGGAACAGCTGGCCGTCAAGCAGGGCAAGACCACGCTGGCCAGCCTGGGCAAGCTGGAGATTGCGGGCGCCGAAGTGCCCCTGGACACGCGCACCGCCACGCTGGAGCGCCTGTCCATCAACCAGCCGCAAGTGGCGGTGGAACGGGGCGCGGACAGGCGCTGGATGTTCGAGCGCTGGCTGAAGGCGGCGCCCGCCGCGCAAGACAGCGCCACGGCAGCGGCTGAAGCAGCCCCCGCCAACAACACCGCCCCCTGGAAGCTGCGCGTGGCCGATTTCTCGCTGCAAGGCGGCACGGTCTCGCTGGCTGACAATGCCCAGCCCCGCCCCGTGGCGCTGGACATCACCGCCCTGGGCATTACCGCCCGCAACCTGGCCAGCGACGGCAGCAAGCCCGAGGCCTTCCAGCTCACGGCCCGCGCCGCCGCGCCGGGCAAGGGCGGCAGCAACAACAAGACGACAGCGGGCAAACTCGACTACCAGGGCACGCTGGCCCTGCAGCCACTGGCCACCCAGGGCCAGCTCGACGCCACCCGCCTGCCCCTGCACACGCTGGACGGCTACCTGGCCAGCCAGCTCGCGGTAGAGCTGCTGCGCGCCGACGTGGGGTATCGCGGTCAGGTGGCCGTGGCGCAGACCGACAAAGGAGTCAGCCTGCGCCTGAGCGGCGATGTGGTGGTGGAAGACCTGCAGGCCAACAGCACGGCCGCATCGACCCCCAAGACCGAAGCCCAGGTGGGCGAAGAACTGTTGGCCTGGAAGAGCCTGAACCTGCGGGGACTGAGCGTCGCCACCGCCCCCGGCACCGCGCCGCGCGTGGAGGTCAAGGAGACCAGCCTGGTCGATTTCTTCGCCCGCATCACGATCAACGAAGCGGGCCGCATCAACCTGAGCGACATCGCCAAGACCCCGGCCGAGGCCCAGGCCGCCAATGCAGCCAGTGCCAAAACCACCGGCGCGTCTGCTCCGACGACAGCAGCGCCCGCCACAGCAGCAGCGTCTGCCCCTGCCACCGTGGCCCAGACCGATCCGCTGGCCCCCGTGGTGGTGTTCGGCCCGGTCAGCCTGGTCAACGGCAAGGTGCTGTTCTCGGACCGTTTCATCAAGCCCAACTACTCGGCCGATCTGACGGAGCTGACCGGCAAGCTCAGCGCGTTCTCGTCCGAAGCCCCCGGCGGCGAGCCCGTGCATGGCCGACCTGGAGCTGCGCGGCCGCGCCGAGGGCACGGCCTCGCTGGAAATCACCGGCAAGCTCAACCCGCTGGCCAGACCCTTGGCGCTGGACATCGAGGGCAAGGTGCGCGACCTGGAGCTGCCGCCGCTGTCGCCGTACGCGGTCAAGTACGCCGGCTACGGCATCGAGCGCGGCAAGCTCAGCGTGGACGTGAACTACAAGGTGCTAGCCCGATGGCCAGCTCACGGCCAGCAACCAGGCTGGTGCTCAACCAGCTGACCTTTGGCGACAAGGTCGAGGGCGCGCCCAACAGCCTGCCGGTCAAGCTGGCCGTGGCCCTGCTGGCCGACCGCAACGGCGTGATCGACCTCGACCTGCCCATCAGCGGCTCGCTCAACGACCCGCAGTTCCGCATCGGCCCGGTGATCTGCAAGATCATCGTCAACCTGATCGGCAAGGCCCTGACGGCGCCGTTCAGCCTGCTGGCCAATGCGTTTGGCGGTGGCGAAGAGATGAGCCAGGTGGCCTTTGCCCCCGGCAGCGCCACGCTCACGCCCGATGCGCAGCAGAACCTGGACAAGGTGGTCAAGGCGCTGGCCGACCGCCCTGCGCTCAAGATCACCGTGCACCGGCATGGCCAGCCTGCAGGCCGAACGCGAAGGCTTGCAGCGCGAAAGCCTGCAGCAGCGGGTGCTGGCCGAAAAGCGCCGAGCCAACCCGGCGACAGCAGCCCCGTATCGGCCGCCGAATACCCCGCCCTGCTCAAAGAGGTGTATGGCCGCGCCGACATGCCCAAGCCCCGCAACCTGGTCGGTCTGGCCAAGGAGCTGACGGTGCCCGAAATGGAAGCCCTGCTGCTGGCTAACCAGCCCGCCACCGAAGCCATGGCCACCGAGCTGGCCACGCAGCGCGGCCAGGCGATCCGTTCATATCTGGTGTCGCAAAAGCTGCCGGTGGACCGGCTGTTTGTGGCGGCGCCCAAAGCGGGAAAACAAGCCGAAAAGTGGACACCGCGTGCGGATTTGAGCCTGACCACACAATAGCGGGCTGGTTGGCGGAGGGTTCCGGGGAATCTCCCGCCAGCCAGCCTGTTCACCCCGCAGGCAGAGCGCTGGGCACAGGAACCAAAACCGCCCACCCCGCTCCCACACTGCAACCATGCCCTACCGCTTGCTCCACCGCCTTGCAGTTACTCTGCTTTTGATAGCTGCCAGCGCTTATTGGACAAGCGCTAGCGCCCAATTTAGCTCTAAAACCAGCGGCCAGGGCACCAGCGTGGTCACCACGCCCTATGTGCGGGCCGAGCTGCTGGCCCATGCGCCCCAGGGCGTGGCGCCCGGCCAGCCGCTGTGGCTGGGGCTGCAAATCACCCACCAGCCCGAGTGGCACACCTACTGGAAGAACCCCGGCGACTCCGGCCTGCCCACCGAGCTGGCGTGGACGCTGCCCGCCGGGCTGGACGCTGGCGAGATCGCCTGGCCCCTGCCCAAGAAGATCCCCATCGGCACGCTGGCCAACTATGGCTACGAGGGCACGGTGCTGCTGCCCATCCCCGTCACGGTGGCCAGCAGTTTTGCACCCGGCCCGCTGGCACAGGACGCCACCATCAAGCTGCGCGCCTCGTGGCTGGTGTGCCGCAAGGAGTGCATTCCTGAAGAGGGCGAGTTCACGCTGCAACTGCCCATAAAGAGCACCACGGCACTGAATGGCGCTGCGTTTGAAGCCGCCGCCAAGGCCCAACCCAAGCCTGTACTGGCGGGAACCACCGGCATCGTGCCGGACAGCCAGGCCATGATCACTGATGGCAAGGCGCTGCAGATCAGCGTGCACGGCCTGCCCGTGGCGCTGCGCGGCAAGACGCTGGATTTGTTCCCGGAAACCAGCGAAGTCATCGAGAACGCCGCGCAGTGGACACAGGCCTGGAACGGCAGCGTGTGGACGGCCCAAGTCCCCTTGTCGGCCCAGCGCAGCAACAGCCCCAGCCTCATGCCGGTGGTGTTGGCCGAGCAGGCCGCCCCCGGCCATGGCACCGGGCCCGACACCCGCACCGGCTACCGCGCCGAGTTGAAGGTGCTGGGCACCTGGCCACAAGCGGCGTCGATGGCCACCGTATCACCCGCGCTGGAGGCCGCGCTGAAAGCCAATGCAGCGCAAGCGGGCGGAGCGGCAACGTCGGCCACCGGCTCCGGCGCATCGTCCCTTACCCTTACCGCTGCGCTGCTGGGCGCCTTGCTCGGCGGCCTCATCCTCAACCTCATGCCCTGCGTGTTCCCGGTGCTGGCGATCAAGGTGGTGGGTTTCACACAGCACGCGCAGGACCGCCGCGCCCACCGCGTGAGCGGCATCGCCTACACCGCAGGCGTGGTGCTGTCGTTCATTGCCGCTGGGCGCGCTCATGCTGGGCCTGCGCGCGGCGGGCGAGGCGATTGGCTGGGGCTTTCAGCTGCAGTCGCCTGCCGTGGTGGCGTCGCTGGCGGCGCTGTTCACGCTGATCGCGCTCAACCTGGCGGGCGTGTTCGAGTTCGGGCATTTCCTGCCGTCCTCGGTCGCCAGCCTGCAGGCGCGCCACCCGGTAGCCGACAGCTTCCTCACCGGCGTGCTGGCCGTGGCCGTGGCGTCGCCCTGCACCGCGCCGTTCATGGGCGCATCGCTGGGCCTCACGGCCACGCTGCCCGCGCCGCAGGCGCTGGCCGTGTTTGCGGCGCTGGGCCTGGGCCTGGCGCTGCCGTTTCTGGCGGCCAGTTTCGTCCCCGCCGTGGCCCGCGCCCTGCCGCGCCCCGGTGCGTGGATGGACACCTTCCGCAAGCTCATGGCGTTCCCGATGTTCGCCACCGTGGTCTGGCTGGTGTGGGTGCTGGGCCAGCAAAGTGGCATCGACGGCGCGGGCGCGCTGCTGATCCTGCTGGTGGGCCTCTCGCTGTTGGTGTGGGCGCTGTCGCTGGCCGGGCGCGCGCGGGCGTGGATGGCCTCCGTGTCGCTGGCGACGATGGCGCTGCTGGTGTGGGCCTTTGTGCCGCACATCACCCACGTCCCCACCGCACAGAGCGCCACGCAGGCTTCTTCCAGTGGCTGGCAGCCCTGGACGCCCGGCGCGGCCGAGCAGATCTTGGCCGGGGGCCGCCCCGTGTTTGTGGACTTCACCGCCGCCTGGTGCGTGACCTGCCAGTACAACAAGAAGACCACGCTGGCCGATGCCGACGTGATCGCCGATCTGCAAACCAAGAACGTGGCCCTGCTGCGCGCCGACTGGACGCGGCGTGACCCTGCCATCACCGCCGCACTGGCCGCGCTGGGCCGCAGCGGCGTGCCCGTGTATGTGTTCTACCGACCCGGCCGCCCGCCGGTGGTGTTGACCGAGGTGCTGAGCGTGGATGAAGTCCGCGCCACCATTGCTGAGCTGTAGACAGAGGTTTCGCCCGCGTTCTTTTCTCAACCCCCGACCCTTCAGGAGAGCTTGCCATGAAGATGCTTCGCCGTACGTTGATTGCCACCGCCGCCCTAGTCGCCCTGGGCGCCCAGGCCGCCGCCACCGTGGGCCAGCCCGCCCCCGACTTCACACTGAAAGACGCCACCGGTAAAACCGTGCGCCTGTCCGACTACCGCGGCAAACACGTGGTGCTGGAATGGACCAACCCCGGGTGCCCCTTTGTGCGCAAGCACTACGACAGCGGCAACATGCCAGCCACGCAAAAAGACGCCACCGGCAAAGGCGTGGTGTGGCTCGCCATCAACTCCACCGAAAAAGCCAGCAGCGACTACCTGGAGCCCGCCAAGCTGGTGGCCTGGAAGGCAGAGCGCAAGTCCGCCCCCAGCGCCATCCTGATGGACGAGGAAGGCACCGTGGGCAAGAGCTACGGCGCACGCACCACGCCACACATGTACATCGTCAACCCGCAGGGCCAGTTGGTGTACGCGGGCGGCATCGACAGCATTCCGTCGGCCCGCCCGGCCGACATTGAGAAGGCCACCAACTATGTGAAGGTGGGGCTGTCCGAGGCGCTGGCGGGCAAGCCGATTTCGGCAGCGACGACACAGCCTTACGGCTGCAGCATCAAGTACAAGTCACCGGCCTGACCACCGGGTCCAACGTGCTGGCGGGCGTGTGAGGTGCATGCGTACACTGTTTGCATGCTCCACACCCCCGACACCATCAGCACCCTGCGTGACCTGCTCACGCATTGCCGCACCATCGCTGTGGTCGGCCTCTCGCCGCAGTGGCACCGCCCCAGCTACTTTGCGGCCAAATACATGCAGGCCCACGGCTACCGCATCGTTCCGGTGAACCCCCTGGCGGCAAAAGATGGCGGGCAGATTCTGGGTGAAATGGCCTACGCCAGCGTGACCGAAGCCGCTGCCGCGTTGGCAGCGCAGGGTGTGAAGATCGACATGGTGGACTGCTTTCGCAAGAGCGAAGACATCCCGCCGCTGGCGGACGAAGCGATCTCCATCGGCGCAAAGTGCCTGTGGCTGCAGCTGGGTGTGTTCAACGAGGCGGCAGGGCAACGTGCCGAAGCCGCCGGGCTGCAGGTGATCCAGAACCGCTGCGTGAAGATCGAACACGCGCGGCTGTTTGGCGGGCTGGGCTGGATGGGTGTGAACACCAAGGTCATCAGCGCCAAGCGTCTGCGGCAATTGCCTTACTAGCAAATTAATAGCTACTAGCGCTTATCCAATAAGCGCTAGAGGCCAATTTGGCTTAAATATTCAACCCCTACCACCGCGCAGCGTCTGCGCCAATGCCATGACCGAGCCCCTATCGACCAGCACGCCCGCACCCAGCGGCGCTGACCGCAATTTCGGCTTTGGCACCCGCGCCATCCACGCGGGCGCCCAACCCGACCCGGTGACTGGCGCACGCGCCACGCCCATCCACCAGACGACCAGCTTCGTGTTCGACAACGCCGAGCACGCGAGCAGCCTGTTCAACCTGCAGACCTTTGGCAACGTCTACAGCCGCATCAGCAACCCCACGGTGGCGGTGCTCGAAGAACGCATTGCCAGCCTGGAGAACGGCCGCGCCGCCCTGGCCTGCGCCAGCGGCATGGCCGCGCAGATGGCGGCGCTGCTGGCCATCCTCAAAACCGGCGACCACATCGTGGCGGCCAGCACGCTGTATGGCGGCACGGTGGGGCAGCTGGGCGTGGGCTTTGGCCGCCTCGGCATCGAGACCACTTTCGTGGACCCGGCCGACCCCGAGAACTTTGCGCGCGCCATGCGCCCCAACACCCGCGCCGTGTACGGCGAGACCATCGGCAACCCGCTGGTCAACGTGCTCGACATCGCGGCCGTGGCCGAGGTGGCGCATGCCCACGGCGTGCCGCTCATCATCGACAACACGGTGGCCAGCCCCTACCTGTGCAACCCGCTGGCGCTGGGCGCCGACATCGTGGTGCACAGCGCCACCAAGTACATCGGCGGCCACGGCACGACCATGGGCGGCGTGGTGGTGGAAGGCGGCAAGTTTCCGTGGGACAACGGCAAGTTCCCCGAGATGGTGGAGCCCAGCCGGGCCTACCACGGCGTGAAGTTTTACGAGACCTTTGGCGACTTCGGCTACACCATGAAGGCGCGCATGGAGGTCAACCGCACCTTTGGCGGCGTGCTGTCGCCCATGAACGCGTGGCAGCTGCTGCAGGGCGCCGAAACCCTGCACCTGCGCATGCGCGAGCACTGCCGCAATGCGCTGGCCGTGGCGAAGTTTCTGCAAAGCCACCCGCAGGTGGCGTGGGTCAACTACCCCGGTCTGCGCGGATTCGCCGTATTTCGATCTGGCGCAAAAGCAGTTCCGCGCGGTGGATGGCACGCCGGGCGCCTCAGGCATCCTGACCTTCGGCGTCAAAGGCGGTGCGGCGGCCGGCGAGAAGTTCATCGACGCCTGCGAGTTCCTGAGCCACCTGGCCAACATCGGCGATGCCAAGACGCTGGTGATTCACCCCGCATCGACCACGCACCGCCAGCTGAGCGAGGAAGAACTGGCCCGCGCGGGCGTGAGCGCGGACATGGTGCGGCTGTCGGTGGGGATTGAAGACCTGGACGACATCTTGTGGGATGTGGACCAGGCGCTGGGGCGCGCGACGGCCTGATCGCCCACGGTATTTTCGAACTTCACGCCATTTTTTACGCCGTTCGCCCTGAGCCTGTCGAAGGGCTTGCATCGATGGCGCCATGGCTTCGACAAGCTCAGCCCGAACGGACGGGGATGCGGTTGTGGACCTCAAGACGCCGAGGCCGTCCCAGCCGCTGAGACAAACTCCGCGCCGCCTCGCGCAAATGCTGCGCCGCCGCGCGTGGCCCCGTCTGCAGCGTGGCACTCGGACCAATCACCGCCAGGCACAGCACCAACTGCCCAAACCCGTCAAACACCGGCGTCGCCAGCGCGCTGATGCCAGGCAGAAGCTGATCCGTGACTTCTGCGACCTGGTGCACGCGCACAGCATCCAGCTCGGCCGCAAACGCGGGCTCATCCAGCGCCCCTGCAAACCCTTCTGCCGCTAAAGCAGCAGCGGCGCGTTCCCGTGACCCGAAGGCCGCAAACACCTTGCCCGTGGCCGTGTGCCGCACCGACGCGGTGGTGCCGTGGCGCATCGCCACGTACACGGCCGTGGGGCCTTCTTCGACACGGATGATGACGGGGCCGCTGTCGCCCCAGACTGAGGCCGACACGGTGTAGCCGATGCGCTGGGCCAGCGCGGGCAGCTCGGCTATGGCCAGGCGCACGGGGTCTACCTGCTGCAGGCTGATAAGGCCCAGCTGCATCGCCAAAGGGCCCAGGCCGTAGTGGCCACTCACTGCATCCTGCTCAATCAAGCCGAGTTTGCCGAAGCTGACCAGATAGGGGTGGGCCTTGGCAGCCGTCATGTCGGCGGCGCGGGCCAGGTCCTTGAGGGCCATGCGGCGACCGGTGCGCGCCAGCACTTTCAGCAACTGCCCGCCCACCTCCACGCTCTGGATGCCGCGCGGCGTGCGTGGGTTGCTGTCGTCTTCGTCGTCGGGGCGGGGCAAGTCAGGTGCGTGGGTGGCCATGGGGTGATTGTCCACGGCGGAATGGTTGTTCCGTCTCTCCGGGTTTTCACCTAAACAAATGCATTAGACATTAACGAACGTTGTGACTAACATCAAAACATTCCGTTTAGTTAAACGCATTCATCCATAGCGAATTCACATCTATGACCACCACCAAAACCTTTGCCTCCGCCGCCGACCTGGAAGTCAAGAAGGTGAGCTTCGACAAGCTCTCCGACCACGCCTACGCCTACACAGCCGAGGGCGACCCCAACACCGGCATCATCATTGGCGACGACGCGGTGATGGTCATCGACACCCAGGCCACGCCGGTGATGGCGCAGGACGTGATCCGCCGCATCCGAGAGGTGACGGACAAGCCCATCAAGTACGTGCTGCTGTCGCCACTACCACGCAGTGCGCGTGCTGGGCGCCAGCGCCTACGGAGCCGAGCACATCATTGCCAGCGAAGACACGCGCGACCTGATCGTGGAGCGCGGCCAGTTCGACAAGGACAGCGAGATCGGCCGCTTCCCGCGCCTGTTCCAGAACGTGGAGAGCGTGCCGGACGGCCTGACCTGGCCCACGATGACTTTCAACAAGAAGATGACTCTGTGGCTGGGCAAGCTAGAAGTGCAGATCCTGCAACTGGGCCGGGGCCACACCAAGGGCGACACGGTGGCCTGGCTGCCGCAGGAAAAGATCCTGTTCAGCGGCGACCTGGTGGAGTTCGACGCCACGCCGTATGCGGGCGACGCGTATTTCCAGGACTGGCCGACAGACGCTGGACAACCTTGCAGCCCTGAAGCCCGAGAAGCTGGTGCCCGGCCGGGGCGCCGCGCTACAGACGCCTGAGCAGGTGCAGGCAGGCCTGGCAGGCACACGCGCCTTCATCAGCGACCTATATGACAGCGTCAAAGCCAGCGCTGCGAAGGGCGAAGACCTGCGCAAGGTGTACGAAGCCACGTTTGCCAAGTTGCAGCCCAAATACGGCCACTGGGTGATCTTTAACCACTGCATGCCATTTGACGTGACCCGCGCGTACGACGAAGCGACACAGTACCCCGACCCGCGTATCTGGACGGCAGAACGGGATGTAGCCATGTGGAAGGCTCTGGAAGGCTAGGCAGAGAACAACCCCCTGAGGCGCTGCGCGCCTTCCCCCTTCTCTCGAACCGCTGCGCGATTCGGGAAGGGGGACGACAGCCCTCGCTGCGGGGCGGCCCTTGATCGGCTGCCCTGGCCTGGGTCGCTCCAGTTGCAAAGGTCGGTTCTCAATGCAGGCAACGGTCGAACACACAAATGGAAGTCGTCCAACCATGAACCCCAAAGACATCCCCCCCGAGGCATTCCGCGCCAGCGGCGCCGAGTTGCAGGCCATCGACTTCGGCTACGTGCGCTCGCCCGATCAGGACAGCGCTACGCCCGCGCAGCACCCCATCGTCATCGTGGGCGCGGGCCCCGTGGGCCTTTCGCTGGCCATCGACCTGGCCCAGCGCGGGCAGCGTGTGGTGGTGCTGGACAACGACCACAAGCTCTCCATCGGCTCGCGCGCCATCTGTTTTGCCAAGCGCACGCTCGAAATCTGGGACCGCCTGGGCGTGGGCCAGCGCATGGTGGACAAGGGCGTGTCGTGGAACGTGGGCAAGGTGTTCCTCAAAGACGAGCAGCTGTACGAGTTCAACCTGCTGCCCGAGGCGGGGCATGAGCGCCCGGCCTTCATCAACCTGCAGCAGTACTACGCCGAGGCCTATCTGGTGGAGCGTGCGCTGCAGCTGCCGGGCATCGACATCCGCTGGCACAACAAGGTGACGGCCGTGGGCGCGCGGGACGACGGAGCGCTGCTCACCATTGAGACGCCTGAAGGCAGCTACCAGATCGACGCGCAGTGGGTGACGGCCTGCGATGGGTCGCGCTCACCGATGCGCCAGATGCTGGGACTGGAAAGCAAGGGCCGTATTTTTCAAGACCGTTTTCTGATTGCGGATGTGAAGCTGCAGGGCGACACGGAGTTTCCAACCGAGCGCTGGTTCTGGTTCGACCCGCCGTTCCACCCCAACCAGAGCGTGCTGCTGCACCGCCAGCCCGACAACGTGTGGCGCATCGACTTTCAGCTGGGCTGGGACGCCGACCCCGAGGAAGAGAAAAAGTCCGAGAACATCATCCCGCGCGTGAAGGCGCTGCTGGGCGCAGATGCCCAGTTTGAACTGGACTGGGCGAGCGTCTACACCTTTGCCTGCCTGCGCATGGACCGCTTTGTGCACGGCCGCGTGGTGTTTGCGGGCGACAGCGCGCACGGTGTGTCGCCCTTTGGCGCACGCGGCGCCAACAGCGGTGTGCAGGATGCCGAGAACCTTGCGTGGAAGCTGGACTGGGTGCTCAAGGGCCGCGCCAGCCCGGTGCTGGTAGGCACATATGGCCCCGAGCGCGAATACGCGGCCGATGAGAACCTGTGCAACTCCACGCGCGCGACCGACTTCATCACGCCCAAAAGCGAGGTGAGCCGCCTGTTCCGCGACGCCGCGCTGCACCTGGCGCGCGACCACGCCTTTGCGCGCCGCATCGTCAACAGCGGGCGCCTGTCGGTGCCTGCCACGCTGCACAACTCGCCGTTGAACACGCCGGATACAGACAGCTTTGCGGGCACCCAGGTGCCCGGGCGCGGTGCTGCTCGATGCGCCGTTGACGAAACAAGGCCAGCCGACCTGGCTGCTGCGCGAGCTGGGGTCGGACTTCACGCTGCTGGTGTTTGGCCCTGCCCCCACCTGGGCTGACGCCCTGCCCCATGTGAAGGTGCTGCAGATCGGCCCGGATGTGACCGACGACCAGGCGCTGGCGGCGCAGCGGCTGGATGCGCTGCCGGGCACGGCGTACCTGGTGCGGCCCGACCAGCATGTGTGCGCGCGCTGGCGCGCCCCCACTGAAGTGGCCGTGCGTGAGGCCCTGGCGCGCGCCACGGCAACGGCCTTGTGAGCGCCCTCTGAAAAGGAAACCACCATGCTGAATACCCAACCCCATCTGCAGGCTTGCGACGATTTTTATGAAGCGCTGATCACGGCGCACCAAGGCCTGTCCACGCCCAGAGAGCCATGCGATGAACGCGCGTCTGGTGCTGCTGCTGGCCAACCACATCGGCGACCAGGCCACGCTGCTGCAGGCGCTGCAACTGGCACGGGGTAACCCGCCTCACGGCGCAGCGCCCGCTGCGGCAGAGCGCAAAGCCATCACGCCCGTGGCACCCGCACACGCCACGGCCTGACACACCCTATCCATCAGTTCTTTCGCGTTCCTGACGCACCCGCCCAAGCGCCGCACAGACGGAGCAGGCACCCCTTCGCCCTTTCACCATCAACCACCGGAGACAAACCACCATGCTGCGCAAACACTTTCTCGCCACCCTTGCCGGGCTGGCCCTTGCCACCACCCTGCCCCTGGCTCAAGCTCAGGACTCCAAACCACTGGAATGGGTGGTGGGCTATGCCGCAGGCGGCGGCTCGGACATCGTGGCGCGCACCATTGCCGAGTCGATGTCAGCCACGCTGGGTCGGCCCATCGTCATCACCAACAAGCCCGGCGCGGGCACCAACATTGCCGCCGAGTACAGCGCGCGCAATAAGGACTACGGCAACCTCATCTTCTCGGCCGACTTCGCCACGCTGGCTGCCAACCCGTTCTTGTTCAGCAAGCTGACCTACAACGCTGAAAAGGACTTTCAGCCCGTGGGTCTGCTGGTGCGATTTCCCATGTTTTTGGTGGTGTCCAACAACGTGCCTGCCAAGAACCTCAAGGAGTTCATGGCCTGGGCCAAAGGGATGCCTGACGGCGTGAACTGGGCGTCCGCCGGGCCGGGCAGCCCACACCATTTGGTGGGCGAACTGTTCCGTGAGCAAAGCGGGCTCAAGCTGACACACGTGCCCTATCGCGGCGCGGCACCGGCCATACAAGACGTGATCGGCGGGCAGGTGTCTGCGATGTGGATCGACAGCGCCACGGTGTACCCGTTTCTCAACGGCGGCAAGGTCAAGGCCATCGGCGTGGCCAGCCCGCAGCGCGTGAGCACCATGCCCGATGTAGCCACCATTTCAGAGCAAGGCCTGCAGGGTTTCGAAGGTTTTGCCTGGCAGGGATTGGTGGCCCCCACCGGCACATCCGCAGACGCCGTGGCGAATTTCAGCAAGGCCCTTCAGACCGCCCTGGCCGACACCCGAACCAAGGCCCGCCTGCAAGCCTTGGGTGTAGAGCCCCTGCCCGGCACACCCGCGCAGATGGCCACCTTTGCGCGGGCCGAGCGCGAGAAGTGGGGCCGGGTGATTACCAAGGTCGGCGTGAAGCTTGACTAACCCCCTGGGCGGCTGCGCCGCTTCCCCCTGAGGGGGACGCCACCCGTGGCCTGGAGAAACTGGACTTCCCCCTGTGTCGCCTGCGGCGCCTTCCCCCGCTGGGGGACGCCACCCGTGGCCTGGCAAAGCCAGCTCCACGGTGGCACTGGTATTGGGGCACGCCCTTTTCAAGCGACTGCCGAGCGGCAACGCGCAAGCCGCCGCTTGCGTTGCAGGGCGGGCGCCAGCCACATCAGTTGAACCGTGGCATAGCCCAGCACCGCCAGCAGCAGACCCAGCGTGGGCAACCCAACCAGTAGCGGCATGCCCAGGGCCTGCATCCAGGCCGCCATTGCCTGTAAGGAGAAATCTCCACCCGGTGCCACGCTGCCCCAGGCTGGCAACACCTGCTCGCCTGGCATCACCAGCGCGCCCACATAGAAGGCCAGGGCATACAGCGGCACGGTGGTGAGGGGGTTGGTATAGAACGTGGCCACACCCCCCGCCACCACATTGCCGCGCAGCCAGGCGCAGACCAGCAGCGTGCCCGGGATCTGCAGCGGGCCGGGGATCAGACCACAGAACATGCCCGCAGCCACACCCCGGGCCAGCGGCTGGCGCTGAAAGCGGAACAGCGCGCGCTGCTCCAGCCAGGGCTGGAACTGCGCCAGCCAGCTGCGCTCCAGAAGCTGGCGGGCGCTCGGCTCCAGCCCGCGCAGCCAGCGGCGCAGAGAACACAGGGTCTGGGTGACCACGGGGCTCAGTCCTTGCGCGGCAATGCGGGGGCGCCGTGTGCGCTTTCACCCGAGCTGCGCAGCGACAGGAAGATGGAGCCGGCAATCAGCGTTGCCGTCACCAGCAGCGCGTAGCCGATCGGGATCTTCACCAGGTCGATGAGCAGCATCTTGCCGCCGATGAACACCAGCACCAGCGCCAGGCCATAAGCCAGCAGATGAAAGCGGTTGGCCAAGTCGGCCAGCAGGAAGTACAGCGCACGCAGGCCCAGGATGGCAAAGATGTTGGCCGTGAGCACGATGAACGGGTCGTTGGTGATGGCGAAAATGGCGGGGATGCTGTCCACCGCAAAGATCACGTCGGTGGTGCCGATGAGCACCAGCACCGCAAACAGCGGGGTGTAGTGCTTCACGCCGTTGACCATGGTGCTGAGCTTCTCGCCGTCAAAGTGGTCGGTGATGCGGATGCGTTTTTTCAGCAGCTTGAGCACCGGGTTGGTGGCAATGTCGGGCTCCTGCCCGGCGGCAAACCACATCTTCACACCCGTGATGACCAGGAAGGCGCCGAAAACATACAGCAGCCAGTGGAAGGTAGCCAGCAGCCAGGCACCGGCCAGGATCAGCAGCGTGCGCAGCACGATGGCCCCAATGATGCCGATGATGAGCGCGCGCTTTTGGTACTGCGGCGGCACGGCAAAGTAGCTGAACAGCATCAGGAACACAAAGATGTTGTCCACCGACAGGCTTTTCTCGACGAGGTAGCCGGTGATGAACTGCATCGACACCGTATTGGCCACCTCGCGGCCCTGGCTGCCGTTGAGGTACCACCACAGGATCGCAACGAACACAAAGGCGAGCGAGAACCAGAGCAGGCTCCAGCGCACGGCCTCTTTCATCGTGACCTTGTGCGCGCCCTGGCGCTCCATCACCAGCAGGTCGACGGCAATGGCCACGACCACAAAGACGGCAAAACCCGTCCACATCCACCAGGTTCCTATGGTTTCCATGAATCTTCACTCCGAGGGGAAATTGGTTGGTGCGGCGCAAACTGCGCAGCGATGACCCGGCGGACTGTAGGGCGGGCAGCGTTTCTTAAAAACCTGTGGTTTCGGTAGCATTGGTTCGGTTTTTACGAACCAAGCCATTTCCTGCCGAAAGTTGCCCATGAGCCAGAGCTTCAATTACCGCCATCTTTTCTACTTCTGGGTGGTGGCCAAGGAGGGCGGAATCGCCCGCGCCGCAGAGCGGCTGGACATGGCCGTGCAGACCATCAGCGCCCAGGTGCGCGAGCTGGAAAAGTCATTGGGTGTGAGCCTGTTGCGCACCGAGGGCCGCAACCTGGTGCTGACCGATGCGGGCGTTGCCGCGCTGCACGAGGCCGACCACATCTTTGCGCTGGGCGAGCTGCTGCCCGTGCGCGTGCGCGAGGCGGCCACAGGCCAGACGCTGCGGCTGAACCTGGGCATCTCCGACGGCATTGCCAAGCTGGCCGTGCACCGGCTGCTGACTCCCGTGCTGGACGAGCCCCACCTGCGCCTGCTGTGCCATGAGGGCGAGTTCCAGCCCCTCTTGGGCGAGCTGGCCCTCCACAAGCTGGACGCCGTGCTGGCCGACCGCGCCGCGCCGCCCAACCCCGCGCTGCGCACCACCAGCCAGCTGCTGGGCACCAGCGCCATCGCCTGGTACGCCCCGCCGCTGTGGGCCGAGGCGGCGGCCAACGACTTCCCCCACAGCCTGGCCGTGGTGCCCGTGCTGCTGCCCACCGACCACGCCGCCATGCGCGCGCGCATCGACCACTGGCTGGAGCGTGAACGCATCCGCCCGCGCATCGCCGGGGAGTTTGAAGACAGCGCCCTGCTCAGCACCTTTGCCGCCACCGGCATGGGCGTGATGCCCGCGCCGGTGTCGCTGGGCGAGCACCTGGCGCACACACACGGCCTGGTGCAGGTGGGCACCACGCCTGATGTGCAGGAGCAGTTCCACCTGATCTACAGCGCCCGCAAGGTGATGCACCCGCTGCTCACGCGGCTGCTGGAGGCGGGGAAAGGCGGAATGCTATTGAGTTGATAGCTACCAGCGCTTATCCATAAAGCGCTAGAGCCCAAAAACACTTAAAAATTCAGCGTTGCGGCATGTCCTTGACGGAATAGCCCAGGCTGACCGTGGCGTCGTCCGGAATCGGCGGCATCGTCGCGTTCCAGGCCTCCCACGCCGCGCGCATGGCCTGCCAGGCGCTCGGGCTCGCGCGGCGCCCGGTTGGCGCGCTCGCGCTCGTCCTGCGACAGGTCGAACAGGTAGTCGTTGCCGTCCACCCGCAGGTACTTCCAGTCGCCCTCGCGCAGGGCGCGCTGGCCGCGGTGGTTCATGCGCCAGAACAGCGGGCGCTCGAAACGGCGGCGCCGGCATCGCGCAGCACCGGCATGCAGCGAGCAGCCGTCCAGCGGGTAGTCCGGGTGCGGCGGGCACGCCGCGCAGCGTCCAGCATCGTGGCCGACCAGTCCATGGTCATGCAGTGCTGGGCGCTGATCGCTGCCGGGCGCGATCGCGGCGGGCCAGTGGGCGATCCACGGCACGCGGATGCCGCCTTCGGTCAGGTCCATCTTGCCGCCCACCAGCGGCCAGTTGTCCGAGAAGCGCTCGCCGCCGTTGTCGCTGGTGAAGACCACCAGCGTGTTGTCGCGCCAGGCCCTGCTCTGCGCAGCGCCGCCATGATGCGGCCGATGCCTTCGTCCATGTGGTGGATCATGCGGCGGTAGGTGTGGATGTTGCCGCCGTGCAGGTGGAACAGGTTGCCCTTGACCTCCTGCGCCAGCGCCTCGTCGTCGCGCGTCTCCCAGGGCCAGTGCGGCGCGGTGTAGTGCAGGCTCAGGAAGAACGGGCTTGCCGGCCTGCGCGCCGGGCGCCATGCGCTGCACGTAGTCGACGCGCGCGGTCGGTGATGCAGGTCGGTGAGGTAGCCGTCCTCGCTGCTGTTCTTCCTCGCCCAGGTACAGGTCGTGCTCGCCGCTTGAGCTGCAGTGGGTGAAGTAGTCCACCCCGCCGGACATGGGGCCGAAGAACTCGTCGTAGCCCGAGCGCAGCGGCCCGAAGGCGGGCGGGTAGCCCAGGTGCCACTTGCCGATCAGCGCCGTGCGGTAGCCGGCCTGCGCGCAGCAGCGAGGGCAGCGTGGGGTGCTCGGGCGGCAGGCCCAGCGTGGTGCTGCCCCGGCTCTTGCTGTTGATGGGCTCTTCGGCCGCGCCGCGCAGGCGGTACTGGTAGCGCGCCGGTCATCAGCGCAAAGCGCGTGGGCGAGCACACCGGCGAGTTGGCATAGCCCTGCGTGAGCTTGAGGCCGCGGCGGCCAGGCTGTCGAGCACGGGCGAGACCGCGCCGAAGGCGGCGTCGCGCCCGCCGTAGCAGCCCAGGTCGGCATAGCCGAGGTCGTCGGCGACGATGAAGATGATGTTGGGGCGGGGGGGCATGGTCATCTCGTAAATCCACTGTCACTATCAAATCCTGCAGCCTGCGCAACGGGCACGGCCAAGGCGAGGGGCGGCAAGCAAGGGCCGCCCCGCAGCAAGGCCGCCGTCCCCCTCCGGGGGAAGCGGCAAAGCCGCTCAGGGGGGCTTCCTGTCAAGGCTTGAAGCCAGAGCGTTGCACCACCGGCGCCCACTGCGCGCGGTAGGCCTTCAGCATGGCCTCGGTCTGCGCCATCGTCGCCACCACCGGCTCCATCTTGGCGGCCTCGAACTTGCGCTGGGTGTCCGGGTCTTTCATCACTTCATGGATCAGTCCGGCCAGGCGTTCGGCCTGGGCCTTGGGCATGCTCATGGGCGCAAAGAAGGTGTTCCAGCCCGTGGCAGCCAGATCCAGCCCGCCTTCCTTGAAGGTGGGAATCTTGGGGTCCAGCGCGCTGCGCTTGGTGCCCGAGACGGCCAGGATGCGAATCTTGCCCGCCTCGTGCTGGGGCAGCATCGTGTCGAAGGTGTCAAACGCCACCGGCACCTGCCCGCCCAGCAGGTCGTTGAGCAAGGGCGCCGAGCCGCGGTAGCCCACCACCTCCGCGCGCACCTTGGCGGCGTCGCCCACCATCAGGCCAAAGAAGTGCGGCAGGCTGCCCGTGGCGGGCACGCCGAAGTTGGCCTTGTCGGGGTTGGCTTTGCAGCCAGGCCATCAGGTGCGGCAGTTCCTTCACGGGCACGGCGCTGGCCACGGCCACGCCAAACTCGTAGCTGTTGACGTGGCTCACGGGGCGGAAGTCGCGCTCGGGGTCGTAGCCCGCATCGGGGAACACCAGGGGCGCCACCAGCATGACGGCCGGGTTGGCCAGCAGCAGCATGGGCTGGTTGGCAGGCGCGGCCTTCACGGCCTGGGCCGACAGGCGGCCCCCCGCGCCGGTCTTGTTCTCGACGATGACCGGCGTGCCGAGCTTGCTGCCCAGCTTGTCGGCCACGATGCGGGCCACGCGGTCGGTGGCGCCGCCGGGCGCATAGCCCACCACGATGCGCAGCGGAGCATCCTGCGCCTGCGCGACGGAAGCGGCCAGGGCCAGCGCGGTGGCCAGTACGGAGGCAAGGGGTTTCCACATGGTCGAAAGTCTCCAGAGACATTGGCTGAGCCCTGCACCACCGCGCAGGTTGATGGGCGCACTGTATTGGCCACACAATCGATTGATCTAATCAACTGTTGCCCGGAAATACCCTGATGACCGCGCCCACCCCGGCACCGCCAGCTACCGCCGTACCCGGCCACCGCCTGACCCACCCAGCAGCGGCCAACGACCTGCTGATGTACCGCCTGAACCGCCTGCTGGCCGTGGCGGGCAGCCTGGTAGTGCGGCTGTGTGAAGGGGGTTACGGCATCACGCGGCGCGAGTGGGGACTGCTGATGGTGCTGGCCCAGCACCCCGGCATGCCCCCGGCCGAGCTGGCGCAGCGTCTGGGGCTGGACCGCGCACGCACATCACGCGCCATCACATCGCTGCTGGCCAAGAAGCTGCTGACCCGCGATGCGATGCCGGGCGACCGGCGCCAGGCGGTGCTGTCGCTCACCCCGGCGGGACAGGCGGTGCATGACGACTTGCTTCCGCAAGTGAAGGCGCTCAACCAGGACCTGCTGGCGGGCCTGGACGCAACCGCGGTCGCAGGCACTGGACCACGCGCTGGCCGACATGCAAAAGCGCGCCGAGGCACTGGTGGCAAGCCGCACCGATGTGCCGCGCACGTACCGGCTGCGCGGCGGGCGGCACACCGACTAGCTGGCCGCAGCCACGGCCAGGGCGGCTGTAGCAACTGAGGGCGCGGGGCCAGGAGGCGGGCGGTGGTCCGCAAGGGACAAGCGGAACACGATGCCCCAAAACAGGGATGTGGCGATATCCTCGAACACTCGGGGCGCGCCAGCATGACCAGAACGACCGGCACGCCATCCCTTTTGTCCTACCCAGACCTTTTCTCCTCCTCCCCCCACATCCTTCATGTCGTCGCACTCAACCTCTTTGTGGAGCCCCTTGCGCCAACCCGCGTTCAGGGGCCTGTGGATCTGCGGTGGCATCTTTTTTGTGGGCAGCGGCATGCAGACGCATGGCGGCGGCCTGGCTGATGGTGGAGCTGACGGGATCGTCGTTTCTGGCGGCGCTGGTGCAGACCGCCGTGTTCATGCCGATGTTCTTGCTGGCGCTGCCCGCCGGAGTTCTGGCAGACACCACGGACCGGCGCCGTTTGATATCGGGCGCGCTGATGGCGCAGGTGTGCGCGTGCACCTTGCTCACGCTGCTGGTGCTGGGCGGCTGGGGCGGGCCGGCGTCGGTGCTGTTTTTGGTGTTCATCTGCGGCTGCTGCACGGCCATGCTGACGCCTGCGTGGAATTCTTCGGTCATCGACCCCGTGCCGCGCGACGAGTGGCCCCAGGCCATCACCGCCGTCAGCATTGCCTATAACGCCGCGCGGGCGGTAGGCCCCACGCTGGCCGGGCTGGTGTTTGCGCAACTGGGCGCGGGCTGGGTGTTTGCCGTCACGGTGGCTACCACACTGGTGATGTGGGAGTCCATTCGCCGCTGGCCGCCCAAGGCGCATCCGCCGTCCAAATTGCCCGCCGAGCGCCTGTGGGGCGGCACGCTCAGCGGGCTGCGGTTTGCCTGGCACTCGCGCATGATTTTGGCGCAGCTGGTGCGCGTGATGGCGTTCAGCGCGGCCGGTTCGGCCCTGTGGGCGCTGCTGCCCGTGATTGCGCAACGCCTGGGCACGGGGGCGCCGGGTTTTGGTCTGCTGATGGGCTGCCTGGGCACCGGTGCCGTGGGTGTGGGGCTGTTCTTAGGGCGGCTGCGCGCGCGTTTTGGGATGGAGGTCATCGTCGGCGTGGGCGGTGTGGTGTTTGCGTCCGCCATGCTGGTGGCCGCGCTCACGCAGATCGCCTGGCTGGTCTACCTCTCCATGCTGTTTGCGGGCGCGGCGTGGATGTCAGCCATGTCCACCTTCAACACCGCCACGCAGGCCAGTGCCCCGCAGTGGGTGCGCTCGCGCGCCGTGGCCATGCACATGGTGGCCGCGCTGGGAGCCTTTGCCATGGGTTCGGCCGTCTGGGGTGCAGCGTCGGACATCGTGGGCCTGGCGCCCACGCTTTGTGTGGCCGCTGCCCTGATGACCGCAGGCCTGCTGCTGGCACGCCCCATGCCGCTGCGCATGGGTGCCTTGCACGAGGTGACCCAGGCAACGCCCTGGGACGAGCTCTTCATCGAAGCCGAGCCCCTGCCCGAAGCTGGCCCGGTGGCGGTCGAAGTGAGCTACCGCATCGCGCCCGGGGCCGATGCCGCGTTTCTGGACACCATCAGCCGCATGAAAGCCCCCCGCCGCCGCGACGGCGCCACCTTCTGGCGCGTGTACAAGGACCTGGGCGACCCCTCGCGCTATGTAGAGCGCTTCATTGTCACGTCCTGGGCCGACTACCTGCACCAGCGCGCCCGCGCCACCATGGCCGACCAGGCGCTGGAGACCGAGGTGCGCACATTTTTGGCGCCGGGCGAGACGGCGCGGATGTCGCACTACATCGCTGAGACGATAGCTCCCCCCTGAGCCGCTTCGCGTCTTCTCCCCTGAGGGGGACGCCTCCGGTGGACCGGCGAAGCCGGATCCACGGTGGCGCTGGCGGGGTGTCGCACTCGCTGCGCGAGGCGGCGCAACGCGCACATGATTCCGCTCAGGTCAGCTGTCGATCCAGCCTGCGACAATCTCAGCATGACCTTCGCTCCCTTGCAAAACGACACCTTCCTGCGCGCCTGCCGCCGTCAGGCCACCGACTACACCCCCCTGTGGCTCATGCGCCAGGCGGGCCGGTATCTGCCTGAATACAAGGCCACTCGCGCCAAAGCAGGCAGTTTCATGGGCCTGGCCACCAACGTGGACTACGCCACCGAGGTGACCCTGCAGCCGCTCGCACGCTTCCCGCTCGACGCCGCCATTCTGTTCAGCGACATCCTCACCGTGCCCGACGCCATGGGCCTGGGCCTGACGTTTGCCGAAGGCGAAGGCCCGCGTTTTGCCAAGCAGGTGCGCGACGAAGCGGCCGTGGACCAACTGGCCGTGCCCGACATGGACAAGCTGCGGTATGTATTCGATGCCGTCACCAGCATCCGCAAAGCCCTGAACGGCCGCGTGCCGCTCATCGGTTTCTCGGGCAGCCCCTGGACCCTCGCCTGCTACATGGTCGAGGGCAAGGGCAGCGACGACTACCGCTTGGTCAAGAGCCTGATGTACAGCCGCCCTGACCTGATGCACCGCATCCTGGCCATCAACGCCGACAGCGTGGCCGCATACCTGAACGCCCAGATCGACGCAGGCGCTCAGGCCGTGATGATTTTTGACAGCTGGGGCGGCGTGCTGGCCGATGGCGCGTTTCAGGAATTCAGCCTGGCCTACACCACGCGCGTGCTGGCGCAATTGAAGCGCACCGGCGTGGATGGCACCGATGTGCCGCGCCTGGTCTTCACCAAGGGCGGCGCCCTGTGGCTGGAAGACATGAAGCCGCTGGACTGCGAAGTGTTGGGCTTGGACTGGACGGCCAACCTGGCCAAGGCCCGTGCGCTGGTGGGCGGCGACGTGGGTGGCCCCGGCAAGGCGTTGCAGGGCAACATCGACCCCAACGTGCTGTTTGCGCCGCCTGCGCAGATTGAGCAACAGGTGCGCAAAGTGCTGGACAGCTTTGGCAAGCCCCACTCCGACCGCACCACCACTGGGCCCACCCACATCTTCAACCTGGGCCATGGCATCAGCCAGTTCACGCCGCCAGAGCATGTGTCCGCGCTGGTAGAAGCCGTGCACAACTATTCACGCGCGCAGCGGCAGGCTTGAATCGGACGGCCAGATCCATCCTGCGGACTTATGCACAAAATTGGAGCGCTGCCCGGGCCGATGGCCAGCGGCGCACTAGTTTTTATTAAAACCAGTGCAATAAGCTAAGTCATTGAATTTAAAAGCATTTAATTCCCTGCTTTTTTGACAGGCAATCCAGCGAAAGCACGATTTTTCAAGGGCTTGCGACGCAAACCCACGAGATATCAACAAAGTTATCCACAGAAATTCTGGATTGTTTGCAAAACCCCAGTCAAATCAAGCACTTGCAGCCTAAACCGGAGAATTCAGTGAACATGAGCCCGACCCGCTAGCACATTTTTGGGGCTTTCCAGCCCCTTGACGAAATGCAGATGTCCGACTTATGCACACAAACCGTGATGCAGCGCAACATGAATGACTCTCAGGCGCATAGCACAGAATTTGCGGGCAAATTTCTTCAGATGATTGATTCATAAGGATTTTTTCGGTGTGCCAAATTTGTGGGCAATCTGTTCGCCCCCAGGTTTCATGCGGCTTGGGCGGCGGTTAAGCAAGGATGTCAACAAAGTTATCCACAGAAATTCGGGATTACTCACATGCCCGATGCAAATCAAGCACTTAGCGGCTAAACCTCTACGTAACATCCACAACACCCCGCAAGCGCCCTTCCGCCTTCATAGCCCGTGCCTATCCAACCCGCCATTGTCCAAGTCGCACTGCATACCCCGTCGCACAGCGGCGTGGGCGACCTGCTGAGCTACGCCAGTGAGCGCCCGCTTGCGCCTGGCACCTTGGTGCGCGTGCCCCTGGGCACGCGCGAAGTGCTGGGCGTGGTGTGGGATACCGACGAGGCCACGGGCGAGCTGCCGGACGGGGCCACCCTGCGCGCCATTGCCGGGGTGCTGGAAGGCGTGGCTCCGCTGGATGTGCCCTGGCGCCGCCTGGTGGCGTTTGCGGCGCGCTACTACCAGCGGGCCTTGGGCGAAATCGCCATGGCCGCCCTGCCGCCCCAACTGCGCGACCTGCGGCCTGAACAACTGGCGCGCCGCCTGCGCCGCCCGATTGCAGCGGCGGGAGCGGTGCAAGACGCTATTCAAAACATAGCACTCACCCCAGAACAGGAAAGCGCCAGAGCCCGAATTTCCTCTGAAAACGGCCCTTTCCTGCTGTTTGGCAGCACCGGCAGCGGCAAGACCGAGGTGTACCTGCGCTGCGTGCAGGAGGTGCTGGAGGCCGACCCGGCCAGCGACTTTCCGACCCAGGCGCTGGTGATGGTGCCCGAGATCAACCTCACGCCGCAGCTCGAAGAACGGTTTGTCAGCCGCTTTGCACCCCGTTTTGGCGCGGGCGCCGTGGTGTCACTGCACAGTGGCATGACCAACCCCCAGCGCCTCAAAAGCTGGCTGGCCGCGCACAGCGGCACGGCGCGCATCGTGCTGGGCACGCGCATGGCGGTGTTTGCCAGCCTGCCGGGGCTGCAAGCTCATCGTGGTCGACGAGGAGCACGACCCGAGCTACAAACAGCAGGAGGGCGCCCGCTACTCGGCGCGCGACCTGGCCATCTGGCGCGGGCGCGAGCAAGGCGCCAAGGTGCTGCTGGGCTCGGCCACGCCGTCGCTGGAGAGCTGGCACGCCAGCCGCCCACCCACACCCGAAGACCCCGAGGGCGGCCGCTACGTGCGGCTGCACATGCCCAGCCGCATTGGCGCGGGCGCCCTGGCCCGCGTGCGGCGCGTGGACATGAACCAGCAGCCCCGGCGCGCGGTGTTCAGTGCGCCGCTGCTGCAGGCCATCACCGAGCGCGTGGCGCGCGGCGAGCAGAGCATGGTGCTGCTCAACCGCCGGGGCTACGCCCCCGTGCTGCACTGCGTGGACTGCGGCTGGAAGAGCGACTGCCCGCACTGCAGCGCGCACCAGGTGTTCCACAAAACCGACCGCACCCTGCGCTGCCACCACTGCGGCTACACGGTGCGGGTGCCCTACCACTGCCCCACCTGCGGCAGCCCCGACATCCACCCCATGGGCCGGGGCACCGAGCAGCTCGAAGAACAACTCGGCGCCCTGCTGTCCGAAGTGCTGCGGCCCGACCGCTCACCCGCACGCATCGCCCGCATCGACGCCGACACCACCAAGGCCAAGGGTGCGCTGGAGGCGCAGCTGGCGCAGGTGCATTCGGGCGAGGTGGATGTGCTGGTGGGCACGCAGATGATTGCCAAGGGACATGACTTTCGGCGCATCACGCTGGTGGCGGCCGTGCAGCCCGACGGCGCACTCTTCAGCAGCGACTTTCGCGCGGCCGAGCGCCTCTTTGCGCTGCTGATGCAGGCAGCGGGGCGCGCCGGGCGCGATGCGGCCTATATGGCCGCCCAAGCGGTGCACGGCACGCAGCCCGAAATGTGGGTGCAGAGTTTTCACCCCAAACACGCCGTGTTCGAAGCGCTGCGCACGCACGACTACGAGGCCTTTGCCGCCCAGCAACTGAAGGAACGCGAGGAGGCCGCGATGCCGCCCTTTGCGTACCAGGCCCTGGTGCGGTCGGACGCGCGCACCCAGGACGTGGCGCAAGGGTTTTTGACCGCTGCCACGGCCGCCGCCCACGCTGCGGGATTGCCGGGGCTGGACGTGGTCACCTTGTACCCGCCCGTGCCATTGACCATTCAGCGCGTGGCCAATGTCGAGCGGGCCCAGATGCTGATGGAAAGCTCCAGCCGCGCCGCGCTGCAGCGTTTTCTGGCGGCGTGGCAACCGGTGTTGCAAACCACGCGCAGCCAGCCCGCGCACAAGGGCTTGATCCGGTGGCTGGTGGATGTGGACCCGCTGGCGATCTGAAGAGCCGTTTCGAAAGACAGAGAAAGCGCCGTCAAAACCGCCGCCCAAAAACCAACGGGTGCTGCGCTCATCACGCAGCACCCGTTGGCTATGGCAGACGCTGGCGGCTCAATGCGTCAGTTACAGCGCGCCGTCACCCAGCACGATGCCTTCGCGGCGCGGGTCCACGCCGCCCTCCAGCTTGGTCTGGCCGTTGCGTTGCACCCGCATGATGGTGGACACGCCGCTCGACTGCGCGCCGTTGTTCACTGTGTGGCCCTTGGCCTTGAGGCCGGCAATCAGCCCTGTGAGGTCGAGCGAAGTGTTGGCGCCATCCACATTGGTGGTGACGCTGTTGGTGGCGCCAAAGTTCACCAGCGACGTGGCCTGCTGCGCGTCCAGACCCCAGTCCACCGCGCCGACTACCGTCTTGAGCACGTACTGGATGATGGTGCCGCCGCCGGGCGAGCCGGTAGCCATCACGAAGTCACCGGGCTCAGTGCCCTTGAACACCAGCGTGGGGGCCATGGTGCTGCGGGGGCGCTTGCCAGGGGCCACGCGGTTGGCAATGGGCACACCGGCTGCGTCGACAGGCTGGGCCGAGAAGTCGGTGAGCTGGTTGGTCAGCAAGAAGCCGCCCACCATGTGGTACGAGCCCATACTCGATTCGACCGTGGACGTCATCGACACCACGTTGCCGTACGCATCGACGATGGAGAAGTGCGTGGTGCCGTACTCGATGGTCTTGTCCACCCCCAGCGGCACCGCGCCCAGATCACCCGCCGCGACCACGCCCATCGAGTTGCCATCGGGCTTGATCAGCGCGGCGCGCTGCTTGAGGTAGGCCTTGTCCAGCATGGTGGACACGCCCTTGCCCGGCAGCGGGATGAAGTCGGTGTCGGCCACGTACTTGTCGCGGTCGGCATAGGCCAGCCGCTCGGCTTCGGACACCAGGTGCACGCCCATCACGCTGGGCACGCCGCCTTCGTTGGTGGGGTTGGCTGGGCCGTATTTCGCCAGGTCAAAGTTCTCCAGAATGCCCAAGCCCTGCGCAATGGCGATGCCGCCCGACGAAGGCGGCGACATGGTGCAGATGTAGTAGCTGGCGCGGTACGTGGTGCACACCGGCTCGCGCTTTTTGGCCTGGTAGTTCTTGAGGTCGTTCACCGTCATCAGGCTGGGCGTGATGGGCGTTTTGGCCGCATCGTCGCCCACCGACTGGGCGGCCTTGGCCACGATGGCTTCTGCCAGAGGACCGGAGTACATGGCATTGGCACCACCGCTGGCCAGCGTGCGCAGTGTCTGCGCATAGGGCAGGTTGGTCGTCACGGTGCCAGTGGCCTTGGGCGTGCCGTCGGCGTTGAAGAAGGCCGCCATGGCGTTCGCATCCAGCGCCAGGCTGGCGGCGTTGCTCTTGATAGCGTCGCCCAGACGACCCGGAATGCGGTAGCCATTGGTGGCCAGATTCACGCCCTCGTCGAACAGCTTGTCCCAGCCCAGCTTGCCGTGTTCCTTGTGGGCCACGTCCAGCATGCGCATCACGCCCGGCACGCCGATGGAGCGGCCGCTGCGGCGCGCACTGGGAACCGGCGCGGGGGACGACGCATCGCCCTGGTCCTGGCGCACCAGGTAGTAGCCGTTGGCAGCAGCAGGTGCGGTCTCGCGGCCGTCATAGGCCACGACCTTCTTGCTCGCCGCGTCGTAATACATCATGAAGGCGCTGCCGGCCAGCGTGCTGGACTGCGGCTCCACCAGGCCCAGCACGGCCTGCACGGCCACGGCGGCGTCGATGGCGGTGCCACCGGCTTTCAGCACATCACACCCGGCCTTGGTGGCCAGCGGCGTGTTGGCCACCACCATGTACTTGCTCGACTGCTTGGCCTTGTAGCCCAGACGGTAACCCGACGCCGCCTCGGGCGCCGCAGGGTCGCCCGCCACGCCGGAGCCCACCACCACGGCGGAGCCGGAGCTGGAGACCACCGAGCAGCTTTGCGCGTTGTTGTCCACGGCCAGATCGGAGTCCGATCCGCTGCCGCAACCATAAAGCGCCACCGAAAGGGCCACGGGCGTCAACACCCAGAGCCAGGTTCTCTTTTGCATTCAAAACTCCTGTTGTTTTCAATTGTGTGCAGCCACAGGCCACGCGCTATCGTCCGCGCAAAAAACATGCCGAAGCCACCGTTTTGCCGTGCCGATTGCGCACCGCAGCCGTCGCTCAAAGGCAATGGCAAACCATGGCCCCGACCACCGGCTGGGTCCATCGTGCGCCCCTGCCACACAAAAAACAACAAAAATATGCCTCTAGCGCTTATCCATCAAGCGCTAACAGCTATCAAAATATGAGCTTCAATAAGACCCGCAGGCACAGGGCTTCTCTTCTATAGACTTAGCCACACCCCTTGCAGGAGACCCGATGACCCCCGATTCATTTGCCGCCGCGCTCGAACAGGACGGCTTCGAGCCCGCCGTCACCATCACGCGCGAAGGCGGCGGCATGCTGGCCGACCACACCCACCCGTTCGAAGCCAAGGCCCTGGTGCTGGCGGGCGATATCCGCATCGTCACCGCTACGCTGGAACGTGTGTACCAGCAGGGCGAGGTGTTCCACCTGCAGGCCAACGAGCCGCACTCGGAGTTTTACGGGCTGATGGGCGTGAGCTACCTGGTGGGGCGCAAGACGCCACCGGGCACGGCCGCCCCCACCATCACCCCCGTCAAGTAAGCAAAGCCACCGCCGCCGAAAAGCTCAGAAACGCCAGCGCGGTGGACACCAGAATGATCCGCGCCACCCGCCCGTTGTTGGCGCCAAACTTTTCTGCCAGCAGCGACACATTGCTGGCGCTGGGCAGCGCCGACAGCAGCACCAGCACCGTCAGCGCAAAGGGGGTGAGCGGCACGCCCATCGCCATGGCGGCTGTGCCCACAGCCCACACCAGCAGCGGGTGCACCAGCAGTTTGGCCAGCGCCACCGGCACGTAGTCGCGTGCGGGCACCTGCTCGTGCTGGTTCATTTGTGACCGGGCCAGCACGGCGCCGATGGTGAACAGCGCCACGGGCGAGGCCGCATCGGCCAGCATGGCAATGGTCTTGTCGACCGGGCCGGGCAACTGAAACTGCAGGGCCGAGGCCAGTGCGCCCAGCGCGATCGACCAGGGCATGGGGTTGGTGGCCATGCCCTTGAAAGCGTTGCGCAGCGCCACGCCCACACCGTGTTTGCCCGCGCCGTCCAGGCGCGAAAGCGCAATACACAGCGAGCTGGTGATGACCATGTCCACCACGATGGTGAGGATGGCGGGGCCTGCGCTTTGTGCGCCCAGCAGCGCCACCAGCAGCGGCACGCCCATGAAACCCGTGTTGGGAAAGGCCGCCACCAGCGCGCCAAAGGCGGCGTCGTTCCAGCCGATGCTGCCCCCGGCGCGTGAGCGCCACCGTACCGCCCACCATGATCAGCGCGCACACCCCATACACGCCCGCCACCGCCGGGTCCAGCAGTTGCCCGATGGGTGTGCTGGCGCCAAACCGGTACAGCATGCACGGCAGCGCAAAGTACAGAACGAACGCGTTGAGCCCCGGTATGGCGGGCTGGGGCAGCACCCCGCGCCGGGCAGCCAGATAGCCGCAGAGCACCAGGGCGAAGAAGGGGAAGGTGATGAGAAGGACGGAGAGCACGGGCGCTATTGTCTGTGCTGCGCCCGGCGGACCGGTGCGCGGCCAGTGGGCAGGGTCAGCGCAAAGTCAGGCGGGGGCCATCGCACAGGGCGATTGCGCGGCGAGGCTCTTCAACGACGTTGGCCGGTTGGAGGCAAGCCTGCGTCACTGCTTGCGCTGAATGATCAAGTTGCGCTTGGCGTCTTCGGGGTAGGCAAACGTGATGGCCCCATTCTTGACTGCACCGATCACCAGCATGTTCCGGGTGATGGCGTCCTTGTCTTCGACGCTGAAAGGCTTTTCGTAGGTGGACACCACGCCATAGTAGGTTTTCATCTTGCCCTCCAGCGACTCCTTGATGGCTTTGCCGTTCAGGTTGCCATCGCGAATGCCCAGCAGCGAATACATCAGCAGGTAGGTGGCGTCGTAGGCGTTGGCGGCGGCCATGGGCACCGCCACCCTGCCCTGGTACTTGCGGGTGTAGCTCGACAAGAACGAGGCCCGCCGTTCGTTGCTGGGCTCGGCAATGAAGGTCTGCACCATCAGCGCGCCCTCGGCCGCGTCCTTGGCGCCGTCGATGAAGTTGGGGAACGACAGGGGCCACGCGCCCACTTGCGGCACCTTCCAGCCCAGAGCCTTCTTGCCGTTGGCGATCACCGCGTTCTCGGGGCCCACGGTGTAGCTGTAGACCACGGTGGCGCCTGCGTTGCGGGCGGCGGTCAGCTCGGCCGTGAGATCTTTGACACCCAGCGCAAACCGCGCCACGTGCACGGGCTTGAGGTTTTTGGCGGCGAGGGCCGCCACCACGTCGTTGTAGCCGCCTTCGCCATAGCCGGTGGTGTCGGCAAAGATGGCGACCTTGTCCCAGCCGCGCTTCAGGATGTCGTCGACCATGAACGGTGCCTGCAGCGCATCGCGGGCCTGCACGCGAAAGATGTAGCTGTCAGGCGCGGGGTATTTGGCGGTGACGGCCGTGCCGGACGCGCACGGCACGATGAGCGGGGTTTTGGCGTCCTGGAAAAGGTCGATGGCCTTCATGGCCACGCCGGTGTTGCAGAACCCGATGGCTGCGACCACCTTCTCCTTGAGCAGGTCCTGGCTGACCTTGCGGCCCTCGTCGGGGTTGGCGGTGTCGTCCTTGATGACCAGCTCCAGCGGCCGCCCCAGGTAGCCGCCCACGGCGTTGATCTCGTCCACGGCCAGCTTGATGCCGTTGAGCATGGGCACACCAAAGTCGGCCGACGGCCCGGTGAACGGGCCCACGACGCCGATGCGCACGGGCTGCTGCTGCCTGTCTGGGCCTTGACCAGCCCGGGGGCGGTAGCAGCCCACGCCAACACGCCACCCGCCAGGAGCGCCTGCAGACACCTCAGAGACCGATGGCGGACAACCGATGTGGCGGCCATGGCGGGGGAGGAAAAAGCAGCAAAGGAGATCATGGGGTGTGCCTCAAAGCGCCGCCCGCGGGGTGGGGGCGTGCGTCGAAGCTGCAGTATCAAAGTGTGACAACTGCCACCACCACGGGGGTTTCCCGCAGCACCGGGGGGAGTGGGGTGGTTTGGCGCTGTTTTGGCGCTTTCATGTCAGGGCAGTGTCAGGTGACACCGGGCCCGCCAGACTGCGCCGGTATCATTGCGCGCTTCGGAGGCTGGTTCCAGCCCTCCCCCGCACTCCCCCTTTCGCTCCTTCTCCTCCCATGTCCGCCGGTCTCAATCTCGCCCAGCTTCAGGCTGTCCACTACACCGACGGTGCCTGCCTGGTGCTGGCAGGTGCGGGCTCGGGCAAGACGCGGGTGATCACGCAGAAGATTGCGCACATGATCGAGAAAGGGATGGACCCCAAACGCATTGCGGCCATCACCTTTACCAACAAGGCAGCGTCGGAAATGCGCGAGCGCGCCAAACACCTGATTGGCCGCCGCGCCAAAGATGTGCTGGTGTGCACCTTTCACGCGCTGGGCGTGCGCATGGTGCGCGAAGACGGCGCCGTACTGGGCCTGAAGCCCCAGTTCAGCATCATGGACGCCGACGACGTGACCGGCATCCTGAAAGAAGCGGCGGGCGGCACCACCGACATGGCCACGGCCCGCCAGTGGCAGTGGGTGATCAGCAAGTGGAAGAACATGGGCCTGACCTCCGAGCAGGCCCTGGCCCAGGCGGCGGACGACAGCGAGCGCAGCATTGCCGTGCTGATGGCGCGGTACGAAGAGCGCCTGTCCGCCTACCAGAGTGTGGACTTTGACGACCTCATCGGCATGCCGCTGCGCCTGCTGCGCGACTTCCCGGAGGTACGCGCCAAGTGGCAGGCGCTGCTGGGCCATGTGCTGGTGGACGAATACCAGGACACCAACGCTACGCAGTACGAACTGCTCAAGTTGCTCGTAGGCGAGCGCGGGCACTTCACGGCGGTGGGTGACGATGACCAGTCCATCTACGGCTGGCGCGGCGCCACGCTGGACAACCTCAAAAAGCTGCCCATCGACTTCCCGGCGCTCAAGGTCATCAAGCTGGAGCAGAACTACCGCTCCACCAGCGCCATCCTGCGCGCGGCCAACAACGTGATCGGGCCCAACCCCAAGCTGTTTCCCAAGACGCTGTTCAGCGAGCTGGGCGAAGGCGAACCGGTGCGCGTGGTCGATGCCGACAGCGAAGAGCACGAGGCCGACCGCGCCGTGGCCCGCATCCAGAGCCTGCGCGCGGCCAGCAACCCGCCGCCGGACTGGAAGAGTTTTGCCATCCTGTACCGCGCCAACCACCAGGCCAAGCCGTTCGAGAAGGCGCTGCGCAAGGCGAACATCCCGTACAAGGTGTCGGGCGGCACCAGCTTTTTTGACCGCGCCGAAATCAAGGACCTGTGCGCCTGGTTTCGCCTGTGGATCAACAACGACGACGACCCGGCGTTCTTGCGCGCCATCACCACGCCCAAGCGCGGCATCGGCCACACCACGCTGGCATCGCTGGGCGCGTTTGCCACGCAGCACAAGCAGAGCATGTTCGGTGCGCTGTTCAACGGCATGCTGCCCGCCGCCGTGCCCAAGCGCGCCATGGACGGCCTGCACGAGTTTGGCCGCTACATCAACTACCTGGAATACAGCGCCCGCCGCGTGCACGGCGCCGAGGACGTCGCGCACGTTCCTGAACGAGTGGCTCAAGGAGATCGGCTACGAACAGCACCTGTACGACGGCGAAGACAGCGAAAAGGTGGCCGCCGCCCGCTGGAGCAACGTGATGGAGTTCTGCGACTGGATGGCCCAGCGCGCGGGCGGGCAGATCGACGACACGCTCGGCGCTGTCGTTGCCAAAGAGACCAAAAGCCTGCTGGAGGTGTCGCAGACGATTGCGCTGCTGTCCACCATCAGCGAGCGCGAAAAAGACCAGGACATGGTCACGCTGTCTACCCTGCACGCCAGCAAGGGGCTGGAGTGGCCGCATGTGATTCTGGTCGGGCGTGACCGAGGGCATGCTGCCCTTCAAGCTCGACGACGACGAAGGCCGCCAGCAGAAGGTGACCGACGACATGCTGCAGCGCCTGCAGGAAGAGCGCCGCCTGATGTATGTGGGCATCACCCGCGCCCAGCGCACGCTGGCCGTGAGCTGGACCAAACGACGCAAGAAGGGCCGCGAGATGGTGGCCGCGCAACCGAGCCGCTTCATCGCCGAGATGGGCCTCGACAAAACCACCGCCCGCGAAGACCCGCGCGAAAAGCTCAAGGCCCTGCGCGCCGAGTTTGCCGCCAAGGCGCAGGCCAGCAGCGTGGCCAACGCCGCCGCAGCGGCCAACCCGGCGGCTGCGACCTGAAGGGCGAGCGACGAGCGACTTTCCAGTTTTTGCGCCAATCTCTACCCACCATCACTTTGTTTTTGATAGCTATCAGCGCTTATCCTACAAGCGCTAGGGGCCAAAAAGACCCAAAATCCACGCCAGCCTGCAGTGCAGCGGGCTCGCTGAACTGCAAAGCCCTGTGGCGGACACCCCGCCCCTGGCAGCGGTCACCACAGTGTTGCATTTGGGCCCACACCCCGAACGGGCACAGAGCGTGCGTGGTACCGTGCAGCGCAGCGGCCAGACGGCACGACAACGCAGGTCAAGCCAGTGGCGATGTCGATGCAGGCCCAACTGAGTTTTAAAAAGATCGATCAATGGCACCCACATCAGTGCGCCCCTGGATAGGCCAGGTCGTGGCTGGTGGTGGCGGCAAGGAAATAAGCGCAACATGGAACAACGCCACACCCCCCCTCTCGGCGCCTTCGGCTCCAGCCATCCCCTATGTGCTGCACAAGCAGGCGGGCTGGCAATGCCCCCCGCACCCCACCGCAACCGGCGCCTGCACCACACGGCAGCCCTGGTGCTGGCAGCCCTGGCACCCGCGGGCGCTGCGCTGGCGCAGGCGACGGCCGCAACCCCCTCGGCCACCAGTGGCGCAGCCAACGCACTGAGCCGTTGCACCGCGCTGTCCAGCGACAACCAGGCCCGTCTGGCCTGCTTTGACCAGTGGGCTGCCGAGCAGGCCTGGCAAGCACCGGCTGCATCTGCGGGGGCCGCTGCTGCGGTGGCGCCTCCGGTGGACACCACGCTGCCAGCCACCCGCGTCATCGACGTCGCCCGCACCGAAGGCTGCCGCGACCCGCAGTACAGTGACCTTTCACGCTTTTGGGAGCTGGAATCGGGCAGCGACTGCGGCACCTTCAGCTTTCGCGGCTACCGCCCCATCACGGTGTCGGTGGTGGCGTCGAGCAGCGTGAACCGCCAGCCCACGTCCGGTTCCGAAACCGGTTCGGCCACCGAATCCACGCCGTACCGCCGTACCGAGAACCGCATCCAGCTGTCGGTGCGCACCAAAGTGGCCCAGGGGCTGCTCACCCAAGGGCACCCAACGCTCAAGGATTCGGTGTGGTTCGGCTACACGCAGCAGTCGTACTGGCAGCTGTTCACGCCCGAGATCTCGCGCCCCTTCCGCACCACCGACCATGAACCCGAAGTCATGTATGTCTACCCCACCACGGCAGAGCTGCCGTTTGGCTGGAAGTGGCGCTACAGCGGCATCGGGCTGGTGCACCAATCCAACGGCCAGAGCGACCCCCTGTCGCGCAGCTGGAACCGCGTGTACCTCATGACCGGTCTGGAGCTGGGCAACAGCTGGAGCGTGAACGCACGCCTGTGGCGCCGCATCCCAGAGAGCGCGGACAGCGACAACAACCCGGGCATTAGCGACTACGTGGGCCGTGGCGAGTTGTCAGCACTGTGGAACTACGACAAGAACAACACCTTGGGCGCAACCTTGCGCAGCTCGTTGTCCAGCTCGGGCCGCGGGTCGGTACGGGTGGAGTGGATGCAAGCCCTGGGAACGGGCATTTTCGGCGGCAAGACCAACTTGCGCCTGCACACCTCGCTGTTCAATGGCTACGGCGACAGCATGATCGACTACAACCGCAAGCGCACGGTGTTCAGCGTTGGTCTGAGCCTGGTGGATTTTTAAGCAGGTACATCCCCCTGAGGCGCTTGCGCGCCTTCACCCCTTCTCTCGAATTGCTGCGCAATTCGGGAAGGGGGACGACAGCCCTCGCTGCGGGGCGGCCCTTGCTTGGCTGTCCCTCGCTTGGGCCGCGCCAGTTTTTCACATTGGCGACGGTGCCAATCGCACCAGGGAAGACTTGGCCGCCGACAGATCTCTTTCACTCACAACTCGTTACGACCTCGTCCTCAAGTTTTGCGGCATGGTGCCGAAGCGCCGCCACAATGGCACGCGCACCCAGACGCCATGGCCCGCAGCGTGCCACGCTTTTGATAAGAGCGGTTTTCCCGCCGTTTAACCTGCCATTGCCCCGGTGTGCATCCCTCCAAAATGTGAGCAGAGAGGAACACCCCATGGACATGCAATACCAGCTCAAGGCAGGCAGCTATTACCTGTACGACATGCGCGACACGCCCAGCGCGGTCACGGGAGAACGCAGGTTCAAGCTCAAGACCGACACCGTCGCCATTGCGTTTGATGCGCACACGGGCGAGGTGCACCAGCATGGCAGCCCCACGCGCATCCAGTCCTGGGCCAACAACACGCGCCGCCGCCTGCGCGCTGCCGGGGCGCAAGAGATGGCCAACGACATCGTGGTGGTGTCGGGCCCCTTGCCAGTGGATGAACTCAACAAATGCCTGTGGGTCAACGGCTATGTGCGCCGCATGTTCTCGCGCCTGGCCACACTGCCGCATGGCAAGCTGCAGCGGCCTGCGGCCGAGCCGTTTCGCAAGGCCGCCTGATTCAAGGCCGCTTGGTTCGCAGGTAAAAGGTAAGAAGGCCTGGCGCCTTTTTGCCTATCGCAAGGGTCGCACGCAGCGGCCCTTGTCGTTTCCGTTTGTCTGGCCGGGTGATCAGGCCTCAGCGTCTTCTTCGACGTCGCCGTCTACAGACTCCAGCACCTCGGCATGTTTGACGATGGTCACCGGCACCGGGCTGGCATGCGCCACCTCTTGCGACACCGAGCCCAGCAGCGCGCTGGTGATGGCGCCCTGGCCCTTGGCGCCGATGACGACCATGTCGCAGCCCGAGCGCTCGATCATGTCCACCAGCGTGTGAGCCACATCCCCCACGCCCACATCGGTTTCGTACGGAACGCCCGCCGCATCCAGCAGCGCCCGCGCAGACGCCATGAGGTGGTCGCCCGCCTCCAGACTGGCGGCGGCGATCAGGTCGGGGTCGCGGGTGGTGACCAGCTCGTACAGCGTGGCAGGTTCCTGCACATTGGCCAGCACCATCGATGCCTGGAGCCCCTGTGCCACCAATGCGAGCGCGTGGTGAACGCCATCCAGCGCGAGTTCAGAGCCGTCTACGGCGATGAGGATCTTGAGCATGTGGTTCTCCTTGCAAGTCGGTGAGTTCAGTGTAGCGACGGCACGTACCAGCGTGCGCTCATACCCTTGAGCCAGGTCAGGGTAGGCCGTCTGGGACAATGCGCCCCATCATGCTGCAGTTCGACCTCCTCAAAACCGACCCCACCAGCCACGCACGACGTGGCGCCCTCACGCTCAACCATGGCGTGGTGCAAACCCCCATCTTCATGCCCGTGGGCACCTATGGCACCGTCAAGGGCGTCATGCCACGCAGCCTGCACGACATGGGCGCGCAAATCATCCTGGGCAACACCTTTCACCTGTGGATGCGCCCGGGCCTCGACGTGATGCAGAGCTTTGGCGGCCTGCACGGCTTTGAAAAATGGGACAAGCCCATCCTCACCGACTCTGGCGGTTTTCAGGTGTGGAGCCTGGGCGCCATGCGCAAGATCACCGAAGAGGGCGTGACCTTTGCCAGCCCCGTCAACGGCGACAAGCTCTTCATGTCGCCCGAGGTGAGCATGCAGATCCAGACCACGCTCAACTCCGACATCGTGATGCAGCTGGACGAGTGCACGCCGTACGAGACCAAGGGGCACCTCACCACCGAGGCCGAGGCGCGCAAGTCCATGGAGATGAGCCGCCGCTGGGCGGTGCGATCCAAGGCCGAGTTCGAGCGCCTTGAGAACCCCAACGCCCTGTTCGGCATCGTGCAGGGCGGCATGTTCGAGAACCTGCGCCAGGAATCGCTGGACGCACTGGTGGAGATGGACTTCCCCGGCTACGCCATTGGCGGCGTGAGCGTGGGCGAGCCCAAGGACGAGATGCTGAGCATCATGGCGCACACGCCCCACCGCCTGCCCGCCCACAAGCCGCGCTACCTGATGGGCGTGGGCACGCCCGAAGACCTGGTGCAGGGCGTGGCCGATGGCGTGGACATGTTCGACTGCGTGATGCCCACGCGCAACGCACGCAACGGCACCTTGTTCACACGCTTTGGCGATCTCAAGATCCGCAACGCCCGCCACAAGACCGACCACCAACCCCTCGACACCAGCTGCACCTGCTACGCCTGCGCAGGCACCGCAGGCGTGTCGTGGGACGACGGTGGCCGCGAAGGCTTCAGCCGCGCCTACCTGCACCACCTGGACCGCTGCGGCGAAATGCTGGGCCCGATGCTGACCACCGTGCACAACCTGCACTACTACCTGAACCTCATGCGCGAGGTGCGCGAGTCGCTGGACGCGGGCGAATTCGCGCAGTTCCGCGCGCGCTTCAAAACCGAGCGGGCGCGAGGCGTGTAGCCGCGCGCGGCTCGTTCACTACAGATTTGATAGCTGCTACCGCTTGATACACAAGCGCTAGAGCCAAAAATCATCAGAAATTTGATGCGCTACTGATTGCGTTGGCCACTGCGGGTCTTGGCGGGCGTGGGCAGCGGGGGCTGCTCGCATTGCTCATCCTGCTGCGAAATGGGGCTGGGTGCTACTGCAGCGGGTACTGACCCACATCGGCCACTGGCCGGGGCTGCGGTGGATCGAGGGTTGGGTGCGCACGCGGCCGCCCTGGGGCGCCGTGGCCGATATTTGCGCGGCCCACCACCTTGTTGCTGCCCGTCAAACTGCTGGCACTGTGGCCATGGGGAACGGCCATCTGGCGCGTGACCGGGATTGTCGAGCGGCAATGTCAGCGGTAGCGACAGCTGCGCTGAGCCCGCCACAGGAGGACTGCTGCAAAATCAGCGCCCATGTCGCCCGTCGCCCCGCCCGCATCCCTGACCGAAGCCCTGGAGCTGGCTTTCAACCTGGCCCCCGTGGGCATGTGTGTGACGCGCGAGCGGGCCATCGAGATCTGCAACGACGCATTTGCGCAGATGTTTGGCTACACGCAGGCAGACCTGATGGGGCAACCCCTGGCGCCGCTGTATCCCTCGCTGGACGAGTTTGCCCACACCGGCAAGCTGGGGCTTCCCGCCATGCAGGACACCGGCGGCTACAGCGACGAACGCATCATGCGCCGGCGTGACGGCACACTGTTCTGGTGCCATGTGGTGGGGCGCGCGCTGGACCGCGCCGACCCGTTTGCACGCGCGGTGTGGATGTTTGAAGACATCTCCCACCGCCGCCCGGTGAGCACGCCGCTGACGGTGCGCGAGCGCGAGGTGGCACAGCACATCGTGACGGGCGCCACCAGCAAACAGATTGCACGCCACCTGGACATCAGCCACCGCACGGTAGAAGCCCACCGCGGCAGGCTGATGCGCAAACTGGGGGCGACCAGCACTGGCGAACTGGTCGCCATGCTGCTGGGCAACCACTGACCGCCCAGTCCCCGGTTTTGGCGGCCAGCACACCCCTTGGGTGATGGACGCACGCAACAGGCGGCCCGGCAATTGTCAACAAATGTTTTTTTGTGTTGGGTCGAATGGCGCGCAAACCGCTGCGCCCGATGACAATCGCCAGCAGCCCCGCCGCCACTCCGCCCCACACCATGATGACCCTCTCCTTTGCGCGCCCCCGGTCGCTTCCACGGTCATGGCTCTGGCTGGGTCTGGGTTTGTTGGTCTTTGCCGCCTGCCTGGTGGGCATCTTTGCGCGGCCCATCGGCTTCCTGTCGGCGTTCTGGCCCGCTAACGCTTTGTTGCTGGGGATTTTGGTGCGTTACCCCGCGCTCGCGCGCCCGGCCGCCTGGGCGGCAGCAGCGGTGGGCTATGTGGCCGCCGACCTGATTACCGGCAGTTCCTGGGGCATGTCGCTATGGCTTAACGGCGCGAATCTGTTGAGCGTGACAGTAGGCTGGCTGGTGCTGCGCCGGCTGAGCGAACCCGTGCTGCGCCTGCGGCGCACGGTGTCGGCCTTGTACCTGCTGCTGGCGGCGCTGGCAGCCAGCGCGGCGGGTGCGCTGGCGGGCTGCGGCGCGGCCCCGGTGTACTTCAACTCCCCTTGGACAGACCTGCTGTCCTTGTGGTTCAGCACAGAACTGATGAACTACATGCTCATCGTGCCCGTGGTGCTGGCGGCCCCGCGCGATGACGATCCGCCCTCTGCCGTGCAAGGGGCGCCGATGTTCTGGCGGTTGGCGCCGGTGGGCTCGCTGCTGCTGGCCGAAGGGATTCGGGGACTGGTGGGCGGACCGGGCGTGCTGGCCTTTGCCGTACCCGGCTTGCTGTGGTGCGCGTTGAGCTACAGCACCTTCGTGGCCAGCCTGCTGTCGCTGGTGGTGTGCCTGTGGACCATGGCGGGTGTGGCCATGGGCGTGCTCAATTTCACCCCGGCGCACGCGGGCGACGTGTTTTCGCTGCGGGTGGGCGTTACGTTGCTGGCACTGGGGCCGTTGGCCGTGGCCTGCGCCAGCGCGGCCCGCGCCGAAACGCTGCGCCGCCTGGACCACGCTGTGCGCCACGACGACCTGACCGGTGTGCTGGCGCGCCGCGCCTTCATGCGCCAGGGCCAGCGCCTGCTCACGCGCTATGGACGCGAAACGGCTGGTGTGGCGGTGCTGATGATGGACATCGACCATTTCAAACACGTCAACGACCAGCACGGACACAGCGCTGGGGACCAGTTGCTCATCGGCATCACCCAGGCGATGAGCACCGCGTTGCGCGCGCAGGACGCGCTGGGCCGCATGGGCGGAGAAGAGTTTGCGGCGGTCTTGCCCGAGGTGTCCCACGCCGAGGCGCAGGCCATCGCGGAGCGCCTGCGGGACGCCGTGGCCAGCCAACCCTTTGCAGTGGCGCCTGCGGGCCAGACCTTGCACGCCACGGTCAGCATTGGCCTGGTGCACAGCGCCTCGATGAGTGGCGAGGCAGACATCGACACCCTGCTGCTCGCCGCCGACGCGGCGCTTTATCGCGCCAAAACCGATGGGCGCAACCGCGTGGGAACAGCATAGCGGGACTGGAACTTCACAGTGGGCGCTACACGGACTCGCGGGCACCCTATACAGATAAAAAAGGCCCCTGCCGCGCATCGGCAGGGGCCTTTTGGTGCGGAAGGCAAAGGCGCGGGTTAGTCGCGCAGCTCGGGCGGCAGCGTGCCACCGTTGGCCGCGATGCTTCGCATCACTTGCTTGTGCAGCCAGATGTTCCAGGCGGCAGACCCAGGTTCGTCACTGCCGCTGTACAACAGCTCTACCGCCAACTCTTTGCGCGCAGCCATGCTGCTGTCCAGGCCCAGCAGCTTGAGCAGATCGACGATGGAGGTTCGCCAGTTCAGGCCACTGGCGCCCGGCATGGCATCCAGGATCGGCGCCACATCGCCCAGGGGAATGGAGGGCGGCGCCGCAGGGGCGGCCGAGGCTGCTGGCGCGCCTGCAGCTGCAGCGACTGGGGGAGCGGGCACCACTTCGGCTGCATTGGCAGATGGAAAAATCTTCGAAAAAATCTTGGAGAAAAAACCCATGAGGACTCCTTGGAATGGTGTTGAAGATCGCTGTGCCGCAGCATCCGGGCTACACCCCGAACACTGCCTGCCGTTGTATCACGTCGACGTGGCTGCGGTTGTGACCGCTGGTTTGCTCTCGGCGCCCGTCCCACACGCATGGCAGAACTTGGCAAACGCGCTCTTGCGCGTGCTGCACTGGCCGCAGTGGTCAAACAGGCCGATGCCGCAGTGGGGGCAGAAGTCGATCTTCTCGTTCTTCAGGTCCACCGGCCGCTCGCAGCCAGGGCACACGCTTTTGGCCAGGCGCGCCAGGGCGACGTCGTAACTCAGCTCCTTGCGGCGCTCCTGGTCGGGCAGCGTCTCGGCGAGCTTCTGGCGCTCCAGGTAGCGGTTGAGCGCCAGGATCGCGTAGCGCCCCACGATGGCGGTGATGGCGATACCCACCACATAGCGCACATACCCGCCGTAGCTGGGCAGGTAAGGCACCAGTTCCACGAAGAAGGCGAACAACGCGAAGAAGATGAAGCCCCATACAAACGGCCAGTAGGTGCCCTTGCGTTTTTTGACAAACAACCAGCCCGCAATGGCCAAAAGCGGGAGCGTCAGGGCCAGGCGGTACAGAAACACGCGCAACTCGACTTTGCGTTGCTCGATGCGCATCAGCTCGTAGCCGCCCGCTTCCAGATCGTGCAAGCGGTCTGTCGCAGCGGCGGCGGCCTGGCGCGCATCCAGCGCGGCCTGCTGCTGCTGCTCCACCGCCTGCTGCGTCTTGCGCTCGTTGATGCGCAGCGCGTCCAGCGCCTGGGTGCGCGACAGCACCTCGGGGTCCTGGTCGGTGCGCTGCGTCACGCTGCGTGCAGCCAGCCAGTTGTTGAAGCTGTCGCGGGCCGTGCGGCTTTCACTTTGCGCCTTGCTGCGCTGCAGCTGGGCCTGCTCCAGCGCGGTCTGCGCGTCCTGCTCGGCATCGCGTGCGTCGCGCACCTGCTTGCGCAGGGTTTCCGCGGTCGCCTTGTCCAGAAAGTCATCCACCTGCAATGGGGTTTCGACCTTGGGCAGGTCTCCCACCAGCGTGCCGCCCAGGCCGATGAGGAAGCTGGCAAACACCACCGCCACCAGCCACAGGCCGCGCCGGAACCATTTTTCAGACAAACGCAGGGATTTGCTCACGGTCTTCTCCTCTGTGAGTGATTGATCAAAAACCTCAACGCCATCGCTGCAAAAAGCGGCGATCAAAGCATTTGCTTCTCTTTTTATAGCTACCAGCGCTTATGAAATAGGCGCTAGAGCCCATTTTTCGTTCAATTTTTCATCACCAGCGTCACGGGCGCCCCGGCCAGCTGCGCACGCTGCAGCCACGTCAGCACCGAGTCCACCGTGACCGTCTCGATGCGGTCTGAAAACCGCTTCTCGCCGGGATGGTCGTCAAACGCAATGTTGGCCGACCCCACGCGCCCGCCCATGCGCGTGAGCGGGCCGAGCTTGAGCGTGGTGGGCGTGTAGCCCTTGAACTGCAACCATGCCTGCGCCTGGTCGCGGGTCTGCACCGTCGTGGGCTCCATCGCCACGGCCAGGGTTTCCAGCGCCCACTGGTTGGACTGCTGGTATTTGCGGCCCCACACGTAGCTGACCATGCTGTAGGCCGGTTGCTGCAGCGTGCGGGTGCGGGCGGTGTCCTGCAACACGGCCAGCAGGCGCTGCTGCACCTCGGGCGTGGGCACGGCGTAGACCGCCTCGTAGCGCCACAGATCGTCCAGAAAGAACTCGCCCAGCCCCTGGCGGTAGAGGTGGCCCACCGCGGTGCCGCATTCATTGAGCTTGTGGGCCACGCGCCACGGGCCCTCGGGGGTTTTGTAGGCCCAGCCAAAGTGCGAATAGCGCAGTCCGTATTTGCTCAGATCCTGCCCCGCGCGGCCCAGCACCACCACCCGGGTGCCTGAGCGCGTGTGTTCTGCGTCCAGTGCAACGGCGGTCTGCTCGGCCAGTTTCATGCCGCGCTCCACCAGTTGGGGTGTGGTCTTGCGCGCCTCGCACGAGCGGCCCGCGTGGGCCTGCGTCGCGGTGAACAGTGCCGCCCCCGCCACCAGGGCAATGCCCCAGACCAGTGGCGTCGGCGCCCGGCGGCGGGCGGTCTGCGGTGTGGCAACCACAAGGGGCAGGCATCAGTGATGTCAACGGCATGGTGCGGCTCCTCACAGGCGTTCGTTGTGCAGCAATGCGCGGCCGATGGCGTTGGGAATGAACGCAATCGCTTCACCCGCCACCGACAGCACGACGCCGGTACCGATCACGCTGCACGCCACCACCGTGCCCACGCCGTGGGCCGATGCCGCCACGCCACGGCCCGCCACCTCCACGCTGACCTGCGCGCCATCGGATGCACGCTCCAGCAAATACACCGTGCCCGTGGCAGAGGCCTCCACGGTTTTGACGGTGAGCACCGCACCCGCCACCGACAGGGCCGCTGGCAGGGTCACCACGGCGCCCGCCGCAGCGGATGCCACCGAGGCTGTGCCCACCACCGAGGCCACGGGCAACATCGACAACGCAGCCGATGCCTCGCTTTGCGCACGCGCTGGCAACACGGCCACCGCACACAGCAGGCCAGCGGCCAGCAACCAGCGGGCCAGGGTGGAGTTCAGGGTTCGGTTATTTGCAGGGGACTGGGACATGGTTTCACTCCTCATTCATTTTTTGGGCGCTGCCACACGGCATGTGCAGCAGCGCTGTTGGGTTTCAGACCGACCCGGGAGCATCGCCGAGGCCGGGGGTGGCGGCGCCGTGATTTCAGTTCGCGTTGTTACCAGACGTTGCAGACTGTGCAGCAGCGGCTTCGCGGCGGCCTTGCAGGCGGGCTTCGGTCAGGTCGGCCTCGTGGCGGTCACGCAGCATCTTGGCCAGGGTGAACGCGGTGGTGATCAGGTACAGCCAGCTCACGCCCAGAAACGCCTTGTAGGTGACGTTGATGTCCATGCCCAGCAGGCCCCAGCCCGTCAGGCCCATGGCCACGACAAAGCCGCCCCACACCACCAGCTTCCACATCGGCGTGTCACCGGCGCCGCGGCGCGTGGCGCTTTCGTTGTCCCGCACAAACTTGGCCAGCACAAACGCGGCAGACAAACAGAACACATATCCCATCACCATGAACGCCTGCTCCAACTGCTGACCCGGCAGCCAGGCCAGCCCCACGGCGCACAAGAACACGGCGATACCGAACGAAACCCACACCTGCAACTGCCAGGCACGGGTGTCACGCTGAACGATGAAGGAAGAGGTAGACGACATACAGAAGGGGTGGGCCACACAGGCCCGTGGTTGAACACGGAGCGAATAGTGACCGGGCGCCACCTTTGCGTCTGGCTTCATCCACCGCAGTGGCCCTGCACCGGCTATTGGGTATCGTTTATCGATACTTTTCCGGGCTTTATCGCCTCGAATAGATTCGAGGTGCGCAGCACATGGGCGACAGACGGCGGCAGGCTTGTCTCTCACAATCCCCGCCACAACCCCCACAGCGCCTTGCACGGAGATACCCCCATGACCACCAAACCCTTTGACCTCATCGTCCACGGCGCCACCGGCTTTACAGGCCGCCTGGTGGTCGAATACCTGTTGCAGCGCTACCCCGCCGGCAGCGGCCTGCGCTGGGCCATGGGCGGGCGCAATGCCGACAAATTGGCTGCGGTGCGCGACGAAGTGGGCGCCCCCGCCGACACCCCGCTGGTCGTGACCGACACCAGCAACCCCGCCAGCCTGCAAGCGCTGATGGACCAGACCCGCCTGGTGCTGACCACCGTGGGCCCTTATCAGCTTGTACGGCAACGAACTGGTGGCAGCCTGCGCCAAGGCGGGGGTGGACTATGTGGACCTGTGCGGTGAACCCGCCTGGATGCGCCACATGATCGACGCCCACGAAGCCACGGCCCAGGCCAGCGGCGCACGTATCGTGTTCTCGTGCGGGTTTGATTCCATCCCGTTTGACCTGGGCGTGTTCCTGCTGCAAAAAGAAATGAAAGCCCGCTTCGGCCACCCTGCCAGCCGCGTGCGCGGCCGGGTGCGCAAGATGAAGGGCACCTTCTCGGGCGGCACCGCCGCCAGCCTGAAGGCCACCATGGCCGCCGCCGCGAACCCCGCAGTGCTGGACCTGCTGAAGAACCCCTTCTCGCTCACGCCCGGCTTTGAAGGCCCTCGCCAGCCCTCAGGCAACAAGCCCATGGTGGACGAGGCGCTGGGTGACGGCGTGTGGGTCGCCCCGTTCGTGATGGCTGCCATCAACACCCGCAACGTGCACCGCTCCAACTTCTTGCTGCAGCACGCCTACGGCACCGATTTTGTGTACGACGAAATGCTGATCACCGGCCCCGGCGAAAAGGGCGAAGCCATTGCCAACGCCGTGGCGGGCGACAAGTCGCTGGGCTCGGACAAAGGCCCCAAGCCCGGCGAAGGCCCGTCGCGCGAAGAACGCGAGAACGGGTTTTACGACGTGCTGTTCTTGGGCACCGACGCGGAAGGCAACACGCTGCGCGTGGGCGTGAAGGGTGACCGCGACCCGGGCTATGGGTCCACATCCAAGATGATTGCGGAAGCCGCGGTGTGTCTGCTGCAGGACGCGACCGAAACCCAAGGCGGCATCTGGACCCCGGCGCCCGCCATGGGAGACAAGCTGATTGCGCGCCTGCAGGCGAATGCGGGGCTGAGCTTTGCGGTGGAAACGCAGGCCTGACACCTTGCGTCAAAAACAGTAGCTGCTTGCGCCCTGTCTACGGCACCTTCAGAATTAAATCTGTCGATAAGCCATACACATCAGGCGCTAACAGCTCCTGTTTCAATAGCTATTCAACCCAGCCGCTACACCGCCAGCGGCAGCTCCGTGGTCGACAACACATTGCGCAGCACCATAAACGACCGCACCTGCCGCACGCCTGGCAGATAGAGCAATTGCTCGGCATGCAGGCGGTTGAAGCTGTCGTTGTCGCGCGTGCGCACCAGCATGAAGTAATCGAACTCGCCGGTGACCACGTGGCATTCCATGCAGCCGGACACCTTGGCTGCAGCCTTTTCAAATTCGGCAAATGACTCGGGCGTGGAGCGGTCCAGCACCACGCCGATCATCACCAACATGCCCGCGCCTACCGCCTTGGGGTTGAGCAGCGCCACAACCCCATCGATAAGCCCCAGCCGCCGCAGGCGCTCCACCCGTCGCAGGCAGGCGGGTGGGCTCAGGTGCACCTTCTCGGCCAACGCGACGTTGGACAACGACGCGTCGCGCTGCAGCTGGCGCAGGATGGTTTTGTCGGTGCGGTCCAGCTCGGCAGACACATCAGGCTGCGGCATATTCTTGGCACGAACTTTTGTTGCGCACATTGCTTTTTCCAAGAAATTTTGATCGCCTACATTCTGATTCAGAAAACAAAATATCCGAAATCAGCAAGAAATTCGCAACCACTTGATGCGCGTGTTTTTCTACGATGAAGGCACTGCAAGACCCAGTCCTGCACCCGCCTTATTTCTTTCCATCGACCGGAACACCGCCATGAACCTGCAGAAATTTCCCCGCCACCCGCTCACGTTCGGGCCCTCGCCCATCACGGCGCTGCCGCGCCTGTCGGCCCACCTGGGCGGCAAGGTACACCTGTACGCCAAGCGCGAGGACTGCAACAGCGGCCTGGCCTTTGGCGGCAACAAGACGCGCAAGCTGGAATACCTCATCCCCGAAGCCATCGCAGGCGGCTACGACACGCTGGTGTCCATCGGCGGCATCCAGTCCAACCAGACGCGCCAGGTGGCCGCCGTGGCCGCGCACCTGGGCATGAAGTGCGTGCTGGTGCAGGAGAACTGGGTCAACTACTCCGACGCGGTGTACGACCGCGTGGGCAACATCGAGATGAGCCGCATCATGGGCGCCGATGTGCGCCTGGACGCTGCGGGTTTCGACATCGGCATCCGCCCCAGCTGGGAGCAGGCCATGGACGACGTGAGGAAGGCCGGCGGCAAGCCCTTCCCCATCCCGGCAGGCTGCTCCGAGCACCCGTACGGCGGCCTGGGCTTCGTGGGCTTTGCCGAAGAAGTGCGCCAGCAAGAGAAAGAGCTGGGTTTCCAGTTCGACTACATCGTCGTATGTTCAGTTACCGGCAGCACGCAGGCCGGCATGGTGGTCGGCTTTGCGGCCGATGGCCGTGCGCGCAGGGTGATCGGCATCGACGCATCGGCCAAGCCCGAGAAGACGCACGCCCAGGTGCTGCGCATCGCGCAGAACACCGCCAAGCTGGTGGAACTGGGCCAGGACATCACCGCCGAAGACGTGGTGCTGGACACGCGCTACGGTGGGCCCGAGTACGGCCTGCCCAACGAAGGCACGCTCGAAGCCATCCGCCTGTGCGCGCGCCAGGAAGGCATGCTGACCGACCCGGTGTACGAAGGCAAATCCATGCACGGGATGATCGACATGGTCCGCAAGGGCGAATTCCCCGAAGGCTCACGCGTGCTGTATGCGCACCTGGGAGGGGTGCCGGCGTTGAACGCCTACAGCTTTCTTTTTCGCAACGGCTGACGCCTCGCCCGGCGAAACCGAACAGCAACAGCTGTGTCGGCTGGCTGGGCTTTCCCTAATTTGAGGCGGGCTTGAACGAGGCCGCTTTACCCCAACGGCCCCGTCCATGCGATGGGGTCCCGACCCTCACCACCCCTCCGTTCGCAGTGTCCACAGCTGGGTGACCAGCCCTCCACAGAAGGATCGCCAAATGAAGTGCTTGCAGACCACAAGACGCGCCAGCGTCGTCGCATTCGCAGCAGCCATCGCTGGGTTGGGGCTAGGTTCAGGGCCCTTCGCGCATGCCGACGGCTATCCCGCTAAACCGATCCAGCTCGTTGTTCCGTTCCCACCGGGAGGCGCCGTCGACATCGTGGGGCGGCTGATCAGCAAGCGGCTGGGCGACCACCTGGGCCAGTCGGTCGTGATCGAGAACAAGGCCGGAGCGGGCACCATCGTGGGCGCATCGTATGTGGCCAATGCATCGGCCGATGGCTACACCTTGCTGATCAGCTCAGGGTCCACATTCACCGTGAATCCGGCGCTCAACAACAAGCTGCCGTACGACCCGGTCAAGAGCTACGAGCCCATCGGCATGGTGGCCCGCGTGCCGCTCATTCTGCTGGCCAACCGAGAGGTGCCGATCAGCAATCTGAAGCAGTTGATCGCTGCAGCGATCCGCACTCCCGACAAGTTTGCCTACGGCTCCTTCGGCAGCGGCACCACCGGCCACTTTGCGGCAGAGCTGATGTGGTCTGCCACCGGCGTCAAGCTGATGCACGTGCCCTACCGAGGCAGCGCGCCCGCCATGACCGATCTGGTGGGCGGGCAGATTCCATTCACCATCGACACGGTGGCTGCAGCGCTACCGCAGCTCAAGGCGGGCAAGATCAAGGCCATTGCGGTGACGGGTGCCACGCGCGCCACACAGTTGCCGGATGTGCCCACCGTGGCCGAAAACGGCTTTGCAGGCTTTTCGGCAGATTCGTGGCTGGCGGTGGTGGCGCCACGGGGCCTGCCTGCAGATGCCAAGGCCAAACTGCACAAGGCGCTAGCGGACACCATGGCGGATACCGAGATACGCAACAAACTCATTGCCAGCGGGCTGGAGCCAGCCTATCAGCCTGCGAGTGCAGTGATCGCGCAGATTGAGGACGAGTTGCCGCGGATGCGCGCCATCGCGCAGCGCGCCAATATCAGAGCAGAATAGACGCTGCGGCGCACGCGCCAACATCGCTTGGCCGACATCGCTTGGTCTACGGGGTGCCTTCAATGCCCTCTTCACGCACAAGCTCGATAAGCCGCCCAAAGCAAGCAGCGGCAATCATCGAGCGCGCTTTCACACCCCTTAGCGGCTGTCGCGCTTGCCCTGTGCGCGGCGCACGGCAGACCCTTGGTGCGCATGAATCGCGATCTGGCCGGGCGCCTGCTTGAGAGGGTTGCCACGCAAAGCAGCAGGCACCATGTCGATGGGCGCATGGAGAAGCGGCGCATGCGCCTTGCCGTTGGCAGTGGGCGCTTTATCTGATGGGGCTTTGGATGATCAACCCGGCACCGACGCCGAGCGCGCCCGCTGGGCGCAGTTGGCCACGCTGGCAGCCATCTGACGCCCTGCCTTCCACACACGACAGCCAAGCTCCGGTGTATCAGTTGGATCAACGGCTGTCGCGTTTGCCCTGGGCACGTCGCACGGCAGATCCCTGGTGCGCGTGAATCGCGATCTGGCCAGGCGCCTGCTTGAGCGGATTGCCCCGCAACGCGGCAGGAACCATGTCAACGGGCGCATGGGCCAGTGGTGCATGCGCTTTTCCGTTGGCCGTGGGCGCCTTGTCCGACGGCGCCTTGGACGAGCGGGTGGCGTGCTGGTTCAGCACCGCCGCCAGCAGTGGCTCGGGGCGAGCGGTGTTGGTGCCCTGTTTCTCCTCCGTAGCGACTGGGCCCAGCGGCTTTTTGCTCGTGCCGACCTTGCTATCTGCGCGACTTAGTGGTGTGCCCCGATGCGGCACTGGCCACCGCGGTGGTGGACGATGGCGCTTTCGTTGCCGCCTTGCGGGCGCTCTTGCCCGCGGTGGGGGTAGCAGACTTCTTGGCCGCTTGCTTCATGGGTGTTTGGCAGACGCGGATTTCTTGGCGGCGGGCTTTCGAGCCCTTCGCTGGGGGCTGGCTGCGCTGCTGTTTTGGCTTTCGCGTTCTTCGCGCGCTTCCAGTTGGTCGACACGGGCTTCAAAGCGCCCCAGCACCTCTTGCAGCATGTCGGCCTTGCGCTGTGTCCGCTCGTTGTCAGAACCGACGGGCGAACGTCCTTTGGTCGACGAGGCGCCGCGCACGGCCACGGTCTGGCGGCGGTAGAGATCGCGGTACTTGTCGCGCAACGTGCGCGCCCGCGTCACCTTGCCGCGCAGCCGCGCAAGTGTGAGCGCCTTGATGGGGTCGGCGCGGCTCTGGTCAAAAAGCTCCAGTTCGGCCGCAGTCAGCAGGGTTCGGGCCTGGGTGATGGAGTAAGCCATGGTCTGTCTCCTTTGCAATGCGTTGGCAAAGAAGTCACCGTAGACCACACCCTATCCCGCCAATGTGGGACGGGGGGCCGTCGTCCGGTCATACGGCGGCGCCGCGTCTCACCACCCTGCGCACCCCGAGAGTCGTCTTTTCAGCGGGCCAGCAAGGTCTGCACGCGTTCGCGCAGCATGGTCGGCTGCACATCGCGGGGACCCACTGCGTGGCCTACGTTCAGCCCCACCCGGCTGAAGAAACCCCGGCGGAAAGGCCGCACCATGGCACCACCCTGCTCGATACGGCTGAAATACGAACCCCACAGATTGGTCAACGCCATGGGGATCACCGGGGCCTCGATGCCCTCTTCGCGCGCGCGCTCGATGATCTTCATGATGCCGCCCTTGAACTCCTGCAGTTGCCCATCCTTGGTGATGCCGCCTTCAGGAAAGATCGCCAGCAGGTCACCCTCGCGCAGCACCTGCGCGGCGCGGTCAAACGCTGCTTCGTAGGTCTTGGGGTCTTCTTTGTAAGGCGCGATGGGGATCGCCTTGGCCAGGCGGAACAACCAGCCCAGCACCGGCACGCGGAAGATGCGGTGGTCCATCACGAAGTAGATGGGGCGCGGGCTGGCGGCCATCAGCAGCACGGCATCGACAAAACTCACGTGGTTGCACGCCAGGATGGCGGCGCCCGTGGTAGGCAGGTTTTCGTCGCCCTGCACCTTGAAGCGGTACACGAAGCGTGACGACATCCAGGCGACAAAGCGCAGCAGGTACTCTGGCACCAGCATGAAGATGTAGAAGGCCACCACCGCATTGGCGAGGCCGGTGAACAGGAAGATCTGCGGCACGGTGAAGCCCGCGCCCAGCAGCGCCCCGGCGATCAGCGAACTGGCGATCATGAACAGCGCGTTCAGGATGTTGTTGGCCGCGATGATGCGCGCGCGGTGCGTGGGCTGGCTGCGCATCTGGATCAGTGCATACATGGGCACGCTGTACAGGCCGGCGAACAGGCTGAGCAGCGCCAGGTCGACCATCACGCGCCAGTGCTGGCTTTGCGCCAGGAAGGCGCCCAGGCCCATGATCTCGGACGGCGGCAGGCCGCGCGACGCGAAGTACAGGTCGATGGCAAACACGCTCATGCCGATGGCGCCCAGCGGCACCAGGCCGATCTCGACATGGCGGCGCCTCAGCACCTCGCACAGCAGCGAGCCGATGCCGATGCCGATGGAGAACACCACCAGCAGCAGCGATGCCACCTGCTCGTTGCCATGCAGCACCTCCTTGGCCAGGCTCGGGAACTGGCTCAGGAACACCGCGCCAAAGAACCACATCCAGCTGATGCCCAGCAGCGAGCGGAACACCACCAGGTTCCCGTGCGCCAGCTTGAGGTTGCGCCAGGTCTCGGTGAAGGGGTTCCAGTTGATGGTGAGGCCCGGGTCGGTGGCGGGCGCCGAGGGAATGAACTGCGCCACCGCGCGGCCCACCAGCGGCCAGCCAGCACGCAGGCCACGGCCACCGTGGTGTGGCCGATGCCCGGCAATAGCCACCAGCAGCCCGCCGGCCACGTTGCCCAGCAGGATGGCGACAAAGGTGCCCATCTCGACCATGCCGTTGCCGCCCGTCAGCTCGCGCTCGCTCAGCACCTGGGGCATGTAGGCGAACTTGACCGGGCCGAACAGCGTGGAGTGCACGCCCATCAGGAAGGTGCACAGCAGCAGGATCGGCACGTTGTCCGTCATGAATCCGAAGGCGGCCACCAGCATGATGGCGATCTCCAGGTTCTTCACGAAGCGGATCATCTGCGTCTTGTCGTACTTGTCGGTCAGCTGGCCCGACGTGGCCGAGAACAGCAAAAACGGCAGGATGAACAGCGCACCAATCACCAGCCCCGCCATGGCCGGCGGCAGCCAGCACACGCTGAGCTGGTAGGTCACCATCACGGTGAACGCGAACTTGAACAGGTTGTCATTGGCCGCGCCGGAAAACTGGGTCCAGAAAAACGGCGCAAAGCGGCGCTGGCGCAACAAGGCGAACTGGTTGGGGTCCTCATGCGCTGGCGCAGCGCTGGCTGAGGGGGTGTCGGGGTGCATGCGTTTCTCCTCGTTTCCGATGGGTTTGCTTGTTGGAATTTTCCGTGCCCGCACGCCATGCGCCGTCATGCGCGTGACCTGCGGGCGACACCCACGGCGTGGGCGCCATTCTGCCCGGACAGCGTGACGTGCGGCACGCCCGGTCCGGCACTGTTGCGCAATGCCGCCAGTGCGGTCAGCACGGGCCAGGCGGCACCAGCGGCAAACACATGCTTGAGGCTGTGGCCCGACACCCACTGCGCGGTGGCGTCAAACACCGCATGGTCCGCCGCCTCGAACAACTTGGCCACGGCATACAAGCCAATCACTGCGCCCAGGTGCACCGCCAGCGCACCGTCACGCCGGGGCAAACAGGCCAGCGCCAGCACCACCAGCATGCCACCCAGCTGCACCACGGCCCAGGGCATCAGGTTGCCGGTGTGCGACCACCACAAAACGGCAACAGGCCCCGCCAGCAACACCGCGCCCGCCGTGACCCAGCCCGCACGTTCGCTCACGCGGCTGGCCGCCGCCAGCCCCAGCAGGCCGGCAAACGGCAGCACCATGCCCAGCCGGTCCCACAGCAGGCCCGCATCCAGCGGTTGCCAGTGGTACACGCTAGAACCGACGGCAGTGCACAAAAGCCCTGCAAAAAACAGAGTGGACAGTATTCGCGATGCGGGGTCCAGCACACCTGTTGCGAGTCGGCGCAGCGCGCACAAACCCCATACCCCTGCTATGGCAAACGGGAGGTTGCTCAGCACGTCCAACAGGTTGGGGGCCCCCCACCACCCACGCTGATCAGCAAACGCGTGCTGAAAAGCGCTGGCCGATAACTCAGGGGCACACAGTGCCAAGGCAAGCAACGCGGTTACACCAATCAAAAGCCCCGCTTCACGCCTCGAAAATGGCTGACAGTCGCCGATGGGGGAAGATGCAAAGGAGCGCATGGAATTCACCTGATGGAAAGATCGATGTCACGCAGTGTGTTCAACACGTCTGCAACTTAGTCTGCAAAGTTGCACTCAGGGCTTCTCAATCCACCAGAAGTATCCATAATCGATACCGTGACCCGCTGACGTCGCTCGTCTCATTCGAACGCACCCAGCCGATTGCGCACCAAACCCACCCCAATGCAGCGTCTCGATGTCCCAGCGAGATCGCGCAGCACTTTAAAAGCTCCCGCCTATGCACATGGCTACCGTACTTCTCATGATTCTTGGCACGGGGCTTGCCAGCCAGTGGCTGGCTACGCAGATTCGTCTGCCGGCAATCGTGGTGCTGATTGCAGCGGGTATTTTGCTGGGCCCTGTGAGCGGTCTGCTGAACATCAGCATGCCGCAGACAGAGCTCACAGAGCTGATCGGGCTGGGGGTGGCCATCATTCTGTTTGAAGGCGGCATGGACCTGAAAGCCCAGGAATTTCGCCGGGTCGGACACGGCATTGGTCGCCTGACGTTGCTTGCTCCGCCGATCGCATGGCTTTTAGGAGGCGTTTCCGCGCACTATGTGGCGGGACTGAGCTGGCCCGTGTCCTGGGTACTCGGCGCCATTTTGGTGGTGACGGGACCCACGGTCATCCTGCCCCTGCTTCGCCAGGCACGGCTCAACAAGGACTCGGCCTCACTTCTCAAATGGGAGGGCATTGTCAACGACCCTATTGGCGTGCTACTGGCCGTACTGACATTTCAATACTTCACCCTAGCCAATGGCGGCTGGGAGCAGATCGCACTGGGCATTGGGGGTGCAATTGGCGCAGCAGCGGTATTTGGCGGGTTGGGCGGGCTGGCTACTGGTTGGCTGTATCGGCGCGGTTCGATCCCGGTTCACCTGAAAGCCCCGATGTTGATGGTGCTGGTGCTGGTCTGCTACTGGGCCAGCAATCGCGTTCAGCACGAGGCTGGGCTGCTGAGCGTGACGGTCATGGGCCTCGTCATCGGCAACATGAAGCTGGTGGAGCGTGAATCGCTGCGCCATTTCAAAGAAAACCTGACGGTGGTGTTGTTGTCCGTCCTGTTCATCGTCATCCCGTCGCAACTTGAGTTTGCGCAACTGGGCCAGCTCGATTGGCGTGTGGCGCTGTTCGTCGTGATGGTGCTGTTGGTCGTGCGCCCCGTGGCGATTGGCCTTGCAACGCTGGGCTCGCCCATGCGCAAGGAAGACAAGATCCTGCTCGCTTGGATTGCACCCCGTGGCATTGTGGCGGCGGCCTCCGCCGGTATTTTTGGGCCTGCCTTGGTAGAGGCGGGCTATCCCGACGCAGCGCGATTGCTGCCCATTGTGTTTGTGGTGATCATTGTCACGGTGTTGGCCCACGGACTGACTCTGGGACGCATGGCCCGCAAGATGGGGCTTGCGGCGCAGGCTGAAAACGGCCTGCTGATTGTGGGCGCCTCTCCGTGGTCACTGACTCTGGCACAGGCGGTGCGCAAGCTGGGTATCGACGTCGTAGTGGCGGATGGGTCCTTTCAGCGGCTCAAGCCCATGCGGATGGACGGCATCGAAGTCTTCTACGGAGAAATTCTGTCTGACCACGCGCACCATGCACTTGACGCCGAACGCCTGAGCCATTTGCTGTGCGCGACCGACAATGACTACTACAACGCTCTGGCCTGCAAGGCCCAAGGTCATGAATTTGGCCACCACCGGACGTTTCAACTGGCAACCCATCTGGAAGCCGGGGGCGGCAACCAACGCCTTCCATTGCAGCAACGCGGATACAGTGCATTCAGTCCGTCTGCCACTTTTGAAAAGCTCCACCAATGGCTGCAAGAAGGATGGACCATGCAGACCACCAAGCTGACCGACACCTTTGACTACAAACAACTGCAGACGCGCCAGGGCACGCCGGGCGAAGACTGGCAACTTATTGGCGGGGTGTCTCCGAGGGGTAGTTTTTGGTTGGCCACCAGCGAGCAAGCGTTTCGTCCTGATTCTGGCTGGGTGATGTTGTACTTTGCGCCAGGCGCGCCTGCACGGGCTCCACGCGCTGCGCACACCGACGCCGCAGAAACAGCCAGCACCACGGATGCACCCACCAGAGAGCGGAGTACTCACCATGGATGACCCCATTGGCGCAAAACTGGCCACGGCTGACCTGGAGCGTTTCCTCGCTTCGTTTCAACGTGCTTTGCAAATGCAGCGCAAATCGGTTTTGAACACCGTTTTCCGCCTGCAGCAGGAGGCCGATGAGCCAGCCCTTTTTCCGGGAGCTGACAGTGCAAATGCGCTGGATCTGCGCACCTGGCTGAGCGTGCCCACGGGCAGTGCCATCGTCCAGAGCAAACACTACAGCCGCCTGATGGGAACCCAGGAGCGTTTGAACCGGATGGCCCAATCGATGGCAAACCTCCCTCAGGGCAGCGCCTCTCGACGCCAAGAATTGGCTTCTTTTTTGCAGCAGGCGCAGCTGTTGTGGCAGCAGGCGGATCGGTTGATTTCAGGCGTTACATCCTCCATGACGGACATGGACGAATTGACCGGACTGCTGAATCGCCGCGCGATGGAGCGCGATCTGGGCGATGCCATTGACCGCCTGGACACGTCTGAGCAGGGGATTGCCGTTGCCATGGTCGACGCCGATCATTTCAAACGTGTCAATGATGAACTGGGCCATGCGTTTGGCGATCTGGTTCTGGAAACGTTGGCCACCCGTTTCGAAGAAACATTGCGCAACCAGGACAGGGTCTACCGGTATGGTGGAGAAGAGTTCCTCGTCCTGATGCCAGAAACGACGGCACCCGAGGCCCAAGCCATCATGGACCGCCTTCGCCGCGACGCGTTTGCCCAGGACATCAGCGACGGAAACCACAGCATCCGAATCTCGGTGTCGGCTGGCGTCACGCAGATCCAGCCGTCTGACGACATGACGTCCGTATTGCAGCGCGCTGACCAAGCGATGTACCAAGCCAAAGAGGCAGGCCGCAACCGTGTGGTGCTGGCGTGAGCACCACTGCCGACCTGGTTCTTGCCCTGAAAAAGGAACTCAAGACCGCGCAGATGACCTATGCCGACCTGGCGTTGGCCCTGGGCATGGCCGAGTCCAGCGTCAAGCGCATGCTGGCCAAGGGCGACATGCCGCTGTCGCGCATCGACGCCATCTGCCGCGCGCTGGCACTGGACTTTGCCGATCTGGCGCGGCGCGTGGCCGACGAGCAGCCGCTGTTGAAAGAGCTGACGCAAGAGCAGGAAAAAGCCGTGGTGGGCGACAAGAAGCTGCTGCTGATGGCAATTTGCGTGTTGAGCCAATGGACGCTGGAGCAGGTGACCACCGCCTACCGCCTCACCGAGGCCGAGGGCATCAAGTACCTCGCACAACTCGACCGCATCGGCATCATCGAGTTGCGGCCACTGAACCGCTACCGCCTCAAGCTGGCCAAGACCTTTCGCTGGCGCCCGCATGGCCCGGTGATGAACTACTTTCGCGACCACGCGTTGCTGGACTACTTCGCGGGCGGCTTTGACGGCGCGGGCGAAGGCGTGCTGCTGGTGCACGGCAACATCAGCCGCAGCCTGGCCCCTGCGTTCATGGAGCGCATGCAGCGCGTGGCGCAGGACTTTGCCCAGCAGCACCTCGCCGACCAGAAGCTGCCCGACCGCGAGCGCGAGGGCTACACCTTGCTGCTGGCGATGCGCAGCTGGGAGTTTGAGGCGTTTGCGTCCATGCGTCGCTGATTTACTCTTCTTTTGATAGCTATCAGCGCTTTACCAAAAAGCGCTAGATGCCAAAAACACTAAGATTTTTAGGGGTTAAACACAGTGCCAGCAGCTGTGCCGTGCCACGCCTGCTTGACGCAACAAACAGAAAATACTATTCTTTAAATAACAAATTTTGTTTATTTAAAGATAGTCAAATGAAAACCACCCGCCAGCAACAAGACGCCACGCGCCGCCAGATCGTGGCCAGCGCGGTGGACCTCATGACCCGCCAGGGCTTTGACGGCACGACGATGAAAGACATCGCGCGTGCAGCAGGCATTGGCGACGCCACGATCTACAAATACTTCCCCACCAAGGACCGCATCGTTCTGGGCTACCTGGACGACGTGGCCCACCAGGCGCTGGCCGAAACCCTGCAGACGCCGGGCTTCGCGGGCTATCAGCTGCAGGAAAAGTTGCAGCGCCTGACCGACGCCGTGCTGGAGCGGCTGCTGGTCGACCGCGAATTTGTGGCCCAGGTGCGCAGTCTGGCGCGGCGCTCGCCGCTGTCGATGCTGGCGGAGCCCCTGGCTGCGCGCCAGAGCCTGCGCGAGGCCGTCGCCAGCTTTCTCGAAGCGGCAGAGGCCAGCGGCGAAATCGAGCCCTGCGACTTCAAAGGCATGGCGGGTGGGCTCTACACCGACTACCTGGCCGGTGTGGTGACCTACTGGTTGGCAGACACCTCGGATGAGTTTGCCGACACCACGCAGCTGGTGGACCTGTCGCTCGGGGTGCTGGTGCAGGCGCTACGCGGCGGGCTGGTCAACCGCGTGCTGCAACTGGGCGGCTTTGTGCTGCGCAGCCAGATGGCCCGCATGGCGCAGAACAGCAGCGGGCTGCTGGGCATGCTGCACTTGGCCAAACAGGCGATGGCCAGCGCACCGGCCGGCCCTGCCCATACCCGCACCGCAGCCTCCCGCTCACCCGCATCGGCAGAGCCCGCCAAGCCGCACCGTGCACCGCGCAAACCACGCGCCGCCAGCCCCGCAGCCGCATCTGCTGCAAAGCCAGTTGCCGTGCCACGCAAGAAGAAGGCCGTATGAACACCACTAACGCCGTGCGCGAAACGCAGGTGCCCGCAGGCACCGCCATCTATGCAAGCTTGCCCGGCGCCCATTTTTTTGATGCCTACGAGGTGGCTGACGGCCAGCCATCCCACACCGCCCTGCAGGCCTGGCTGGACGTGGTGGCCCGCACGCCGCGCTGGACACAAATGCTCATGACCGTGCGCAACAAGCTGGTGCGGCTGGTGGGCTTGAAGGACCTGGGGCAACTGCACGACGGGTACCCGCCCGCCAGCGGCAGATCGCTGCGCGAGGCCAGCAGCTACCGTGTGGGCGACCGCGTGGGCATCTTTCGCATCCGCCACCTGAGCGATACCGAAGTCGTGATGGGCCAGGACGACAGGCACCTCGACGTGCAGGTTGCACTGACCAAGCACAGCGGGCGGACCGAATCCTCTGGGCCGCCGACCATGGTGCTCAGCACCGTGGTGCACATCCACAACACGCTCGGGCATGCCTACATGGCGGTGGTGACACCCTTTCACCGCCGCATTGCGCGTGCCATGGTGCAACGCCTGGCAGACCATGGCACGCACTGAACCGCCGCGCACCGGCCGCCTGGCGCGCGGCACTATCACGGGCATCGCAGCCGCGCGCATCGGGATGGCTCAGCTGGGGCACCGCGTGCGCACGCCGTCTGCCCAAGCGCAGGCCGACCACGAAGCCGCCCTCGGCCGCATCCTCTTTGGCGCGCTGGGCCAGTTGCGGGGCTCGGCGCTCAAGGTGTCGCAGTTGCTCAGCATGCACCCCGGCCTGCTGCCCGAACGGTGTGCGGCAAGAGCTGGCGCGCGCCCACCACCAGGCCCCGCCGCTGAACCGTGCGCTGGTGGGCCGTGTGTTCCGACAGGCGTTCGGGCAGGAGCCTGAAGCGTTGTTCGACCACTTCGAACCCACGGCCTTCGCCGCCGCCAGCCTGGGCCAGGTGCACAGAGCACAGCTGGCGGGCCACGGCACGGTGGCCGTCAAGGTGCAGTACCCCGGCATCGCCGCCACCATCACCAGCGACATGCAGCTGATGCGCGCCGCGCTGCGCGCCCTGGCCCATACCGACATGCCGCTGCCCGCCAACACCGTGGTGGACAGCGTGATGACCGAGATCGAGGCCACGCTGCTGCGCGAGGTGGACTACCTGCAAGAGGCTGAGCAACTGCAATGGTTTGCGCAGCACGCGGCGCTGCCTGGGGTGGTGCTGGCACAGCCTGTCCTGTCGCACACGCGTGCCCAGGTGCTTACGCAGCAGTACCTGCCGGGCATGCACCTGCAGGCGTGGCTGGCCACGCAGCCCACCCAAGATCAACGCGATCAAGCCGGACAGCACCTGTGGGACTGGTTCATGCATTGCATCTTTGTGCTGGGCCGGGTACATGCTGACCCGCACCCCGGCAATTTTCTGTTTGCGCCCGATGGCACGGTGGGTGTGCTCGACTTCGGTTGCACGCGCGACCTGTCGAGCCGCTTTCTGGGCCATGTGGCGCAAGCGTGGGCCGCACTGCTGCTGCCCGCCACCGACCCACAGCGCGACGCGGCGGTGCTGCGCGCCTACCAAGGCCTGGGACTGGTGCGTGCGGACCTGTCGCAGCACACCTACAGCACCGAACTCGCCCCCGCGCTGGCCGACATGCAGACCTGGCAGGTCGAGCCATTGACCCAGCCGATTTTCGACTTTGGCACCAAAACGCCACCGCCGATCACCGCCGCCAGGCATCAGCACGTGATGGGGGAACACCTGTCGCAAGTACCAGGCGAGATGCCTGCGTTCGAGCGCATGTGGATGGGCCTGATGCACCTGCTCACGGGGCTGGGGGCGCGGGTGCGCACGCACAACTGCCTATCCCTACTTCATGCCACCACTCACCGGAACCCCTGAGCATGGCCACCCGAACGCCCATCTTCGCCCATCGCATGACAACGCCGCTTCGGCAAACCTGGAAGGGCCTGTGGCTGCTGGGCGTGGCGGCGGTGCACACGGTGTTTGCCGTCCTCGTGTTCCAGCCCCAGTTGCAAGAGATCGTGCAGCGCGGCGTGTTCGACAGTGTGGGCGCCGACCCCATGCTGGGCGCGGTCACTTGGTTTGTGCTGTTTGGCGGGCTGTTCGCGCTGCTGGGCTGGTCCCTCCTGCTTGTCGAGCGCAACGCGGGGCCCGAACCTGTGTCGTTGCGCGTGCTGGGTGCCGGGTTGCTGGCGCTCGCCCTGCTGGGCATTGTGCTCATGCCCGCCTCGGGTTTCTGGCTGGTGTTGCCGCCCGCGTTCGCGCTGTGCCTGCGACCACGGCAGTGAAGAAGCACGCTTTGAAGCAACCATCATCATGAACACGGCGTTGGTACTGGCAGCAGTCGGCCTTGCCCTCGTCGGTGCGGTGCACTCGGTGATGGGCGAAATCCTGGTGTTCCGCACCTTGCGCACCAAAGGCGTGGTGCCCACCGGCGGGTACCCCGTGCTGCGCGAACACCAAGTGCGCATTCTGTGGGGCACATGGCACCTCGTCACAGTGCTGGGCTGGGCGCTGAGCGCGCTGCTGTGGCGCTTGGCCACCGCACCCGTCGAGACGGACCTTGCGGCCTGGATGGCCGACATGGCAGGGGCGGCCACGCTGGTCAGCGGGTTGCTGGTGTTCTACGCCACCGACGGCAGACACCCGGCATGGGCAGCTTTACTGGTGATTGCCACGCTGGTGTGGTGGCGCTAAAGGCACAAGCTTTCGGCGCACTTCAAGGTCTGGCCAGCAGAGCCTCTGTGCGAAAAATCACGCTTTCGCAGGTGACTGCAGGGCCCGAAACACAACTTCACAAGACTTCGCAATTCCACTACGCCGGCTTGACGCAAGGTCCGCACCATCAAGTCTCCCGGTTCCGCAAGGAATCCTTTTTGAGGAGATCACCATGGCTCGCAATGCACTCGCTGCTGTTTCCATCGCCCTGCTCTCGTTGGGCGCCGCTACGGTGGCGCAGGCGCAGACCAGCGCCACCGTTGTCATCCAGGCCGGCTCGCCACACCATTACCAGCATCCGGCACCGGTCCGCGTGCAGTACCACGCACCCCCCCCACCCCGCCACGAAGCCGCGCCCCGCCATCGCCGGGGCATGGTGTGGGTGCCTGGCCATTGGGAATGGCGTGGTCATCGCCACGTATGGATGCAGGGCCACTGGGTGAAGGCCCGCCACGGCTACCACTACCGTCAACCCCGCTGGGTCGAGCACGGCGGCCGCTGGAACATGCAGCCCGGTGGCTGGGACCGCGATGGCGACGGTGTGCCCAACCGCCGTGATCGCGACCGGGATGGCGACGGCGTCCCCAATCGCCATGACAGCCGCCCCGACAACCCCTACCGCCGCTGACCTACAGATCGCTCTGCGCCTCACCGACAGGCTGTGTCCAACAGTTCCAACGACGATCTGCTTCAACCAATAACAGCAACTACGACGCTTCCATAGCCTCACCCTGGTGGCCTGCTAGCTGTCCGTTGCAAAAAACCAAGGAGTTTCACCATGACAGCTTCGAAATCGATGTTTCGTGCATCCCTCACCGCCGCTGGCCTTGCGCTGGCCACGTTGATGGGCACCTCAGCCCCGGCGCAGGCACAGCCCCACGCCACCGTGATCGTGCAGTCCGGCACGCCGGGCTATGTCATTCCCGCCCCACCTCCACCGCGGCGCGAGGCCGTGCCTCACGCTCGCCGAGGCCAGGTTTGGGTGCCTGGCTACTGGGACTGGCGCGGTCGCCGCCATGTGTGGGTGGCTGGCCACTGGGAAAAAGCCCGCGCTGGCTACCGCTATCGCAACCCGCAATGGGAACAGCGCGATGGCCGCTGGGAGATGAACCGCGGCGGCTGGGACCGGGACGGTGACGGCGTCGCCAACCGCAACGACCGCGACCGTGATGGCGACGGTGTGCGAAACCGCTATGACAGCCAGCCCGACAACGCTCGCCGCAATTGATGGCGCTGGAGATGAGCCGATAGTGGAGGTTCAGCCCAAGTTGAACCTCTGCCCGGCCGAGACCCGAAAGCTCAGCCACCACCACGGTGCCCGGCGCCACCATCACGGTACCGGTGCACGAGCCCGTGGTCACCCACTGCCCCGCGCGCAGCCCTCCCAGGCTGCGCGCGCCTTCGTTGGCGAGCCACGTCAGCAGCCGCAGCGGATCGCCCGCCGGGTTACCCCAAGCAGGTGCTGCACAGCCACCGCTCCATTCACCGACAAGCTGACCGCCAGCGACAGGGGTTCAACGCGAGCGACGTCCGCGGTGCCAGAACCCACAATCAATGCGCCGTGGCAGGCTTGGTCGGCCAGGCGGCTCCATTCGCCCTGCTGGGCCCAGGCCGCAAACCGCGTGTCGCATACCTCGATGGCGGCACGCACGGACACCATGGCGGCCAGCACCTCGTCTGCGCTGTACGGCGTTGACCGGGCGGGCAGGTCCGCGCCCAGTTCGTACACCAGCTCGGCCTCCACACCCATCACGGCAAAACCAGTGGAGGGCAAATGCACTGCTGAACCGGCTTGCGCCACGAACACCGTGTCGACCGGTCAGCGCTGCACGCGCAGGCAGCGCCTGGGGCGATGCGGCACCCACCTTCCAGCCCGCTATCGCGCCCCGCTCGTGCACCACAATGTCCTGCACCGCATAGGCCTCGGCTGCATTGCCGGGGCGCAGTGCCGCAGGCAGATCCAGCGGCCGGGGCATGCGCCCCTGGCGCGCCATGGTGAGCACGGCGGCGCAGGCCTGGGGGTCAAAAGCGGTGTCGGGCATGGGTACATCCTGGGGTGGGTCGTGAAACGTCGGCGGATTATGGCAATCGGGGCCACCAGGACGCTCGCCAGCATCAGCAACGATTGCCATGCATTAGCGCGCAGACACCGGTTTTCGCACCGCGGCGCCCCCTAGAATCGGCCTCGCAGGAGAGCCAGCGGCACCGCCCGCTGCACCGAAGGCGCAAACTCCCATACACGCTCAGGTCCCGTACTGCACCATCATCAAAGCCGTCTGGAGAGCCGCCGCGGGCACACCGCAGCGCACCGAAGGAGCAAACCGCGCGCCATGTGGGCTGTGCGGTGAATCTCTCAGGTACCAAGGACAGGGGGAGCGGCAGCTTGGCGGACGTGCGCCAGCTGCTTGCTATTTAATCAATAGCTATCAGCGCACGACCATCAAGCGCCAGAGCCCAGAAAGGCTTTGAAAATCATGCGCGTGATCGTATTGGGTGCCGGCTTGCTCGGCGTGACCTCGGCTTATTTCCTGCAACAACTCGGCCACGAGGTCACGGTCATCGACCGCCAGGGCGCCCCCGGCGCCGAGACCAGCTTTGCCAACGGCGGCCAGATCTCGGTGAGCCACGCCGAGCCCTGGGCCAACCCCAGCGCGCCGCTCAAGGTGCTGCAGTGGCTGGGCAAGGAAGATGCGCCCCTCTTGTTCCGCCTGCGCGCCGACATGCGCCAGTGGCTGTGGGGCCTGTCCTTTCTGCGCAATTGCACCCCGGCGCGCACGCGCCACAACATCGAGCAGATCGTCAGCCTGGGCACCTACAGCCGCGACACGCTGCAACAGCTGCGTGCGGCCACCGGCATCCAGTACGACCAGCGCACGCAGGGCATCCTGCACTTCTATACCAACGCCAAGGAGTTCGACGGTGCGCTGGCCCCGGCCGAACAGATGCGCGCCCTGGGCTGCGAGCGCCAGGTCATCAGCGCCGACGAAGCGGTGCGCATCGAGCCCGCGCTGGCCCACATGCGCCCGCAACTGGCAGGCGCCACCTTCACGGCTGAAGATGAATCGGGCGATGCCAACCAGTTCACGCGCGAACTCGCCAAGCTGTGTGAGGCGGCGGGCGTGCAGTTCCGCATGGGCCACCACATCACCGCGCTGCGCAAGGTGGGTGACCACATCGACCACGTGGAGGTGACCAATGCCGAAGGAGGTTTCGAGCGCGTGCGCGGCGATGCGTTTGTGCTGGCCATGGGCTCGTTCAGCCCGCTGCTCGCGCAGCCGCTGGGCATCCGCCTGCCAATCTATCCTGCCAAGGGCTACTCTGTGACCATGCCGGTCAAGGACGCCGGCAAGGCGCACCAGGTGAGCCTGACGGACGACGAGTTCAAGCTCGTGTTCTCGCGCTACACCAGCGAGCGCGGTGGCGACCGCTTGCGCATCGCAGGCACGGCCGAGCTGAACGGCTACAACCGCGACCTGAACCAGGTGCGTTGCGACGCCATCGTGCGGCGTGTGGAGCAGCTCTTCCCCGGCGCTGGCGACGCGAGCCAGGCCCAGTTCTGGACCGGCCTGCGCCCGGCCACCCCCAGCAATGTGCCGCTCATCGGCAAGACCCGCGTGGGCAACCTGTTTCTGAACACCGGCCACGGCACGCTGGGCTGGACACACGCCTGCGGCTCGGGCAAGTCGCTGGCGCGCATCGTGAGTGGTCTGGCGCCAGAGGTGGACTTTGATTTTGCTGGGCTGGCGCGTGGCGACGCACCCGCACTGCTGAGTGCACAAGGCGCGCGCTGAGTCCGTTACTCCTCTTTTCATAGCTGTTAGCGCTTATCCAATAAGCGCTACAGCCAAAAAACACCTCAAGTGAAGTCATTCACAATGCCTGCGCGCTCTGCGGCTGGGCAAAGAGTCGGCGGGCCAGCAACGCGGCAGCCACACCACAGTTCCTGGTCGCAACACCGGGCCGGGCACCACAGGTTCTTACAATGTCCCACTGATCAACACCCAAGGGCGCGCAAGGCGCCCTTTGTATGGAAATAGCAATACTGTTCGCCCTCATCCTTCTCAACGGCCTGTTTGCCATGTCGGAGATCGCTCTGGTCACCGCCCGCAAAGCCCGGCTGCAAAAACTGATTGATGAGGGCGATAGCGGCGCCGTCGCTGCCGTGAAGCTGGGCGAAGACCCCACGCGTTTTCTCTCCACCATCCAGATCGGTATCACGTCGATTGGCGTCTTGAACGGTATCGTGGGCGAGGCCGCTCTGGCGGGGCCTCTGGCGCTGTGGATGGAGTCCCTGGGCGTGCCCATGCCGTTTGGCAGCTATGCGGCCACCGGGTTGGTGGTGGTGCTGATCACGTATTTCTCCATCGTGGTCGGTGAACTGGTGCCCAAGCGCATTGGTCAGTCCTACCCCGAGACGTTTGCGCGGCTGGTGGCCCGGCCCATCAACTTTCTGGCCATTGCCACCAAGCCGTTTGTGCTGCTGCTGTCCACCTCGACCCGCACCTTGCTGCGCCTGATGGGTGTGAAGGAAACCAGTGGCAGCCCGGTGACGGAAGAAGAGATCCACGCCATGCTGGTCGAAGGGACCACCGCAGGCGTGATCGAGTCGCACGAGCACACCATGGTGCGCAATGTGTTCCGGCTGGACGACCGCCAGATCGGATCGCTGATGGTGCCGCGCGGTGATGTGGTGTGTCTGGATGTGGATGCACCGTTTGAAGACAACCTCCAGTGCATCGAAGAGTCGGACCACGCGCGGTTCCCGGTGATACGCGGTGGCATGGACAACATCCTGGGCGTGATCAACGCACGCCAGTGGCTGTCGCGCACGCTGCGGGACAAGACCCATGGCCTGGCCGATCAGCCGCTGCAGACCGCGCTGTATGTGCCCGAGACCATCACCGGCATGGAGTTGCTCGATAACTTCCGTCTGTCGGACGTGCACATGGCGTTTGTGATCGACGAGTACGGCGAGGTGCAAGGCATCGTCACACTGCAGGACCTGATCGAAGCCATCACGGGTGAGTTCCAGCCGCGCGACCCCGAAACCTCGTGGGCGCTGCAGCGCGAAGACGGCAGCTGGCTGCTGGACGGCCACATCCCCGTGCCCGAGCTGAAGGACCGGCTGAACCTGGATGCGGTGCCGGAAGAAGAACGCGGCAGATACCACACGCTGAGCGGCATGATCATGCTGCTGACCGGCCGCCTGCCCAAGGTAACCGACACGGTGCAGTGGGAGGACTGGAAGCTGGAAGTGGTGGACATGGATGGCAAGACCATCGACAAGATCCTGGCCACGCGTTTGACGCCCGAAGAAAAGGCCGAGTCTGACGACAACGGCGCGGGCTGACCGGCCGGACCTGCAGAGTCAGGACGGCGAGGGCTCGCTGTCGACAAACACGGTCAGCACCCCGGTGTAGCCGTAAAGATGGTGGTGCGCGATCTCGCCGCCCGCAAAAAACCCGGCCAGCGGCACATCGCCCAGCGCGTGGCGCACGATCTGCAGCTCGGCGCTGGGCCCGCCAAAATGTGGGCCGCCGCGGCCCGAGCAGCTCACGTAAATCGCGCCACAGATGCGCCGCTCCGCCTGCGCAGTGGCGTTAGCGCCTGAGGCGCTGCTGGCCGCAGCGCCATCGCCACCCGTATTCGAAGACGACATCAGCGACGCAGGCTCCAGCTCTTCCGGCGAGAGCTCTTCGCGAATTTCGGCGCAGATGCGCATGAGGTCGGCGCGCGCTGCCGCCACATTGCGTTGGCAGAACGCCAGGTGCATTCCAGCCTCGACCTGGTCGGCCAAAGCCACGCCGCGGCGGCTGCCGTCCAGCCCCACGATGTGCCGCACCCGGGTGTCCGTGCCAAAGTGACCCGTGCGGCGCTGCCCCTTGGGCTGCTCGCCCGCGTTGACCAGCCCGGCCAGCGTGGCGCGCACCTTGCGCAGCGCAGGCTGCGGGTCGCCGTCGAGCGAGACTTCCAGCGTGTCCAGCAGCACATCCAGAGCCGATTCACCATCGAGCTGCAGCACCACGTTCTCGTGCGCCTCGGTGATGGTGCGCAAGGCGCCCACGGGCTGGCAGCCCTGCGTGACGCGGGACACCAGCGACACCCCAGCGCCAAACGCCACCCCCGACAAGCCTCCGTCAAACACGCCCGTGGCGCCGCCCTGCCCGGCGATATTGCCGTCGCCACCGACGGCGAACTGCACGCTGCTCGTGCGGCTGGCACAGAGACCGCCGAACAGGTAGCCGGTGTCGGTGCGCGCGGCCATCTCTGCCAGGAGTTCGGTCAGTTCGGGCGTTCTGCCATCGGCATGCACCAAAGCCGTGTGGGCCACAAAGCCAGTGCCAGGGTGGTTGGCATGGGTGGGAAGCGGCGCCACCCCCGAAAACACGCGGTATTGGTCGGCCGACACGTCGAGCAGCATGACCGACAGCGCGGGCTCGTCAAAGTATTCGGCATTGTTGGCGGACACGCCCACGCCCACCGTGCCGCTCCAGTCGGTCACTTCGGGCAGCTCGGTACTGAGGTAGTCGAGCAGGCCTTGCGCCTCGTTGGCATAGTGGTCGGTGATGTAGAGCAACCCCAGCGAGGGGGCCGACGCGTAATCGGGCAAAGCCATCTGGGCGCGCAATTGCGCCAGCACCAAAGCGGCGGCCATGCGCCACTGGGGGTGTGTGGCATGGCCAGTGGGAAAGAGTTTCATGACAGGGTCTCTCGCAGACGGAGGCGGGCCAGCAGAAGCGCTGCCGGGCTACCTGCCCGTCTGGTCAGCGCGCCGGTTTGCGCGGGGCGCTTCGGTTGGGGGATTTTTTAGCCGCTGCCTTTCTGGCGGGTTTGGCTGCTGTTTTGGTTGCTGTTTTGGTTGCGGCTTTTTTGGCCGGGGCTTTCTTGGCGGCGGTTGCAGGCTTTTTGGCGGCGCTGGCAGTCCGTTTGCCACCTTGCATGGTCTGCATGCCTTTGGCCGCAAACTGCGTGGCCATGCCGGTGGCTGTTTTGAGCGCCTCCTTGGCCAAGCCTGTCGCCATGTTCTTGGTGGTGTCGATGGCGGTTTGTTTGGCCGCGTCCTTCATGGCGTTGGTCGCGATCTGCTGGAACTGGCTGGTAAGGGCACCCCACCACTGCATGGGGTCGACCACCGTGGGCTCGGCCGCACTGCTGGCTTTGCCACCCTTGGCTTTGGCCTTGGCGGGCGCTGCGGCTTGCTCTTCGGCGGGCTCTGCGTCGTCTTCGTGTTCTTCGGGTTCAGCCTCTGCAGCGTTGGCCCGGCCCGTCGCGCGGGCCGCGGCACTGGTCATGGCGTCAGCCGCGCCGGTCATGGTGTTGGCGGCTTTTTGCACGCCGCCCATCACGGTGTCAGCGGTCTTGAGCTTGAAGGCGTTGGCCACGTCCCCCATGCTGAAGTTCATGCCCTTGAGCGTGGCCAGGGTCATCTTCTGCACCTCCAGCGCCTGGATGGTGGCGGCCAGCGCGCGCGAGTTCTGCTCCAGCCAGAACTGCACGGCCTTCAGTTCGTCGATGCGTTTTTCCAGCTCCTCGACGCTGATGGTGGGCGCCACCCAGTTGCCCAGGTTGGGCAACTGCGGAATGCTGCTGGATGCCCCCTTGGCCAGGCTCTGCAGAAAGTCAAAACCGGGAACAAGTTTGCCGAAACCGAAATTCGATGTGTCGCTCATGGCCGCTCCGCAAGAGGTGGGTCTGTGGTGGAGGCACAGCTTACTCCAATGCGCAGCGCCCGCGAAGGCGCTGTCGCGGTGGGAACCTCAGTGTTTGTGCCCATCCATCATGCTGCCCGCAGTGGCACCGCCGGGGGGCGTGGTGCCCACGGGCACGTTCAGGTTGAGCTTGCTTTCGGCGCCCTTGGCGTCCTGGAACACCAGGGTGATGGGCACCGAGCTGTCCTTGGCCAGCGGCGCCTTCAGGTCCAGCAGCATGACGTGGTAGCCGCCGGGCTTGAGCTCTACCGTCTTGCCGGCGGGAAGATCCAGCACGGGCACGGCGCGCATCTTCATGACGTCGCCTTCCATCTTCATCTCGTGCACTTCGGTCACGCCTGCTGCGGGCGATTCGGCACGTACCAGGCGGGCACCGTCCTTGGCGGTCAGGCGCATGAAGGCGCCCGTGCCCTTTTGGCCCTGCACGCTGGCGCGGGCCCAGGCGCCTTCGACCTTGACGGCTGCGGTCTGTGCCAATGCAGGGGCGCTGATCCATGCAACGGCCAGAGTTGAAACCAGGGCGGCGGTGTGAAACAGTTTTTTCATGATGGATGTCTTTCAGTTTTCAGGAGAGGGAAGAAACAAGCAAGCCCGTGGGCCTGACTGTCAGTGATGGTGGGCTCCGGCGCCTGCGCCGGGCAGGATTTCCAACAACGCCGCAGGGGACTTCAGGTCCGAAAGCTTCTGGCCGGGTTGGGGCACGTCGGTCCAGTGGTTCTGGCCTTCGGCGCAGGCCTGGCGCACGGGCCAGTACACCGGCCCGGCTTTCTCGGGCGTGGTGGCCACGAGCACGAACTCGTCGTAGTGGGCATTGGGCAGCATGTCCTCGGGCGTCTTGGCTGTCCAGGTGACGCGCACCACGTCTTCGGTGATGCTGCGCCCGTGGCTGGTGTAGGGCTGGGCGAGCTTTTCGCGCTGCACCTCCAGCGTCCAGCCCGGCTTGGGCATGGGCTTGGCGCCGCGCATGCCGGCCGGAATGTCCACCGCAATCTGCCGCGTGGGCGACCCGGCGCAGCCGTGGCCCACCTTGAAGGTGGCCTTGTAACTGGCGCCTGCCGGGGCGACCTGGTATTCAAGCACCACATGGGCGGATGCAGAGCCAAAAAGGCCTCCAGCGCTTATCAGTAAAGCGGTAGCAGCTATTTTTTTCATAGTATTTGACTTCATATTCAGACCTTGTTTTTCAACGATTCATTGCCTTCAACACTGGCGCGCCCGAGGCGAACGCCACCGCGGAACCGGCTTTGCCGGGCCGCTGGAGGCGTCCCCCTTGGGGGAAGCGGCACAGCCGTTCAGGGGGTCTACAAGCCCACCTTCAGCTCTGCCATGTAGGTGCGCTGCGGATACGGGTGGAAGTTCCAGAACTGGTAGTTGTTCAGGTTGTCGATGCCCACGGCGGCGCTGACCTGCTTGGTGATCTGGTAGCGCACGCGCACGTCGGTGGTGAAGTAGCGGCTGGCGCCCTGGTAGGCGAAGCCGTTCACGTCGCTGTTGTCGAGCGTGCTGTACTGCCTGCCGCTGTAGCGCGCGCCCAGGGTGTAGGACCATTTGTCGCCCGGCCGGTAGGTGGCGACGGCACTCGCGCGCCACTCGGGGATGCGCGGTTGCCACTTGCCCACGCTGGCGGGGAACTTGTCGTTGCGCTTGATCTTGGAGTCCGTCCAGGTCAGGCTGCTGCCCAGCTCCAGCCCGCGCACGAAGATGTTGGCGGCCTGGTACGACAGCTCGATGCCCTTGGTACGGATCGCGTCCACGTTCTGCACGTTGGTGACGTTGGGCGTGACGAGCACATTGGTCTGCGAGTACAGCGCGTCCTTCGTGCGCTCGAAGAACGCGGTCAGGCGCAGCAGGCCCTCACCGCCCCATCCAGCCACGTCCCGCTCGGCGGTCAGCTCGGTGGTCCAGCTCTTTTCGGGTTTCAGATTCGGATCGTTGTTGATGAGCATGCCGCTGCCGCTGATGCCGCCCTGGTACAGCTCGGCCACCGTGGGCATGCGCACGGCGCGTCCGGTGGAGGCCTTGAGCACCCACAGGTCGCTGGCCTGGTAGGCCACGGCAGCCTTGGGCGAGACATAGGTTTCGTTGCGCTCGGCGTGGCTCAGCGTGGTGGTGGCGTTGCCGGTCTGGCCGTTGCTGGCGCTCCAGCGCTCAGCGCGGGCGCCCAGCACGGCCTTCCACTTTGGCGCGATCTTCCAGGTGTCTTGCGCCCACAGGCCCAGCAGTTGGGTGTCGCCGTTGAAGGCCTGGTTGCGGGCGCCCGCAGCGCCGTTGATCCAGTTGCTGGTGGCGTTCTCGATGGTGCGCAGCTGGTAGCTGTCGCGCTGCAGGCCAAAGTCCACGATGTGCGCGCCCGACACGCCATCGGGCCGCCAGGTGCCCTTGGCGGCCAGCGTGTTCCAGCCCGTGCCCTTGCTGTTGACGATGCGGCCCGCCCCGCCACTCAGCGCCGCAGGCAGTGCGACGGTGGCGGCACGCAGGGTGTCGGTCTGGTAGTCATACAGGCTGGCGGCCACTTCCCAGTCGAACACGCCCCGGGTGTTGCTCTTGACCGAGAGCCCGTGCATGAAATGCGTGAGGTCTTCGTTGGAGACATTGAAGTCCGTGGGTGCCAGCGCAAACGAGCGGCCATTGATGTTGACCGTACCGCCGTACACCGCATTGCCGTTGGCGTCGCGCAGGTAGCTGGTGGGCCGCCCTTCGGATTCGTTGTGCCACCAGCCCAGGGTGTAGGCCGCACGCACGGTGGGCGAAAAGTCGTAGGCGATCTTGGCTTTGATGTGGTCTTGCTGCGTGTGGTACTGCGTGGCGGTGCCCAGCAGGACCAGGGCTGGTTGTTGCGGTTGAGCCCAGGCACAGCGCCCGTGACCGGCGTGCCCGCATTGCCCACGGTGCCAGCGGACACCAGCCGCGTGGGGAAGGTGAGCGGCTGGCCTTCGCTGTCGGTCTTGTTGAAGTTGAGGAACCACGACCAGTCGCCATTTTTGTTACCGACGGATGCGCTGACCTGCTTGCCCGCGTAGGTAGCGTTGGTGCCGTACAGGTCAAACGGCTGGCGCTGGACGCTGACCTTGGCGTGCGCCTCGAACTTTGTGGGCATGCGCGTGACGTAGTCCACCACCGCGCCCACCGAATTGCCAGCGTAGGCGGCGGAGAACGGGCCGTAGAGCACGTCCACCCGCTCGATCTCCTCGGGCGTGACCAGCATCCAGCGCGGCGCGTTGGTGGGGCCGTTGCCCAGGTAGTTGCTCAGCAAGATGCCGTCGGCAAACACCATGGACCGCGCCGGGTTGCCCGTGCCCGAGGCGCGCGTGGACAGCACGGCGTGGTTGTAGTCGCCGATGTAGCGCTTGCGCACCAGCAGGCTGGGCAGGTACTTGAGGGCGTCTTCGCTGTCGGTGGCGTTGATCGAATGCTCGATCTGCTCGCGCGTGACGCCCTCGATGGTGGTGGGAATCTGCGTGGGCAGCGAGGTGGGCTGGCCGCCGGTGATGGTGACCACGCCCAGTTCCTTGACAGAGGCGTTGCTGCCATCAGCGGTCTGAGCAAATGCGGGGACGGCCCAGCCAAGGGCAAGGGGAAAGGCACTGGCCACGGCCAGCGCCCTGCGGCTTTTGCGCATGGAAACTCCTGAATTTCAAGCCAAATAGGCCGCTAGCGCTTATCCATAAAGCGCCAGAAGCTATCAAAACAATAGTAATTTCAGGAGAATGCAGGGGGCCCGCGCGGCGGCAGCGGCGCGGCAGTGCGCGCAGCAATGTGCGCGGCGGGGATGGGGCGCAGGGCATGCGCCAGGGGCTGAACCACAGGCAGGTCTGCCTGCGAGGTGGGCGGTGGTGCGCCTACGTGCGCGCACAGCGGGCAGTCCAGCGTGTGGCCGGACATTTCCTTGGCGCCGTCGTCGGTCTTGATCAGCACCTTGATGGCGCCCGAGCCCGAGCAGATCAGCTCCATGCCCTGCGGATTGACCAGCGGCGAAGCCACCGCGACGCCCATCGACACCACAAACCACGCCAGCACAAGGCGGGCAAGCCAGCGAAGGCTGCGAATGGTTTGCAGGAGAGACAGCGACATGAGGCCGCCATTGTAGGTGCGCCCCCGGCGGGCGCGGAGCCCGGGGTCATCTTCGCGACGGACCCACCCCGTGCTGCGGCCTACGATGTGCCCCGGTCATCACAACCTACAACGGAGACATACCATGCTGACACTCTGCGGCTTTTCGGCCAGCAACTACTACAACAAGGTCAAGCTCGCACTGCTTGAAAAGGGCGTGCCCTTTACCGAAGAACTGGCCTGGGTGGGCGAAACCGACCGCAGCGCCAGTCCACTGGGCAAGGTTCCCTATCTGCGCACTCCCCAGGGCACGCTGTGCGAGTCGGCCGTGATCGCCGACTACATCGAAACCGCGTACCCCCAACCCGCCTTGCTGCCGTCCGACCCGCTGGCCGCCGCCAAGGTGCGCGAGCTGATCACTTTTTTGGAGCTGCACCTGGAGCTGGTGGCACGCAATCTGTACCCCCAGGCTTTCTTTGGCGGCACCGTGAGCGAAACCGCCCGCGAAAAAGTCGGCGCGCAGCTGGAGAAAAACATCGCCGCCTTTGGCCAGTTGGCAAAGTTCGGACCCTACGTGGCGGGCGACACCTTCACGATGGCTGACTGCGCGGCCATCGTGCATCTGCCCCTGGTCAGCTCGGCGACCAAGATCATCTATGGTCGCGACTACCTGGCCGACCTGCCCGTGCGCGACTACCTCACCCGCATGGCCGAACGCCCGCATGTGCAGCGCGTCAACGCCGACCGCAAGACCAACACAGCCGAAATGCTGGCGCGCCCGCCCAAGCGCTGAGGTCAGCCCTTTCACGGGCGACAGCGACTCCGACCGCTGCCGCGCAAAGCCGCCGCGCCGGCTTACCCCCGGTGGGTTGACCCCGGTCAACCTATGGGCCGGCGCACACGCGCACCATGCAGATATCCGCCCCACCCAGGAGATATCGCATGGACAAAACCCAAGCCACCTCGTATCGCCAGCTTCTGCTGGCGCAACAGTCGGCGCTGCTGGCCCAGTTGGCCGCGCAACGCGGTGGCGTCATCGGCCGGGCTGAGGCCGCGGCCGACCACTTTGGTCAGCCAGAAGACCCGCGCGCCCAACTTGCCAGTGAACGCGCTCTGGAGTTCGCATTGGATGACCGCGAGACCACACACCTCGCTGCTGTAGATGCGGCCTTGGCACGTATCGAGGCGGGCACCTATGGGGAGTGCACTGCCTGCGGCACAGACATCACCGCCGCACGCCTGCATGCCACGCCTGAGGCAGCCCGCTGCGTGCACTGCCAGGAAAAAGCAGAACAGCAAAAGCAATGACGGCGAGCGGCAAGACGCGCACTGACGGCGTGACTCCCCATGCCTCCATTCACCTTTTTTACATTGAAGAATGCCGTTCATTTGCGCTTTTTTTTGCACGCCGTTGTCTAGGGATGTCCTTATATGGGCGCCTCCCAAGCCCAAGTGCTGATGTTTGCCCACGCGCATGTCGAGGCGAAACGCTTCCCATCGCGCAGCCACCACAAGCACCAAGTCAAATCCGCGGACTTGACTCGTTATCCTGAAGACATCGCGCAGGCGCTGCTGAACACCCGCGAGGTGCCACTGGCCGGGCCAGGGCTGGCGCGCACGCAGTTTCGCGATGGGTGTGTCCAACACCGGGCAGCGGTCGCAGAAGTCGTGGTCGATTCAGTCGCAGCCGACCACCCCACCGATGCCCAACTGCTGGCGATAGCGCGCCAGTATTTCAAGAAGTTCGACAACATGGTCGCGGATCCTGCGACCGCCGCCTGAGCGGTTGGAGGGCAAATCCCCGGCTGCTATGCTTTGCGAGATGCGCAGCCTCTTTCACCTCGCTTTTCACGTCACCGACCTGGATGCAGCCCGCCGCTTTTACGGTGGCGTCCTGGGCTGCCAGGAAGGCCGAAGCACCGACACCTGGGTGGACTTCGATTTTTTTGGTCACCAGATCTCCTTGCACTTGGGCGCCCCATTCGCCAGTGCCCGCACTGGACATGTCGGGGATCACATGGTTCCCATGCCCCATTTCGGCGCCATTCTGGAGTTGCCAGACTGGCATGCACTGGCCGCGCGCCTGCAAGCCGCAGACACCCCCTTCGTACTGGCGCCGCAAGTCCGTTTTGAGGGCCAGCCCGGAGAACAGTGGACGATGTTCTTTCATGACCCCAGCGGCAACCCGATAGAGATCAAAGGCTTTCGCTCTCTGGACCAGGTCTACGCCGCCTGAATCTGCTGCGGCCTGATTGCCGCTCCAGCGGAGAGGGCGATCCGTGCCTGGCAGACGCCCGTAGACCGGCGACCGCAAGCGGACAACGCTTGGTTCGCACATGCTCGTTGCCAGGCAGCAGCAGCGCCTTCCGAGCAGAGCCACCGCGCCGCACTCACCGCAGCGCGCGGGGTGCGGCCTATCTCCGCTGCAGCAGCGGAATGCTACCGAGCGCAAACACCGAGTTGGGCACACCAACCCGTGCCATCAACGGCCGTGGCTTGGGTGTGAGCTTCGGTTTTGCAGCCGTGGGAGCCACCACGTCATCGGGAACCACGCCTTTGGCCAGCTGTTGGGCCACCAAGTCTTGCAAGGTCACCGACTGCAAATACTCCATGACCTGGGAGTTGAACGTTGACCACAGTTCGCCGGTCATCGACTTCACTTGCGCAGCTTGGGTCACGCCCATGTTTTGCAGTTCGTCAGCCTTCAGATTCTCAACCGCCAAGATGATTTCCGCGACAGACACCTGGTCTGCCCGCCGCGCCAGCGTATAGCCGCCCCCGGGCCCACGCGTGCTGTCGACCAATCCCGCGCGGCGCAACGCGCTGAAGAGTTGCTCAAGGTACGAGAGCGATGTGCCTTGGCGGGCGCTGATGGTGGACAAGGCCACTGGCCGCATCTTCTGACGCAGTGCAAGGTCTGTCATCGCCGACACCGCGAGTTGTCCTCTGGTAGTGATACGCATCGTTGCTACTCCTTGTGAAGGTTGGCAGCTGCCGCCGTGACAAACATCGCCACGGATTGGTGCCAAGCCTTCAATGTAGGTTTTTTGATACTTCGCGTATATTCGTTTTATCAAAGTTTATTGATCGATTTTTTCGTAGTATTAGGACCGATGTGAACTTCAAACACCTGCGCTATTTCTGGACAGTTGCCAAAGCGGGCGGCGTGATGCGCGCAAGTGAACAACTCCACACCACGCCCCAAACCCTGTCTGGCCAGATCAAACAGCTG
>CAWATB010000006.1:0-228593 GCA_963784815.1 uncultured Gammaproteobacteria bacterium | reverse complement strand
AGAAGTCTTGATAGCTGAGCCTGATGAATTTTCTGAGAACGACTTCCCACCAGCCACAACCACAAGCATAGATACAGTATTCGACGAGAATAACGTAGCCGCACAGGATTTCTTGTTGGCCTCGCAGGCATGGCATGCCGAATGCCATCAAGCTTAAGGAAGGTCATGCTAAATCGAAGGGAAGCCCCAAAGTTAAGATTTGTCTAGTAGACAGTGGTGTCGATACGAACCATCCAAATATTGCTGACGCACTTATCGATAACTGGGAGAATTTAGATCTCAATTTTGATGTAGATGAGGACCCAAGCATCAAGAGTCCAGAAGCAGGTAATGTAACGCATGGAACAGCCGTAGCTAGTCTTATGGTCGGGCAGGGCATAGTTGGACCATTAGGAGTGGCACCTAGTTGTAAACTTGTTCCTTTGAAGATATCAGGGTCACCAGGATCAACAGGCTATGGGCTACGAGCTGTGGCCATCCATCAAGCGCTTGATATCATAGAATCAACTGTTTTAGAGCCTCTTGTTTCTCCTTGATACCCTTGGCCTGCATCTTCAAAGAGCTCTCCTCCGAGGTGTCAAAAGATTTGGAGGTCTTCCTAGTCGAAGGAGAAGAGGCTCCGTGGTGATGAGCAAAAGGAAATTTACTTCTTGCTCCATAAGGTGATCCAGCACGTCCCCGCCTGCAACGCACCGATCACCCGATGCGCCCGCGTGATGTCGGCGGTAAACACCCCCGCCGCCAAGCCAAATTCGGTCGCATTCGCCCGCGCGACCGCTTCCTCCTCGGTGTCGAAATCCAGCACTGCCATCACCGGGCCGAACACTTCTTCCCGCGCAATCGTCATGTCATCGGTCACATCTGCGAACACTGTGGGCAGAACAAATGCCCCCTCGGTCCCAGCTTGGCCGCCGCCACAAATCAGCGTCGCGCCCTCGGCTTTCGCCGTCTCAATATAGCCCAGCACCTTCGCAAGCTGCGCCCGCCGACACCAGCGGCCCCATCTGCGTCGCTTCATCCAACGGATCACCCAATCGGATCGCCGCCGTGCGCTCGGCCAAGCGTTTCAAGAACTTAGCCTTGATGCCCTTCTGCACAAACACCCGCGTCCCGTTCGGCAAACCTGCCCGGCGGAATAGAAATTCCCAGCATCGCCGCCCCAACCGCATCTTCCACACCCGCATCATCAAACACCAGAATTGGGGATTTTCCCCCGAGTTCCATTGTCGCATGCCGCACGCCCGCCGCCGCCAGCGCATAAACCTTCTGCCCGGTCGGCACCGATCCGGTCAGCGAAACTTTCGCCACGCGACTCCGAACCAAAGCCGAGCCCACCGCCCCGCGCCCCTGCACCACGTTGAACAGCCCCGCAGGCAGCCCAGCTTCCCACAAAAATCTCCGCCCACTTCTGCAACCCGGCACCCAGCAGGTTGCAGCTGGCTACTGCATCTACGGCCCCCAGACCACCTTGGTGCTGACCGTGGGCGATGGCGTCGCCATGTTCACGCTCGACCGCGAACAGGGCTCCTTCGTATTGACTGAAGAAAACATCCGCATTCCTGAAGACACCAAGGAATTCGCGATCAACATGAGCAACATGCGCCACTGGGACGAGCCCGTGAAGCGCTACATCGACGAATGCCTGCAAGGCAAGGAAGGCCCGCGCGGCAAGGACTTCAACATGCGCTGGATTGCCAGCATGGTGGCTGACGTGCACCGCATCCTGACCCGCGGCGGCGTCTTCATGTACCCCTGGGACAAGCGCGAACCCAACAAGCCCGGCAAGCTGCGCCTGATGTATGAAGCCAACCCCATGGGCTGGCTGGTCGAGCAGGCCGGTGGTGCCGCGACCAACGGCAAACAGCGCATCATGGACATCCAGCCGACCCAATTGCACGAGCGTGTGAGCGTCATCCTCGGCTCAAAGAACGAGGTCGATCGCGTGACCAGTTACCATTCCACGCTATAATCCGAGGCTATGCCGGTGTAGCTCAGTCGGTAGAGCAGCTCATTCGTAATGAGAAGGTCGGGTGTTCGATTCATCTCTCCGGCACCAAATGAAAAGCCCTGATTCGCAAGAGTCAGGGCTTTTTTACTGGCCGGTCAAGCGCCTGGGAGCGGTGGCAGTCTAGCCATCATAAAACACGTCGTGTATCCCGAGCATTGATGTCGTTTATTCGCATTCAAACGCGGGCAACCCAGGCAGACTGAAACTGAAGATTCGCATGCACTTTCGCATGGCTCCATGCGCTGCAAAGCAGTGAAACTCAGCCAGTAGCCTCACCACATTTTCGAACTCAAGCACATCACCCCATGACCGCAGACCGCAGAGCGCCCGTTGACCGACGAACTGGCCGAGATCGCCGCCAGGATGAGAAAGGACCTCCGACCAACTTTGAACGGCGCCGTACCGTCGAAGCACGACAACCAGAGTTGACTGAATTGGATGTCAGCGACGAAGAACTTAAGGCCCTGGGCTTCGGGCGCGATGAAGCACCTCCCAAAAAGCCGGATTGAATCGGCACGAATCGCCTCCCAAGTGATTCCGAGCCGTTAAGCCCGCACCCTCCTTCGTACAAGCAGTTCGATACCGGGGCCGCAGAGCCAGACCGCTACTCCGCCTGCACCGCAAGAATGCGCTGCGCCACCATGTCCAAGGCAGGCTTGGTAACACCCTGCTTATCGGTCCAGACACGCGGAGTGATACTGCCGGTAAGCGCTAGCGAATCACCGTCAAGCAGTGCGCGAAGCGCGGCACAAACGCTTGCTTCGAATGCAATCACGTTCACGAATAAGGTCTCGCCGTCCGCCGTGTTGGCCCGAACCTTGGCGACAGTAAAGGGCTTGCCCGCTTTATCGATACGCTGCTCCGCATCGCCATAGAGCCTGCCAGCCACCAGTCCATCAATCATGATTGAGCGTCCTCTTGAGACCACGCACGGGTCGTCGTTAATTTCTGAGCGCGACACACGCCATCGCGAAAGCGCCATGTAGGCTTGCTGGCATTCGATGCCTAAGCGACCGGGCGGATAAATGCGCCGACGCACCCGGTAGCGCCCTCATGAATATCGCAAAGGCAACGGGGCCGCAGCTTTTCTCGCGCACAGCAAAAAAGCCCAGAACCTTGCGATTCTGGGCTTTTGCTATCAATGGTCGGCGTGGCGGGATTCGAACTCGCGACCCCTTGCACCCCATGCAAGTGCGCTACCAGGCTGCGCTACACGCCGACAAGACTTAGATTATATGCAGAAATAACCGTCAGTTCAGGGAAAGCAGGGCTCGAATTTCAAATAATTCTTTGCGCACGGCATTGGAGTCCAGAGCAAAGTTCGTTGCATCAATGGAAAGGTCGCGCGCTGAATCCAGCAACATGCTCGGCAGTTCAAAGTCGGTTACCCCATCGACCTCTTCAGGTGCCCCATCCTCCCGTACCGGATGCACCAGTTCCTGAAGGCGATTGCGGGCCCCGCTGATGGTGAAGCCCTGGTCATACAGAAGGTCCCGTATACGGCGAATCATGAGCACCTCGTGGTGCTGGTAATAACGCCGATTACCGCGACGTTTCATGGGGCGCAACTGCGTAAATTCCTGCTCCCAGTAGCGCAGCACATGCGGCTTGACGCCGCACAATTCAGCGACCTCACCGATCGTGAAATAGCGCTTGGCGGGGATGGAAGGAAGCGTGGTGCCCATGGAATCCAGATTCAAACGGGAAAGCCGACAAGGTTACTGCAGTCGCGTAAAACCCGCCAGCCACTCCAACACATTTGGTCACGAAATCGCCACAAACTCACACCACGGCAGCGGTCTGAATCTGTTCCTTGAGCTTGCTGCTGGCATGAAAAGTCACCACTCGCCGCGCCTTGATGGGGATGGCTTCACCCGTTCGCGGATTGCGCCCAGGACGAGGTGCCTTCGTACGAATCTGAAAATTCCCAAAGCCGGACAATTTGACGTCTTTGCCCTCAACCAGACTTTGCGAGATGAGGTCGAAAAATGCGTCGATCATGTCCTTGGACTCGCGCTTGTTCAACCCGATCTGATCGAACAACAGGTCGGCCAACAACGCCTTGGTCAGCGCGGGAGTCTCCAGGCTTTCAACTGCAAATTCGATCACGGCATCACTCCCATTGAACATCGTCTTCAAACACGCAGCTTTGCGCCCGCCCGCTGTGCCAATTGACCCACCACGGCTTGCACAGCAGCATCAATTTCAGCCTCGGTCAGCGTAGCTTCGTCGCTGCCCAGCGTCAGGCGCACAGCCAGACTCTTTTCGCCTTGCGCCAATCCGCCGGAAGGCGCAACCTCACCAGCGCGCAAAGCCTTGGGTCGGTACACATCGAACAGCACCGCCGCACGCAGCATGGTGCTTGGCACCGCTGCATGCACGGACGCCATGATCTCGGCATGGGTGACACGCTCGGCCACCACCACAGCCAGATCGCGTTCAACAGCTTGGTGCTTGGCAACAGGTTTGAACTCTGGCACTACCCGCTGCAATACCGCGTCCAATTCGAGTTCGAACATCACGGGAGCCTGCGGCAGATCCCAGGACTGGCGCCACTGTGGATGCAACTCGCCCACAAAACCGATGGCACGCCCGTTCAGCAGCACACGCGCACAGCGTCCGGGGTGCATGGCAGGATGAGTCGCAGGCTCGAAGGTGGCGTTCAACGGCGCCAACAGGGCCTCAACGTCGCCCTTCACATCAAAGAAGTCAATGGACTGCTCTTTGCGACCCCATTGCAGCGCATCGTTCGGTCCGTAGGCCAAACCAGACACGCGCATGGGCTGGTGAAAACCTTCCACCGTGGTGTCGGTGTTGCTCACGCTGGCGTCGCGCAAGAACACGCGCCCCAGCTCGAATACACGCACGCGTTCTGCCTTGCGGTCGAGGTTGAACTTCAAAACTTGTAGCAATGACCCCAGCAGTGTCGAGCGCATGACGCTCATCTGGCTTGCAATGGGATTGAGCAGCTTGATGGGTTGTGCATTCGCAGCCAACTCGTGCTCCCAACGCTCTTCCACAAAACTGAAATTGATCGTCTCCTGGTACCCCAGTCCTGCCAGCGAACGGCGCACGGCAAACGGGCTGCGTGTGGCTTCGAGCGCGAGCTTGGGTGTGATGGGCGCAAGCGGTGGCGTGGTGGGCAGGTTGTTGTAGCCCACCATGCGCGCAACTTCTTCGATCAGATCTTCTTCAATCGTGAGGTCGAAACGGTAGGCCGGCGGCGCAACGGTGAGCGTGCCCTCACCCTGCACCACAGGCAGTCCAAGGCGCTCAAGCGCATCCAGACATTGCGCCTGCGTCAGCGGCATGCCGATGACCTTGGCTGCGCGCGCCACGCGCAACGTGACAGGCTTCGAATCCGGCAGATTGACCACTTGGTCATCCATCGGGCCACACAGGGTGTCGGGTGTACCGCAGATATCGATGACGAGCTGCGTGATGCGTTCGATGTGTTCCACCGTCAGGCTTGGGTCCACACCCCGTTCAAAACGGTGGCCCGCGTCGGTGGAGAAATTGAAGCGACGCGAACGGCCCGCCACTGCCTTCGGCCACCAGAAGGCGGCTTCGATGTAGATGTGCTTCGTGTCGTCCGACACTGCCGTCGCATCGCCGCCCATGATGCCGGCCAGCGATTCCACCTGGACATCGTCGGCGATGACACCCACCTTGTCGTCCACCGCCACGGTGGTGCCGTTGAGCAGCTTGAGTTGCTCGCCCGGCTTGCCCCAGCGCACATCCAGGCTGCCGTGGATCTTGTCCAGGTCAAAAATATGCGATGGGCGGCCCAACTCGAACATCACGTAGTTGGAAATATCCACCAGCGGCGACACGCCACGCTGGCCACAGCGGGCCAAGCGATCCAACATCCACTGAGGGGTGGCAGCGCGCGTGTTCACGTTGCGCACGACACGGCCCGAGAAGCGGCCACACAGGTCGGTCGCGCTCACCTTCACAGCCAGCTTGTCGGGCAGTTGTGCGCCCACAGCCGGAAACGACGGTTGCTGCAAGGGTACGCCCGTGAGTGCAGACACTTCACGTGCAACGCCATACACGCTCAGGCAATGCGCCAGATTGGGTGTGAGTTTCAGGGTGAACAGCGTGTCGTCGAGGTTCAGGTGCGTGCGGATGTCCTGGCCAACGGGCGCGGAGGCATCCAGCTCCAGCAGACCCCCATGGTCTTCCGACAGCTTGAGTTCACGGGCCGAGCACAGCATGCCCTGGCTTTCAACTCCCCGCAGCTTGCCGACCTTGATAAGGAAAGGCTTGCCGTCGTCACCTGGCGGCAGTTCCGCGCCCACCATGGCGCACGGCACTTTGATGCCCACGCGGGCATTGGGTGCGCCGCACACGATGTTGAGCAAGGGGCCCTGGCCCACGTCCACCTGGCACACGCGCAGGCGGTCGGCGTCGGGGTGCTGCACAGCCTCCTTGATCTCGCCCACAACGATGTGGGTAAACGGCGGAGCGACGGGACGCAGCTCTTCAACCTCCAGACCCGCCATGGTCAGCGTGTCAGCCAGTTCTTGGGTGGTCAGCGGAGGATTGCAGAATTCGCGCAACCAGGACTCAGGGAATTGCATAGGAAAATTCTTTGGCGTTAGCTCTTAAAAATATAGCTGGCTGCGCTTGTCAGTAAAAGGTTTCAATATCAAATCAAACTGAAACCCAATGAAATAAAGCGCTAGCAGCTCACTTTTTTGCGTTATTGAAACTGCGACAGAAAGCGGATGTCGCCATCAAAGAACAAACGCAGATCGTTGACGCCGTAGCGCAGCATGGTCAGGCGGTCAGGCCCCATGCCGAACGCAAAGCCGATGTACTTTTCGGGGTCGAGGCCCATGTTGCGCACCACGTTGGGGTGTACCTGGCCCGAGCCCGCCACTTCCAACCATCGACCCGCCAGTGGGCCGGTCTGGAACTGGATGTCGATTTCGGCGCTGGGCTCCGTGAAAGGGAAGAAGCTGGGGCGAAAGCGCAGCACCAGGTCGTCGCTTTCGAAGAAGGTGCGGCAGAAGGCCGTGAAGATGACCTTCAGGTCCTTGAAGCTCACGTTCTCACCAATCCACAGGCCTTCGCACTGGTGGAACATGGGCGAGTGCGTCGCATCGCTGTCCACGCGATAAGTGCGGCCGGGCGCAATCACGCGAATCTCGGGCATGGGCTGACCCGCATCCAATGCAGCGCGGTGCTTTTTGACGTGCTGCACGGCGTGGCGGATCTGCATGGGGCTGGTGTGTGTGCGCAGCAGGTTGGGGGCGGTGGCAGTGCCGCCCTCGACATAGAACGTGTCGTGCATCGAACGCGCAGGGTGGTCCTCGGGCGTGTTCAGTGCGGTGAAGTTGAACCAGTCGGTCTCGATCTCAGGGCCCTGGGCCACGTCAAAACCCATGGAGCCGAAAATGCCCTCGATGCGTTCGAGCGTCAGCGACACAGGGTGCAAACCGCCCTGCCCGCGCTGGCGGCCGGGCAAACTGACGTCCAGCGCTTCGGCCTTGAGTTGCACCTGCAGCTCAGCATCGGCCAAGGCTTGGCGCCGGGCCGTCAAAGCGGCTTCAATGGCTTGCTTGGTGACGTTGATGGCCGCTCCACGGGATTTCTTTTCCTCGACGGAAAGCTGCGCCATGCCCTTCATGAGCTCGGTCACGCGGCCCGACTTGCCCAGAAACTGCGCCTTGGCATTTTCCAGATCAGCAGGGGTGGCGCTTTGGGCAAACAGTTGCGTCGCGCTCTCAACCAGGGAATCCAACTCGTTCATACGACTCTTTAAAGCTCGTGAAAATGAACAAGGGCTAGTGCCTTTTCAAGCTCTAGCCCTTGCTGTTATTGCGCAAGCCGCTATCCAAAAGATAGCCGCTCATCGTGAACTCAAGCAGCCAGTTTGGCCTTAACTTGGCTAACGATGCTGCCAAAGGCAGCCTTGTCGTGCACTGCGAGGTCGGCCAGCATCTTGCGGTCGATCTCGATGGATGCCTTCTTCAGGCCGTTGGCGAACTGGCTGTAGGTCAGGCCCAGTTCACGGGCAGCGGCGTTGATACGGGCGATCCACAACTGGCGGAACACGCGCTTCTTGGTGCGGCGGTCACGGTAGGCATATTGCCCAGCCTTCATTACCGCCTGTTTGGCGATACGGTAGACATTACCGCGGCGACCACGGAAACCCTTAGCAAGGGCGAGAACTTTCTTGTGACGGGCACGGGCCGTTACACCACGTTTGACGCGAGGCATATTAAGTACTCCTTGTTCGTCGTTAATTAAACGCCCATGCCGGGCAGCATCTGTGAAATCGAGGCCATATTGGTCTCGTGCACAGCGACTGCACCACGCAGGTGGCGCTTGTTCTTGGTGGTCTTCTTGGTCAAGATGTGACGTTTGAAGGCTTGACCGCGCTTGACGGTGCCACCGGGACGAACGCGGAAACGTTTTTTCGCGCTGCTCTTGGTCTTCATTTTGGGCATGTGAATGCTCCTTTTCGTTGTGCTCGTGAGGCGTTTGCAAACCGATCTGCAAACTTGTTGGCCCCGAGCCACTTTTATCGATGGGCTTTCGCCCCTCGTTCGACAGCGCCAAAGCACCGCCTCTGACCGCTTCACCCTCGCAGGCGAAGCAATCAAATTCTCAAATCAATCTCAAGCAGCGCTGCCAGCCGACGAAGCGCCTTCCGTAGCGGGCTTCGCAGCGGCGGGCTTCTTGCGGCCGGGAGCGATCATCATGATCATCTGACGGCCTTCCAGCTTGGGAAACTGCTCAATCAGGATGGTATCGCCCAGTTCATCGCGAATACGATTCAGCAGGGCCAATCCCAATTCCTGGTGCGTAATTTCACGACCGCGGAAACGCAGCGTGATTTTGCACTTGTCACCATCCGCCAGAAATCGGCGGATGTTGCGCATCTTGATGTTGTAGTCGCCATCATCCGTACCCGGACGGAACTTGACTTCCTTGATCTCGATGACCGTCTGCTTGGCCTTGGCTTCGGCAGCACGCTTTTGCTCTTGGTACTTGAACTTGCCGTAGTCCATCAAGCGGCACACTGGCGGGTTCGCTGTGGCAGCGATTTCCACCAGATCCACGTCCAACTCGCCCGCCATGCGCAGGGCTTCCATCAGACTGACAACGCCCAAGGGCTCGTTATCAGGACCGGAAAGTCGAACTTCCGGGGCCATGATTTCACGGTTCAGGCGGTGCTTGCGCTCTTCACGGTGGCGACGATCACGAAATTCAGTAGCGATGGCTTTATTCCTTCAATCAAAATACTACAAAAATTGTAGCGACGACCTTACAGTTCGCGAGCACCGAAGCAAGTTTTGAGTCAAAAATCAGGCTTTGGTGGCGATGTCTTGAGCGATCAACTCAGCGAACGCTTCAACGGACATCACGCCGAGGTCACGATTGCCCCGGCCACGCACTGCGACGGCTCCTGCGGCCTTCTCCTTGTCGCCCGCGACGAGGATGTACGGCAGCTTTTGCAACGAATGCTCACGTATTTTATACGTAATCTTCTCATTGCGCAGATCGACCGCCACCCTAAGGTCTTGATTCGGCAGCGCTTTTTGCAGTTTTTCAGCAATTTCGCGACAGTAATCGGCTTGTGCATCGGTGATGTTGAGCACCGCAACCTGGACCGGTGCGAGCCACAGCGGGAAGGCACCGGCATAGTGCTCGATCAGCATGCCGATGAAGCGCTCCATGCTGCCCACCGTGGCCCGATGCAGCATCAACGGCCGCTTGCGGCTTCCATCTTCGGCCACATATTCGGCGTCCAGGCGCTCGGGCAGGTTGGGGTCGATCTGCATCGTGCCGCACTGCCACTGGCGGCCCAGGGCGTCCTTGAGCGTGTACTCAATCTTGGGGCCGTAAAAAGCGCCCTCGCCCTCGGCAATTTCAAACTCGCAGCCGGAATGGCGCAGACCATCCATCAACGCCTTCTCGGCGCGGTCCCATGATTCATCGGTGCCTATGCGCGCCTCGGGCCGCGTGGCAACCTTGTAGATGATGTCTGTAAAGCCGAAATCCTTGTAGACCTTCTGCACCAGCGCCGTGTAGTTGGCGCACTCTTCCAGCACCTGCTCTTCCGTACAGAAGATGTGGCCGTCATCCTGCGTAAAGCCACGCACGCGCATGATGCCGTGCAGGCCACCTGTGGGCTCATTGCGGTGGCAAGCGCCGAACTCGCCATAGCGCAAGGGCAGGTCACGGTAGCTCTTGATGCCCTGCTTGTAGATGAGGATGTGTCCCGGGCAATTCATCGGCTTGAGAGCGTATTCGCGCTTTTCCGATTCGGTCGTGAACATGTTGTCGCGGTACTTGTCCCAGTGGCCCGTTTTCTCCCACAGGCTCTTGTCCAGGATCTGCGGACCCTTGACTTCCTGATAGCCGTTGTTGCGGTACACGCGGCGCATGTACTGCTCCACCTCTTGCCACAGCGCCCAGCCTTTGGGGTGCCAGAACACGGTGCCCGGCGAATGCTCGTCCATGTGAAACAGATCCAGCTCACGGCCCAGCTTGCGGTGGTCGCGCTTCTCAGCCTCTTCCAGCATAGTCAGATACTGCTGCAGCTCTTCCTTGGACGTCCAGGCCGTACCGTAAATGCGTTGCAGCATCTCGTTGCGGTGGTCGCCGCGCCAGTAGGCACCTGCCACTTTCATGAGCTTGAAGAACTTCAGTTTGCCGGTACTCGGCACGTGGGGGCCACGGCACAGGTCCTCAAAATTGCCTTCCCGGTACAAGCTCACGTCTTCGTTGCTCGGGATGCTGGCGATGATCTCGGCTTTGTAATGCTCGCCCTGCGCCTTGAAATGCGCCACGGCCTCGTCACGCGGCAGTACGCGGCGTACCACGGGCTCATCCTTGGCAGCCAGTTCGGACATGCGCTTTTCAATGGCGACAAGATCCTCAGGAGTGAAGGGCCGCTTGTACGCAAAGTCATAGAAAAACCCGTTTTCAATGACAGGACCAATCGTGACCTGTGCCTCTGGAAAGAGTTCTTTGACCGCATACGCCAGCAAGTGGGCCGTGGAGTGGCGAATCACGTCCAGACCATCGGCGTCTTTCGCCGTGACGATGGACAGCGGGCTGTCAGCGGTGATCTGGTAGCTGGTATCCACCACCTTGCCGTCAATCTTGCCGGCCAGTGCCGCCTTGGCCAGGCCAGCGCCGATAGAGGCGGCTACTTCAGCCACCGTGACGGGGCCTGGGAACTCGCGCTGCGAACCGTCGGGGAGCGTGATGTGAATCATGGGAGTAACTCTTTCTTTTCAATCAGTGCAATGGGTGCGGGCACGCGCCAGGCCCATAAACAAAAAAGCGCGGAACGGGTCCGCGCTTTCTGGAGGTGTTTGCAATCTCATGCAGGCGCGAACATCCAGCCTTAGCGGCCGGTCAACATCTCCGATGTAGTTCGCGGTGTCATAACCAGATTGCCTTTCTCGCTCTTGTGCAGTGAATTTGTTCGCATTTTAACCTTGCCGCCAACAAAAAAGCCCGAAGCGACGGCTTCGGGCTTTCATCCGGTGGATTTTGCGCCACACCCAAGCGGCGCAAAGGGTCACTCAGATCAGTGGAACTGCTCTTCTTCGGTCGAACCCGTCAGGGCCTTCACGCTGGACGAACCGCCCTGGATCACCGTGGTCACATCGTCGAAGTAGCCTGCGCCCACTTCTTGCTGGTGCGACACGAAGGTGTAACCCTTGTCACGTGCAGCAAATTCAGGTTCTTGCACCATGTTCACGTAGTGCTTCATGCCTTCGCCGTTGGCGTATGCATGGGCAAACTGGAAGGTGTTGAACCAGTTGATGTGGATACCGGCAAGCGTGATGAACTGGTACTTGTAGCCCAGCGCCGACAGGTCTTCCTGGAACGAAGCGATCTGCGTGTCGTTGAGGTTCTTCTTCCAGTTGAAGGAAGGCGAGCAGTTGTACGACAGCAGCTTGCCGGGGCATGCAGCATGCACAGCTTGCGCAAATTCACGGGCGAAACCGATGTCTGGCACGCCGGTTTCGCACCACACCAGGTCGGCGTAGGGAGCGTAGGCCACGCCACGGCTGATCGCTTGTTCCAGACCGTTCTTGACACGGTAGAAGCCTTCTTGCGTGCGCTCGCCCGTCAAGAAGGGCTTGTCGTTGGCGTCATGATCGGATGTGATCAGGTTGGCCGCTTCAGCGTCGGTGCGGGCCAGCACGATGGTGGACACACCCATCACGTCAGCCGCAAAACGAGCGGAGATCAGCTTTTCGCAGGCCTCTTGCGTAGGCACCAGCACCTTGCCGCCCATGTGACCACACTTCTTCACAGCAGCCAGTTGGTCTTCAAAGTGAACGCCAGCAGCGCCGCTTTGAATCATGTTCTTCATGAGTTCGAAGGCGTTCAGCACGCCGCCGAAACCGGCTTCCGCGTCGGCCACGATGGGCAGGAAGTAGTCGATGAATTCCTTGTCGCCAGGGTTGATGCCACGGCCCCACTGGATTTCGTCGGCGCGCTTGAAGGTGTTGTTGATGCGGCGGACCATGGTGGGCACCGAGTCGTACGCATACAGCGACTGGTCGGGGTACATGGTTTCCGACGTGTTGCCGTCAGCTGCGACTTGCCAGCCCGACAGGTACACGGCTTCAAGACCAGCCTTGGCTTGTTGCATGGCTTGGCCAGCGGAGATGGCGCCGAATGCATTGACGTAGCCCTTCTTGGCGCCGCCGTTGATCTTGTCCCACAGCTTTTCTGCGCCGCGCTTGGCCAGCGTGTGCTCAATCGGCAGCGAGCCGCGCAGACGCACCACATCAGCAGCAGAGTAGCCGCGCTTCACGCCCTTCCAGCGGGGGTTGGTCGCCCAGTCTTTTTCCAGGGCGGCAATTTGCTGTTCGCGGCTCAGTTGTTCGTTGAGGGATTGGGGCATGAAGTCACTCCAGAAGGTTGGTTGAAAACAGCGGGCTGCTATGTGCGGCCCTTGGGGATAACTTTAAGTCTTCTATAAGAGTTGTGCAAGCTCTTATGTCTTATAGAAGAGATAAATTTTTTCCTTTGAAAACAGGCACTTAACCACGCTATTTCTCAATACAGAAATTGATTTCTCATATCGAGAAAAAATGCGGCAATGCAACATCTATCGTATTCCGCATCGCAAAATTCAGTTTTTGTATTGTGAGAAACAGAGGCAGGCAGAGCCGCCTACCCCGCCTTTACCCAGTCTCCATGCGCAATGCGCTCGGCGGACTCCACATACCGAGGATTGATTTCGTACACGAGGCACTGCGTGGCATGTCCTTGCACATCCACCCATACCTCGCGTTTGCTGTATTCGTCGGTGGGGTTCTCCCCAAGGTCTTCGATGCCATCCAGAACAGCCTCCAGTGTCGGGTCGATGGCGTACACCTCGCCCTGCACCCACTGGTCGCCACCCAGAGTGATACCGGGATAAGGCCCCAGGTGGTAAAGAACGCCTGCGACCTGCGCCAGCCCCACAAAACGCGCGGCAGGCCGTAGCCGCGTGATGTCGTTGCTGCAGCCTTGGCGCAATGTGCCGTACACAAACACACAGCGTGGCGGCTGAAGGGGCTGGGATTCATCGGGCATGATGCGCACTCTTTTTTGTTGACCAGCGCCCAGTCTAGTGAAACCGCCGAACCGTCTCTTCGCCTACGCGTGCCTGGCGCTCAGCATGTCACTCGTGGGATGCTATGTGGCGCTTTCCAAGCCGCTGGCGGCCGTGCTACCCGTGTTTCTGCTGGCATGGATGCGGTTTGGAATTGGTGGGCTGGCCATGCTCCATTGGCTGAAAAAGCCGGTGGAGGAGCCTGCCCTCACGCCGCAAACCAAACGCTTGCTGTTTCTGGAATCTTTTCTGGGCAACTTTCTGTTCACCATCTGCATGATCTACGGCGTGAGCCTGACCGATGCGGTCTCTGCCGGTGTCACCATGGCATCCATCCCAGCAGCAGTCGCCGTGATGGGCTGGGCGTTTCTGCGCGAGCGGGTGGCCCCGCGCACATGGGCTGCCGTAGCGTGCGCTGTGGGTGGCGTTGCCTTGTTTTCACTATCAAAACAAGAGCACATGGCGCATGCTGGACAAGCGCTAGGTGCCAGAAACACTCAAAACTTGGCGTGGCTCGGTCAGTTGCTGCTGGTAGGCGCCGTCATCTGCGAAGCCGCCTACACCGTGATCGGCAAAAAGCTCACTGCAAGCCTGGGGCCCAAACGCATCACCTCGCTCATCAACTTGTGGGGCTTTGTGCTGACCACGCCGTTTGGGCTGTATCTGGCGCTGGATTTTGACTTTGCCGCGGTAGGCTGGAGCACCTGGCTGCTGCTGCTTTTCTACGCAATGGCGGCCTGCATGTGGACGGTCTGGCTGTGGATGACGGGGCTCAAGGCCGTCCCTGCCGCCCAGGGCGGGGTCTTCTCGGTCATGTTGCCCGTAAGCGCCGCGCTGGTGGGCGTGCTGCTGCTGGGCGAATCTCTCAACGCCACGCAGTTGGTGGCGTTTGCCATTGCCCTGGCCAGCGTGTTGCTGGCCACCCTGCCCTCACGCGCTGCGATGCGTGTGGGCCGAAAGAACGGGACTGGCTGACCCTCTAAAAACAGGTACTGAGTTCAGCGCAAGGCACTGCCTCTTTTGGGCAGTCGACCCAGCCCTTTTTACACGGACAGTGCGTGCGCACTCACCACGATGCCATCCGGATCGGCGTACAGCCAATCCCCCGGGCGCACCCACACGCCCTGAATCTGCACCGCCACATCGCGTTGGCCCTCGTTGCGCTTTTCGGTCGGCAACGGCATCAGCGCCAGTGCGCGGATACCGACGGCGGCGGCGTTGAGTTCCGCTAGGTCGCGCACGCACCCGTCCACCACAATGCCAGCCCAACCATTGCGCGCGGCGGCTGCGGCCAGATTGCCCCCCACCAGCGCGCGGCGCAGGGATGCGCCACCATCCACCACCAGCACGCGGCCTTCGCCGGGGGAATCCACCGCGGCCTTTACCAGGGTGTTGTCCTCGTAGCACTTCACCGTGCTGACGGGGCCTGCGAAGCTGGCAACGCCGCCAAATGACTGAAACACCGGAGGCAGCACACGAAACGCGCCGCTGACATCTCCCTTGTGGACATCGCAAAAGTCGCAGGTGCTGAAAGCAGGAAGAGACGTGAAGGTCATTGCACAGAGCCTTTCAGAAAATGAAAAACGAGGATGAACATAGCAGCAGAAGCCTGCAAGCCGCGCCAAGCCCCATAAACGGGTCAGCCGACTGCTTGTTCCTTGATTGTTGCGCAGTGCAGCAGGTAGGCAGCACGAAAACGAGGTCCGCACACCAGAGCACCGCCAGAAAGCCTGCAGCACCCCTTGCAACGCCAAAAACGCAGCGCCTCTGCACATGATTTGTCAAGACTGGCGCGGCTCACAGGCGACTCAGGGCCAGCCACGCGGCTCTACGGCTACAAATCGAGGCAAAAAAAGCCGTTTCTCCCTTGGAAACGCGTTTTTTTCCCAGTAGCATCGGCCTGCCAGAGAGACAGCCTCGTTTTCGCTGGTGAAGAAAATCTACTTCCAACAAGGAACACCCAACATGGCAACTGCAAAAAAAGCTCCGGCAAAGACAGCAACGGCAGCCAAGGCGCCCGCCACCAAGGCTGCTGCACCAGCCAAGAAGCGCACCCCCAACGCCGCCTTCATGAAGGCGCTCACGCCCAGCCCCGCGCTGGCCGCCGTGGTGGGCTCGGCTCCGCTGCCGCGCACGGAGATCATCAGCAAGCTGTGGGTCTACATCAAGGCCAACAACCTGCAAGATGCCGCCAACAAGCGCAACATCAATGCAGACGCCAAGCTCAAGGAGCTGTTCGGCAAGCCCCAGGTGTCGATGTTTGAACTGGCTGGCCTGATCGGCAAGCACGTCAAATAAGTCGCCCGCCCCTCTGCACTTGCTGCGAAAAAGAACCGGCTTTGGCCGGTTTTTTTTCGTCTGTACTGCTCAAAATGTGTAGCGTGACAACATCAATACAAATGAGAATGACCCGCATTTGATGTAACATTAAGCTGCACGACGAAGCACAGCCATGTTGATCTAGCCACTGCCTCTCGCCCGCTCTTGGCGCACCTGCGCGCCACTCGCACACACCCATCGACGGAGGCCATCTTGGCAAAATCACGCGCTCAGCGCCGCAGCTCCGTGCTGCGCTCGAACAATTCCCCTGCTTCCCTCATCAATACGCCCGCACCCGCGCGCGCGCTTTCTTCCGAAAAAGCATTGTTGCCGCTGGGCGCGCTGATGCTGGCTGCGTCGGTTGGGAGCTGGGCCCAAACCACGACCCCGGAGGCCACGCTGTCCACCGTGACGGTAAAGGAAGAGGCTGAAGTTCAAGGCAAAGACAGCCTTCTCATCAAAAAGACCACGGTGGGTAAAGGCAAGCAGGACATCAAGGACATCCCCCAGTCCGTCACGATCTTCAGCGAGAAGCTGATGAACGACCGCAACCAGGACGACTTCCGGGAAGTGCTTGCGCACCACGGCGGGCGTTACGTTTCAGGCGGGCGAAACCGGTGAGGAAGACGTGCGTCTGCGCGGGTTCTCCCTCGGCCAGGCCGGCGACATCTACACCGACGGCATGAAAGACGCGCCGCTGTATGAACGCGATACCTTTAATCTGGACCGCGTCGAAGTGCTCAAAGGCTCGGCCTCCATGCTGTTTGGCAAGGGTTCGACCGGCGGTGTGGTCAACCAGGTCAACAAGGCTCCGTTGTTGATCGACCAGCATGAGGTCTCCTACACCTTGGGCACGGGAAACTTCCACCGCCTCACGGGTGATTTCAACATCAAGACCGGCGAGAACGCTGCCGTGCGTTTGAACGCCATGGTGCACAACTCCGACAATTTCGGGGCGGCGCAAGACAAGCGCGGCATCGCTCCCACGTTCACCTGGGGTATCGGCACGCGTGACGAATTCTCAATCGGCCTGTACTACCTGGACGTCAAGGGGCGCCCCATCTACAACAGCCCCTGGATCAACAACAACGGCAAGATCGTGCCGACCTTGCCCGCCAAGAACTACTACGGCCTCAACAGCGATCACCTCAACACCTCGTCGCAGTACGTGACCCTGGGCCACATTCACCGCTTTGGAGATGGTGGCGAGTTGCAGACACGCGTGCGCCACGGTAAGTACGAGCGCGACCTGCTGGCCAGCGTGATCCGTTTTGGCACTCCCATCACAGCACTGGACCAGATCAACGCCAACACGCCCCTGACGCGTTCGTCCAAGGGCCGTATTGGCGACAGCACGATGACGCAGGTGCAGAGCGACTACACCAACTCGTTCACGCTGGGTGGCAAAAAGCACGACATCCTCGCGGGATTTGACGTTTACCGCGACGATGCCAACCGCAACTCCAACTACGCCAATTCGGCCGGCAACTCCTCCGCCACCAATGGTCTGGGCACCACGGTCGGGACCCCCAACAACGGTGCCTGGGCACCGGATACACGCGCTCCTGTTGCCTACAACACGTTCAAGGCGCAGAACATCGGTTTGTATGTGCAGGACACGATGTCGCTGACTTCCACTGTCAAACTGGTGGGCGGTCTGCGCTACGACCGGTTCAAGGCCTCGTACCGCAATGCCACCGGCGCCTTGAGCGACGAAACCTCCGACGGTCTGTGGAGCCCTCGCGTGGGCGCCATGTTCCAGCCAGACGAACTGACGTCCTACTACGTGTCGTATGGATCATCGTTCAACACCTCGGCTGACACCTATCAATTTGGAAACGTAGGAACCGGCACAGGTTCGCTGGCAGACACACCGCCCGAGAAAAGCCGCAACATCGAAATCGGCGGCAAGTGGGAGTTGTTTGAGCGCCGCGCATTGCTCGGCGTGGCCGCGTTCCACAGCGAGAAGTACAACGAGCGCAACACCGACCCCGATAACCCAGGCTACCTGCTGTCCGGCAAGCGCCACGCGACCGGCATGGAGTTCAACCTCGCAGGCCGTATCACGCCAAAGTGGGAAATCTTCATGAACCACACGTGGATTCCACGCGCCAAGATTGACCGGAGCACCGTGGTATTGGCCTCCAATGGTGGCGGTGCGCAAGTACAAGGCGACCGCCCTGGCCTCACGCCCAAGCACAGCGGCAGCATCTGGAGCACTTACGTGGTGACGCCACAAGTGCGCGTGGGCGCAGGCCTGACCTACCGTGGAGCGCAAAACCCCGAGGGCTCGCGTGCCATGGAGGCCAGCGGGTTTGCCACGGCAGACGCCATGGTCGAATACAGCTTCAACGACAAAACCTCGGTCAAGCTCAACGTCACCAACCTGACCAACAAGCTCTACGCCGACACGCTGTACCGAGGCTTCTACGGCGCTGGCGCCGGACGCGCTGTGCAAGTCACGCTGAAGTCGCGCTTCTAAGAAAGCCACGGCCCCTGCCTGCTGCCCACCCTTCATGTTCTTGCACCTCAAAAACATTCTGACGCAAGAGGAGGTCCAGACCGCCCGCACCCTTTTGGGCGCGGACGCCCCCTGGATCGACGGTCGCAGCAGCGCAGGGGGCCAGGCGCTGGCCCAAAAACGCAACGAACAACTCGCGCAAGACAGCGCGCAATCACAGCAGCTGCGTGCTCTGGTGCTGACTGCGCTCCAGCGTGATCCGCTGTTCTTTTCAGCAGCGTTGCCCAAGAAGATTTTCAATCCGCTGTTCAACCGCTACAGCGGCAACAGCAACTTCTACGGCGCTCATGTGGATGGCGCCGTGCTGCGATCCAAATCGCCCGACCAATGGGTGCGCAGCGATATCTCCTGCACCTTGTTTCTGGCCCAGCCCGACGAATATGAGGGCGGCGAACTGCGCATTCAGGACGCGCACAGCGAGCGCCACGTAAAGCTGCCAGCGGGCGATCTGGTGCTTTATCCCAGTTCTACCGTGCACCAGGTAGCCCCCGTGACGGGCGGCGCGCGCATTGCCAGTTTTTTCTGGATCGAAAGCATGGTGCGCTCGACCGAACAGCGCCTGTTGCTGTGGAACATGGACATGCACCTGCTCAAACTGCGCAGCCAGGTGGGCGAACATGACGCAGCCGTGGTTGGCCTGACAGGCACGTACCATAACCTTCTGCGTATGTGGGCAGACGCCTGACGAGATGGAAACGACGGCCCCGCAGACCCGACGGCGGTGCCCACATCCCTTGGTGTTGCGCACATCACTACATTTTTGATAGCTGCCAGCGCAATATCCATAAGCGCTTAAAGCCGATTTAGCACTCAATGCCCGACACCCCCGCGCTGCAGCAGATCCCGCCCGGCCTCGTGACCCTGGCTGACCACGAAGCGCACGCGCACGCCAGCAGCTCGACGACAACGCCTGGGCCTACTTCAGCGGTGGCGCGGGCGACGAGATCACCCTGCGCGCCAACCGCAGCGCCTGGGACGCGCTGCCCCTGTGGCCCCGCGTGCTGCGGCCGCTGGCAGGTGGCCACACCCGGGTGCAGCTGCTGGGCCGCACGCTGGCGCACCCCATCCTGCTGGCGCCCGTGGCCTTCCAGCGCATGGCGCACCCCGACGGCGAACTGGCCATGGCCTATGCCGCAGCTGCCCTGGGCGCGGGCGTGGTGCTCAGCACCCAGGCCAGCGTGTCGCTGGAGAGCGTGGCGCAGGCCGTTCTGCCCGACCCGGGCCGCGGCCCGCTGTGGTTTCAGCTGTACCTGCAGCACGACCGCGGCTTCACCCAAGCGCTGGTGCAGCGCGCCGAAGCTGCCGGCTACGAGGCCCTGGTGCTGACGGTGGACGCCCCCACCAGCGGCGTGCGCGACCGCGAGCGACGCGCCGGCTTTCGGCTGCCGCCGGGTGTCGGTCCGGTCAACCTGGCGGGCCTGTCGGCGCCTGTCATCGCCAGCCCCTGCAACGCTGCTCAGAGCGCCCTGTTTGACGGCCTGCTTCACCACGCACCGACCTGGGACGACATTGCCTGGCTGCAGTCCATCACCGCGCTTGCCTGTGCTGCTCAAGGGCGTGATGCACCCGGACGATGCGCGCCAAGCAGTGTCTTTGGGCGTGGCGGGCCTCATCGTGTCCAACCACGGCGGCCGCACGCTGGATACCAGCCCAAGCCACTGCCAGCGCACTTCCGCGTGTGTGCAGATGCAGTGGCGGGGCGCGCTGCCGGTGCTGGTCGACGGCGGCATCCGCCGTGGCACCGACGTGCTCAAAGCCATGGCGCTCGGCGCGTCGGCCGTGCTGGTGGGGCGGCCCTGTCGTGTGGGGCCTGGCCAACGCGGGTGCGTCTGGTGTGGCCCATGTGCTGCGCATGCTGCGCGACGAGCTGGAGATTGCGATGGCGCTCACCGGCTGCGCGACGCTGGCCGACGCGACACCCGCGCTGCTGGACCTTGGTGCGGCGCCGAACAAGCGTTTTTGACGCCTTTCTCCCTGCTGACAGGATTGTTTATTGCAAATGCGAGAGATTCGTATTTATAATGCACCTCATTCCTTCAACAGCCAGCCACACTGCCTGCCGCCATGATCGTCTGCGTTTGCCGCCGGATTTCTGACCGTGAAATTGCACGCCATGCCCGCGCTGGCATGAGCTTTGACGAAATCCAGTTTGAACTGGGCGTGGCCACCCAATGCGGGTGCTGCGAAAGCTGCGCCCGCGACGTGGTCGCTCAGTGCAGTGCATCGCACCCGGTAGCCGCCCTGCGCAACGAGGCCACACCGCAAACGATCCAGCTTGCCAGCTCCATTTTGGAAAGCAAGTCATGGAACTCGTCTCTACACTCGCAGGCAGCCTGATCCTCGTCGCAGGCTCGGCCTGGTGGATCTTTCGTAAATAACTAAGGTCTTTTTGGCCTCTAGCGCTTATTCCATAAGCGCTAGCAGCTATCATTTTTATGTCTCAGCCTGATCGTTTTGCGCCCCCCGGGGGCGTCAGTCGCAATGCCGTGATCGTGGGCTCTGTGGTGGCATTGCATGTGGCAGGCATCTGGGCCTTGCAGTCCGGCTTGCTGCGCAAAGCCGCAGAAGTCATCGTGCCCGCCGAGCTGTTGAGCGAATTCATCGCGCCGCCTGCGCCCCCCAAGGTCACCCCACCGCCACCCGCGCCACCCCCACCGCCCAAGCCTGCGCCCAAGGTAGCGCCGCGCCCGGCCCCGATGCCCGTGGCCATTCCCGATCCCACGCCTGCGCCCAACGCGCCCGTCGGCATCACCACACCCCAGCCGCCCGCGCCGCCCATCGAGGCCCCTGTCAGCGCCACCGGCTCCGGCACCTGCGCCGCCAGCCCCTCCCGCGCCCCCCGCTCCGCCGCGGATCGAGTTGCCATCGAGCGACGCCGCCTACCTGAACAACCCCTCGCCCAGCTACCCCGCCATCAGCAAACGCATGGGCGAGCAAGGCAAGGTCGTCCTGCGCGTGCTCATCGGCACCGACGGCATGCCACAGAAGGTGGAGATCAGCAAGTCCAGCGGCTTTGATCGGCTGGACCGCCAGGCCCAGGAGGCGGTCATGCGCTGGCGCTTTGTGCCGGGCAAGCGCAATGGCGTGCCTGAGGCCATGTGGTACGTGCAGCCCGTCAACTTTGTTCTCGAATAATCAATTCACGCAGATCACTGCATTTAGGGGAGTTTTTTCATGGAATCGCAATTCGGCATCGCCAACGTCTGGATCCAGGGCGACTTTGTCACCCGCGCCGTCGCCATCCTGCTGCTGGCCATGTCGCTGGCCTCGTGGATCGTCATCCTCATCAAGGCGCTAGACATCATCAAGTTCAAAAAACACGCCCGTGCCGCCAAAGATTTCTGGCACAGCGAAGACTTCGCCGCCGGGCCTGACCAAGCTGGGCGCCGACCCCGCCAACCCCTTCCGCCACCTGGCGCTGGAAGGCCGCGAAGCCACCGCCCACCACCGCAACACCAAGGCGCATTTGCACGACGCGCTGGACGTGAGCGACTGGGTGACGCGCTGCCTGCGCAACTGCATCGACGAGTTCACCGCCCGCCTGCAATCGGGCCTGGCCATCCTGGCCTCGGTCGGTTCCACGGCGCCATTCATCGGCCTGTTCGGCACGGTGTGGGGCATCTACCATGCGCTGCTGGCCATTGGCACCTCGGGCCAGTCCACCATCGACAAGGTGGCCGGCCCGATCGGCGAAGCGCTGATCATGACCGCGCTGGGCCTGGCCGTAGCCATTCCGGCCGTGCTGGGCTACAACGCGCTGGTGCGTGGCAACAAGTCCATCCTGGGCGGGCTCAACAGCTTTGCGCATGACCTGCACGCCTACTTTGTGACCGGTGCCCGTGTGAACGCCGGTGGCGGCGAACAAGGCAAGGTGCTGCCCATGAAGAAAGGCGGCTAAGCCATGGCCTTTGGAACCCAAGACGATGCCGATGAGGTGATGAACGAGATCAACATGACGCCGCTGGTGGACGTCATGCTGGTGCTGCTCATCATCTTCATCATCACCGTGCCGGTGATGAAACACTCGGTGAACGTGGACCTGCCCCGCGCCACCAACCAGGTCGAAAACATCAAGCCCGAAACCGTGCGGCTGTCCGTAGCGGCCGACGGCAAGTACTACTGGAACGAGTCCCAGGTGACAGACGAAGAACTGCTGTCCCGCCTGCAGGCCGAAGCCGTCAAGGAGCCCCAGCCCGATCTGCACATCCGCGGCGACAAGGAAGTGCGTTACGAACGCGTGGCCCAGGCCATGGCGGCCGCCCAGCGCGCCGGGGTGCGCAAGATTGGGTTTGTGACCGACCCGACGCCCTGACCTTTCTCGCAAGGTTGACCCCATCCCTGCCCGGCCAGCCACCCGCTGCCCGGGCAGTTCGCTTTCTGGGGGTGATGTTTGAGTGGCTCCTGTGGTGGAGCGCATTCCTTTTTTGGCGCCTTCAGGAGCCGGCAGTGAGCCTCGCAGCCTTACACCTGGGCGAGCTTTAAGAAGTGGATGCAGCGCTCGCAGCATCAATGGGAATGTTGATGGTGTGCATCCGTCATCCGAACAAGGCTGCAGAATGCAGCGCAAGCAATCCGCCCCAAAGCGCAGGTGAGGACAGACCGCGCCGCATGGCTTACTGACCTGTGAAGTTGGCAGCGATGAAGTTGCCTGGAAGGCTGTAAAACATATACAGCGTCTGTTTGCTGGCGTCTGCAACCGCCGGGTTTTTGAAGGTCAGCTTCCACTCCTTGCCCTTCTTACCATCCACGGTTTCAACTTTCTCGGGCGTGACCGCGGCCCAGGACGCATCGAGCTTGCCTGCCTTGACCAGCGTCGCCTTGCGCTGATCGGCGCAGCCTGCAACGACGGACTCTGCTGCAGGCTTGGAGCCGTGAAAGTGGCAGCTGCCGCCCTTGTCCGCGTAAGCGGATGGCGCCCAGGCCGCGGCAGATAAAACGAAGGCGGCGATGGCGGTATTTTTCATGATTTGATCCTTGAAGAACTGGTGGGTTGATGAATCGATGAGAGGGGAGCAGATTCAACGAAGTGTGTTTCGACTGTCATCCTGGGTGTTTTCGATATTCATGTCGTCGTGCACATGCCGGTGTTCTTCAGCAGGGAAGCGAAAACTGTCCGGCGCCGTGTCGTGCTGGTAACCGTGCAACTGGGTGAACAGCAAATACACACCGGCATAGATCAAAGCCAGATTGGCTGCATAGCTAAAGCGCTTGAACGAAGGCCGGTGACGCCAGGCTGCCAGCAAAGTCACCATGACGGCAAGAGCTGCAATTTGGCCCAGCTCCACGCCGACGTTGAAGCTCAAGATACGACCCAGCATCGCCATCGAGTCATCGCCCAGAGGCAACTGCTGCAACCTCGTGGACAGACCAAAGCCATGCAGCAACCCGAAGATGAAAACGGCACCAAGCAGGTTCGGCGACTTCATGTCAAACACCCGCTGGAACCCGCCGTTGTTGTCGAAGCCCTTGTAGATCACGCTGGCGGCAATGATGGCGTCGACCAGATAGTAGTTCCACGTGATCTTGAAGTACGTTGCGAACACCAGCGTGATGCAGTGGCCAATGGTGAAGACGGTCACGAACTTGGCTACGTCCTTGAAATTGGTCAAGAAGAACACCACCCCCAACAGAAACAGCAGATGGTCGTAGCCCGTCAGCATGTGGCTTGCGCCCAGGCCGACGTATTGCAGGTAGCCACCGTCGAGCATGCGTTGTCGATCCTCGTCGGAAATGCCATGGGCAAAACCCAGCAGCGGAATAAAGCCCAGCAGCATCAGTGCCACACGGCGATTGGAGATAAGACGGGTCATAGACAGAAAGTCCTGTGTGCGGTGTGAGAGGCACACTCGCGCAGCAATACCGCATGAACGGTCGCAAGACTGCGATCCGGGCAACAGGCATCAAGGCGAGTGAATGCGAAGGAATGCTGGAGTTACCAGCTCAACAGCGGCCCAGCGCTGTTGCAAAAGACAGTCAGGCGAGAAAACCGCTGCATTGCGGAGGACGCAAAAGGCCTTCAAGATACGCCGAAGCATGCCCAGTCCCCGCGCTGGGTACCAAGACCGACGAGACGGGATCACCGTCGGAAAGCGTCATCGCAGGCGGCAGGCCAGGCCCTTGCACCGCCTGATTGGCGTGCTGATGAGGCGGCTCGCTGCTGTCGTCATCAATGTGCAGCGCTTGGTCGACGTGATGGTGGTGGTCCACCTCCTGCGCGTGCACAACCATGTGGACAATGATTTCTTTTTGCTGATCAACGTACACCGGGGACAGCCAAGCGAATGCCTGCCAGAGGATGGCAACCAGCAAAAAGAGTGCTTGGGGTCTGCTGCTCACGGGCGGATTGTAAAAGGCACAACTTCGCAAAATGAAGACATCAAGGGCGGCAAGGGCAACTGATCTGGGCTTCGTGTCCCGGGTCATCCTGCACAGGTCGGAGCGCTGGACCGGAATCGGGACCTGGGCCAACGACCTATCGAATTTCGCCTCCGCCAGCGCCAAAGCGACCGCCTTTTAGCGCCAAAGACAGCGTAAATCAGTGCCAAAGCGCGCGGCGCGCCATTCGAACTGAAAAAAGAACAAAAAGAAACACTGAAATCGCTTGACCAGTAATTGCGAATCGTTATCATTAGCAAAACGCACTGCAACGCAACAGGAATATTCTTCATGCAAGCCACACTGACCGCCGCCTCGCTCCTGCGTAACGTCCCATCCGATCTGCCCGTCTCACATGCAGACCGCGACACGGCCCATTCAGCAGACGCCGTAGCAGGTGCTGTAGACAGCAGCGCCCTGCTTCAGGGTCAAAAAGCAGTCGCCATCAGCCACAACGGCTCGGTGTACCGCCTGCAAGCCACCAAGCTGGGCAAGCTCATCCTGACCAAGTAACCCATCGCACTTGGCTCCAAGTTTCATCGTGGGGCGACTCCCGGGCTTGCTACAAGCTCGAAAGGGTCGTTTTTGCCAGCCAACGGTTCGCCCGCGTAGCCAGGCTTTTTTTCTGCCCAGACATCTCCGCCCCAGGATTCATTGACCCACAAAAAAACCGGCCACTGAGCCGGTTTTTTTGTTGTGCCAGATATTTTCAAGCCATTTTGGCCTCTAGCGCTTTTTGGACAAGCGCTAGCAGCTATCAATTAGATAGCATCTTGGGCAAACTTTTTCGTTCAGAGCCCCAGCGCCGCGATGCCGGCGCGCGCAATCTGCGCATCTTCGGTGGACTTGACGCCGCTCACGCCCACTGCGCCCAGGCACTGTCCATCTTTCATGATGGGCACACCGCCTTCGAGCAATCCGTCGATACCTGGAGCGCTCAGGAAGGACATGCGGCCGCCGTTGACCACATCTTCATACACCTTGCTCTCGCGGCGCCCCATGGCGGCTGTGCGGGCCTTGGAGGGGGCAATGTGGGACGACACCGCCGCTGCGCCATCCAGGCGCTGCAGCCACAGCAGGTGGCCGCCGTCGTCGACGATGGCGATGGTCACCGCCCAGTTGTTCTTCAGGGCCTCGGCTTCGGCTGCGGCGGCCACTGCCTTGACGTCGGCCAGTTCGAGTTCGGGTTTGGTTTTCATGGTGCGATCCAGAGGATGGGGCGAGGATGTAGAAGGAAGAAGTGCCGGGCTGGTAACGGGCCGCCCGGAACGAGGATCGGCAAGCATAGCGACATCTCAGCCACCCTTCACCTCTACCCAGGGCGAAAGAACCCTTACCAAAAGTAGGTGACCGGACACGGTTATTGCAATGCCCGACGGCGTCACCACCTAAAATTTGTCGTGTCTGCGCTGTGCAGGCCAACAAGGAGAGACACAAGATGAATGACAACGTCACCACCCTGGGCCACTCTGCGGGCTATGGCATCTCGCAGGAAGAGCGCCACAAGGTACTTCGCAATACATATTGGCTGCTCGCGCTGAGCATGCTCCCCACCGTGCTGGGCGCATGGGTCGGCGTGGCCACTGGTATCACCCGCTCGCTGACCGGCGGAATCGGCCTGATCGTGTTCCTCGGCGGCGCGTTCGGCTTCATGTATGCCATCGAAAAGACCAAGCGCTCGGCCGCTGGTGTGCCGGTGCTGCTGGCGTTCACTTTCTTCATGGGCCTGATGCTGTCGCGCATGATTGGCATGGTGCTGGGCTTCAAGAACGGCACCGACCTGATCATGACGGCATTTGCGGGCACCGCAGGCGTTTTCTTCGTGATGGCCAGCCTGGCCAGTGTGATCAAGCGTGATCTGTCGGGCATGGGCAAGTGGCTGACCGTTGGCGCGCTGGTGCTTATGGTGGGCGCCGTGATCAACGTCTTTGTCGGCTCCACCGCCGGCATGATGGCGATCTCGGTGGCTGCCATCGGTATCTTCAGCGCTTTTATGCTGTACGACTTGAAGCGCATTCTGGATGGCGGCGAAACCAACTACATCAGCGCAACGCTGGCCCTGTACCTGAGCATCTTCAACGTGTTCCAGAGCCTGCTGGCCCTGCTGGGCATCATGGGCGGCGAGCGCGACTGATCTGCGCTGCGCTGGTTGGATTCCGCTCAAAAGGCTCCCTCGGGAGCCTTTTTCTTGGGCGCTGATCAGGGTCAAACCTCAATAGAACGGCCAGCGTGCCGATAATGCAATTACATGTATCGCAAAACCCCTTCCACACTGCTGCGTCTGCTGGCCGTCTCTGGCGTGCTGCTGCTGGCCGCGTGCGACAAGATTCCAGGCATGGGCCCAGACCCGCGCGTGGCGCAGCGTGAAGAAGAGGCCAAGGCCATCGGCGGTGCCTGCCGCTACGCGCTGCGGGGGCTGGAAGATTGCTACACCTTGAACCCCAAGGCCGCCAAGGCCTCCGTGTTTGCAGGATGGAAAGACATGGACGCCTACATGCGCGAGAACAAGCTCGAAGGCTCGCCATCGGTGCTGGGCAAGGCCGAAAAGCCCGAACGCGCTGAAAAGTCCACCGATATCGAGACCGAAACACGCGAAACAGCGTCGGGCCGCAACCGCAGCTAGCGTCGCATCGCCCGTCTCCGAGGCCAGCTTACTGAGGGACCGCTAAGCGTCCCGCCGCCGCTCCTCCTCCCCCTTTTTTACCCCTGATCAAACTCGGTCAAACACCGCCATGCTCTCCACATGCGCGGTATGCGGGAACATGTTCACCATGCCCGCCGCCGTGCACTGGTAGCCCCCCAAGTGCACCAACAGCCCCGCATCACGCGCCAGAGTGGCGGGGTTGCAGCTGACGTAGACGATGCGCTTGGGCGGCGTCCACCCTTCGGCGCCAGCAGGCAAGGGCCCAGCGCCCTCTGCACCGATGCGGGCCTGCTCAATGTCTGCCAGCGCCTTGGCCAAGGCGAATGCTCCTTCGCGCGGCGGGTCGACCAGCCACTTGTCGGCAGATCCGTCGGCCACCAGCATCTCGGGCGTCATCTCGAACAGGTTGCGCGCTACGAAATCAGTAGCTGCCAGCGCTTTATGGCCCTGCGCTACAGCCTGATTTAATGCGTAATTGTCGCGCGAACGGGCCACCAAGGCTTCGCTGCCCTCAATGCCGAGCACCTCGCGCGCCTGCGTGGCCAGCGGCAGCGTGAAGTTGCCCAGGCCGCAAAACCAGTCGATCACGCGCTCCTCGGGCTGCACATCCAGCAGGCGCAGCGCACGCGACACCAGCACGCGGTTGATGTGCGGGTTGACCTGCGTGAAGTCGGTGGGCTTGAACGGCATGGTGATGCCAAAGTCTGGCAGCGCATAGGACAGCAGTTCACCGCCTTCGTCCAGCAGCTTCACTGTGTCGGGGCCCTTGGGCTGCAGCCACCATTGCACGTGGTGTTCGGCCGCAAAGGCGCGCAGCCGGGCAAGATCGTCCGCACTCAACGCCTCTAGGTGGCGCAGCACCAGTGCGGTCACGCTGTCGCCGCAGGCCAGCTCGATCTGGGGGCAGGTGTCGCGCGCGTCCATGCCGGCAATCAGCGCCCGCAGAGGCATCAACATGGCGTCCACATGTGGGGGCAGCACGGGGCACTGCTGCATGTCGGCCACGTAGCGGCTCTTGCGCTCATGAAAGCCGATCAGCACCTGGCCCTTCTTGATCACATGGCGCACCGACAGCCGTGCGCGGTAGCGATAGCCCCATGACGGGCCTTCGATGGGCCGCAGCATGGTCTGCGGCCTTGACCTTGCCCAGGTGCCAGAGGTTGTCTTCCAGCACGCGCTGCTTGACGGCCACTTGGGCGCCGACATGCAGATGCTGCATCTTGCAGCCGCCGCACGCACCGGCGTGCAAGCCAAAGTGCGGGCAGCCAGGGCGCACGCGTTGCGACGACTCGCGGTGAAGGGCGGTCAGGCTGGCCTGTTCCCAATTGTTTTTCTTGCGGTGGGTGTTGGCGGTGACCAACTCGAAAGGCAGCGCGCCTTCGATAAATATCACCTTGCCGTCGGGTTTGCGGGCAACGCCCTGCGCGTCCAAGTTCATCGACTGGACTTGCAGCCAGCCTTCAGGGAAATCGGATGCGCCTTGTTCGGACGGCTCAAACGAGGGGGATAGTTCTTTGGGTTCGCTCATCCCCCGATTGTCTCAGGCCCGGGGCCGCCTTGACCCGGGGCTGGACGGCTTGCGAAGGATCAGCCCCGGTCAGCGCGGGCGGGGCGGCCGCGCATGCCTGGCTGCGGAGATGCGATTGGCAGCCTGTTGATGGCAACGTCGCAGCCATAGTTGTCAGGTGAAAACACCAGCGTGGAGCCCGGCGCAACCAGGGGCAGGGTCTCATGGATTTGGCGGGACATATCCACTGGAGGCTCGGGCGCGCGGTAGATGATGTCCTTGTCGGGGCCGTACACCACGTAACACGAAGCGGCAGCCGACTGGCTGAAAAGGGCCGCCACCAGGGCAGCAGCAGCGTATGGGAAGGCGGTCATGGTTCTTCTCCTCAATCTGACGAATCTGCAGGCGATTATGCGGGCTTATGCCGCGCGAGCCAATGCGGCTGTGGCTTTCAGGCCGACTTGTGGTGCCCACAGGGCCTGCGCGCTCAGCGCAAATGCAGGTGGTTGGTGTGCTTGACCTCTTCCATTACCGCATAGGTGCGCGTCTCCCGCACGCCCGGCAATTGCCACAGCACGTTGCCCGCAAACAGACGGTACGCGTTCATGTCGGCCGAGCGGGTCTTGAGCAGGTAGTCAAACCCGCCCGCCACCATGTGGCATTCCATGATCTCGGGATGCACCTGCACGGCGGCCTTGAACTGGTCGAACACGTTGGGCGTGGTGCGGTCGAGCAGCACCTCCACAAACACCAGCATGCCTGCGCCCAGCATCAAAGGGTTCAGCCGCGCCTCGTACCCCAGGATGAAGCCATCGCGCGTGAGGCGCTGCACGCGCGCCAGCACCGCTGTGGGCGACAGGGCCACGGCCTCGGCCAGTTTGAGGTTGGCAATGCGACCATCCTCCTGCAGGATTGACAGGATCTTGCGGTCGATTCGGTCGATATCGGGATCTGCTTGCATTTTGGATAGTCATTAGTTCGGCGTTATATGCAATTTTCGAACATTTATTCAGCGCTAGTCCAAGGATGATTGCCATCGATACGCCAAACAGGCTTTTGGCCCACAAATCCACCGAAAGACACCGCCATGACGCAGCCCACCGCCCTGTACTCCGCTCCGTTCGCTGACTTTGCCCCCCGCACGCCGCTGAACAACCCGCTGCGCGCTGCCATCACCGCCGCCACCCGCCGCTCCGAGCCCGAGGCCCTCGCCCCGCTGCTGGCCCAGGCTCGCCTGCCTGCAGACCAAGCCGCGTCGGCCGAACAACTGGCCCTGCGCATTGCCAAGGCACTGCGCGAACGCAAGGCCAGCGCTGGGCGCGCAGGCATCGTGCAGGGGCTGCTGCAGGAGTTCTCGCTGTCGTCGCAAGAAGGCGTGGCGCTGATGTGCTTGGCCGAGGCGCTGCTGCGCATCCCCGACAAAGCCACGCGCGACGCGCTCATCCGCGACAAGATCAGCCACGGCCAGTGGGATGCACACCTGGGCAAAAGCCCATCGCTGTTCGTCAATGCCGCCACCTGGGGCCTGCTCATTACCGGCAAGCTGGTAGCAACGCACAGCGAAGGCAGCCTTGGGGCATCGCTGGGCCGCCTGATCGGCAAGGGCGGCGAGCCGCTGATCCGCAAGGGCGTGGACATGGCCATGCGCATGATGGGCGAGCAGTTTGTGACCGGCGAGACCATCGACGAAGCCCTGCGCAACGCCCGCACGATGGAAGCAGAGGGCTTTCGCTATTCGTACGACATGCTCGGCGAGGCCGCGCTGACCAGCGAAGACGCCCAGCGCTACTACGCCTCGTACGAGCAGGCCATCCATGCCATTGGCAAGGCTTCTGCCGGGCGCGGCATCTACGAAGGCCCGGGCATCTCCATCAAGCTCTCGGCCCTGCACCCACGCTACAGCCGCGCACAGTTTGGCCGCGTGATGGAGGAGCTGTACCCCTTGGTGTTGCGCCTCACGGCCCTGGCCAAGCAGTACGACATCGGCCTGAACATCGACGCCGAAGAAGCCGACCGCCTGGAGCTGTCGCTGGACCTGCTGGAACGCCTGTGCCACGAGCCCACGCTGGCAGGCTGGAACGGCATTGGCTTCGTCATCCAGGCTTACCAAAAGCGTTGCCCCTTTGTCATCGACTGCGTGGTGGATCTGGCGCGCCGCACCCAGCGGCGCCTGATGGTGCGTCTGGTCAAGGGCGCCTACTGGGACAGCGAGATCAAGCGCGCCCAGGTAGATGGCCTCCCGGACTACCCCGTGTACACCCGCAAGGTGCACACAGACATTTCCTACATCGCCTGCGCCAAAAAGCTACTGGCCGCGCCCGAGGCCGTGTACCCCCAGTTCGCCACGCACAACGCCGAGTCCGTAGCCACCATCTACCAGATGGCGGGCAGCAATTACTACCCGGGTCAGTACGAATTTCAGTGCCTGCACGGCATGGGCGAGCCGCTGTACGAACAGGTGGTGGGCGCCATCACCGCCGGTAAATTGGGGCGCCCGTGCCGCATCTACGCCCCCGTCGGCACGCACGAAACCCTGCTGGCCTACCTGGTGCGCCGCCTGCTGGAGAACGGTGCCAACACCTCGTTTGTGAACCGCATTGCCGACGAAACGATTGCGCTGGATGAGCTGGTGAAGAGCCCCGTTCAAGTGGTGGACCAGCAAGCCGCAGCAGAAGGCACTGCGGGCCTGCCCCACCCCCGCATTGCCACGCCCCAGGGCCTGTATGGCGCCCACCGCACCAACTCGCGTGGGCTGGACCTGTCGAACGAGAACACGCTGACCGAACTGACCGCCACCCTGCAAGCCACCGCAGCCCATGCCTGGACAGCAGGCCCTCTGCTGGGCACCGATGCGCCCGCTGGCACCACCCAGCCCGTGCGCAACCCCGCCGACCACAGCGATGTGGTGGGCCAGGTGCAAGAGGCCACCACCGCCGATGTGGACCAAGCCCTGGCCCACGCCCAGGCCGCCGCCGCCCCCTGGGCCGCCACCCCGCCCGCCGAGCGCGCCGCCGCCCTGCTGCGCACCGCCGACCTGCTGGAAGATCGCATGCAACCCCTGCTCGGCCTGCTGATGCGCGAAGCGGGCAAGAGCGCCAGCAACGGCGTGGCCGAGGTGCGCGAGGCCGTGGACTTCTTGCGCTACTACGCGGCCCAGGTGCAAAGCACGTTTGACAACGCCACCCACACCCCGCTGGGCCCAGTGGCCTGTATCAGCCCCTGGAACTTCCCGCTCGCCATCTTCATGGGCCAAGTCGCCGCCGCGCTGGCCGCAGGCAACCCCGTGCTGGCCAAGCCCGCCGAGCAAACCCCGCTGATCGCCGCCGAGGCCGTGCGACTGCTGTGGCAAGCCGGTGTGCCCCGCGCCGCCGTGCAGCTGCTGCCTGGCCAGGGCGAGACGGTGGGAGCGCGCCTGATTGGCGATGCGCGCGTGATGGGCGTGATGTTCACCGGCTCCACCGAAGTGGCGCGCATCCTGCAGCGCACCATCGCCGGGCGGCTGGATGCCGCGGGCCGCCCCATTCCGCTGATCGCCGAAACCGGCGGGCAAAACGCGATGATCGTGGACTCGTCCGCGCTGGTGGAACAGGTGGTGGGCGATGCGGTGTCGTCTGCCTTTGACAGCGCGGGCCAACGCTGCTCGGCCCTGCGCGTGTTGTGCGTGCAGGACGACGCGGCCGACCGCGTGGTCGAAATGCTGCAGGGCGCCATGGGCGAGCTGCGCGTGGGCAACCCAGGTGCACTGCGCGTGGACGTGGGCCCGGTGATCGACGCCGAAGCGCAAGCAGGCATCACCCAGCACATCGAGACTTTCAAGGCCAAGGGCCATCGCGTGTTCCAGCATCCCAACCATGTTTCGGCAGCCGGGGCACAAGGCACCTTTGTGCCCCCCACGCTGATCGAGCTGAACCACATCGGCGAGCTGCAGCGCGAAGTCTTCGGCCCCGTTCTGCACCTGGTGCGCTACGCGCGCAACGACCTGGACCAGTTGCTCGACCAGATCAATGCCACCGGCTACGGCCTGACACACGGCGTGCACACCCGCATCGACGAAACCATTGCCCGCGTGGTGAACCGCGCCCATGCAGGCAACGTGTACGTCAACCGCAACATGGTGGGCGCCGTGGTGGGCGTGCAGCCGTTTGGCGGCGAAGGCCTGTCGGGCACCGGCCCGAAGGCAGGCGGGCCGATGTACCTGCTGCGCCTGCTGTCAGAACGCCCGGCCGACGCGCTGGCCCGCACCTTTGCCGAAGCAGACCAAGTCACGCCGCCCGAAGACACGCAGCGTGAACGCCTGCTCGCACCGCTCGCTACCCTGCAGCAATGGGCACAGAACCAAGGCAACGCAACACTGACCACCACCTGCCAGCAGCTTTGCCCAGCAAACCCAAAGCGGCACCGCCCGCACCCTGCCCGGCCCCACCGGCGAGCGCAATGTCTACACCCTGGCCCCCCGTACCCGCGTGCTGTGCCTGACGCAAAGTGTTGACGACCTGCTGGTGCAGACGGCCGCAGTGCTCGCCACCGGTGGCACAGCCCTGTGGCCCAACGCCCAAGCCCACCTGCGCACGCAATTGCCCACGCTGGTGCAGGCGCAGATCCTGCTGCAGGACGACACGCTGAACGACGGCACGCTGGCGCTGGACGCCGTGCTGCACCATGGCGACACGCCATCTCTGCAAGCCCTATGCACCGCCCTCGCCCGCCGCGCCGGGCCTATCGTGGGAGTGACAGCGCTGCAGCCGGGCGCCGTGGACATTCCTTTGGAACGGCTGGTGATCGAACGCGCGCTCAGCGTGAACACGGCGGCGGCCGGGGGCAATGCCAGCCTAATGACGATTGGATGAGCGCGCGGCACTTGGTTGTCATCCGGGGGGGGTTGAGTCAAATTGGCCTCTAGCGCTTATTTATCAAGCGCCGGACGCTATTTATTCAATAGCAATCAAGACAACGATGCGGCAGCTACCGCGTGGATCAGGTCAGCCGGAAAGGGCGCCCCCTACCAGCAAACCTCCAGCGGTAGCATCGGGTCACGCTGCACCAACCCGACCCATAGCATGGGAGTTCAGCCGAGCTCACTGCATTCTGCACTGGGCATAAAGAAAGGATTTGAGTGCAATCTGCTCCTAGCGCTTTTAGATAAAGCGCAGACAGCTATTTTTTCGATAGCACCTCAAAACTGAGATGCCGACCGAAAGTTGAGCAACAGATCCTGCGCCTTGACGCGCATCACGCCGTCTCTCAAGACATCCTGGATACGCTGCAACATCCACGCGTAGATGCACAGGGTGCATGCCCACCAAACCATCAAGTGTGTGGCGCGCGCTGCATCAACTCAAAGGTCGGGAGGGGTGTGATGCAATGCAGCCAAACGGGCAGCGACCTCGTTCAAGATGCGTTTCCGACCACGGTCATAGCCGGTTTTCAGGCCCTGGCGGTCCAACAGCAAGGCCATGTCCTCATGCGCGGTTAGATGGTTAAGGGCCAGTAGCACGGCGCTGTCGTTCAGATGAGCACCGTCCAGAGTCGCGCCCGCATCGAAGTTCAATACATCCAACGCCGTCAAACAGGCGTCGAACACCGGCAGGCACAGCGTTTCGATCGAGGCCAGGAAGGCGGACAGCAGCAGGTCAAGTTCTTCGATGGAGCAAGCGACAAAACAATCGAAAGAGTCCGAATAGTCATAGCGCGGGAAGGCCTGAAGTGGGGCACCCGATGGCACGAAAAGTCGGATGTCCTTGGCTGGCGCGACGGCCACAGCCACGGTCGGCGGCAAGGCCGGCGTCAGTGAGCAATAGAAAAGATGCTGCCACACTTCCATCGCGCGATAGATCTTGATAACCTGCAGCCCGGCCGGCGTCTGGCGTTGAAATTCGGACCAGGTATCCCCACCCTTGCCCATCACGAAGCCATGCCGTTGCAAGGGCGCTTGCAGCAACGCCTTGATGCGTGCCCGGACTATGCCCACAGTCAGGCGCTCGGCATCAATCTTGGTGGGTGCCCGGGCAGCTGGGCGAGCAGATACACCGTCCATGTCCAGCTGCTGGCGGCCAGGCAGGTAGACGCAACCCCCTTGCTCATCGAGCACCGTGAGACCCAGCGCATCGGCCTCGTCGATCAGAGCCGACAGCAGCAGCACCGGGCCCTCGCCGTACAGAGCCAGGCTGAGGACAACCCCATCGACGTCTACCCGGGGGGGCGCGGGCTCGACCCAGGTGGCAACATCTGCATCCTGGCCGCCGACCTCAGCCGGGAATCGCTTCACTAGGCGGGCTAGCAAGTCGGAAAAGCGGCTCACCGGCGCCGGGGCGGACGAGACCAGCAGCTGCTCGTGCAATTGCAATGCCTGCACCATCGAGCGCGGCGCCTCGTGCTCCCAGAGATGTATCACGTAACTCATGGACAAGGCCCCAAATTGTGCGTATCCCTACGCTGGTGGATCGTGGACTCATATTGTCGCGCGCGGATTCTGGTCGGCTCGCTCCGACATCTCGAAGAGCTTGCAAGGCGCAGTCGCAACAACTTTCGGAGGAAAACGAGAGTGACTGTCGACTCAAACTGTGAAAACAGTAAAACCGGGGAGATGCCGATGAGCTGAGTCATTTACACCTGGGAACAGCCGGCCCTGCAAATTGGTTCCAGCATTAGCGCTGGAGTTGTCCCACTTAACTGCACGGTGATGCCGAACTCACGCGAACGGTCTGCTGGCATGCAGCCCGCTCGAATCGGCTCGACCATATGCTGGCTGAATTGCGCCGGGTACGGCGGTCGTATATGGGGCATTTGCGACTTCTTGAACACAAAGACTGATGAGTCCACGGGACCGGGTCAAACCCCACCTCACAGCAGATGGTTCAGCGCATGCATAGGTAGTGCCGGGTTACGCAGCACCAGCTCGACCTATCAAATGGCAGTTCAGTCGCGCTCAATGCGCTCTGCTCGGGGTACAAACAGAATTTGAATGAAATAGGCTACTACCGCTTATAGATAGAGCGCTAGATGCTAGCCATTAGATAGCACCTCAAGACTGTGATGCCAAGGGCAGATTGAGCAGCAAGTTCTGCGGCTTGACGCGCACTACGCCCTCGGCGTTGGTCGCCAGCCCCAGATACACCGGCTTGCCCGCCACGTCGGCGCGCATCTCGGCCGGGTTGGCAAAGGTCAGCGTGAACAGGCTCACCAGGCGCGCCATGCGGTCGGCATCCACCGGCCGGTCCTCGTACAGATCGTTGAGGATGGCTGTGGACTCCACATCCAGCCCCACATGCCAGCGCCACGCACTGTCAGTGATCTGGTGCGCGGGCTCGATCACCACCTGCACGCCCAGCAAGTGAGCCACCCAGCGCTCCAACACGCGGGCCAGCGCCTTCAGACCCGAGCGGGCACGGGTCATCTTGAAGGTCAGTCCATGGCTCAGGTCCTGCGTCAGCTCATGGGTCAGGTCGAGCAGAAAATGGTGGCGATCACTCGCCTGCCAATACTGCCCTGCGTTGTCGGCTGAAAGCACCTGAACCTGCGCTGTGGGCTGCAGTGCGCCGCTTTGCAGCAGCAGACGGCCCACATCACCCAACCCCGCCGTTTCATTGAGCATGTCCAGCGTTGTCCGGTCGCCCGCCAGCATTTGCCCCTCTTGCAAGGCAATGCGTTGCGGGCGAAACAGCATCTCGGCGGCGCGTGCTTCGAAGGCGTCGTTGCAGTTGTCCAGCAGGTTGCGCAGCAGAGCTTGCACCACGGCGTCAATGAACACGGCGGGCACGTTCACCGCACTACTGCGCATGAGCTGCAGGTAGTACGCCTCCAACGTGCCCGCAGCCAGCAGGCCATCGCGAAACCGCAGGAACACGGTGTAGTTCTCGCGGGCGTCGTCGTCCTGCACAGATACAAGCTCATGTGCTGCCACCACCCGAGAGGGCTCAGCAACCAGGGACTCATGCAACGCGATCTCAGCGGTGCATGACTCTGGCACCAGCGCCAGTTCAGGACGGGCCAGTAGCCCTTGCAAATAGGCGTCGGTGGGTACTAGCCAGCCCCGCGCATTGCGGCTCACCGCGTGAAAGCCGCAGTGGGGCCAGAAGTCATTTGCAAGTGTCATAGACCTTTCGCGCGAATCCATAGTGATAACCAGCTCACTCCCACTCAATCGTCGCCGGCGGCTTGCTGCTCACGTCGTACGTCACGCGGTTGATGCCGCGCACTTCGTTGATGATGCGGCCCGACACCTTCTTGAGCAGCGCGTAGGGCAGCTCGGCCCAGTCGGCGGTCATGAAGTCGCTGGTCTGCACGGCGCGCAGGGCCACCACGTAGTCGTACGTGCGGCCATCGCCCATCACGCCCACGCTCTTGACCGGCAGGAAGACGGTGAAGGCCTGGCTGGTGAGGTCGTACCAGGTCTTGCCGGTGGCTTCGTCCACTGGTTGCGCAGTTCTTCGATGAAGATCGCGTCGGCGCGGCGCAGCAGGTCGGCGTATTCTTTCTTCACCTCGCCCAGAATGCGCACGCCCAGGCCGGGGCCGGGGAAGGGGTGGCGGTAGACCATTTCGGGCGGCAGGCCCAGGGCCACGCCGAGTTCGCGCACTTCGTCCTTGAACAAATCGCGCAGGGGCTCCAACAGCTTCAGGCCCAGCTGCTCGGGCAGGCCGCCCACGTTGTGGTGGCTCTTGATGGTGACGGCCTTCTTGCTCTTGGCGCCGCCGGACTCGATCACGTCGGGGTAGATGGTGCCCTGGGCCAGCCACTTGGCGCCCTTGGCGCCATCGCCCTTGAGCTTGGCGGCTTCCTGCTTGAACACATCGACAAACAGGCCGCCGATGATCTTGCGCTTGGCTTCAGGCTCGCTCACGCCGGACAGCTTGCCCAGGAACATGTCGCTGGCGTCCACGCGGATGACCTTGGCTTGCAGCTTGCCAACGAACATGTCCATGACCATGTCGCCTTCGTTCAGGCGCAGCAGGCCGTGATCGACGAAGACGCAGGTCAGCTGGTCGCCGATGGCGCGGTGGATGAGCGCTGCGGCCACGGACGAATCGACGCCGCCCGAGAGGCCCAGGATCACTTCTTCATCGCCCACCTGCTGGCGGATCTGCTCCACAGCCTCGGCGATGTGGTCACGCATCACCCAGTCAGGACGGGTGCCGCAGATGCCCAGCACGAAACGGTCAAGCAGCGCCCTGCCCTGCACCGTGTGCGTGACTTCGGGGTGGAACTGCACGGCGTAGAAGCGACGATCTTCGTCGGCCATGCCAGCGATGGGGCAGCTGTCGGTGCTGGCCATGAGCTTGAAGCCCGGGGGCAGCTCTGTGACCTTGTCGCCATGGCTCATCCACACGTTGAGCATGCCGTGGCCTTCAGGCGTGGTGAAGTCGGCGATGTCGTTCAACAGCGCGGTGTGGCCGCGTGCGCGCACGGCCGCAAAGCCGAACTCGCGCTTGTGACCTGTTTCGACCTTACCCCCCAGCTGCTGCGCCATTGTTTGCATGCCATAGCAGATGCCCAAGACGGGCAAGCCTAGCTCGAACACGGCTTGCGGCGCGCGGTCGGTGGTGTCTTCGGTCACGCTGGCGTGGCTGCCCGACAGGATGATGCCCTTGAGCGAACCATCCTTGGCGTAGTCGCGCACCCACTCGTCCGTCACGTCGCAGGGGTGCACCTCGCAGTACACGTTGGCTTCGCGCACGCGGCGGGCGATGAGCTGGGTGACTTGCGAGCCGAAATCGAGGATGAGGATTTTCTGGTGTTGCATGGCGATGGATGGTCGAGGGGATTGAGGAATGGGTGGTCAGAGGCTGGAGAGGTCGAGAAGCGGTACGCCGCTGCGACTTGGCGGCGGCTGCCTGCGCGGCAGTCGAACGTGGCCAGGGGCAGGCGCAGCGAGCGGGCCAGCCAGAGGTAGGCGGCGTCGAACGTGGGAAGGCCGGTGTCCAGCGCCACGTCGAGCACGGCCTTGTGCTGGGCGGGGGCCAGTTCGTGCAGCTCCACGCGGTGGCGGATGGCTTCGAGCACGCCCCACAGGCCTTCGACCGATGCGGGCGGGATGCGGCCGCTGTGCACGCCGCTGCTGATGAGGTTGCTGCACTCCCACTGCCAGAGGTTGGGGGCCTGGGGCTCGACCTCGTCGCGGCGGATCAGGGTGTACAGGCGGCGCGTGTGCTCGCTGGCCGCGTCGGGCAGCAGCCAGGCGGCGGTGACGGAGGCGTCGAGCACGAAGGCGGTCACGCTGCGCTCCGGCCGTTGCGGCGCAAGTCTTCGGTGGTAGCTGTGGCTTTAGCGTCGCCCAAGGGGCGGATGCTGGCGTGCAAGGCATCCATCTGGCCCAGCTCCCGCGCGATCTGCTCGTCGGTGATGACAGGGCGGCGGCGCACCGGCAGCAGGCGCACCACCTCTTTGCCGTGGCGGGTGATGCGCACTTCTTCACCCTGCTCGACCAACTCGATCAGGGCGGAGAACCTGGTTTTGGCTTCGTAGATACCGACGGACTGCATGGATGGGCGGGTCCCAAAAAGAAAAATCTGGCCTGAATGGTGAGTTCAGACCAGACTATATCATTCTGACCAGATATTTTCAATCAGGCCAGATTACATCCACAACGATCAGTCAGCCCGGTAGTTGGGGGCTTCCTTGGTGATCTGCACGTCATGCACATGGCTTTCGCGGATACCGGCCGTAGTGATCTCGACGAACTCGGCCTTGTTATTCATGTCCTCGATGCTGGCGCAACCGCAGTAACCCATGGCGGCGCGCACGCCACCGGCCATCTGGAACACTATGGAGACCATGGAGCCCTTGTAGGGCACGCGGCCTTCGATGCCTTCGGGCACAAGCTTGTCCGCGTTGGGGTTGCCGGTGCTTGACTCCTGGAAGTAGCGGTCGGCGCTGCCCTGCTGCATGGCACCTATGGAGCCCATGCCGCGGTAGCTCTTGTAGCTGCGGCCCTGGTACAGGATGACTTCGCCGGGGGCTTCTTCGGTGCCTGCGAACATGCCGCCCATCATGATGGTGCTGGCGCCTGCGGCCAGCGCCTTGGCAATGTCGCCGCTGTAGCGCACGCCGCCGTCCGCGATCAGGGGCACGCCCGTGCCGCGCAGGGCGGTGGCCACGCTGTCGATGGCCATGATCTGGGGAACGCCCACGCCGGCCACGATGCGCGTAGTGCAGATGGATCCAGGTCCGATGCCGACCTTGACCGCATCCGCACCGGCCTCAACCAGCGCCAGTGCCGCCGCGCCCGTGGCGATATTGCCGCCGATCACGTCGATCTGCGGGTAGTTCTGCTTGACCCAGCGCACACGCTCAATCACGCCCTTGCTGTGGCCGTGGGCGGTGTCGACCACGATGGCATCGACACCGGCCTTGACCAAGGCTTCGACACGCTCTTCGGTGCCCTCACCCACACCCACCGCCGCGCCCACGCGCAGGCGACCTGAGGCGTCGCGTGCAGCGTTAGGAAAGCTGGTCTGCTTGGTGATGTCCTTGACGGTGATCACGCCCTTCAGTTCAAAGGCGTCGTTCACTACCAAGATGCGTTCGAGCTTGTGCTTGTTGAGCAGCGCCTTGGCCTGGGCAGGCGTGGTGCCTTCCTTTTCGTTGACGGTGACCAGCTTTTCGCGCGGGGTCATGATCTGGTGGACCTTGACGTCGTAGCGCGTTTCAAAGCGCAGGTCGCGGCCGGTAACGATGCCCACCACCTTGCCGCCGTCGCACACGGGGAACCCCGAGATGCCCAGTTGCTCGGACAGTTGCAGAACCTGCAGCACGGTGTGCTCGGGAGTAATGACCACGGGGTCGCGCAGCACGCCGGACTCGTAGCGCTTGACCTTGGCCACCTGGGCGGCCTGCTCCTGCGCCGTGAGGTTCTTGTGCACGATGCCGATGCCGCCCTCCTGGGCGATGGCAATGGCCAGGCGTGCCTCTGTCACAGTGTCCATTGCGGCGGACACGAGCGGCAGGTTCAAGTGAATGTTACGGGAGAGTTTCGTCGCGAGGGACGTGTCCTTGGGCAGGACCTGGGAGTACGCTGGCACCAACAACACATCGTCGAAGGTGAGCGCTTTTCCAAGAAGGCGCATGAGAAAGCTCCAAAAAACGGATTGTACCCGCGCCGCGTGTGGTGAAAACGCGCCCACCCATCGCCGCCGCACTGGCGGGCCTGGGGGCACATGGATAAACTTGTCCGCATGAAAATGCACAAGCTTCTCCTGCTGGCCGTGGCCTGCACCTGGGCCATGGGCGCTGCGGCGCAATGGCAGTGGATCGACAAAGACGGCCGCAAGGTGTTCAGCGACCGGCCGCCGCCACAAGAAATTCCCGAAAAAAGCATTTTGAAACAGCCGGGCGGCACCCGCTCCACCCGTGCGACAGCCCCGGCAGCAGTGCCCACTGAAGGCACCCCAGGCGCAGCAGCAGCCCCCACGTCTGCTTCCAGCGCTCCCGCTACTGCGGCCAAGCCAGCGGCCAGTGCAGCAGGCAGCGGCAAAGACAAAGAACTGGAGCAGAAAAAAGCCCAGGCCGAAGCTGCGGAAGCCGCCAAGAAAAAAGCCGAAGACGAAAAAATAGCCAAGGCCAAGGCAGAAAACTGCACCCGGGCTCGCGCAGCCAAGGCGACGTTCGCCACCGGCAGGCCCATTACCCAATCCAATGCCCAGGGCGAGCGGATCTTTCTGGACGAAGCCGCACGTGCCGCCGAAAGCAAGCGCATCGACGGGATCATTGCCGCCGACTGCGCGCGCTGACGCAACCAGGCGCTGGCTTGCGCCAACTGGCATTGGTCAGTAGCCGGACTTGCCTCCCGGGCGCCGCCGGGCAAAAAGCCCGGTGGTGCGGGCGCCCTGGCTCGCAAAACGTTCGCGGCGGGCCACTTTGGGGTCCACCTTCAAGCCGCGATACACCTCCACACGGTCCAGGTGCTTGATCGGCACTTCCACAGTGCTTGCACGGCCCCAAATGCCCAAGCGGCAGGGCTCAAGCCCTGCCTGCTTGCACACCGCTTCAGCACCACTCTCCCGCAGCGCGTCGCCAACCGTCGAGCCGGTGGGTAAATACAGCGTCCACTCCCGTATCTCCCGTGGTGCAAGGCATACCACTACGGTCACCTGGACGCTGCTTTCTCGCCCATCCGCCTCGCCCGCCAAGCCAACAACGCCAGTTGCTTCAGCCATACACCTGCTCTGCCCGCTTCACAAAAGCATCCACCATGCTGCCGGCGATGCGGTCAAACACGGGGCCTACCAGGGCCGCCAGGGCGGCGCTGTCAAAGCCATAGTTCAACTGCAGCTCGACCTTGCAGGCGCGTTGCGTGCCGTCTCCTACAGGATGAAAGTGCCAGTCCCCGTCCAGCCGAGAAAACGGGCCTTTGACCAAGTGCATCTGCACGCGACGACCCACTTCGTGTGTATTGCGCGTGACAAACGTCTGGCGGATGCCGCTGAAGGAGATGCCGACTTCGGCGGTCATGCCGTCCTCAGTGGTCTCCAGCACAGCTGCATGGTCGCACCACGGCAGGAACTGTGGGTAGTGCTCTACCCCGGTGACCAGGGCAAACATTTCTTCGGGGCTGTACCAGATGAGGACGGACTTGTGAACGGTTTTCATGCAGACGGGCTCAGCACCGATGTGCGCGAGCCGGAGGAAATTAGAATCGCAGATATCAAGGAGGCTGTCGGACTTGGAACACGCAGTAGCGAAGAGGCTGCAGCGATCCATTTCTTGCCGTCCTCTCACTCCACAACTGGCTGTGGGGCTGCAAATTCAGCAGAAAGTGTCCGTGCTGGGCGCATTTTCTCTGGCCTGTGACCCTACCCGCCCTCCTCCCGGACGATAACTATTGTAGGGAGGCCTTTTATCTCCCGGTTTGCGCCGCATCTAAACCCTCATGGCAAAAAAACCTGACCCGACCGCACGCATTGCCGACAACAAGAAAGCGGCCTACAACTATTTCTTTGAAGAGCGCCACGAAGCAGGCATGGTGCTGTACGGCTGGGAGGTGAAGGCGCTGCGTGAAGGCAAGGTGCAGCTCACGGATGGCTACGTGCTCATCCGCGAAGGCGAGCTGTTTTTGCTGGGCTGCCAGATCAACCCGCTCAAGACCGCCTCGACCCACGTAAACCCAGACGCCATCCGTACCAAGAAACTGCTGCTCAAGAAGGATGACATCAAGCACTTGATCATCAAGGTCGAGCAAAAGGGCTACACCCTGGTGCCCCTGAACCTGCACTGGAAGAACGGCTACGTGAAATGCGAGATTGCGCTGGCCAAGGGCAAGGCCGAACATGACAAGCGCGACACCATCAAGGACCGCGAAGGCAAGCGCGAGGTAGAACGGGCCATGAAGAGCAGGAATAGGTAACGCCCAGAGTCGCTGCGCGCCCTCCTCTCAACAGGGACGTCCCCAGTGCCCACAACGGTAGCGCCGGTTCGCAGCTTGGCGGCCCATGCACGGGGGACTGGCTTGGGCCGCGCCCGTTTCAAAGGCAGCGCAAACAGCACAGTGCACCTTTTTTCATGTGCGGTGGAATAAACCACTGTGCCTCGGTGTTTGTAAAGGTGCAGGGCGGCAGATACCGTCTCCTGCGCCCCCTATTCACTTGGAGAAACCATGAAAAAGACCTTGTTGTCCATCGCCGCGCTTGTCGCCATTGCTGGCTGTTCCACCATGGCTGCCGACAGCCCTGTCAAAACGATGGATGGTGTGCTCGTCGGCACGGGCGGCATGACGCTCTACACCTTTGACCGCGACGCCACGGGCAGCGGCAAATCGGTTTGCAACGGTCCCTGCGCCACCAATTGGCCTCCGTTGATGGCCACCAAGGCGCCCGGCGGCGACTACAGCATCGTGACGCGCGATGACGGTAAGACCCAGCTGGCCTACAAAGGCAAGCCGCTGTACTACTGGGTCAAGGACACCAAGCCGGGTGACAAGACCGGAGACGGCGTCAACCAGGTCTGGCGCACCGCCCGCCCCTGAAGGCATTGACTGCTCTCTCATCGCTGCATGAACCGCACCCAGGTCGTCGAGCAACTGCCCGCACTGCGCCGTTACGCGCGTGTATTGACGGGTGACGCTTGGGCGGCTGATGACCTGGTGCAGGACACCCTGGAGCGTGCCTGCAGCAAGTGGCTGCTGTGGCGAACCGGAACGGACCTGCGCGCGTGGTTGTTCACGCTGATGCACAACCTGTACCTCAACCAGCGCCGTGCCCTGCCGACACTGGCACCACTGGACATCGACGACGTGCAGGACCATCTGCCAGGCCCGGCCGGCGCCAGCGACGACGCTCTGGACCTCGAACGCTGCCTGCAGCGCTTGCCTGCCGACCAGAGGGCAGTTTTGCTGCTGGTCGCGATGGAAGACATGAGTTATGAAGACACAGCACGCATCCTGAACATCCCCATCGGCACAGTCATGTCACGACTCTCCCGGGCGCGCCACCGTTTGCGGATACTGATGGAACGCGCACCTGCGCCACCCCCTCTCGCGGCGGCGTCGCCAGCGACGGCTGCGGCGGTACCCCACGGTTTGCGCCGCCTCAAATGACGCCGACAGGCAGCAAGACAGACAGCCATGGAAAAGCCACACCACAGCCCATCACCCGTCGACCCCGCTGAAGCCGAACGTTGGCACGCGCTGGTCGACGGGCATTTGCCTGCCCATGAAGCCGCTGACCTGCGCCAACAACTGCAGGCGCACCCCGGCGCCCAGGAAACCATCGCGCACTGGCAGACACAGAGGGAGCGGCTGCACACGTTGCACCAGAACTTGCTCCACGAGCCTGTACCTGACCCCTTGGTCGCTGCCGCCCTACGCGCCGCGTCCCGCGGTGAGCAGCAGGCCCAGTGGTGGCGCTGGGGAGGCATCGCGGCATCGGTGGTGATGGCTTTTGTGCTGGGCTGGGCGGGGCGCAGTCAGTGGCCGCCGCATACCCCCTCCTCCAGCACCATCGCTGGTTCATCAACCCCGTCAGCGGTGGCAGAGGCAGCGCCAGCACAGCGCTTTGCGCAGCAAGCGGCCGTGGCCCATGCGGTGTACCAGCCCGAGGTTCGCCACCCGGTCGAAGTCACGGCAGCGCAGCAGGACCATCTTGTGCAGTGGCTGTCCAAACGGTTGGACCGGCCGCTGAAGGTGCCGGTTCTTGCTGCCCAGGGCTATGAGCTGGTAGGCGGCAGGCTGTTGCCCGGCGACTCCGGGGCGCGGGCGCAGTTCATGTACCAGAGCGGCACAGGCCAGCGCGTCACGCTGTACATGGGGGCCTTCACGCCGCCTGCGGCGGGTTCCGTGACCAACGACACGAAGCCCAGGGTGGACACCAAACCTTTGTCAGCGGCGACGCCCGCGGCGACCACAGCCTTTCAGTTCACGCAGGAAGGACCCGTTCCTGGCTTTTACTGGACCGACGGGGGGTTCGGCTACGCACTGAGCGGGCAGCTGTCACGCACAGAGCTGCTGGCGCTGGCCACCGCGGTGTACCCGCAGTTGCTGCCCTAGCGCCGGTGCACCGGGCGACGCCGCACCGGTACACCACCGCCCATGCCCATCAGCCGCCGATCAGCCCGTCAGGCCAGACTGGCCAGCGGGTGCGCGTGCGCAGGCCAAGGGCTGGCAAAGAATGGCGCCACCATCTCGGGCGTCACGTCTTCGATGCGGGCAGGGCTCCACTGCGGCGCGTGGTCCTTGTCCACGGCCAGCGCACGGATGCCCTCCACGGTTTCGCTCTGGCCCGGGCGCAGGAAGAAGCAGTGCCGCACCATGTCGCGCTCCATGCGCAGGTCATCGGCCAAGCCCATGCTTCGCGCGCGGCGTATCTGCTCCAGCACCACGTGCAGCATCAGGGGCGAGCGCTTGCGCAGGGTGGCTGCCGTGGCGCGTGCCCAGTCGGTGTCTGCGGCTTCCAGCGCGTTGATGATTTCGCCCACGCTATCCAGCGAAAAATATTGGTCAATTTGGGCTCTAGCGCTTGCCTGTAAAGCGCTAGCAGCTACAAATTTTGAAGCAACATAGTCTTTGACGGCCGCGCCGCTGGCAAAGCTCTGGGTGCCCAGGGCGTCCCACACGGCGGCTTGCTGGTCGGCAGGCAGGCAGCCATCGGCCAGTTTGCTGTCGATGGCGTCACCGGCACCGATGGTGTCACCCGTCAGCGCCAGCCATTCGCCCACCCGGCCGGGGCAGCGGCTCAGAAAATAGCCGCCGCCCACATCGGGGAACAGGCCAATCGCCGTCTCGGGCATGGCCATCTTGGTGCGCTCGGTCACCACACGCAGTGCGGCACCTTGGCTGATGCCCATGCCGCCGCCCATGACGATGCCGTCCATGAACGCAATGTACGGCTTGCCATAGTTGTGGATGAGGTGGTTGAGCGCATATTCCTCGGTGAAGAAGTCTTCCAGCAAAGGATTGCCCTGGCTGCCCGCCTGGTGCAGAAAGCGGATGTCGCCCCCCGCGCAGAAAGCGCCGAACGGGCCTTCCTTGTTGCTGCCCCGGATCGCCACCGCCAGCACGCGTGCATCGTTCTGCCACGCCAGCAGGACACCCATCAGGTCCCGCACCATGCCCAGCGACAGCGCGTTAAGTGCACGCGGGCGGTTCAACGTGATAAAGCCGACCTGGCCACGCACTTCACTCAACACCTCAGACACAACCGTCTCCGTCATTTTTGTTCCTTCCAACCTAAAAGTTCATTGAAAACCAGGGCGCCAATCACCAGCGCGCCCCCTGTCAGCACGGCCGCGCTGGGTTCTTCACCCGCACCGGCCCATGCCAGCAAGATACCGAAAACGACCTCTAGCAGGCCCAGCAACGCCATCTCGGGCGCCTTGAGCACACGCCCGCAACGCACCGCCAGCACACACGGAATCGCCAATTGCACCACGCCCAACAAGGCCAGCAAGGCAAGGTCGTAGGCTGATGCTTCAAAAGGCAACGCTACCGGCAATGTGGCCACGACAGAGATCACAGCGCCCACCAACACAGCGGGCACCAAATCCACCGCATGGCCGTGCCGCTGCGAGTGCTGTACCACCGTCCAGTTGATGGCCGCCGCCACCGGCACACACAACGCCACCAGGGTGCCCGCCACTGGCAGGCCTGCCATCTGCGAACCGTACATCCATGCAATGCCCAAACCCGCCACAGCGATGGCGGCCCAGGTGCGCGGAGCGATGTGATGGCCAATAAAAATCCGTGCAAACAGCGCGGTAAGTAGCGGCCCCACCGCCATAGTGACAAGCACATTGGCCACCGGCATCAGCATGATGGCCACCATGAAGGCGGTGAACATCACGCTCCAGCACACACCCGAGATCCACAGTGCCCGGCCACTGTGGCGCATGGACGTAAACACCGCCCGCCCCTGCAAAGTGGGCAAGATGACCAGCAGCGCCAGCAGCGTGAAGAAGCTGCGCCAGAAGGTCACCTCAAAGCTGCGCGCGTGCTCCAGATGGCGCGTGACCACGCCGGCGATGGACCACATCAGGGTCACTGCCACCATCAGAACCACCGCGCGGGAATGCGTGAGCTTGAACATAGGAACCTGCCGTTCAGGGCAATGGAGGGACAACAACAATTACTGGCATGCAAGACGGCAAAAAGGGCCACAGCATGGCAGTGGCCCTTCGGGTTGCGCATCGCAAGCGCTGCTCTTGCTGCGCGCCGATGCTACCGGTTCAGGCCCCCACGAGGGCGGCACTCACCGGCAAGGCAGCTCAGGAGCGGCCTGCGCGCTTGCGCTCGTTTTCCGTCAGGAACCGCTTGCGGATGCGGATGGACTTGGGCGTGATTTCCACCAGCTCGTCGTCCTCGATGAACTCCACCGCGTACTCCAGCGTAGCATCGATGGGGGGCGTGATCTTGATCGCATCTTCCTTGCCGCTCACGCGGAAGTTGGTCAGCTGCTTGGTACGCGTGGCATTCACGATCAGGTCGTTGTCACGGCTGTGGATGCCCACAATCATGCCTTCGTACACCGGGTCGTTTGCCTTCACGAACATGCGGCCACGGTCGTCCAGCTTGCCCAGGGCATAGGTGAAGATTTCACCGTCGTCCATGGAGATCAGCACGCCGTTCTTGCGGCCGCCGATGTCGCCCTTGTGCGGCTCGTAGCTGTCGAAGATGTTGGAGATCAGGCCCGAACCGCGCGTCAGGTTCAGGAATTCGTTGGTGAAACCGATCAGGCCCCGCGCAGGAATGCGGTACTCCAGGCGCACACGGCCACGGCCGTCCGGCTCCATGTTCACCAGCTCACCCTTGCGCTCGCCCAGCGCTTGCATCACGCCGCCTTGGTGGCCTTCTTCGATGTCGACCGTCACCAGTTCAATAGGCTCGTGCTTTTCGCCGTTGACCATCTTGAACACGACCCGTGGCTTGGACACCGCCAGCTCGTAGCCTTCACGGCGCATGTTTTCCAGCAGGATGGTCAGGTGCAGTTCGCCGCGGCCCATGACTTCGAAGATACCTTCTTCGTCGGTTTCGGACACACGCAGCGCCACGTTGTGTTGCAGTTCCTTTTGCAGGCGGTCCCAGATCTGGCGGCTGGTCACAAACTTGCCTTCACGGCCTGCCAGCGGCGAGGTGTTCACGCAGAAGTTCATGGTCAGCGTGGGCTCGTCCACCTTCAGCATCGGCAGCGGCGAAGGATTGGCAGGGTCGGTCACGGTCACGCCGATGCCGATGTCTTCGATACCGTTGATCAGCACGATATCGCCAGGGCCGGCCAGCGGCGTCTGCATGCGGTCCAGGCCCTGGAAGGTCAGCACCTGGTTGACGCGGCCCTTGATGCTCTTGCCATCAGGCCCTTCCATCACCAGCACGTCCTGGCCGGGTTTGATGGTGCCTTGGCTGATACGGCCCACGCCGATGCGACCCACAAACGTGGAGAAGTCGAGCGCCGAAATCTGCAGTTGCAACGGAGCAGTTGCATCACCCGAGTTCGGGGGAACGTGCTTCAAAATCGTGTTGAACAGGGCCGACATGTCGGGGCCCCACTGTTCGCCCGGAGCGCCCTCTTCCAGCGACGACCAGCCGTTGATGCCGGAGGCGTACACCACGGGGAAGTCGAGCTGCTCATCAGTAGCTCCCAGCTTGTCGAACAAATCGAACGCAGCGTTTACAACCTTGTCGGGGTTGGCACCTGGCTTGTCCACCTTGTTCACGACCAGGATCGGGCGCAGGCCCAGGGCCAGGGCCTTCTTGGTCACGAAACGCGTTTGGGGCATGGGGCCTTCTTGCGCATCGATCAGCAACACCACGCTGTCAACCATGGACAGCGCACGTTCCACTTCACCACCGAAGTCCGCGTGACCAGGGGTGTCCACGATGTTGATGTGGGTACCTTCCCAGCTCACGGCACAGTTCTTGGCCAGGATGGTGATGCCACGCTCTTTTTCAATTGCGTTGTTGTCCATCACGGTGTCCACGACCTTCTCGTGGTCGGCAAAGGTGCCGGACTGGCGCAGCAGCTGATCCACCATGGTGGTTTTGCCATGGTCAACGTGGGCAATGATCGCGATATTGCGGATTTGTTTAGTCATAGTTTTTCCAATGTGCCGCTGGCTTGCAGTTGCGGCGTACTTTCTGAGATTTGTTGAATTTCCAGCGGACTCAGGAGCCTGTCCGGCACCAGCTCCCCGCCCACGATGTGGCCCACCCCCAGCAGCGCCGGGGGATTCTCGCCAAACACCGCCACGGCACCGGCATCAGGCCAGTTGCCACGGCGACGCACGCCCGACAGGAATCGGGCTGCATTGTCGCTGTCCAGCGTGACACGCACGTGTTGTGCCAGTAACGACTCCGGTGCCTCCAGACACGCAAGGCGATCTGCCTCGGGCATGGCTTCGAGCTGCGCCAGCGTGACGCAGCGCTCCACACTGATACCACCTGTATCGATGCGGCGCAAAAAAGTCAGGTGTGCGCCACAACCCAATGCGGCACCGATGTCCTCACCCAGGGTGCGGATGTAGGTACCTTTGCTGCAGCTTACTACCATTTTGATAGCTGGTTGCGCTTTATCAGTAAGCTCTAGCGTCAGTTTTAATGCATAAATGACGACATCACGCGCCTCGCGCTCCACCGTCACGCCTGCACGGGCGTACTCATACAGCGCCTTGCCGTCCTTCTTGAGCGCACTGTGCATAGGCGGCACTTGACTGATCGGCCCGGTGAACTGCTGCTGAACGGCGGCCAAGCGCTCGGCCGTCAGCTGGGTGGGGTCCACGTCGCAGCGCTGCACCACATCGCCTTCGGCGTCGCCGGTGGTCGTGGTCACACCCAGCAGTGCCACGGCTTCATATATCTTGGGAGCATCCAGCTGCAGCTGACTGAATTTAGTAGCGGCGCCAAAACACAGGGGGAGCACACCCGTGGCCAAGGGGTCGAGCGTGCCGGTATGGCCCGCTTTCTCGGCGCGCAAGAGCCATTTCGCCTTTTGCAAGGCGTCATTGCTCGAAAGGCCGAGCGGTTTGTCGAGCAGCAACACCCCGTGCACAGGGCGCCGCTGCACCCTGGTGCGAGGCGCGTGCATGGACTACTCCTCTTTGGCGCGAGAAGAAACCGCCTTGGCAATCAAGGCGTTCATGTCGGCCGCACGCTCAGAGGTGCGGTCGAACACGAAGTGCAGCGTAGGCACCGTGTGGATGTGCAGGCGCTTGAACAGCCCGTTGCGCAAGAAGCCTGCGGCCTGGTTCAGCGCGGCCTGTGTTTCCACAGGGTCGCCCGTCAGCAGGCTGAAGAACACCTTGGCATGGGCGTAGTCGGGAGTTACCTCGACACCCTGCAGCGTCACCATGCCCACGCGCGGGTCTTTCAACTCGCGTGCGATCAGCTCCGTCAGATCCCGCTGGATCTGATCGGCAACCTTGAAGGCGCGATTGGGGGTAGAGGACTTCTTTGCAGCCATGTCGTCTTCGTCGATGCCTTACAGCGTCCGCGCGATTTCCTTGATGTCAAAGAACTCGAGTTGATCGCCTTCCTTGATGTCGTTGTAATTCTTGAGCTTGATACCGCACTCAAAACCTTCCTTGACATCTTTGACATCGTCTTTCAGGCGCTTGATCGAATCGACTTCGCCCGTGTAGACCACCACGTTGTCGCGCAGCAAGCGGAAGCGAGCGTTGCGATGGACCATGCCCGAGGTGATGTACGAACCAGCAATCGTACCGATCTTGGTGGCCACGAACACCGTGCGGATCTCGGCCGTACCGATGATTTCTTCGCGCTGCTCTGGGGCCAGCATGCCGGACATCGCCACCCGCAATTCGTCCACAGCGTCGTAAATGATGCTGTAGTAATGCAGGTCCACGCCATTGCCTTCGGCCAGCTTGCGGGCACCGGCATCGGCGCGCACATTGAAGCCGATCACGATGGCCTTGGAGGCGATGGCGAGGTTGATGTCGGACTCGCTGATCGCGCCGACAGCGGCATACACCAGTTGAACCTTGACTTCGTCCGTCGACAGCTTGAGCAGCGACTGGGCCAGCGCTTCTTGCGAACCCTGCACATCGGCCTTGACGATGATGGGCAGCATCTTCACTTCGCCCGCCGTCATGTCGGCAAACATGTTTTCGAGCTTTGCAGCTTGCTGTCGCGCCAGCTTGGTGTTGCGGAACTTGCCAGCGCGGTACGTGGAAATTTCGCGGGCACGACGCTCGTCGGTCATGACCATGAACTCATCACCCGCCTGCGGCACTTCCGTCAGGCCCTGGATTTCAACCGGAATCGATGGACCCGCGGTCTTGGCTGTCTTGCCGTTTTCATCCAGCATGGCGCGCACGCGGCCATAGGTCTGGCCTGCCAGCACAATGTCACCCACCTTGAGGGTGCCGGACTGCACGAGCACCGTCGCCACAGGACCGCGGCCCTTGTCGAGCTGGGCTTCGATCACAAGACCCTTGGCCAGTGATTCCACTGGGGCCTTGAGTTCGAGCACTTCCGCTTGCAGCAGCACTTGTTCCAGCAGCGTGTCGATGCCCATGCCAGTCTTGGAAGACACAGGCACAAACGGCGAATCGCCACCGTATTCCTCAGGCACCACCTCTTCAACCACCAGCTCTTGCTTGACGCGTTCGAAGTTGGCGTCGGGCTTGTCCGACTTGGTGATGGCCACCACGATAGGAACACCAGCCGCCTTGGCGTGCTTGATGGCTTCCTTGGTCTGGGGCATGACACCATCGTCAGCGGCGACGACCAGAATCACGATGTCCGTGGCCTGCGCACCGCGGGCACGCATGGCCGTGAAGGCCTCGTGACCGGGGGTATCGAGGAACGACACCATGCCGCGTGGCGTTTCAACGTGGTAGGCACCAATGTGCTGAGTGATGCCACCGGCTTCGCCCGCAGCAACCTTGGCCCGGCGGATGTAATCCAGCAGCGAGGTCTTGCCGTGATCGACGTGGCCCATCACTGTCACCACAGGAGCACGGGGAAGCAGTTCGACGTCTTGTTGCTTGGAGTCGTCGTCCGTGAACGCTTCTGGGTCGTCCAGTGCAGCCACCAACGCCTTGTGGCCCAGTTCTTCCACGATGATCATCGCGGTGTCCTGGTCCAATGGCTGGTTGATGGTGACCATCTGGCCCATCTTCATCAACGCCTTGATCACTTCTGAGGCCTTGATCGACATCTTGTGCGCCAGTTCTGCCACCGTGATGGTTTCAGGCACGTGCACCTCGATGATGCGCGCTTCTACCGGAGCCGACGGCTGATGGTGGTCATCGCGATGATCACGACTGTCGCCACGGCGGCCACGCGGGCCACCGCGCCAGTTATTGCGACCGACACCGCCACTGCTATCGCCGCGGGTCTTGATTTCTTTCTTCTTGGCAGGATCTCCTGCCCAGCTGGAGGACAGCTTGGCAGACTTGACTTCCTTACCAGCACCCGGCGCGGCAGGCGCAGCCGTGTTGGCGCCAGTGCGTGCCACGGCAGAACCCACGGCAGGCTTGTGCAACGTGCCTTTTTTGGCGTCGCCAGCCAGCGCAGGTTTCGCAACAGGCTTAGGCTCTTCAGGCTTCTTCGCAATCATGACCGCCTTCTTGGGCGTGGCCATCATGGAGCGGATTGCTGCTGCCTCGGCCTCGGCCTTGCGGCGACGGGCGTCCAGATCGGCAGCGCGAGCGGTTTCTTCGTCGGATCGAGCTTGGGATTCGGCCGCGGCCTTTTCACGGGCCTCGGCCTGTGCGGCGGTGCGTGCGGCAGACTCTGCAGCCTGCTCACGCGTCGCTTCCTGCTTGACAGCAGAGGCCTGGGCCTTCTTTTCGATCTCTTGGGCTGCGTAAGCAACAGCGCGCTCTTCAGCTTCGCGCTCACGCTTTTCGCGGGCTTCCCGCTCGGCACGCTTCTCAGCCAGCTCAGCTTCCTGGCGGCGAATCAGCTCGGCCTGGCGGCGCGCTTCTTCTTCGCGCCGTGCAAGTTCGAGATCTTCGCTGGAAACCGCGGCTTCTTCTTCCACCGACACATCGGCTTCTGGAATGCTTTCGGCGCCTTCATCCCGCTGGATGAATGTGCGCTTTTTGCGTACTTCCACCTGGATGGTGCGGGCTTTGCCCGTGGCGTCGGCCTGCTTGATCTCGCTGGTGGACTTTTTCACCAGCGTAATCTTCTTGCGGTCGGCAGACGCCGTGCCATGGCTGGCTTGCAGATAGGCAAGCAGCTTTTGCTTGTCTGACTCGGTCAGCGCGTCCGATGGAGCAGCCTTACCCACGCCGGCAGCTTTGAGCTGGTCGAGCAAGGTTTCAGGCGATTTTTTGAGTTCGGTTGCAAACTCGGCGACAGTATTACTGGACATATGTGGTTCGTGCCTCCCTGACCTTTACTCTTGCCCCGCGAACCAATGTTCGCGCGCCTTCATGATCAAGGCTTTGGCATCTTCTTCAGACTGTCCGGTCAGGTCGGTCAGTTCATCAATGGCCAGATCGGCCAGATCGTCACGTGTGTGAACACCACCGTCTGCCAACTTGGCAATCAGCTCGGAGGTGAGGCCTTCAAGGTCGCGCAGGTCTTGAGAGACCTCATCCACGCTTTCCTCACGGGCGATTTCCATGGTCAGCAAAGCGTCCTTGGCACGGGCACGCAACTCGTTGACGGTGTCTTCGTCAAAACTCTCGATCTCCAGCATCTCCTGCAGCGGCACATAAGCCACCTCTTCCAGGGTGTTGAACCCTTCGGAGATCAGGATGTCGGCGATTTCTTCGTCGACATCGAGTTTTTCCATGAACAGCTTGCGGGCAGTGTCAGACTCATTGGCCTGCTTCTGCGCCGATTCGGCAGCGTCCATGATGTTGATTTTCCAGCCAGTCAGGTCGGACGCCAGGCGTACGTTCTGACCACCACGACCAATCGCGATGGCGAGGTTTTCCTCGTCCACGACCACGTCCATGGCGTGCTTTTCTTCGTCGACCACGATCGAGGACACATTGGCCGGGGCCAGAGCGCCAATGACAAACTGAGCGGGGTCTTCAGACCACAACACGATGTCCACGCGCTCGCCAGCGAGTTCGTTGGTCACCGCATTCACGCGGGTACCACGCACGCCGACGCAGGTGCCAATGGGGTCCACGCGTTTGTCGTGGCTTAAAACCGCAATCTTGGCGCGCGAACCGGAGTCACGGGCGCAGCTTTTGATCTCCAGCAGACCTTGTTCAATCTCGGGCACTTCCTGGCGGAAGAGTTCGATCATGAACTCAGGGGCCGAACGCGACAGGATGATCGGAGCACCACGCAGTGTCAGGTCCACTTCCATGATCATGGCGCGCACACGGTCGCCGCTGCGCAGGTTTTCCTTGGGAATCATCTCGCCGCGCCGCAGGCGGCCTTCCACGCGACCGGACTCGACAATGATGTCACCCTTGTCCATGCGCTTGACGGTGCCCGTGAAGATGCGCTCGCCGCGCGACATGAAGTCGTTGAGCAGCATTTCGCGCTCGGCATCGCGGATCTTTTGCAGAATGACCTGCTTGGCCGCCATGGCGCCAATGCGGCCAATCGGCACTGACTCCACACCTTCTTCGATGTATTCGCCGACTTCGATGTCTGCAATGCGGTCTTTCGCATCCATCAGCAACTCTTCGGCTTCGGGATTTTGCAGACCCGCGTCATCGGGCACAACCAGCCAACGACGGAAAGTCTCGTAGTTGCCGCTGTCGCGATCCACGGACACGCGGATGTCCACCTCACCTTGGTACAGCTTTTTGGTAGCCTGGGCCAGGGCAGCCTCCACGGCGCCCAAGACCACATCAAGCTCCACGTTCTTTTCGCGCGAAATGGCCTCAACCAACATCAACAATTCGCGATTCATGCGACGACTCTCCTGTTTCAATCACCCGAAGGAAGGGCTGCGCACAGCGGCCACCCGACCCAATTCATCCGACAGTTCAATCAGGCTTTGGCCCGGCCTTACCTGCACGGCCCTTGAAATCAACGATGGACGCCAAACGGACGTCTCGCACTTCATCCAAGGTGAAGCCCAAAGCCTGCAACGGGGCGGGCACGCGCTTTTTGCTTACTCTTTGACCTGGCTTTACCGGGGGCGCATCGCTCCAGACGATCTGCCAACCTCCAGCCTCGGCCCGCTCCAGCGTGCCGCGAAATTTCTTGCGGGTGGCGTTCACCTGCCCCGCCGCCGCCACGCCGATGGGCGCCCGCAGCGTAACGTCGATGATCGAACCCTCAAAACGCACAAAGTCTTGCTCGTGGCGCAAAGGGCGATCAATACCGGGAGAGGAGACTTCGAGCCGCTTGTACTCAGCACCGTCCACTTCCAGCGCAAACTGCAGCTGGCGGGTGACCTTCTCGCAATCTTCGACCGTGACAAACTGCTCCAGCAAGGGGGCGGGCGCATCGGCGGCCGGCTGCACCCAGGGCAAATCGATGGTGATGCGCAGCAAGCCACCGGCAGAGCGCTCAATCTCCACCAGGTCATAGCCCAGGCCCGTCACAATTTGTTCAACGACTTGCTGCAATGCCACGTGTTCAGTTCAATCCCGGAAAACACGATCTACACAAATGCGGAGCAGGCCAGCAGCCCATCCCAGAGGAGCACCTTTGTGCACCCTTGATTGCGCAAATCCAAAACAAAAAACCCGATAACCCCCGGAGACCCTCTCCGACAGCTTCGAGCTCCAAAAGCATTCGACCAAAAAAAACGGGCGGTTGGTACCCGCCCGCTTGGTCGTGAGAGTCGTATTGTAGCGTGCAAAGTGTTGATTTGCAAAGACACGCACGGGTAAAACTGTTGTCAACGCGCCCTTGCAACAAGCAAAACCGCGTCCAAGCCAGCGTTCATGCGGCCCGCCGAGGCGGTGTAGCGCCAAAACAGCGTCTGGCGCTCACCCACCAAGCGCCAGCAGCTATCAGTGCGATAGCGGTTGCAGCAGTTCTGCCAGATCGCCCTCGGTAAACAACGGCTCTTTGCGCGCCGCAGACCCGCTGTACAGGCTGCCCGCCAGCTCGGCCTTGCGCTCTTGCAGCGCCAGAATGCGCTCTTCAATCGTGCCCTGCGCCACCAGTTTGATCACCCACACGCTTTGCGTCTGGCCGATGCGGTGGGCGCGGTCGGTGGCCTGGTTTTCCACCGCCGGGTTCCACCAGGGGTCGTAGTGGATCACCGTGTCGGCCTGCGGCAGGTTCAGCCCCACGCCGCCCGCCTTGAGGCTGATCAGGAACAACGGCACCTGCCCGCTGGTGAACTGTTCGATGATCGCGTCGCGCTTCTGGCTTTGCCCGGTGAGCTTGACCCAGGGCAGGTTGCGCTTTTGCAACTCCGCCTCGATCAGCGTCAGCATGCTGGTGAACTGCGAGAACAGCAAAATGCGCCGCCCTTCGGCCAGCATTTCGGGCAGCAGTGTCATCAGTTGCTCCAGCTTGGCCGAGGTCTTGACCTTTTTGGCGGCGTCCAGCGGCACCAGTTGCGGGTCGCAGCACACCTGGCGCAGCTTGAGCAGCGCATCCAGGATGGTGATCTGCGACTTGGCCAGTCCCTTGGACTGCAGCGCTTCGCGCACGGTTTTTTCCATGCCCAGTCGGATGGTTTCGTACAGATCGGCCTGCGCACCGGTCAGCTCCACAGGCATCACCGACTCGACCTTGGGCGGCAGCTCGCCGGCCACCAGCGCCTTGGTCCGGCGCAGCATGAACGGCGTGATGCGGGCGCGCAGCTGTGCCATGCGGGCGCCGTCGCCATGCTTTTCGATCGGCGTGCGAAACACCTCCTTGAAGCGCTGCTGGCTCCCCAGAAAACCGGGCATCAAAAAGTGGAACAGGCTCCAGATCTCGCCCAGATGGTTTTCCATGGGCGTGCCCGACAGGCACAGCCGGTGGCGCGCCTGCAACTGGCTGACCACCTGCGCGGCGTGGGTGCTGGCGTTCTTGATGTTCTGCGCCTCGTCCAGCACCACCAGGTGCCACTGGTGGGCCAGCCAGCGCTCGCGGTCGCGCTGCAGCAGTGAATACGGGGCGATGACCAGGTCGTGGTCGGCCACGGCATCGGCCACCTCGTGGCGGCCTGCGCCGTGCAGCACCAGGCAGCGCAGATCCGGACAAAACCGCGCGGCCTCACGCTGCCAGTTGCCCATCAGGCTCACGGGCGCAATGATGAGCGCGGGGTGGGTCAGGCGCCCGGCGTCTTTTTCGACCTGGATATGCGCCAGGGTCTGCAGCGTTTTGCCCAGGCCCATGTCGTCGGCCAGCACGCCGGCCAGGCCATGGGCGCTCAAGAACTGCAGCCAGTTCAGGCCCTGTTGCTGGTATGGCCGCAGCGTAGCCCGCACGCTGGCGGGCAGCGGCACCTCCGGCAACGCGGTGGCGCCTTGAAGCTGGGCCACCATGGCGCGCAGCGCACCAGCGCCCTCCCACACCGCGCCCTCCCCCAAGGCTGCACTGGTGCGCAAGGCGTCCAGGCGCGACAACTTCAGGCTATCGCCGTTGAAATCGTGCGCCCGGTCGCCCACCAGGTCGAGCAGCGCTGCCATCCACGGCTGGAGCGCGTCGGTGGGCAAGCGCACAAAACCGGGACTCGCCAGCGAAGGCAGATACACGTGCGACGGCAACTGGGGCAGGCCCGTTTCGGGGTGCGCTGGCTGGGCCGCCGCGGCGGCAATCAGGTCAGGCAGCCAGGGCAAGATGTTGTGGCGCACGCCGTTGATCTCCATGCCCAGCGACAGCGCAAACCAGGGCGAGGTGGCCTCATCGTCACCTTCGGGCTGCAGGGCCACGGCCAGCGTGTCTGCGTGGGTGATCCAGCCGTCCAGCGCCGCATCCAGCGTGATGGCAAAGCCCGCATCGCGCAGCACCCCAAAGCCGTTGTCCGCCCAGTGCATCCAGTCGTTCTGCGAGCGTTCGCCCGGAATGCCGAACAACCCGTCATCGGTCGCCAGCAGGCCCAGGTCCATCAAGCGCTCGATGGCGTCGAGTTCGGCCAAAGCGTCGCGCTGCAGCAGCACCTGGCCACCGTCAGCCCCAGGCACCAGTACGGCCAGCTCCTGCCCTGCCCACCAGCCCACATGACCCTGGTAGTCAAACCGCAAGCGCGCGGTGATGAGGCCCAGGTCAGCCACGTCCTGCGGGTGCGAGGGCGCGAGATGCAGGCGCGCTACAGGTTTCACGCCCCGCACGCGCGTGAGCTGACCGAGCACCGGCGGCAATGGCAGCACCCCACCGATGCGGGTGGCCAATTCGGCATGGTGTTTTTGCAGCGCCGTGGAATGGAGTGCAGGCGCCTTGAGCAGCATGGCCACCTGCGCCGGGCTCAGGCCCTCGGCATGCGCCGGGCCGCAGACGCCTTGGACTGCGTCCAGGTACAGCGGAGGATGGTTGTCGCACAGGGTGGCGGTTTGCACGGGCAGCGTGGCCTGCAGCCCCCAGACACTCCCCGCGCCCTGAGTCGGCACCGACTCCTTCCAGCCCCAGGTGATGCGCAGCGGATCGCCCCAGCGCAGGGGGGCGCCCACCGTGGACCCGCCCGCATCCACAAACAGACGGCCCGTGGCGGCGGCCTGTTCCAGCGCCAACAAACCCACCGCGCCTTCCAGCACCCCGATGGGCGACACGCTGTAGGCTGAGTAGTAACCCACGCTGCGCGGCATGGCGCGCAACAGCTGCAGCACCTGGCGGTCGGCATCGCTGGCGCGGTCATACACCGCCTGGCCCGGCCCGGGTTGCGTGCGGATCTGCTTGGGCTTGGACCAGCCTCCAGTGACCTTGGGGTAAGACACCACAGCCTCCATCTGCAACTGCGGCACCGAGGTGCGCGAGCGTTCCACGGTGGAGACCAGATACAGATAACACTCGGGCCGCCCAGGCTGCGCCGTTGGCGCCTGGGGTGTTGCACTGCCCACAGCGCGGTCCCACTCCTGCAGCCAGTGCACCAGCCGAGCCTCCGCTTCGGCACGCGCCAGGGCATCCTTTCGGTCTTGCAGCGACCGGAGGGCATCCACCGCTTGCACCGGCTGTTGGTTCTTCTCCGGGCCTCTATGCGCGGCCTCCAACGTCAGGGCCACGGCGTGTTTGCAGTCCCCGCCCACGGGGCAACTGCAGTCACCCGACCAGTGCTTCACCTGCCCGTTGGGGGCGAGAACCAGCTCTACCGACACTTCATAGGGCTCGGGCAGGCTGCCCTGCACCTCACCCTCGATCAGCCAGCGGCCGCCTCCAGCGTCTTCGATATCGATGTGGACCACCTCCACACCGCGGTACAGGTCCATCCCACGCGACCATGCACCCTTGTCACATTGGGCTTGCAATGAATTGAGCGGAAACCACGGAGTGCGGGATGTAGACACAAATTTCAAGCAAAAAATGGCTCTAGCGCTTATACATCAAGCGCTAGCAGCTATAAAAACAGGAGTATTCACTCAATGCAGACACGGGCCACAGCAACACGCCCGCGCGGCCGAGCCATGCCACTAAGCCCCGCGCGCGGCCTGCACACGCTCAAACACCGCCTGCGCCTCGCCGCCCGCCCCTGCGCCACCCGGCGCAGCCGCCCGCAGGCTGGTCAGCAACCGCGCAAGCACCGGTGCCTGCGGTAGCAGCGGCCCGAGGAACAGCGCCCGCTGGCCATCTGCGATGAGTAGCGTGGGAAAGGTTTCCACATCCAGGTCACCCGCAATGTCCGAGTCGTCCTCAATGTCCACCCACTCAAAGCGCACATCCGGGTGCGCGCGGGCCAGATCGTCAAACAACGGGCGGTACACGCCGCAAGTGCCGCACCAGGCCGCACACAAGCACACGGCCCACCAGCCGCCAGGGGCGGTGGCGGCAGGAGGGGGCGGATTGGGTTCTGGCAACGCGGCCGGGCTTTGCATCAACGGGACTCCTGGGGGATCAGTCAGCACGCGGCGGGTGCTGAAGGCGGGCGAACACCGTCGTCGCCCCCATCCATCACCCGCTACAAACCGCGCCGCTCGCGGGCACGATAAACCTCGATGGTACCCACACCGGGCGCCTGGTTGCCCCAGCTGTTGCGCACAAAGGTGGTGACAGCCGCCACTTCCTCATCCGACAGGAACTGCTGAAACGGTGGCATGCCATGCGGGCGCGGGTTGCCTGCCGTAGCGGGCAGGTAGCCGCCCTGCAGCACCACGCGCACCAGATTGGTGGGATCGTTCAGCGTCACGGCCCGGTTGCCTGCCAGCGCCGGGAAGGCCCCAGGCTCGCCCTGCCCCTGCTCGCCATGGCATTGCGCGCAGTGCTGTTCATACACCTTGCCGCCACGCGCCATGGCACTGGCCGGTGGTGCAGCCAGGGTCGACAGAGCCTTTTCGTTTTGCTGCGGCAGCGCTTGCAGGTACACCGCCATGGCGCGCGCATCGGCGTCCGTCAGGTACTGCGTGCTGCGGAACACCACCTCGGCCATGGGGCCCAGCACCGATCCGTGAGGGGCCACGCCGGTCTTCAGCAAGGCGACCACGTCTTCGGTGGCCCATTCTTTGACACCCGCCTCAGCCGACGCGTTGAGCGCGGGGGCGTACCAGTTTTGAACGGGGATCAGCCCGCCCGTGAAAGCCTTGGCATCCGTGGTGGCGCCCAGCGCGTTGCGGGGCGTGTGGCAGGCTGTGCAGTGACCCAAGCCGTTGACCAGGTAGGCGCCCCGGTTGTACTCGGCCGTCTGAGCTGACTCTGACGCTGTAGTGCCGGGCGCAAAGAAAAGCGCCCGCCACACGCCCAGTGCTGCCTGTGTGTTGTACGGAAAACGCAGCGCATGCGGGCGGTTGGCCTGGGCCACGGCAGGCACGCTTTGCAGGTAGGCAAAGATCGCGTCCGAATCCTCGCGGGTCACCCCGGTGTAGTTGGGATACGGAAACGCCGGGTACAGCAGCCGCCCGTCCTTGCTGCGGCCGTGGTGCATGGCGCGCCAGAACTCGGCCGAGGTCCAGCTGCCCATGCCGTGCACCTTGTCAGGCGTGAGGTTGGAGCTGTGCACCACGCCAAACGGCGTCTCGATGCCGCGCCCGCCCGCAAACGGCGCCCCGCCCTGCGTGGTATGGCAGGCCATGCAGTTGCCGACGCGGGCGAGGTATTCACCGCGCGCCACCAATTGGGGCGTGCTTTGCAGAGTTTCGCTGGTGGGCAATGGCGCTTCGCCGCGCAGGTTCAACGTGATCAGCACGGCGGCGATGACGCCCAAAGCCGCGAGCAAGGAAGAAATCGTCCAGAGGATGCGTTTCATGAAGGGCATCCTTTCTCAGCGCACGGCGCCAGCAACACTGCCAGCAGCAGGACCACCAGCGGCTGCTGCCGCCACGGGCACCTCGGCCACGCCACCGCACCGCGCGGGCATGGCAGCAGGCAGCGTGCTTGCGGGCTTGCCGCCTGCCACCACGGGCTGGGCAGCCAGCCAGGCAGACACAGCACTCACATCGTCGGACGTGAGCTGCCTGGCGATGTCGGCCATGCAGTCGGGAGCATGGGCGCGACGCTGGCCGGTTTTCCAGGCGCCCAATTGGCTGTTCAGATAGTCGCGTGGCAGGCCCAGCAGGCCGGGGATAGACGGGTTCACGCCCGTCATCGCCGCGCCGTGGCACGACACGCAGGCCGGAATGTTGCGCGCCGCATCACCGTTCCGCACCAGCGCCTGGCCACGCTCCAGCGCAGCGGCGGGCGCCTGGGGTACAGGCGGCGGGGGGTACGGCAAGTCCAGCGCCGCAAAGTGCTCGGCCATCTCACGCAGGTAGTCGTCCGTCAGGTGCTCAATCAGGTAAGTCATCTGCGGGTAGCTGCGCCGCCCGTCCCGAAAATTGAGCAGCTGGTTGGCCAGATAGCCCACAGGCTTGCCCGCAATGCGCGGAAAGTAGCCGTCGGGCGTGGCGCGGCCTTCCTTGCCGTGGCAGGCGGTGCAGGCCAGCACGCGCGAGGACATCGATGACGCAGACACCGTGGCCGAGATTGCCCCACCTGTGCTGGCGGGCACCGTCTGTGCCCCCACATCAGCACCGAAAGCCAATGCCACCAAAGCAGCGGCGCCGGGCAACCAAAAGGACAGACGAGAAACAGGGCGCAGCAGGCCGCGCAGGCAATTGATCATGGGTTTTGTCGTTCAAAAAGCGGGCCCGTGGATGCGCCAACACGCCCACCAACACACGTCGCCACTCTACGCTCGCCCTCCAAAACAGTACAGATTCAGTTTCAAGTTAAAAATACAGATCAGTTTGCCCTGCATCAAACCGCACAACCCCATGAAACGCTACGAACGCCACGCCGACGCCATTGCTCAGCTTATCCATAGCGGTGCGCTGCGCCCCGGCGACCGCGTACCCTCGGTGCGCGAGGCCAGCCGCACGCGGGGCATCAGCCCATCCACCGTGTTCGAGGCGTATTACCTGCTGGAGGCACAGGGCCTGATCCACGCCCGCCCACGCTCGGGCTACTACGTGAGCGCGCGGCCGCCCAGCGCGGCCGAAGCCCGGCCTGCAGAGCCCCTGCCCTCCCAGCCAGCCGCCACATCCACCGGCGTGGCCATCAGCGATCTGGTGTTCGAGGTACTGGGCCTGGCGCGCGACCGCGACCTGGTGCCACTGGGCTCGGCCTTCCCGGGGCTGGAGCTGTTTCCGCTGGAGCGGCTGGCGCGCTGCCTGGGCAGCGGCATGCGCAAGCTCGACCCGTGGACCATCGTGCAAAGCCTGCCGCCCGGCGACGAACGCCTGCGCCAGCAGATTGCCCTGCGCTACGGCGTGCACGGCATGGCGGTGGATGTGGAAGAAATCATCATCACCAACGGCGCCATGGAGGCGCTCAACCTCTGCCTGGAGGCCGTCACCCAGCCCGGCGATGTGGTGGTGGTCGAATCGCCCACCTTCTACGCCGCGTTGCAGGCCCTGGAGCGGCTGAACCTGCAGGCGCTGGAAATCGCCACCCACTCGCGCGACGGCATCGACCTGGCGGCCTTGGCCGAGGCGCTGGAAAGGCAGCCGCCTCACCAGCCCATCAAAGCCTGCTGGCTCATGCCCAGCTTTCAAAACCCACTGGGCAGCCTGATACCCGAAGCCAAGAAGCGCGAACTGGTCACCCTGCTCGCGCGCCACGGCATTCCGCTGATCGAAGACGACGTGTATGGCGAGCTGCACTTTGCCCCGCAGCGCCCGCCCCCCGCCAAGGCTTTTGACACAGAGGGGCTGGTGATGCACTGCAGTTCTTTCAGCAAAAGCCTGGCCCCCGGCTACCGCGTGGGCTGGGTGGCCGCGGGCCGGTTTGCCACGGCGGTTCAACGTCTGAAACTCATGACCACCCTCTCGGCCGCCACGCCGTCGCAGCAGGCGCTGTCCGAATACCTGGCCCAGGGCGGCTACGACCGGCACCTGCGCCAACTGCGCCGCAGCCTGGAACAGCAGCAGGCGATAGCGTTGGCCGCCGTGGCCCGGCATTTCCCGCTCGGCACCCGCGTGTCGCGGCCCGAGGGAGGGTACTTTTTGTGGGTAGAGCTTCCGCCCAAAGTCGATGCACTGGCGCTGCACCAGCAGGCACTGGCACGGGGCATCAGTCTGGCACCGGGGCAGATCTTTTCGGCGGACCAGCGCTTTGCCCATTGCGTGCGCATCAACTATGGGCACCCCGCACAAGCGCGGTTTGAAGCCGCGCTGCAAACCGTGGGGGAGCTGGCCTGCGCTTTGGCCGGTTCGGCCCACCCATCCTAGAACTATCAAAAGAGGAGCTATAAGCGCTTACTGATAAAGCGCTAGAGGCACTTTTGACCAAAATTTTTAGCTTGCCCCCTACTTCAAGCAACCGCGCTTATACAAACTCAGCTTGCGCAAAGCTGACACACGCAGCGCCGCGTTGGAAGCGCCCAACGTCGGGTTCTCCCCGCTCCGGCATGGGACTTGCAACGGCATACTGATCGCCGCCCGCACCCGGGCCGCGCTCTGCGACCGCTGGCCCCATCCACCAGCCCACTGGCACCCCACGACCACCGTCCCACCCATGGCCACACCCCAGCCTGTCCCGTTTCTGACCGTAGAAGACGAAGACGACTGGATCGTCTCGTTTGCGCTGGGCCCCCTGGGCGCCAACCGCCTCACGCTCATGCGCGCCCCCCGGCTGGAGTTCATGCTGCGCCCCGAGCAGCGCGGCGTGTCGGTTGGAGCCGAAGCAGGACAGCGCCCATCACTGCTGGTGGCGGTGCAATGGGGCGCCAAAAGCGTGGACGTGGTTTCTACCGAGCGGCGCTACAGCCTGGACATCAGCAAAGTGGACGGCAACACGCTGCAGGCGGCGCTGAGGGTGCTGGGGAAGATGAACTTTGATCAGCGGTTTCAGCTGGGGGGTGCGGCGTAGCAAGGCGTACTAGCGCAACGGCGGCTTGATCTTCAGGCGCATCACTCCTAAATGAATAGCTGCCAGCGCTTACTGGATAAGCGCTAGAGACAAAAAACAGTCAGATTCTCAGCAAAAAACTGCAGTGAGGTCTATCAGCGCATCATTTTGAACAGCGCAGTGGTCACCGCGACCTGGGACTCGTCCAGCGTGGTAACCGTAGTACTGCCGAACGCCATGCGGTCGTCGATGGGCCAAGGCTGGCCATGGGGTGTTCCGGGCACAGCGGGCGGCGTCACATTGTTCGCAAAAGTTGCTTCGCGAAACCGCCCGAAACGCGCATCACTGTGCCCATCGATCTGCTGGTCCAGAGCCCCGGCCAGAGAGAAGGTGACGTTCCGGATCACGATCACATTGCGCGGCCGCGATACATAAGTGTTCACCGCCGCGCCGGGCTCTGCCCAATTCACGCTCTGAAAACACACCCGCACCTCTTGCGGATTACCGTTACTGTCCAGATACACATAGCGGTCCTGCTGCCCTTCCGTGCGACCGTTGGGCAGACGGATACCTGCAGCCAGAAACGCATTGATCATGTCCGCGCCACACAGTTCGGTGCCGGGCGTTGCGGCGTTTCCATTGACCCGCCCTGTAGGCGCGGTCGGGTTGTCTCCCGGAGGGTAGCCCACGCCGTTGAAAAAGCCTTCATAGGCGAGTTGCCAGCCCTGGATAAAGTCTGTCGACAGACGCTGATTGGCAGCAGAGCGCTGCAGGTCGCGCCCCACGGCCACAGCGCCGATCACAAGGCCGATCACGACCAAAACGACGCTCAGCTCTAGCAGTGAAAAGCCGCGTTGACGGCGCCGTGCCTTGTCGCGGTACGGTGGGTGAACAGAGGAGGTCATGGTGCGTAACTCGGTAGTCAATAAGTCATCAATGGCCAATGGCGTCGGCCTTCAGCGCATTCAGGTTGACGTCGATGGAAAGAGTGGTCATGTCTCTGGTGTTATTCCCAAAATCGTTGAACACATTCTGTGCCTCGACCAGGGACAAGGCCGCGTCGACCTGCGCGACTACTGCGGCGACGCCGCTGGCCACGGCCAGGCCCATGCCCACAGACGCCAGCGCGATCTGAAACGCTCGCGCACCTGCAGTCAGCGTGGTATCGGCTATGGCTGACGCCAATTCCCTGCCGGCATCCACTACGCCCGCGGCACCAGACAAAACGCCCGCAGCGGCCATGGCCACGTCAGCCCGGGCCAGCACGATGGCGATGTACAACTGGTCGCGGTAGTCGTACATCGACCGTTCGAGCACGAAAGCGCCCGTAGCCACGTTGAAGTGGGCATGAGATACCGCAGACAGCGAGGCACCGCAATGCAGTTCGTCAAACAACTCCGAGGGGCTGGCGGCGATCACCATGTCGTCGTAAAGATTCGTCACGGCCCTGCTGGGGGCGTCGAAGGTCGGGCTGGCGTTGCTTGCCGTACTGTTGGCACCGTCAAACGCCTGCCCATTGCCGTCGGCGTCCAGCATGCCGGGCGCTGCCACCACGAAGGCGGCTGGCCGTCTCACTGCCCCAGCCAGGGTTCCAAGGAAGCCGTCAGGTGCGACAATCGGCGTACTGGCCGTGTTCAAGGCCAGGCAGATGTCGATCAGATTGACGCCCCCCGCACCGCCCGCCCCCGCCAGCGGGCAAGGTTGGGTGGGCGGACCTACCGCGCCCGGAGGTACGTTCGACGCCCTGCAGTCAGGGTTGAGAGGCCCCGTGGGTCCGTCCACGTAGGTCTTGCCAAGCAGGCTGTTGAGGCTGGTCGCGACCTCGGGCACCGGGGGGGCCTTGGGGTTGGGGGCCTCGGTGTGGTTGTCTGGCTTTGGGTCCGGCGTGCGCACGCGCAGCGTGTTCATTCGGTCGCGTGGCGCAGCCAGGTCACGGTCCGCTGGAGCATTCGCCGTTGCTGCATCCGATGGCTCGCGGTACACGCCGTAGCGCAGCATGCCCGCCTCCGGCCGGGGAAGGCCCAGGGTGCGCCAGGGCAATAGGCCCACCTGGGCACCGCCCGTGCAGCTCTCCAGGCCCTGGGAATCCAACGCGGGACAAGGCAGGCGGTAGTTGGCGTGCAGAAAGCCCAACAGTGCGTCTCGGGACTGCTGCTGCACATCCATCTGCACGGCCGCCACCCGGTGACGCTCGGACAACTGCCAAAAAATGATCGCAGCCGGGAGGATCAGGCCCAGCGCCAGCAATACGAGCGAAAGTTCCACCAGGGTGAACCCCAGCATGCGGTGTTTCATGGGTTGAGTCCCTTCGCGTCCAGCAGCGTGGCCGCACTCAGGGCCTCCGTGAACGTGTCGTATACATGGGTCAGATAGATTCTGAATGCGGCTTCCTTCGCGATTGAATCCTGTTCCGCCTGTATCGCTTCCACCAAATCCGTGGCCGCCAGCCCAGTTTCCACCGCAGCGGACGCTGCATTCGCGATAGACAGCGCAATTCCGGCGATAGTGAGCCCCTCGGTGTTTGCCGCAGACGCCACGGCAAGTGCCGCACTGCCAGCAGCAATCGCAACGTTCATGGCGGCAAGCAAGACGCCTGTCTCCGCGCCCTCCTTGGCAGACTTGGCCTGAACGATGTCGAACTTGCGCAGGCGCCAATACTCCTGCACCACGCGGGCGTTGTCATAGGCCGTGTAAGCACCCTGTGCCGCAGCCTGCATCGAGCTTAGGCGCGCAACGCACCCGATGCGGGCAGACAAGTCGCTGGGTCCTACGCCCACGGCGAGGTCGTCGAAGGTGTCGGTCTGTGCCCGCCCTGGGAAATCGAAATTGGCTCCCGTGTTGTTGCCTTCGAAGACATTGTTTAGCCCAGGGTGCGCAATGATGAACGCCAAGGCAATAGACGTACTGTCAAGAGGATTGGTGGCCCGGAGCACCCCAGCCGGTGGAGCGGCGTCGGCTGCATACCGGCGCACCACGCGGCACCAGTCCAGACCGTTGGTGAGAGCGCTTTGGGTCACAGCGAGAGGTATGGCACCCGTTGCACCCCGCAGCCTGCCCAGCGCCGGATCCATCTCCGCGTTTTGCGGGGCCGTAAGAATCCCTTGTGTGTAGTCAAAGCCCAGGTTGGGCATAACCGTATTGGGCGTCGCCGGGTTGGCCAGGTTGTAGTCACCAGCTTGATTGACACCATAGCGGAGTTGGCTGAACCGGCTGCTCAGCCCCAACGTTCGCCACGGAAGGAGAACAGCCGAAGCATTGCTGCAATCCGATGTGCCGCTGGTGGTGGATGCAGGACACGGTAGCCGACCCTGGCCAAGTACGTAGCCTTCGACCGCTGACTGGGCCTCTGCCAACTGACCCATGATGGCTGGCCGCTGCAGAGGCTCGCGCGTGGACGCAACCCAGCGCCATGCGATGACCCCCAGTAAGCCGATAATGGCCAGGGACACGGCCAGCTCCACCAGCGAAAAGCCCGCTTGTCGCAGGTGTGCAGAACGCTGCATTCTGGCGATCATCGTGTGCCCCCCTTGCGGTCAACCTGCTCCAGGATGGCCGCGGCCTGGTCGGGCGTCATGGGCTCCACCGAGGGTCCTGTAATGTTGCAAGGCGCGTTGCCTGTACCGGTCGGCAATTGGGCAACCATGTTGTTGGCATCAGTCAGTCGCTGCGCTGCAGCGGTACGCTTGCGCGCCAGCGCATCGAGTTCCTTCTGGATCTTCACCGGCTTGAGCATCTTGGCATCTGTGCTGGGGCTGATTGCGGCAGCAGAGCCGAAAAGATCCGACATGGCGGCATTGAAATCAGTGGAAATGTTATTGCTGGCAGGGTCGCCAACAAGGCACCCGGTCGTGCACCGTGAGCCAACCACGGCATCGCTGGCATTGAGAAGGTCATACCGCGCCGCGCCGTTGACCAGCGCCGAGTAGGCAGCTGCATACTCCGCTTTTTCGGTATTGAAGGTCGCATTCGCAGTGTTACGAATGCCTGTCGCCGTGTTGAGCGCAGTCTGGGCTTTGCCTTGTTCTACGATGGCCTTGTCGCGCACGGCAGTAAGGTTGACCGTGTTCTGAGCCAAGGCAAGTTCAGCAGCTTTTCCAGAGCGGTTTTCCCTCAGGGTTTTCAGGGCATCCACGGTGACCGGGTCAACGCTAGTTGGGTCAAGGGCGGCAATCTGTAGATCCAGCGCAGCAATATCGGCGTTCAGCTGGCTAATGGCCGCAGCACTGTTGGCCAGCATGTTGTTGTATTTCGCGACCTCGGCGTTCCAGCGATTTGCCAAGTCGGTCGCCTGATCCATATTGGACTGTGCCAATTCATAGGCATAGGATGCATTGCCCCACTCTTCGGTCGCCGCGAACAATGCATTGATGTATCCGTCCAGCGTCGGAGTCCTTTGCCCGGCATGGATCACATCGAACAACGCGGTTTTTGCAAGCTCCCTGGCCACTTGCGCTGCAGTCAATTCGGCCTGCTTGGCCAGGATTTCCCCATCAACGTTGTTAAGGGCAGTTTGCGCAGCAGCCGCTTCGGCGATGGCACGGTCCCTAGCCTCCGCTTGGCGTGCATAGAAAGCCGCGTCCATCACCGGGCACAGCTGGGCCTGCGGCACCCCGCCATCTGCAAGCCTCAGCGCCTGTCCGGCAATGCCGGCGGCAACCGCGTTGGCGGCAACGGCCAGACCCTGGGCAGCGAGGACTCCGGCGGTCAAAGCGGCAGATGCAGTGTGGAGCCCGGCCGCAGCGCATACGTTTACGGCAAGACCTAGCGAAGCGACGCACGCAACCCACTCTGCAGCTGCACTGCCAGCATCGGATATGCCTTCGGCGATGGCCAGCGTTATTTCCAGCCCGGTCATGACGGCGGCCAAGGTAGAGAAGATCAACGCGCGCTCGGCAGATTCGATGTTGTCAGCACGCATTTCCCAGACCGCCACGGACACGTCATGCCCCAGGGCCACCGTGTTGATAGAGTCGATGAGCGGGCGGCAATGAAAAGCCGATAGCAGGCTGGCGTAGGAACGTTCCAGCACCACGTCGTTGTATGTGGCCAGTAGAGGACGACGGCCTGGGTCTTCCATCAGGTTCAGATTGGCGCCGGTGTTGGCACCATCGAACAGGTTGCCGTCGCCGTCAGCGTCGCCATTGCCCGGGTGGGACAGCGCGTAGGCAGTGGCACGCAGTGGCGATGCGTTCAGTTGGGCCGTCGTGGCGCTGAGGGTGGCTCCTCGTCCCGCGTCCAGACGCTGGCAAAGGTCGGTAAGCGTCTGGATATCGGCAGGGTATGCGCCCGCGCCGGTCGTCGCGCGCATGTTGAAAAACGTCTGGGCTCCATCGTCGTACTCCAAAGGAGTCCAGGTATCGGTGAACAAGGTCAGGTCGTTGGCACCGCCCTCGCGCTGCACCAAGTAACGCAGTTGATCTACATCCACACCGGCATCAACGCCCGCCAGGGCCAGCGTGACCGTTGGCAGCCAGCCGCTCTGGTTGCCCGCTCCGCAATCCTCCAGACCATCACGATTGGAATCAGGGCACGGCAGGCGCCCCACCACCGTCGCATAAGCAATGATGGCCTTGTCAGCCTGCGAGAGTGCCTGGCGTTCTTGGCGCGATGAGTTCACAGCAGACCGCTCACGCCATTGCATGTAGCCGATCGTTGCCAGTCCCGCCATCACAGCGATCAGCAGCAGCACCTGCAAAAGGCCGAAGCCGCGCGAACGACCAGGCGCTCTGAGCTGGCACTGGGCGATGGAATAGGTTGTCATGGGATGAATCAAGGCAAGTGCCACTCAGGGCATGCTTCGGCGAAGCCAGCCAGCGAGTAGGACCGGGGACTCGGCCACAACCACATCGTCGGAGCCAAAGCGCAGGGGTGCCGATGGGCTGGCGGCGCACACGCTGGAGGGAGTGTGGGGAGCGTCGAAGCGATCACCATCACCGCTCTTATCCTGCAGCGGCACGACCATCCAGTAGGCAACAGTCATGACTCGGTTAGTGGCGCAGTCGATAGCACCGGCCGCGCCAGCGTCGCCCGTAAGGTGAGTTCGGGTAGCGTCAACCCCGGCCGCTGGAACGGACAACACATTGTTGAGCGCCGCGATGAGATCGGTAACGTCCTGGAAGGTCGCGTCACCGGGTCCATCGCCGGTTCGCTCTCCAACCAATGCGAAATCTGTCGCTTCCGTGGGGCCACGGTATACCGAGTAACGCGCGAGAAACTTGTCCGTCGGCATGGGCAGGCCGACACTCACGTAGGGGAACCATCCCACTTGGTTTCCCCCCACGCAATTACCGGCTGGTGGATTCTCGTAGCCGTCGGCCACGGCATCCGAATCAGGGCAAGGTAATCGACCGTGGCGCAGAGCAAAGGCGCGCAAGATAGATTGAAGCTGATCGGCCTCGGCCCGACCTCGCTCGATCTCCTGCTGCGCGGTAACGGTTTCGTAACCGCTAAAGGCAGCCCAGGACATCAGCCCCGCAACCACTAGTGCAACGGCGACTTCGACCATCGAAAAACCGGACTGCGCGGCGCGTGCCAAAAGACAGGCGTGACGGCGGGATCTCAGCGATGTCAAGGAGTCCTCCCCCTTGGCACCGATGGGGGCGCTGCTGGCGCAGACGCAATTGAGGGCACATAGTTCTGCAAACTAGCCGCATCTGCACTGACTTGCTCGCCCACGGCCCTCATCTCGGCCAGTAAGGCTTCCTTGCGGGCCAAATCCTTAGGGGTCGTGCTCTTGCCCAAGCCCTGCAACTCTGCGTTGAGCGCATGTAGTTTCGCACTGCTGTCAAGCATGCTGCGTAGCGCCTGAAAGTAGCGCGGGTCGAAGCCCGGTGGAGAAGCAGCCTCCAGCTCATCGACCAGAGCGCGCATCTTCTCGGGCGACGCCTGCGCTCCTTGCGCGCGCAGTGCGTTGAATTCAGCTCGCACCTCGGCAAGTCGCCTGCGGCGGTCTTGCGCCTCCTGCGAGTTGCGTGCACCCGAAGCGGCGCTAGAGATCGCTGGCAATGCAGCACCCTCCCCCAACTTCTGCACCGGGCGATCGGTGCGAACGGTTTTGTTTGCTGGCGCAGTGACTTGCTGCACAGGTTTACTCACGTTCCAAAAAACGGCAGCCACCACCGCCAGCACGACGACTCCAAGGCCGCCGCCGATCAATACAGGCTTACGCATTCATATTCCCGCCCAGCAACACGGGCGAGCCTCACAAAACAGGCGCGCCATGCAGAACGCGCGCGATAAAAACGGTCGCGATTGAACAGGATGCAGATGACAAAACACCATCACCCCCCCATGCTCTGATTGACCGACTGCCGCACCAAGTCGTAAATCGGCAGCAGCAGCGCAACGATCAAAAACAGAAACAGCCCACCGGCAATCAAAATGATCAGTGGCTTCAAAATTTCTGCCAACGACTTGACCAGCACTTCCAGGCGTTTGCGATAGTCACCCGCCAGATGGGACAGTTGCTGATCCAGGCTGCCGGACTCTTCGCCCACCGAGATCATGCGCACCGCCATGGCTGGGAAGCCCCCCACGCGCCGCATCGATGACGACACCGACTCACCACGCGACACAGACTCCGCTACATGAATCAGTCGGCTTCGGTAGTAACGGTTCTTGGTGGCACGGCCCAAAATGCGCAGGCTGGAAACCAGATCGACTCCTGCCCTGACCAGAATGGACAGATGCTCGGTGATGTGCGCCATGCCAGACGACACCAACAACGTGCGCGCAATGGGCAGGCGATGCAATGCGCTGTAGGTTGCCAACTGAAAGCGCTCGGACCGCTTGAATGAAATGACTCCGATCGACACCACCACCACGATCACCAGCAACACCCATGGCAGGTGCGTGGACAGCAGGTCGGCAAATGCCACCAGCCCTTCGGTGATGGGCGGCAACTTGGCCTGAAGCTGTTTGAACAGCCGGGCCATGTTGGGCACCACGTAGTAGATCCAGAAGATCGCCACACCGATGATGGTGGCGAACACGAAGGCCGGGTAGATGAGTGCGGTTTTGATGTCGCGCTTGATGTTGATCATGCGTTCCACGTGCTCAGCCGCTTCGCTCAGCATCTTGTCCAGCGTGCCGGTCTGGTCGCCGATGGAGATGAGGTTGCGCACCGTCTCGGGGAACACATTGGGGTGGCGGTTGAACGCCTCGGTCATGCCCACGCCCGCGTTCAGGTCGTCCAGCATGTTGCGAGCCACGGCGGCCATAGCCGGGTTACCTACGCTGTTGCTTTCGTCCACCAGAGTGGCCAGCGCGTCCAGGGCGGGCACGCCCGCACGCATCATCAATCCCAGGTCGCGCAGAAAACCAGCCAGGTCTTCGCTGCGTACCTGGCGACGAAACAAGTGCATAAGCACATCGGTGATAGCGGCCAGCCAGACGGGAAACTTCCACAGACCGATAACAGTGCCATCAGTGTCCGACTCCAGCCGCATGCGCGCCGAAAGGTCGCGTTTGACCGCCAGCCGTAGCAGGCCAGACCGCACTGCCCCATGCGGCAGCAACACGCGGTAGTAATAAGTGTTGAGATTGGCCATGCGATGGTTCTCAGTCCTCGCCCACCGTGCGCAGGATCTCTTCCATGGTGGTTTCGCCCGCCAGTACGCGGTGGCGCGCCAGAGTCAGGATGGGACGCATGCCAGCAGCCAGCGCCCGCTGCCGCATATCGGCACGCGACGCATCCGACGCGATGGCGTCAGCCAAGTCACGATTCACCACCAGCATTTCATAGACGGGGAGACGCCCCAGGTACCCGGTGTCCCGGCAGTGGTGGCAGCCCACGCCGTGGAACACCTGCACGCCTTCGTCGGCGTGCCCCTTGCCCAGCCAGCGGCGCTCATCGTCTGTTGCCTGGCGAGGCGTGGCGCAGTGCGGGCAAATTCGACGGACCAGACGCTGGTTGATAACGGCCACCAGGTTCTCGGCGATCGTCTCTGTGTCTACACCCAGCAGCTTGAGCCGTGGCATGACACCAAAGATAGTGCCCACGTGCAGCGTAGACAACACAAGGTGACCAGTGGACGACGCATCCAGCGCTGCGCGTGCTGTTTCAGAATCGCGGATTTCACCCACCAGGATGATGTCCGGGTCGTGCCGCAAAAAGTGCCGCATTGCGTTGGCAAATTCATACCCTGCCCTGCGGTTGACCTCAGTCTGGCAGGCCACGGGCACGCGGTACTCCACCGGGTCTTCCACGGTGAGCACGTTGCGCTCAATGAGCGGCTGCATGCGCAGCGCTGCGTGCAAGGTGGTGCTTTTGCCCGAACCCGTGGGCCCGGTGATAAGGATCAGCCCGTGGGGCCGGGAAAACGCCTTGGCCATCACAGCCACGTCTTCTTCCATGAACCCGAGGTCGGCCAGCTTGTCGAGGTTGCTGCGCTCAGGCAGCAAGCGCAGCACCATGCGCTCGCCAAATTCAGAGATCAGCGTGGACACGCGGATGGTGAAGTTGTGCTCCATCACAACGGCAGTAAAGCTGCCGTCCTGCGGCAATCGCTGCTCGCTGGCGTCCATGTCGGCCTGCAGCTTGACGTAGACCACCAGGCGGTCCAGCGCGGGCGATAAGGCAAACACCGGGCGTAGCACACCGTCCACCCGCAGCAGCACCGAGCGGCTGCGGGCTGTGGGTGCCAGGTGAATGTCGGTAGCGCGCTCACGCACCGCTAAATGCAGCATGTGCTCCAGCAGACGCGCGGGGCTGTAGGCACGGTCCACGTCGGCTTCGAGCTTGCGCACCTCGCTTTCGATGAGGCGTGCGGGCGGATGCTCCGCAAAGTAATAGTGCTGTTGAATGGCCTGCGCAACGCTGTCGAATTCGCCCTGATAGAAATGGCAGCCCTTGCCCAGCTTGCGCTGCACCAGTTCAGTCACTGCATCGGGCTGCGCGTCTCCCAGCACCACGTCAATCAGACCGTCTTCGTTCTCACGAACGGGCAAGAACCCATAGTTGAGGCACAAGGCACGGTTGAAAAAACCCGCGACGGCCGTTTCTGGCTCGGGCATTTCGCTGGCGTTAACAAACCGCAGCCCACGCTGGCCCGCTAGTTGGCGCGCCACTTCGTTGGCGCTTGCAAAACCCAGTTCCACCAGAAGGTTGCCCATGGGCACCTTCTCAATCTTTTGCTTTTGCAAGACGTAGTCGATGGCGACAGCTGACACCAGTCCGGCGTTGACCAGCGCTGCGCCCAACGAGGGGCTTTTTTCTCTGAGGACCGCCAAGCGATCTGCAGCAGACACACCAGAAGATGGCGTTGACTGGCCTGAGGTCTCCAGCAGTGATTCAGCGGGGGGATGCATCCTGGTGCTCCAAAAGTAAGAAGGTCAGTTCGTCAGGCTTGCCCGTGGGGGCCAGGCCGTGTTGCTGCTGAAAGCGGGCAAGCGCCTCCCCAGTTTTGGAACCAAAAAAACCGTCGTCCGGCTCGCGCGTGTCGAGCAGGCCCATGCTCTTGAGCCGTGCTTGCACCTTGCGCGTTGCCTGTTGCGCCGCCACGATGTGCCGGGCGTCATCGCGACCCAGCCAGGCCACCCAAGACTCCTGTCCCACTGCAAAGCGGCAGAACCGGGCGGAAGGCTTCCAGCTGCCGGTCACGCTGTCGGGCAGGCGCTGTGCATGCACCACTTCGTTAGCGGTAGCCAACGCCTCCAGCTGAATCTCGCAGGCCCGACGGGGAGAGACTTCTGCGGGCGGCAGAGTTGCTTGTGAAGACGCCCGTTCGGGCGTTGAGGCAGTACCGTCCGTCGCGCTAGGCAGCGCATTCGCAGCAGCTGAAGCAGGGACAGAAACAGATGCAGATTCAGGTACGGATGTTGAAGTCACAGCCTGGGAGGGCGTCACTGGAGTATTGGGCTGCTGTGACACCAGTCCAAAGCTGGCAACGGCTACGGTGGCAGTGGTGCCAGCCAACAGGCCTGCAAAAATCCAGGCCTTGCGATTGCGTGGCGTGGCTTGCCCGGCGACAGCTTTGGCTTCATCACCCAGGGCCGGTAGATCCGCCACGGCGCGTTGAATCAGCGCGGCTGTCACCACCGATCCCCTTGCGCTGGCCAGCCCATACAAGCAGCGGTCCAGCACCAAGTGGATGCGCCGCAGGTTGCCCTGCGTTGCGCGGTGCAGTGCATCCGCTGCAGCAGGCTCGATGGACAAGCGTCCTTCTGCCCCTGCTGCGTTGACACGAAAGTCAAAATACCGAGTCAGTTCGTCCTTATGCAGTCCATTGAGACGCGCATGTTTGACGATGCGACTCTTGAGTTGCCGCAATTCGGGCGCTGCCAGCGTTTCTTCCAGCTCCGGCTGGCCCACCAGCAGGATTTGCAGCAGCTTCTCCTGACCGGTTTCCAAGTTGCACAACAGTCTTACGAGTTCCAGCGAATCGACACTCAGGTTCTGCGCATCATCGATCACCAGCAGGTTGATATCACCCGCCTGGTGTTTGGCGATCAGGAACTCAGTCAAGTTTGCGAGGCCCTGGTCTACGGACTCAGTGGGCGGAAGACCAAAGTCAGCCTGTATCGCGGACAGCAAGGCGCTGTCCTGCAAAAAGGTGTTCAGGATCAGCGCCGAATGGCAGTTCTTGTCCTGCAACGTGTCCAGCAAGCGCCGAACTAGCGTGCTCTTGCCCAGCCCCACTTCGCCCGTCAGCAATACAAAGCCTTTGCGGGCCTCGATGCAATGAACGATTTCTGCAAAGTCCTCTTCCAGGCGGGGCGTAAAGAAATACGACCCCGCATCCGGCGTGGGAGGAAAAGGGTTGCGCGACAAACCCAGCGTTGCATAGATGGAGCTGACTGTCATTCGTTACCGCGCCGCTGGGGTGAACTGGGCCAGGGCCGCACGCAGAGCGGCTGAGTCGGGCTGCAGGCGCAGGGCAGCATCCAGCGTTGCCCGGGCTTCTTCGGGCTTTTGCTGGCGTGCCTGAATACTGGCCAGGTTGATGGCGGACTCTTCGTCACTGGGTATGCGCTCGATGATGGCCCGGTAGCCATCCGCAGCCGCTGCATCGCGTCCAGCGCGCAGGTCATACCAAGCCTGGGCGCGCAGCAAACCAATAGATCCAGCTGGAAGTCGCTCTTTGAGCATCCCCAGCGCGCGCTCTGCATCGGCACCACGGCCTTCTTTCATGGCCGTCACATAGCGTGCAAAAACCAGTTCCACCGGGGTTTCGTCCACCACGGGCGCCGCAGCCTGCGCTGGTTCCACGGAAGTGGGCGCAGCAGGTCTGCTGGACCGCGCCGCGCGCTGCGGAACAGACCGCGGCGTCGCCTGCGCCACGGGTGCAGGAGACACAGCAGGCTCTATCGCCACAGCCGGGGTGGAGACGCTTGGCAACACTGAAGCAGCGGGGGCTGACGGAGAAACTGCCGCAGGCGACTGCATGGCAACGCTGATGGGCTCAGCAATCGGTGCCGGCGACGCCATGGGCGTGGCCGTTGCCTGGGCTGCAGCCATGACAGCTGCAGGCTCTGGCGGTGTGGTTACGGCTACCGGCGTCGAAACATCCACGGCTGGCGAGGGGGTCACTGGCGACGCTAGCGGCGGCACCACTGCGTTGACCGGGGCAATTGCGGTAGGTGTCAGGTCTGCACGGGGCTTGACCTGGCTTTGCCATGTGAGCCAACCCACCACACCCGCACCCACCACAATCACAAACGCCAACACGGCATCCAGCCATGCTGGACGACGGCGCACCGCCGTGGCAGGTGCGCGCGCCAACACCAGCTTGGGGTCTTGTTGCGGCGCGTCCATGGACTTCAGCGCGTCGTGGATGAGGCTCATAGCACACGCACCCGCAACACGATGACCAACTCGCGGCTGCCGTGCACCTTGTTCTCATTGCCCAGCAACTTGCCCAGCACGGGCACGTCAGAAATGCCTGGCGCGCCGCGGTCGTTGTTCGATGAGCGCTGGTCGATCAGCCCGCCCACTACCACCACGTCGCCATCGCCCACGTTCAACGTGGTGGTCAACCCCTTGTAGCTCACCTTGGGCAGCGATACCAGGTTTTCGCCGCCCACCGCCACCAGCTGCAGGCTGGCAGGGTCCACATCACTTTGCATGGGGTTGAGCAACAGCTCGATGCGGCCATCGTCGCGCACCATCGGCAGCACGCCAACCATCACGCCCGAGAACACGGTGTCGGTCTGCACGTTCGACGACGTGGTCGAAGCCCCGCCACCCGGCACGGTCTGCGTGGACGCAGACTGCGAAACGTAGCGCGAGCTGGTACCCACCGACAAAAGCGCGGGAGTGCCATTGCGCACCTGCACGTTGGGGTTGGACAGCACCTTCAGGTTACCAAATGAGCGCAGCGCATTGATCACGATCCCGTAGTTGCTGCCTTGGTACGACACGCCTAAAGCCGGGCCCGCAACGCTGCCAATGAGGGCGGCAGGGATCGAGATGGCACGCGCTGGGTAGCCGGTTGCCGCATTGGGCAGCGCTCCAGAACTTCCGCCAAGTTGCATCGGAGACGACCCAAATCCGGCCGCCAGGCGGCTGCGCAGCGACGTCCAGTCCACACCAAACTCGAAGTTGTCCGACAGCTGCACGTCAATCAACTGCGCCTCGACATACACCTGCTTGCCCAGCACCTTGTGCACCTGGGCCAGCATCTTCTCGATCGCGCGCATCTTGGACGGACGCGCTTTGATGTACAGCGTGCCAGTCATCTTGTTCAACGTAAAGCCGCTGTCCTCGCCCATCGTGGCCAGTGGCGCCTGGGGTAAGGCAGCAGGCCGGGGCTGAGTCGGGCTACCGATCCAGGCAGACGATGCATTGGCCGACATACCCAGGCTTTGCTGCTGCTGTTGCTGCTGCTGAAGGGCCCGGTCCTGTGCGTTATCACCCAGCACCGCCTTGATGGCGTTTTCCAGCTCCATGTAGGGGTCGGTATTGCTTCCACCCGAGCCCGACATCGTCAGGCTGCCTTGCTGTGCGCCCGACCCACCGCTGCCACCGCTGCTGCTGCCACCGCCGCTTCCGCCGGAGCTGCCACTGCCAAACACATTGCCGCCAGAACCCATCTGAATGCTGGTCTTGGTGTTCAGGAAATTGAGCGCAAAGAACTTCTCTTCGGTCAGATTCACGCGCAGCGTGTTGCCGCGGAACTCACCCGACACGTCATACGTGCGCAGCACTTCATTAAACCCCTCGCGCAGCGTGACCTGACGCAAGTGCATATCCGCCAACTGGCCGCCTTTGAGCACATTGGGGTCCACGATCAGGTTCAGCTTTCCGGCATCGGCAAACGCGCTCAGGATCTGGCTAATGCTCGCCTTGGACATCGCCACATTGATCAGCTTGCCTTCCAGCGGATCAAACACCGGCGCTACTGGCGCTATGACAGGAGCTGCCGCAGCCTTGTTCATTTCGGCCAGCAGCAGCTGCTGATGAATTAGAAGCCGCTGCGACTCTTGCGCAGCATGCTCGCGCATCTGGTCGGCCGCTGTCGTGTCAGGTGTAGGCAGGCTCGACGCACTGCGTGGAGCCTGGTTGGCGCATCCGCTGAGCACCAGTGCGGCGCATACCAGCGCCACGGGCTTGAGAAACGGAGAATGGTTCATGTCGCTGTCCTTGGCGCTGGTAGCGTGATTCTTGAAATGTTCAGACCGAGAGGTTCACAGTGGCGCACGAGGCTCCTGAAAACACTCGCGAAATTTGTCTGTTTGTTCATGGAAGGGTCCTGATGGGGCCAGGCTGCCCGCCCGGCAGGCCTGCCTTGAACTCCTGCGAATTGACACTGGCGAGTGACCCATCGGCCCATCGCAACGTACCCACTCGCAGATCTCCCTGTGGCAAGGTCAGCGTTTGGCGACCCAGCCGCTCGGTGACCACCGCCTCATTGGGGCCGACACGCACGATGCGGCCACCGCCGTCCAGTCGCGCGCCCTGGCGCGCCAGATGGCCATCGATCACCACCGACTGCTTCTCTGCCGACAGGTCATCCAGGTGCAACGACAGCGAGCGACGCGGCAATTGAACGCTGCCCACCACCTCGCTGCCCGGCACCGGCAACGCAATCAACCCCAGCGGGTCGGTACCGGCGCTGGACGCTTGTGCCTGTATGCGCGACATGGCGTCGAAAGCATTCACAACACGGGCCTGGTCGTTGCGCAGGGCTGGAGGCAGTGGCGCCAGTTCAGTCACGATGGGCCTCACCGAAGGCGTGCGAGCCTGGCTCAGCTGAATCACCCCGTACAGGCCCCATCCCAACAACACAATGGCAACGCCATTCAAAAGCAAAGCTGCGAATTTCATGGTTTCACGATTCCTGTGACTGTGACCGAGGACACCAACTCATAAGAGAAGGCGCCGGGGCCCGTATAGGTAGGATCCACCGCCTTGAGCGTCCAACCGGCCGCAATCATCTGGGACACCCAGCGAGTGACCGATGCCGAAGCGCCCGCCGCCATCACGCCATCTACGCGGAACGCACGCCCCTTGTTCACGCCAGTGGCAGTCTCCAGGCGCACGCGCTGTATGCGGATGTCTTTGCCTGCCGACGACCTGAGCAGTGCGAGAAACGCCACGGGATCATGTCGCGCGCCTTCGTCCAGCGTCCGAGAGAACTCCGCCACCGGCAAAAGCTTTTGCGGTGCTTCAACCGTCGAAACAGCCTGAATGCGTTGTTGCAGCGCTGCCAGTTCACCGCGCTGGCTCTGGCCGTCTTCCCTCTGCTGATCTGCTAGCTGGCCCACCAGCACGCCCAGCGTCACCAACATCACGCCAACCAGCGCCGTCACCACAGTGATGGGAGCCACCCAGCGCTCGGCGCGCCACGCTACACGTTCCACCAGCGGGTTCAGCGCGTGCCGGCCTGCAGAATCTCTTGCAAGATCAGGCAGCACCGTGTGCACACGATCGCCACCCATGGCCAGCTCGGTGGTCTGCATGACGCCCGGCGCGCCGCCCAGCGCGTTGCGCACAGCGGTCTGGCAGGTGTCGATGTCGGCAGGGTTGGTGGTCCACATCGTGCCCCACTCCACCGCCTCGGCTCCCAGGCGCGTCAAAATTGCGCCCTGGTTGGCCGTCAGCACCTGTGCGGCGCTGGCCATGGCCGAAATGCCAGAGCCCAGTGCCTGGGTCGCACCAAAAAACATGCCCTCTTCCGTGTGGGCAAAAGACATCAGCCGACGCTGCGACAGCATCACCCGCGCACGACCGCTGGAAACCCCATGGCACAGCAGGCCCCCCGCGGTCATCACCAGGCAATGGTCAGCCTGCTCTTGCGCCCACTGTGTGCAGCGCTGCCACAACTCCAGCGAAATCGCCGTGAAATACACCTGAAAACCACCCGGCATCTTGACCAGCCGGTGGACCACGATGTGCGCGGCACCTTCTACAAGGCCTTGAGTGCGAACGCGTTTTTCCACCAGGGCTGAAGCGTAGTCCGCCTTGCCTTCAAAGCGCCACACATCGGTAAAGACATCGTCCAGGTCCAGCACCACCAGAGCGGTGTGGGTCAAACGCGGCCAGGCCGGAACATCCTCTACCTGGTGGCCATGGCAATGCAGCCAGCCCGCGTTGGTGACGCGATAAATATGTTCGGTGCTCATGGCTTTGCCCGAAGGGGTTGCGAAACAGACACTGTCTGAAAATGCAGCGTGCCACTGACACCCAGCGTCAGGCCCTGGTCACCCGGTAGCGGAGGAAGAAACAGGCTGGCCTCAGGCGACACTGTGGCAATGTCAAACAGATCGGCCACAAAGATGGCGCCTGCGCCGCCACGGCCCAACTCACCCAGAAACTGCGCAGCCTCCGCACGAGTAGCAGGCCCCTGCGAGCGGCGCAACCTGCGCTCGCCCCATTGCGACGGGTCAAAGCCCATGCGCTCCACCTGCCGCGCCACGTCGTTGATCGACCGCACCAATTGCTCGCGCTGCTGCACTTCCGGTATCAGGCGACGGGCATTGTCCAGACTCAGTTGGAGCTGAGCGTACTGCTGGCGTTCAAACGCCAGGCGCTTGAGGCCCTTGTGTGCCAGCCAGGCGCCACCACCCAACAGGGCCGTGGCGAGCGCCAGGGAGACAAGCTTGAGCGTGCGGGTCGCGTTCAATTACTGCTCCATCGTCCAGTGGGCGGTCAACAGAATGACACGGTCTTCGTCATATGTTCGACCCGTTGCCGTGCCACCGGCATTTCCGCTGTTGTTGTCGATGCCCTGGCGTGCGTCGCTGTTGGTCATGGCACTGTTAGCCGCCGTGTTGGCAACGTTGACGCCCTCGGTATTGTTGGCTTCCCACTGATTACCAGGCGCATTGGCTTGGTTTGCCGCGTTGTGCGCGGGACGACTCTGAATGCGGAAGCGGCCTTCACGAGAGTCTGGTTTACCGTCAATCACCTGGTCCATAAAGCGTGCCAAGTCGGGAGTCAGACCGCGGATCACCATCACGTTGCCAGCACCACTTGCAGTACCGGACGTATTCCACTGAAAGCACACCTGCATTTCGACGGCATTGCCGTTGGAGTCGATGTACAGGAAGCGGTCTTCATGACCTTCACCACGGCCTGGCGGCATGCGCACACCAGTGCGGGTCATGAGGGCGCGAAGATTTTGGGTCGCCAGAGCCGCGTCTCCCAAGCCAGCCTGACCGGCCGCATAGCCCTGACCGCTGCAGATCTTCAGCCCGCGGTTCTCGAAATTTTCTGGAATGCCGGCTACAGCCATGGAACCAGCGCGAGTACAAGCGTCAGTGCCAGCTGGAATCTGCGTTTCAGACCCATTGACCATGTAAGTAGGAGCCTGCTGGCAGTCGCCCACCACCACACCTGCGCGCTGGTAGTACTGGTCGTAAGACATCTTCCACTGATAGGCAAACTTGTTAACCGCCTTCTGGTATTCAGCGTTGCGTTGCACATCTTTGGCGATGGCCACGGCACCGATGATGAGACCGATGACGGCCAACACGATGGCCAGCTCTACCAGCGTGAAGCCTTGCTGCACCTTGCGGCCAAGCCTGCGAAATGAATTCGATTTAGACATTGAAATTCTCCGGCGATGAGTCGATGCGGATGAGGTAAGGTTTTAAGAACAGACGGCGACCAACTATTGGTTCATCTTGTAGACCGCGGTGACGATAGCCACTTGGTCTTCGTCAAAGCTGCGGTCGTTGGTGGTGCCTATCAGGTCACGGTTGGTGCGGTTCCACTCCTGACCTGGGGCGTTGATGGCACCGCCGGCGTTGTTCTCCACGCCTTGACGGCGGAAACGCCCTTCGCGCTCATCCGGCTTGCCATCGATCATCTGGTCCAACGACCGCGCCAAGTCTGGCGTGAGGCCTGTGATGATCATCACGTTGCCAGCACCTTCACCCACAGCATTGGCAGCCGAGCTATCGGCAAGCGGCACGTTCCACTGAAAACACACCTGGATTTCCTGGGGATTGCCATTGCTGTCAAGGTATACATAGCGATCTTCCAAGCCTTCTGCTCGGCCTGGGGGCATACGGATGCCCACGCGTGTCATCAGGGTCCGCAGGTCCGGGTCCGTGCCGGCGGTGAAGCCGCGCGCCATGCCCTGGCCCGCGGCTGCACGGCAAATGGCGTTGGGCGGAGTTGCGCCCGTCATGTTGCGGCCGGAGCGTGTACCGGCTGCCAGGAACCGATCGCCGTTCACCATGTTCTGTGGCGCAGTCTGGTTGTCTCCCAGTACGACTCCAGTGCGCTGGTAGTACTGGTTGTAGGCCTGCTCCCACTGGTCAATGAACTTGTTCTTGACCTTGGTGTACTCGGCGTTGCGCTGCACGTCTTTGCCGATGGCTACGGCGCCGATGATCAGACCGATCACCGCCAGCACAACGGCCAGTTCAACCAGTGTGAAGCCCGTCTGGCGCTGCGAATGTACGCGGCGGGCAGGGTGCTTGAAAGCTTTTTTCATGATGTTGATTCCTCGCCCTGATTCACTGGTTCATCTTGTAAATGGCGGTCAGGGTGATGACCTGCTCCTCGTCACGCGTCTGTCCAGCGCCAGTTGCCGCAGGAGCTGGCCGCCCCACGGCCAAAGCGTGTTGTTGGCAGACCATTCCACTCCCGGGCCGTTGGGGGTTCCGTTGTGCAATGCTTCGCAGTCGGAACCGTCCCTCCTGCGCATCTGGCTTGCCGTCAATCATCTGGTCCAGCATGCGGGCCAGGTCCGGCGTCAGCCCCGAGATCACCATCACGTTGCCAGCGCCTTCGGGCGTGGTCGGGCGGTTCCACTGAAAGCAAACCTGGATTTCCTGCGGAGACCCGTTGGTGTCGGTGTAGACAAACAGATCCTCCTGGCCTTCGGCGCGGCCCGGAGGCATGCGAATACCAGCACGCGTCATGTAGGCGCGCAGGTCATTGATGTTCCGCACAACGGCGCATTTGCTCGCATCACGCCCGCCTCGGGCATCACGGGCACAGACGGGCACAGGCTCAGCGCCAACAGCAACCAGCGTCGCCATGTCGCCCCCTGAAGTAGGCGCACCAACTGCTGCCACATAGCTCGTCCCATTGACCATGATCCGCGGCGCAATCTGGCTGTCCCCCACCACCACCCCGGTGCGCTGGTAGTACTGGTTGTAGGCCTGCTCCCACTGGTCCACAAACTTGTTTTTGATCTTGGTGTACTCAGCGTTGCGCTGCACATCCTTGCCGATGGCCACGGCGCCGATGATGAGCCCGATGACGGCCAACACCACGGCCAGTTCCACCAGAGTGAAACCACCCTGCGCGGCTCGGGGGCTAGCGGGCCGGTGCATGCGCCGAGATGGCAGGACGGAAAAAAGTGATCGCATGATTTCCTCAAGCGTTGAAATAAGAGTGAGCGCCGAGACTACTGAACGTAACGAATGTAAACAAGTGAAAATTGACGACACAGAATGCACTGCGAAGACGCTTGACACTACTCCACTGATCTTCTTTTCGACAGGAGTTTGCTACGTGTTATTCAGGTTTTAAAAAGTCAATTTCTTCAATGAAATCAACGATAAAACCATATGCACACGTTGCAACTTCCTGTCCATCAGAAGGTGCGCAAGCATCGCGCAACTGGGGCTGACAATCCATAGTGCTTATGTATTAGTGACACAACAAACACAAAAACAAACAATTAACGAGCGAATTTGATTGGAATTAGCTATTGAAAAAAATCAAGGGTTTACCCTTGTTTTTGGACCAACTAATAGCATTGACCTATCGGTTGACTCCGCAGCGGTTTGATTTGAATGCAAGCGAACCTGTGCTACCCGTTATTCGAAAGCGGGGGCGTATTGATAGGCGTGATGAGCGGACTGGCGCACCGCCAAAAATGCGGGCGCTGCCCACTGCATCCCAATGGGCTGTACCCCCTCCAAGCCCACCGGTATTTTTTCGCGTGCCTGGGAAGGTGTGAATACGCTTGCAAACCGCTGCTATGGGGCAGCGTTGCCGCATTCAAAATAACTCTTCAGGCTGTGTTGCTTGAAGCACCCTGCAGCGCTTCAAAAGGCCGTTTACGCGCCCCTCAAACGGACAACACTGCAGCCTTCAACGTGGTTTCTGCCGGCTGAAAAGGTCAGTGACCAGTGCGTGGCGGCACTGGCTCATCCATCGCCGTCCACTTGCGCTCGCTCGCCGCGGATTCGAGCACCCTCTCAATGAAGCGCACGCCCTGCGCGCCGTCTTCCACGCGGGGGTAGTCGGCGGCCATTGGGTTTGCGGCAGTGCCTGACTGGCGTGCACGGATGTCGGCGGCCACGCCCAGGTACACGTTGGCAAAGGCTTCGATGAACGCCTCGGGGTGACCTGCGGGAATGCGCCCAGCGCGCGCTGCGCCGACTCGCTGAGCCACGGCGAGCCGCGCGTGAGGATGCGGCGCGGTCCGTCCACCGGTGAGTGCACCAGATGGTTGGGGTCTTCCTGCCGCCAGGTGATGGTGCCCAGCGTGCCGGATATCTGCAGGCGCAGGTCGTTCTCCAGGCCCGCCGCCACTTGCGACGCCACGATGAAGCCGCGTGCGCCGCTGTCATAGCGCAGCAGCAACTGCGCGTCGTCGTCCAGCCGCCGCCCTGCGCCAAACGCCGTGAGGTCGGCGCACACGATGCTCGGGCGCTAGGCCGGTGACGGTGGCGGCCAGGTTCTCGGCGTGCGAGCCGATGTCGCCGATGGTGCCCGCGATGCCGCTGCGCGCGGGGTCGAGCCGCCAGTCGGCCTGCTTGTTGCCGCCGCCCTCTTCCACCGCCGTGGCCAGCCAGCCCTGGTTGTATTCGACCATCACCTTGCGCACCGTGCCCAATCGCGCCGCTTTGCACCATGTGGCGCGCCTGCGCGCACCATCGGGTAGCCGGTGTAGTTGTAGGTCACGCCGAACACGCGTGCCCTGCCTTCTTCACGCGGCCACCAGCTCGTCGGCCTGCGCGCTGGTGTGCACCAGCGGCTTGTCGCAGACCACGTGAAAGCCGGCCTCGCACAAACGCCTGCGCCACCGGGTAGTGCACATGGTTGGGCGTGACGATGCTCACGAGGTCGATGCGCTCATCGGCGGCCGCGGCGCAGCTCGTCGGCCAGCAGGTCTTGCCAGCTGCCGTGGTTGCGGTCGTCGGCCAGGCCCAGGTCGACGGCCCGAAGCGCGCGCCTTGTCGGGCGATGACGAAAGCGCGCCGGCCACCAGTTCGAACTGGCCGTCGAGCGCCATCGCCTTGCGGTGCACCGCGCCGATGAAGGCGTCGCGGCCGCCGCCCACCATGGCGTAGCGCAGGCGGCGGTTGCGGTTCGTGGTGCGGTGGAAAGCAGGGCCTGGCTTGCTGGTCTTTGGCGAACACCGCGTCGAACGCGCCTGCGGCCGGTTTGAAATCCAGCCGCTTGCAGAAGGCCGCGCTCTCGGTGGCGCCGTGCACGCGGTCCATGCGGCTGTCTTCCCACTCCACCGACAGCGGGCCCTGGTAGCCGATGTCGTTGAGCGCGACGATGATGGATTCGAAATCGATCATGCCGCGGCCCACGCTGCGAAAGTCCCAGGTGCGGCGCGCATCGCCGAAGCTGGTGTGGCCGCCGAAGGTGCCCACCGTGCCGTCGCCCTTGCCCCACCACACGTCCTTCATGTGGGCGTTGAAGATGCGCGTCGGCAAAGGTGCGGATGAAGCGGATGTAGTCCACGCCCTGGTAGGCCAGGTGGCTGGGGTCGAAGTTGAAGCCGAAGCGCTTGTGTGCCGTTCACGGCGGCAATGGCGCGTTCGGCTGGTGGCGATGTCGAACGCGATCTCGGTGGGGTGCACTTCGAGCGCGAAGTTCACGTCGTGCTCGCTCAAACACGTCGAGGATGGGCGTGAAGCGCGTTGCCGAAGTCGGCAAAGCCCTTGTCCCAATACGCCTGCGTGGTGGGCGGGAACGCGTAGATCGAATGCCAGATGGACGAGCCGGTGAAGCCGGTCACCGTCTTCACGCCGAACTTGGCGGCCGCGCGCGCTGTGTCCTGCAGCTCGCTGGCGGCGCGCTGGCGCACGCCTTCGGGGTCGCCATCGCCCCACACGTGGGCGGGCAGGATGGACTGGTGGCGCTCGTCGATCAGGTCGCACACCGCCTGGCCCACCAGGTGGTTGCCGATGGCGAAGCACTGCAGGCCGTGCTGGGCCAGCAGCGCGTGTTTGTCTTTGACGTACTGCGCAGAGGCCAGCGCCTCCTGCACATTGAAATGGTCGCCCCAGCAGGCCAGCTCCAGGCCGTCGTAGCCCATGCTTTTGGCCAGCGGCGCGAGTTCGGCCAGCGGCAGGTCGGCCCACTGGCCGGTGAAAAGGGTGACGGGTCTTGGCATGGTGTGTGTCCTGGCAAGGGTCAGGTTGTAGGGTCGTCACCCCATCCGTTCGGCCTGAGCCTGTCGAAGGCAGGGGCACGGCTTCGACAGGCTCAGCCCGAACGGTTGGAGGGGTGTTGGGGCAGTCAGTGCGACTAGGAGCCAAGGCCAGTCGCAAATCCCGCAAGCGTCAATAACTATGCTTTTGATAGCTTTCGCGCTTACCAGATAAGCGCTAGAGGCCAATTTGACTCATATTTCCATCAGAACGGCGAGTCCGGGAAGTAGAAGTCCTTCGCCGTTTCCTTGGTGATCAGCACCGACGGAATGATGGTGGTGGCAGGCAGCTTCTCGCCCTTGAGGCGCGCCTCGGCCGTCAGCTTGATCGCGTCGTAGATGAACTTGGGCGAGTACGACACGTTGGCCTGGATGCGCGGGTCGCTGCCGTCCATCAGCGTCTTGATCATGCCCTTGGCGCCCGCGCCGCCGAACACCAGCTTGATGTCGGTGCGCTTGGCCTGGTCGATGGCCTTGAGCACGCCCACGGCCATGTCGTCGTCGGCCGCCCACACGGCGTCGATCTGCTTGAAGCGGGTCAGGTAGTCCTGCATCACCTTGAAGGCGTCGTCGCGGTTCCAGTTGCCGTACTTGGCGTCCAGCACCTTGATGTCGGGGTAGGCTCTTCAGCACCGCGTTGAACGCGTCCATGCGCTCGTTGTCCAGCGTGGTCGCAATGCCGCGCATGCGCCACGACGTTGCCCTTGCCGCCCAGCGCCTTGCCGATGTACTCGGCCGGCATCTTGCCGAAGGCGGTGTTGTCGCCGGCCACGTAGGCGTCTTGCGCGCTGGTGTCGGTCAGGCCGCGGTCCACCACCGTCACGTACACGCCCTTGTCTCTTGACCTGCGCCACCGGCTTGGTCAGCGCGGCCGATTCGAACGGGAAGATCACGAGCGCGTTGATCTTGTTGACCGTCAGCAGGTCCTGCAGCTGGTTGGCCTGCTCGGGCGCGCCGCCGGCGGTCTTGACGATGACCTTGCAGGCCGGGGTGGGCCTTTTCCAGGTCCTTCTTGGCCTGGTTGGCCCAGTACACGATGCCGCCGGTGAAGCCGTGCGTGGCGGCCGGAATGGACACGCCCAGCACCGACCTTGTTGGCCTGCGCGCATGGCGGGGCCGCGCCAGTGTCAGGCTGCGGCAGCGCCACGGCCGTGAGGGCGAGGCGGCGGGTGAATGAGCTTCTTTCATGTCGTTGTCTCCTGATTGCAGGTTGAAAACAGCGGCTTGCTGTGGTTGGGGGAAATTCGTAGAGCGGGCGTCATCGTTTGCCGCGCTGCATGAAGGCGACGGCGATGATCACGAAGCCCTGCACCGCCGCGTTCAGGTACACGCTGATGATGCTGGTCAGGTTCAGGATGTTGCTGATGACCGAGAGCAGGACGGCGCCGACCACCGTGCCGGTGATGCTGCCCGCGCCGCCCTTGAGCGCCGTGCCGCCCACGATCACGGCGGCAATCGCTTCCAGCTCCCACAGCAGGCCGGTGGTCGGCGAGGCCGAGCCCAGGCGCGGCACGTAGAGCAGCGTGGCGATGCCCACGCACACGCCCAGCAGCACGTAGGTCAGCATCTTGACGCGGTCGACATCGACGGCGGCGTAGCGCGCCACCTGTTCGTTGGAGCCAATGGCCTGCACGTAGCGGCCAAAGGTCGTGCGGTTCAGGATCACGCCGCCCAGCAGCGCCACCACCAGGAACACCCACACCGGGATCGGGCACGCCCAGCAGGCTGCCGTAGTACACCGGGCTGTAGACGTCGGACAGGTCGTTGTCCAGCGTGATGGCGCCGCCGTTGGAAAAGTAGGTGAGGTAGGCGCGGAAGATGCCCAGCGTGCCCAGCGTGACGATGAAGGGCTCGATGCGCCCCTTGGTGATCAAGCAGGCCATGCGCCAGCCCGAACACCGCGCCCAGCACCAGCGCCAGCAGCCATGCCCAGCACCACGGCGCGCCACGGGCGAGCCCAGCAGCGGGCGCCAGCGCGTTCATGAACAAGATCACGCGAGCCGGCGATCAGCGCCGCCATCGAGCCGACCGACAGATCGATGCCGCCGGAGATGATGACGAAGCACATGCCCACCGCGATGATGCCGATGAAGGCCGTGCGCGTGAGCACGTTCATCACGTTGTCGAGCGTGGCGAAGTCGCGGTTGAGCAGCGTGCCGGCGATGCACAGCAGCACCAGGCCGATGACGGGGCCGATGCCCGTGCAGCTTGCGCCACCACGGCCGGCGGCGCGTGGCGGCGCTCAGCTGGTAGCGGTGGCGTTTTCAGTGCGTTCCTGTGGCATGGGCGATCAACTCCTCTTCGGTCAGATGGTCGGCGTCGCAGCGTGGCCTGCAGCGCGCCGGCGCGCATCACGGCGACGCGGTGGCACAGGCCGATCAGCTCCATCAGTTCGGACGAAATCACGATCACGGCCAGGCCCTCGCGCGGCCAGGCGCTGGATCAGGAAATAGATGTCGCGCTTGGCGCCCACGTCCACGCCGCGCGTCGGCTCGTCGAGCACGACCACGCTGGGGCCGGGGTGCAGCACCTTGGCCAGCGCCAGCTTTTGCTGGTTGCCGCCGGACAGCGACGACGCGCTTGCACGTCGAGCGACGCCGGTGCGGATGCCGAAGTCGTGCACCGCGTCGCCAGCGCGGCCTGCTCGGCCGTCGGGCTTCAGCCAGGGCGTGGCATAGCGCTCCAGCGCCATCAGCGTCAGGTTTTCGCGCAGGCCGAAGTTCACGTGCAGGCCCTTGCCCTTGCGGTCTTCGCTCAGGTAGGTCAGGCCGTGGCGCGCGGCGTCGCGCGGGTTGCGGATGCGCACCGGCTTGCCATGCCAGCTCGACCGTGCCGGCGCTGCGCGGGCGCAGGCCCAGCAGGCCTTCGAACAATTCGGTGCGGCCCGCGCCCACCAGCCCGGCAAAGCCCAGGATCTCGCCGGCGCGCACCTCGAAGCTCACGTCCTGCGCCCAGCCGGGCACGCGTCAGGCCGCTGCACCTTGCAGTGACCGGCGTCGCCTGCCGGCAGCGGCAGCTTGCGGCGGGAACATATCGGCCAGCTCGCGGCCCACCATCAGGTTGGCCATCTGCTGGCGCGTGACGTTGGCCGTGGGCTCGCGCGCCACGAAGCGGCCGTCGCGCATCACCACCACCTCGTCGGTGATGCGCTCCACTTCGTCGAGCTTGTGCGAGATGTAGACGATGGTCACGCCCGTCCGCCTTCAGCTCGGCCATCAGCGCGAACAGGCGCTCGGTTTCGCCGGGCGTCAGCGTGGCGGTGGGCTCGTCCATGATCAGCAGGCGCGCATTGCGCGGCAGCGCCTTGGCGATCTCCACCAGCTGCTTTTCGGCCACGATCAGGTCGCGCACCCGCGTGTCCGGGTCCAGCTGCAGGCCGACCTGGGCCAGCGCGCGCGCGTCTTCTGCGCGCATCGCCGCTGTCGTCGAGCAAGCCAGCCGCGCTTGATCTCATGGCCGAGGAAGATGTTCTGCGCAATCGTCAGGTCGTCGGCCAGGTTGAACTCCTGGTGGATCAGCACGATGCCCTGCGCCTCGGCCGCGCGCGAGCCGCCGCCAAGGCGCGCGCCGCGCCGTCGATCACGCAACTCGCCAGCCGGTCGGGCTCTCGTAGCCGGCCAGGATCTTCATCAGCGTGGACTTGCCCGCGCCGTTCTCGCCCAGCAGGCCGTAGACGCGGCCCGGCTGCAGCGCAAAGCTCACGCCGTGCAGCACGCGCACCGGGCCGAACTCCTTGGTCACATTGCGGAACTCGACGGCCACGCTCATCGCATCGCTCCTGCCGTTGCAACGCCCACCGCTGCGGCCGGCGTGCGAAGACCGCGCAAACTCTCCTGCATCGCCAGCACGCCCGCGCCGACCACGCCCGCATCGTCGGCCAGCGGCGCGTACTGGATCTCCAGGTGCCGCGTCGACAGCGCCAGCGAGCGGTGGTACACGCTCTGCCGCACCGACGCGAGGAACAGCGGCCCGATGTCGCGTCACCCGCCGCCGCAATGAACACATGCGACGGGTTGAAGAAGTTCACGACCGACGCCAGCATCTGCCCGATCAGGCTGCCCGCGCGCTGGATGATCGCGTTGGCCGCCGCATCGCCCGCGCGGCTGGCCTGGGCCACGTCTTCGGTGCGTCAGCGTGCCGGTGCGCCTGCAGGCGCTCGGCCAGCATCGCGCTCTCGCCGCGCTCCGCGGCCTCGCGTCGCCATGCGCGCGATCGCGGGCGCGGCGGCCATCGCCTCCACACAGCCCTGGTTGCCGCAGTGGCAGCGCGGGCCGCCCTGGTCGACGCAGATGTGGCCCACGTCGCCGGCCGAGCCGTTGGCGCCCCGGTACACCTGCCCGTGGCACACGATGCCGCAGCCGATGCCCGTGCCGACCTTGATCACCAGAAAGTTGGGCAGCTTGCGCTGCAGCCGCCACAGCTCGCCCAGCGCCATCAGGTTCACGTCGTTGTCCACAAACACCGGCGCGGCAAACGCCTCGCGCAGGTAGTCGCGGATCGAAAAGCCGTCCCAGTCGGGCATCAGCGGCGGGTTGACGAGCTGGCCGCTTTCGAAATCCACCGGCCCCGGCACGCCCATGCCGATGGCGATCACCTGCGTGGCCTGCACCCCGCAGCGCGCCAGCAGCTCGCGCATCAGCCCCCGCACCCGCGCCAGGATCACGCCCGGCCCCTGGCGCACGTCGATCGGCTCGCGGTGCCGCGCCAGCACCGTCATGTCGGGCCGCATCACTGCGCACTTGCATGCTGGTGGCGCCCAGGTCGGCGCCGATCACCACGCCCAGGGTTTCGCTCAATCGGAGGGTTTCGGCCCGCCGGCCGCCAGAGGATTCCTGCAGGCCCACCTCGTCGAGCAGGCCTTCGTCGAGCAGCGCCGCGACCATGGCGTTGGCCTTGCTCTTGGAATAGGCCAGGCGCTGCGCCAGCGCATTGCGCGACGCGCCTGCGGACCAGAAGATGGTCTGCAAGACGCTCAGGTCTTCGGTGCCGCAGTGACTCCAGCGGGTGGATGGCAAGGCTTGTCTCCTGTCATGTTTTTGTGCAGCACCTCATGGGGGTGGGTGCTTGACAGGGATGCTATGCGGTCTACTTTGGCCGGGCAAGACTGAACTTTGACCACAAATTGATCCAAAGATTCTATTCAAGCTAGACCTAATTTGGTTTGAGTAAACAGTCCTCTAAAGAACTACCATTTCCATCTATCTCAACCACGCTTCTTGAAGGGACTCAACAGTCAATGACCAACGATGACTTGATGACCCAGCAAGCGACTCGTGCCTTCGGAGTAGGCTGCTTCAATTTTCGACTTGTACGGGAGGTACCTTTCCAGTTCAAGGTGAGCGATTATGTGGATCACATTGAACGCGCTTTGTGCAGACTAACCAGTCTCAGTGATTTAGAAATCACATATGCAGCTTCCGCTGAAAATAGAATATTTTACGCAGAAGCAAATATTCCACCACTTGCGGACGGGGGGGGGGTTTTTCCATTTCTTCCATCCGGAAGAATTTGCTTCACTCTTTTTATCCCAAAAAGAATACAAGAAGATTTGATAGGATCAACAGACACGCAAACAGAAATATTCAGAATTTCTATTTACGATCAATATCACGGCCCAGTTTCATATATCGAGTGCGTTGATGCTGCGCCTGATTGCAGCCCTTCCACTGCGGTACAAGTTGTTCGCGAATATTTAAGCAAAGAATTTTCAAAATTCGAAGATGTTGCTTTCGAGTCACTTGGTCCATCCCCATTTCATGTTGATTTTTATGTTCATAAGAACCCAGAAACTTCAACCTTCGATGCAATTGAAATACCAGACTCAGGCTACGAAAAAATAATAGTTTCCTCGGGAAACATCTCAAAATCCCCGGGTGCGCTTGCAGAAATATACGAAGCGTTCGGGGAAGAACTAGATTTGTACTACTATCTCACTGGAAAACGAAGTATTCAAATCAACAGCTGGCTTGAGCTTGAAAATCAGTGGCTGATACTTAGAAACGCAGTTAATTCGCCAATCAGATTTTGGCAAATCTCAAAAAAGTTCGAGAATCACAAGCATTCTCGAGAATTACTCAGTGCTGCTTATACATTTTCTGCAGCAAGCTCCATTGCCAAACAAAATGCTACTGAGTCTATGCGCTCGTGCTATGGAAAAGGTCTTAAGTCATATTTTAAAGCGCGCTCTGAGGCACTACTCGAGGAAGCATTTCCAAATTATCCTGTGCAAGCGATTATCTCTTGGGCAACCCACATTCACGACTCCTCATTTAAACTGGCAGAAATCGTCACAGTTCTGCTATCGGGCCTTCTAGGTGGTTTTATAGGCGCACTGGTCACAGCGTTGCTTACATCGTGAATACGTCGAACGCGCCCTCCCCTGCTTAGCGACACTCAGTCCTGAGTTACCCCCTAAATCCCAACTCTCAACCGCCCCCGGATTTCTGCTGCCATGGGCGCGTACTTCTCGCGGAGCACAAAGTGAAAAGTCAGCAGGCATGTAGCCCATCAAACGGCCCGGCCAGGGCGCTTTGCGCAGTGCCGGTGCAACGCAACGCGGTCGCCTGACACGCCAGCGCTCTGCAGCGACGGCGCCGCCACCATGCGCGCAGCCGTCGGCGGGAAGGCATGCTCTCTATTTGATAGCTACTAGCGCTCTACCTAAAAGCGCTAGATTCCGTTTTTAATCATATTTCTGCGGGGCATGCGCTTGCCTGCGCTGCATAGAGTGCTCCACTCGAGTGAGCCCCGACCACGCGGCACCACCCCCACCCCTTCGCCCCAACGTTGGTAATCCGCCCACCGATCAGCCGTAGTAATCCGCTGCAGCACCGTATGGTGCGGCCCCAGGTACTCCACGCTGCCCTTAACCACCACATGCACCAGCAGCGTCCTCCGTACCCGTCGCCTCCCACCAGTCCACATTACCGGCGGGCTCGTGGATGTAGTCGCCCGGCCGCACCACGCGGCCGTCGTTCAGTCGGCGCTCGCCTGCCAGCGTCAGGGCGTGCACTTCGCCCGTGTGGCGGTGAAGGCCCAGCCGCGTGCCGGGCGACAGGCGACGTGCCCAGAAGTCCCTGGAAGGGTTCAAGCGCCTCCTTTCCTGGTGAAAGCGTCGAATGACCGGTGGGCGCTGGCGCCTATGCGCTGAAGGTTTACGCAACCGGCTGGCCCAGGGATTGGTGGCCCCACCGCGCGGCAACACGCGGCGGCTACGCTTTCATGGGTTTCTGCGGTTCATCGCTTGTACCGGCGAACTCGCTCGTTATGAACGCGTCTGTCGTCCGACATTGACTGGGATCTTCCTGCGCCGAATATTGCAACCCAAACGAAGCCCCCAGCTAAAACAATGAGCGCCGCCAGGGGCAAGAAGTTGCTATCGAGCCCCGCGTAAGTCAACTCACGAAACGCAGCCGCAAGGGTCACCAGCGCTACGACTCCGACGGCAAGCGCACGATGCAACATCCAGATAGCTGCCATCACCCGCTCGCCACGGGTCACTGCTGCGGAGGTGCCAAGCTTGTCTTCGTACAACATCTGCCAGGCAGTCCAGAAAGCAAATATCGAGAGCAAATAACCCCTGAACACGCGGCCAGGGTCTGGCCTCACGAGGAACAGCCAAGTCGCCGATCCCGCAAAACAGGTGGCGGCAACTAGCAAAACGACCCTCTCAATGATTTCCCATCGCTACTTGGGTTGAGGTCCGCCTGCTGCCGGTTTCATATTGGCCTGTTCAACCGCCTTCTGCGCTTCTCCGCGCTTGCGCATGTAGCCCCAGTCAGGCTGACGCTCGACGTGCGAATAGCTGCTGCTGGACGCGCTCAGATCATCTGGCTTTGTTGCTTCGAACTCTGGGCGCCCGGTTTTCCGCAAGTGATCACCTATAGGCTTCATCGCTGATCACCCGATGCACTTTCAGCCGCAGCCGCCTCTCCTCGTTTTGACACAGACGGCATGAGATTCCCGACCCATGCGGCACAAGTGGGTGAAGACGAACATTCGTTAAGCACTGGTACCTGGCGTGCCGTCAAACGCACCAGAACCAATTTGGCATGCTCCGGATTCGAATCCTCCAACGCTTGCCACGCACTTTGCGCCAGCATGAATGTCTCGGCGCTTTGCGAAGCATTGAGGTTGTATTGAGCCGCCGCACGGACTTTTCGCTCATCGAACTGGCCAGCGCTGCGGCCAGCTACAAACGCTCCCAGGGTGATGGCCAAAACAACCACTGTAATGAAAATGTAATTTCTGCGCATGGCTGGAATTGTGCTGGCAAAGACAACTCATGAGCTTCAGCGTCGAGCCCACTGCCGCTGATATCAACGGCGGCGTACTGCACTTGGGAAAATTCACTAGCCGGGCTACGCCAACCCCACCCAGCCCCTGAACGCAAACCCCATGTAAAACATCCGCACATCGCTGAACCCCGCCTCGCGCAGAATCGCCTCATCCTCATCCGGCGTCAGCACTGCCAGCTCGGCCGCCACCTTGGCCCGCCCTCTGTCTGCCATCTCCGGCGCCATGCCAGACGCCACCTGAAATGCCGAATAGCGCGACAGCCAAAGGTCGCGCTCCCTGGCCCCGCACTCCCTACGCGCACCGCCTGCACCACCATCGGCCACGCTCAGATGCACCGCGACAAACGGCGCCCCGGGCTTCAGCCGCCGCCGGATCTCGGCCACCATGGCTGCACGCTCCCCGCGCGGCACAAAGTGAAAAGTCAGCAAACACGTGGCGCCATCAAACGGCCCGGCGGGTGCGCTTTGCATGGTGCCGTGGTGCAGCGCCACGCGGTCTGACACGCCCGCAGCCTCCAGCCGCTGCGCGGCCAAGTCCAGCATGGGCTGGCTGGGGTCCACGCCATCAAACCGCCAACCGGGGTGCGCGCGGGCCATGTCCTCCAGCTCCAGCCCGCCGCCTGCGCCCACCACCAACACGCGGCCGTCGGCGGGCACGCGCTCGGCCAAAAGGATGCGGACCATGGGCAGCAGGCTGTCGTAGCCGGGAACGTTGCGGCGCGGGCCTTCGGCATAGCGGGCGACGGCGGCGGGGTCGGTGAAGGGGGAAGTGGGATGGGTCATGGTGGGGCGGGCAGTGGTCATACGGCGCTTCGGCCTGAGCTGGGTGACAAGGGGTTGTTGGGCTGGTGCGAGGTTTCGACAAGCTCAACCCGAACGGTTGGGGGTGAAGCCCAACGCACTTCAAAAATTAAGCCAAATTGGCCTCTAGCGCTTATCCAATAAGCGCTAGCAGCTATCAAATCATGAGTACTACGGTGCTGAGCCAGTGTTTTCTACCCATGCTAACATCACGCAACTTTTAATGTTGCATGAAACGAGATAGCCGCCTTTCCAACGTCCTCCACGCACTGCTGCACATGGCAGAGATGGACGGCCCCGCCACGTCTGAATCCCTGGCGCAGGCCATGCAGACCAACCCGGTGGTTGTGCGCCGCCTGATGGCGGGGCTGCGGTATGCGGGGTTTGTCGCATCGGCCAAGGGGCATGGCGGCGGGTGGGTGCTGTCGTGCCCGCTGGCGGACATCACGCTGCGCGACATCCACGAAGCTCTGGGCGCGCCCACGTTGCTGGCGGTGGGCAACCGGGTGGAGAGCCCGGGCTGCATCGTCGAGCAGGCGGTGAACCGGGCGCTGTCTGACGCTTATCAAGCCGCCGAGGAGGTGCTGCTGGCACGCCTGGGCGAGGTGACGCTGGCGCAGCTGTCGGCCGAGTTCCATCAACGCATGGTGGCCGGGGGCCACTCGCACAAGGAGATTGCTCATGACCACAACGACAACGAAGACGACCCCAACGGCAGCATCGACACCCAGAACAACGGCGTATGACGCCATCGTGATTGGCGGCAGCTTTGCGGGCCTGTCGGCCGCGATGCAGCTGGCGCGGGCGCGGCGGCGGGTGTGCGTGGTGGACGCGGGGCAGCCGCGCAACCGGTTTGCGGCAGCGTCGCACGGCTTTTTTGGGCAAGACGGCGAGCCGCCGCTGGCGATGATCGAGCAGGCGCGCCGCAAGCTGCTGGCCTACCCCACGGTGACGCTGCGGCAGGGCACGGCGGTGTCGGCCACGGCGCAGCCCGGCGCCGGTGAATCAGCAGGAGGATCGGCAGGCGCATCAGCGAGTGGCTTTGACGTGGTGCTGGACGATGGCGCCGGAGCACTGACCACATTGGCCGCCCGCAAGCTGGTGCTGGCCTTTGGCGTGAAGGATGGCCTGCCCGACATTGCAGGCCTGCGCGAGCGCTGGGGCGCCAGCGTGCTGCACTGCCCCTATTGCCACGGTTACGAGTTTGGGGACCAGCGGCTGGGTGTGCTGTACCACTCGCCGCAGTCTGGCATGCACGCGCAGCTGATTGCCGACTGGGGCCCGACCACCCTCTTCTTGAATGGCGAAACCACGCTGGAGACCAGCGAGCACGAGCGGCTGCTGGCGCTGGGCATTGCCGTAGAGCCCGCACCGCATCGCCTCGCTGGAAGGCCCGGATCGGGCGCTGCACGGCGTGCGCCTGCTGGCCCATCGGCGGCGGCGATGCGCGTCTGGTGCCAATCGACGCGCTGTACGTTGCGGCCATCCACGCGCCCATCCAGCCCGCTGGCAGAACAGCTGGGCTGCGCGCTGGACGACGGCCCCATGGGCCCGTGCATTCGCACCGATGCCAACAAGATGACCACCGTGCCGGGCGTGTACGCCGCAGGCGACGCCACGCTGATGCGGCACAACGCCACGCTGGCGTCTGCCGAAGGGGTGCTGGCGGGCGTGGGGGCGCACCAGGCGATGGTGTTTGGGCAGTAAGAGCGGCTAGCAAGATCGGTGAAGCCCTGGCGCGCACGCTGTGGCGCCACGCGAGAGCGACCCCGGCGCGCCGCGCGCAAAATGCCGCTTCGTCTTGCTTGCCCTTGTAGCCATGCCCACCCGTTCAGCGGTTTCCCATTTCATCACTGCCCGCGCCCAATGGCTGGCCTGGCTGTGCGCATTGGGCGCGCTGACGGCCCCACTGTCGCGGCTACTCCCCGCAGACCAAATGCCGCTGCTGCAATGGCTGGTGGAGCTGGCCGCGCACTGGCAATGGCTGTATGCCGCTGTGGGTGCGGTGGCGCTGGGTGTGCTGCTGGCGCTGCGGCGTGGGTGGTGGCTGGTGCTGCCCGCGCTGGTGCTGGCGGGCTGTTTCTTATGGCAGTCGGCCACCTTGCCGCATGCATCGGCCCTGCCTGCTGATGCGCCTGTGATGACCCTAGGCACCGCCAACTTGAATGTGGCCACCACCGACTTCAACCCACTGGCGCACTGGCTGGCGTCGGCCGATGCACCCGATGTGGTGGTTCTGCAGGAATACACCGCCCTGGCCCACGCCGCGCTGGCCAGCAACCCTGCCATTGCAGCGCGCTACCCGCACCGCCTGACGGTGCCGCAGCCCGACCCGTTTGGCCTGGCCGTGCTGTCGCGCCACCCGCTGGCAGACACGCAAACGCTGCAGCCGCAAACCGAGTGGGACACGTTGCGGTTGCGTGCCACGCTGATGTGGAACGGGCAACCCGTGCATGTCAGCGCACTGCACCCCATGCCGCCCCTGAACGCCGCCTTTGCGCGTGCCCGCGACGAGGCTTTGGCGCAAGAAGCGCAGCACTTGTCTGAAAAAGGGGGGCTGGGCCTGATGGCAGGCGACCTGAACATCACCCCCTGGGCGCGCGGCCTGTTTGCGGTGGGTGCGCAAATGCGCCGCGCCAACGGCACGGCAGCCAGCTGGCCGAATGCGTGGGGAGGGTTGTCGGTGCTGCCGCTGGACCATGTGCTGGCGTCATCCGGATGGCAGGTGGTGGGCTCGCACGTGGGGCCGGACCTGGGTTCGGATCATCGACCCGTGGTGGTGCGGCTTGTGGTTTCTAAACCGGATTGATTCGGCCGCCGAATCGTCCACAACGCAGCAGCCATCAAGCCCCACCCCCGCCAACTGCACCGGGCTCAGCGTGCGGCCATACACCGCCCAGTCCACCAGCACAGCGGTAAGCGGGTACACAAACTGCAGCACCGCCACCTTGCCCAGCGCCAGCCGCGCCATGCCCGCAAACAGAATGACGTAGGCCAGCCCTGTGTGCAGCACGCCCAAGCCCGTGAGCCAGGCCCAGGCACCCGCCGTCTGCGGCCCGCCAAACACGAACGGTGCCCACGCCAGCAGCACCGCACCCACCAAACACTGCCACAGCGACAGCGCGTAAGGGCTGATGGACTGACCGCCCTGGGATCGGCCTGGCGGGTGCGGCTGGCCAGCAGGGTGACGGCGGCGTAGCACAGCGATCCGCCCAGGCACATCAGCACCCCGGCCACATACGCCCCGCCATCGGCCGTGCCCGCCGGAACGCCGTTGAGCAGCCCCGTGGTGAGCACCAAACCACCCAGCGCCACCAGCGTGGCCACCCACTGGCTGGTGGACACGGCCTCGCGCAAGAACAGCGCGCCGAACAGAATGACCCAGATGGGCTGCACATGAAAGATGACCGTGGCCACAGCGATGGAGGTGCGCGGGATGGCCGCAAAGAACAGCGCCCAGTTGAGCACCATGAACACGCCGGTGGCGCAGGCCACCCAGCGGCTGCGGGCCTGGTGGCGCAGCAGAAGCTCGCGCCCCCGCCCTGTTGCCAGGCACCACGCGACCAGCGCCAGCGCGCCAAAAAAGCACCGGAACCACACCGTGACCAGCGGGTGCTGGCCGGCCTCTTCCACAAACACGCCGATGGTGCCCAGCAGCACGCCACCGGCAATCATCAGCCACTGGCCCTGGCGGTCGCGCGTGGCGGCTGGCGTGCCGAGGGTGGCGGTAGTTGAGATATTCATTCGGCATCCATCCACTTGAACCGTTCACGCTGAGCCTGTCGAAGCGCTGCGCGAGGCTTCGACAGGCTCAGCCTGAACGGATATTTCAAGTTCAAAGAGGCCGAACCCACAGCGGCTGTTGATTCAAGCGTTGAAAGCACAGAGAGCGATGGGGGTGCGGAGGTCATGTAGGTCAGGTAGGTCATGGCGCCGATGGTCGGCGCTTGCGCCAAGGTCGTAAAGCGCATAGTTCGAACGATTACTATTCGATAACCGAATACATAGCGAGACCTGCATGAGCTACCCCGACTTTCAGATCGACTGGCTGCGCGCCTTTGTGGCGGTGGTGGATGCGGGTTCGCTGTCTGGCGCTGCGCCATTGGTGCACCGGTCGCAGTCGGCAGTCAGCATGCAGATCAAGAAGCTGGAGACCGCGCTGGGCCGCCCGGTGCTGCTGCGCGGCCCGCGCCACCTGGAGGTGACGCCCGCGGGCGCCGAGCTGCTGTCGTACGCGCGCCGCATGCTGGAGCTGCAGGCCGAAACACAGGCCGCGCTGTTTGGCCCGCAGTTAGCGGGGCGCGTGCGGCTGGGGGTGCCAGACGACTACGCCAGCATGTACCTCACGCCAGTGCTGCGCAGTTTTTCGCACCGGTACCAGGGGGTGGAGATTGAGCTGACGTGCGAGCAATCGACCTCGCTCATCCCGCGTGTGGTGCGTGGCGAGCTGGACCTTGCTTTGGTGTCGCGCGACAAGCCACAGCGCGGGCGGTTTTTGTTTGAAGAACCACTGGTTTGGGTGGGTGCCGCGCAGTTTGAGGTGTGGCGACGCGACCCGTTGCCGGTGGCGGTGTACGAATCGGCCAGCATGGCGCGCAGTGCCACCTTGAAAGCCTTGGCAGCACGGCGGCGCGCTTACCGCATCGTGTACCACAGCTCCAGCCTGGCGGGGCAGCTGGCAGCAGTAGAGAGCGGATTGGCTGTGGCGGTACTGACGCGCTGCAGCGTGCCGCCCGGCCTGCAGATTTTGCAGAACCTGCCGGCGGAGTTTGACCTGCCACCGCTCGACTCCATGAACGTGGCGGTGCTGCGCAGCAAGGCGTCGCTGCGCGCGCCAGCGGTGGACGCGATGTATGAGCAGATGGTGCGGACGCTGGGGGCCAAGGGCAGCGTTTGAGTTGGCATCAAACCGCCTGAACGGTTTAAGCCTTCCAGCCTGGTAAATCACTTGCGCGACCACGCGTGGAATGCAAAACCGTTTTAATGGGCCTCCGCCGACACCTCGCTGATCAGGCGCCCTCCTTCTTACTGAAAGTATTCATGACCACAGCCACCATTCCTGCCACCGCACTGCAACTGCGCTCGCTCGTTCAGCCTGATGGCACCTTGCAAGTCAGCCTGGAACCCACGCCCGTACCCACACCAGGGCCTGACGAGGTGTTGATTCAGATCCAGGCAACGCCCATCAACCCGTCGGACATCGGCCTGCTGTTTGGGCCCGCCGATTTGTCGACCGTGCAAGTGACGGGCACGGCTGACCGCCCGGTGGTGACGGCCCGCATGCCCGAGCGCGCCATGCCCGCCATGGCCGCGCGCCTGGGCCAGAGCATGCCCGTGGGCAATGAGGGCGCTGGCTTGGTGGTGGCGGCGGGTTCATCCCCAGCCGCCCAGGCGCTGATCGGACGCACGGTCGCGGTGATTGGCGGCGCCATGTATGCGCAGTACCGCGCCATGCCCGCTGCGCAGTGCCTGCCGCTGCCTGCGGGCACGACGGCGGCCGAGGGCGCATCGTGTTTTGTGAACCCGCTGACGGCGCTGGGCATGGTCGAGACCATGAAGCGCGAAGGCCACACCGCGCTGGTGCACACCGCTGCGGCCAGCAACCTGGGGCAGATGCTGAACCGGGTGTGCCAGAAGGACGGCATTGGCCTGGTCAACATCGTGCGCAAGCCCGAACAGGCCGCGCTACTGCGCGAGATGGGCGCGCAGTATGTGTGCGACAGCACCGCGCCCACCTTCATGGCGGACCTGACCGACGCGCTGGCCGCCACCGGCGCCACCATTGCGTTTGACGCCACGGGCGGCGGCACACTGGCTGGGCAGATCCTGCAGTGCATGGAAAGCGCCATCAACCGCACCGCCAAGGAATACAGCCGCTATGGGTCGGCAGTGCACAAGCAGGTGTATCTGTATGGCCACCTGGACACCCGCCCCACCGAGATTCAACGCACGTTTGGCATGGCCTGGGGTGTGGGCGGCTGGTTGCTGTTCCCGTTCCTCAACAAGATTGGCGACGCGGCTGCACAGGCCCTGCGCACGCGTGTGGCTGCCGAGTTGAAGACCACGTTTGCCAGCCAATACGCGCGCACCGTGTCGCTGGCCGAGGCGTTGAGCGCGGACGCCATCGCGTTTTATGGTCCCCGCAATACCGGCGCCAAGGTGTTGATCGATCCGTCGAAGGATTGAGCGAAGGTTGCGCCTTCAACCCACCCATACCGTTCGGTCTGAGCCTGTCGAAGTCTTGCGCGGCGTTTCGGCAAGCTCAGCGTGAACGGTTATTTGCTTCCCCCCCGATTCACGGACAGCGGGTGTCAGCTAGTCAGTCAGGCCGTTGCCGCGGCAGCGGCCTGCACCAGCGCAACCAGTTGCTCGCGAGGCCCCAGCAACGCGTCGCCGCTCAACAGCCGCTGCGCCCCGCCTTGGCCCGCGACCACCAACTGCGGCACACCGCGCGCGCCCACGGCTTGCAGGGTCGCCTGCGCGCTGGCAACGCGTGCAGCCATGGAGCTGTGCAGCGCTGCGTCGGGCGCCAACACCATCGCAGCGGCATCGGCCAGACCCAGGGTGTTGAGCACATCGGCCAGCAACGGCGCGTCAGCCGTGTCGCTGCCATCGACATAGCGGGCGCGCTGCAGGGCGTGCAACGCCTCCAGTTCGCGGCCTGGTTCGGTCTGCGCCACGGCGGTCAGAGCCAGCGTGGCGGGACCTGAATCAAAACGGCCATTGGCTGCGCCCAGGATCTGTTCGCGGTAGGCCTGCGTGAAGGGCTGGCCCGTGAGCTGCTGGATGCGCTGGTCGTTGGCCCAGGCATAGGCGGCAAATTGCGCGTCCATGGGCCGTGCGCCCGCGCCTGCAAACAGGCCGGTGGGTGCGAGTTCAACTTCGACACCCGCCACGCCTTGCAGATAGTGCAGCGCGGGCGCGGCGGCGTAGCACCAGCCGCACAGGGGGTCGAATAGATAGGTCACAGTGACGGTGGGCATGGAGGGCATGGATCAGGATCTCTCTTCAATGTCAGGCGGTGTGGATGCGGACGATCCCGCTGTTGCAGCGGGTGCGGCCAGCGCGGCCTCAAAAGCGGCTATCTCTTCGGCCAGCGTGCCGCGGCTGCGAAAGTTGCGGGCTGCCCGGTCGTACCAGTTTTCGGCGTCTTCCAGGTCACCTTCTTGCACATGCAGGATGCCGTGCAGCCACGCGGCGAGCATCGAGCCGTCGTGCTGCACCAGATCGTGCGCCGCGTTCCAGCGCCCGGCGTGCAGGTGCTGCAGAACTTGCTGGAGGGTGTGTGTGGCGGTCACGATCTGGTTCCTTTCAAACGGTTGGGCATGCGTGCGCCCACCCGGTGCTTACCACTTCATTTCACCCTTGTTGACCTTGGCGCCGATATCCAGCGACAGGCCCATGGGTGCTGCGGGGTAGGCCTTCTTCATCGCGTCGATGAGTTCGGCGCCGGTCTTGGTGGCGGCGGCGTTTTTCTCAAACGCTTGCAGGTAGCCTTTGGTGTAGGTCACGTTGCTCACGTCCAGCGCTGTGCCTGCAGGCATGTGGCCCGGCACCACCACGGTGGGCTGCAGGGCGGCCATTTCGTCGAGCTGGGCCATCCAGGCACTGCGCTCGGCCACGGTCTGCGTGTCGGCCGTCCACACATGCATATTGGTGCCAAACACCCCGATGTTGCCCACCACGGCCTTCACCGAAGGAATCCATGCATAGGGTCGGTGTGCCAGTGCGCCGGTGGTGCCACGGATCTCCACCGTCTGGCCGTCCACGCTCAGCGTGTTACCGCTGATGGCCTTGGGCAGCACAGGGGTGCGGGGTGCGTTGGCGCCCATCTTGGGGCCCCAGAAGGCCAGCTTGCCTGCGAGCTTGGCGTTGATCTTCTCCAGCACGGCGGGGGTGGTCACCACCTCGGCCTTGGGGAAAAATTCCTTGAGCGTTTCCACGCCAAAGTAGTAATCAGGGTCGGCCTGGCTCACGTAGATGGTCTTCAGCTCTTTGCCGCTGTCGAACACGTTGGCAGCAATGCGCAGTGCGTCGGCGCGGGTAAAGCCTGCGTCGATGACCATGGCTTCTTTCTCGCCATACGACCAGCGTGGAGTTGACGTTGAAGCTGTTGCCGTCGGCGTTGTAGACCTTGATCTGAAGAGGCTGGGCTGCGTGGGCGCCAGCGAAGGCGAGGGACAGTGTGGCGGCGATGAGGGTGGTGCGGAACATGGCGGTTTCTCCGGTGTGTGAGGGGTTTGCGTTGATGACGGGATGAAGTTTATTTGCGCCAATCGATCTAATAAACCCGATAATTCGCGCATATTTGTTTCACAAATCGATCAAATAACCCCTATGGACCGCTTGACCGCCATGCATGTCTTTGCCGAAGTCGCCACCAGCGGCAGCTTCAGCGCCACGGCCGACAAGCTTGATATGTCGCGTGCCATGGTCACGCGCTATGTGGGCGAGATGGAGCAGTGGCTGCAGGCGCGGCTGCTGCAGCGCACCACCCGCAGCGTGACGCTGACCGACGCGGGCGAGCACGCGCTGCGCCGCTGCCAGCAGATGCTGGCGCTGTCGCAAGACCTGGAAGAAGAAACCGCCACCACCACCGAGGGCGCGCTGCGCGGGCAACTGCGCATCACCTGCAGCGTGTCGTTTGCGTTTGCGCAGATGGGCGCTGCGATTGCAGACTTTTTGGCGCAACACCAAGAGCTCAAGATCGACCTGGACGCGAGTGAGGGGTCGCTGAACCTGGTGGAAAAACGCATCGACCTGGCCATCCGCATCAGCAGCTGAGCCCGACCCGCTGCTGATTGGTCGGCCCCTGGCGCGCTGCGATTCGGCCCTGGTCGCATCGCCTGCCTACCTGGCCGCACATGGCGTGCCTCAGGCCCCGGCGGACCTGGCGCAGCACCGCTGCCTGAGCTATGCCAACTTTGGCAAAAGCGTGTGGCAGCTGTCGCGCGATGGCGAGACCGAGCGCGTGGGCGTGTCGGGCCACTTCAGCGCCAATGAGGCCACCACACTGATGCGCGCGGCACTGGCGGGCGGCGGCATTGCGCTGCAGCCCACCTATCTGGTCAACCCGCACCTGCGAAGTGGCGAGCTGCAGGCTGTGCTGCCGGGGTGGGATTTGCCGGTGATGACGATTTATGCGCTGTACCCGTCGCGCCGGCACTTGTCGCCTGCGGTACGGGCGTTGCTGGATTTTTTGGTGGAGCGGTTTGCCGGGGTGCCGTGGTGAGGAATGGTCGCCTCGGCTGAATTACTACAAATTTGATAGCTGCTAGCGCTTATCCATCAAGCGGTAGAGGCCCATTTGGCTAGATTTTCACAACCCTTTGATAGCGCACTGACACTCCCTCTCCCCTGGTGGGAGACGGTTGGGGAGAGGGGGAGCATGGGGCGCGGCGCCCTGAAGAAGCCCCCTCTCCCCCGCCCTCTCCCGCGAGGGGAGAGGGAGTGAAGACCGAGGTGGCGCGTGTTGCCACCTACCGCTAACGGGGCCTTCGGCTTACTCCGCCTCAATCCCCGCCGCCTTGATCACCTTGCCCCACTTCACCGTCTCGGCCGCCTGGAACTTGCGCCAGCTCGTCGGGCGTGGTGCTCCAGGCTTCCGAGCCCGCGTTGGCGAAGAAGCTCGTGGCCGCTGCGCTCTTGGTGGCGGCGGTCAGCAGCTCGTTCAGGCGCGCCACCACCGGTGCGGGCGTGCCTGCAGGCACGTAAGCGGCAAACCAGTAGCCCATGTCATAGCCCTTCACTCCAGCCTCGTCCAGCGTGGGCACGTCGGGCAATTGCACGCTGCGCTTTTGCGTGGAGTAACCCAGCGCGCGCAGCTTGCCGGCCTTGACCTGCGGCACGCCAGTGGAGGTGTCGGTGATCATCAAATCGATCTGCCCGCCCAGCAGGTCGGTGATGGCCAGTGGGTTGCTTTTGTAGGGCACGTGCAGGATGTCCACGCCCGCCAGTTGCTTGAGCATTTCGCCCGCCATGCGGCTCGATGAGCTGCCGCTGCCGAAGCTGAGCTTGCCGGGGTTCTTCTTCGGCAAAGTCCAGAAGCTCGCCCACGTTCTTGTACGGCGCACTGGCGTTGACCACCATCACCTGCCCGCCCTTGCCCAGCCCGGTGACGGGCGCGAAATCTTTCACCGGGTCGTACGGCAGTTTCTTGTACAGGTGCTCGTTGGCGGCGTGCGTGGTGTTGGTGGTGATGAGCACGCTGTAGCCGTCGGCCGCGGCCTTGGCCACTGCAGAGGCCGCGATCATGCCGCTGGCGCCCGCCTTGTTGTCGATGACCACGGGCTGCTTGGTGTCGTTCGGTGACGGACTGGCCCAGTGCGCGGGCGAGTTGGTCGGTGGCGCTGCCTGCGGCAAAGGGCACCACAAAGGTGATGGCCTTGGCCGGGTAGGCAGGCGCCTGCGCCAGTGCAGCAGGGGCCACCAAAGCACCGAGCGCCAGCATGGCTGCGGCGGCCAGGGTGTGGCGACGGGTGCGGTGGATCGTCGAATGGGAAGGCGTGTGATTCATGTTGTCTCCTGGTTTAGTTAGGTATGGGGAAAGGGAAATCGGAAATCGGGGGCGTTGCGCGCATGGCCCTCAAAACCACAGCCACCTTGGTCTGCGCTACATCGTTGGCCCCGCCAGATGCACCGCCAGCTCGGCGGGCACCTGCACTTGCAGGTCCAGCAGCAGGTAGCTCAGCGCCTTGCCATGGCTGTCGAGGTTGAGCGAATCGTTCACGCCGCCATCGAGCACGTCGTCGAGCACGATGTTCATGGCTTGCAACTGCGGCAGCAGGTAGCGCGTGACCTGGCGCGGCTGGCGCAGTGCGAACTGGCGTGCCACGGCGGCTTCGGTGACCTGGTCGACCAGCACATCCCACAGCGCGGGGTGCCAGGCGATGACGCTGATGTTGGAGCGGTTGCCTTTGTCGCCGGTGCGGCTGTGGGCCAGGCGGTAAAGCGGAACAGACAGGAATCCCCCCTGAGACGCTGCGCGTCTTCCCCCCCAGGGGGACGCCGCCCGTGCGGCGGGGCGGCCCTTGCACGGCGGCCGCTGGTAGGAGCCCCGCCACGTTGACAGGCTGCAGGTCTGATGGATGGGTGGTCGTCGTGGTCATGGTGATACCTCCAATGGCTGCGGCGTGGGCTCTACCATCTCAAAGCGCACTGCCACCGCATCGCGCGGCACCAGGCAAGACACGGTGCCCAGGCGCGGGCGCATGGCGGTGCGCACACCGCCACCGCCTGCGGGGCCGCAGGTGTACAGCGCCGTTACCTCGCGCACCAGGCGCTGTGCGCTGGCGTGGTCGCGGTGCTGCAGGGCCACGCGCAGGCGCACGTCCCGGGAATCGTCGCCAACCATTGCGGGGGCATCCAGCCAGCGGCTGGTGTCGTCACCCAACACGCTGGTCACGCCGATCAGGTCGATGCGCAGCGAACCTAGTCCTTGAAGGCGCTCGCGCAGCACCTCACCGGCCAGACGGGCGCGGGCCTCGGCGCGGGGGCCGGCGTAAGAGATTTCACCCTCGGCAAACCAGCCCGATTCAAAACACACGTTGACTTTGAGCGTGGGCGGCTGCGCGTGGCCCAACACACCTTCCAGCCGAACGGCGTCGGTGCCGACAGCCCGTACCTGGGCCTGGGTGATGTCGGCGACCACGTCGGGCGTGAGGTACGCCGCAGGGTCGTGCAGCTCGTACAGCAGTTGTTCCTTCACCGTGCGCTCGTCGATGCGGCCGCCGGTGGCCGGGGGCTTGGTGATGGTGCAGTGGCCGTCGGCGTCGATCTCGGCGATGGGGTAGCCCAGGCGGGCCATGCCCTCTACGTCTTTGTAGCCGGGGTCGGCAAAGTAGCCGCCGGTGACCTGGGCGCCGCATTCGAGCAGATGGCCGGCCATGGTGGCGCGGGCCAGGCGGTCCCAGTCGTCCAGGGCCCAGCCGTAGTGCGCCAGCGCCGGGCCGAGCACGAGAGACGGGTCGGCCACGCGGCCGCAAACCACGATGTCGGCGCCTGCGCGCAGCGCTTCGGCAATGGCCTGGGCGCCGATGTAGGCGTTGGCGCTGACGATGGGGTCGGTGGGCATGGCATCACCCAGCGCGCCCTGCAGCAGCGCGCGGTGTTCGGGGCCACTCAGGTCATCGCCCTGTAGCACGGCAATGCGCGGGCGGTCCAGGCCCAGCTCGGCCGCCAGTGCGTGGATGCGGCGCGCCGCGCCATGGGGGTTGGCAGCGCCAAAGTTGCTGACGATGCGCACGCGGTGCGCCAGGCACTGCGCCAGCACGGGTTTCAGCAAGATCGACCAGCAGGGGTTCGTAGCCAGCATCGGGATCAGTGCGCCTGGCCAGTTGTGCCAGCGCCAGCGTGCGTTCGGCCAGGGTCTCGAAGATGAGCACCGACGGCTGGCCGCTGGCGATGAGCGCCTGCACCACAGGCAGGGCCGCATCGGTGCGGTCGCCCGAGAAGCCGGCGGCGCAGCCCACCAGCAGGTTGGTTTTTTGGTCGTTAGGCATGAATCCGTTGTCTCCTGCAGCGGACTGTAGGAACATCTCGGTATTCTGTGAAATCGATTGTTCTTATTAATCCATCTGAAACACAGATGAATCAAGTCACCCCCGCATGAGCGCCCACCACCTCTCCAGCCGCCAGCTCGACGCCTTCATTGCACTGGCCGAGCAGCGCAGCTTTACCCGCGCCGCCGTGTTGTGCCACCTGTCGCAGCCCGCGTTCAGCGCCCTCATCCGCGCGCTGGAGGACGACCTGGGCCTGCGCCTGTTTGACCGCAGCACACGCCATGTCGACCTGACGCCCGAAGGACAGAACTTTCTGGAATCGGCCCGCCGCATCCGGGCGGAGATCACCAACGCACTGGCCGCCGTGCGCGACACAGCCACCTTGCAACGCGGGCGCGTGGCCGTGGCGCTGCTGCCGTCACTGGCAGCAGGCTGGCTACCCGGCGTGCTGGCGCAGTACCGCACCGCACACCCAGGCATCGAGATCGACATCGCCGACGTGCTGTCCGAGCCCTGCATAGACCGTGTGGCCAGCGGCCATGCCGACTTTGCGCTGGCCGCCATCCGCGCCGACACGCCTGCGCTGCAGGCCGAGCCCTTTTGCAGCGACAACTTTTACCTGGTGTGCCCGGCCGACCACCCGCTGGCGCGCCGCCGCAAAGCCATCACCGCGCAGGACCTGGCCGCCTGGCCCTTCATCCACCTGGCGCGCACCAGCAGCGTGCGCCAGTACCTGGAGGCCGCGCTGCACCCTCAGGCCATGCACACGCTGATGGAGGTGGAACAACTGGCCACCGTGATGGGCATGGTGCGCGCGGGGCTGGGCATCAGCGTGGTGCCGGCCCTCACGCTGTTCCACTTCGAGCAACCAGGTTTGGTCACACGGCCGCTATCGCTGCCAGGGCTCATGCGACAGATCTACCTGGTGCGGCGGCGGGACGAAAGCTTGTCGGTGGCGGCGCAGGCCTTGTATGCGCTGGTGATGGCGCAGCGGCCTTGAAGGGGCTCATCGGATAACTACTGAATTGATAGCTATTAGCGCTTACCAGATAAGCGCTAGAGGCCAATTTCGCGTAAAACTTATCGTTCAACCTGCTGCAGCACGCGCATAGCTCACGGTCAGCATCTCCCACTGGTGCCCGTCGGGTTCGTTCCAGTAGACGATGCGGCCGCCGTGCGCTGTGTCTACCTGGCTATCCACCGGGCCGTGCACCGCACTGCGGTACGGAATAGCCGCGGCCTGGATGCGCGCCAGGATGGCGCTGAACTCCGCATCGCTCACGCGAAAGCAGTAGTGGATGCGCGGAATGGGTTCGGGCCATTCGTCGAACCGATGGTGAAGCCATCGTTCACGAACACGGGCGCAAACGGCCCCACGCCGGTTTTGGACCAAGGCACTCCGAGCAGTTCGGCCAGCAGCCGGGCGGCGGCCAGTTTGTCGCGGGCAGGCACCATGAGGTGATCGAGCTGGACGGGCATTTTTCAGTCTCCTTTGAGGCTCCCAGCCTGGTGATCTCGGGGCCTGGATTGCCGCAGTGTAGGAGAAACGAAACGAGTTCAGCCTGCCAGTTCAAACCGCCCCAGGTGATCAAAACGGCCGTCCTTCACCTGCCCCACCCACAGCGCCGCCACACGCCCTGGCAGGGAGACACCCACGCGATTGCGTTCGATGCACCACTGCCGCGCCATCGGCGCCGATTCAAAAGTGCCCACAGTGATGTGTGGTGTGAACGGTAAATCCAGCCGCAGTTGGTCGTCCAGCGGGCCTGTGTACAGCGCATCGTGCAGCAGCGACAACGCGGCATACCCTTCGTCCGGCACTAAGTAGGCATGGGCGCGCGGGCTGTGTGCATCGGCCCCCAGCATCGCGTAACGGCACTGAAAGGCAATGGGCGCAGTGCGCGCCGCGACCACCGCCACATGGGCCAAGTAGGTGGGCTCATCCAACGCGTTGCACGCAAACACCAGCGTGAAATGCGGGCGCACCAGCGCATGGCCTGCGGGGTCGTGGTCGGCACGCCAAGCGTCCACGGCGTGCAGGTCTTGCGCATCGCATTCCGGGTAAGCCACGGTGTAGAGGGTGTGGTTCATGAGGTGCCTCCCAAAGATCACGAAGCGTACCGCGTGACACCCCCGCCCGAAGTCGGGTTGCGCACTCCATGCGCATCTGTCTACGCTCGGCGGTTACGCCAACCCGCCCTTTCGCATACTTCAAACAACTGCTCAGCCCCATGTCCGCCACCGCCACCCACATCCCATCCACCGCCCACATCCCCGCCACGATGCGCGCCTGGGTGTGCAACGACTACGGCAGCACCGACGTGCTAGAGCTGCAACACGCCCCTGCCCCACGCCGCGGCCCGCGCGATGTGCTGGTGCGGGTGGTGGCGGCCAGCGTGTCATCGGCCGATGTGCGCATTCGCACGCAAAACCTGCCACGCGGCTTTGGCTTGATGGGGCGGCTGGCGTTTGGGCTGACACGGCCACGCCAGACGGTGCTGGGCACCGATGTGGCCGGTGTGGTGGAGGCCGTGGGCCGTGAGGTGCAGGGCTTTCAGCCAGGTGACGCTGTGCTGGGCGTGGCCGGTACGGCCATGGGATGCCATGCCGAATACTGCGTGCTGCCCGCCACCAAGCCCCTGGTGCACAAGCCCGCGCGGCTGTCATTTGCCGAAGCAGCCAGCCTGCCGTTTGGGGGCATGACAGCGCTGCATTTTCTGAACAAGGCCCAGTTGCAGGCGGGCGAAAAAGTGCTGGTGGTTGGCGCATCGGGTGCGGTCGGTAGTGCCATGGTGCAGCTTGCGCGGCACCGGGGGGCCGGGTGACGGGGGTGTGCAGCACGGGCAATGTGGCCCTGGTGCGGTCATTGGGTGCACAAGCCGTCATCGACTACACCGAGCAGGACTTCATACAGATCGATCAACTCTGGGACGTGATTGCTGACACCGTGGGCGCCAGCACCTTTGCCGCCTGCCTGCCGCGCCTGAGCGAGCACGGCCGCTACCTGTCGGTGGCGGGCAGCCTGATGGAGTTGTTGGCCCGCCCACGCGGCACGCGCCGCAGCATCGGCGGCCCGGCGCCCGAGCGTGCTGAAGACCTGCAGACGTTGATGGATCTGACCCAATCGGGTGCACTGCGACCCGTGATTGACTGCACCTACCCCTTTTCCGACCTGCCCGCTGCGCACGCCTATGTGGAGACGGGGCGCAAGCGCGGTGCGGTGGTCGTCACCTGGCCCGAGGCGTAACGCAAAGCACATTAAATGCGTGGCAGGTCGTCGGGCAAACGAAGAATTCAGCCCGCGCTTGACATGTGCATAAAGGTGCACATATGCTCCACCCCATGAAAGCCACCCGCGAAACCGCTGCCGCCGACTGCATTGATGCGCTGGACAGCGCCTTCTTCAAAGCCCTGTCCGAACCCGCGCGCGTGGCCATCTTGCGGGTGCTGGTGCTGCAGGGCCGCGCCGATGTGGGCTCGATTGCCGAGCAGGTGCCGCAAGACCGCTCGGTGGCGGCGCGCCACCTGCAGGTGCTGGAGCGTGCGCGCATCCTGCGGTCGGAGACCGAGGGGCGGCACACCTTCTACGCTATCGATGGCGACGGTGTGCTGGAGCAGATGAAGGCACTGACCGCGCTGCTGCAGACCTTGCAGCCGCTGTGCTGCCCTGCACCGACCTCCGCACGAACCTAGCCATCCCATCCGACCCACACCCCGCGCGGGCGCAGCAAGTGCCCATTTTTTTCATCCAATATGTGCACATCGACGCACATATGCTTATCACAAGGAACCACCCATGATCGACCCCGCCCATCTCCCGTTGCTGACCCCGCTGCTGGTCTCCACCGCTTACGCCCTGATGTGGGCAGTGGAGGCGCATTCCCCCGCGCGCAGTTATGAGCCCGTGCCCGGCTGGCAGCGGCTGGGCGTGGCGTTTTTTGTGCTGACGGCCACGGTGGGCTCCCTCGTTCCATGGCTTCTGCAGGCCAGCGGCTTCACCGCGCTGCGCGTGCTGGACCTGAGCGTGCTGGGCCTGTGGGGCGTACCCGTGGGGCTGCTGGTGTTGTCGCTGGTGCACTACGCATGGCACCGGGCCGAGCACCGGTTCGATCTGCTATGGCGCATGGGCCACCAGTTGCACCACGCCGCGCCGCGTGTGGATGTGCCGGGCGCCTACGTGGTGCACCCGTTCGAAGTACTGGTCAAAACCACTCTGGGCGTGGCCCTGGCCAACGTGGTGCTGGGCCTGGCACCCGCAGCGGCGGCGCTGACCACGGCGCTGCTGGCGGTGCTCAGCATCTTTCAGCACTGGAACATCCGCACGCCCCGCTGGCTGGGCTGGCTGGTGCCCCGGCCCGAAATGCACGCGCTGCACCACGAACGCGACGTGCACGCCCGCAACTATGGCGACCTGCCGGTATGGGATCTGCTGTTTGGCACCTACGCCAACCCCGCGCGGTTTGACGGCAAAGTGGGCTTTGCGCCACAACTGGCCACCCGCTGGGGCGACATGCTGCGCATGCGGGATGTGCACCAGGCGGGGGTCGATTCGACTGCCGAACACGGCTGCTGCGGGAAACTACTAAAACAATAGCTGCCAGCGCTTACCCATCAAGCGCTACAACCTATCTGACTCATATTTTCACATCACTGCGCGCCAGCACCGCCAGCACCTGGTGCAGCAGCAGTTCCACCTCACTCGGCTCAAACTGGTCTTGCAGCAGCGGGATGGCAAACCGGTAGTCGCCGCCCTCGTGCTTGCGCAGCACATACGCCAGCTGCAGGCGCGCCAACGACTGGCGCAGCGCCTGCGCGTCGCCGGGGATACCGTGGCTTTGCAACAGTTGGGCCAGCGTCACTAGGCTGGTCTGCCCGGACTGGGCGGTGTGGTAGACCACGATGCGGTCGAGGCGGCAGGCGGCGTCGTCGTGGCTCAGGCGCCCCCAGCCGGCCAAGGCGTCTTGCACCGCCTGCGAGGCCAGGGCTTGGGTGAGGTGGCGGGCTTCGATCACGCGTTCGCCGGGCTGCAGGGCCTCCAGGCATTCCTGGCACAGGATGGCGACCAGGTTGGCGCGCTGGCCGCTGGCATCGACGAGGCGGTCTACCAGGCGTTCGTTGTCAAAGCCCAGGCGCAGTTTGCGCAGAGGCTCGGTGGCCAGCTCGCGGCAAGCGGCGCGCTCCAGCCCGCCGATGGCCAGCACCTCGCCAAAGTTGCGCAGGGGGCTTTGGTAGTCGAGCACGGCGGTCGCATACAAATCCCAGAAGCCCGCCAGCATGAACCAGCAGCGGCCCTCTTCGCTCAGCGCGCGCAGGGTGGACAACTGCACGTAGCCGTTGTTCGACTCGTCGCGGAAGAACAGGTCGGCCTCGTCGATCAGCAGCACCAGGCGCTTGCCCTGGTACTGGGCCTGCAGGTGGTCCACGATGGCTTCCAGCGGCGTGTCGGCCGGCAGGCCAAACTGCAGCGCCATGCGCGGTGCCAGGCGGTGGTCGCGCAGCGAGACGTAGTGGCACACGGTGTGCGGATGGCCCTTGCATGCGACGCTGCACAGCCTTGAGCAGGCTGCTTTTGCCCAACTGGCGGCCACCCACCACGAGGTAGTTGGCGGGCTCGCGGTTGATGACGCGGGCCAGCAGCTGCGCGCGGCCAAAGAAGGCGCCTTCGCGCGTGACGCCGCCGCGTGTCTGGTAGGGCGAGATGCGCGTGATGCGCAACTGCGCGGCCAGTTGGCGCAGCAGCACTTGCAGCGCATCGCCGCCGATCAACCATTCGGTCTGGCTGGCGCTGTCCACCATCACATGCAGGTTGGCGCGGTCTTCGGTGTGGGCGTGCAGCAGGGGCCAGGGCGTGTCCACGCTGTGCGGGCTCAAAATCAGCAGCACGTCGCTGCCGGTTTGCGCGGCGCGCAATTGGCGCAGCACGGTGGCTTCGTCGATGCCTGCCGTGGGCACAAACACCATGCAGCGGTCCAACGACACCGGCAGATCGGGCGGAAACTGCCATTCAAACACCAGTCCGGGCAGTGCCCAGTCGGTGCTGGGCTGGCAGCGGGCGGACACACGTTCGGCCAGCGCGCGGGCCAGGGCCGGGGCATGCTCGGCTCCTGTGGCCTGCGCACACAACACGGCGCGCCGCCAGTCCACCATGCGGATGTCGGCGGCCAGCAGCGTAGGTTCCAGCCGCCTTGAAAGTCGCAGCAGCCGGTCGATCTGCGGCAGGCGCGCCAGGGGCGTGCGGCGCAGGCGCGCGGGGCGCAGTTGGCCCGCTCCAATCAGCGGGTGGCGCACCACCCACACCACGGCGCCCACCGCAAAGATCACGCCGCACCACACGATGAGCGCGCGCAGCCAGCCGAAGGGGTCGGCGTTGGCGGCAGTGGGGGTGGGCTTGGCGGGTTCAAAGTCGTCGGTGCTGCCTTCGAGGCAGTTGATGGGCAGGTAGCCCGGTGGAATGGGTGGGTTGCCGGGGCGGCACGTCCAGGTGTGGGTGCCGGGTTTCAGCTCCACCACCACCTGGGTGCCCGCCAGCTTGCCCAGCTCGGGGTTGTGGGCGATGTCGGCCTGCAGCACGTTGGGGCGCGGAGATGTGACGCGCAGCTGCGGGTTGGCGACGGGTGGCGCGTATTTGTGGATGTCCTTGGGCCAGCCGTCCAGTTCGTTGCGCGCCTCGATCATGGCGATGCGCCACTGCACCAGTTCGCCCCACACCGGGCCGACATTGACCGACGCAAGGAACGATCCGCGCGTGACCGGGTTGAGCTGGGGCGTGAACAGCGCGCTGGCCACGAACAGCGTGACCGCCGCAATGACCACGCTGCGGACCACGGCCTTGGACAGGAGCGGGCTCAAACGTTCGAGCATGCGTCCAGCACCATCAAACCCGCATCCCGGATGGTGGCGCAGCGCCAGTGCAGCCGCGCGGCGTCGCCCGTACCGCGCACGTGGACGAGGTTGCCCCAGAACAGGCTGCGCAGTTCGTCGTCTTGCAGATAGGGACGCGCGCGGCCCAGGTCGTCGGCCTGCAGCAGTTGTTGCAGGCGCGCGCGGCTGCCGGGTGCCTGCGCCAGCGGCAAAAAGGTTTGCCACAGGCGCGGGCTGCTGGCCAGTTGGGTGCGCAGCGCGCTGGACAATGCGTTGACCTCCTCCACGCCCTGATCCACCAGCCACTGCAACCCTTCTTCGAACAACGCGGGGTGGCCGCCGCTGGTGGCTTGCAGGGCCGCCAACACGGGCTGGGTCCACGCGTGCTCGGGCCAGCGCAGGCGTGCCAGCTGGGTCAGGTCTTCCAGCGACGGATCGGGCCAGTGGTGGACCTGTGCAATGTTGAGCAGCGACAGGTCGCCGCTGCGGTATTTGAGGTCGGCCAGTGCCTCGCCGCCACACAGCAGCAGGTGCAGTCGGCCGCTGTGCATTTCGCTCAGGCTGCGCAAAATGCCCGCCAGCGTTTCGCGCAGCGCGGGCGTGCCTTGCTCAAAGCGGCTGACCAGGCAGAAGATGCGCTCGCCCGCCAGCAGGCGGCGCTCCAGCGCGGATTCAAACTCGTAGTCGGACGCCACTTCGCCCAGGCCGCACTGGCGGCCGATGGCGGCAAAGTAGTCTGCCTGCGCGGTGCTGGTGCTGTAGGGCGGCTGGATGTGCAGCACCGACGCCTCGCCATACTGCGCGCGGGCGCGCTGCAGCAGCTCTTGCCGAAAGGGCGGCTGACCCCAGTGTGCGGGCGACAGCAGAAGCGAGATGGGGTACGGCATGGCCTGCGCAAGCTGGGTGAACACGCGGTCCTGAAACGCGGCAAAGGGCTGCGCGCCCACCGATTCGGCCTGCAGCGGAAACTCGGGCTCGAAGCCCGCAGCGCTGAGCAATCGGTTGGCCTCGCTCTCCGTCAGGCGCAGGTAGCGGGTGCAGGCCACCACGCGGTCGCGTGAGCGCGGGTTGGGCGCCGACAGTCCGTTGCGCCAGTTGTTCACCGCCTCGCGGCTCAGGCCGATTTCGGTGGCCACGCCTGAGGCGCTGGCGCGGATGCGGCGCATGTAGATCGACAGCAGATCGGCAAAGGATTCGGTGGCCATGGACAAGGGCTAAAGAGGCAGGCGGCAAACAAAACGGCCAGTGACAGTCAAAGAGAAAGAAAAAGTGGCCGGGGGCTGGCTCAGATTGTCATCTCAGCCGAGGCCCCTGGCCGCAAAAAGGCAACGGATCACGGTGTCAAAGTCCCGAGACCCCAAGCGGCACGTCACGCCTCTGGGGCTTCGGAGGCACGTGGTGCAGTGTTTCAAGCTCACTGGCACATCAACAAACAGGCGTCTTCTTGCCAGCAAGCCTGAACCAATGCACTAGATCATTGGCTGAACCATCGGCCACGCCTTCACACAGCCCAGTCCACACGCCACCAGCACCGGGCTGTACAGCACCAGCGCTCCGACCACCGACATCAACCAGCCTGGCTCTTCGTCGTCGCCTTCCCGGACCGGTTCCGCTTCTCCTCCCTCCCCTCTCATGTTTTTTTCATCGCCATCGTCATCCCCGGCATCGCCCGTCATCTCCTGCACCAGCATCACCGCAACGATCAACAGCGATGCAGCCAGCACTGCGAGGTAGCCGTACTGCAAGGCGGTGTGCTCAAGCGAATAAAAATACCCCGCCAGCAACACCGCAGGCAGCAAATAGAAAGCGTGCATCTGCAGCCGGTACCAGGAGATACCTTCCTCCTTTGTCTCCAGTGCGCCCATCACCATGCGGTGGGTCAAGGCACCCACCACAAAAATCAGCCCGCCCCACCATTCGATTGGCGTCAGCATGTGGGACTACCCCCGAGCCATGACGGTGGCCGGGCTGCCCTCATCGTCATTGCCGTTGTTGGTGTTGTTGCCGTCGTCATCGCCACTCGCATCAATGTCATCGTCGTCATCCCCCCTGATGTCTTTGTATTCACTGAGCATGTAATACAGCGGCAGCACCACCGCCAGCACCAGGCCCAAGCCCAGCCAAAGCCAGAAACCCTTGAACAACAGCACCGTGACCACCGTAAACACAAACGCCTGCAGCAACCCCTTGAGTCCGGCGCGCAACAGCACCACCGCGATCAGCCCTTGCACCGGTGATGTGCCGCTGCCACGCATGGCCTTGGCAAAGTCGACCATGGCCTCTACGGCTTCCTGTGCCTCGCGTTTGCGCTTCGCCTCTTGCTCGCGCAACTTGGTAACAGAAATGGGCTTGGCGGGGTCTTTGGAGCAGCCGTGGTCGGCGTCCTCAGCGGCTTCATCGCCTCCATCGGCGTCACCCGTTGCGCTGCGGTGGGTCTCTGGCTCCACCAGTGGTTGCCACTGCGGATTTTTCTGAAAAAACGCTTGGCGCGATACCCAATGCCCCGCGTCAAAATGCATGCGCTCAGTCTCGCCCACCTGGTCGTAGAACACCTCCAGCACCGCGGCTTGCAGGCCATGGGCAAACAGCGACTCCAGCGCACGCAGCGGCAGGTCGTCCGTGGTGCCTGTGTCAAACCGCAGCGTCAGGCGATGGGGCTCGGCAAACACCTCCTGGTTGAACCAGTCAGCGTCCCACAGCGCGTCCAGGTCCGCACCACCGAGCTTGTCGGCCCAGCGCTGGGCCTGCTCGGTATTGCCTGCAGCCAAGTACTGGTAGACCAGCTGACCCAGCTTGAGCTTGATCGGGTCTTCAAAGAAGAGCTGCAGGGTATGGGTGTTTTGCGACATGAAGAGCTAGCTGGTAACGAAGTGGCTTGATTGTTGCAACGGCAGGTGTTGCACGCCCTCTCCGCCTTGTCCATCACCTCAGCCGCGGCGGTTGACATGTTGTCAACCGCTGGACGCCACGGTCAGCTTTTCAAAGTGTTCAGTTCCTGCACCAGCTGGCGTATGTCCATCGGCCTCGCGTACAACCAGCCCTGGGCAAACTCCACCCCATGCTCGCCCAGGTATGTGGCCTGCTCTTGCGTTTCAACGCCCTCGGCAATCATCCGGAGCTGGAGCGACTTGGCCATTTCGATAATGTGACCGATGACGTTGCGGGTCACGGCCTGTGTACCAATGGTGCTGACGAAGCATTTGTCGATCTTCAGACAGTCGAGTTCAAACTCTGTCAGATAGGACAAACTGGAGTAGCCGGTGCCGAAGTCGTCGATGGACACCACATGCCCTTGTGCACGCAGCGCAGCCACGGTTTTTCGGGTCTGCCCCACGTCCAGAAACACGCGCTCCGTCGCCTCGATGTGCAGGCTGCGAGGGTGCACCCGCATCTGCGCGCAGGCGCCGCGCAGGCGCTCAGGCAAGTCAGCGTTGCTGAAATCCTGCGCTGAGAGGTTGATGGCGATGTGAAAGTCGGGGCGTTCGCGCAACAATTGGGCTGCATCCTGCACCAGCAGTTGCACAACGCGCTCGGTCACACGCTCAATCAGGTGGCTGCGCTCAGCCTCAGGAATGAAAACATCCGGGCTGACCATCACCCCATTGGCATTGCGCCAACGCAGCAGGGCCTCGGCGCCCACCCAGCGACCGGACGCGAGATCCACGATGGGTTGGTACGCGAGGAAAAGCTCATCGTTCTTGAGCGCGTCGCGCAGCGCCGTCGACAGCGTGCGCTGCAGCCGCACCAGCTGCGCCACCACCAGTGCCAGTACCAGTCCGGCACCAATGCCCACCGGCACCAACACCAGCATGGCACGCCCCGAGTCATGATCGATCTCGCTTCGGGGGATGGCCACATACGCAGCCAGGTCGTATCGGTCCGAGCGCTTCCAGGAAATGATGCGATTGCCATCGAAGAAGGTCGTCTCGTAAGCCTCACCAACATTTGCCAGCCACAGAGGATCAAATGTTCCGTGGCTGACCACTGCGGACTTGCTGCGAACTCCGAGAAGCCCGTAAGTCAGGCGGCTATCGGACGGCGCAACGTCAAGCACCGACCCCTGGTGAATCAGGGTGGAGAATCCGGTCTTGGGATCGGTGGACATCACCAGCCGCGACCCGGGAAGGAGTGGGTGCTCCAGTTGCACGCGCACATCGTATCCCCCGTCGCCCCGATAGCTGGGCGGACCGACCCGGTAGTCGTTTCGCCCAAACGACGAGCAGCGCATTTGATTGTTCTCGACATAGCCTACGTCGATCAGCAGGTTGGACTTGACGACCAGCTTGCGCATAAGATCCAGGTTGGCATCGGAGCAGGGATTGGAGCCTTGCTTAGCATTCAGCTCCTGAAAGGCCCCCGCCATCTGATCGGTGACCCTGTGTGTGCGGTGCAGGATTTCGCCGGCGAGCCGGTTTGCTCGGTCCTTTTGTTGTTCAAAACTGCGGTACTCGGCAAGCAGAACAGCCGCAACGATGGGCAGCAGGACCGCCAGCAGGCCAACGCCATACAAGATGGCAATCCGGGTCTTGATGCGCCGCATGTAGCTCCTGTTCGTGTTGTGGCTGTGGTCATTGCGGCCCTCACCGCGCGCTGAATATGGCACGCTGCTGCGGTACGGGCAATCCTGGGCAACACCAGTCCAGTGTGGCATGAGCATGCTCGGCTACCCGCAGGCTGGTTGGGCGGCGCAACATCCAGGGCATCCACGCAGGCCCAATGAGAGTGCGCCACCGACACACCACGAAATGGGGGTGGTACGCTGGGCACCAGCGCTCTGAGGTCAGCCTAGGGCACCAGATCGCTGACACTGAAAGACCCACTCTTGATAGCCCTTGTCGCAACGATTGTCCGCTTCCTGCTGCGCCATCTGATGGCCTTTGTGCTTATCTGCGCGGTGCTGCTCTTCGGGAAGTGGGTCTGGGCCGAGTGGCAGGCCCATCAAGCGTCCCAGGCAGAACTGGAGCAGCTAGCAGCGGCTGACGAGCGCATTGCAAGTGACCTGACCACCCTTGTTACCGCCAGCCAGGGCCGCATGGCGACGCTTGCGTCTGCATCGCTGGACACACTGGCGGCCCGCATCGATGCCGTAGACCAGGAGACGCGGCGCAAGCAGCTTGAGCGCCAGAAGGTCAGTGCCATCGGCCCGGTTCTGAAGGGCCAGCCCATCGTTGCGCACCAATGGGACGGCATGCGGCTGGACGCGGAGATTTACCTTCTAAATGCCGAGCGCCAACACCTTGAGCAACTGCGACTGCGGCTGCAAGCCACACAGTCGGCGCAAGCACGCCGAGCAGAACTGGAGCGCTTGCGCCTTGTCCACCAGGGGCTCTACACCCAGTGGCAGGCCGCCAAACGGGAGCGCGAGGCCATGGAGCAGGCCCACCCCGTGGCGTGCCGCCTGGGCATCAGCGGCATCGGTTCGGCCGAGTATCAGCAGTGCGAGCAGCTTCGGGTGCTACAGGCTCAATTGCTGGCCGAAAACCGGCGAGCGGCGGAGGACTACCAGCGCCAACACGCGCTGGCGCAGGCAATACAACCCCTGCCACCCCTGGCGGCGTTTGCACCACGCCAAGGCGACATCGATGCCCTGCTTGCACCGCTGCGCGAACGGCAGGCAGCACTGCAGGACCAACGCGCGGGCAACTGGTTTTCCAGGCTGTCGCAGCCGCTGCAGGATGTGTTGCCCACCGCCTTGTTCATCTTGTTGGGCGCCATCTTTGCGCCGTTGGGCATCAAGGCACTGTTCTATTTTGTGCTGGCGCCGCTGGCCGCACGGCGCCCGCCGGTCCGGCTGCTGCCGGACAGCCTGGGTGAACTGGCACTGGACTCACACCGGTCCGCCGTGTCGCGCGAGGTGACGGTGGACGCAGCACACGAACTGCTGCTGCACCCCGACTTTCTGCAAAGCGCATCCATTGCGGGCCAGACCGACACCTGCTGGATGCTCAACCGCCGCTTCCCCCTGACCAGCTTGGCATCCGGCATGGTGGCACTGACCCGCATCCGCACCAAGGCGCCTGCGACCTATGTCGTGTCAGCCACCCAGGACGCTCACAGTGAAATCGGTGTGCTGACGCTGCCGACAGGTGCCGCACTGGTGATGCAGCCGCACAACCTGGTGGGCGTCCTGCAGCAGCGTGGTGTGCCCGTGCGCATCACATCGCACTGGCGGCTGGGCAGCCTGCATGCTTGGCTCACACTGCAGCTGCGGTACCTGGCGTTTCATGGCCCTGCGCAGCTCATCGTGCAAGGCTGCCGGGGCGTGCGCGTGGAGCCTGCAGCCACCGGACGCAGCGTGAGCCAGGCTGCCACCATCGCGTTCAATGCCAACCTGGGGTATTCGACGCGCCGGTGCGAGACCTTCATCGCCTATGTGCGAGGCAAGCAGGCGCTGCTGAACGACTCCTTTCAGGGTGACAAAGGTTTTTACGTGTACGAGGAAATGCCCCATGCCAGCCAGCGCGATCGCGGCCCGGCACGGTGGCTTCAGGGGCTGACTGATTCGGTGCTGAAGGTGTTCGGGGTTTGATCCTGCCCGGCAGTGCCCGAGGGCCATAGCGCGGACAGCCAAAGGCAAGGCGAGTCGCGCGCGTTACCAGCGGCGCAGGGCCTTCATGCATACTCCAAAGCCCGGGTTCAGCGCAGGCACTTCCGTCACTAAGCGCTACCACCCAGCCGCTGATGCCCCGGTCACGCTACCCCAATAAAACCGGAGGGAAATCACCATGCGATTCGATACACGCTTTTGCGCACTTTTGTCGGGCGCCACGCTCATGCTGGGCCCAGTGGCTGCGCAAACCGACAATGCCGCCACAACTCCTCAGGCGCGTGCCGCAGCCGCCCGCGCCGCCGCGGCGGCATCACCCGCACCCAGTTTTGGCGGTCCACGCGAAAAGCTGGTGGTGGCTATGCCCAAGACCTACGCCAAGAGCGAAACCATGTTGTTGTGGGGCGACTATTTCAACCACCTAGCGCGCTGCGGCAACCTCGATCTGCAGAACATCCATGGCGAGTCGCTGGAGCGCAGCACCAACATCGACACCTTGGGCGAGAAAGAGCTGATCGACGGCATCGTGACCGGCAAGGTGCAGTTGGCCCAGGTCAACCCTGGCCTGGTGCCGCAACTGGTGAATGCAGGCCAGCCCGCGCCATTTGGCGTGCCTGGCAACAAGGCCAGCGGCAAACGCAACTCCTACACGCTGATCCTCATCTCCCGCGTGGACAGCCCGTTCACCAAGCCCCAGGATCTGGTGGGCAAAAAGATTGCGCATTCCACGCCCACCTCCAACTCCGGCAATCTGGCGCCGCGCGCCCTGTTCCCGGCCCTGGGCCTGCAGCCTGACCAGAACTACGAAGTGGTGTTCTCCAACGGCCACGAACGCTCGGTGACGGGCGTGATGCACGGCTTTTACCCCGCCGCTGCGGTGGCCAGCGACCTGTATCAGCGCATGGTGCTCAAGGGCGACGTGAAGGGCTCCAGCATCCGCACTCTGTGGGAGAGCCCGCCTTTCATGACCGAAACATGGACCCTGGGCAAAGAGGTGTCACCCGACCTGCAGGCGCGGGTGAAAAAATGTTCATACAGCTACAACTTCTCGCCCAAGCTGCGCCAGTTGTTGCCGGGCAATGACACGTTCTTGCCCATCAACTTCGAGCGCGATTTTGCGACGGTGATGGAGGTCTACACCAAAACCCTGGCAGCGCAAGCGAGCAAGGGCGCAGCCAAGTAGCCGTCGCGGTCAGTAGTCAACGCCCGGCTGCCGCTCCCCGCACCCTTCTTGGCAGTACGACATGGTCGTTCCATCCGGACACCGCTGAAATCGGCTCAGGCCACCGTGGTGACAGACACCCGATCGCGGGTACGGCGTGCGGCGGCTTTCACCCGGCGTCTGTCTGCAAAAGCGCGACTCTGATGGGCATACGCCAACCACGCCCTATCGGGCGCTGTGCACCCGGCGGTGCACCACGTCGTTGGGTTATGTCATGGGGCGACTTCGAGCAAGAACGGCATGGCAGCAGCCAACAACGCTTCAGGTGCTTCTTCAGCGATGTAGTGGCCACAAGGCAGCGCCTGGCCACGCACATCGCAGGCCACGCGTTTCCATTCGGTAAGGGGATCAAAACACTGGTGCACCACGCCGTGCTCACCCCATAGGGCCAGCAGGGGCATCGCAAGCTGGCGCCCTGCATCTCGGTCCGTGCGGTCATGGTCGAGGTCAATGCTTGCTGCCGCGCGGTAGTCCTCACAAATGCCGTGGGCCGTGCCAGGCAACGCGAGACAGCGGGTGTATTCGGCCAGCGCACGCGCATCAAATGGCGCCAGGCCCGCGCTGCGACGGCCCATTACGTCACGGATGTAAGCGGCGGGGTCTGCCTCGATCAACCGTTCGGGCAGTGGCGCAGGCTGGATCAAAAAGAACCAGTGCCAATAGGCACGGGCAAAGGTGTCGCTCGTCTGCTCGTACATGGCCAGCGTGGGTGCGATGTCGAGCAAGACCAGGCGCGATACCGCTTCTGGGTGGTCAACCGCCAAGCGGTGTGCCACTCGCGCGCCACGGTCGTGCGCCAGTACAGCAAAGCGGGCGTGGCCCAGGTGCTGCATCACAGCGATCATGTCAGCGGCCATGGTGCGCTTGCTGTACTGAGCGTGGTCTGCAGCACTGCCTGCGGGTTTGGCCGAATCGCCGTACCCGCGCAAATCTGCCAACACCAGCGTGAAACGCTGCGCCAGCACAGGTGTCACCTTGTGCCAGATCGCGCTGGTTTGAGGATGGCCGTGCAATAGCAGCAACGGTGGGCCGTTACCGCCCGTCAGCGTGTGGATGTGCTGGCCATCGGGCGTGGGGATGCGGTGCGGCGCAAAGCCAGGAAACAGGTCGGATGGGTGCATGCCCCCGATAGTAGAAGCGATGCCCGCTTTGATGAACGAACTCCAATCGCTTCATTCTGGAATTTCTCAAGTACAGGTTCGACGGGAGTACCCGCGGTTGACCGCCAGGTCAGCACAGGGTGAGCAAGGCACCATGAACTCCTGATTTAGTAGCTGCGAGCGCTTTACTGGTTTGCGCTGTCTGCCAAAAATACCCCACAAAGCAGCAACCACCCAAACCACACCCATGGGTACGCTGACGAACTGCCTGGAGCCCTCCACGACTCTTCGCTCACATCGCGGCCCAGCTCTGTAGGCCGTTAGTTCCCGTCACCGCGCTGGCCGACACGCGCTGACAGCCCGCTCCTACAAGTCGAACAAGGGGTGCTGCATACATTCAGACACAGAGAGGGCGGCGGCACTTTACGCCACTGCAGCCTTGTCAGCCACACCACCACACGCAGCGTTGTTTACAACCACACAGAACGCCGCCAGCCCAGGAGAAGACCCATGCGCATTTACAGCCCACCCCTTCGCCATTCGCCCTGGCCGCTGATCACGGCTGCTGCCGCGTTGATGGCGTTGCTTGCGTTATCTGCATGCTCCACACCGCGCACTCCAGACGGCATTCAAGCCGTGAGCGGGTTTGATGTAGATCGGTACGCCGGTCACTGGCACGAGGTGGCGCGCATCGACAACTCGTTTGAACGCGGCCTGACCCAGGCCAGCGCCACCTACACCCGCAATGCGGACAACACCCTCAAGGTGGTCAACCGGGGGTACGACCCCGTGCGCAAGGAATGGAAAGAAGCCGAAGGCACGGCCCAGTTTGTGGGCGAGCCAGACCGCGCAGCGCTGAAGGTGTCTTTCTTCGGACCGTTTTATGGCGGCTACAACGTGGTGGCGCTGGACGAAAACTACCAGTGGGCGATGGTGATCGGTTCTAACCGTGACTATTTGTGGATCCTGTCGCGCACACCCACCCTGCCCTGGCATGTGCGCGATCACCTACTGGAACGGGCGCAAGCGATGGGGGTGGATGTGAGCAAGATCGTGTTTGCGCCCCCTGCGGGCGAGCAGCACGCCAGGCAGGCCGTGCGAACCTGAGCTGGGTTCAGCTGAGTTCAGACGACTTATGCCTCATACGCAGTGGGCTCAGCACCCGGCAGATATCAGTCTCCATCACTACACTATTGATAGCTATCAGCGCTTTACCATCAAGCGCTAGAGGCCAATTTCATTAAAATTTCAGGGCTAGGCTGTCACGGCAGCCGCTGCCACCAGCTTCTGGGTGTAGGGGTGCTGCGGCGTCTCCATCACCTCGGTGACGGTGCCGCTCTCCAGCACGGCGCCATCTTTCATCACCAACACGTCATGCGCCATGGCGCGAATCACGTCCACGTCGTGGGTAATGAGCAGATAGCTCAGCCCCTTTTCTTTTTGCAAGCGCTGCAGCAGGCCCAGCACCTGCTGCTGGATGGTCACGTCCAGCGCGCTGGTGGGCTCGTCCAGCACCAGCACCTGCGGCTGCACGATGAGGGCACGCGCAATGGCAAGACGCTGGCGCTGGCCACCTGAGAACTCGTGCGGGTAGCGCTCCAGCAGACGCGGGTACTGCGCCTCGGCCAGTCCCACCTCCTCCAGCGCTGCCTCCACCCGAGAGCGGCGCTCGGCCACGGTCAGCGTGGGCGCGTGCACCTTCAGGCCTTCGCCCACGATCTCCTCGACGGTGAGGCGCGGAGACAAGGACGAAAACGGATCTTGAAACACTACCTGCACACGCCTGCGCAACTGCTGGTTGGCGGGCGTGTTGCGCATGGCGGGCTGCTGCCATGCCTGGCCGCCGACCTGCAACTGCCCTGCATAGGGCAGCAGACCCAAAATGGCCTGTGCCAGGGTGGACTTGCCCGAACCGGACTCCCCCACCACCCCCAAGGTTTGCCCTGGCAGCAGTTGCAGCGTGGCGCCTTGCACCGCCACAAACTCGCCCTTCTTGAACCACCCACGCACACCGGGCAGCGGTGTGGGGTACACCACACGCAAACCCTGCGACTGCACCACCGGCGCGGTACCCGCAGGCGGGTCGGCTTCCACCACATCGCGGCGCGGCTGGCTGGCAATCAGGCGGCGGGTGTAGGCATGCTGGGGCGCGCCAAACACCTCGGCCACCGGGCCCTGCTCTACCAGCACCCCCTGCTCCATCACGGCAACGCGGTCAGCAAAGCGGCGCACCAGGTTCAGGTCGTGCGTGATCAGCAGCACTGCCATGCCGGTCTTGCGCTGCAAATCGGACAGCAAATCAAGAATCTGCCCCCGCAGCGTCACGTCGAGTGCCGTGGTGGGTTCATCGGCCAGCAGCAGCTTCGGGCTGCTGGCCAGCGCCATGGCAATCATCGCGCGCTGGCGCTGCCCGCCGCTGAGCTGGTGCGGAAAACTGTTGGCGCGGCGCGCGGGCTCGGGGATGCCGGTCTGGGCCAGCAGCTCGATGGCGGCCTGTGCACACTGGGCACCGGTCAGGCCCTGTTTGAGCTGCAGGATCTCGGCAATCTGCAGGCCAATGGTCATCAGCGGGTTGAGCGCGGTCATGGGCTCCTGGAACACCATGGCGATATCGCCACCGCGCACGCCACGCATCTCGCGCTCGGTCAGCGCCAGAAGGTCACCGCGACCCTGCAACGTCGCCTGGCCCGTGATGGCGGCGTTCCCCGCCAACCGCAGAAGGCTCAGCGCGGTGATGGTTTTACCCGATCCGGATTCACCCACCAGCGCGAGCTTTTCGCCGGCAGCGATGCTGAAATTGACGCCCCGCACGACTTCCTTAGGGCCGAAGCGAACGTGCAGGTCCTGCACCTGGAGCAGCGGAATCTTGACCGATGGGTTCACTGGTCGGCCTTTCGGGGGTCGAGGGCATCGCGCAGTGCGTCACCCATAAACGTCAGCAGCAGCAAGGTAGTGACCAGCACCGCAAAGGTGGACAGCGAAATCCACCACGCATCGATGCTGTTCTTGCCCTGGCTCAGCAACTCGCCCAGCGACGGAGTACCCGGCGGCACGCCCAGGCCCAGGAAATCGAGCGAGGTGAGCGCCAGAATGGCCGCACTCATGCGGAACGGCAAAAACGTGACCACCGGCGTGAGGCTGTTGGGCAGGATGTGGCGCCAGATGATCTGCGCATTGCCCACACCCAGGGCACGTGCGGCCTTCACGTAATCGAGCTGGCGGTTGCGCAGAAACTCGGCCCGCACATAGTCCGAAAGCCCCATCCAGCCAAACAGCGACAGCAGCACCAGCAGCAATGCAATGCTGGGCGCAAATACCGCGCTGAAGATGATGAGCAAATACAGCTCGGGCATGGAGCCCCAGATCTCGATGAAACGCTGAAACGCCAGATCGGTCTTGCCGCCGAAAAACCCCTGAATGGCGCCCGTGACCACGCCCAGAAACACGCCCGTCACCGTCAGTGCCAGAGCAAACAGCACGCTCACCCGAAACCCATAAAGCAGCTGCGCGAGCAGGTCCCGCCCCCGGTCATCGGTGCCCAGCCAGTTGTCGCCAGTAGGCGCGGAAGGGTTGGGCGACTTGGCAAAGTAGTTGAGTGTGTTGGGACCGTAGGGGTTGATGGTGTACAGAGCCCAGTTGCTACCTGTGGTCAGCCGTTCCTTGATGAAGGGGTCGAGGTAGTCGGTGGGGGTTTCAAAGTCGCCGCCGAAGGTCTTTTCGGGGTAGTCCTTGAGCATGGGGAAATACGTCTGCCCCTCGTAGCGCACCACCAGCGGCTTGTCGTTGCTGACCAGTTCGGCGCACAGGCTGAGCAGCACCAGGGTGCAGAAGATCAACAGACTCCAGTAGCCCAGGCGGTTGCGCTTGAAGCGCAGCCAGGCGCGGCGCGAGGGGGACAGGGAAATTGAAGCGGAAGCGGGGCTCATCAGTGATCAGTGCAATGGGTCCGTTCGGGCTAGTCAAACTTCACGCGGGGGTCTACCCACACATAACAAAGGTCGCTGATGAGCTTGGTGACCAGACCGATCAGTGTGAACAGATACAGCGTGCCGAGCACCACCGGGTAGTCGCGGCGGATCACACTTTCGTAGCTGAGCAGGCCCAGGCCATCGAGCGAAAACAAGGTTTCGATCAGCAGCGAACCCGCAAAAAAAGCGCCGATGAAGGCAGCGGGAAAACCGGTGACGATGGGAATCAGCGCATTGCGGAACACGTGCTTCCACAGCACCTGCCGCTCGCTCAGCCCCTTGGCACGCGCCGTCAATACGTACTGCTTGCGAATCTCTTCCAGAAACGCGTTTTTGGTGAGCATGGCCGTGACGGCAAAGCTACCCAGCACCATGGCCGTGATAGGCAGCGTGATGTGCCACAGATAGTCCACAATGCGCGCGCCCCACGACAACTCGTCCCAGTTGGCCGAGGTGAGCCCGCGCAGGGGAAACCATTGCAGTTGCCCGCCAAAGATGACCAGCAGCGCCACACCCAGCACAAAGCCGGGGATGGCGTAGCCCACCAAAATGAGCAAGCGTGGTCACCAGATCAAAGCGCGACCCCGCCCGCACGGCCTTGGCCACACCCAGTGGCACGGCCACGAGGTAGCTGATGAAAAACGTCCATAGGCCCAGGCTGATGGACACCGGCAGCTTCTCTACGATGAGCTGCCACACGTCCTTGTTCTGGAAAAAGCTCTTGCCCAAGTCAAACCGCGCAAACTGGCCCAGCATCTGAAAAAAGCGTTCATGCGCTGGTTTATCAAAACCGTAGAGCGCCTTGATCTGCTCCACGCGTTTGGGGTCCACGCCCTGCGACCCGCGGTAGCTCAGCCCTCCGCCTTCCGCGCCGCCACCGCCAGCTCCCGCTTTGGCCTCGGCCATGTACTGCTCCACCGGGCCACCGGGTACAAACTGGATCACCACAAAGGTCAGCAGCAGCACACCGAACAAGGTGGGCAGCATGAGCAGTACGCGTTTGAGGATGTAGGCAAACATGGGCGGGGTGATGAATGCAGAAGCCGCTACTTTTTGTCCGGGGCGGTCTGGGGTGGAATACGTGCCCACCAGGTGTCGATGACCCAGCCTTCACCGCTGGAATATGGCGGCACCACATCGGGCTTGGCCAGGCGCCAAGCGTTGTAGGCCATGCGGTGTGTGCCCGCGGTCCACTGCGGAATCAGATAGTGGCTGTGCGCAATGATGCGCTCCAGCGCGTGGCAGGCGGGCAGCAGCTGGGCCTCGGTCTTGGCCGAGGTCATGGCCTTGATCATCGCGTCCACTGCCGGGTTTTTGACACCCGCGTGGTTACCTGAATCCTCTACATCGGCCGACTGGCTGCCGAACATGTCGGCAAACTCCTGACCCGGGTTGTTAGTGCCCTGGTAGGCCAGCGAGGTGATGTCAAAGTCGAATTTTTGCAGGCGTTGCTGGTACAGCGCAAAGTCCACCGAGCGAAAACGCAACGTGATGCCCAGCTTTTCGAGGTTGCGCATCCAGGGTGCGATGGTGCGCACGCCGCCCTCGTTACTGTCCATGTATTCGAACACCATGGCCTCGCCCTTGGCGTTGCGCAGCACACCATCCTGTACCTCCCAGCCAGCGTCTTTGAGCAGGGCCTGTGCGCGACGCAGATTGGCCCGCAGGGATGAATCGCCATCGGTGCGCGGCGGCACCGTCATGGGGCCAAAGGCCGCTGCGGGGATGTGTTTTCGGTAGGGCTCCATCAGCGCCAGTTCTTCGGGAGATGGAGAGCCCTTGGTCTCGCAGGCGGTGTTGCCAAACAATCCGTTGACACGTTGGTAGGCGCCATAAAAGAGCTGCCGGTTCATCCACTCGTAGTCCATGGCCAGCCCCAGGGCCTCACGCACGCGGGCATCCTGCAGCAGCGGTCGGCGTGTGTTGAGCACATAGCTCTGAAAACCCGAGGGCAGCTTGTGCTGGAACTCGCCCTTGACCAGCTCGCCCGTGTCGAACTTCTTGCCGGTCACACGCCGCGCCCAGTCGCCTGCGCTAAAAAACCGCATCAGGTCAAACTCGCCGGCCTTCAGCGCCTCCAGCCTTGCGGTGCTGTCTTTGTAGATCTTGACCAGCACGCGGTCGAAATTGGCGGTGCCCTTGCGCACATTCAGATCACGGGCCCAATACTGAGGATCGCGCACGTAGGTGATGTCCTTGCCGAAACGCACGGGGCCAATCTTGTAGGGGCCGCTGCCGATGGGGATGTCCATCACCACCTGGTCAAAAGGTTTGGCCTTGCCGTTCTCTACACCCCAATCGCGGCTGAACACGGGCAAACCACCCACTGTGATCGGCAACTCCCGATTGGGAAGCTTGAAGCGGTAGCGCACTGTGCGGTCGTTGATCACGTCCACGCCAGCGACCTCGATCAGCAGCGTTTTGTACGCGGGCGAGGTGAACGGCCCGACCAGCGTGTCGTAGCTGTGTTTCACGTCCTGCGCCAACACCGGCTTGCCATTGTGAAAACGCGCCTCGGGCCGCAGGCGGAAGGTGGCAGACAAACCATCTGGTGCGACCTCCACATCCTCAGCCAGCAGGCCATAGCCCGTGGCGGTCTCGTCCATCGAGCCGACCAGCAACGAGTCGAACATCAACGTCGAAAGATAGGCAGGCGCATTGCCTTTGATAGTGAACGGGTTGTATTTGTCGAAGGTGGAGACGCGCAGGTTGCTCACCAGCCGCAGCTCGCCGCCCTTGGGAGCGGCGGGGTTCACGTAGTCAAACTGTGCGAACCCTGCGGGGTAGCGCGGCTCGCCCCACAACGCATACGCATGCGCGGCCCACGCCGGACCAGCACACCCCAACAGCAGAAAAGTCAGCCAATACCGCATGCGACAATTCTGCACTACGTCGGTGGCGCCACCGCAGGGGCTGTGGGGATTTCCCCGCAGACCACTCGGCTGTCCCACTCAACGCCAATTCCTCGCATTCCTCAGGAGAAGAACAATGGGTTTTCTGACCGGCAAAAAGCTGCTCATCACGGGCGTGCTGTCCAACCGCTCCATCGCCTACGGCATCGCCAAGGCCTGCCACGCACAGGGCGCGGAGCTGGCTTTCAGCTACGTGGGTGAGCGCTTCAAGGACCGCATCACCGACTTTGCCGCCGAGTTCGACTCCAAGCTGATTTTTGACTGCGACGTGGGCAGCGACGAGCAGATTGAGCGCATGTTTGCCGACCTGGCCCAGGTGTGGCCCCAATTTGACGGCTTTGTGCACAGCATCGGCTTTGCCCCGCGCGAGGCCATTGCCGGCAATTTTCTGGAAGGCCTGTCGCGCGAAGGGTTTCGCATTGCACACGACATCAGCGCCTACAGCTTTCCGGCCATGGCCAAGGCCGCCCTGCCCTACCTGAACGACAAGTCGTCTCTGCTGACGCTGTCCTATCTTGGTGCGCTGCGCTCTATCCCCAACTACAACACCATGGGCCTGGCCAAGGCCAGCCTGGAAGCCAGCGTGCGCTACCTGGCCGAAGCCGTGGGCCGCACCGCAGATGGCCGTGCCATTCGAGCCAACGGCATCAGCGCGGGTCCGATCAAGACCCTGGCCGCCAGCGGCATCAAGGACTTTGGAAAGCTGCTGAGCCGCGTGGCCGACGCTTCGCCCCTGCGCCGCAACGTCACGATTGAAGACGTGGGCAATGTGGCGGCGTTCCTGCTGTCGGACCTGGCCTCGGGCATGACGGCCGAGATCACCTACGTGGACGGTGGCTTCAGTCAGACTGCGGGCTTGAGTGCCGACCAAGTTTGATTGCGAATCAGAAATTGAGTCAAAACAGGCTATAGCGCTTACTGAATAAGCGCTATAAGCTATTAATTTTATAGCAAATGCTCCGCAGACGGTGCTTGGCCTGGCTGGCTTTCGTGGTGCTGCCTGCGCACGCGGCGGACGCTCCGGCGCTGCTGCTGGCCAATGTGTACCGCCCTGGCATGCCGCTGGCCGATTACTGGGTGAGCGAAAAATACGACGGTGTGCGCGGCTACTGGGATGGCCGCACGCTGCGCACCCGAGGGGGTGAAACAGTATCCGCGCCGACATGGTTTACCGCTGGGTGGCCCGACACGCCCATGGACGGCGAACTGTGGGCGGGGCGTGGGCGCTTTACCCATGCACAGTCCACCACGCGCCAGCAGCACGCTGATGACGCCGCATGGCGCACGATGCGGTTCATGGTGTTTGACCTGCCCCAACACGGCGGCATCTTTGATGAGCGACTTCTTGCGCTCAACGCATTGGTCCGCCGTCTGGACCAGCACTGGGTGCAAGCCGTGCCGCAAAAACGCGTGCCCAGCGATGCGGCACTGCAGGCCCTCCTGCAACGCACGGTGCGCGCGGGCGGCGAAGGCCTGATGCTGCACCGAGGCAGTTCGCTGTACCGATCGGGTCGCAGCGACGACCTCATCAAGGTCAAGACCCACGAAGACACCGAAGCACGAGTGGTGGCCCATTTGCCCGGAAAAGGCAAACACGAAGGCCGCCTGGGCGCGCTGCTGGTCGAAATGCCCAGTGGACAGCGATTCAAACTGGGTGCAGGCTTCAGCGACGCAGAGCGCATGGACCCGCCACCTGTTGGCAGCTGGGTGACCTACCGCTATCGCGGCACGCACGATGGTGGGCTGCCACGATTTGCCAGCTTTGTGCGCGTACGGCCAGACTTGCCGCCACGCTGACTGTTCAGTCTGCGAAACAGCGAACGGCCAAAAGCGAAACAGGCTGAGCCCTTTTGGAAGCCCAGCCTGTCTCGTACCTCGTTGCCTACCAACTGTCAGCCAGTTAGTTGGCTAGTTGGTTAGTTGGTTAGTTGGTTAGTTAGTTAGTTAGGCAGCAAAACCTTGTCGACCACATGGATCACACCGTTGGACTGGTAGACATCCGCAATGGTCACGGTGGCGGTACCACCCTTTTCGTCACTGACCATGATGGCCGAGCCGCTGGCCTTGGCCGTCAGCGTGCCACCCGCCACGGTCTTGATGCTGGCCATGCCCTTGCCGTCGGCAATCATCTTGGACAACGCAGCGGCGTCGTATTTGCCGGCCACCACGTGGTAGGTCAGCACCTTGGTCAGCGTGGGCTTGTTCTCGGGCTTGAGCAAGGTGTCAACCGTACCGGCAGGCAGTGCTGCAAAGGCGGCATTGGTAGGCGCGAACACGGTGAACGGACCTGGGCCCTTGAGCGTTTCGACCAGGCCGGCGGCCTTGACGGCAGCGACCAGTGTGGTGTGGTCCTTGGAGTTCACGGCGTTGTCGATGATGTCCTTGCTGGCCAGCATGGGTGCACCACCCACCATGACCTGGGCCATGACAGGGAAAGCCGCTGCAGTCAGTGCGGCGCTGAGGGCGATGGTGGCAAGGCGGGCATTCAAACGGATGTTCATGGAAATCTCCTGAAATTGATGGATCAACGGTCACCGCCTGAGAATCACGCGGCTGTCAGTCAATACGCACGCACCCGTTCAGTGGATTCAACGGCGCAAAAAAATCGCTCCGCGGCAGTTACCGGGGAGCGATTCATGCTGATTGGTGCGCGACGGCACCAACGCCCTAGTTCGGTGTCAACTGATGCTCAGACCTTGCGGCCATAGGGGCCGTCAGCGCCCACCTCCACCAGGTTTTTGGCAGTCGCCAGCGGCTTGGGGTTCTTGCCGGGCTTGGCTTGTTCTGCCACACAGTCGGCGTAGTAGCGCACCTGCCCGTTCTCGTCCTCCACCTCCACCAAGCCATGGATGTCGGTCTCAAAGCCCGGGCACAGCTTGGCAAACTCGCGGGCGAACTTGAGGTAGTCCACGATCTTCTTGTTGAACACTTCGCCGGGAATCAGCAGCGGAATACCCGGTGGGTAGGGCGTGACCAGTCCTACGGTAATGCGGCCTTCGAGCTGGTCGATCTCTACGCGGTCGGTCTGTCGGTGCGCGATGTGCGCGTAGGCGTCGGAAGGCTTCATCGCGGGGGTCAGGTCCGACAGGTACATCTCAGTCGTCAGGCGCGCGATGTCGTACTTGGCGTACATCGTGTGCACATGCTGACACAGGTCCTGCAGGCCCATGCGCTCGTAGCGTTTGTGCTGCTGGCAGAACTCGGGAAGGATGCGCCACATGGGCTGGTTCTTCTCGTAGTCGTCCTTGAACTGCTGCAGCGCTGTAAGCAGCGTGTTCCAACGGCCCTTGGTGATGCCAATGGTGAACATCACGAAGAAGCTGTACAGACCCGTCTTCTCCACCACAACGCCGTGCTCGGCCAGGTACTTGGTGACGATGGACGCGGGAATGCCGGTCTTGTCAAATTTTCCGTCCAGATTCAGGCCCGGCGTGACGATGGTGGACTTGATGGGGTCCAGCATGTTGAAGCCGTCAGCCAGCTGCCCAAAACCGTGCCACTTGGCGCCCGCCTTTTTGCTCTTGCTATCACTGCGGATGATCCAGTCTTCCGCGCGGCCAATGCCCTCGTCCACGAGCTTCTCAGGGCCCCAAACCTTGAACCACCAGTCCTTCTTACCAAAGTCGTTCTCGATCTGGCGCATGGCGCGGCGGAAATCGAGCGCCTCCAGAATACTTTCTTCGACCAGCGCGGTGCCGCCGGGCGGCTCCATCATCGCGGCTGCCACATCGCAGCTGGCGATGATGCTGTACTGCGGGCTGGTGCTGGTGTGCATCAGGTAGGCCTCGTTGAAGAGGTGGCGGTCCAGCTTGGTGGTCTGCGAGTCCTGCACCAGCACGTGACTGGCCTGGCTGATGCCGGCCAAGAGCTTGTGGATCGACTGCGTGGCGTAGGTCACCGAGTGCTTGGGGCGCGTGCGCTTCTTGCCCATGGCGTGGTACGTGCCGTAAAACGGATGGAATGCCGCGTGGGGCAGCCAGGCCTCATCAAAGTGAAGGTTGTCCACGTAGCCATCGAGCATGCCCTTGATGGTCTCGGTGTTGTACAGCACGCCGTCGTAAGTAGACTGCGTGAGCGTGAGCACGCGCGGCTTGACCTTTTCGGCATCCACGCCTTTGAGCAAGGGATTGGCTTTGATCTTGGCCTGGATTGCCTCGGGTTCAAACTCGCTTTGCGGGATGGGCCCGATGATGCCGAAATGGTTGCGCGTGGGCTTCATGAACACGGGGATGGCGCCGGTCATGATGATGCTGTGCAGGATGGACTTGTGGCAGTTACGGTCCACCACCACCACGTCACCCGGGGCCACGGTGTGGTGCCACACCATCTTGTTGGAGGTGCTGGTGCCGTTGGTGACGAAGAAGCAGTGGTCAGCATTGAAGATGCGCGCGGCGTTGCGTTCGCTCTCGCCGATGGCGCCGTTGTGGTCCAGCAACTGGCCGAGCTCTTCCACCGCGTTGCACACGTCGGCGCGCAGCATGTTTTCGCCATAGAACTGGTGGTACATCTGGCCCACGGGGCTCTTGAGGAAGGCCACGCCGCCCGAATGACCAGGGCAGTGCCAGCTGTACGAGCCGTCTTCGGCGTAGTCCAGCAGCGCCTTGAAAAACGGCGGCTGCACTCCCTCCAGATAGCTCTTGGCCTCGCGGATGATGTGGCGCGCCACGAACTCAGGCGTGTCCTCGAACATGTGGATGAAGCCATGCAGCTCGCGCAAGATGTCGTTGGGCAGGTGGCGGCTGGTCTTGGTTTCGCCGTGCACGTAAATCGGGACTTCGGTGTTCTTGCGGCGCACTTCGCCGATGAAGCTGCGCAGGCTCAAGACGATGGGATCAAGCCCTTCGCCACCCGTGAACTCTTCATCGTCGATCGACAAAATGAAAGCGCTAGCACGGCTTTGCTGCTGGGCAAACTGGGACAGGTCACCGTAACTGGTGACCCCGACCACCTCAAATCCCTCGGCCTCTATGGCCTGCGCCAGCGCACGAATGCCCAAGCCTGAGGTGTTCTCTGAACGATAGTCTTCATCGATGATGATGATGGGAAAGCGAAACTTCATGCGCAGCCTCCGTGCAACCGTGCCCTGCCCGGCCAAAAAACGAAATAGGCGCGAAGTGTAAGGAATAACCTTGACGCGCCTTTGAACTGCAACCTATTTGACCCAGAATGTGGTGCACTAAACACAACCATAACGAGGAGGTCTTATATGGAGGAATCCACCATTTGGTGGCTGGCAGCGGGGGCGGTGGTCGTTGCGGAGCTGCTGACCGGCACTTTTTATCTGCTCATGGTGGCAGTAGGTCTGGTGGCCGCGGCCCTGGCTGCGCACCTGGGGCTGCCGATTGCATTGCAGATCGTCTCTGCAGCCATCGTCGGGGGCGGGGCTGTCGTGGCATGGTACCTCGTCAAAAAACGACGCCCGGGCGACCCATCCGCGCGCGCGGACCGCAGTGTCAATCTGGACGTGGGCGAAACCATCATGATCGAAAGCTGGAACCCCGACGGCACCTCCTCTGTGAAATACCGGGGCGCCACTTGGACAGCAATCCATCGCGCTGGCGTCACGCCATCGACAGGCATGCACCGTGTGTCAGAGCTGGTAGGCAATCGCCTGCTGGTAGACCCGGTTTAAAGCCAACCCCAATTTCTGCACCGAAAACCAAGAAAGAAGGCTTCCCATGGAAATCGCCATCGTCATTCTCATCATTGCCGTGATCTTCATCGCGCGCTCCGTCAAGGTCGTGCCCCAGCAAAATGCCTGGGTCAAAGAGCGGCTGGGCAAATATGCAGGCACGCTTACGCCGGGCTTGAATTTTCTGGTGCCTTTTGTCGACAAAGTGGCTTACAAACACAGCCTGAAAGAAATCCCACTCGATGTGCCCAGCCAGGTCTGCATCACGCGCGACAACACGCAATTGCAGGTGGACGGCATCCTGTACTTTCAGGTGACCGACCCCATGCGTGCGAGCTATGGCTCCAGCAACTACATCATGGCGGTCACGCAGCTGGCGCAAACCTCCTTGCGCTCGGTCATCGGTAAGCTGGAACTGGACAAGACCTTTGAAGAGCGCGACATCATCAACGCACAGATCGTGCAGGCCATCGACGAGGCAGCGCTGAACTGGGGCGTGAAGGTGTTGCGCTACGAAATCAAGGACCTGACTCCTCCGAAAGAAATTTTGCACGCCATGCAGGCGCAAATCACCGCAGAGCGCGAAAAGCGCGCACTGATCGCTGCGTCCGAAGGCCGTCGCCAAGAACAAATCAACATCGCCACCGGTGAACGCGAGGCCTTCATTGCCCGTTCCGAAGGCGAAAAGCAGGCGCAAATCAACAACGCCCAGGGCGAAGCAGCCTCCATTACTGCCGTGGCAGAGGCCACCGCCCAAGCCATCGAACGCGTGGCTGCCGCCATACGCCAGCCCGGCGGCGAACAGGCAGTACAACTCAAAGTGGCTGAAAAAGCCGTGGAAGCCTATGGCCGCGTGGCAGCAGATGCGACAACCACCCTCATCGTGCCGAGCAATATGACCGAAGTGTCTGCATTGATTGGCTCGGCCATGAAGATGGTTCAAATGCAGAAGGCAACCTGAACGAACGATCAAACCCGGCATTTTTAGCTTGAATTCGACGCGCCATCGAAATACCCGTTCGCCTATGGCTATAATCGTGGGCTTCGGAGAGGTGGATGAGCGGTTTAAGTCGCACGCCTGGAAAGCGTGTGTGGGCTAATCCCCACCGCGGGTTCGAATCCCGCCCTCTCCGCCAGACAGTCTGCTTTCACATCCAATGAAAGCGAATCACACACAAAACCCGCACTGTAATAAGTGCGGGTTTTTTGTTTTGTTTTGCGCTTCGCCTGCATTTGCAACCACTCGTAACGGTTCTTCTGTAGATGCGGTGTCGCACTTGTCTGACAGACGGAACTGCGGCTCTTTGCTGAAATCCCACCCATCAGCCATTGAGGCTGACTTGGGTGGTCATTGTGGCCCCCGCACCCCATTTTTTGGAAGGAAGCCAGCATGAAACCCCGTCACTTGTCGCCCAGCGCCCGTGCTCTGCTTAGCTTCCTCGGGACCGTGGTGTTGGCTGTGCTGGCCTCCATGGCACTGCTGACCCCTGACGTGGCAGTGCCCGCAGTGGACTCGATGACAGCGGTACCGAACGGGTTGGACAAAATCTTGCCCACTGGCTTGTTCGAATAGATCCCAAATTCTTTTGCGGTGCTTTGCGGGCATCGTCGGGGAATGATCCATTTGTGACCACTGGCTCTGGCTAGCAAAAAAGATAGCATCGGCGTACCATTCCACGCTGCACACCGGCAATTCGGTGGCAATCAAGAATGGAGGACGATCGTGACACCACGTTTTCGAAACTCTGCAGGCAGTTTTTATTTACCTCTCTGCGCGTCTCGCCCCCTGGTAGCGGCCTTGTGGCTAGCAGCGGTGGCCGGATGCTCAAGCCCCCGTGATGTGGCGCTGGAAGAGTTCACACGCTGGCATGACAGCGCTCGCGCTCAAGCCCAGGCGGGTATGTTGACCTGGAGTGAACTCTATAAGCAGAGCTTTGACCGGCTTACTGCGCTGCCTTCATCCCTGCAGCAAGACACACACCTAGAGAACACCGTTCTGTTACTGTCCACGGCCCGCAAATACGAAGCCAACGAAATCGATGCGCAGCAATTTGCGGCAGAGCGCGAGCACATCGAAACACAGCTCCAAGCGCGTCTGCGCTGAGTGGTTTCGTTTCAGTCAAGCCACCGAACTTCGGCAGACTCAGGCCGTTTCGTTCGCCTACTTGCCCCGTGGATTGCCTTGCTCGACGACCGCGAGACGGCGACGCAATGACGCCGCGGCTTGGGCATCACCCGCAGCGTCTGCTCTTTGTACCTGCAGCGTAAGCCAAGCCATGAGTGGCCTGCGCCACCCTTGCGCAGACGCCGCCTCCGCTGCTTCAGCGATGACCGCAGGGCTGGCCTTCCCCGTTTGGAACAGCACACCCGCCGCCACCAGACGCGACAGCGGGTCTTCAAGGCCCGCCAGTGTGGCCACAGTGCCAGACACGGCCACCTTGCGCTGGGCTTCTGGCAGCAGGGCAACCTGCGCGGGTTCCAAGCGCCCCGCCAGGTAGTCTGCATACGCCAGCTCAGGGGGCGCAGCATCTGCTCGCAGCGGTTCAAACCGGTCACAAGGTCCGACAACCAGGCTGGCAACCTGCGCAGCGCAACGCATGAGTTCCAGCCGTGCCAAAAGATCCGGTCGCCCGGTGCGGGCGACTTCGGCGCGGGCGCGGTCCCACTCCAAGGCCTCAACGCGCGCGTTGCCGGACAGAGTAGGCTTCCAAGGCTTTCTCCGACGCGCCCTGCGCGTTCATCTGCCAGTCCGGCACAGGGGGTTTGCTGGAGCAAGCCGCCAGCAACATGGCACCAACGAAAAGGCCGCCGTACATAAACCGCCGCACAGTCATCACGTCAGATCGCTTCATGGCAGCTTGAGCTCCGTATCCCGCGCAAAGGGCCATTTGCGGTTGATTTCATTGACCAGGCTTTCCACTTTGCGCAAATTGCTCTCCACCTCGGCGCGCAGTGCGCCCAGGTCGGTGGTGGCCTCCCGCGCATTGACCCCGATGGCCTGGGCCTCGACTAAGACAGCGTCGACCTTTTTGAGACTGGTGCGGGTGTCCGCCAGCAAACCATTGAGCTGGGCGACGGTGGCGCGCACCTCAGGCACCAGCGCGTCTTTGCTGCCGTCGCTGCCAAACACTTGTCGATCAGCCCGCGCGGCCATGCCGTCGATGCGCGCCAGCAACGCGTTGGTGCGATCAAGCGTGGTCACGAGCCTTTTGGCATCCCCCTCGTTGCCCATCAGCACACCCAGCATGCCACCCGGGCCATTGAGGCGCTCAGTCAGTGCCTGCACATTGGTCAGGCTGCTGCCCAGCGCAGCGTCTTGCGCCGTCAGCGCGTTAAGGTTGGTCAACAGCTCGCGCGCGGATGACATGAGCTGGGGAATCTCGGCCGTGGCGTCGCCACGCAGCACGGGCCGCACCGCACCATCAGGCAACGGCGAGTCGGTCAGAATGCCAGTGTAGGCACGGATATTGGTGCCCCCCACAATGCCACGCACCAGCGTAAATACACTCGATTCGCGCAACCAATGCGCATCCTTGCGCGGCACGTCGATCAGGATGCGGGCGTTGCCCTCGTTGGCCAGCTCGATGCGGCGCACACGGCCGATGGGAAAGCCAGAGAACGTCATGTCCATGCCGACCACCACCCCTTCTGAGTCGTCAGCGGTGAGAACCAGGGTCTGAGTGGGCTCAAAAGCCCCCCGTGCGTACAAAAGGTACATCCCCGACCCCACGATGAGCGCCAACGTGAACAGCAGCAGCGCGGCCGCCTTGATCTCCAGATACGCCACGGGGCGCAGGGTCTCCACGGGCGGGCGTTCGCCCTCCACATGCGGGCCTTCAGGCGGTACCGGGGGCGGCACCCTGTCGTGACTGGAATGGTTCTTATCGGTCATGGGGCGACAGTAGGGGTCATCAAATGAAAAGGGTACGACAGCGTTGCAAACATCCAGCGTCCATGGGCATCAGTAATAGTTGCCCATGAGCGAGGCCACCTCGATCAGCAGCAGCACGGCAAACATACGCGCCAGGCCTCCCAGTTCGGAATCAGGCTGAGTGCGCTCACCGGTGTCATGCAAACCCGCCGCCATAGGGATCAGCGCGACCGCCAGACTGAAAAACAGTGTTTTGAGTGCAAACACCATGGTCACGCTGGGTGTGAACACCTGGCCAAACATGCGCGTGTAGCTGGGCAACCCGGCCAGGTTAAAGCCGTAGACCCCCAAGTACGCCAGCACCAGTGCCACCACACAACTCAACGCGGCCAGGGTGATGCTGGCGAACACGCCTGCGATGACACGGGGCAGCAACTCCACACGCACGGGGTCGGAGCCGTGGCGGCGCAGCGCATCAAACCGCCCCAGCTGCCGCAAGCGCGAGATTTGAGTGCCATTGGGTATGGTGCAGCGCATGGCCACAAACAACGCTGCGGTCAGCGGGATCAGCTCCAGCACCAGCACGCGAATCACCATCTCTAGCGCATAGCGCGACAAGCCATAGCTCAGCGCCGTGACGACCACGATGCGCGTGAGCACAAGGCTGATCAATGCGGCCAGCACCGTGAAGCCCAGCAGCACAGGGGCGGTGTCCAGATACAAATGGCGCGCCAGCGCCTTGCGCGTGCCTCTGCCATAGCTGGACGGTGACAACACCAGCACCAGCACCACAGCGCCCAGGTACAGGATGCGCCACCACGCCACCGCCCATCGCCGCGCCGTGTTCAGCACACGTTCGGGCAGGGAGAGGCCGGGCAAGCGCGAAATCATGGCCGGATCATAGCGGCGCATGTTCGGCCAACCCCAACAGCCGTATGGCACAAAAATTTAGGTGTTTTTGGCCTCTAGCGCTTATCCATAAAGCGCTATCAGCTATCAAAACAGGAGTCTCCAACACCCATGAGAAACATGTCCTCACAGCCATGTGCACACACCAGCGCTGCAACACGCATCAGACATGGCGCTTGCCCGGCCCGGTGCTGGCGGATGTCGCCGGAGGCTGTGCATCGGCGCGCGCGTGGAGCGCCTCGATGATGTGGCAATGCGCGTCGGATCCATCGCAGCGGCTGCGCAGTGCCAGCAAGTCGGCCTCCAGCGCTTGGAGCTCTGCCAGGCGGGCCCGTACATGCTGCAAGTGATCATCCAGCGCATCGCGCGCAGCGTCGCAGTCCTCCTTCTTGCTCCAGTCCAGCGCCAACAGGGTTCTTACCTCGTCCAAGGACATGTCCATGGCGCGGCACAGGCGAATAAAACGCAGGCGGTGCACATCGGCACCGGCGTACAGGCGGTAGCTGTTGTCGCTGCGCAACCCGGGCTCCAATAGACCTTCTTTTTCGTAAAAGCGAATGTTGGTGGCCGTCACGCCAGATTGCTGGGCTGCTTCCCCAATCCGGTATCGCGCAATGTTTTTCGTCATGACCTTGACCTTCAAGTGACTTCAAGGTTTTAAATCATGCCATCGCTTTAGAACACTGACTGGAGAACTCCCAATGTCTGCCCATTGCCACCACAACCATGACAGCCACTCGCACGGCTCACCCGCCAGTGCCGACCCCCGCTATCGCTGCATCCTGTGGGTGGCGCTCGTTGTCAACGCAGCCATGTTTGTCGTGGAGGTGGGTGCAGGCGTGCAGTCGGGTTCTGCGTCACTGCTGGCCGACGCCATCGATTTTTTGGGCGACGCAGCCAACTACGCGCTGTCGCTGTGGGTGCTGGCCATGGCCCTCACGTGGCGGGCACGTGCGGCACTCGTCAAAGGCGCCAGCATGCTGGCATTTGGCGTGTTCGTAGTGGGCCGCGTGGCCTGGGGCGCTTTGCTGGGCACGCCCCCAGAACCCTTCACCATGGGCACCATCGGCCTGCTGGCCCTTGCCGCTAACCTGGGGGTGGCTGTGCTGCTGTACACCTACCGAAACGGCGACGCCAACATGCGCAGCGTGTGGCTGTGCACCCGCAATGACGCGCTGGGCAACGTCGCGGTGATGGGCGCTGCGCTGGGCGTGTTCGGCACCGGCAGCGCCTGGCCCGATCTGGCGGTGGCCGCAATCATGGCCGGGCTTGCCATCGCGGGTGGGGCCAGTGTGATCCGCCAAGCCCGGCAAGAGCTTGCCAGCCAGACGATTCCTGCAGAACACAGGCACTGAGCCATCCCGGCGCCTCGTGTAGATGCCAAAGACCGCGGGGTTCCGCGACATCTGCGCGCGCAGGATGCGCATCGCGCCTAAAACATGGCCCACTGGCGCTCGTACCAAAAAAAACCACGGCGAGACAACGTACGGCAGCGTTCAAAGAAAGCATCAATCTCGGTCGATTTATCGAACATCCCGTCGGCGCCCAGTTGCTAGCACCTGGGACGCATATCGGCGGTGGCGTAGTTGCCAGTTCGGCCAACGCGGGCACGAGGGTGTTCAGAATTGTCTTGCTGTCTTCGACGAGGATGTTGTTGAGGGGCATGAGGAGAGTCGGCTAGTCCGTTCGTTGGGATGCTGCCTACAATCTACGCGGGTGGTGCCCATCGCCACGTAGGCCGTTGGCCGCTTGCCCGGTAACCAACGTGAACTGAATAACCTCACTGAGTGCGATTTATGCCCTGCGATACGAAACAGCCTCCATCTTCGGAAGTGGCGGAAATTCTGAACCAGAATCTGGAAACCGCTGAACAGATCAAGTCCACGGCAGATGAGCTGGATGTAGTCCACGCGGTTCTTTCCACGCAAATCCCGACGGATGCCATGCAGGGTGATCTGCAAGCTGCTGTAGAGCGTACGGACCAGTTGGAGCAAAAACTGAGCGAGACCGCAGACGCACTGGACAAGTCGAACCAGTTGCTTCAACAACACATTTCGAACCAGACCGAAAAGTAATGCGGCTGCCGTTTGGCACGTGACGCACGCAGGGTTGAACGCACCGCTGTGCACCGCTGTGCACCGCAGCCCACAACTTCAACGCCCCTATGCCATTGCGTCTGCCTCTCGCGCCGCGCGCAGGGGCGGCAGCGTCAGGGTTTCGCCCTCGCAGTACGGCTTTTCCGGGCGACCGATCGCTCTGGCTTGGTGTTCACACCCTCCAGCCACAGGAGGGAATCCATGTGCGAGAGGAATCGCCGCAGGTAGTCCGGAGACAACGTTCGCATCAACGCCAACGAGCGGAGCATGAGTTTTTGCGAGTTGAGAGGCCCCGCGTTTTCAGGCGCCCGGTGCAGGGCCTGCACCACCTGCTGATCAGCAGATATTTTCGACCAGACCTCGCTGAACTGGCGAACGCTCTTCATGTCCGAGAGGTTTGCGCTGTCGCCCAGCAGCGTGTCCTGCGCATCGGACTGGGCGCGGGCATTCAGCTCACTATTCAGTTCTGCGAGGGCGGACCTTGCCGACGGCAGTGCTTTTGCAACGGCAGAGCGCACAGGCGCAGACTCTGCTCGGACTGCATAGTCAGACACCGCAGCGCCCAACCGCCGAGCCAGTACCTGCTGCACGGTCACCGGTTGCGCCTCCAGACGCCGGGACAGAACCTCCAGGTAGTGAAACCGCGCGGGGTCGTACAGATGAGCGCCCTGCGCCCGCAGCGACTCCAGGGAGGGCTCATTCATCTCGGGCTGGTTTTGCATTGGATGCCTTGGGCACCGGGGCCATCTCTACGCGGCGGTTTTGTGCACGGCCATTTTCGTCTGCGTTGTCGGCCACCGGCTGCTCAGCGCCAAAAGCGGCCGCAAACACTTGCGCAGACGGCATGCCCTCCTCAATCAGTGCTCGGGTCACTGTGAGCGCCCTCTGCGCCGACAGTTCCAGGTTGTCGGCAAAGCGCTGATGGGCACCGCGCAGGAGCGTGGTGTTGTCGGTAAATCCGCTCACCATAAGCATTTCATCGCGTTCGCGCAGGTATACGACCAGGGGTTGCACCAGACTGCTGAGCAGTTGGCGCCCTTCAGGGCGCAGTTCATCAGAGCCCACCGCAAACAACACGCTGCCACTGATGCCAATGCGCCCGTTGTTCACCGTCACCCGGCCGCTGGCCAAAGGAATAGCCAGCGCTTTTTCCAGCGCCATGCGGCGTTGCTCCTCCATCTGGCGCTTTTCCACTTCCTGCTTCAGGCTGGCCACCAGATCGATCTGCACCACGAGCAGTCCCACGAGGATGAGAACAAACGCGCCCAGCAACCCTGACATCAGGTCACCAAACACCGCCCACACGGAGGCGGTTTGCTCCGAAGCTTCGTCGAGTGTGTCGTCCAGACCGTTCATGCAGCCACTCCATGGGAGGCCGCCCGGCCCGCAGTGCTGTGAAGCCTGCGCAGGTCTTCCACAATGCCCTGCTGTGCGCTAATGCTCAGGTCAATCACCTCACGGGCCTGGGCCACGTAGTAGGCCAATTGCTCATCGCTGCGGCTGATGGACTGGCCGATGGCCCCTTCCATGCCCTGCAGACTTGCCACCAGTTTTTCGTTGCTGGCACTGAACAAACCCACGCCATGGCTGAAGGATTCGCCCAGGCTGGCAAGCTCTACGGCGCTGGCAGCCACATGCGCAGCCACCTCATCCACCTTCCCAGCCTGCGTTCCAAGCGCCTGCGCGAATTGGTCCCCCGCCTGCTCCAGCACCTGCGCGGCCGAGCCCACCAAACTATCGATAGCGGCGCGCTGCTGCACCGCAGCTTCGTTCACCGAATGCAGCAAGGTGCCGACCTGCTCCATCATGGCCGTGCGTTCTGCCAAGGCAATGTTGTCGCGCTCGCTCAGCCGCGTCATTTCCTCGCGCAGCTGGGTGATGACTTCGGCAGCGGCCTGCGGCACATCGGAAGCGGTTTGCAGCAGACGCGTAAGAGGTGCCTCCAGCGCCGACCCCAAAGTCGCCAGGTGTTGCGCTACGGCTGCCTGCAGCGTGTCGAGCCGCTCCACTGCGGCTTGGCCGCGCAGCGCCTCCGCATCGCGCAAGGCCAACAGCTCGGTTTGCCACACGCCCGTCAGTTGGTCCATGCGCTGGCCTTGTGCCTGCACCCAATGGGCTTCAGACTCCAGGCGGGTACGCAGCAGCGCGTCCGACTGATCCATCAAAGTGGCCACACTGCCCAGCGTGCGGGCCACTTGATCGGTTACGTGTTCCGCCAGATGCGAAGCTGCGGTCTGCAACGCCTGGGCGGCCTCCTGCTGCTGCGCCACCGACTGCGCACCAACCCGCTGCCATTGAGCGCAAAGCGCATCCGACATCGCCTTCATTGAGCGGCTCCAGTCATCCACACGTTGCTGATCGGCCACCAACTGAACGGTGTGCGACTGTGCCAACGTCTCCTGCAACCCGGTCAACAGCGCGCCAGAGCGCTCCTCGAATGACTGCGTGGCCGACAGCAAACTGTGGTCAAGCTGCTTGGCTGTGGCCTCCAGCGCCGCGCACACACCCTGCTGCTGCGCCACTGACTGCGCGCCTGCACGCTGCCACTCGAGGCTGAGAGAGTGAGCCATGGCCTCCATGGAGCGGCTCCAGCCTTCCAGCCGGTGCTGATCAGCGGCTAGCTGGGCCGCATGAGATTGCGCAGCGGACTCTTGGAGCGAGGCCACCAGCGCGCTGGATCGTTGGTCAAATTTCTGAGTGACTGCTTGCATAGCCCCGTCGAACTGCGCAACCAATGCGCCGTGGGTCTGGGTGTGACCGTGCAACGCCGAGGCCCAGGTCTCGGCCACCTGGCGCGCCGTACCCTCCCACTGGGCCGTGAGCGCCTGTAACTGCGCATCAGTCGCCTCCCGCAGGCGCTCGTGCGAGCGCTGCGCTTCATGGGCGAGCGTTGTCATCGCCTGCGCTACCACGGGACGAATCGCCTCGCCCGCTTGACGCGCGCTAGCGGTCAAGCTTTCTTGCAACGACGTCCCGACCGTACTGGCCAGTAGCGTATAGGCGGACGACGCCTCACGGTGGAATCCTTGCTGCTGGGCCAGCAGCTGTTCGTTGAGCTGGTCATTGCGGCGCTCCAGCCCCTCCATCAAGCCCTGCAGGCGTTCGGCTATCAACGGCATGGCATAGGCCTGCGTCTGGAGAGCGAGGAACATTTCGTCACGCCGGTGCGCCGATGAGAACGGTCGAAACACTGACGGTATGAGTACGTCGAGCCGGCGGACAGCGTCTATCCGCTGACGGCGGCTGATGGCCGACAACATGCCCAGCGCGGCCGACGCCGCCACACCGGCCACCGACGTGCCAAAAGACAGGCCCAGGCCTTTAATGGGCGCGGCCAACGCGTTGCGGATCGACTCCAGGTTGGATGAGGTCTCCAACGCGAATACAGCCCCTTTAAAAGTCACGACCATGCCCAGGAATGTGCCCAGCATGCCCAGCATGACCAACAGCCCCACCAGATACGGCGTGAGCGCAGGGCCAGGCAAGGCCACGCGCTCGCCTTCAATGCGCTGGCGCACCGGGTGGCGCAGCGAAGGCGCCAAGCGACTGATCCACTCTCCCAGGTCCGCCACGGGCTCCGCAGATCTGTCGGCCAGGCCCAGCGCCGTGGCCAAAGATATTGTGGCTGCGCGGAAGCGCATCAACTCATAGGCGCCCAGAAGATACACCCCGCCAATCACCAACGTCATCGCCAGCGCCAGCGGGCTGGTCCCCACAAAACCCCAGCCTACCCAGACCACCACGGCAAGGCCCGCCGAAAAAATGGCGGCCGTCACACTCTTGTTCATTCCTGTCGTCCTGTTATCTCGTTGTGGGCGGCGTCAAGCAGCCCCGTTATCGGCAGCAGGCGCACTTGCAGTTCTGCAATCAACAACGCTTGCAAATCTTGTTCAAAGGCCCACAACCACCCGCCGGGCTGGGCCCAGCGCTGCGGTTCGTCGGCAACGCCGCAGTTTTCCAGCGCCTCCAGGTGCTTTTGATGCCGGTGCGCCAGACGCCGCTCCAAATGGCCAGTCAATGAGGCCCAGAGCCGCTGCTCGCGAGCGCCCAGCATTTGCTCCATGACAGCATCCAGCGCCGCCAATTGCCGCAAACCGCAAGACCCCTGAGCCAATGCATGGCGGACCTGCGCCCGCAAGGCCATAAGCCGTGTGTCAATCTGCTTTTGCAGATCCACATAACGCGGGCCATGGGCCGCATAGTCAGCCTCAACCAGAGGGTCGGGCGCTTGCACGGGCGTGTTGTCTGCCCGCGCGCGCAGGGGTTTCGCGGCCAACACCTTGGCAGTCACCAACGCATACAGATCCGCCCTGGTCTTCTCGAACAAGCGATCAAGCGCAGGCAAGTCCACCCCCTGTTTGTTCGCCAGCGACCCCGCTTCGCAGGGCAAGGCCTCAATGGCATGCAGCGCCCGGCTGAGTTTGACGGCATCTACCGTGCTCAGCCACTGGGCCATTTGCTCTGCCACATCGGAATTCATGGGTTGCGATGGCGGCTGCCGTGGTCGCACGCTGTCCTGCCGCGCCCATTGCTGGAGCAGTGCTACAAGTCTGGAGCTGTTGATGGTGTAGTGCGAAAACATCCTGGGAAAGCCATTCACTGTGCTGGCAGCGCTTGGAGGCTCCCACGGCGCGCCCGCATCAGGGAACGGATCCCCAGTGGGCAAAGCCCGCTATTTTCGCAGGAACGCCAGGACCACTCGGAAGATGCACAGCTGCGTTGCAGGTGTTACAAAATCGGAGGCACGGGCCAACGCGCTGGCCACAGCGTGACGAAGGGCAGCGCCCGCGGCTGAAAACGCTGCACTATCTCTTGACGCGTGACAACCAAGGCACAGGTCTTGCGTGGTTCAATTTGCAACCTGCCTCCCCCAAGATGGCGGGGCCTGCCCCCCTCATCACGTGTTTAACTGCGCCATGTCCAGCTCACCCGCCAGCCCTAACCCGTATTCAGCCACACAGGCAGCAACTCCCGCAGCCACGCCTCACACCTGGTTCGAAGACGGCGTGGCCATTTTTACCGGGGTACTGCTGATTTCAGTAGGTGTTTCATTCTTTACCAGCGCCGGTTTGCTGACGGGCGGGACAGCGGGGCTGGCGTTTTTGCTGCACTACGCCACGGGCATCGGTTTTGGCAAGCTATTTTTTGTGGTGAACCTACCGTTTTATTGGCTGGCTCTGCGAAAGCTTGGACGCGCTTTTACGGCAAAAACGTTCATCGCAGTCCTGCTGCTGTCGCTGTTGACAGAACTGCAGCCACAGTTTGTGCAGTTTTCCCAGTTGCAACCGCTGTACGCGGCCATTGCAGGCGGGCTGATTACAGGCACGGGATTTTTGGTGCTGTTCAGGCACCGCTGCAGTCTGGGCGGCGTGGGTATTGCGGCGTTATACCTGCAAGACCGCTATGGCTGGCGGGCGGGCAAGATTCAGATGGCTGTGGACTGCTGCATCGTGTTGCTGGCTCTTTGGACTGTGGAACCCCTGCGGGTGGCTTGGTCCATTGCCGGAGCCGTTGCGCTCAACTTGGTGTTGGCCATGAACCACCGGCCCGGACGGTATATGGGCATCTGAAAATGTGCTCACTAGTTTGAGCCAGCCCTTGCGAGAGAGTGGACACGTTCTGAACGCACACCCACCCCGGTCGCAGCAGTCTTCGCCCCCCGGTCCGTAACATCGCTGCACGTAAAATGCTGCGTTCAGCAACCGTATCACCCACTGGAGTGGCCGTGGCCCAAGTCAATACCGTCGGGGATTTTGAGCAGTTCCAGTCCATTCTTGGCGCACAGGGCGTGCGCGACGCGCTGGCCTTTCTGGTGGGCCTCACCGACTACCGTTTTATCGGCATCTGGCGCTTTCAGGATGGCAGGGCCAATGCCGCCGTGCACTTTGACAAGGAAAACGTGGGCACTCTGCATGCCCAGGAAGTAGCCGACACAGCAACCTACTGCTGCTATGTGCGCGACAGCAAAGGCGTGTTCAAGACGGCCCACGCTCTGCTGGACGCCCGCACCGAAGGACACCCCGCCCGCGAGGCTGTGCCGACCTACTGTGGCGTGCCCATCATGGATTCCAGCGGCGTGCTGATGGGTACTTTGTGCCACTACGACTTCGTGCCACGCGACCCCGAACAAATCAACCTCGAGCTGATGTTTGCTGTGGCCAGCGCGCTGGCCCAAGGTGGGCATGTTCCGCCGTACCCTGCCGCACACTGAACCTGTGCGAGGCCGCTCCAGGGACGTCCTGCATAACCCTCGCGAGTCGGTGGTAGTGCGGGCCGGTATGGGCCGCAAGGGGCGTTCTTGGCAGCCAGTAGCCTGGCTATTTGCAAAAAATGCGACGCAGCGGACTGCCCGAGGCCGCGCTATCACAGACCGCAAGGAGTTATGCAGAACATCCCTGGTGTCCTGTCCCGTCAATGACTGGCATTGGTCGCGCATGCCGACGCGGTATCTTGGGAACCGAGATACCGAGATGAGAACTGGCAAGCCGAAGGTCCAGTGAATATGTAGCTCTGCGGGAACCTTGCCCGCGCTGCCGTATCATTCACCGATGCGTCGCGGGCTCTATTTCGTCTTGATGGTGGTACTGGTCCTTCGGGGGCTCACTGGCACCGCCATGGCTGCGGGGGTATTGCCGCCGCTGCTGGCCAGTGGCATGGCCCCGCAGCATCAGGCACAACCACATCATCAACATCACAGTGACGAACCGGTGGTCGCAGCCGAAGCGGGGGCGGTCCACGCCATTCCTCACGATTTGCAGACCATGCAAGCACCCTGCGAGGTCGAAAGCTCCGCCTGCGACTCGCATGCCCACCACTCAGTTACTTGCTCTGCCTGCGAAATCTGCCATTCGGCCATGCTGGACACGCCAGATCAGTCGACGCTGACTCCCTCACAACACGGCACCTCGCTACCGCTGGCTGCCACCCAGTTTGACAGTGCCTCCGCAGCGCTGGCCATCAAACCGCCCATCGCCTGATCTCCGACGCCCGAAGTGCGTCTGCCATTGCCTGAATGTCCGCTGATCTAAGCGGGATTCGGGCGGCAGCGCAATGTTTTGTTCGTTCGTTGTTTGGAGATCGCGATGCGCGCCCCTGTTTTCCTCCCACTTTTATCTTTGCCTTGGCTTCAGAGGCCAAGGCGCCTCGTCTGCCTTGCCCTGTGGTCTCCGCTGCTCGCGCTGGCCCAAGCCACCGCCACAAATGATGCAGCCCAACCGGATGCGGCCACCGCGCCGCTCATTCACCAAAGCCTGCCCCTCCAGCCTCCGCTCGCCGACGCAACGCCATCGACACAAACCTGGCGCGATGCGCATGCGGCTGTCAGCGCCTTCCCGCGCGGCCATGCCGACATCGTAGTGTGGGAGGCGCAGCAGCAAAGCACCCCAACACCGCAAGGCGCCCTGCCCACTCCCACACTGCCCAAAGCCCCGCCCCAACAGGGGATGCACCCAGGTAGCCACAGCCAGATGCAGCCAATGCACCGTCACAACCCCATCCAGGGAGACAAGCCATGAGTACGTTGCATCGCCTATCGATTCTGGTGGCTGCGACGGCATTGGCTGGCTGCGCCAGCGTATCGCCCGATGGACTTCGCAGCGATGTGGCAGCGCTCGCCGCTGGCCGTACCGGCGATGTCCCAGCCGTCTTGCCCAGCGCTGACCGGGCTGCCCGCGCAAAGGCGCAGCAGTCCATTCAGGCATGGATCGCCCAACCCCTCACGCAAGACGCTGCGGTTCGCATCGCACTGCTCAACAACCCCGGCCTCCAAGCGCGTCTGGCCGCACTGGGCGTGGCCGACGCTGAGCGCGTGCAGGCCATCACGCTGCCCAACCCGCACCTTGCGTTGGGACGGTTTACCAACAGCCACGAGCGCGAGATCGAGCGCACCCTGGCCTTTGGGCTGATGGATCTCATCACCCTGCCCTGGCGCACCGCCCGACAGGCAGAGCGCCTGCAAATCGCCACGCTGCAAGCCGCGCAAGACGTGGTGATGCTTGCCGCCGACACCCGCCGTGCCTGGCTGCGCGCCGTGGCTGCCGAGCAGGTAGCTGCCACGCACGACCGCATGGTCGAGGCGGCCGAGGCCGGGGCCGAGCTGGCCCGCCGCATGGTGCAGGTGGGCAACTGGAGCCGCCTGCAGCAGGCCCGCGAGCAGGCCGTGCTGCAAGAGGCCACCCGCCAGCGCGCCGGCGCCCGCCTTGCCGCAGCCACCGAACGCGAGCAGCTCAACCGCGCCATGGGCGTATGGGGGCTGCAGACGCAGTACCAGCTGGGCACCCAGCTGCCGCCCCTGCCCACCACCGCCTTGCCCGCAGACGGCATCGAAGCCACCGCGCTGCGCGAACGGCTGGATGTGCAAGCCGCCCGCCGCCAGCTCGACACCCAGGCCACCCGCCAGGGCTGGAGCCGTGCGGGCGCCGTGTTTGGCGACATCGGCTTGGCCTACAGCCGCAACACCGCCACAGAGCGCGACGGCGGCCACCGCGAGATCACGCGCGGCTGGGAGATCGAACTGCCCCTGCCCCTGTTCGACTGGGGCGGCGCAGCCCGCACCCGCGCGCAGGCGGAGGTGGAGCAAAGCGCCGCCCAGCTGCAGGACACCGCTGTGCGCGCCCGCAGCGAGGTGCGTGCCGCCTGGCTCACCTACCGCACCGCACTCGACCTGGCGCGCCAGCAGCAGGCCGAGGTCGTGCCCCTGCGCCAGCTCATCAGCGACGAGACCACCCTGCGCTACAACGGCATGCTGGCCAGTGTGTGGGACATGCTGGCCGAAGCGCGCAACAGCACCCAGGCCGTGGCCAACGCCATCGAAGCCCAGCGCGACTTCTGGCTGGCCGAGACCGATTTGCAGCTCGCACTCACTGGCACATCGCCAGGCGCCCTGCAGGGCCTCACATCGGGCGCCGCAGCCTCCACCACACCACAAGGCCACTGACATGAACCGCCGCAATTTCTTCTCCGGCGCCGCCACGGCCGTGGCCGCAGCCTCCGTCAGCCGCGTGGCCCTGGCCGCGTTGCCTGAGCCCGCCATGCAGACCAGTGCCGACACCGCACCGCCGCTGCACCCGCCCACGGGCCGCCCCTACAACCCGGTGGTCACTTTGAATGGCTGGACCGCACCCTGGCGCATGAACGCAGGCGTCAAGGAGTTCCACCTGGTGGCCGAGCCCGTGGTGCGCGAGGTGGCGCCCGGCTTCATGGTCAACATGTGGGGCTACAACGGCCAAAGCCCCGGCCCCACCATCGAGGTGGTCGAAGGCGACCGCGTGCGCATCTTCGTCACCAACCGGCTGCCCGAGCACACCACCATCCACTGGCATGGCCAGCGCTTGCCCAATGGCATGGACGGCGTGGGTGGGCTCAACCAGCCAGCGATTCCGGTAGGCAAAACCTTTGTGTACGAGTTCGAGGCACGGCGCCCGGGCACTTTCATGTATCACCCCCATGCCGATGAGATGGTGCAGATGGCCATGGGCATGATGGGCCTGTGGATCACCCACCCCAAAGGGCAGCACCCGCATATCGCCAAGGTGCAGCGCGACTACGCGTTTTTGCTCAACGCCTTTGACGTGGAGCCGGGCAGCATGACCCCCAAGGTCAACACCATGCTGGACCACAACATCTGGTGCTGGAACAGCCGCGTGTTCCCGGCCATCAGCCCGCTGGTGGCGCGCCAGGGCGAGCGGGTGCGCATCCGCGTGGGCAACCTCACCATGACCAACCACCCCATCCACATCCACGGCCACGAGTTCGAAGTGACCGGCACCGACGGCGGCCCCGTGCCTAAAAGCGCGCGCTGGCCCGAGGTGACCACCGACGTGGCCGTGGGCCAGATGCGGCAGGTGGATTTCATTGCCGACGAACTGGGCGACTGGGCGCTGCACTGCCACAAGAGCCACCACACCATGGGCGCCATGGGGCACGATGTGCCGACCATGATCGGCGTGGACCACCGGGGCCTGGTGGGCAAGATCCAGAAGATCGTGCCCGACTACATGGTGATGGGCGAGCGCGGCATGGCAGACATGGGCGCCATGGAGATGCCGCTGCCCGACAACACCTTTCCGATGATGAGCGGCACCGGCCAGTTTGGCCCGCTGGAGATGGGTGGCATGTTCACCACCCTCAAGGTGCGCGCCGACCAGGCTGCGGGCGACTACCGCGACCCGGGTGACTTCAAGCAACCTGCAGGCACGGTGGCCTACGAATGGCAGGGCGCCCCCGCCAGCACACCCCGCCCCGCCCGCGCAGACACCCCGGGCACCGCGCCCGGCGCAGCGAACGCCCGCAAACCAGCTGCCAGCGGCCACCAGCACTGAACCCCAACATTAGCAAACACCATGAAAACTATTAAATTGATAGCTGCTAGCGCTTTATGGATAAGCGCTAGCGCCTCTTTTGGCCATGAAAACGCGCCGCATGCCCCATCGAACTCTCCGGTAGTCAAGGAACAAAAGGACTGGGGCATCGCTGGCGATGCCAAGGCTGTGCGCCGCACCATCACCATCCGCATGACCGACGACATGCGCTTTGCGCCGAATCGCATCGAAGTGCGCGAGGGCGACACCGTGCGGCTGCGTGCTGAGAACAAAGGCAAGGTGCTGCACGAGATCGTGATCGGCACCAAGGCCGAACTGAACCAGCATGCCGAGATGATGAAAAAGCACCCCGGCATGGAACACGACGAGCCCTACATGGCGCACGTAGCGGCAGGCAAGACCGGCGACATCGTGTGGCACTTCAACCGCGCCGGGAATTTTGACTTTGCCTGCCTGATCCCCGGCCACTACCAGGCCGGCATGACAGGGACTATCACCGTGCTGCCCCGCAACAAATGAAACCAGGAAAAACACCATGAGCACATCACGCAACCCGCGCTCTGCATCAACTGCAGCCAGCCCTGCCCGCCGCCAATGGCTCACCACCGCCCTGCCCTTGCTGGGTGTCAGTGCAGCCATCACCTTGTTGCCCGGCGTGTCCCGCGCAGCCACCAACACACCCACGCCGCTGGAAGTGTGGAAAGACCCCAACTGCGGCTGCTGCCAGGACTGGGTAGACCACATGCAGTCCAATGGTTTTGCCGTGAAAGTGCACGACACCGGCAACAACGCGGTGCGCGCACGACTGGGCCTGCCGCAAAAGCTGGGCTCGTGCCACACCGCGCTGGTGGGCGGCTATGTGGTGGAAGGCCATGTGCCCGCCAGCGACGTGCGCGCGCTGCTGCAGCAAAAGCCCAAGGCACTTGGGTTGGCCGTGCCCGGCATGCCCGTAGGCTCGCCCGGCATGGACGGCCCCGCGTATGGCGACCGGAGCGACCCGTACGACGTGCTGCTGGTGGCCCGCGACGGCAGCACCCGCGTTTTCAAAAGCTACAACACCTCCAACAAAGCCAAGGTCTCGTCATGATGAAAAACCTATCCCGCTTCATTGCTTATGCCGCATCAGCGCTTGCCGTCCTGTCGGCCACCGGTGCAGGCAGTGCAGCGTTCGCGCAATCTGCTACACCAGCGGGCACCCCAGCGCCTACGGCTTCAGCGGCCTCCAGCCCGCTGAGTGACGGAGAGATCACACGGTGGGACCCGCGCACCCTGCGCGTCACGCTGCGCCATGGCGAGATCAAGAACCTGGAGATGCCACCGATGACCATGGTGTTCCGTGTGCAGGACGCCAGCATCATGGGAAATCTGAAACCGGGTGACAAAGTCCGCTTTCACGCAGAGCAGGTCAACGGCGCCTACCACGTCAAACAGATCGAAAAGGCGCCCTGACCGCTGCGCACCGCTACTAGCAGCGCGCACCGGCTGCGGGACACATGGGCGCCATAATCACCGGCCATGAGTTCTCAACACGTTCTGGCCGGCAGCGCCGGCAGCATCACCCGCGTGGCGGGCATCGAGGTGGGCCACTTCACCGAAACCCGCCGACCCACGGGCTGCACCGTCATCATCACCCGCGAAGGCGCCGTGGCCGGTGTGGATGTACGGGGTGCCGCACCCGGCACGCGCGAGACGGACCTGCTCCACCCGTCCAACCTGGTGGACAAGGTGCACGCCATCATGCTAGCCGGGGGCAGCGCCTGGGGTCTGGATGCCGCCACCGGCGCCGTGCGCTGGCTGGAAGAGCGAGACATCGGCTTTGACGTGGCCGTGGGCCGCCTGCCCATCGTGCCCGCCGCCGTGCTGTTTGACCTGCTGGTAGGCGACATGCGCATCCGCCCCGATGCCGCTGCGGGCTACGCGGCGTGCGATGCGGCATCCACCGCCGACCCGGCCGAAGGCAATGTGGGCGCGGGCACGGGCGCTGCACTGGGCAAGATTTTTGGCATTCAGCGCGCGATGAAGGGTGGCATCGGCACCGCCTCTGTCACGGTGGATGGCGTCACGGTAGGTGCACTCATCGCGTGCAACGCCCTGGGCGACGTGATCGACCCCGACACCGCGCAGGTCATCGCCGGTGCGCGCACCGACGACGGCCTCACCCTGCGCGACACGCGCCGCGCCCTGCTGCGCGGCGACCCGCCCCAGCCGCTGCTGGCGGGCACCAACACCACCATCGGCGTGGTGGCGACCGACGCCGTCATCACCAAGGTGCAGGCCCACCGCCTGGCCGTGGCCGCGCACGACGGCCTGGCGCGCAGCATCAACCCCGTGCACACGATGTCCGACGGCGACACCCTCTTCAGCCTGGGCACCGGCCGCGCGGGCAAGAGCCTGGGCATGATGGTGCTGGCCACCATGGCGGCCGAGGCCACGGCCATCGCCACGGCACGCGCGGCGCGCGCGGCGCGGTCCATCACCACGGCAGAGGGGCTTTATCTGCCGTCAGCGGCAGACCTGGCATAGGCCACGCCACCCAGGCCCAGCGATGCGGTTGCTGCGGACAGGCGCCTGCGGGCCTACCGGAGGGTCAGCCACAGCACCACGCCCGTCACGCTGAGCGCGGTGATCGCCACGTCCAGCAGCGTGACCACAATGAGCCCCGGCACCGCCGCAATGCGGCCGGAATGCAGTGGAAACTGCAGCCGCATGAACAGATCGCCTGCAGTGCCTTCTCCCGGCACGCGCTGGCCTACCAGTGCGCCTGTGTTCGCCATCGAAATACAGGCGTGGCGGGCCCAGGCCCGGGCGGCTGATGCCCGGGACATAGAAGTCCACCCCATACAGACCAAACGCCGCGCGGTAGCTAAGGAACCCCGGCGGGTCGGGCCAGCCCCTGCGCAGCACCTCAGCGCGGGCGGCTCCCACCCACCGCTTCACGCGCCACAGCCGGGGGCGGCGCGGGCGGTCGTCGAACGGGCTTGCGCCGGTGCGAGAGAACAAATTGACCACCGGCTCCATCACCTCGTCGTGCAGGTTCATGGTCACTGAAGTGACCGCCAGCACCAGCATCAGCGCCCACGTCCACACCCCACCCGAGCGGTGCAGATCAAAATTGAGCGCCTTTCCACCGCGCGACCAGCCAAACGCCAGCGACTTGCGCTACGCCGCCCGACGCGGGAACGACAGCCACAGCGCGATGAAACAGTCCAGCGTCCACAACACGGCCACCGCGCCCAGGAACCACACGCCCCAGTCCACGCCCCAAAACCCGCGGCACGAACAGCGTGTGGTGCAACTTGCAGAGAAACGGGATGAGGTTTTCGCGCGCCAGCCAAGCCTGGCCCCACAGGCGCGTGCCTTGCACAGCCGCAGTGGCAGGGTGCACGGCCATCTGGTCGAAGCCGAGCACATGGGGCTAGCCGGTGGCAGGGTCTACGCGGGGCTCGACCATGACCACCGAGGTCTTGCCTGGCGGTGCGGTAGGCGCGCAGCCCGTGCAGCGCCTGGGGGCGCAGCAGCACCTGCAAAAAGGTGTCCTGCGCCAGGTCGGCCGCCTCGTCCCTGCAACCCAGCCGACGCTGAAGCCACGCGCGCAGCCAGCCATGGTGGTGGCTGTACAGCGTGTGTGGGTCGTGAACCTGGCTGGCGTCAGCGGTAGTCATACAGGGTGTGGAAAAATGAGTTTGCGTTGCCATTAATAATAATTCTCAATATCAAAAAAGGACACGCACCAGATCGCGACGAGACCACAGAGCGATCACCGGAAACGGTCTGGGGGCGGCACAATCTCCTCATCCGCACGGCGCTACGCACAACCCTTGTCATCGCAGCGGCATCCAACTACCTTGGCATCAAAAGGCGAATCCATGAAAGACCCGGCCCATCGGAAACATGCCTAGCTGCTGTGCCTGCCGTTGCACATGAGCGTCCAAGCGGCGTAAACCCAGGAACAGTGGGCGGATCTGCAATCCAATCATGTTTCGCGTGCCGGGCGGCGACCACAGCCGCTCTGGTGCAGCGTCATGTGTGCGTGCACACGCCCGCCCCGGCACATTTGCCAAGGCTCGCGTGTGCAACCCTTTTCTTCTTTTGACCCCTACCCATGCCCCAGGCTTTTCGCAATACCTTGCTGTCGCTGCGCGATCTGATCGTATCCGCTGGTCCTCTCGCTTTTCTGGGCGTGGGGCTGCTGGTATTGGCTTACTGGTGGCTCAACCCCAACCCGCCCAAATCGGTCACGCTGGCCACGGGGCCTGCGCAAAGCGCCTATGAAGAGTTTGGCAAGCGATACCAGAAAGCACTTGCGGTTGATGGCATTGAGGTAGTGCTGCTGCCCAGCGAGGGCTCGTCCAATAACCTTCAACTGCTGCGCGAAGGCAAGGCCGATCTGGCGTTTGTCCAAGGCGGCACGGCGGAGCTGCGGCCCGATGATGCTGACGAACTGGTATCGCTGGGCAGCCTGTTTGTGGAACCGGTATGGCTCTTTTACCGCACCGATGCCATCAGGAAGCGGGCGTCCAACGAAAAGAAGGGGCAGCTGGATGGGCTGCCACAGCTCAAGGGCCTGCGCGTCAACGTAGGAACAGCCGGCAGCGGTGTGCCCACGCTGATGGAGCGACTGCTGGAGGCCAACCGCATAGAACCAGGCGAGGTGACGCTGTCACGCCTGGAACAAACGCCTGCGACGATGGAGTTCTTGGCGGGCAAACTGGATGCACTGGTCTTTGCCTCTGCACCCGAATCGCTGATGGTGCAGATGCTGCTGCAAACACCGGGTGTCCAGCTGATGGACTTTGCCCAGCACGAAGCCTATGCACGCCGATTTCCGTTCTTGACGCCCGTGACCCTGCCGCGCGGCGTGGTGGACCTGGCTGCGAACGTTCCGTCGCAGGACGTGCGGCTGGTGGCCTCCACCACATCGCTGCTGGCGCGGGAGGGGACGCACCCCGCCCTGCTGACGCTGTTCGCACAGAACGCCCAGAAGCTACACAACGGTGCAGGTTGGTTCAACCGCGCCAGGGAGTTCCCCAGCACCCGCCACAGCGAACTGCCCATTGCCAAAGAAGGCGAACGCGCCATCAATGAAACCGTTCCCCTGATGCAGCGCTACCTGCCTTTCTGGATAGCCAATCTGATCGAACGCATGTGGCTGGTACTGGGCATCTTGCTGGCCGTGATGCTTCCGCTGTCGCGCATCGTTCCGCCGCTGTACCAATTTCGCGTGCGATCCCGCGTGTTTCGCTGGTACGGCCGCTTGCGCGAAATTGAGAACGACATGGAGTTAGGCAAAGCCGAATCGGCCGACCTGCTCAAGGCGTTGGACGCTCTGGAGGCGCAGGCCGAAAAGGTCAGCGTACCTTTGTCCTACGCCGATGAACTGTATGCGCTACGCAACCACATCCATTTGGTTCGCAAGAAGCTGCTTAGAGCTTGACCGGTGCCAACACAACGGATATATCAATCCAGGTTTCAGGTCGCTGTGGCCAGCGACAAACAGACAGTCCGATACCCGTTGGATATGACCGGCCAATTACTGGACGACCGCCGACTACCTCAGATTGGCCATGGCCGAGTTGGCTGAGCTCAACGGTTTTTGGACACCTTGGGGACCGATGGCGATGGCAGCGGCGCTGACTTGGACAGCGGTGCCATTTTGGAATTGGAAGGTTTGTTGCCCAAGGACTTGGCATCCAGATTTTTGCGGCCGGGTACAACAGTCGCCACATCCAGAGCGCGCGCCACCGCCGGTTTGGCCGCAGGAACGACACGCAAAGCACCTTCAGCGGCGAGTTTGTCACGCATGCGCCGAGTCATGGACTGGGTGCTGGCATCGGGTGCGGTGAACAAAAACAACGTGCCATGCGGACTGGCCCAGGTCAGCTGGGTTCGCACCATACGCCCGTTGGTCACCAGTTCCACCCAAGCGCCAATGACAAAGTCGGCATAGGGGTCTGGCGCGACTTCTGCGGGGGCCGGGGCAATTTCTTCAGGCACTGCGGCAGCCGGCTGGGCACTTTCTTCGGCGACCAAGGGCTCGGGCGCAACTGCGACGGCGGGTTCTGGTTCGGGCACGACGCTTACCACGGGTGCCGGGGCAGGCTTTTCAAAAGCCGCCTGGTGCAAGCTCACCAACCTCTGCAAAAGAGCACTGGTTTGCGTGGCTGGGTAATTGATCGTCTTGAGGCCCTTGCGCAGTTTGGCAAGCAGGCTAGGGATCGAGTCGTTGAGACGCTCAGACTCTAGACGGGTGAGTTCGGGCTGAGAACTCCACAGCAATACGGGCACCAGTGCCAAAAAACCGCCGGGATCATCGTCTGTCGAACCGGGGGCTTTCATCACCTGGGCCAAAGCCACCACATCAGCCCAGGGGCCCGCAGCGAAATCCAGGATATCGACCGGCACCTTGCCCACGTCAGGCAATTTTCGGATGTCAGCGGAAATTTTTTCGGCCAACATCTCGCGTTGTTCTGCCTGCAAAAGGGCTTTTTGCTGCGCCTCTTGGTGAGCCTTCAGCTTTTGTTCTTGGGTATCCCAGGCAGACTGCAAGGCCTTGAGCACGGTATCAAAAGGGCCAGCGTCCTTGATCTCGTTGGCGGCGAGATGGTCCACGGCCCCCGTGACCAGACGCATGAAACCGCTGAATCCGGGCGCTGTCTCTGCCGTAAAAGCCAGGCTGCGCTGGGTCAGCTCATCCAACAGGCGCCGGGCGGGATGGGCGCCATCGGTAAAAAACCGACCGTCGTGCTGCACCAGTTGCTTGAGCGCTGGCTCCAGACTCTGCACGGCTTTTTGTACAGGAGGAAGCAGGCGCCCATCCTGAGCAATGTTGAACATCATGCGGCCCACGACTTCCATCGCCATGGCCGTAGACTGGGTGGCTGTCTCCATCGGCATGGTCGCATACACGACGGGAGCCACGCCGGGGAGGCCGCGCCTGCCCGACAATGGCGCGGACAAAGAACCCGGCTGGCTTGCTGTGCCGCCACTGGCGAGCCGCCCAACAAGTCGCTCCAGCTGAGCCATGTCTTCAATGGCTTCTGCCGCAGCAACGCCCGGAAAATATCCACCGCCCAGCCCTGACTGGGCACTGACCGCACCGGCCCGGGGATCCACACCCGGGTGCCCTGTACCGGGAGGCATTGGCACATACTGCGCCGGCATGGCACCGGCCGGCATGGCGCCATAGACTCGTGGATCAAACGGATCTCCGCCGGCCAACATCTGGCGCAGGATGCCGACGGTGAGCAAGGCTTCTTCCGCAGCCGGAGCCATGACGCCCTGCTGGGAATCTCCATTCCAACCGGTTCCAGGGCCCATTCCACTGCGCCCATAGCCGGTGTTGCCATAGTCGCCCATCGGCGTGTTCATCGATGGGCCATAGCCGGAGTAACCGCCTCCGTAGCCCGTGCCCGGCCCGCTTTGGCCACCGTAGCCTCCGCCGTATCCTGTGCCACCGTAACCCGTACCTTGCCCACCACGCGCGCCGCCGCTCGCCCCACCGGGCGTTCCCAGCACGGCGTACCCCACGGGCTGTACACCGTGTTCACGCAAGCTGGCAGCGGTTTTTTTGTATTCCTCGACCAGCAGCTTGCCCAGCAGATCACGCATGTGCTGCATCCAGAGCTGGCGCACCTCGGGCGACACTCCCGTTTCGCCCACCACCTGCTGCAGTGCCCGGATGTAACTTTCAGGGCGCAGCGGATTGCGCTCAGGCTGCACGCTGCGCAAACCCTGGGCGGCACTCACCAGCGTGTTGAGTTCTGCCAGCACCGCATCGGTGGCATGCAAGGCAGACTGTTGGGCTTTGGAAAGCTCCACCTGGGCCTGCATCTCGCTCTCATCCATGAGGGAGAGCTCGCCAAAATCCATGCCCGTGTCATCGACCGTCCGCCCTTTGGAGGCAGCGGGCCCCTCCGCAAATATCTCCAGCAGCGCCATGGGGTAGCCCTTGACCAGCGCTGCCTCATGCTGATTCAGAAAACGCAGACTGTCGCTGATCAGATTGCGTTGCTGGATATTGCGGTTGCTGGACTCCTCCTCCGTCAAGGCGCCTTGCGTTACCTTGACCAGTTGCCCCATTAGTGCCTCGCCACCACGCACAGCGTTGACAACACAGGCGCGGAAAACGGCTTTCGGACTGGACGCTGTCTGGGACATGGTGGGGATGGGACGGAAAAAATTCCAGCTGCAATGCTACTTGACCTAGCGCCTTATTTGAGTGCCTTGAAGCGCATCCGCTTGGGTTTGGCACCCTCTTCACCCAGACGCTTCTTCTTGTCGGCTTCGTACTCCTGGTAGTTGCCGTCAAAGAACGTCCACTGGCTGTCGCCTTCGCAGGCCAGGATGTGGGTGGCGATGCGGTCCAGGAACCAGCGGTCGTGGCTGATGACCATGATGGAGCCGGCAAATTCCAGCAGCGCGTCTTCCAGGGCACGCAGGGTTTCCACATCCAGGTCGTTCGATGGCTCATCAAGCATCAGCACGTTGCCGCCCGCAATCAGGGTCTTGGCCAAGTGCAAACGTCCGCGCTCACCACCCGACAACATGCCGACCTTCTTTTGCTGGTCGCCACCGTTGAAGTTGAAGCGGCCGCAATAGGCGCGGCTGGCCATCTGGAACTTGCCCACGTTCAGGATGTCGAGTCCGCCCGAGACGTCTTCCCACACCGTCTTTTCGTTGGACAGGTCATCACGGTGTCTGGTCCACAAAGGCCATCTTCACGGTGGAGCCGATCTTGACGTTGCCGCTGTCAGGCTTCTCCTTGCCGGCAATCAGCTTGAACAGCGTCGATTTACCGGCACCGTTGGGGCCGATGATGCCGACGATGGCGCCTGCAGGCATCTTGAAGCTCAGGTTGTCGATCAGCACGCGGTCGCCAAAGGACTTGGTGACGCTCTTGAACTCGATCACCTGGCTGCCCAGGCGGTCGGCCACGGGGATGAAGATTTCGTTGGTTTCGTTGCGCTTCTGGTATTCGAAGTCGCTCAGTTCCTCAAAGCGGGCCAGACGGGCCTTGCTCTTGGCCTGGCGGGCCTTGGGGTTCTGGCGCGACCATTCCAGTTCCTTCTTCAAGGCCTTGGCACGGGCTTCTTCGCCCTTTTGCTCGGCTTCCAGGCGGGCGTGCTTCTGGGTCAGCCAGTCGCTGTAGTTGCCCTTGTACGGAATGCCGGAGCCACGGTCCAGTTCCAGAATCCACTCGGCGGCGTTGTCCAGGAAGTAGCGATCGTGGGTGATGGCCACCACGGTGCCGGAGTAGCGCTGCAAGAACTGCTCCAGCCAGTCCACCGATTCGGCGTCCAAGTGGTTGGTGGGTTCGTCGAGCAGCAGCATGTCGGGCTTGGACAGCAGCAGGCGGCACAGCGCCACACGGCGCTTTTCACCACCGGACAGCACGCCGATCTTGGCGTCCCAGGGCGGCAGGCGCAGCGCGTCGGCGGCGATTTCGAGCTGGTGCTCGGAGTCGGTGCCGGCGGTGGCGATGATGGCTTCCAGCTCCGCCTGCTCGGCCGCCAGGGCGTCAAAGTCGGCGTCTTCATCGCCGTAGGCGGTGTAGACCTCTTCCAGGCGGGCCTTGGCGGCAAACACCTTGCCCATGCCCGCTTCCACGCTTTCACGCACGGTCTGCGTCGGGTCCAGCTGGGGTTCCTGGGGCAGGTAGCCGATGTTCAGGCCGGCCATGGGGATGGCTTCGCCTTCGATTTCCTTGTCCACGCCGGCCATGATCTTGAGCAAGGTGGACTTGCCGGAGCCGTTGGTACCCAGCACGCCGATCTTGGCGCCCGGGAAGAAGCTCAGGGAAATGTCTTTGAGAATCTGGCGCTTGGGCGGCACGATCTTGCCGACGCGGTTCATGGAGAAAACGTATTGGGCCATTTGCTTGTGTCTTAAACCTGCGAAAGTGGGCAGAAGAAATTCTGCGCGCAAACCGTGATTATCGGGCCATGCGACAATATCCCCCGTTGCGGGCTCCAGTTGCCCGTCACATCAGCACACTGCTGGGGACGAAGGAAGCAAATTCCGGGCTCCCACCTTTGAACCTCATCAGCCTTAGACTGGCTCGGCAACCCACCGGTTGCTACGACAGGCCGATACCCAGCGTCCCGGACGGGCGCATCCAACGACATGACATTTGACGAACTGAATCTGGCTCCTGCCATCCTGAAGGCCGTGCACGAAACGGGCTACGAAACCCCCACACCCATTCAGGCACAGGCCATTCCCGCCGTGTTGGCAGGCCATGACCTGCTGGCCGGCGCGCAAACCGGGACCGGCAAGACCGCCGCATTCACCCTGCCCATGCTGCACCGCCTCTCGCAAAGCGCTGCGCCCAAGAACAAGTTTGGCGGCAAGGGCATCCGCGCTCTGGTGCTGACTCCCACGCGTGAGCTGGCTGCCCAGGTCGAAGAATCCGTACGCGAATACGGCAAATACCTCGACATCAACTCCACCGTTGTGTTCGGCGGTGTTGGCATGAACCCACAGATTGATCGCGTCAAGCGCGGTGTTGACATTTTGGTGGCCACTCCGGGCCGCCTGCTGGACCTGCAGCAACAGGGCTTTCTGGACCTGTCGACCGTGCAGGTGCTCGTGCTCGACGAAGCCGACCGCATGCTGGACATGGGCTTCATCCACGACGTGAAGAAGGTATTGGCCCTGGTGCCCCGCGAAAAGCAAAGCCTGCTGTTCTCGGCCACCTTCAGTGATGAAATTCGCGATCTGGCCAACACCCTGCTCAAGAACCCTCAGAGCATCCAGGTCACCCCGAGCAACACCACGGTGCAGCGCATCACCCAGGTGATCCACCCCGTGGGTCGTGGCAAGAAGAAACAGGTGCTGCTGCACATCATCCAGCAACACAACTGGAGCCAGGTGCTGGTGTTCACCCGTACCAAGTTCGGCGCCAACAATGTCGCCGAATTTCTGACCAAGAATGGCGTTCAGGCCATGGCGCTGCACGGCAACAAGAGCCAGAGCGCCCGCACACAGGCCCTGGCTGGCTTCAAGAGCGGTGACATCCGCGCCCTTGTGGCCACCGACATCGCAGCGCGCGGTATTGACATCGACGACCTGCCACATGTCGTCAACTACGAAATCCCCAACGTCTCCGAAGACTACGTGCACCGCATTGGCCGCACGGGCCGTGCTGGCGCCACCGGCGAAGCGGTGAGCCTGGTCTGCATGGACGAAGAAGGTTTCATGATGGACATCGAACGCTTCACCAAGCAGCAGATTCCTGTCCAGATCATCGAAGGCTTCGGCCCGGAAGCTGGTGAGAAGGCCGAACCCATCGCCATGGGCCGCCAGACCATCTGGGGCGGCGCAGGCAAGCCGCCAAGCCGTGACGTGATGCAGGCTGCCGCGAAGGCCGCGCGGAGCGAGATGATGGACCGCATCCGCACCAATAAGGCCGGTCAGGGCGCCGGTGGCGGCACAGGTGGAGGCGGCGGCGAACGCGGCCCCCGTGCAGGTGGCAGCAATGGTGGTGGTGGCGGTCGTGGTGGTCGTGCCGGTGGCGGTGCTGCCGCAGGCGGCGGTAGCGGCAATGGCCCGCGTGGCGGTCGTGCCGGTGGCGGCCAGGGCGGCGGCGCACGCGCCGGTGGCCAGGCGCCTGCACGCGGACGCTCCGGTGGTGGTGGCTATGAAGGCGGCGGTGGTGGCAATCGCTACGACGACTCGCAGCCTCCTCGCATGAATGCCCATCTGGGCACGCAATCGGGTCACAGCAATCCGGGTAATCGCGCCTCCAGCCATGCAGCTGGCGGTCAGCCAGATCCGATGCGCACCAGCGTTGACAGCATGAGCGGCGGTGGTCGCCGTGGTGGTGGCGGTTATCGCGGCAACTCGGGAGGTGGCGGTTATGGTGGAGGCACGGGTGGTTCTGGTGGCCGGGGCAACGGGCCTCGTGGGCCGGGCGGTTCTCGCGGCTCTTTTGGCCGCTGATTCGTCGGCACCCAAAGCGACAACCAACTCAGCGTCGGTAAAGGCGGCGCCCGAAGGGGCGCTACCACCCGAAGTGCATGCCTTGCATGCCCAGGGCCGGCGTGTGCCGGACATCACACACCCGCGGCTGCATCTGCATGCCGTGGATTTCGCAGACTTGGCTGCGAATCCCCATATTCCCGCCCTGCCCCGTGTGGACGATGTGATCATCACGCTCGGCACCACCATCGCAGCCGCGGGCAGTCAGCAAGGGTTTCGCGCCGTGGACCGCGATGCCGTCCTGACCACAGCGCGCGCAGCGCGTGCCGCTGGCGCCACGCGCTGCGGCGTAGTCACCGCCATGGGCGCCAATGCCCACTCCCGAATCTTCTACAACCGCGTCAAAGGCGAAGTCGAGCAAGCTCTGCAGGACCTGGGCTTTGCCACGCTGGTGATTGCGCGTCCCTCGCTGCTTCTGGGTGAACGCCAGACCCTGGGCCAGGCGGCTCGCCCGGCCGAATCGCTGTCCATCAAGGCGTTTCAGTGGCTAGACGCCGTGATACCTGCGAACTACCGCGCCCGATCGGGCGCAAACGTGGCGCGGGCACTGGTGAGAGCCGTACTGGCCGGAAAGACGAAGGGGACGCCGGAGACTCAGATACTGAAAGGTGACGCACTGGGGTAGTGGCCGTGGCAAAACCTGCGATGGCTTGATTATCTAGATCACACGGCGCGCGACACAAAGCCGCTAGGATCGCGCTTTCTCCAGCCGCTGCCCGCACCGGGGCTCATTGCCTATCCCATGCGCCCCAACCTTTCCGACAACCGTCCGCCACTGGCCACCCTGATGATGGCCACTTGCAACGTGCTCAATCTCGCCAACGCCGGGCGCGTGTTCTATCCGAACCAGGATGCGTACACCCGTGCGGAATACGAGCGCAAGGTGGAATGGCTGGGGGGCCGATTTCGCATGCTGAATGCCGATGTACTGGCAGTTCAGGAGGTGTGGGATGAAGCCGCCTTCAAGGAGGCGCTCTCACGCAGCGGTCTTCGGTATGACTTCATCTCGGTGCCAGGCGCCGAGAACGATGCCACACACGATGGCGCTCAAGGCACGCCGCGGGTTGGCATGGCCACACGGCTCAAAGCAGAGGCCGTGCAGTCGTTCACCGACTTTCCACCCGCCTTCCAGGTAGAAGTTCCGGGCCTGGGGATGCACACGCGCTTCGAGCGTCCACCCATGGTGGCCACGCTGCGCATGAAGCACGGTCAACCAGTGAACGTGCTCACCGCCCACCTCAAATCCAAGCGCCCCAAGTTTTTGCAAGACGCACAGGGCCGCGCGCTGGAGGACAAGGATGACCGCAAGGTGGCAGCCCTTGCATCCCTGCGCTCGCTGGTGATGCGCGGCGCCGAGGCCATGGCCCTGCGCTGCTTGGTGATCGACCTGCTGGAGCGCACCAGCGTGCCGCTGGTGGTGATGGGGGACTTCAACGACACGCCTGACAGCGTGACCACACAGCTCATCTGCGCGACCACCGAGATCGCGTACGACCGCTCGGCCCGCGACGTCGCGCTGTTCAACGCTTACGACCTGCAGGGCGAAATGGCGCTGAAGAAGGACGTGGCTTACTCGCACATTCACCAGGGAGCGCCCTATGTGCTGGACCAGATACTGGTGAGTGAAGAGTTTTTGCCCAATGGGCGCAACAGCGTGGGCGACGTGCGCCGCGTGGACTATTTCAATGACCACCTGCACGAAGGCCGGGACCGGACGCGCTCGGACCACGGCTTCGTCCGGGCATTGCTGCGCGTACAAATGCAAGCCCCATCCACGCCAGTTCTGGGTGCGTTGTAGTCCACCCCCACCACTCTTCGCCACGAGAGCTCGGCGGGCGCATACGAAGTTGTGTCAATTGCCCGTTTGCAACGGGATGTACGCTGACAAGGCGAAGGGTGTGCGCGCAGGTAACATCCGCGTAACAAACGCCGCCCCGCGTGGCATCCATCGGCAGAAACCACCATGACCATGCAAACCTTCATCAGCCGCAGGCTTTCAGACTCTGTGGCCTCGGCTCCAACACAACCGCCGTCCGGGCCAATGCACTGGAAAGCGACCGCGATGCTGGCAGCGGTGCTGCTGACGGCTTGTTCAAGCACCCCGCTCCCACCCTGGCCATCCTCGCAAACCGCCCAGCGGCCGACAGCCCCCGCGCCGGTGCCACGTGTACAGCAGGGTACGGTAGTACCAACACCCCTTGGCCAGCAGCCACAGCAGCCCGCGGTCATCGCAAGCCCCCTGCCCCCTCCTGCGCCACTGCTGGTGCAAAACGAAGGGCCCATGGCGCCACCCTATGGCGCAGCGGTGGCAGCACGGTTTCCTGACCCCTCCATGGCCTACAGCACCCCGGGCCTGGGGCAGGACCGCAGGGCGTTCACCACCAATGCCGAGTTGGGCCAATGGCTGCGCTCACTCACCGACTCGGCTCCGTCGGCTGCCACCCGCACCAAGCTGCTCAACCTGGGGATGTCGCAGCGCGGCGAACCCATCCTGGGTGTGCTGGCCACACGCGCGGCAAACACCGACCCCGCAACACTGGAATCCAGTGGTCGCCCCACTGTAGTTCTGATAGGCCAGCAGCATGGTGATGAACCTGCGGGTGGTGAAGCACTGCTGGTGCTCAGCCGGGAGCTGACGCAAGGTCTGCTGGAGCCACTGCTGGACCGCATCAATGTCGTTGTGGTGCCCCGTGCCAACCCGGACGGTGCTGCAGCCAGCACCCGAGTCACCGCCAATGGCGTGGACATGAACCGCGACCATCTGCTGCTGAACACCCCCGAAGCCCGTGCCTTGGCCCAGGTGGTCAACGACTACCGCCCCATCTTGGTGATCGACGCGCATGAATACACCGTGGTGGGCCGGTACCTGCAAAAATTCAACGCCATCCAACGTTACGACGCATTGTTGCAGTACACCACCACCGCCAACTATCCGGAGTTTCTGACCAAAGCGTCCCAGGAGTGGTACCACCAGCCCATGGTGGCGGCGCTCAAGGGCCAAGGCCTGACGAGCGACTGGTACTACACCACGTCGACCAACCCGGATGACAAACGTATATCGATGGGTGGTACGCAACCTGACACCGGACGCAATGTCAACGGCCTCAAAAACACCGTGAGCCTTCTGATCGAAACCCGCGGTGTAGGCATCGGTCGCATGCACATTCAGCGGCGCGTGCACGCACAGGTCACTGCCATCACCAGTGCACTGCGCAGCACAGCGGATCGGGCGGCCAATTTGGAGCAGGTACGGTCCTTTGTGGCGCGCGACATCAGCGCCCAGGCGTGCCGCGATCAAGTAGTGGTCGAAGCTGCGGCCACCCTCACCCAACGCGATCTGGACTTTCTGGACCCCGAAACGGGAGCAGACAAGCCCATTCGTGTGGAATGGAATTCGTCCTTGACCCTGCGACCCACGAAAACGCGCGCGCGTCCCTGCGGCTACTGGCTGGCGGCGAGTTCCACGGAAGCGGTCGAACGCCTCAGGCTGCTCGGACTGCAGGTGCTGCGCGTCGCAGAGTCCGGCTCGGTACTCGCCGACACCTACCGCGAGACTGCACGCGAATCGGGCGACCGTCAGGACGTGATTGGCACCATTGCAGGGGGATCAGGGATTGTGCGTGTGCAGGTATCGCCTGTTCGCAGCGCCATTGACGTGCCCGCCGGGAGCTTCTATGTGCCGCTGAACCAGCCACGCGCCAATTTGGCCGTTGCCGCGCTGGAGCCCGACACGCAGAACAGCTATTTTGCCAACCGGTTGATTGAAGAGCTGGGGCAAACAGCACGGGTCATGTCTACCCCTTCCCTGGTATTTGAAGAAAACGAATAAGTTTTGCGATGACCCGGTGGGCGCGGCCTGCGGGGCAGAGAGGTTGGCACTGGGCATACAGCTCTGCCAACCAACTTCCCGAAGCGAAGCGCACGGTTTGTTCGGTCAGACCGCAGACAGTGTGCCTACCACCGCCCAGCAGCCGCGCCGAGCTCATCCAAGCCATTTGATATCAAATTAATAGCTGCTCGCGCTTATCCATCAAGCGCTAGAGGCTATTTTTATATAAAACTTCAGCCCCGCTCGTGCAGCGGCGCTGGCGAGGTGTGCCGCGCCAAGCGCGCCTCCGTACGCTCCAGCACATGTCTCGACATCGCTTGTGCGAGCGCTTCATCGGCGACAAACACGGTGCTGTCCCAGTCCTGCCTCAATACACGGGCTTCCGCCTCGCCCTGGCTGCGAACCACAGTTTCTATGGCGGGGTTCAGCGTTTTGGCCGTTTCGATGATCTGCCGCACATTGAGGGTGTCCGGGGTGGCAATCACCAGCATCGCCGCCCGTGCGATATGGGCCTGGATCAGCACGGCTGGATCGGTGGCATCGCCAAAAACAGCCGCGATGCCCGCAGCGCGCAGTGTTTCCACCAGCTCGCGGTTTTGCTCTGCCACCACAAAAGGGATGTCGCTTGCCGCTAAAGCGTTCGCCACACGTCGCCCCACCCGCCCATAACCCACCAGAACCACCTGCCGCGCGAGATAACGCGAATCCGTGCTCATCGGCAATTCCGCCAGCGGGTCATCACGCTGCTCCAGCCGACGGGCCAACGCCGACCGTGCAAGCAGCCAGGCCTGCAGCGGTGCAATGGCATGAAAAAGCAAGGGATTGAGCGCCATGGAAAACAGCGCCCCCGCCAACACCAAGCTTGCCCCTTCGGGGGGCAGCAACCCCAGCGAAGACCCGAGCGCCACCAGAATGAACGAAAACTCCCCGATCTGCGCCAAGCTGGCGGACACGGTGAGTGCGGTATTGAGCGGGTATCGAAACGCCAGCACCAGTGCCGCAGCAGCCAATGTCTTTCCCACCATGATGATCGCCACCACCGCGATCACTTGCAGGGGGCGGTCCCACAGTACGGCGGGGTTGAACAACATGCCGACCGACACGAAAAAAAGCACGGCAAACGCGTCTCGCAACGGAAGCGACTCCTGAGCAGCACGGTGGCTGAACTCCGACTCACGCATCACCATGCCCGCAAAAAAAGCACCCAAAGCGAACGACACCCCAAACAAGGCGGCCGACCCAAACGCAATGCCTACGGCCGCAGCGACCACACACAGGGTAAATAACTCACGCGAACCTGTGCGCGCAACCTGCCAAAGAACCCAAGGAAACAAGCGACGCCCCACCAAAAGCATCAGCGCAACAAACCCACCGACCTGCAGCAAGGTCCAACCCAGGGTCTGCCAAAGCGTCGCGCCATCCACCTCCGCTGTGGTGCCTCCTAGCCAACCCGCCAGCGGCGGCAACAACACCAAGACCAAAACCATCGCAAGGTCCTCCACCACCAGCCACCCCACAGCAATGCGGCCGGTGTGCGTATCGAGAATCCCGAGCGTCTCCAATGCCCTCAGCAGCACCACCGTGCTGGCCACAGAAAGCGCAAGGCCAAACACCAGCGCGCCACCCAAGCTCCATCCCCACCAAATGGCCAGCGACATTCCCAACGCCGTTGCCACCATCATCTGGACCACCGCACCGGGAACCGCGATCTTGCGCACCGCCAACAGGTCTCCCTGCGAGAAATGCAAGCCGACGCCGAACATCAACAACATGACACCTATCTCTGCCAACTGACTCGCCATTGCAGCGTCGGCCACAAAGCCCGGAGTAAACGGCCCCAGCACTACCCCCGCCAGAAGGTAGCCCACCAACGCCGGAAGCCGCAAACGCGTAGCAACAAACCCCAGCGCAAGCGCCAAGCCCAGCGCTGCGGCGATGGTGTGGATGAGTGCGACGCTGTGTGGCATGGATGTGGACAGTAGGGATACGCGGATGCGCGCTCCCGTTATAACCCCAACACCCGCGCCACCGCAAAATCGCGCAGGCAGCCGCAGGATCAGCGTCTCAGGCCGGGTATGATCCATGCACTGCATCCCACGCAGCTGCGGGAGTACGCTTTCGCACCGCGAGTAGGCACCAAAGCCGAAAGCCCATCTGCCCGTAGCTCAACTGGATAGAGCAATAGCCTTCTAAGCTATAGGTCGGGGGTTCGAGTCCCTCCGGGCAGGCCAAGCACATTTCTGCGCTTGACCTCCGTCGGCATTTTTTAAGTATCTTGCATCATCAGCAAGGCAATTGCAGAGCCGCAACGCAGCGTTGCTCAAAGCACGCGAGTTCCGCTCAAAAACGATCCTCAGTCTGCTTTGCAACTCAGTTAACGGTTCGGCTGGGGAACGGCGGCGTAGTTCATCGCGATCGCCTGCATCACCGCACCTATCAAGGCACCATCTCCCGCGCTTTTCGGCAGGACCTCCTGCACGATCTGGACCGCATATTCCAGTTGCTCCTTGGCAAGGGCTGCGGACATGGCGTTACCACGTTTTTCACTGGGCGACGCATCGCGAATCACAAGGCTCATCTGAAGCTCCTGAAAGATAGAGCACGCAGTATGCGGTGCGCAATGGCCTGAGCAGACAACACCCGTTCAAATGGCCGACAAAATAAGCACACGCTTACTCAAATCCGACCAGCTCCCGTGGACGAAAAGCAAAAAGCCTTGCAACGCGGAACGTTGCAAGGCTTTTTTTGTTTGGGGTGGCTGATGGGGCTCGAACCCACGACAACAGGAATCACAATCCTGGACTCTACCAACTGAGCTACAGCCACCGTAGCTTTGTATTATAGCCTGGGATTTTCACCCCAATGCCAAAACGTTCAATTTTCTACAGCCGCCTGCGCTGTGGCGCTGGTCGGACGCGGGGCCTTGATCTGGACCTTAAAACGCTGTTTAAGCAATTCATAGTAGGCCATGCCTTCCGCTGTGGTCCACCATTGAAGGTATTGCTGGCGCTCTTGCAGTGCCCGCGCTGCATCAGGTGCTTGACGAGGAACCACACGGTTGACCTTGACGACGGCATAACCTTGAGCACCCAGGTCCACACCCACCCATCCAGGCAAGGCGTCAGCGGGTGCACGCAATGCGGCGTCAATCACAGGGCGAGGGAGGTTTTGGGGCTGCTCACGCGATATCTCTACCACCGCGGCCAAACCTGCAGCAGATGACGGGGCAGCCTTCCAAGCGGCCAGCTTTGCTTCGCCTTCAGCACGCGCAAGTTCAGCCGCTTTCTCTGCAACGTACAAGCTGCGAACACGGGCGCGCACTTCTTCCAGCGGCAAAGTGCGGGCGGGCGTGTAGTTCGTGACCCGACCGGACACCATTTGGCTAGGACCGATTTCCACAGCCTCCGTGTTGCGCTTGTTCTGCAATGAGTCTGACGAAAACAAAGCCTCCAGAAACTTGCTATTGGCCAACGGACCCACAGCACCAGGCAAGGGGGTGCGGGTGACACCCGTTGCCGTCTGGATCTTGAGCTTGAGCTTCTCAGCCACGGGCTGCAGGCTATCGGCCTGTTCATACACGCCGTTGGTAAATGTCTCGGCCACTTCAGCAAACTTGCGCTGGGCCTGCTGCTGCTTCAGCTCGGTTTCCATGGATGGCCGCAGCTCTTCGAACGTTGGCTGACGCGGCGTCTTGATGTCTGTGAGCTGGATGATATGGAAGCCGAAATCGGATTCGACCACGTCACTGATCTCGCCCTTTTTCAACGCAAAAGCGGCATCCTCAAACGGCTTGACCATTGCACCACGACCGAAGAAGTTCAGATCACCGCCCAGGGTTGCTGAGCCCGTGTCGTCGGACGACTTCTTGGCGACGTCACCAAAGGTGCCGGGAGCCTTACGCACCTGCTCCAGCAACTGCGTGGCGCGAGCCTTGGCTTTTTCACGGTCCGCTGCGGGGGCGTCTTTGGAGGCATTGATCAGGATGTGGCTTGCACGGCGTTCTTCTTTGCCAGCCAGACGCTCTACGTTTTCTTTGTAATAAGTACGCAGATCATCTTCATTGAGTGTGATGCCTGCACGCACGCTATCGACATCGAGCACCAGATATTCCACCGCGGCTTGCTCCAGTTGCTGGAACAGCGCGGGATGCGCTTTGTAATATGTTTCCAGGTCTGCATCCGTCGGCGACACTTTCGAGGCAAAGTCTGCCTGATTGAAACGTGCAACCTGAATTTCACGGCGCTGATAAAGCGGGTCGAGGGCCAATTTGATCTGCGCGTCGGTGCTGATCACCGTGCTCATCACACCCCCCATGACTTGGTTGACCGACAGATCACGACGCACGTTGGCTTCAAAGCCTTCTGGCGTCAGTCCCTGGCTGCCAACCAATGCCCGATAAGCCTCCGCATCCAGTGTGCCATCAGCGCGCTTGAGGGCTGCAATCGCTGGGATCTCTTGCAGGCTGCGGGCCAAGCGGGCATCGGTGGTCACCAAATGCATCTTTTGCGCCGCTGCAGCCAGCACCCGGTCACGCACCAAACGCTCCAGGGTGGCGTAGCGTGCTTGTGGCGAATCCAATAGCTTGGGATCGACCGTGGGAGACTGCGCACGTATTCGATCAGACTCCGCACGATGGGCATTGTCCCAGTCCGTCTGGTTGATGTTGTTGCCATCAACACGTGCCACCACCGGGCTCTTTTCGGAGAAGTAGTTGCTGTCGATGCCCACCAGCACAAACGAAGGAATGATCAGCAAGAACAATAAGATCATCACGATCTTGGAGTGCTTGCGGATGGATTCAAACATGGTCGATCTTTCAGAAGGCAAAAAACAAAAGGCGAACTTACGTTCGCCTTTGTTCGGTGGTGGTGGGTCCTGACGGTCTCGAACCGCCGACCTACTCCGTGTAAAGGAGCCGCTCTACCAACTGAGCTAAGGACCCCACCTAAACTGATCCTCAGTTCAAGGCATCTTTCAATGCCTTGCCAGGACGAAACTTAGGAACTTTAGCAGCTTTAATTTTAATCGTATCGCCAGTACGGGGATTGCGACCTGTGCGGGCAGCACGCTTACCCACTGCGAAAGTGCCGAAACCGACGAGCGATACGGTGCCGCCCTTCTTCAGGGTCTTCTTGACTGCCTCGATCGTGGATTCCAAAGCACGTGCCGCAGCGGCCTTGGAGATGTCGGCGTTGGTAGCGATGTGCTCAATCAGTTCGGTTTTGTTCACAAGAAGCCTCTCGGAAAAGAGTTGATGGAATGTCTCGCGGATATCTGGTCTTCACACGTCAAAAAGCACAGCCCTTGGGGCTGGTGGTGATTGGACGGGGGAATGACTGGCATACACAGCAGGTGCTGCTGCATCAGATTAAAGCCATCGAGTTTCCGGGTGTCAATACAACGCGCTGTTTTGCGACAGCGTTGGAATGAATTCTAGTCGCATTTCACGCTGCGACAGGGCTTGTAGGCTGTTTTTGTCTCAAACACGCCGTATGGGCAGCATTCCGTATTGACACTTCAGCGCCATCAACCCCTAGAGCTCGACAAAGCCTCCGCAATGGCTTTGCCGACGTCCTCCGTGCTGGCCGTGCCACCCAAGTCGGCGGTGCGCGGACCGCCGTTTGCAGGGTCCAACACTGCCTCGATGGCTGCCAGCACCGCATCGTGTGCAGGTCGATAGCCCAGAAAGTCCAGCATCATCGCGCCGCACCAGATCTGGCCGATGGGGTTGGCAATGCCCTGCCCCGCAATGTCGGGCGCCGAGCCATGCACGGGCTCGAACAGCGAGGGCATGGTGCGCGTGGGATTCAGGTTGGCGCTGGGCGCAATGCCGATGGTGCCGGTGCATGCGGGACCCAGGTCCGAGAGGATGTCACCAAACAGATTGCTGGCCACCACCACGTCAAAAAAGTCGGGGCGCTGCACAAAGTGGGCGGTGAGGATGTCGATGTGGAACTTGTCCACCTTCACATCCGGGTACGACTTTGCCATCTCGGCCACACGCTCATCCCAGTAGGGCATGGTGATGGCAATGCCATTGGATTTGGTGGCACTGGTCAGGTGCTTCTTGGGGCGCGACTGGGCCAGCTCGAAAGCGAACTTCAGTACCCGATCCACGCCATGGCGGGACATCACCGTCTCCTGCATCACGATCTCGCGCGGGGTGCCTTCGTACATGCGCCCACCGATGCTGGAGTACTCGCCTTCAGTGTTCTCACGCACGATGAACATGTCGATTTCACCGGCCTGGCGGGGTGACCCATCGCGCCGCACCACGGGGGCGATCACACCGGGCATCAGACGCGCGGGGCGCAGGTTGACGTACTGGTCGAACTCGCGGCGAAACAAGCAGCAGCGAGCCCCACAGCGAGACATGGTCGGCAATCTTCTCGGGCCAGCCCACGGCGCCAAAGTAGATGGCCTCGTGGCCCCCGATCTGGTCCTTCCAGTTGTCGGGCAGCATCTTGCCGTGCTTCTCGTAATAGTCCCAGCTCGAAAAATCGAAATGGTCGAACTGCAGGTCAATACCAAACTTGCGCGCTGCGGCGTCCATCACGCGCAGGCCCTCTGGCATGACTTCCTTGCCAATGCCGTCACCGGCAATGACTGCAATGCGATGCTTCGCCATATGAATGCTCCTGAAAATATAGCTACCAGCACTTACCCATCAAGCGCTAGAGGCACAAACGATCTGAAATTTACTTGACGCGTGCCCGTATTTCAGGGAGCGCCTTCTGCAGGTAATAGACCATGGACCAGACCGTGAGCACCGCAGACGCCCAGATGAGCCAAGTGCCCCACACGCCGGTGTCAATCACGCCGAACAGACGTGCGTCGTACAGCAAAAACGGGATGGCCACCATCTGCACCGTGGTCTTGACCTTGCCGATCATGTGCACTGCCACGCTCTTGCTGGCACCGATCTGCGCCATCCACTCGCGCAGGGCGGAAATGGCGATTTCGCGGCCGATGATGATGAGCGCCACAAACACGTCGGCGCGCTGCAGATGCACCAGAACCAGGAGTGAGGCGCACACCAGAAACTTGTCAGCCACCGGGTCCAGAAACGCGCCAAAGGACGACGTCTGGTTGAGCTTGCGGGCCAGGTAGCCGTCCAGCCAGTCGGTGGCGGCAAACACCACGAACATGACGGTGGCAATCAGGTTGCGCATGGCCGGGTCGATGGGCGCATAGAACACCCCCACGATCAAAGGTATCGCGACGATGCGCGTCCAGGTCATCAAGGTGGGGATAGTCCAGAACATGGCGGCGATTGTGTCACGCCGCAGCCGCGGCGCGGTGGAGAGGCTTATCTCAAAGCCCTGTAGATTTCTTCGGCCAAGTCGCGCGAGATGCCATCCACCGTGACCAGGTCTTCGACACTGGCCGACGCCACCCCACGCACGCCACCAAACCGCTGCAGCAGCCGCGCGCGCTTCTTGGGTCCCACACCCGCAATCTCTTCGAGCTGGCCACCGCCCACCCGCACCTTGGCGCGCGCGGCGCGCATGCCGGTGATGGCAAAACGGTGGGCTTCGTCACGGATCTGGGCCACCAGCATCAGCGCGGCTGAATCCTTGCCCAGGTACACCTTCTCGCGGCCGTCGGCAAACACCAGCTCTTCCAATCCCACCTTGCGGCCTTCGCCTTTCTCCACGCCCACAATGCGCGTCAGATCCAGCCCCAGCGCGGTGAACACCTCGCGCGCCACGCCCACCTGGCCTTTGCCGCCGTCAATGAGCACCAAGTCGGGCAGCCGCGCCACGCCTTTGGGCTTGACCGCGCCATCGGCGTTGGATGTGTCCGGCGGCGGCGCGGCCGCAAAGTCGATGCCCCCGGCTTCGCGCGCAGCCTCGGCCACCTTGCTGTAGCGGCGCGTCAGCACCTGGCGCATGGCCGCATAGTCGTCGCCGCCGGTGATGCCTTCAATCTTGTAGCGGCGGTATTCGCTGCTCTGCATCTTGTGGTGGTGAAACACAACGCACGACGCCTGGGTGGATTCACCGCCCGTGTGCGAGATGTCAAAACACTCAATGGTGAGTTGGTCCAAGTCCTCGGGGGTAAGTCCAGGGCTTCGACCAGCGCGCGCGTGCGGGCCTGTTGCGATCCTTCTTCGGCCAGCAGGCGTGCCAATTGCAGGTCGGCATTCTTCTGCGCCATGTCCAGCCAGGCGCGGCGCTGCTCGCGGGGTTGGTGGATGGCCGTCACGCGCACACCGCTCTGGTCGCCCAGTGCCTCCAGCAGCGCCTTGTCCACCGGTTCGCTGGTGACCAGCACCGGGGGCACGGGCACGCCGATGTAGTGCTGGGCGATGAAGGCTTCGAGCACCAGCACCTCAACACGGCGAACAGGCCTGGCCGGAGCGTTTTCGTCCCCGCCATCACCGCCTTCTTCCTCGAACACGGCGGCCGCATCTTCCACATGCACCGGAAAGTACGGCCGGTCCCCCAGATGCCGCCCGCCGCGCACCATGGCCAGGTTCACGCAGGCGCGGCCGCCTTGCACGCGTACGGCCAAGATGTCCACATCTTTGTCGTCCGCGATCTCGATGGATTGCTGGTGCAGCACGCGCGACAGCGCCTGGATCTGATTGCGCACATCGGCGGCCTGCTCAAATTCAAGCTTGTCAGAGTGCGCCATCATCCGCACCTCCATGGCCTTGAGCACCTCCTGCGTTTCGCCGCGCAGCAGTGCCTCGGCATGCTGCACGTCGGCGGCATAGGCCTCAGGCGAGATCAAGTCCACACAAGGCCCCGTGCAGCGCTTGATCTGAAACAGCAGGCAGGGCCGCGTGCGGTTGGCAAACACCGTGTCTTCGCAGGTACGCAGGCGAAATACCTTTTGCAGCAGCTGGATGGTTTCCTTGACCGCCCACGCGCTGGGGTACGGACCGAAATAGCGGTGCTTCTTATCGACCGCACCCCGGTAATAAGCCATGCGCGGAAACACTTGGGCGGGTGCATTGCCGCTGGCCGTGGGCGTGCCTGTGATCTTGAGATAGGGATAGCTCTTGTCGTCCCTGAACAGGATGTTGAACTTGGGGTTCAGCGTCTTGATGAGGTTGTTTTCCAGCAGCAGCGCCTCGGCTTCGGACCGCACCACCGTGGTCTCCATGCGCACGATCTTGCTGACCATGTGGCCGATGCGCGTGCCGCCATGGTTCTTGGTGAAATAGCTCGAAACGCGGCGCTTCAGGTGGCGTGCCTTGCCCACATACAACAGCGCGCCCTGGGCGTCGAAATAGCGGTAGACACCGGGCAGCGCGGGCAGCGCAGCCACCTGCGCCAGCAGTTCTTCGGAATGGGACATGGCGCGTATTGTGGCCCCGCGCGCAGCATGGCCAGCGCACTATCAAATAAATAGCTGCTAGCGCTTATCCATCAAGCGCTAGCGGCTAATTTGAGCATTATTCTGCTTCTATCTTCGAGCTTTTCACCACCGACGCCCAGTTGGCAAGGTCCGCCTTGACCTTGTCACCCAGCTGCGCCGGGGTCTGGTAGTCGGCCGTGGCGCCCTGCTCCAGCGCCTTTTGCTTGAAGGCCGCGCTTTGCACCACGGTACGGATGTCGGCCGTGAGCTTGTCGACCACGGGCTTGGGCACCGCAGCGGGTACGAACAACGCGAACCACGAGGTGGCGTCGACCTTGGGGTAACCCGCCTCGGCCGTGGTGGGCACGTCGGGCAGGCTGGGCAGGCGCTCCTTGCCGGTCACGGCCAGCACGCGCAGCTTGCCACTGGCAATGTGGGGCATGAACGGGGGCGCCGTGCCAAAGGTCAGGTCCACCTGGCCGCCCAGCAGGTCCTGCAGCGCGGGCCCAGTGCCTTTGTAGGGCACGTGCACCATCTTGATGCCGCCCTGCTGTTCCAGCATGGCGCCGGTCACATGCTGCAGCGAACCATTGCCCGAAGACGCGTAGTTGAGCTTGCCGGGGTTGGCCTTGGCGTAGGCGATCAGCTCGGGCAGCGACTTCACCGGCAGGTCGTTGCGCACCACGATGATCTGCGGGGCCGATATGACATTGGCCACCGGCTGAAAGTCCGCTTGGTCCCACTGCTTTTGTTTGGTGATGTGGGGCGAGATGACGTGGTAGCCCGAGTACTGCATGAACACGGTGTAGCCATCGGGTTCGGCACGCTTGACGATGCTGGCGGCAATGTTGCCGTTGCCCCCGCCTTTGTTGTCCACGATGACCGACTGGCCCAGTACCGGGGCCAGCGCCTGGGCCAGCATGCGGGCAGACAGGTCGGTGGTGCCACCTGCGGCGGTGGGCACCACCATGGTCACATTTTTGGTGGGGTAAGTGCTCTGCGCCCAGGCGCCGGTGCACAGGGTCGTTGCCAACGCCCCCAGGGCGATGGTGGTGAATTGTTTGCGAGTGATGTTCATGTCTCTGTCTCCTTGTTGTTGCTGAAATGAAAAACTTTAGGAACGCGCGATGGCTCGCTCGCGGATCGCGTCGAAATCTGCAGGCACCGGGTGCAGCGCCAAGCGCGGGCCCGCCTTGGCGATCTGGCTGGGGATGTCGTGGCCGATGAGCGCGGGCAACTGCTGCGCCGCCGCCACGAGTTGGCCCAGGTCCACCCCGGTGTCGTAGCCCATCAACGCCAGCGCATGCACGATCTCTTCGCTGCACACATTGCCGCTGGCGCCAGGCGCATACGGGCAGCCGCCCAGGCCACCGAGAGAGGCGTCAAAACGGTCAGCGCCGGCATCGATGGCTGCCAGCACATTGGCCAGCCCCATGCCGCGCGTGTTGTGGAAATGCAGGGTGAACTCCACACCCGGCCAGCGCGCCCGTGCCGCTGCCGTGAGCTGGCGCACCTGCGTGGGGAAGGCCATTCCCGTGGTGTCGCACAGCGTGATGCCGCGCACGCCCCGATCCACAAAACGCTGCACCCAGCCGAACATGTCGGCCTCGGGCACATCGCCCTCCATGGGGCAGCCAAACACACAAGACAGAGATACGTTGACGGCCACTTGAGCACTCTGCGCCATCGCTACCACCTGCGCCAGCGCTGCAAACGACTGCGCCTGCGTCATGCGCAGGTTGGCCAGGTTGTGGGTGGCGCTGACCGACATCACCAGGTTCAGCTCGTCCGTGCGCGACTCGATGGCGCGCTCTGCCCCGCGTTGGTTGGGCACCAGCGCGGTGTAGACGGTGCCCGGGCGGCGCGTGATCTCGCGCATCACGACTTCGGCATCCTTGAGCGCCGGAATGGCCGTGGGCGAGGTGAACGAGGTCACCTCGATCTTGGACAAGCCCGCAGCAGACAGCGCATTGCACAGCGCAATCTTGTCGGCGGTTGGAACAAAAGCCTTTTCCATCTGCAAGCCATCGCGCAGGCCGACTTCCTGCATGTGGATGCGCCGGTTCGCGCCGTACCAAACCGTGTGGAAGGTACTCATTGAATCACCCCCTTGCTGCGCAGCAGCGCGATCTGCTCGACGGTCAAACCGGCCTCGGCCAGCACCGCATCGGTGTCGTCGCCCAGGTGCGGTGCACTGCTGCGGATGCTGCCCGGCGTGGCCGAGAGCTTGGGCACGATGCCCGGCACTTCCACGCTGTAGCCGTCGCGCGTTTGTTGCGTCAGCAGCATGTCGCGGGCGCGGTAATGCGGGTCTTCCGCAATGTCCTTGGCTGTGTAGACCTTGCCCGCGGGCACGCGGGCGGCGCCCAGCGCGTCCAGCACCTGCTGCACGGTACGCTGCGCGCTCCAGGCGCCAATCGCAGCGTCGATCTCTTCCACGCGGGCCACGCGGCCTGCGTTATCGCCCAAGTCGGGCGCAGCCCCCAGGTCGGCGCGGCCAATCGCGTCCATCAGGCGCTTGAAGATGCTGTCGCCATTGCCCGCCACCAGCACCCAGCCGTCGGTGCAGGGGTAGGCGTTGCTCGGCGCAATGCCCGGCAGCGCACTGCCTGCGGCCTCGCGCACCGCACCGAAGGCGCTGTATTCGGGGATGAGGCTTTCCATCACGTTGAACACCGCCTCGTGCAGCGCCACGTCAATCACCTGGCCTTTGCCGCCGTTGACCTTGCGGTGGTACAGCGCGGTGAGCACACCGATGGTGCCGTGCAGCGCCGCCAGCGTGTCGCCAATCGACACGCCCACGCGCACCGGCACGCGGCCGGGTTCGCCCGTCAGGTGGCGCAGGCCGCCCATGGCCTCGCCAATCGCGCCAAAGCCCGGCAGGTCGCGGTAGGGGCCGGTCTGGCCGTAGCCCGAGATGCGCAGCATCACGAGGCCGGGGTTGATGGCGTGCAACTCTTCAGGCGACATGCCCCAGCCTTCAAGTGTGCCGGGGCGGAAGTTCTCCACCAGCACATCGGCTTCGGCAATCAGCTGGCGCGCGATGTCCTGGCCTTCTTTCTGACGCAGGTCCAGCGCCACCGAGCGCTTGTTGCGCGACTGCACCTGCCACCAGACGGAAGTGCCTTCCTTGATCAGACGCCAGTTGCGCAGGGGGTCGCCGCCCGACGCACCGGGTCGGCTCGGGTCCGCGGGCGCCTCGATCTTGATCACGTCGGCGCCAAACTCGCCCAGCGTCTTGCCGCAGAACGGCCCGGCGATGAGCTGCCCCATTTCGATGACGCGAACGCCTTGCAGCGCAGAGGGGGATGCAATGGAATCCATGGGAATGTGTGTCTCCTGCGGGGTCTAATACCAAGTGGCCCAATGCGCCCCAACCCGATCACGCTGAGCTTGCCGCAGCGCAGGGCTTCGACAAGCTCAGCCTGAACGGTATGGGAGTGATTCAAATCCCATGGACCCTTGGCTCGTTGGCGCGAATGATGCGCACAGTCGCCTCGCCTGCAAAACACTCATGCAACAGGTCGCCATCGCAAACCGGCATGGCAGATCCGTCAGCTTGTTACCATGGGCGCCCCATGAAACTCGACCCCGTCTCCCTGCGTCTGTTTGTGGCCGTGATGGAAGAAAACACCATCGCCGCCGCCGCCGCGCGCGAGCATATCGCCGCCTCGGCCGTCAGCCGCCGCCTGGCCGACCTGGAAGACGCGTTGCGCGTGGCCCTTTTCACGCGCAGCAACAAGGGCACCGAGCCCACTGCCGCCGCGTTTGCACTGCTGAACCTGGCGCGTGGCGTGCTCAACGACCTGGACGGCATCGCCACGCAGATGCGCGAATACGGCACGGGCGTGCGCGGCCATGTGCGGGTGGTGGCCAACATCTCGGCCATCACACAGTTTCTGCCAGCCGAATTGCAAAGCTTTCTGGCCCAACACCCGCAGGTGGATGTGCGGCTGCAGGAGCAGATCAGCAGCGCGATTGCCCATTCGGTGGCAGAGAACGCGGCGGACATCGGCATCCTGAACGAAGGCACTTACGGCGAGCGCGTGACGCTGCTCCCGTATCGCAGCGACGAACTGGTGCTGGTGGTGCCCACCGGCCACGCGCTGGCACGGCGCAAATCCGTGCGGCTGGAAGAGGCCCTGCCCTTCGACTTTGTCGGCGCACACCCGGGCAGCGCCATCAACAACCAGCTGACGCGCGCCGCCGCTGAAACGGGCCTGCCGCTGCGATTGCGCATCCAGGTCACCAGCTACGACGCACTGTGTCTCATGGTGAACGCCGGGCTGGGCATAGGCGTGATGCCGCGTGGCAGCGCCGCGCTGTACCAGGGCACGCTAGCCATCCGCACCGTCACGCTGAACGAGGCCTGGGCGCAGCGGCGGCTGGCGCTGTGTGTGCGGTCTGAAGAATCGCTGTCCAGCGTTGCCCGGCTGCTGGTCGAGCATTTGCGCGCTCCAAGCCCGTCGGCATGACCACCACCATGACTCCTCCGCTTCAATGGGACGTTTTCTGCCGCGTGATCGACAACTTTGGCGACATCGGCGTGTGCTGGCGCCTGGTGGCGCAACTGGCCGGACTGGGCCACCGCGTGCGTTTGTGGGTGGACGACGCCTCGGCCCTGGCGTGGATGGCGCCTGGTGGCTGCCCTGGCGTGGAATTGCGCGCCTGGGGCTCGCCGCCGCCCGGCCCGGACGAATCCCGCACCGGATGTGATGGTGGAGGCGTTTGGTTGCGAGATTGCTCCTGAATTCATAGCTTATAGCGCTTATCCATCAAGCGCTACAGGCCAAAAAGACCATAAATCTGGTGGCCAACCCGTCTGGATCAATCTTGAATACCTGTCGGCCGAGGGCTACGTGGAGCGCAACCACCGGCTGCCCTCGCTCCTCATGTCCGGCCCGGCCGCAGGATGGACGCGCTGGTTCTTCTACCCCGGCTTCACCGCCGCGACAGGGGGTTTGTTGCGCGAGCCGGACCTGATGGCGCGGCGCGAAGCGTTTGATCGCACAGCCTGGCGCACCGCGCACGCGGCGGCGTTCGGGCTGAGTGAAGTCGGACCTGGCCAACGCTGGGTGTCACTGTTTTGCTACGAACCTGCCGCACTGCCCGACCTGCTGCAGCAAGCCCAGGCACTGCCCACGCAGCTCCTGGTCACGCCGGGCCGCCCTGCGGCTGCCGTGCGGTCGGCCTTGGCAGAAAATACAAGCCAAAATGGCATCCAGCGCTTATCCAGCAAGCGCAACCAGCTATCAATTTCATATTTACCCCACCGCCCACAAGTCGCATTTGACGAGATGCTGTGGGCCTGCGACTTCAACGCCGTGCGGGGCGAAGACTCGCTGGTGCGGGCGCTGTGGGCCGGGCAGGCGCTGGTCTGGCACATCTACCCGCAAGACGACAACGCCCACCACGCCAAGTTGCTGGCGTTTCTGGACTGGCTGGAGGCGCCCGTCACCCTGCGCGCGTTTCATGCCACCTGGAACGGACTGGACGATGCGCCGTTGCAGTGGCCCGACGACGCCACGCTGGCCGAATGGACGGCCTGCATTCAGGCAGCACGCGCGCGCCTTTTGGTGCAAGACGATCTCGTTGCACAACTTTTGGGCTTTGTCGCCGAAAAACGGTAAAATCCGAGGCTTTGCGCAAAACAGGGTGCGGCACACGGTGCAAAGTACCCGCGCAGTCCCGCCGCGGAACATGCACAGGCAAGGCGAGCCTTCTGCCCTCAGAAGACCACGAGCCCACGCGTTGAGCGGCCCCAACCCAAGCAACATGCTATGAAAATCGCTCAAGAAATCCGCGCCGGCAACGTCATCATGCACGGCAAGGACCCCATGGTTGTCCTCAAGACCGAATACGCCCGCGGCGGCCGCGGTGCAGCCACCGTGCGCATGAAGCTGAAAAGCCTGATCGGCAACTTCGGCACCGAAAACGTGTTCAAGGCCGACGACAAGATCGACAACGTGATCCTGGACAAGAAGGAGTGCACCTACTCCTACTTCGCCGACCCCATGTATGTCTGCATGGACACGGAATACAACCAGTACGAAGTCGAAGCCGAAAACATGGGCGACGCGCTGAACTACCTGGAAGACGGCATGACACTCGAAGTGGTGTTCTATGACGGCAAGGCCATCTCCGTCGAACTGCCCACCAGCGTGGACCGCGAAATCACCTGGACTGAGCCAGCCGTCAAGGGCGACACGTCCGGCAAGGTGCTCAAGCCTGCCAAGATCGCCACCGGCTTTGAAGTGCCTGTGCCATTGTTCGTCAGCCAAGGCGACAAGATCGAAATCGACACCCGCACCGGCGAATACCGCAAGCGCGTTTAATCGTGTTCGCACAGCAAAAAGGCTTCCTGATGGAAGCCTTTTTTGTTGGCGCTGGGCTATGCACGAACTGTTCTCCGGCTGAGCCCCGGCTGTTTGTGGACTAGGTGCGCTGCACGCGCCTGCGGTAATCGCCCACGTTGTTGCCGCGAATCTGCGTCTCTTGCGTGCCGTGGATTTCATTCACCTTCATGTCCTGGTCAGCGCCAGTGACAGGTTGCGCCTTGATCTCGGTCTCGCGCTCAAAACTGTGCGATTTGTCGGTGTTGCGGTAGTAGCGGTACAACATCCAGTACAGCCCTGCAGCACTGGCTGGGCCGAGGGCGAGGAGAAAAAGAATGCCGTCACTGTCCATCGTCATCTCCCCACAAACCAGAGCGCTACGCCCTCGACAAACGTTCCCACGGTGAGCGCGGCGGTGATCAGCTTCCACTGCTGCACCGGCACGCTGCCCATGGTCTCGCCGGTGCGGCCGTTCACTGCGATGTAGTGCAGCATGCCGTCACGGCCGCTGCCCGGCTCCTGGTACGAATACAGCCACACCGGCAGGTACATCGCCACCCAACGTGTGCCGTGCACATCGATGCGCTCTTGCTCCCAGCGCACACCACGGCCGTACTGGCGCACCGACGACTGCACCTGCGCGCGCGCAATCGAGAGCAACTGGTCTTCGAGCTGCGGGTTCAAGTGCTCGACATCGCGGTCGCGCTTCTCCGAGGTGTAGCCGGCCAAGTACGAGGCGTTCCACTTCACCGCGTTTTTGGTGTCAAAGGGCAGGATGGTGTTGATGATGTTGTTGGTGTTGGACTGGGTGTCCAGGTTGCCACGCCGGGCGCTCGACTCCATCGTCAGGTCGTCCACCGTGAAGTCGACATGCCGCTGCAGCTGGTACACATCGGCGTCGTAATAGGTCTTCTGGTCCTTGCCCTCGCCACGCGTGTAGCGGCGCGTTTCCACTTCGCCCAACCCGGCGACCTGAGCGCTGGCTTTGGCGTCCACCACCATGTAGGGCAGGTACACGCCCAGCACGTTTTCAGGCGAGAACTGCTCCTTGAAGGCCTTGAGCGCAAACATCTGGCGCTTGCCCACAAACTGGCGGATGCGCGCCACCGCGTCATCCTTCTTGATGTGAAAGGGCAGCACCGCATCGGGCACCGCGCCATTGTCGATCTGCTCATTGACGCCCAGCACGTGGCGACACCAATGGCAGCGGGCCGTCATCGCGTTTTCGGTGTTCACCACCACTTCTGCACCGCAGCCGCCGCACTTGAACGTGCGCAGGCTGGAAACATCGGCCTGGATATTCTTCGCCCCGGAGGCGATGACGGTTCCACGCAGATCGTCAATGCCCTCGCCGAGACCGAACTCCTCCTCAACCCGCGCGCCCACCCACTCATGGCGGCAGAACAGGCAGATGAGCTTGTCGGAGCCCGCGCGATGCCGGACCTCGGTGGAGCCGCATTTTGGACAGCGGTTGATACCGTCGCGCAATTCGGTGGCCGAGGTGTCGATAGCGGTCGGGTCAGGGGCCTGCAGTTCATCACGAATCGACGCAGGCAACGTCGCAGGGTCTACCGGAAACTCCCCCGGCGCAGGCGGCACATCCTGCGGCGACCCCGGCCCCGTGGGCATCACAGGCGTGGGCTGGGTCATGTGAACCTACAGGCCCAGCGCCTTGGCTTTTACCGCGTCGTAATCGGCCTGTGTGATCAGGCCCGCATCCAGCATCTGCTTGGCTTTGGTGAGCCGGGCGATGGGGTCATCGGCTGGCGCTGCTGCTGCTGGTGCAGCGGCAGGCACCGCCGGCGCCACCGGCTGCTGCAGCCCGCTGATGCCTGCCACGCCCGCTGCCATGCCCATACCAAAGATGCCGTTGGCGCCACCGTTTTCGCCCGCAGACTGCATGCCCGCTGCGACCGAGGCTTGCAGGTTGGAATTACCGCGTGCCCCCAGCAGCGCATCCGCGCGCTGCACGGTCTTGAGCAGTTCCTTGGTCTGGGCGTCGTATTCGATCGAGATGATGGCCGTCTTGACGATGGCCAGGCCGCGATCGGATTTCCACTGGTAGGCGCTCTCCACCGCGTCGGACAGGCTCTTGGCAAACCCGACCGAGTCCTGCTGGATCTTGGTGATGCGGTTGCCCTTTTCGGGGTCATTGGTGTACAGGCTGAACGCGGGTGCCAGCGAACCCACGACCTCGTTGAAAAGCTGGCTGGCCGCTGCATTGTCGAGATCGGTGAAATCAAACACCTGGCCCGCTTGCAGGTACTTGGCCGGCACAAAGCTCTTGACGAAGAGGATCGGGTCGACAATTTTCAGCGTGTAGCTGCCGCGCGTGATGGCGCCGACCTGGGCATTGAGATAGCGGTCATCCCAGTAAATATCAGACTGCGTGCCGAAACGGTTGTCGGGCAGTTCCTTGAGCGAAACGAAGAACGCGGACTGCTGCGAGCCGGGCTGGCCGCCAAACTTGAAGCGCTCCCAGCTCTGCTTGACCATCGATTCGACAAAACCGCCGCCGGTGAAGATCGACTTTGACTGCAGATCGTTAGAGTTCCACTCGTAGCCCCCGGGCTCTGCGGCAAAGCCGGTGATGGCGCCATCTTGGAACAGCAGCAGACCGTAGCCCTCGGGCACGACGATCTTGGAGCCATTGGTGATGATGTTCGAAGACCCTTTGGTGTTTGAACCCCGCCCGGCGTTTGTGCCACGCGGTACCGCGGCAAAGAGCGCCGCTGTCGCAGGCAGGCCCTCGGGCACGGTGTAGAAATCTTTCCACTGATCGGCAAGCATTCCGCCAATCGAACCAACAGCCGCCTGGATGAGACCCATGATGTATTCCTCGTATGTGTCGCCCGGATGGGGTACGCCGCCAAAAGCATATACGAAGTCGGAGGGGAACCGCCTTGCGGCGCAGCGGTGACAGCTATCGATATAGGAGCTAGCAGCGCTTGAAGAACATAGGTTTCAATATCAAATCACCATGAAACCCAATGGATTCAAGCGCTAGCTGCTCATATTTTTGCGATCCTCAAATGGGCTGCGCCACCAGATCGTGCCCTCGCACGCCCACAATGCGCGCCTTGGTGAATTCGCCCACCTTCATGGTCTTGCTGATTTTCTCGGGCGGCAGCAACTGCACGGTGCCGTCGATTTCAGGCGCATCGGCATAGGTACGGCCCACGCCACCCTTGCGGCCCAGGCCGGGGGCCGAGTCGACCAGCACCTGCATGGTGGCGCCGACCCGGCGCTGCAGCTTGGCGATCGACACCTCTTCGGCCACGGCCATGAAGCGGGCACGGCGCTCTTCGCGCACTTCCATAGGCAGCATGCCGGGCAGCTCGTTGGCAGCAGCACCACTCACATCGCTGTAGGCAAAACAACCTGCGCGGTCGATCTGCGCCTCGCGCACAAAGTCGAGCAAGTGCGAAAACTCTTCTTCCGTCTCGCCGGGGAAACCGGCAATGAAGGTGCTCCGGATCACGATCTCGGGGCAAGCTTCGCGCCAGCGCTGGATGCGCTCCAGGTTGCGCTCGCCACTGGCGGGGCGCTTCATGCGCTTCAGGACATCTGGGTGGCTGTGCTGGAAGGGCACGTCGAGGTACGGCAGCACACGGCCGGTGGCCATGAGCGGGATCACCTCGTCCACGCTGGGGTACGGGTACACATAGTGCAAGCGCACCCAGGCGCCATAGGGTTCCGCGATTTCGCCCAGGGTCTGCACCAGCTCCAGCATGCGGGTCTTGACGGGTTTGCCGTCCCAAAAGCCGGTGCGGTATTTCACGTCCACGCCATAAGCAGACGTGTCCTGGCTGATGACCAGCAGTTCTTTGACGCCGCCAGCGAACAAGGCCTTGGCCTCGCTCAGCACGTCGCCGATGGGGCGCGACACCAGGTCGCCGCGCATCGAGGGGATGATGCAAAAGGTGCAGCGGTGGTTGCAGCCTTCGCTGATCTTCAGGTACGCGTAATGCTTGGGCGTGAGCTTGATGCCCGCAATACCGAAACTGCCGGGCACGAGGTCGATAAAAGGATCGTGTGGCTTGGGCAAATTGAGGTGGACGGCGTCCATCACCTCTTGCGTGGCATGCGGGCCAGTCACGGCCAGCACGCTGGGGTGCATCTGGCGCACCATGTTGCCGCCATCGTCGCCCGTGCGGGCGCCCAGGCAGCCGGTGACGATCACCTTGCCGTTCTCGGCCAGCGCCTCGCCTATGGTGTCCAGGCTTTCCTTGACGGCATCGTCAATGAAGCCGCAGGTGTTGACAATGACCAGGTCCGCGCCCTGGAAGGTCTTGGAGGTTTCGTAACCCTCAGCGCTCAGTTGCGTAAGGATCAACTCGGAATCGGTCAGTGCCTTGGGGCAGCCCAGGCTGACAAATCCGACTTTGGGTGTTTTCGTGGGGGACAGTGCTTCGCTCATATCCACGTATTGTCCCAGTTCCGGCGTCAGACCGGTGGGACGGGCAATTGCCTGCAATGCTTGCGACTCGCCGCGACCTATGAAACTGGCGCGATCCTAGGCCAGCGGCCGTCGCGCAAGGGCCGCCCCGCCGCGCTGGCGGCGTCCCCCTGGGAGAAGCCGCGAAGCGGCTCAGGGGGCTACCGCTTGATTCCAAAGGCCCCCAGCATCTGCTCAGTCTGCTTTTGCATCTGCTCTTGCATCTGGGTCAGCATGGACTGGGATTGCTCCACGTAATTGCCCATCATGCCCTTGAGCATGGGCGATTGCAGGTTCATGAACTGGGCCCACATTTCGGGCGTCACGCTTTGTGATTGCTCGGCCAGCTTGGCTTGCACATCGGTGAAAGCCTGCACGTTCTTTTCCAGGTAAGCGCCCATGAAGCCCTGCATGGCATGGCCATAGAAACGAATGATGTTGGCCAGCACGGCCTCGGTGAACATGGGGGCGCCCCCGGCCTCTTCTTCCAGAATGATCTGCAGCAAAATGCTGCGCGTCAGGTCTTCTCCGGTTTTGGCGTCACGCACCACCACTTGCTGGTTGGCCATGACGAGCTGGCGCACCTCGGCCAGCGTGATGTAGGTGGAGGTGTCTGTGTCGTACAGACGGCGGTTGGGGTATTTCTTGATGACGCGTTGCACCGACTTGGGAGCGGTACTTTTCTGTTCGGACACGACGAACTCCTCGGGTTAGACACCCATGTATTGCAGTGCAGCACATTCTAGGGAACGGGCGCCCACGCACCAGCAAAGGAATACCCTGATGAAGCATGCGCGCGCGCTGTCGCGGGTGCGACACCAAGAGCCCAAGCCACCGACAGCCGCCATCAGCACTCCGCGTCTGCCCGAGTCCCCGCCAAAACCGTGCGGGACACCGTCCGACAGACACCTTCACAAGCCGGTGCGATAGTCTCCGTTTGCCCACCTGATCTGCGCCCATGCTCGAAGGTATTGAACTCTCCCCTGGTCTTGCGACTGCTATAGCCGCGGTGTTCGCCGTTACCCTGGCAGCCATCGCTCACCGCATCATCGCCATCGTGCTGCGCCGGGCTACGGCACCGCTTCCAGTGGTACACACCGTCGTATTGGCTTGCATTCCCGTCATGCGGGTTTTGCTGCCGCTGATTGCCTTGCAATTGGTGTGGCAAGCCGCTGGCGACAACCTGCGCTACATCGGTGGCATCCGTCATATCAACGGACTGGCCATCATTGCCGGGGTCTGTTGGTTGCTGATTGCGGCCATTGGAGGACTCGCCAACGGCATCATTGCCCAACACCCCGCAGATGTGGAAGACAACCTGACCGCCCGACGCATCGCCACGCAAGCGCGGGTGTTGTCGCGCACCGCCATGACGGGCGTGGTGATGGCAGGGTTGGCGCTCATGCTCATGACCTTTCCGGGCGCGCGCCAAGTGGGTGCCAGTCTGCTTGCATCAGCTGGGGTGGTCGGCATCGTGGCGGGTATCGCCGCACGCCCGGTGTTCAGCAACATCATCGCAGGGCTGCAGATCGCTCTCGCCCAGCCGATTCGCATGGACGATGTGCTCATCATCGAAGGCGAGTGGGGCCGCGTGGAAGAGATCACCAGCACCTACGTGGTACTGCGCATCTGGGACGAGCGGCGTCTCATCATTCCCCTGCAGTGGTTCATCGAAAACCCCTTTCAGAACTGGACACGCACCAGCTCGGAAATACTGGGCACCGTGTTTTTGTTTGCTGACTACCGCCTGCCGCTGGACCCTTTGCGCGCAGAACTTCAGCGCATTCTGGAGACCGCACCAGAGTGGGACAAGCGTGTCAGCGTGCTGCAACTGACCGATGTGACCGAGCGCACGATCCAGATCCGCGTACTGGTGTCAGCACGTTCATCGGGCCTCGCTTTTGACCTGCGTTGCCGTGTGCGCGAGGCACTCGTCACGTTCATCCAGCGTGAATACCCCGACTGCTTGCCGCAGGTTCGGATGCCTGCTGCCCCGGATGACCTCAAGACAGCTGCACCCAACCTGAACTCAACTCGCGCCATAAACATGCCATGAGACGAGCGATTTACTGCTAAGGCCTGTGTGGCTTTGACCACTCAAAAATCGACAGGAACTCGGGAAGTTGACTGGCACAACGCAACCGGACTGGTGGGTAAGGTGAAGCCTGTACCGACTGATTCAACCGAAAGGAACCGACCATGCTGCCAGCCCCCTCCCCCTCCCCGGTGCCACCATTCCCTCCCGTGGAAACTCCACCCACCTGGGTTCCCGAGCCCCCCAAGGTCGATCCACCAGCCCAACCTGGAGTACCACCGGTGCAAGACCCGCCACCTCACTTTTGATCCCTTGAGCTGCCGTGAGACCCATTCAAGCGAGGCTGGAGCAGCGCTACAAGCTGTAGGTCGCGTCCCAGACAAGAACCTCAGAGCTTCCTGTCGAAAGGGAAAGGGGAAGATCGAGGTCAGTAACCCATTTTGAAATAAGCCACTGCCAGCACGGCGACCACCGCCGCCAGCGCTGCCAGCCAGAAGATTCGAATGTCATACGCTCCGAACTCTGGGTCAGCGTCTGCAAACCCATAGGGTGCGTCAGAGGCGTTGTGCGATGTGTTCATGATGGGTCGCCCTTGCTAAATGGAGCCACGAGGTTATCCACCCGCTACGTCCATCTTTGTCGGACAAAGTCCAAAACACGTCTCAGCCAGAAAGTGCACAGGACCGATCTCAGCTTCGGCGCAACATCGGTAGTCAATGATTGCGATAGGCAAACACCAACAACGATTCAGAAACAAAACAGCCCGCTGAATAAGCGGGCTGTTTTGTTTGCAAGCCCTGGTTTGGCTTGCGATGTTTGGTAGGCGCGATTGGACTCGAACCAACGACCCCCACCATGTCAAGGTGGTGCTCTAACCAGCTGAGCTACGCGCCTGTCGTTATCAAGACCACGATTATAGCCATAAAAAACCAGCCCATTGGCAAAGCACACAACAAAGTGCGCTGCACGGCGCATCGCCATCTAACGGCGGCGCGCCGAACGCACTCCTGATACCCCGGCTACGATAGACAACACCTTGTTCAGGCGGCCTGAATCGGACACCTCCACCGTAAACGTCATCCACGCGGTACCTTTGACCGACTGGGTCTGGACGCCAATCACATTGGTTTTCTCGCGCGCAAAAACTTCGGAAATATCGCGCAGCAGCCCCTGGCGGTCGGCGGCTTCTACTGCCACATCCACGGGGTATACGGCAGCCGTCACGGGGGATTTGGGGGTACCCCACTCCACATCTATAACGCGCTCAATGCTGCGCGCGGCCATCTCGCGGAAGTTGCTGCAGTCGGCCCGGTGCACGCTCACGCCTTTGCCACGCGTGACAAACCCCCGAATTTCGTCCGGAGGCGCGGGTTTGCAACACTTGGCCAACTGCGTCATGAGCGAGTCAATGCCCACCACCAGCACACCGCCCTTGGGAGCGGACGTGTTCGTACGTGTTTTCTTAAGCAGCAGAAAATCGTCGGGCTGCATGACCGGCTCGGGCGGGCGCAGCACGGTTTCGATGTTGCGCAGCGAGAACTCGTCCTTGCCCACCACTTCGAACAGCGCATCGGCCGATTTGAAGCCCAGTTGCACCGCCAAGTCGTCCAGTTTGATGGCCGTCTTGCCTTCGCGCTGGAGCAGCTTTTCTACCGCTTCGCGACCACGTCCAACCGTCTCGTGCGTGGCTTGGGCATTGAACCAGGCGCGCACCTTGGCCTTGGCGCGGTTGCTGGTGAGATAGCCCAGATCCGCATTGAGCCAGTCGCGTGACGGGCGCCCCTCCTTGACGGTGGATATCTCCACCGTCTGCCCGTTTTGCAATTGCGTGTTGAGCGTGACCATGGCGCCGTCCACCTTGGCGCCCCGGCAACGGTGGCCCAGGCTTGTGTGCACCGCATACGCAAAATCCACGGGAGTAGCCCCTTGGGGCAACTCCACCACAGCAGCATCGGGCGTGAGCACGTAAATACGGTCTTCGAAAAGGCCCCGATTGGGCACCGAGCCCACCAGGTCGCGCTCCCACGCCAGCAGTTGGCGCAGCACGGCAATCTTGGCGTCGTATTCGCCGGTCGCGGACACGCCCGCATAGCCCTTGGCACCCGCCTCCTTGTAGGCCCAGTGCGCCGCCACGCCATGCTCGGCATGTTCGTGCATAGCCTGCGTGCGAATCTGAATCTCGATGGGCTTGCCGTGGTCGTCCCGCACGATGGTGTGCAGTGATTGGTAGCCGTTGGGCTTGGGTTTGGCGATGTAGTCGTCAAACTCTTCAACGATGGGCTTGAACTGCTCGTGCACCCAACTCAGGGCGGCATAACAGTCCTTCACCGAAGGCACCACCACGCGCAGCGCGCGGATGTCGAACACCTGGTCGAAGTTGAGCGACTTGCCGCGCATCTTCTTGACAATGCTGTAGATGTGCTTGGGCCGCCCTTGCACGCTGGCGCTGATGCTGCGCGCACGCAGGTCAGACTCCAGACGGCCGCGCAGTTGCTCCATATACATCTCGCGCTCGCCACGCTTTTCATCGAGCAGGCGGGCCACGTCTTTGTAGGTGTCGGGCTCCAGGAAGCGGAAGGACAGGTCCTCCAGCTCCCACTTCACCTGCCAGATGCCCAGCCGGTTGGCGAGCGGCGCAAAAACCTGCAGCGATTCACGCGCCAGACTGGGCGGCACGGGACGCTTGGTGGCCGCATGAAAACGCAGTGTCTGCAGGCGCGATGCAAGCCGCAGCATCACGACCCGCAAGTCGCGCGAGAAGGCCAGCAGCATCTTGCGGACGTTTTCGGTCTGCATGACCGGGTCGTCCAGATGCTCGGCGGCGCGGGCCTGCTCCTGCACGCGCATGAGCTTGGTGGTCTCCACCGCCAGCGCCGCAAAATTGGCACCAAAGGCCTTGGCAATCACGTCCTCGGGTTTGTTGAGGTGAATGCAAGCGTGCACCAGGTAGCTGGCAGCCTGCATGGCCTCGGAGCCCCCGATACTTTTCAGAATGGCGGCCACGGCATCCGCATGGGCCAGCGTGTTTTCGCCGGAGGTCAGCGTTTCGCCGGCCATCAAAGGCTCGGCAAAAGCGCGAGCCCGCGCCAAAGCGTTCACCTGCTCTGGCAACGTGTGCGCCGTGGCGGCAATGAGCTGCGGAAGAGCGTCGGACTGGGGGGTGAAGGAAGCCTGCGCGGCGGGGTTCGTCTTCATCCGGCCGCACCACCTTCCCCGGCCAGCAAAAAGTCCGTCACGGCAGCGACCTGATCGGCCGCCACCAGCGTGGGCGCGTGCCCCACTCCTTCAAATTCGACCACCTGCGCGCGGGGCCCGCGCTGCGCCATGGCCTTTGCAGTCTCCGGCGACAGCAGGTCTGACTGCGCCCCTCGCAGCAACAGCGTTTGTGCGGTGATATGGTCGTAAAGTTGCCACAGAGCCGCTTCCCCGGCTGCCGCAGACTCTTGTGTCATGGCCTTGAATGGCACGGCAATGGCCGGGTCGTAGTGCAAGGTCATGCCGCCCCCATCCTTTTCGGGCAGCGGTCGCACCATGGCCTGCGACAACTCCAGCCACTGCGCTGGCGTGTGTGGCCCGAAGCTCATGGAGATAGCCCACATGGCGTCAGCCGCCTGCTGCACCGATTCAAAACGCGCGAGCTGCCCCAGGTATTGGCCGATGCGCTGCAGCGCCAGCCACTGAATCACCGGCCCCACGTCATTGAGCACCAGGCGACGCACCGGCACGGGCAAAGGCAGCCCGGGTTGCCCCGTGACGCCCATGCCAATCAACCCGCCCATGCTGGTGCCCACCCAATCCAGAGTGGTGATGGGGCCTTGCTGGTGCAATTGCGCCAACAACGCCAGCATGTCGGCCGCGTATTGAGGAATCTGATAACCCATGGGATCTGCCAACCAGTCGCTTTGACCACGCCCGACCACATCAGGGCACACGACACGCGCATGCTGGCTCAATCCACGTGCCAGAGTGTCGAAATCGCGCCCCTGGCGCGACAGGCCATGGACGCAGATCACAACGTGCGGATGCACCGGGTTTCCGGTGGCATTCCATTCCCAGTACGCCATGCGGTGCTGTGAAGTTGAGGCCGGGGCATCACCGGCAGGCGATGACGGAGCCGCGGAACCAGGACACAGTACGTAGTTCAGCGTAGGTTCATTCATGGGTGCGAAATCCTGGAGCGGCGCTTGATAATGCTTGTGAAAGTCGGCCCGCATGACAACGCCTGCGTGCCGACTTTTCCTTGCGCTGCATCGTAATTCATTCGGAGAGACTCTCATGCTGAAAGGCAAAACTGCCCTCGTCACCGGCTCCACCAGTGGTATTGGTCTTGGCATCGCCAAGGCCCTGGCCCGCCAAGGCGTCAACATCGTGCTCAACGGCTTTGGCGACGTGGACAGCCCCCGTGCCGAAGTGCTGGCGGCTGGTGAATCTGCGGGCGCCCAAGTGGCTTACCACGGCGCTGACATGAGCCGTGTGGCGGACATTGAAGACATGATGAAGTACAGCGCCAGCCAATTTGGCCGCGTCGACATTCTGGTCAACAACGCCGGCATCCAGCACGTGGCCAATGTCGAAGATTTCCCGGTGGAGCGCTGGGACTCGGTAATCGCCATCAACCTCACCAGCGCGTTCCACACGTCCCGTCTGGCATTGCCCGCGATGAAGAACGCCAACTGGGGCCGCATCATCAACGTGGCGTCGGTACATGGCCTCGTGGGCTCGGCGCAAAAGTCGGCCTATGTCGCCGCCAAGCACGGCATCGTCGGGTTGACCAAGGTCACTGCCCTAGAGAACGCCACCACGGGCGTCACTTGCAATGCGATCTGCCCAGGCTGGGTGCTGACGCCGCTGGTGCAAAAACAGGTGGACGCCAAAGCAGCAGAGCACGGCCTGTCCAACGAAGATGCCAAAAAGCTGCTGCTGGGCGAAAAAGAACCTTCCATGCAGTTCACGACGCCTGAAGAACTGGGTGAGCTGGCCGTGTTCTTCTGCTCGCCTGCCGCCAACAATGTGCGCGGCGTGGCTTGGAACATGGACGGCGGCTGGGCGGCCCAGTAAGAAAACCCTCTGTGCGGCTACGCGCCGCCTTCCTCGTCTCTCGGTTTCGCCGGGAAGGGGACGACGCCAACGCGGTGGGGTGGCCTGGGCGCGAGATCTACTGGCCAAGGCCGCGCCAGCGTCAAGCTCCGCAGATAAAAAAACAATAGCACCTAGCGCTTACCCAGTAAGCGCTAGGTGCCAATTTCATCGATACCTCAGCGCATTTGCACCGATCCCGAAACGTTCACAATGACCTGGGCCTTGCCTGCTTCCACCGGCACGGCCGAATCAGAGAACGAGCCCATCTTGGCTTCAGCCGCCATCATGCGCGGGCGCGGCCCGGGCACCATTTCATTGCTGTTCACGGCCACTTCACGCAGGCTGTAGTTGCTAAAGCCAAAACCCTTGGCCAGTTCAGCAGCGCGGGACTTGAATTGTTCAATGGCTTCGGTCTGCGCCTCGGTCTCGACCTTGGCACGCGCTTCGCGCGACAGGCCAAACGCCACGTTGCTGATCGCCAGGGTCTGGATCTTGCCGGCGGTGGCGGTGATGCGCGCAAAGTCGCGCCCCTCCAATACCAGCTCCGCACGGCCTTGCCAGCCGTTGATCTTGCCGTCCTTGCCATAGCGCGGGTACAGGCCAAACGGGCCGGTACGCACGTCGAGTTGCCCGGGCAGCGCGTTGCGCTTGGCTTCGGTCAAGGCTGCATCCAGCGCTTGCTTGAGCTGGGTCTGAACGGTGGCGGCGTCGGCGGCTTCTTTGTTGGTAGACAGGTTCAGCACCAGCAAGTCTTGCTGTACTTCCACCGTGCCGGTGGCCGACAGCTGCACCACATTCCGTGGCTCGGTCACAGCGGAATTTTGAGAAAAAGCGGCTCCAGCGCACACCAGTAAAGCGCTAGCAGCTATTAATTTTGGAGTAATTTTCATATGAGATCAGTCCTTTGCATCGATGCACCATCCGGGTCAGGGCGGCGCGGGGCACCACCTTAACGGCATCACGTGACCCCGGCGATAAAGCCGCGTTACACGCAGCGCGAAGCTGCGCAAAACTTGTAACAGTTGGTCAAACCAGGGCTCAAAAGCCGAACTTCGGCGTTTCAACTGGTCAGAATCGGCTCTGTTACAAATTGGACTTGAGATCAATATGGCCACAACAACCAATCGCACCGACAAAGTTCTGGTGGTGGACGACGATGCGCGAATTCGCGATCTGCTCCGCCGCTACCTCACCCAGGAAGGCTTTGAAGTCATGGTCGCGGAAGACGGTAAGGCGCTCAACCGCCTGCTGCTGCGTGAGACGGTGGACATCATCGTGCTGGACCTGATGATGCCCGGTGAGGATGGCCTCTCGATCTGCCGCCGCCTGCGCGCCGCCAATGACCGAACCCCCATCATCATGCTCACCGCCAAAGGCGAAGACGTGGACCGCATCGTGGGCCTGGAAGTGGGTGCCGACGATTACCTGGGCAAGCCCTTCAACCCCCGCGAGCTGCTGGCGCGCATCCATGCCGTTTTGCGCCGCCGCCCCGCCCAAGAGGCGCCGGGTGCCCCATCTGGCGACAACGAGGTTGTCACTTTTGGCCCCTTTACCTTTGACCTGGGCACCCGTGCCCTGCAGCGCAATGGCGAAGAACTGCCCTTGACCACGGGCGAGTTCGCCATGCTCAAGGCCCTGGTGCGCCACCCGCGCCAGCCTCTGTCGCGTGAAAAACTGGCCTTGCTGGCCCGAGGTCGCGAGTTCGAGCCTTTTGACCGCAGCCTGGACGTGCAGGTGTCTCGCCTTCGCAAACTGGTCGAAGTGGACGCCGCCGCACCGCGCTACATCCAGACGGTGTGGGGCGTAGGCTATGTATTTGTTCCGGACGGAACGAGCTGAGACCTTCATGCGCAAGACCGACGGCAAGCCGAGATCATCGTTTCGGCAGTCCGTAACCGCCCCCTCCGACGCCACCAGCCCCGCGCCGCTTGAAGCGCTTCGCAAAGCGAGGGAACATCGCGCGCGCGTGGGCCTGAATCTTTTCTGGCGCACCTTTTTTCTGTTGGCGCTACTACTAGTTGGCAGCATTCTGGCGTGGCTGCAAACGCTTCGCGCCCTCGAATTTGAACCGCGCACCTTGCACACAGCGCAGCAAATCGCCTCGCTGGTCAACCTGAGCCGTGCGGCGCTGGTGCACTCTGATGCCATTGCGCGCGTCTCGCTCATCAAGACCATGGCCGACCAGGAGGGCGTGCGCATCCTCCCGCGCGAGCCCAAGGACAAGTTTGCGCTGCTGGACAACACCGCACTGGGCAATCGCCTGACCGACGAGCTTACGCAGCGCCTGGGGCCAGACACCATCGTGGCGCAGAGTGTGAATGGTGAAAACGGCCTGTGGGTCGGCTTCAACATCAATGGCGACCCCAACTGGCTGTTGATGGACCGCTCGCGCTTCAGCCCCGCCGGGGGGCGCACCTGGCTGATCTGGCTGATCACCGCGGCAGCACTGTCGCTGGCGGGCGCTGCGGCCATTGCGCGGCTGATCAACCGGCCGCTCAAGCAATTGTCGTACGCGGCCAACCGCGTAAAAGACGGTGACTTTGCAGCCAGCCACTTGGATGAAGAGGTGGTCACCAGCGAAATCCGCGAGGTGAACATCGGCTTTAACCGCATGGCCCAGAAACTGGCCAAGCTGGAACAAGATCGCGCGGTGATGCTGGCGGGTATTTCGCACGACCTGCGCACGCCTTTGGCACGGCTGCGGCTGGAGACCGAAATGAGCGTGACCGATGAAGTGGCGCGCGAACACATGGTGGCCGACATCGTTCAGCTTGATGCCACCATCGACAAATTTCTGGACTACGCGCGGCCTGACCATGTCACGCTGACACCGGTCAACCTGCTTGCCGTGGTGTCGTCCTGCGTGTATGCAGTGCAAGACCACCGCGAGCTGCAGATCACCATGTCCGTGCCGGAAGACCTGAACGTGCTCGCCGATGAGGTGGAGCTGGCGCGCGTGATCTCCAACCTGCTGGAAAACGCGCGACGCTATGGCAAGGCAGACGACACCGGCATCACCAATGTCGATGTCGTGGCCAAAGGCCGCGAAAACTGGGTATTGGTCAAGCTGCGCGACCATGGCCCGGGAGTACCGCCCGAGCAGTTGTCCAACCTGACCAAGCCTTTCTTTCGGGGCGACACCGCACGCACGGCAGCCGCAGGGGCCGGCCTGGGGCTGTCCATTGTGGACAAGACCGTGCAGCGCATGGGCGGCATTTTTGCATTGGCCAACTCCAGCACCGGCGGCTTGGTGGCGCACCTGCAACTGCAAAGGGCCACGGATCTTCCCGACGGTGCAGACCCCAAACAGCGCCTGCAACGTCCGTCCATCAAGCGACAGCTGCCGCGTCGGCGGGCAGAAGACCGTATGGCGTAACGCCACCTGTGCGGGCCGCTGTGTGTGCGGCCCAACCGGGCTACTTCAGATAGATCAGAGCGGCCGCCCGCGCCTCCATGGCCAGCCCCTGCCCGACAGGACCCAGGCGCTCTGCCGTTTTGGCTTTCACATTGACCTGGCCCTCTTGCACACCCACGGCGCGCGCAATCGCTGCGCGCATGGCGGGGATGTGCGCCGCCAAACGGGGCGCCTGCGCGACCACCGTGCTGTCAATGTTGCCAATCTCATAGCCCGCAGCGCGCACCCTGCGCACCGCCTCGGCCAGCAGCACACCCGAATCCGCGCCGCGAAAGGTGGCGTCGGTGTCCGGAAAATGGGTGCCGATATCGCCCAACGCTGCCGCACCCAGCAGCGCATCGGTGATGGCGTGCAGCAGCACATCCGCATCCGAATGCCCCAGCAGCCCCAGCGTGTGGGGAACGTCCACCCCCCCGATCACCAATCTGCGACCTGGCACGAGCGCATGCACGTCCCAACCTTCCCCGATCCTGAAATTCATGCCATGACCTTGTCTTGATGTGTGTGGTTGGCGCTGGCCGGGGTGTGCTCTGTGCGATTGCACCAAGCCGCCCGAGCCACCGCTCAGAACAGGTTTTTTTTACCTGGGGCCACGATCACCTGGCCCCGCTCGCCGCCAAAACGTGCCAGCGTGGTGCCGTAGCCGCGCTGCGCCAGCACAGCCGCCGCCAGCGCAAAGTCATCGGGATACGTCACCTTGAAATTCTGCGCCCCGCCCGGCACCAGACGGGGGTGCAGGCCCATCGCTTCCATCGCGCTGGCCTCATCGGTCACGTTGGAGCCCACCTTCTCGATCGCATCCATCAACGGGCCGATGCGGAACATTTGGGGTGTCTGCGCCAACCACTTGTTGCTGCGGTCCACCGTAGAAGCCACCCGAACACCGCCCGGACCGTCGATGGAGGTCTTGAGCGTGTCGGCCAGCTTGTGCGCCAGCAGGCCTCCCACGCTGTCGCCTGCGCACTGGTCGATGAGGGTGTCGATCTGCTCTGAAGTGATGAGACACCGCGCGGCGTCATGCACCAGCACCCAGTCGTCTGGCTGCGCCCCACGCGCCAGCAGTGCCTTGAGGCCCCCCAGCACAGTGTCAGCACGGGTGGGACCGCCGCACTCGACCACAAAGAAAGTCGCATGCGCGTGAGCTTCCAGAAAATGATCGCCCGGCGCCACCGCCACCAGCGTGCCCAGCAAGCGTCCCACTCCAGCAAAGGCGCCCAGTGTGTGCAACACCATCGGATGACCGGCCACCAGGTGGTACTGCTTGGGCAACGGGCCAGGGGGCACAGAAAGCGCCACGTCTGCAGCTGAAAACGCGGCCAGCGTCGAAACACTGGAGGAGTCACCACCTGCTGCAACGGACGAGGTGCTGCCCCCTGCGACGGAGTGAGCCGTAGCACCTGCAGCAATGGCTCGCGAACCGATACCGGCGCAGGGCACCAGTGCCCAAAATCGCCCGTGGGCGGACAAAGGGGCGAGCGGAGGTTGCAGCAACGGAGCAGTCATGGGTCGCTCATTCTAAAATCTCCCGTTGCCCCCCATCCAGCCCGTGCGCGTTTCGCGCCCCTGGGGATGCGGCGGGCCCACCGACGATAGACACCGTCCGCATGGAACTGCCCAAACTCTCCCCCGGAAAACGTTTCACCCTGCCCCGCCCCGTGGGCAGCGCCGATTCCCTGCTGCTGGCCCGCCTGGCCGAGCGCGACAAGGCCGCGGGCCGCACCACCGCCATCGTCACGGCCGACGCCACCGATGCGCAGCGGCTCATTGAGGAAATGGCCTTCTTCGCGCCCACGCTGCGCTGCGCACTGTTCCCGGACTGGGAAACGCTGCCCTACGACACCTTCTCGCCGCACCAGGACCTGATCAGTGAGCGCCTGGCCACGCTGTGGCGCATCAGCCAGAAGGACAAGGACACCGGCGCCGACGTGGTGCTGGTGCCCGCCACCACGGCGCTGTACCGGCTGGCGCCGCCCTCGTTCCTGGCGGGCTACACCTTCCACTTCAAGGTCAAGCAAAAGCTCGACGAGGCCAAGTTCAAGGCGCAGCTCACGCTGGCCGGATACAGCCACGTGTCCCAGGTGGTGAGCCCTGGCGAATATGCGGTGCGCGGCGGGCTGATCGACCTGTTTCCGATGGGCTCGCTGGTGCCGTTCCGTGTGGACCTGTTCGACGACGAGATCGACAGCATCCGCACCTTCGACCCCGACAGCCAGCGCAGCCTGTACCCCGTGCCCGAAGTGCGCCTGCTGCCCGGCCGCGAGTTCCCCATGGACGACGACGCGCGCGCCAAATTCCGCAGCCGCTGGCGCGAAATGCTGGAGGGCGACCCGACCAAAAGCCGCATCTACAAAGACATGGGCGCGGGCGTGGCCACCGCCGGTATCGAGTACTACCTGCCGCTGTTCTTCGACGACACGGCCACCGTGTTCGACTACCTGGGCGGTGAGGCCACGGTGGTGCTGCATGGCGACCTCGAACCCGCCTTCCAGCGCTTCTGGCAGGACACCAAAGACCGGTTCCGCCTGGTGCAAGGCGACCCGGAACGCCCTGCGCTGCCGCCCGAGTCACTTTTTCTATCGGCCGACCAGTTCTATACGCGTGCCAAGGAACACGCCCAGTTGTCGTTGCGCCCCGGCGTGCAGGACGTGGATGACAACCCAAGCTTTCACAAGCTCGGTGACCTGTCGGTGGTGCGCGGTGCCGAAGACCCGCTGGCCCGCTTGCATGCCCACATCCGCAACACCCAGCACCGCGTGCTGCTGCTGGCCGAGAGCGATGGCCGGCGCGAAAGCCTGCTCGACTTCCTGCGCGCCAGTGGCGTCAACCCGCCCGCTTTCGATTCGCTGACCGAGTTCCAGGGCGACGCGACCGAGAAGGTAGGCATTGCCACAGCCGGCCTCACCGTGGGCTTCAGCTGGATCGAAGACGGCATTGACTTTGTCACCGAGACCGAGCTGTTTGCCGCTGGCCCCACCACGCGCCGGCGCAAGAAGCAGGAGCAGGTCAGCGACGTCGAGGCGCTGATCAAGGATCTGGCCGAGCTGAACGTGGGTGACCCCGTGGTGCACAGCGCGCACGGCATCGGCCGCTACCGCGGCCTGATCAACATGGACGTGGGCAACAAGAACCCCGACGGCACGCCCGCCATGCAGGAGTTCTTGCACCTCGAATACGCCGACAAGGCCGTGCTCTACGTGCCCGTCAGCCAGCTGCAGCTGATCAGCCGCTACACCGGCGTAAGCGCCGATGAAGCGCCGCTGCACAAGCTGGGCAGCGGCCAGTGGGAAAAGGCCAAGCGCAAGGCCGCCGAGCAGGTGCGCGACAGCGCGGCCGAGCTGCTCAACATCTACGCCCGCCGCGCGCTGCGCCAGGGCCATGCCTTCCGCTACAGCCCGCAGGACTACGAGACCTTTGCCAACGACTTCGGCTTTGAAGAAACCGCCGATCAAAACGCCGCCATCCACGCGGTGATCCAGGACATGATCAGCCCCCGCCCCATGGACCGCCTGGTCTGCGGCGACGTGGGCTTCGGCAAGACCGAGGTGGCGCTGCGCGCAGCCTTCGTGGCCGTCACGGGCGGCAAGCAGGTGGCCTTCCTGGCGCCCACCACGCTGCTGGCGGAGCAGCACTACCAGACGCTGGTGGACCGCTTCAGCAAGTGGCCGGTGAAGGTGGCCGAGGTGTCGCGCTTTCGCTCCGGCAAGGAGATCACCGCCGCCATCAAGGGCATTGGCGACGGCACGGTGGACATCGTGGTGGGCACGCACAAGCTGCTCAGCGAATCGACCAAGTTCCACAACCTGGGCCTGCTCATCATCGACGAGGAACACCGCTTCGGCGTGCGCCACAAGGAGCAGATGAAGGCCCTGCGCGCCGAGGTGGACGTGCTGACCCTCACGGCCACGCCCATCCCGCGCACGCTGGGCATGGCACTCGAAGGCCTGCGCGACCTCTCGGTCATTGCCACCGCGCCGCAGCGGCGCCTGGCGATCAAGACCTTTGTGCGCAATGAGGGCACGGGCGTCATCCGCGAAGCCGTGCTGCGCGAGTTGAAGCGCGGCGGGCAGATCTACTTCCTGCACAACGAGGTGGAGACCATCGAGAACCGGCGCCAGAAGCTCGAAGAAATATTGCCCGAGGCCCGGATCGCCGTGGCCCACGGCCAGATGCCCGAGCGCGAGCTGGAGCGCGTGATGCGCGACTTCGTGGCCCAGCGCTACAACATCCTGCTGTGCTCGACCATCATCGAGACCGGCATCGACGTGCCCACGGCCAACACCATCATCATGAGCCGCGCCGACAAGTTCGGCCTGGCGCAGCTGCACCAGTTGCGTGGCCGCGTAGGCCGCAGCCACCACCAGGCGTATGCGTACCTGATGGTGCCGGACATCGAAGGCCTGACCAAACACGCGCAGCAGCGGCTGGATGCCATCCAGCAGATGGAAGAGCTGGGCAGCGGCTTCTACCTGGCCATGCATGACCTCGAAATTCGCGGCGCGGGCGAAGTGCTGGGCGAGAACCAGAGCGGCAACATGCTGGAGATCGGCTTTCAGCTGTACAACGAGATGCTCAACGAAGCCGTCAAGGCGCTCAAGGCCGGCAAGGAGCCGGATTTGCTGTCGCCCCTGTCGGTCACCACCGACATCAACCTGCACGCCCCTGCCCTGCTGCCCGACGACTATTGCGGCGACGTACACCTGCGCCTCTCGTTCTACAAGAAGCTGGCCACCGCCAAGAACCCCGACCAGATCGACGGCCTGCTGGAAGAGATCGTAGACCGCTTCGGCAAGCTGCCGCCGCAGGCGCAGACGCTCATCGACGTGCACCGCCTGCGCGTGCTGAGCCAGCCCTACGGCGTGGTGAAGGTGGACGCGGCGCCCGGTGTCATCAACATCACCTTCAAGCCCCAGCCGCCGATCGACCCGATGCGCATCATCGAGCTGATCCAGAAGAACAAGCACATCAAGCTGGCGGGCAACGAGAAGCTGCGCATCGAGCGCGAGCTAAAGGACCCGAAAGACCGTGCGCAGATGGTGCGGGACATATTGCGCAGCCTGGGGCAGCCGGTGGTGGCACCAGTGTGAGGCTGAGTCGCAAACAAAAAGCGCCTGCATCTCATCAGCTGGGGCTGTCCAGTTGTCCACCCCCGCTTAGCCAGCAACACCCTGCGGACACACTGAGCGCCGCTTCGCGCAGAGCATTCACCACGGCCTGGGCGTTGCTGCTTATGTTGTGGGTCGTCGTGGCCTGGAACGCGCAGAGCGGGTTTTCCTCCAGCGGCCCCATGAACCTGCAGTTTGCCCCTTCCCTACTGGTGGTTCTCAGTGTTCCGGTCAGTGTGTTCGCCCCCTGGGCCGCCCGCGTGTTGGGCGCCCGTCTTCAGTGGGCGGCTGCCTTGGCCGTGGTTGCGCTGACATGCTGGTGGCAGTTTTGGCTACCCGCCACGATGGTTGATATCGGCTACTCCGTCCGGTATGACATCCCCAACCCCTACATCTGGCCGGGCCAACCGGGATCCCCCGCGCTCGCGCTGAGCGTGGCGCTGTGGCTCACAGCCCCATTGTCGGATTGGGAAGGTTGGCGCCCTTGGGCATGCTGGACGATGGGCACGGTTTGCACCACCGCCGCGGTGCTAGGGCTGGACTGGCAAATCTATATCCACATCCCGTGGCAGGTGGCCTTCTGCTGCTTTGTCGGACTCATCGCTCTGGTTACGGCCCGCCACCAAATAGACCCTGCACACCGCATCACGCGATGGCTCATCCTTTGGGCTGTGGGGATGATGGGGCTGGTGGTGTTCTGGTTTGCCACCGAGTCTGTCGCAGGCTGGGTGCCTCGTCCGCTCAACGATTGGTTTGTTGGTTGGCTCTATCCCTGAAATGGGTTCAAACCCTGCAGTGAGACCTACAGCCGTCAAGTCGCCCCGGCTGGCAACCCGACCGAAAAACCTGCTCAAATGAGGCCCCTTCGCTTATTGCATAAAGATTCATAGCTATTTAATAGATAGCAAAATGTGGTGTTCGTATGTCAGCAGCAACATCGTCACCCCCTGATGGTGCGGGAATTGCTAGCCCAAGTGAAACGCGGTCACCCACATGCAGGCGTTGTGCTCACCGCAAAGCCTGCCCATTTCACCCTTGGGAGTTGTTTCATGCATTCTTGGCGCCTCTTTTCCCCCTTGGCCTGCGCAGTGCTCGCGCTGGGAGCTACAGCGAACACCACAGCCTTTGCCCAGGCGACTTACCCAGACCGGCCGGTCAAAGTCATCGTGGCCCTGCCCGCAGGCGGTAGCGCCGACATGATTGCGCGCGTGGTTACACAGAAGATGGCGGCCGAACTGGGCCAACCTTTTGTGGTGGACAACAAGGCCGGTGCGTCGGGCCAGATCGGCACGCCGCTGGTCTCGCGCGCTGCGCCTGACGGCTATACGCTGATGGTCTCGCCCGCCTCGTTTCTGACCACCAACAAGAGCATCTTCAAAACGCTGCCTTACGACCCCGAGGCCGACTTTGTGCCCATCACCAAATTCGTCAACCAGCCGATGGTGCTGGTGGTCAAGGACAAACAGAAGTTCCCCACCGTGGCTGCTGTGCTGGCCGCCGCAAAGGCCGCACCAGGCAAGCTGACCTATGCCTCATCGGGCGACGGCAGCCCGCAGCATTTGGCAGGGCTGATGTTCACCACCCGCACCAATACCGACCTGTTGCACGTGCCCTACAAGGGCGGCGCACCGGCCATCAACGACACGTTGGCGGGCACGGTGGACATGCTGTTTGCGGTGCTGCCTGAAGCGCTGCCGCACATCCAGTCCGGCAAGCTACATGCATTGGGGCTGATGGCTGCGCAGCGCACTGGCACCCTGCCCCAAACCCCCACGATGACTGAAGCCGGCGCACCCGAGATGAATCTCTCGGCCTGGGTGGGCCTGCTGGCACCCGCCAAGACGCCGCAGCCCATCATCGACCGGCTGCAGCGCGCTGCACATGCCGCACTGGCCGACCCCGACACCCGGACCAAGCTGGCCGCCAGCGGCATGGAAGTGGCGCCAGGCACTGGCCAGCAGCTCAAGGACGCGATCACGCAGGAGATCAAGATCCACGCGGAGCTGGTGAAGGCTGCAGGGTTGGTGCCGCAATAAGCCTCGGGCCGAACCATGCGACGGGCTGGTGGCCGAAGTGGTCGGAGGTCACGCCAGACCCAGAAGACTACGAAACATATACGTTTCGCATATACTTCGCCCCCATGGGTATCGTCAAAATCTCCGACCAAATGCATGAGAACCTGCGCGTTGCCAGCAACGCGCTGTCTCGGTCCATCAACGCGCAGGCTGAACACTGGATGCGCATCGGCATGCTGACCGAACTGCATCCCCACCTGGACCACCGCGAGATCTGCCAGTTGCTGATCCGCGCCGAGCAGGCGGGTGGGTTTGACCTGGCTACCGTGACGGCATCGCTTGCCGAACAACCGGCCGCTGCCAGAAGGCGCGTTCAATGAGGTCCGGCATCACCCTCAAATCTCCTGCAGAGATCGACATGGCCCGCGCGGCCGGGCACCTGGCGGCCGAGGTGCTGCGCATGATCGCGCCGCATGTGCAACCCGGCGTCACTACCGGGGAACTCGACCAGCGCTGCAACGATTTCATCGTCAACGAGCTCAAGGTCATCCCCGCCAACGTGGGCTACATGGACTACCCCAAAACAGTGCTCACCTCCGTCAACCATGTGGTCTGCCATGGCATCCCGTCGGCCGACAAGGTGCTGAAAGCGGGCGACATCGTCAACATCGACGTGGCCGTCATCAAGGATGGCTGGTTTGGTGACACCAGCCGCATGTTCTTTGTAGGCGAGCCCAGCGTACTGGCCCGCCGCCTGGTCGACACGACATACGAAGCGCTGTGCGCAGGCATCCGGCAGGTGCGGCCCGGCGCCACACTGGGGGATGTGGGCAACGCCATCCAGACCGTGGCGCACCGCGAGCGGTTCAGCGTAGTGCGCGAATACGGCGGCCACGGCATCGGTCAGGTCTACCACGACGAACCGCATGTGCCGCACTACGGCCAGCGCGGACAGGGTCTGCGGCTGGAGGAAGGCATGGTCTTCACCATCGAGCCCATGATCAACGCAGGCAAACGCGAAGTGAAGGAGCTGGCCGACGGCTGGACCGTGGTGACACGCGACCATTCGCTGTCGGCGCAGTTTGAACACATGGTGGCGGTGACTGCCGACGGCTTTGACGTGCTGACGCCCTGGCCCGATGGCACGGGCACCTACCCGGCCATCAGCTGAACACCGTTGAGTCGGCAGCCCTGCGTTGCCGCCGCGGTGTTTGACCCAAAACAAGCCGCCCAGTGCGTGGTCGCTCCATAGTGGTGAAAACCACCACCAAGGACGGCCCCCATGAAGCTGCTGAGCGATCTTTTCTCTACCGACTACGGCCTGATGAGCATCATTGGCATCGGGTTCATGCTGTGCATGGCCGCGTTTTTTGTGCGCATGTTTCTGGTCAAGATGAACGAGCCGCCCACGCCCAACCCAGCCACGGCGGGACGCGTGGGCGACGGAAAAGGTCTGCCGCCTTCGCGCTGAACTGGGCGATCACGGGTATTGGCGTTAGCGGGACCCGCTGATGGAGGGGCGATACCATTGCGGGTTCTGATCACCGCATCCACCTGCCCCCTCTGTGCCATGACCCACGCTACCGAATTCGCGCCCGGCCTTGTTATCCAGGGCATTGAAGCCCCCCTGTCCCTGTCGAGCTACAAGCTCATCGCTTTTGACATGGACTCCACCCTTATCAACATCGAGTGCGTGGACGAAATCGCCGACGCTGCAGGTCGCAAGGCCGAAGTGGCCGCCATCACCGAAGCGGCCATGCAGGGCGTCATCACGGACTACAAAGAGAGCCTGCGCCAGCGCGTGGCCTTGCTCAAGGGCGTGACGGTGCAGCACATGGAGCAAGTGTTCTCCGAGCGCCTGCGCTTTAACCCTGGCGCCAAAGAGCTGATCACCGCCGCCAAGGCCGCAGGCCTGACCACGTTGCTGGTATCGGGCGGCTTCACCTTTTTTGCCGACCGCGTGAAGGCAGGCCTCGGCATCGACTTTGCACGATCCAACATGCTGGAGGTGGAAGGCGGCCAACTCACCGGCCGCATGGTGGACCAGGCCTGGGGCGACATCTGCGATGGCGCCGAAAAGCGCCGCACCCTGCTCGAAGTGACCTCGCTCATGGGCATATCGCCCCAGCAGGCGATTGCCGTCGGCGACGGCGCCAACGACTTGCCCATGATGGGCGCAGCAGGCTTGTCGGTGGCCTACCACGCCAAGCCCGCTGTGCGCGCGCAGGCCAATGTGGCCATCAACCAGGGCGGGCTGGACCGGTTGCTGGAAGTGTTGCGTTGATCCTCGGCGCATCCGCCATCCATTCATGCTGACAGCACGCATCACCCGCGCAGCGCAGTCCCTGCGCAAGGGCTGGAAGCAGCACCTGGTCACCCTCGCGCTCGCCTGGGTCGCCATCGTGGCAGTGGACACCTGGCGCACCCGCGACCTGCCCCAAGGCCCCGCGCCCGACGTGCCCTTGGTAATGGCACCGGCCGCACAAACCAGCGCGAACGGGTACAACGGCGCAACGCTGTCCACCACCCTCGCCCAGTGGCGCGCCCAGCACCCCGGCCAGGCCGTGGCCGTCCACTTCTGGGCCGAATGGTGTTCGATTTGCAAGCTGGAAGAACCCAGCATCGCCAGCCTTTCAACCGACTGGCCCCTGCTGGGCGTGGCCATGCAATCCGGCAGCGCAGAAAAGGTAGCGCAGGTGCAGCGCCAGCGCGGCATGGCCTGGCCCACGGCGGTAGACCCACAAGGCACGTTGTCGCGCAGCTGGGGCGTGCGATCCGTACCGGCGCTGGTGGTCATCGACGCGCGGGGCCAGGTGCGGTTTGCCACCTCGGGCTACACGCCGGAATGGGCCATGCGCTTGCGGCTGTGGTGGGCGCAGACCATGCCCCAGTGGAGTTATTTGCTCCCAAAATAGTAGCTATCAGCGCTTGATGGATAAGCGCTAGAGGCCATTTTCACCAATATTCCTGCGCAGTAAGCCCTGCGGCCATGATCCGATTGGCGCAGATCTTCAAGACCTGCGCCCCCTGTGTTTGCACACTGGCCTCCGTAACACCACCGGAGGCCCACATGCACATCACCCTGAACCAACAACCCCAGCCTGTACCGCCCGGCTGGGAGGACGAACCCCTGCTCTGGCTGCTGCGAGAGCCGCTGGGCCTGGTCGGCACGCGCTTTGGCTGCGGCGTCGGGCAGTGCGGCGCCTGCACCGTACTCATTGATGGTGTGGCGCAGCGGGCTTGCCTGAACACGGCTCGCGGGCTGCAGGAGCGCTCCATCACCACCATCGAAGGCTTGGCGGCGCCCGAAGGCACGCTGCACCCCGTACAGCAAGCCTGGCTGGACCTGCGCGTGCCCCAGTGCGGCTACTGCCAGAGCGGCCAGATCATGGGCGCAGTGGCCCTGCTGCGCGCCACACCCCGCCCCACCGATGCACAGATCGACACCGCCATGTCGGCCCACCTGTGCCGCTGCGGCACCCAGCACCGCGTGCGCGCCGCCATCCACCAGGCGGCCCGGGGCACCACGCCATGAAGCGCCGCCAGTTTTTTGCCGTCGCTGGTGCGGGCGCGCTCACGGTCACCCTGTCGGCCACGCTGACGGGCTGCTCGCTGGTGCCGGTGATTCCCAAGCGTCCCACCTCCACCGCAGATGACGCCCTGGGCTGGATACGCAATGAGGGAGGCCAAAGCGGTCGCTACACCCTGTGGCTGCCCAGTGCAGAGATGGGCCAGCAGATCAGCGCCGCGCTGCAGGGCCTGGCCGCAGCCGAACTGGGCGTGCCCCCTGCGCAGGTGCAGCTGCGCTTGCCCGGCACGGGCGACATTGCCCGCGTGCGTGCCACGGTGGGCAGCGTCAGCGTGCAGGACTTTGCGCTGCCCCTGGCACGCGCCTGCGCCACGCTGCGCGAGGCCCTGGCCAAGGGCCAGACCACAGGCACGCTTGACCGCACGTGACATCCCGGCCAGCGCGCTGCGCAGCCTGCAGCCGACGCCGAGCACGCCTCGGCCCACGCCGCCTGCAGCCCTGGTCAGATTCACGCCATCGTCACTGGCCAACCGCTGTTTGCGGGCGACACGCGCCTGCCCGGCCTGCTCTACGGCCGCGTGCTGCGCGCGCCCGTGTCTGCCGAACTGGTCTCGCGCCCACAGGCCTGGGACGAAACCGCCGCCCGCGCTGACCCGGCCTGCGTGCAGGTGGTGAACAGCCCGCGCCTGCAGCAAATGGGCAGCCTGGGCCTGGGCATCGTGGCCCGCACCCCCTCGGCGCTCGACCGCATCGAGGCTGCCCTGGCCGTGCAGTGGCTGGTTGAAGACGGCAGCGCGTTCGAGCAAGGCGCCATTGACGAGCGCATCGACATCGACACCCACCTGCGCCGTGGTCACCTTCCACACACCCTGCGCAAGGACGATCTCCCCGCCGACACATCCTGGACGCTGGATCTGCGCATGGACGTACCCCTGGCCGCCCACGCCCCCATCGAACCCCGCAGCGCCACGGCCTTGTGGCTCCCGGCGTCCCGCAACGGCACCGCCTTGCGTGTTTGGGCGGGCACACAAGACCTGTTCTACGTGCGCGATGTGCTCGCGCGCCACCTGGCACTGGGCCCAGAGCGCATCGAGGTGCAGGCCTGCCGCATTGGCGGCGGCTTTGGTGGCCGCACGCTGTGCACGGTGGAGCTGGAAGCCGCCGTGCTGGCGCAGGCGGTGGGCGCGCCCGTCAAGGTGCAATGGAGCCGCGCCCAGGAATTTGCCCAGGGCTTCCAGCGCCCGCCCTCCAGCCACCGTGTGCGGGCGCGCGTGCAGGGTGGGCGCATCACGCACTGGTGGCACGCCTTTGCCAGCAGCCACATCCTGTTCACGCCCGCCGCCATGCCGGTGTGGATGCAGACCCTGGCCGACCTGGCGGGCGACAGCGGCGTGGCGCGCGGGGCGCAGATGCCATACGACGTGCCCCAGCAGCGCATCGAGTTCACCGCCCAGCGCCTGCCCGTGCACACCGGCCCCTGGCGCGGACTGGGCGCCGGGCCCAACACTCTGGTGGTGGAAAGCGCCATGGACGAATGCGCGCGGCGCGCCGGGGTCGACCCACTGGCCTGGCGCCTACTGCACACCACCGATGCACGCCTGGCCCAGGTGCTGCACCGCGTCGCCGCCGAGGCCCGCTGGCCGAGCGGCCCTCCAGTGACGCCACCACCCTGCGCGGGCGTGGCATTGCAGGCGGCATCTACAAGGGTGTGAGCTACGCCGCCGCAGTGGCCGAAGTGGAGGTAGAGCGCGCCACCGGTCAGGTGCACGTGGTGGCCCTGTGGTGCGCGCACGACTGCGGCCTGGTGCTGCAGCCCGATGGCGTGCGGGCGCAGACCGAAGGCAACCTGGTCTGGTGCCTGGGTATGGTGCTGTTCGAACAATTGCCGGTAGCCCGATCGGGCGTGGCAGCCGCCACGTTTGCCGATTACCCACTGCCACGCATGGGAGAAGTACCGCCGCTGCACGTGCACTTGATCGACAGCACCCAGCCCCCCACGGGCGCAGGCGAAACCGCCATGGTCGCAGGCGCTGGGGCCATCGCCAACGCGCTGCGCGATGCCACGGGCGTGCGCTTTACCCGCCTGCCAGTGCGCAGTGCGGATGTGCTGCGCGCCCTGAGCGCGCGGGGATAGCTGCACCCACCACGACGGCACAATCCGCCCATGCAAGACTTTGCCAGTGCCGCCATGGTCCGCCTGCTGGTGCGTGCCATGCGCGCACACGGGCTGGAGCCCCCTGCGCCGCCCGATTTACCGTCCATCAAACCAGCGCTGGAACCCCTTGGGCGCAGCCAGGTTCCGCTGACCTACAAGCGCAGCGTGGTGCAGACGGTGCTGCAGCATGGGGGCCTGGACACGTTGCTGCAACTGGCGCAACGCGTAGACCTGCTCGCGGGCGAGCCGGTCTACATCGCATTGGTGCGCGCCACGAGCCTGCCTGACCTGATTGCGCGCTGGCAGCGGCTGGAGCGCTATGTGCATGCGCGGCATCAGATCAGCGTGATCACGCAAGCGCCGCAGGCGATGGAGATATGCCACCACGCGCGCGATGGCGTTTCAGAGCAGCCACTGCCCGCCGAAAGCGTGGCAGTGCTGGGCGTCATTCTGGGCGCCAGCCACGCAATGGGCGTGCGGGGCCTGCAAGCGCAGGTGTTGTCTTCGGCGGGTGCACTACAAGTACACGGTGCCGTAGCGTCTGGCGAGCACATGGCTTGCGCAGACGACTGGAACCGTGTGCTGATGCCGTTGCGGGCAGAGCCAGACAGCGACCACCCTGCGGCGCCCTCGACCAACCCGGTCGGCCACTGGACCCTGCAGTGGGAGGACAGCGCTCCAGACGCTTCCCCCACCGCCCGGCACCAGCGCGCCCCCACCGTTCAGGCGGTCGACGGGGGTTTGTGTGACGCCCTGCCCTGGTCCGCGCTGGCACACCAACTGGCAGGCCAGGTACTGCAGGACCCTGCTGCGGCCCATACCGTGGACGACCTTGCCCGGCATGCAGGCAAGCCCTCTCGCAGCCTTCAGCGCGCACTGGCGGCTGATGGATTGAGCTGCCGCAGCATCGTGACCGAAGCACGCACGCGCGCTGCTGCGAGATGGCTGCTAGAAAGCCCGCACAGCCTGGCCGAAATCGGCTTCGCCAGCGGATTTGCAGACCAGTCCCATTTCACACGCGAATTTGCCCGGCATGTGGGAATGACGCCTGCACGATACCGGCAAGCGTTCGCCAGCGGTGATTGAAAAGGCACGTCGCTCGGCCCATGTTGCGAAGGGCTTCGCGGACAAAGCGACAACACACAGCATGTTCGTCGCCTCTCCACGAACATAGCGCGATTTGATCTCTAGCTGTAACAGCGCCCGGGCCAAGAAACAGCGCCAAACAGCCTAAAAGCACTCGTCGCGCAGTGCACCGCAACGCGACTCACCGCCCTACAAGGACGACCAATTTGCCACGGGCAAAGCCCTGCATGGCCCGCTCGCGGCAAGTTTTGATAGTTTTGTAGAGGTGAGCGCCGTCTTCTCCAAAGCGCTGGATGTGGCAAACGACAACCTGCTCAGCGCCCAGCTCGCGCACATCGAAAAGACCGAAGGCCGCAAGCTGCCCTGCTACCAGATGGCGATGGTGGCGAAAGCCAAGCCACCGGCAGACGTGCTGGGCGAAGAGACGTTTGATGCCGCCACCGCAGCACCCCGCAGGGAAGCGTTTGAGGCCATCACCGACGAAACCTTGGACTTTGTGAAGCCGCAGAAGGACGCTCTGCCGATCGAGGGTCAAGCTTTGAAAGCAGCGCGGAAGACTTCCGCAGGGCGTTCAACGGGCGCTGTCGCCGCGTGCGTGACAACGTCCCCTATAGCACTGGTGAACGCCCGGTTGGGGAATTTGTCGGCCAGAGCAATGCACAATTACTATTATTTTGATAGCATTTAGCGCTTATCCAATAAGCGCTGGAGCCTATTTTTACTTCAAACATTCATCCAGGCGTTCACAGCGCTGCGCTGTGAACTGGGAAGCGTGGACCCAGAGTGGCACGGCAGAGCATTCTGAAATGTGCCGCCGTCTCACCACCCTAGGCTGATCACACCTACACCCTTCGCACGAGCGTTCCATCGCAATCAGGAGCGTCACTGCCCCGCCAAATTCCACTGTCGGCCCGCACCTATTGCAATGCCCATGCCCTCATCGCGCCTGGCGTGCAGCCCCGCATCAGCATTCGATGCCGAAACCGTCAGCACCCGATACAGCGCCAAGTCCATCCTGGCCAAGGTAGCGCGGCAGCTGGGTAACACGCCGGCCGTCTGCAAAAAATCCTACGTGCACCCCGCCGTCCTGGAGCTGGGCACGCGCCTGTCCTCCGACGCCGGTCCCGGTATGCAGGGCGTGTGAGAGCGCATCGGTGGCGCCGCATCACCCCGCGGACATCCTTCCGGACCATGTGGAACAGTTTGGAGCTGACTCTGAAGAGGCACCAATCCACCAATACAAAGCACCGAGCGCTGAAGATATGCCACAACAAGACTCGGACGAGGCGGAACACTCAGGGGCCAAGGAGCGCTGGGTAAAGAATGGGGCTTCAGCGTCCCACGGCGCAAAAAAGCCACCGTTTTCAGTGCGCCGCGAGCATGCCCACCGCGTAATCTAGCGGCCGACCATGTTGCCGGGCACCACCCACTGGTCAAACTGCTCTCCCGTCACATGACCCGATGCCACGGCCGCTTCGCGCAGGCTGGTGCCTTCCTTGTGCGCCTTCTTGGCGATGAAGGCGGCCTTGTCGTAGCCAATGTGGGTGTTGAGCGCAGTCACCAGCATCAATGACCGGTCCACCAGCTCGGTGATGCGCTCGCGGTTGGGCTCGATGCCCACGGCGCACTGGTCATTGAAGCTGACCATGCCGTCGGCCAGCAGGCGCACGCTCTGCAAAAAGTTGTGCGCCACCATGGGCCGGAACACATTGAGCTCGAAGTTGCCCGAGGCGCCGCCGAAGTTGATGGCCACGTCGTTGCCGAACACCTGCGCGGCCAGCATGGTCACGGCCTCGCTCTGCGTGGGGTTGACCTTGCCGGGCATGATGGACGAGCCGGGCTCGTTCTCGGGGATGCTCAGCTCGCCGATGCCGCTGCGCGGGCCGCTGGCCAGCCAGCGCACGTCGTTGGCGATCTTCATCATGCTGGCGGCCAGGGTCTTGAGGGCGCCATGGGCGTGCACCAGGCCATCCACCGAAGGCCAGGGCCTCGAACTTGTTGGGCGCGGTGACGAAGGGCAGGCCCGTGAGGCGCGCCAGTTCGGCAGCGGACTGCTCGGCATAGCCCTTGGGGGCGTTCAGGCCCGTGCCCACCGCGGTGCCGCCCAGGGCCAGCTCGTACAGGTGGGGCAGCGCGGCGCGCACGTGGCGCTCGCCATGGTCGAGCTGGGCCACGTAGCCCGAGAACTCCTGGCCCAGCGTGAGCGGAGTGGCGTCCTGCAGGTGGGTGCGGCCAATCTTGACGATGCCGTCGAAGTCCCGGGCCTTCTGGTCCAGCGTAGCGCGCAGCTTGGCGATGGCGGGCAGCAGCTTGTGCGTGAGCGCCTCCACCGCAGCCACGTGCATGGCGGTGGGGAACACGTCGTTGCTCGACTGGCTGCGGTTCACGTCGTCGTTGGGGTGCACCAGGCGGCCCTCGCCGCGCTCGCCACCCAGGATCTCGCTGGCGCGGTTGGCCAGAACCTCATTGACGTTCATGTTGGTCTGCGTGCCCGACCCCGTCTGCCAGACCACCAGCGGGAACTCTCCGGGGTGCTTGCCGGCGATCACCTCGTCGGCCGCGGCCACGATGGCGTCGGTTTTCTTCGCGTCCTGCAGGCCCAGCGCCTGGTTGACCACGGCCGAGGCGCGCTTGACCTGGGCCAGCGCCTGGATGATCTCGCGCGGCTGCTGCTCGCCAGAGATGTCGAAGTTCTGCAGCGAGCGCTGCGTCTGCGCGCCCCACAGCTTGTCGGCAGGCACCTCGATGGGGCCGAAGGTGTCGCGCTCGATTCGGGTTTTCATGTCGTACCGACCTCCGTCGTCAAAAAATGAACGGGTTGCGAAACACGGCGAACTGCTGAAACTGTAGTTTGCGCTTGTCAATGCTGGCACCACCGGCAGGCCACAGTGAACGATGCAAATTAAACCCATTGTTGTTTAAGACACGCAGCAGTGGCTGACTATCCCTGCCTGAGGACGGACATCTCAACGTACTGACCTTACTGAGTCCACCGGCATATACGTAGCAGCCCCATTTAAGGGAAGGTTACAGTTTGTTTCATAAAATCCACATCGCGCGCGCACCTCGCGAGTCCAGTTTGCAATGTGGTACGTACCCTTCAAAGGGTGCCCGCACGCGGTCCCCTGTCTTGCAACCTCCCGGTATCGTTGTTCCCTAGCGCCTGCAGCAGGTTTTCTTACCGCATCTTCATGTTCTCTGAAATCGCTCCGCCGTCGCTCGGCTTCATGCCCTCCAGCCACGACCCGCTGGTGGTGGCCGCCTCGTTTGTGATTGCGGTGTTGGCGTCGTATGTCACGCTGGACCTGGCGCGACGTGTGCGTACGTCTCCACGCAGCATTGGGCTGATCTGGTGGTTGGCGGGTTCAGTGGTGATGGGCACTGGCATCTGGGCGATGCACTTTTTGGGTATGCAAGCATTTCGCCTGCCTGTCGCGCTGGGCTACGCCGGTTTGATGACGCTTCTGTCCTGGATGGCGGCCGTGGGGGCATCGGCCGTGGCACTGGGCGTGGCGAGCCTGCCGCGGTTCCGCTTAGGGGAGCTGGCGGTGGGCGCGTTGGCCATGGGGGGTGGCATCTGCGCCATGCATTACATCGGCATGCAGGCCTTGGAGATGTCGATCGCCATCGTGTGGGACTGGAAGCTGGTGGCTCTGTCTGTCGCCGTGGCAGTGCTGGCATCAGCCTCAGCGCTGGCGCTTTTTCATCTGCTTCACAGGATCAACAACACGCGGCGACCGCTGTACCAGGGGGCTGCATCGGTGGTGATGGCTGTTGCGATCTGCGGTATGCACTACACCGGCATGGCTGCAGCGAGTTTCCCGCAAGGCAGCATCTGCCTTAGTGCCAATGCACTTGGAGGCCCTGGCCTGACCGCAGTGATCATCATCTCTACGGGCATGTTGCTCATCAGCACTTTGTTCACTTCGGTCATGGACGCACGCCTGCAAAGCACGGCACGCTTGTTGACGCAATCACTGCAAGAAAGCAACGCCAAGTTGCAAGAAGCCAATGCTCAATTGCAGCAACGTGCATTTGCTGATGCCCTGACCGGGCTGCCCAACCGCCTTTTGTTTGAAGACCGATTGGTTCACGCCCTGCTGCGCCTGGAGCGCGCCAACCACCACCGCGTTGAAGAGCGCCTGGGGCTACTATTTATCGATTTGGATGGGTTCAAGCCTATCAACGATTCGTTTGGACACGCAGCGGGTGACACGATCTTGATGGCCGCCGCCAACCGCCTGAGCTCCGAAGCCCGCGAGAGCGACACCGTGGCACGTGTGGGAGGCGACGAATTTTTGATGTTGCTCGAAGACGTGAACACCACGGCTGATTGCATCGCCATCGCCAACCGCGTGCTTGCCGCCCTGTCGCAGCCTTTTGAGGTGGCAGGGAAACAAGTGCAGATTGCGTGCTCCATTGGTGTGGTGGTGCACCCCGACCACGGGGATCGCCATAAACTGGTGGCCAATGCCGACGCGGCCATGTATGCAGCCAAACGGGCCGGAGGTAACTGCTACGCGCTATTCGAGCCCCACATGGGCTCAGACGCATCCGACCAACTGGAGCTGCAAAACGACCTTCGCCAGGCGATCAAGCGTGGCCAGATGTCCTTGCACTACCAACCCAAGATCGACGGCAAACGCGGCAGCATCAATGGCGTGGAGGCGCTGCTGCGCTGGAACCATCCCGAACGTGGCATGGTGAGCCCGCTGGAATTCATCGCACTGGCCGAGCGCTTTGGCATCATCAACCAACTGGGCGCGTGGGTCATCGACGAGGCCTGCCGCCAGATGGCGGACTGGGCCCGCAGCGGAATGCGGATGCGGGTTGCCATCAACCTGTCGGTTCACCAGTTGCGCGAAAGTGGGTTGGCCGAGCGAATTGGGGCCGCATTGGCGTTCCATGGGGTGGACGCGTCCCAACTGCTGTGCGAGATTACAGAATCCGTCGCCATGGAAGATACGCAGGCCACGCAGCGCACTTTGGAGGGACTTGCCAACATTGGCGTTTTTCTGTCTATTGACGACTTTGGAACGGGCTACTCCAGCCTGAACTACCTGCGTCAGTTGCCCGCCAAGCAACTCAAGATCGACCGCAGTTTCGTAAACGACCTGGAGCACCAGGAAGACGCACGTGCCGTGGTGCACGCGGTGGTTCGGCTGGCGCATGCACTGGGCCTGCGGGTGGTGGCAGAAGGTGTGGAAACCAGCGGGCAGCGTGACATTCTGCTGGCCATGCGATGCGATGAATTGCAGGGCTATTTCTACGCCCGCCCTATGCCGCCGGACACTCTGTTGGCATGGGCGCAAGGCGAGAAACCAGACGGCTCAGCAGATTTTGCGCCTTCGGTGATCGCGAGTCTGGGCGATTTGTAGATCGCGCTGTGGCGTGGCCATGACTGGCCCGGTGGACAAGAAAAGCGGCGAGTCCGTTGTTCGCCAAACCTTGGAAGTTGCCGTGTAGCCGCGCGCAGAGTACACATGGTTTAAATGAAACGTTCAGCGTTTAGGTGGCGCTGCTGTACACCCGGCGCGTAGGTCGCAATAGCAGGAGCGGTGCCACATTGCGCCCCAAGTGATAGGCAACGCGAGCGCTCATGTGAAAGCCAGCGGGTTGGTCACAGCCCCAGTTCAGCACTTTGCAAGGCAGGCGGCGATAATTGTGGGGTTTGTCCTTCCCTCAAAAAACCCACCATGACCACGACCATCCGGTACAACGATCTCGTCGAGTCCGTTGCTGCAGCGCTGCAATACATCTCCTACTACCACCCCACCGACTACATCGCCCATTTGGCCCGCGCCTATGAGCGTGAGCAAAGTCCAGCAGCCAAAGACGCGATTGCCCAGATCCTGACCAACAGCAAGATGAGCGCCACAGGCCAACGCCCCATCTGCCAAGACACCGGCATCGTCAACGTTTTCTTGAAGGTAGGCATGAACGTGCGTTGGGAAGGCTTTGATGCCGACAGCGACGGTAAGCCTTGCAGCCTGGACGACGCCATCAACGAAGGCGTGCGCCGCGGCTACAACCACCCCGACAACACGCTGCGCGCTAGCGTGGTGGCCGATCCGCAGTTCGACCGCAAGAACACCAAGGACAACACGCCCGCTGTGATCTTCACCGAGATCGTGCCGGGCAACACCGTGGACATCACCGTGGCGGCCAAGGGCGGCGGCTCGGAGAACAAGTCCAAGATGTACATGCTGAACCCCAGCGACAGCGTGGTGGACTGGGTGCTCAAGACGGTGCCCACCATGGGCGCTGGATGGTGCCCCCCCGGAATGCTGGGCATCGGCATCGGCGGCACGGCGGAAAAGGCTGTGCTGATGGCCAAGGAAAGCCTGATGGACGACCTTGATATGTACGAGTTGCAGGCCAAGGCCGAAGCCGCCAAAACGGGGGGCCCTGCACTCGACAAGGTGGAGGCGTTGCGCCTTGAGCTGTTCGAGAAGGTCAATGCCCTGGGCATCGGCGCCCAAGGCCTCGGTGGGCTGACCACGGTGCTGGACGTGAAGATCAAGATGTACCCCACGCACGCAGCCAGCAAGCCGATTGCGATGATCCCCAACTGCGCCGCCACGCGCCACGCGCACTTTGTGCTGGACGGCTCGGGCCCCGTGTACCTGGATCCGCCGAGTCTGGACCTGTGGCCCAACGTGAACTGGACGCCCGACTACAACAAGAGCAAGAAGGTCAACCTGGACACCCTGACCAAGGAAGAAGTGGCCAGCTGGAAGCCCGGCGATACACTGCTGCTCAACGGCAAGATGCTGACCGGTCGCGACGCAGCGCACAAGCGCATCCAGGACATGCTGGCCAAGGGCGAAAAGCTGCCCGTGGACTTCACCAACCGCGTGATTTACTACGTGGGTCCGGTCGACCCGGTCGCGAACGAAGCCGTGGGCCCCGCTGGCCCCACCACCGCCACGCGCATGGACAAGTTCACCGACATGATGCTGGAGCAAACCGGCCTGATCGCCATGATCGGCAAGGCCGAGCGCGGCCCGGTGGCCATCGAATCCATCAAGAACCACAAGAGCGCCTACCTCATGGCCGTGGGCGGCGCCGCCTACCTGGTGTCCAAAGCCATCAAGACCGCCAAGGTGGTGGGCTTCGAAGACCTGGGCATGGAAGCCATCTACGAATTCGACGTGGTCGACATGCCCGTGACCGTGGCCGTGGATTCGGGCGGCACCAGCGCCCACATCACCGGCCCGGCCGAGTGGCAGAAGCGCATTGCCACCGGCGAGTTCAAGGGCATCGGTGTGGCGGCCGCCTAAGTGCCTGCGGGTCTGATATTGCCACCCAACACTACCCGCGCCAGCAACACGATTGGGCTGGGTAGTGTTGTGTGCCCTCCCGTCTATTCGCCCTCAGGCTCCCGCTCATAGAGCATTGCAATCACCCCATGAACCAGGCACAACAGCCGATCGGCGTTTTTGACAGCGGCGTGGGCGGATTGAGCGTGTTACGCGCTCTGAGGGCCGAACTCCCTCACGAGCGGTTTGTCTACCTGGCCGACAGCGCCAACGCACCTTACGGCGAACGCGGAGACGCTTATGTGGGGGCCCGCACGCACGCCATCACCCGGTTCCTGCGGGAGAAGCACCACATCAAAGCCTTGGTGGTGGCATGCAATACAGCCACAGCAGCCGCAATCCACGAGGTGCGCAACAGCCACCCTGACCTGCCCCTGGTGGGCTTGGAGCCCGCCATCAAGCCAGCCCTGGCGGTGACGCGCACAGGGCATGTGGGCGTGGTCGGTACGCGCGGAACGCTCACGAGCGCCAAGTTCGGCAAGCTCATGGCGTCACTGGCAGGCCAAGCCCATTTTGTGGTGCAGCCCTGTGACGGTCTCGCCCATGCCATCGAGCGCAGCGTGGCTCAACCCCTTTCGGCCCCCGGTGCATCGCCTGGAACCTCTGCAATATCCCCCGTCATTCCGACCACCGAAACCGGTGTGTTGTGCGAGCGTTATGTTCGTGCCATGGGCGCGTTTGGCAACCGGCACGGTCAAATGGACACCCTGGTGTTGGGCTGCACACACTACATCTTCGTGGCGCAAGAACTGCGCGCCTTGGTGGGGCCTGACGTCACGTTCATTGAAACCGGCGAACCGGTCGCACGGCAAACACGTCGATTGCTGGAGATGGCGGGACTTTTGTCCGTGGACGGCATGGGGTCGGGTGGAATTCAGGTGGCCTCGCCCAGCGCTTTGAAAAATGGTGAACCGGCGCCCTGCAGCGTCCGCCTGCTCACGACTGGACCTTTGCCGATGCTGCAAACGGCAGCACAGCGCTGGCTAGACCTGCCCTCAGAATGCTGCGAAGCCGTTTTGGTGCCGTAGTTTGAACCAAATTGGGTGCTAGCGCTTTATTATCAAGCGCTGGCAGCTACCAAATTAATAGCAAAAACTAGTCAAGCTGCGGCTTCTCAGCAGGCTCCGGGCCCCAAAGACGCTCGCCTGCGTGCTCGATATGGGTGAGATAAAGGCGCAGGTCAAACTCATACTGGTGGTACTGCGGCTCCATGTGCGTACACAACTGGTAGAAGGCCTTGTCGTGCTCCTTCTCGCGCAGATGGGCCAGTTCGTGCACAACGATCATGCGCAAAAACTCGTCAGGCGCCTGTTTGAACATCGCCGCAATGCGAATCTCATGCTTGGCCGCCAGCCGACTACCCTGCACCCGGGACACCGAGGTATGCAGCCCCAGCGCATGCCTCACCACGTGAATCTTGTTGTCGAAAAGCACCTTGTTGACCGTGCCCGCATTGCGCAAATAGCGCGACTTCAAAGTCTGTGCATAGTCGTACAGTGCCTTGTCGCTGCGCACCGCGTGCGCCTGCGGATATTTGCGTTGAAGCACTGCCCCCAAACCGCCACGGGCGAGCAGCTCGCGTGCCTGATCCCGCAAGGACTCAGGGTAGGAACGCAAATAAGGAAGGTCGGATTTCATGGGCGGGAAACTGCACAGACCGTACAGCCCAGAATGTTGAACCCCAGTGCGGTGTCAAACGCGTCTGAAAAATCGCCGCAGCGCAGGCTGCACGAAGAACAGATCAGTGCAAATGGCGCGGGCGACGGCCACCGCCACCACCATGGCCGCCGCCAGAGCCACCAGAGCCGCGGGGAGGTTTGCCAATTTCCAACGAATTGACCAAGGCGTCGAAACGTTGACTGAACAGCTTGTCGATTTCGGTGACCACGCCACCCAACTCGGCACCGTCAAAATGACGCTCCATCATGTTGACCACGTCTTGCACCAGCAAATCACGCTGCACCTGCATGATGGCTGCGGGCGTGGGCCCCACGAACAGCATGACAAAGTCATCGCGCGACTCTGTACTCTGCGCTTCGTCGTCTTCATCAAAATCGGTGTCGTAGAAGGTCACTTCAATGGCGGCGCCCTGTTCGGCCAGCTCGTTGAGGCTCATGCACATCTCGTCGAGCGACTGGCGGAAGTCTTCATCGCCACGCACCGTCCAACACATCTGCAGCAAGTGCTCCTGCGCATCGAACTTGATTCCGGGCTCTTCTTCATAGGCGCTGACAGCGCCATCGGCAAGGGAGCGGGCACCAGCGTAGGTCCAAAGGGGTTTGAGCGCCTCCTGGATCTGGTCAAAGCTGGCATCGGCGCGCAGTTGGACCTGTCCATGGACGTGGATTTCGAAGGGAGCGTTGTAACTTGACATGATTGAATCGTAGTGGTGCCCCGAGCCGGGGTCGAACCGGCACGCCCCTTTTCAGGAAAGCGGCGGATTTTAAGTCCGCAGTGTCTACCAATTTCACCATCGGGGCGCCGGTTGCCCAACGCACACCTGCGTCGCAGCGTAACCCGGGCTGCTCACGTGCGCAATGCCCTGTCGCATCTCTGGTCACAAGTATGTAAGCTACCAACCCACAGACTGTGCGCCGCCAAAAAAAATGGGAAGCCGTAGCTTCCCATTTTGAAATATGGAGCGGGAAAAGAGGCTCGAACTCTCGACCTCAACCTTGGCAAGGTTGCGCTCTACCAACTGAGCTATTCCCGCGTTTGCCAATCTTTCCAGTGCAAGCACTAGAGCGAATCAGCAAGTCTCAAATTATATCGCTATTTTTTGGTCCATCCGATTGCAAACCAAAAAATTTATCACTCGATGCCACCCTTTTACGATCCCACGAGGCAACTTCACAGGAAGTAGGACCAAATGGTGATGCGACCGTATCTGGAGGCGCGGTCCGGAGTCGAACCGGACTAACCGGATTTGCAATCCGGGGCATAACCGCTTTGCTACCGCGCCGAAAATCCATTCCGCTTTGAAAAAAAAGGGAAGCTGTTGCTTCCCTTTTTTCAAACTGGAGCGGGAAAAGAGGCTCGAACTCTCGACCTCAACCTTGGCAAGGTTGCGCTCTACCAACTGAGCTATTCCCGCATTTATCGAAGCCTTACATTCTACAACGTTTGCTGCGATGGAGTGAATTGTAGCGCATTTTTTGAGCCATCAAAGAAATTTTTGACTCAATGTTTCAGACTATCTGCAGATGCCGATGCAGTCGCTGCTTTCTCTGCAGCGGCGGCAGCAACGACCGCAACTTCTTCGTCAGTCAACGGTACCGGTTTGCTCTCTAACGCTATTTCCAGCACCTTGTCGATCCAGCGCACCGGAACGATTTCCAGGCCACTTTTGACGTTATCTGGAATTTCCTGCAGATCCTTGACGTTCTCTTCGGGAATCAAGACCGTCTTGATGCCGCCGCGCAATGCCGCCAGCAATTTTTCTTTCAATCCACCAATCGCGGTGACCTCACCACGTAAGGTGATCTCACCGGTCATAGCTACATCTCCACGCACCGGGATACCCGTTAACGCGGATACAAACGCTGTGGTCATTGCCGCGCCCGCACTGGGCCCGTCCTTAGGAGTTGCGCCGTCGGGCACGTGAATGTGGATATCACGCTTATCAAACGCCTCATCCTTGATACCGAGAAGGCGTGAACGGCTGCGCACCACGGTGCGCGCGGCCTCCACAGATTCCTTCATCACATCTCCCAGCGACCCAGTGCGTGTGATGACGCCCTTGCCAGGCATGGCAGCGGCTTCGATGGTGAGCAAGTCCCCACCCACCTCGGTCCACGCCAGACCTACAACCTGCCCTACTTGGTTCTGAGCCTCGGCACGACCATAGGTGTACTTGCGCACGCCCAGGAAGTCAGGCAAGTTATCGGCGGTGACAACGACTTGAGGTTCGAGCTTCTTGAGTTGCAGCCCCTTGACCACCTTGCGGCAGATCTTGGACAACTCGCGCTCCAATGAGCGCACACCCGCTTCACGCGTGTAGTAGCGCACCATGTCGCGCACGGCAGGCTCGGTAATGAGCAGCTCTTCATCCTTTACGCCGTTGTTCTTTAGCTGCTTGGGAAGCAGGTACTTCATGGCGATGCTGGTCTTCTCGTCCTCGGTATAACCCGACAGGCGAATCACTTCCATGCGGTCGAGCAGGGCCGGCGGAATGTTCATCGAGTTTGAGGTGGCGACGAACATCACATCGGAGAGGTCGAAATCCACCTCGACGTAGTGGTCGCCGAAGGTATGGTTCTGCTCTGGGTCCAGAACCTCCAGCAGCGCACTCGACGGGTCACCGCGGAAGTCGGTACCTAACTTGTCGATCTCGTCGAGCAGGAACAGCGGATTGCGCGTACCCACCTTGGACAAGCTCTGCAGCACCTTGCCCGGCAGAGCACCGATGTAGGTGCGGCGGTGCCCGCGGATCTCAGCCTCGTCACGCATGCCGCCCAGGGCCATGCGCACGTACTTACGGCCGGTGGCCTTGGCGATAGATTGGCCCAGCGAGGTCTTGCCCACGCCAGGGGGGCCCACCAAGCAAAGGATGGGGGCTTTGACCTTGTCAACACGCTGTTGAACTGCAAGGTACTCAAGGATGCGGTCCTTGACCTTGTCGAGGCCGAAGTGGTCCTCATTGAGCACGCCCTCGGCATTGACAAGGTCGTGCTTGATTTTGGTCTTCTTGCTCCATGGCAGGTTGATAAGCACGTCGATGTACGTGCGCACCACCGTCGCCTCCGCCGACATGGGCGACATCAACTTAAGCTTCTTAAGTTCGCCCTCTGCCTTTTTGCGAGCCTCGGCGGACATTTTGGCGAGTTTGATCTTCTTCTCGATCTCTTCGATGTCGGCGCCTTCGTCGCCCTCACCCAGTTCCTTCTGGATAGCTTTGACTTGCTCATTCAGATAGAAGTCGCGCTGGTTCTTCTCCATTTGGCGCTTCACACGTCCACGGATTTTTTTGTCGACGTTCAAGATGTCGACTTCACGGTCCAGTTGTTCGAACAGATTTTCGAGACGGGCCTTCACATCCGACAGATCCAGCACCACCTGCTTGTTCTCCAACTTCAGCGGAAGATGGGCGGCAATGGTGTCGGCCAAACGACCAGGGTCGTCGATGCTGGAGATCGACGTCAATATCTCGGGCGGAATCTTTTTGTTGAGTTTGACGTACTGGTCGAACTGCTGCATCACAGCGCGGCGCAAAGCCTCGATTTCACTGGGCTTGTTGGCGTCTTGCGCAGCCTCGACTGGCGTCACGGTCGCCAAAAAATGCGTCTCTGCATCCTCGATGGACGACACCAAGGCACGTTGCTGGCCTTCCACCAGAACTTTCACCGTGCCGTCGGGCAGTTTCAGCATCTGCAAGATCGTGGACACGCAGCCCACGTCAAACATATCCGAGACGGAAGGCTCATCTTTGGCTGCTGCCTTTTGCGCAACCAGCATGATGCGACGATCAGTCTCCATGGCCATCTCAAGCGCCTTGATGCTCTTGGGACGACCCGACAAAAAGCGGGATGACCATGTGAGGGAACACCACCACGTCACGCAGGGGCAACAGTGGTAGGTCGATGGGGGTGGCTGGCAGGGGGGTATGTCCGGACATGGAAATCCTCAAAGTACTCTGTGGAATATGGTCCACATGTGGGGATTTTCAACCCTCGCATGCAGCCGCACTGCCGCTAGGGTTGAAGGGACACGGGGCGACCTCGGGGCGCCCGTTCCGTCATCTCAGGCTTTTTTGGCCGCTTCGCGATAGACGAGCAGCGGAGGCTTGTTTTCTTCGATAGTGGACTCGTCCACCACCACTTTTTCGACATTGCTCGCATTAGGCAAATCGAACATCGTGCCGATCAAGGATTGCTCCAGGATGGAACGCAGACCGCGGGCACCCGTTTTGCGGGCCAGCGCCTTGCGGGCAATGGCCTTGAGCGCCGCAGGACGGATCTCCAGGTCCACGCCTTCCATAGCCAGCAATTTGCTGTACTGCTTCACCAGCGCGTTCTTTGGCTCGGTCAGGATCTCGACCAATGCATCCTCGCTCAACTCGGCCAGCGCAGTCACCACCGGCATACGCCCTACCAGCTCAGGGATCAAGCCAAACTTGATCAGATCCTCGGGCTCGATCTCGGTGAACACCTCGGTCAGCGACCGCTGCTTCTTGCTTTTGACGGACGCGCCAAAGCCAATGCCAGATGCCTCGGTACGGTTCTCGATGACTTTCTCCAGCCCCGCAAACGCACCACCGCAGATGAACAAGATATTGGTCGTGTCGATCTGCAGAAAATCCTGGTTGGGGTGCTTGCGCCCGCCCTGCGGAGGCACACTGGCCATGGTGCCTTCAATCAGCTTGAGCAACGCTTGCTGCACGCCCTCGCCCGACACGTCACGCGTGATGCTGGGGTTATCGGACTTGCGCGAAATCTTGTCGATCTCATCGATGTAAACAATG
>CAWATB010000005.1:0-63469 GCA_963784815.1 uncultured Gammaproteobacteria bacterium | reverse complement strand
TAAAGAGCCTGGGCCGTGCAGGGGTTGACACGCTGGAACTTGCCACAGACGATGACCTTTTCACCGCTGTGATGCGTTTTGTGGAGTTGCGTGGGCATCGCGCCCGTGCTCGGGTGGGTGGCAAACGACAGCTGCCTGCGCACATGGCACCCACAGCCGGGAGGATGGCATGAACGAATGGTTCGAAGCGACCGTACTGCCTCTGCTGTCCTCGCTGCGCACGGCCTTGCGGGACTTTCCAGTGGACTTCATCTGGCCCAGCTTTCTATGGGGCCTGTGTGCTTTGCCGGTGCTGGTGTTGCTGTACTGGTGGCTGATGGCGCGCCGTCGACGGGCCGCGGTGCGGCTGGCGAGTGTGGCGGTGGTGCGCGAAGCGCTGATGGGCCGTGGGCCCGGCTGGCGACGCCATGTACCCCCCGTTCTGTTGTTGATGGCGATCGCATCGATGCTGCTGGCATCGGCCCGCCCAGTGGCCCAGGTATCGCTGCCGACAACGGAGCAGACCATCATCTTGGCCATGGATGTCTCGGGCAGCATGCGCGCCACCGATGTCGAACCCAATCGGCTCGTGGCCTCCCAGGTGGCGGCAAAGGCCTTTTTGGCCACCTTGCCGCGCCAGGTGAAAGTGGGCATTGTGGCCTTTGCGGGCACGGCGCAGGTGGTGCAGCCGATCACGCTCAGCCGTGAAGACTTGAACGCCGCCATCGACAAGTTCCAGTTGCAGCGCGCCACGGCCATCGGAAGCGCCATTGTGGTGTCGTTGTCCGAGCTGTTTCCTGATCACGGCATCGACCTGGGCCGCATGACCTTTTCGCCGCGCGGTGATCCGTTCGCTCCACAGGGGCGCGCCATCGGGCAGACAGTCATTGAAAAACCTTTTGAGCCTGTGGAGCCGGGCTCCTATCGCTCGGCCGCCGTGATTCTGCTCACCGATGGCCAGCGCACCACCGGGGTGGACACCACCGAAGCCGCTGAAATGGCCGCCGAGCGGGGTGTGCGTGTGTACACGGTGGGCGTGGGCACGGTAGAGGGCGAGGTGATCGGTTTCGAGGGCTGGTCGATGCGGGTGCGGCTGGACGAGGACACCTTGAAAGACGTGGCCCGCATCACGCAGGGCAGCTACTTCTACGCGGGCTCGGCCGACAGCCTGAAGAAGGTCTACGAGTCGCTGGGGTCACGCCTCTCGGTTCAGAAAAAGGAGGTGGAGCTCTCGGGCATGCTGGCCTTGCTGGGCGCTTTGCTGGTCGTCATGTCTGCCGGGCTGTCGCTTTGGTGGTTCCAGCGTGTGGCATGAGGCTTGCGCTGTATCAAGGGTCTGGTCCTGCAGCGCGGCACAATGCGCGCCATGACTGAACAAGTGGTGGTGGTGGGTGGTGGCATTGGTGGGCTGGGCGCTGCCCTGGCGCTCTCTCGCGAGGGCGTGGGCGTGGATTTGCTGGAGCAGGCAGCGGCATTTGGTGAAGTTGGCGCGGGATTGCAATTGGGCCCGAATGCCGTTCGTGTGCTGGACCAATGGGGTTTGCTCGGCGCCCTGAAAGAAGTGGCGGCGTTTCCCGAGGCGCTTCGGGTGCGCGATGTGGGCAGCGGTTCGGTCCTGGGTTCGCTGGCGCTCGGCTTTGAGGCACGGCAACGTTATGGCCAGGCATACGCCACGCTTCACCGGGCCGATCTGCATGGCCTGTTGCTCAACGCGCTTGAGCAGCAACATGGCGTGCGTCTGCTGTTGAACCAGCGTGTGGCTTCGTTCGAGGCACATGCCGCGGCAGGAGATCGATCTCCCAAGGGGAGAGATCTTTTTCGCCCTCACTTCCCGGGTTCAGAATTAACCACCAGCCAGCAGGGAGCAGATCTATTAAAGCTCCAAGGCGCATCTCCCTGACACGCAGATCATGGCCACTCCATTCGCGCAGACGTTCGTGGCTGCTGAAAAAGGGCACGAATACCTGGTCCTTCTTCTGTACCCCAAGAATATTCAGGAAATCATTGGGGTATTTCGGTTGGTGCGTCAATTGATTGTCCTGTCCACGCTCCGGTACCAGCAGCGGCAGATTCAGCAGCGCGCTATAGAACTCGGTCAAGACCTCAGGAGAACTCTCATCAGCAGCACGCACCAGCAGTTGGGCCAACCGGTCGGTGTCAACAAAGCTCTGCTGATTATCGTCCAAAAAAAGACTCCTTAGCGTGTCGCAGGAAGTGGTGGATTATCACTCCTGGTCCATCTGCTTGATGATCTCGTTCGTGATATCAACGCCAGGATCACCAAAAAGCACCGGACCACGGTTTTTGTCACTGCGATCCATTACCATGTCGAGATCTTTCTTGGCCGCATATTCATTGATCAACTTAAGCGCCTTTTCGGTCAATACTTTATTGATCTTGAGAAACTCGGTCTTTACCTCATCCTCCGACTCTTTCACCAGTCGGTTGAAGTTCTTGATCTCGTTATTAATCTCCTGAACCTCCTTAGAGTCGTCAGTGAGCTTCTTATCCTTGATCTGTTTCTCCATGCTGCCGATAGATTGTTTCTTCGCCTCGATTTTGCTCTTGGCCTGCTTGGAAAGAGCGTCGAGGGTCTTGCGCTGCTCCTTGGCCATTGAGGACTCATTCAGGATGCGATTAAGGTCAACCGTCGCCAACTTGAATTCGGCCTGCGCACGTAACGGTGACAGGCAGGTAAAAGCAACAATCAGAAATGAGGTAAGACGTGATGTTATATTCATGTCTCTCAGTATCTGAGAACTTGAGCAAGAATTCAAGGGTGGAGCGTTGCCTGATTCTAAGGGCATTTGGGGGCAAGGTAATCAACGGTGATAGTGGAGGCTTGTAGCGTCAGCCTTCGAGCTCTACTGGAATCCCACCAGGAATCTGGGGCAGGCGTTCATTCAGGATCTCGACAACGGTTCTGAAGACACGTCGTGCCTCAAAGGTTATCGCACGATCGTTTCCACAGTCTGCCCGTGAGCTGACACGCGGCGCGCCAGGTCAGCAACCCGCCCCAGCAGAATCCGACAATGCCCACCTTGCGGCCGCTTTGCTGCGCCGCGTAGTCGATGGCTGCCTGGATGTCGGGCATCACACCCGGCGCAGGCAACGCCTCCACCGCGGCTTTGAGGCCCATGCCTGCCTGCATGTCGTCGCCGGTGTAGCCCAGGTCCACGCCCTGCTGCACGCGGTGAAACGTGGCGGGCGCCACCGCCAGGTAACCCCGGGCGGCAAAGCGGTCGGCCACCGCGCGGATGTGCGAGTTGACACCAAAGATCTCCTGCAACACCACCACCGCGCCACGCGGTGCCACGTCAGGTCGCGCTACCCACGCAGGAAAAACAAAACCATCGCCCGAAGTCAGATCGACAAACTGTCCCATGCTGCAATCTCCTTGATAAAAAAAGCGCTGGAGAGAGGGTGTGCCTGCTGAAAACCGCTGCCCGCAGCGCACAGAACCTGTTCCAATGCGCCATTCTTGCAGGAGACCGCATTTCATGGACAACAAGATTGCGTTAATCACCGGCGCCAGCAGAGGCATTGGCGCAGCCACCGCTCTGTTGGCAGCGCAGCAGGGCTGGGCGGTGGCGGTGAACTACCAAAACAACCAGGCCGCCGCCGATGGAGTGGTGCAGCAGATCCGAGCAGCGGGCGGCACCGCGCTGGCCGTGCAGGCCGATGTGGCTGACGAAGCCCAGGTGCTGGCCATGTTTGCCACGGTGGACGCGCAACTGGGCCGCATCACCGCACTCGTCAACAACGCCGGCGTGGTCGATGTGCCCGCCCGCGTAGATGAAATGAGCGTGGAGCGCCTGCGCCGCATGTTCGACGTCAATGTGATCAGCAGCATCGTCTGCGCCCGCGAAGCGGTGCGCCGCATGAGCACCAAACACGGCGGTGCTGGCGGCACCATCGTCAACGTCTCCAGCGCCGCCGCACGGATGGGCGCGGCCCACCAGTATGTGGACTACGCAGCCGCCAAGGGCGCCATCGACACTTTCACCATTGGCTTGGCACGCGAGGTGGCGGCGGAAGGCATCCGCGTGAACGCCGTGCGCCCCGGCCTCATCGAGACCGACATCCACGCCAGCGGCGGCCTGCCCGACCGCGTGCGCGACCTGTCACACCTGGTGCCCATGCAGCGCGGCGGCACCGCCGAGGAGGTGGCCCAGGCCATCGTGTGGCTGATGTCGGATGCGTCGCCGTACACCACCATGTCACTGCTTGAAGTCTCTGGAGGAAGGTAAATGACTCCCCCTGTGTCGCTTCGCGCCTTCCCCCTGAGGGGGACGCCCCCAGCGCACGCAAGCAAAGCGCCGCATACGCGGCTTGGCGGCCCTAGCGCGGGGGCACTGGTCTTTGCCGCGACAGTTTCAACGGATGTATGCACACAGCAAAATGGAGAACTGATATGGATTTGAAACCGCTCATTACCTTGCTGGCCATCGTGAACCCGCTGGCCATCGTTCCGTTTTTCATCCACTACACGCAGGGGTTTTCGTACCCGCAGCGGCGCCGCACCATCCAGGTGGCCAGCTTCAGCGTGTTCTGCGTGATTGCGGCCTGTGCGCTGCTGGGCCTGCAGATCCTCGACTTCTTCAACATCTCGCTGCAGAGCTTTCAAGTGGGCGGCGGCATGCTGCTGCTCATCAGCGCGATGAACATGCTCAACGCCCAGCCCGCCGAAGCCAAGCCCACCACCAACGAGTTCGAAGAAGGTGCCGAGAAAGCCGCCGCGGGCAGCAGCATTGCCGTGGTGCCGCTCACCATTCCGCTGCTGACGGGGCCGGCCAGCATGTCCACGGTGGTGATTTATGCCGACCGCGCACAGGGCGTGTGGCAGATCGCTGGCGCTGGTGGGCTACGGCGTGGTCATCGCACTGGCCACCGCGGTGTGTTTTGCGCTGGCCGACCCGATTGCGCGGGTGCTGGGCAAGACCGGCATCAATGTGATGACCCGGCTGATGGGCCTGATCCTGGCGGCATTGGCAGTGGAGGTGATGGCCGACGGCCTGGGCAAGCTGTTCCCCATCCTGGTAGCGCGCTAGATGAAACCCCCCTGAGTCGCCTGCGGCGCCTTCCCCCTCGCCTTTGGGAGGGGGACGCACCCTGTGGCCTGGCAAAGCCAGTTCCACGGGTGCACTGGCTACGACCGCGCCAGTGGGAGAGGCTGCACACCGTTCACCACGCAGCGGAACATTGAAAATGTCTGCACGCTTACTCCTGCTCGAAGACGACCCCGCCATCGCCCGCACCGTGGCCTATGCGCTGGAGCGCGATGGGCTGCAGGTGACCCACAGCCTGCTGGTGCACGACGCGCGCCAGCAGATGGCATCGCACCGGTTTGACCTGCTGGTGCTGGACGTGGGCCTGCCCGATGGCAGCGGACTCGATCTGCTGCGCGATGTGCGCAACGCCGCCCGCACTGCCAGCCTGCCCGTGCTGATGCTCAGCGCCCATGGCGAAGAAATCGACCGCGTGCTGGGCCTGGAGCTGGGTGCCGACGACTACCTGACCAAACCCTTCAGCCCACGCGAACTGGCCGCGCGTGTGAAGGCGCTGCTGCGCCGCGCAGGAAACGGCGCACCGTCGACCCCGGCTGCCGCAGCCCCCCTCTTCCAGGACGACGAGGCCGGCCAGCGCATCAGCCTGCGCGGCCAGCCCCTGCTGCTCACGCGGCGTGAATACCGCCTGCTGTCGCACCTGCTGCGCGGCGCAGGCCGCATCCATGCGCGCGACACACTGCTGGCCGCTGCCTGGGGCGACGACAGCGAAAGCACCGACCGCACGGTAGACACCCACATCAAGACCCTGCGCGCCAAGCTGCGCGAAGTGGACCCGGCGCGGGAGTACATCAGCACGCACCGCGGCATGGGGTACTGCCTTGATGTTTGACAAAAGTTTAGAGCCAAATTGGCCTCTAGCGCTTATCTATCAAGCGCTGGTAGCTATTGTTTTTGAATAGGCTGACCCATGCGCCTGGGCATCCGCCTGCTGTTCGCCTTCTTCCTGATCAACGGCATCGCCGCGTTCTTTGTGCTGCGCGTTTTCATGGCCGAGATCAAGCCCAGCGTGCGCGAGGTGATGGAGGACATGATGGTGGACACCGCCAACATCCTGGCCGAGCTGGCGAGCGATGACCTGGCGGCGGGGAGGCTGGCGGCGGGGGTGGACAACAACAGCAACAGTGACACCAGCCCGTTCGCCCAGCACGTGCGCAGCTATGCCACGCGGCCGATTGACGCAGCGATCTGGGGGTTTTCCAAGCAGTCGCTGGACTACCGCATCTACGTGACCGACACCGCGGGCCGCGTGTTGTTTGATTCGGAAAACCGCGCGGTGGGCGCCGACTATTCGCAATGGCGCGACGTGGCCCGCACGCTGCGGGGCGAATACGGCGCGCGCTCCACCCGCGAAGTGGAAAGCGACGACACCAGCGGCGTGATGCATGTGGCCGCACCCATCTATGTGCAGGAGGCCGGAGCGCGCAAGATTGCCGGCGTGCTGACGGTGGCCAAACCCACGCGGACCGTGCAGCGTTTTATCGACCGGGCAGAGCAAAAGGTGTTCATGGGCGGGCTGCTGCTGCTGGCGCTGTCAGCGCTGGTGGGCGTGGCGGTGACGCTGTGGATGGTGTGGAACGTGCGGCGCCTGCGCGACTATGCGCTGAGCGTGCAAGGCCCTGCCGATGGCGAACGCCACGACCCGGACGCCCCACCCACTGCCGCGCTGGCCGTGCCCCAGGTGCCTGGCGAGCTGGGCGACCTGGCCCGCGCCATGGACCGCATGCGCGCCCGGCTGGAAGGTCGCGACTACATCGAAGGCTATGTGCGTGCGTTGACGCACGAACTGAAAAGCCCCGTGGCCGCCATCCGCGGTGCGGGCGAACTGCTGCAGGACGAACTACCCGCCGCCGACCGCGCCCAGTTTGCGACCCAGGTGGTGGAGCAGAGCGAGCGCCTGCAGCGCATCATCGACCGCCTGCTGGAGCTGTCCAAGCTGGAGCAGCGCCACCACGCCGAGGGCCGCGCCCCGGTGGCCCTGCACGCATGCGCCGAGGCCGCCATCGGCCAGACGCGCGGCCGCGCGGCACAGCGCGGCATCACGCTCGCGTTGACCGGCAACGGGACCAGCGGCCCGTGGGAGGCCGAGCTGGTGACGCTGGCACTGACCAACTTGCTCGACAACGCCATCGACTTTGCGCCCGCAGGCAGCACGGTGCGGGTGGAGCTGGACGGCGCCACCGTGGCCGTGCTCGACAGTGGCCCGGGCGTGCCCGACTACGCGCTGCCCCGCCTGGGCGAGCGCTTCTTCACCACGGCACGCCCGGGTGGTGAACGCAGCGGATCGGGCCTGGGGCTGGCCATCGTCAAGCGCGTGATGGCGCTGCACGGGGGCCAGATGGTGGTGCGCAACACGGCCCCGGGGCTGCGGGTGGCGCTGGAGTTTGCAGCGGGAGGCCTTACTCCCCGCGCCTGAGGGCATGGGCAACCGTCCCGGCCACGAGCAAGGCGAGCGCGGCCCAGTCCACCCGGACGACGGTGGCTAGCTCAGAGTTGTAGGCGCCGACCAGGTGAGACAGCACGAGGAAGGACACCACACTCACAAAGCCAGCGGCCAGGGCGGCGCGGTGCAGCTCGGGGCGAAAAGCAGCGTAGGCCAGGAAGGTCGCGAGGAGCCCGAACAGCACCGCCCGGTGCCGCAGCAATAGTTCCACGTTGGTATCGAGGGCGGAGACGCCATACAGCCGCGCCACCGGGTCCGCCCCCAGCACGCCAACGATAGGTAGCGCATGGATGAGTGCGACCAGGACCAAAACAACGGGAATAAAAAACCGCATGGCAAGCGTCTGTTCGGGACAAAAAAATGAGTAATCCGGCTTCAATCAACTGGAACCGTTCACGCTGAGCTTGTCGAAGCGCTGCGCAAGGCTTCGACAAGCTCAGCCCGAACGGTTAGTTCAAGTGCAAAGATGCCGACTCAGACTGCCCGATTTGTAGCCCTGTTGCGCGCAGCCGGCAATGACCCGGGACGTCATCCCGACAACCGTTTTGCTGCGATTTTTTGAGCGACCGCAGGAACGCCAGCAGCGCCTCGCGGTCTGTGCCCATCACTTTTTCGGCATAGCCCATGTCGTGCAGCAGCAGTGCGGTGTAGCGGCGGTTGGTCTGGTTGCGCAACTCGGCAAACAGATGACCACCACCGGTCTTCATCTGCACAGCGTGGCAGGCGGTGCAGCGCATGCTGTCAAACAAGCGTGCGCCCAGCGCAACCTGCGGGGCGTCCACGCGGTGCTCGTCCAGCGGCGCCACGCCCTTGGGAAACCCGCTGGGCAGGCTGCGCTGCGCGGGCACAGCCACCAAGGCCAGGTAGTTGGACAGCGATGAAAGGCTCGACTCTGTGACACCCGGAACACGCGGGCCGGTGCCGCAGGCAGCGGGCCCATAGTGGCAGCTGCGCGATGGGTAGACGGGCGAAGTGACCGCCATGTCCTGCAGCAGCGCCGTGGCAGTCTGATGGCGCAGCGCAGCGCAGCCTTGGCGGCCTTCAAGCCGAAACAGCCCAGGCGCACCACGCCACTTTCGGGGTCGTACACCTAGTTGGGCTGCCCCTTCACGCCACCCATATCTGGCCTGCGGCAAGCTGTGCGAGCACTTCACACCCGCCTCACAAACTTCATAGCGCCCTCACGCCCGGGCGAAACACTGCCTTCACAACATTCACTTGTGGAGGATCTCTTGTTCAAACACCCCCTGTTCACCAAACTGGTCGCGCTGGCCGCCATCACCGTGCTGCTGCTCATAGGGCTCGGCATGATCGAAGACGTGGTGCGCGACCGCCAGCGCTACCGCAGCCTCACAGCGCAAAACGTGGCCGAAAGCCTGGCGGGACCGCAGACGCTGATGGGGCCGATGATCCACAGCGCTTGCGTGGAGAGCTGGGAGGTGGAGACCGGCAAGGGCGACGAGCGCCGCATGGTGGAGCAGCGGCGCGAGTTCTTGCTGACCGCCATGCCCGAACAGCTCAAGCTGACCTCGGGCGCCGCGATGGAAGAGCGCTCCCGTGGGCTGCACAAGGTGAATACCTTCAACCTGAAGGCCCACATCACTGCGCAGTGGGGTTCACTGGCCAGCCTGCAGCCCCAAACCACGATGAAAAATTCGCGCATGCACTGCGGCGCGCCCATCGTGATGATGGCGGTGGGCGATGCAAGGGGCATTCGCACTGCGCAGCTCAACCTGGGCGATCAGGCCTTGCCGCTCAAGCCTGGCACCTTTCACCCCACCTACAGCCGCGGCCTGCACGCCGCATTGCCAGAATCAGTGCGCGGCAAAACCGACGGCATGACCGCCACGCTGGACCTGGAGCTGGTGGGCACCGAGCGCATTTCCATCGTGCCGCTGGGGGGCAACACCGAAGTCCAGATGACCAGCAGCTGGCCACACCCATCTTTTGGGGGACGGTTTCTGCCGTCCGAACGCACGGTGAAGGACGATGGTTTCTCTGCACAGTGGCGCCTCTCGTCGCTGGCCACCACGGCGCAGGCCGATGTGGCCAGTGGCAGCCGCATTTGCGTGGGCGGCTACGACGACAGCTCCTCCGAATACAACGCAGGCGGCACTACGCCGCGCGACTGCGCAGACAGCTTCAGCGTGGCCTTTGTAGACCCTGTCAATCCGTACTCATTGAGCGACCGCGCCACCAAATACGGCGTGCTGTTCATCGCGCTCACTTTTGTGGCCGTGGGCCTGTTCGAACTGATGAAGAAACTGCGCGTGCACCCCGTGCAGTATTTGCTGGTGGGCAGCGCGCTGTGCAGCTTCTTCCTGTTGCTGGTCAGCCTGTCGGAGCACCTGCCGTTTGGTGCGTCGTACGCGGCGGCCGCCACTGCCTGTGTGCTGCTGCTGGGCTACTACGCCAGCCACATGCTGGGCAGCCTGGCGCGGGGCATTCCGCTGGGCGCGGGTGTGGCGCTGCTGTATGGACTGCTGTACGTGTTGCTGCAGCTGGAGCAGACGGCGTTGGCGGTGGGAGCGATTGCGCTGTTCCTCGTGCTGACGGCGGTGATGGTGCTAACGCGCAAGGTGAACTGGTATGGACTGACGCAGGGGATGGTGCCCCCGGCAGCCCGCGCGCCCAAGGCAACGGGCTTTCCTCTTCCCCCTGTCCCTGGCCAGACCCCCACTACCACCACCAAGGAATCTCCATGAAAACGCACGCTTGCCCAACACACAACACACGCTGGGCGCAGCATCTGGTGGCGCCTGCAGCTGACGGTGGTGCAGCGCCGTGGCAACCCGTGCTGTCGCCCGCCGAAGCAGCGCGCATGCAGCGCCATCAAGACCGGTTGATGGCAGCGTTGCAAGCGCATGACCGCGTGGCCTTGCTCCGCGCCAAGCAAGAGGTGCTGGCGGACGTGTACCGCCCCGGCACAGCGTGTGATGCACAGGCGGCAACCTCCTCTACCGCATTGCGCGGCGCACTGCGGGATCTGTCCTGGCGCATGGCGGGCCTGCTGCTGCCGCGCTGTTCACAGCAATGATCACTGATGCAGTTCAAAAATATGCATCAAAACAGGCTCTAGCGCTTTATCAGTAAGCGCTAGCAGCTATCAAAATGATAATAAAACCTCACCACTACCACCAAGTCCAAGGCCAGAAGCGCGGCCTGCCGCGCTACACCAGCACGGTGCGGCTACGCCCCTCGCGTTTGGCGGTGTACAGCGCTGCATCCAGTGCGCGCAATGTCATGTCCAGCGGACGCGCGGGGTCGAAGTGGCCCAGGCCCATGCTGACGGACAACAGCAGCGGGGGTTCGACGCCCGGCACCGGGTGCTGGGCCAGCGCGGCATGCACGCGTTGCGCCACCGCCTGCGCCTGCACCACCCCGGTAGCGGGCAGCAGGGCCAGAAACTCCTCGCCACCCCAGCGCCCGACCACATCGGCGGCCCGAAAAACATCGCGGCACAGCGAGGCAAAGAGCTGCAGCGCCTGGTCGCCCACGTGGTGGCCATGCACATCGTTCACGCGCTTGAAGTGGTCGATGTCCATCATCAGAAGGCAGGCGGGTTCGCCGCCACGCTGCAGCAAGGCCAGCTCCTGGCGCAGGCGCTCTGTGAACGATCGGCGGTTGGCCAGCCCGGTCAACTCATCCATATGGGCCAGCAAGGCCATGCGGCGGCGGGCTTCCTCCAGCTCTGCCAGCATCTGGCCCTGGCGGTCATTGGCGCGTTTGAGTTCGAGCAGCCGCACTACCTGATGGGCCAGCGAACTCAACAGGCCCGTCACCCGTTCTGACAATTGCCGTGGCCGGTGGTCCAGCACGCACAGGCTTCCCAGGGCGTAGCCGTCGGGCGTGACGATGGGGGCACCGGCGTAAAACCGCATCGGGTTTTCTTGCGTCACGATGTGCAAGTTAGCGAACCGCGGGTCTTGCGCCAAATCGGGCACGATGAAAACACCCGACTGCCGAATCGCGTAGCGGCACACCGACTGGTCCAGCGGCGTTTCTGGCTCGTCCAACCCGAGCGAGGCCTTGAACCACTGCCGGTCGCGGTCCACAAAACTGATCAGCGCCACCGGCGCGTCGCACACGTAGCCCGCAATCTCGGCCAGTTCGTCGTAAGCGGGCTCCATCGGCGTGTCAAGAATGCCGTAGCGCTGCAGCGCCTTCAGGCGATCAGCGTCGTTGCTCAGAGCATCGGGGGCGAGGGTTTGGGCCATGGAGCGATGCGGGCAAGCCGCCGTCACTTGCTAAGGTGAGGTGAGCATGCCACACAAGCTCGGTGGACGCATGGGTAAATGCACGCTGGCGAAACGCGCTCAAAACGCGCCATACACGGTGCAACTGGCTGCTGGGTCCCTTACCGCAGCAGCGCTGCGCAGCCGTTCAGGCTAACGCTGTCTGCCGGGGTTTTTCCGTGACCTGATCACGAGCTACCGCATCGCCGCACGTAGCGCCTCCACAGCCATGAATCAACTCGCCCGGCAGGGCGTGGGGTGCGCGCACCACGCCGGTGGCCGTGTCAAAACCCACACGCCGCAGGTGCAGTGCCAGCGCGGCGTCCATGCTTTGCGCATGCTGCGGAAACCAAAGCGCCAGTTCGCTGGCCATCATGCGCAGCACCTGCAAGTCACCCTGCTGCGCACGCCCCAAGCCCTCCCGCATCACCTGGAGCACCACCTTGTGCTGCATGCTGTGGCAGTTGCCCGCCGCAAAGCGTGTGGACTCCATCCAGGCATCTTCCTGCCCAAAATGCTGCTCTGTGTGGTCCAGCAGCGCCTGCCAAGTGGATGTCAGATGCGCGTCATCTGCGCTGTCCACGGCAGCCAGCAGGTCCACAAACTCCCGGTGGGTGTCATCCATCAACGGCAAGTCCAGGTTCAGAGCGTCCGACCATTCAAGTTGGGCCATGGGCATTCCCTTTGTTATCCGTACAACCAATCAAGTAACAAGCTTAAAAGCCAGGAAATCGGGCGCATTGATACAGGTCAGACACAGCACGCTGCCCGGCATCTTTCGCAAAGACAGCGCACCAGTCGCCACAACGGCAATGCCCCGCACGGGGCGGGGCATAGGCGACTGCAATGGCGATGTCACGATGCGCGGTGGCATCGCATCGTGCTGCCGTGAAGAGTTCTTAGCTCTTGTTGTACATGCGCTTCATGTCGTCCACGCACTTGGACTTGGCATCGCCTGACATGGCATCGCAACGCTCTTTGGCAGCCTTGTAGTTGGCGTCGTTCTTTTCCGTGTTGGCTTCCTTGCGGGCTTCTGCCACGGCAGCGCTCTTTTCAGCGGCGCTGTCAGCCGGCTTGGCTTGAACAGCGGCGACCTTGGCATCTTCCTTCGCCTTCACTTGGGCAGCCTTGGCGTCCTTTTCGCAAACGTCCTTTTCATTACCCTTGAGGTCGTCGCACTTTTCCTTGGCGACTTCGTAGGCAGCTTCAGCGCGGGCTTCGGCTACTTTCTGGGTGTTCTTGGCGCTGGGCTTGTACTGAGACTCCAGCTCGGCCTTGGCGATGTTTTCCTTGCCCTTGGCTTCCTTTTCGCAGATGTCCTTGGCGTTGTCCTTCAGCGCATCACAGGCTTTCTTGTCAGCCTTGTAGGTGGCCGCGATGGTGTCTTTGGCGGTCTTGTGCTCGGCAGATGTCATGGCGAAAGCAGACGTTGCCAGCAAGCCAGCGGCCACGGTAGCGATCAGGGTGCGTGCGAATTTCATGGTTTTCTCCTCGGGGTCGATCAATATGGGATGTTGTGTATGAGCTGTGCATGCGGGGCATGAAGCCCCGCACCGGGCTAATGATTAATCGTTGAAGCGGAAATCAGGGTGGCGGTCTTGCCAGTCCTTGAGCTGCTTTTCAGCGGCGTCGCGGGCGATGCCCTGGCGCTCTTGCAGCTTGCCCAGAAACTGTTCGCGCTTGCCGTCGATGACGTCGAAATCGTCGTTGGTGAGCTTGCCCCACTGCTCGACCATCTTGCCCTTGAACTGCTTCCAATTGCCTTTGACGGTGTCTTCATTCATGGTGTGCATCCTCAAAAAATTCGCTTCAGCCATCCACTGCGAATTGCGTGGAACTACGTGCTTGATGCGATGGGATTGACTGTAGAAATGAATCTTTTTTGCGCTCGTAGGCTGCGCAACGCAGCGCGCGTCAGCACAGGCCTACGAGGAGTTCTTTGAAGACTGGAGGACAGCAATGGCAACTGCTTCGCAGTCTTCCCATATTTCGCATGGGGGTCAAACTGCCTATCGCGATGCAGCCGAAAACACGCCACACCCATCTGCAGTTGGTCGGTGCCGGAGACTCCTCCTACCGTCCAGTCCGGGCTCAGTAGGTCGGTCTTCCTGCCCTTGCGCAGTTGCAGTACGCCTTCGGATCCTAGCTTTACACGTGCATCCGGCAGCACTGTCGTCACCGCGTTGTCCAGCCCCGCCAGGTCTGCTATTGCCGGTGCAAAGTGCACCACGACCCCTGCGGTCATCCAGCGTAGCAAGCCCGTTGGGTTGAAGGTCACGCCATCAGGCAGGCGGGTGTCGATGGTGATGGGCTGCATGGGTAGCAGTTGAAGCACTTGGTAGCCATCGCGCACGAGGAATACGCCCGAGGATGCGGTCTCGCGCCCTTCATCCATTTGGACTAGAAGCAACAGCCGTAGCATTGGGGCAAACTTGTTGAACTCCGTCAAAGCTCTATGAGAGGCTCCTTGGCAGTCCGTCTGTGTATCTTTTGGTGACAATTGCCACGCAAACTTTGTCAGCGATTTCCTACACTGTCTGGAATATCTCGAAAGTACCCATGATCGAAACATTACCTGCCCGGTCTACGGCCCAGCAAGAGGGAGGAAGCCCTCTAGAACCGTCTGCACGCGAGGCGTCCAATAACCCGTTGAACTTGGGCTTCGGTGTTTCAGGAATTGTTGGGTCGATGGTGGTGGCAGGTTGTGGTGGAGGGGATGGGGAAACGCCTACAGCCATGCTTGCGCCCCAAAGCGCAACCCTGCTTCCCCTGCTCGACTCAGGTATTCCACAATCACGCTTTGTCCGCTCCGTTCAAAAAGCGAGTCGAACTCCCACCCCCGACGAGTTAATGGACTGGGCAGAGCGCGCATTCCCTCATCTGTTCGACGCTCGTGCCGCAACCCAGTCAGACAGTGGCCTCGTATACCGCTACTACCCTGGCACTGGAAATTACCTGGGCGTATACCAAAACACGGTGATGGTGCTAGGCCCAGGAACGGGCGGTCTTGTAGCGAATGTCGGGCCGATTTCAAGCTTCGCCGATGCAGTTTTCAGCACCGATCTACCAGCTTCTAATGAGGCTGCCGCGAGATTTTTGCTGCAAGCGCAGTTGTCAGCGTCTATGGATGAAATCGCGCAGGTGCGCAGAGTGGGCTTGGCTACCTGGCTGGACTCACAGTTCAATTCACCCACAGGCATTTCAGGATGGGACTGGCTCAACGTTCGCGGCTATGCATCCGTGAGCAGCGACACCGCCTACTACGACAACACCTATCCCGGTGACTACATGGTCTGGCATCAGCTTATGACGTCGTCCGATGGTGTCAGAAAGCGCGTTGCCTTAGCTTTGTCTGAGATTTTTGTCGTTTCTTTGACGGGACTCGATATTTCTTGGCGCAGCCACGCCATCGCGCACTACTGGGACCTGCTTGTACGGAATGCTTTCGGGAACTATCGTCAACTGCTGCAAGACGTCACCCTCAATGCAGCGATGGGGTATTACCTCAACACCCGTGGAAATCAGAAAGAAAATGCGGCAACCGGTCGACAACCAGATGAGAACTACGCGCGCGAAGTGCTGCAGCTGATGTCGATTGGGTTAGTGGAGCTGAATATGGATGGAACGCCCAAGCGGGATGCGTCCGGGAAACCCATCGACAGCTACACCCAAAATGACATCACGAACCTAGCGCGCGTCTTCACTGGGTATGACTTCGATCAATCGCAAAATGTGCCAATCACAGTTGCGGGCACATCGCGGACGGTTCCGAGTACCCACTACGCGCGTCTGCCAATGGCCTTGAATGAGTCAAGGCACTCGACTTTGCCGGCCACATTCTTGGGGGCCAGCATCGGGGCGGGGACTTCGGGAAGTGCCTCGCTGCAGATCGCACTCGACACCATTTTTAATCACCCCAATGTGGGCCCCTTTATTGGCCGACAGCTTATACAGCGATTGGTCACAAGCAATCCAACTCCTGAGTATGTCGCGAGGGTCGCAGCAGCTTTTGTCAATAACGGCGCAGGTGTGCGGGGTGACATGCAGGCCGTCATTCGCGCCATTTTGCTCGACGAGGAGGCCAGATCCCCCGCTGGGTTGTCCTCCCCCCAATTCGGGAAGCTGCGAGAGCCCATGCTGCGCTTTGTGCAGTGGGGCAGAACCTTCGGGCTCCAATCTAAGCAGGGATCATGGAAGATTGGGAACTTAAGTGATTCGGCCACCCGGTTGGGCCAAAGCGCATTGCGTTCCCCTTCTGTATTCAACTTCTTCCGTCCTGGCTATATCCCGCCGTCAACAGCCCTTGCAACCAACGGGGCAGCTGCTCCCGAGTTCCAGCTAGTCAACGAGAGCAGCGTTGGTGGCTATTTGAACTACATGCAAGGCGTCATACGCAATGGGGTCTATGTCAACGCCCCAGAGCAACCTAACAATGGGAGCACCACGCTCAATGGCTATGACATTGCCCCCAACTATGCCGGCGAACTCGCACTGATCGCAAACCCAGAGGCACTCGTCGCCCGCATCAATCTTTTGATGTGTGCCGGTCAACTGTCTGCAAGCACCCTCACGTTGATAGTGGACGCGCTGAAGGCGACCGCCATTACTGCCGGGAGCAGCGACAGTGCCAAGCTGAACAGAGTGGCATCAGCCATCTTTCTCGTCATGGCATCGTCTGAGTATCTCGTTCAGAAATAAGCGGCGGCCACATGCATTTACTTCAACCAGAACTTCACACGCGCAGAGCGTTTTTGCGGCGTAGCACCCAACTGGGGCTGGCGGGAACAGCTTTGCCCTTCGCACTAAATCTGGCGGCCATTGGCGAGGCAGCAGCGTTCTCTGCATCCGACTACAAAGCGCTGGTCTGTGTCTTTCTCTATGGTGGAAACGACTACGCCAATACGGTCGTAACGTATGACGATGACAGCTACAACCGCTACAGCGCTATTCGCGGCGGGGGCGCAGGCCAAACAGCCGGCGGTATTGCGATCGCCAAGGAATCGCTCACACCAACACTTTTGTCTCCGACAATCCCACTCCCGGGCGGACGCCAGTACGCACTACACCCCGCGATGACGGGCTCGCCAGGTTTATTCAACAGCGGTAAGGCGGCCGTGCAACTCAACGTTGGGCCCGCTCGTGGTCCCCCTCACCCGGGCGCAGTACAACAGCGCGAATCGCGTTCACTTATCCACTGCCCCCCAAGCTGTTTTCCCACAACGACCAGCAGTCTGTATGGCAATCCTCGTCGCCCGAAGGCTCCACCGTGGGCTGGGGCGGGAATATTGGCGATCTTGCACTGTCGTCCAATGGCAACTCGTTGTTCACCTGCATCTCCGTCACGGGCAACGCCGTGTTTCTCTCGGGCGACTCAGCGCTGCAGTACCAAGTCAGCACCAGCGGGGCCGTCGCCATCAACGGGGTGAAGAACAACGTTTACGGCTCTACCGCTGTGCGCAGTGCGCTTACTGCGTTGATACAGCAGCCACGAACACAGGTACTGGAAAATGAGTACAACCGCGTTACCAGTCGTGCCATCAACGCTGAAGCCCAAATCACCGAAGGAATCGCCAACGTCACTCCGGCCACCGAATTCCCCACCGACAACTCGCTGGCCGACCAGACTCAAGATGGTGGCTCGCCTGATCGGTGCGCGCGGCACATTGGGCAGCAAACGCCAAGTGTTCATGGTGTCGCTAGGCGGGTTTGACCTGCACGACAACCTCATTGCGCAGCAGCCCGTGCTGATGCAGCGCGTGAGCGAGGCCATGACGGCGTTCTACAACGCCACCGTGGAGCTGGGCGTGGCCGACAAAGTCACGGCGTTCACCGCCTCGGACTTTGGCCGCACGCTCAGTTCCAACGGAGACGGATCGGACCACGGCTGGGGCAGCCACCACCTCATGGTGGGCGGCGCCGTCAAAGGCAAGGCGTTTTACGGCAGCGCGCCTCCGGTCAGCATCACCAACACGGCGGCGCCCGAAGACCAATGGCACGTGGGCCAGGGCCGCCTGCTTCCCACCACATCCGTAGACCAATACGCCGCCACATTGGCCAAATGGTTCGGTGTGGCCGACGACGAGTTGGCGGGGGTGCTTCCGAACATCACGCACTTCGGGACAGCGGCAGGGCGGGCGGACTACCCGGTGAATCTGGGGTTCATGGCTTGATCTGAAACACCCCACTGAGCGGCTGCGCCGCTTCCCCCGCTCTCGCAGCGCTGCGCGTTGCGAGCAGGGCGACGCAGCCCTCGCTGCGGGGCGGACCTTGGCTTGCTGCTCTGGCACGGGGTGGCGCCAGTTTCACAGGCCGGCCGGAAGCCGCGACACCCAATAATGGGGGCATGACCACTTCCTCCGCTCCCTCGCCCCGCCCCCGCATCGTCATCATCGGCTGCGGCTTTGGCGGCCTCGAAGCCGCCCGCGCGCTGAGCAGTGCCGCGGTCGACGTGACACTGATCGACCGCACCAACCACCACTTGTTTCAGCCCCTGCTCTACCAGGTGGCCACGGCCGGGCTGTCGGCACCGGCCATTGCGGCGCCCATTCGGCACCTGTTTCGGGGCCAGCCCAATGCCACGGTGCTGCTGGGCGAGGTGACACACATTGACGTGCAGGCGCGCGCGGTGCACCTGAAGGATGGCCTGGCGCTGCCGTATGACCACTTGATCGTGGCCTCAGGCGCGGCGCACAGTTATTTCGGCAACGACGATTGGGCGCCGTACGCGCCGGGTCTGAAGACGCTGGACGATGCGTTCGAGATTCGCGGGCGCATCCTGCTGGCGTTTGAGGCGGCCGAGAAAGAGCCCGACCCGGAGCGTCGCGCAGAGTGGCTCAACTTTGTGGTCATCGGCGGCGGCCCCACCGGCGTGGAGATGGCGGGCACCCTGGCCGAGATTGCGCGCCACACCTTGCCCGGTGAGTTCCGTCACATCGACCCCGCCAGCGCCAAGATCATCCTGCTGGAAGGCGGCGCCCGTGTGCTGCAGGCCATGCCCGAGGCACTGAGCCAGCGCGCCAAAGAACAGCTGGAAAAGCTGGGGGTGGACGTGCGCCTCAACGCCCGCGTCACCGCCATCGACGCGCAGGGATTAATGGTCGAATCGGCCTCTAGCGCTCAATCATCAAGCGCTAACAGCTATCAAATCAAGAGCAAATGCGTGGTATGGGCTGCCGGGGTGGCAGCCTCGCCCCTGGGCCGCCATCTGGCCGAAGCCACGGGCAGCACCACCGACCGCGCGGGCCGCGTGGTGGTGTTGCCTGACCTGAGCCTGCCGGGCCACCCCGAGATCAGCGTGATTGGCGATCTGGCCGCAGCGCAAAGCCATGTCCCCGGCCAGCCGCCACGCCCCGTGCCCGGTGTGTCGCCCGGCGCCAAACAAATGGGCCGCGCCACGGCCGCCAATATCCTGCGGCGCCTGGCGGCGCGCGAGACCGTGCCGTTTCGCTACCGCGACTACGGCAACCTGGCCACCATCGGCCGCAACTCCGCCGTGGTGGACCTGACATCGCCCGTGGGGCCGGTGCGGTTTTCAGGCTACTTTGCCTGGCTGTTCTGGCTGTTTGCGCACGTGTTCTTTTTGATCGGTTTCCGCAACCGCATGGTCGTGCTGATGGACTGGGCCTGGGCGTACTGGAGTTTTGCGCGCCACGCGCGGGTGGTGACGGGGATCGCGTCACGACCGGTCAAGGCAGGCAGCTCGGCCAGCGAGGTGGCGGCAGCCGCTGACAGACACAAACACCCAGCAAGCCTAGGCCAACACCTGCGCGTAACAGGCACGTCCTGCTCAAGACTGGGGCGCGCCCACCTGCTCCACCCATTCCGCCACTTCCTTGGCAGCCTGCGTAGACGCCTCGGCCAAGGCAGCCACGCCACCCGCCGCGTCGGCGCTGCGTGCGGGGGTGCGCACGATGAACACGCGCTGTCCGCGCAGCTTCTCGCCCGCCGGGGTCAGGTCTACGACGGTGGCGCGCAGGCGCAGCAGGCCGACGCTCTCGGTGGCGCTGGTGAAGGTGTGGCTGAATTCTTCAACCTCCACCCGAAGCACCGGGGGCAGGTTGCCGCCCTGGGCGGTATCACGCACCTGCGCTGCGCCGTCGTCGGCCTTGAGCACGGCGCGGCGCTGGCCCAGGTGTTCGCGCAGGCGCTGTTGCAGCAACTGGGCAGGGGGCTGGCTCCAGCGGGCCTGCGCGTAGGGGCGCAGCTGCTGGGCGTCGGCATAGGCCAGGCGGTACAGCACGGCGTTGCTGCCATCGGGCAGGCCAGGGGCATCCACCTCGGCCAACCCCAGGGCGGGCAGCGGCGCACGCCGGTCGCTGGGAGCCGTCTGCATGGGGCCGGGCCCAAAGTCGTACATCACCGGGCGCGTGGGGGGTTCGGGCAGCGCCGAGCAGCCAACCAGTCCAACGGCGCCCAACGAAAAAATCAAGCCAAAAATGCCTCTAGCGCTTATCTGTAAAGCGCCAGCAGCTATGTTTTTAATAGTGTCCATTTTCAAATCCTCAAAAGGGTCTGCACCACTTGTTTCGCCAACTGGGCACCCGCAATTTCACCCAGCGGGTCTACACATCAACGATCAGGGCGCGGCAAATCCGGTTTCACCCGGGCCGGGCGGGATGCGGCCTGAGCCGTAGATAAAGAGCTGCGGGTTGTCGGTGATGCTGCCCGCCGCACGGCTGAGTCGGCGCGCGGCCTGCGAGGTGTCGTCGGCCGCGCGGTTCACTCGCGGCAGGGTGGTGGTGCCGAACTGGTCTGCTGCGCGCGCCAGGGCCTGGGTGCCCAGGGTGATCTGGTCGATGGCACCGCCTTCGGCCGTGATGCGTTGCGTGGTCTTGCTGAAGTCGGAAGCCAAAGTGGTCACGCTGTTACCCGCTTGCTGCAAGGCCTGCAGGGTTTTGCGCGCTTCGCCCGCCAGGGGCGGGAGCGACGCCAGGGCGGGGTCCAGCCGCTGGGTCACGGTGGCGTCGAGCTTTTGCGTGAGCGTGTTCACGCCTGCAGCAGCGCTGCTGATGTTGCCCAGGGTCTGGGTGAGCAGTTGCTGGTTGGTGTCGCCCAGCAGCTGGTTGATGCGGCGCGTGGCTTCTTCGACCTGGGTGAGGATGGCGGGCGCCTGTTCGGCCAGCTTGCCAAAGGGCGACGGTTTGAGCGGCAAACGTGGCAGCCCGCTGGGGCCGGGAGGCAGTTCGGGGTATGGCTGCTCGGCGTCATCAAGCTGCACGTGAGCCAGCCCAGTGACACCTTGGTAGCCCAACACCGCAAAAGTGGTGGGACTGATGGGCGCCTGCTCGTTCACAGCGATGCGAATCAGCACGTTACCGTTGACTTGCGGGTCAAACCCGATGCGGGTGACCTTGCCCACGGCCACCCCTTTGTAGCGCACCGTGGCCTGGGGCTGCAGGCCGCTGACGCCGTCTTTGGTGGACAGCTCGTACTGCTCGTAGTTGGCGTTGTCGCGGGTCAGCCAGATGGCCAGCCCCGCCAGCATGGCGGCCACCACCAGCACAAAAAGGCCTGCGGCCAGGGCGTGTGATTTATTTTCCATCAGGGGTTTTCCTTGTGGGGTGCGGGCGCTGCCTGCGGGGTCGGGGGCAGGACGGCAGCTTGTACGGAAGCCTCCACAGGGGCCATGGCGCGTTGGCCGCGCTCGCCCATGAAGAACTGTTCGATGAACGGGTGCTTGAAGTGCGCCACCTCATGCGGAGGGCCGGTGATGATGACCTTCTTGTCGGCCAGCACGGCCACGCGGGTGGAGAGCGCAAACAGCGTATCGAGGTCGTGCGTGACCATGATCACCGTGAGCCCCAGCGCTGCGCGCAGCTCGCGCAGCAGAGCACAGAATTCGTCGGCGCTGTTGGGGTCGAGCCCGGCAGTGGGTTCGTCCAGCAGCAACAGGGGCGGGTCCATGATGAGCGCGCGGGCGAGCGCCACGCGCTTGATCATCCCGCCCGACAAATCTGCTGGCATGCGGCTGGCGTGCTCGGGCTTGAGGCCCACCATCTGCAGCTTGACCAGCGCGGCATCGCGCACCAGGTCGTCGGGCAAGGTGCCTTGTTCGCGCAACGCAAAGGCCACGTTGTCGAGCACGTTGAACGCCGAGAACAGCGCACCCTGCTGGAACAACATGCCCACGCGGCTGGCCGCGCCATCGCGCCCCATCTCGGATGCAGGGCGGCCCAGCACGGTGACCGAGCCCCGCGCGGGACGGGCCAGTCCCAGGATCTGGCGCAGCAACACGGTCTTGCCGGTGCCCGATCCGCCCACCAGCGACAGCATCTCGCCACGCTGCACGGTGAACTGCAGGTCCTGGTGCACGGTAAAGGTCTCTGCGCCCTTGCCAAACTGCGTCCACAGGCCCTGAACGTCCACGATGGGCGGCTCACCCTGCGCCAAAGGGATGTGCTCGGGTTTGGCGATGCGCTCGGTCATGGCCGCGACCTCTTCAAAACTGGCACGGCCCAGGCCAGCGCCACCGTGGAACTGGCTTTGCCAGGCCACGGGTGGCGTCCCCCTCGGGGGAAGGCGCGAAGCGACACAGGGGGGCTACTCATATGCCTATGTTTTTAAAGGCCACGGCAAACAACGCGTCCACGATGATGACCATGGTGATCGAGGTAACCACTGACGCTGTGGTGCCCTCGCCCAGGCTTTGGGTGTTGGGCTTGACCCGCAAACCCCAGTGGCAACCGATGAGCGCGATCAGCGCGCCAAACACCACCGACTTGGCCATGGCCAGGCCCAGGTTGCCCACCTTTACGGCGGCGGGCAGCGCCTGCACAAAGTAGGCGGGAGAGATGTCCATGGCCACGTCGGCCGCCAGCATGCCGCCCGCCAATGCCGCCAGCGTGGTCCACACGCTGATGAGCGGCATGGCCAGCGCCAGCGCAAGGGTGCGCGGCATCACCAGCCGAAAGCCGTGCGGAATGCCCATGACACGCATGGCATCGAGCTCTTCCGTCACGCGCATCACGCCGATCTGCGCGGTGATGGACGAACCCGAGCGCCCCGCCACCAGAATCGCCGCCAGCATGGGCCCCAGCTCGCGAATCAGCGATATGCCCAGGATGTTGACGATGAAAGACTCGGCGCCAAACTGGCGCAGCTGCAGGCTCATCAGGTAGGCCAGCACCACGCCGATCAGAAAACCCACCAGCGCCGTGATGGGCAGCGCGGTGGCGCCCATCCGGTACAGGTGGCCCGACACATCGCGCCACGGCCCACGGGCGGGCGCGCGCAGCAGGCGGCCAAGGTCCAGCACCAGCTGGCCCACCATTTCGAGCATGTGGCGCGCGTGGTCCACGCCGTGCAGCACCAGCACGCCCAGGTGATCCACCTCCTGGCCCAGGCGCCACGGCGCGGACGGGGGCGGCGCAGTGGTGAACTGCGCCACGCGCTCCAGCATGTCGCGTTGGCTGTCGGTGCACGCCAGCTGGGCGGGCCAGTCGCGCTGCCAGTGGTTCCACAACAGCTGTGCGCCCACGTGGTCGAGCCACTGCAGTTCCTGCAGGTCCCAGCCCAGCATGGGCGCGGCGGGGTTGGCTTGGAGCTGGCCGGATACCGCCTCCCACTGCGCGTGGGTGCCCAGCTCGGCTGCGCCCCAGCGCCCGCGCAGTTGCGCACACGGGCCCTGGGGCGTGTCGGTGCGAACAATGCGGGGGGCGTGGTCGGTCATGGGTTGGGCGGCAAAGACAACAGAGACGACATCAGAGGCCGCCAGAAAGAAAAGGGAGCGTGCATGGTAGCGGAGCAGAGCTACAGCAGCCCGTCAGACAAGGGCCCGCCAAGCACAACCTGGGCCGCATGTTGTGTAATTATTATCAAATTGGCACCTAGCGCAATACCAATAAGCGCAAGCAGCTACAAAATATATAGCGCCCATCCAACACCCTATCGACAGCCCCTGTGCGATCCGCACAATGGCCCACCAAACCACCACGGCCCTGCACGGCCCCCAGCCCACAGCTATGAGCGACACCACGTTTGACACCATCATCATTGGCGGCGGCACGGCTGGCGCCCTGCTCTGCAACCGCCTGAGCGCCGATGGCAGCCACCGCGTGCTGCTGATCGAGGCCGGCCGCAAGGACGACTACCACTGGATCCACATCCCCGTGGGCTACCTGTACTGCATCGGCAACCCCCGCACCGACTGGCTGTACAACACCGAACCCGACGCGGGTCTGAACGGCCGCACGCTGCGCTATCCGCGTGGCAAAACGCTGGGCGGCTGCAGCAGCATCAACGGCATGATCTACATGCGCGGCCAGGCCCGCGACTACGACCAGTGGGCCGACCTGACGGGTGACAGCAGCTGGCGCTGGGACACCGCCCTGCCCTACTTTCGCCGCCACGAAGACCACTGGCGCCTGGACCAGCCCGGCGCGGTGGATGAAAATTTCAAACACCTGCATGGCAACAGATCCACCGGCAGCACCGGCGAGTGGCGCGTGGAGAAACAACGCCTGCGCTGGGACGTGCTGGACGCGTTTTCGCAGGCCGCGCAGCAGGCGGGAATTCCGGCCACCGACGACTTCAACCGCGGCACCAATGAGGGGGTGGGCTACTTCGAGGTCAACCAGAAAAGCGGCTGGCGCTGGAACACCGCCAAGGCTTTTTTGCGGCCCACCTGCACCGGCCGCCCCAACTTTGAGATGTGGACCAGCTCGCAGGCGGCCAAGCTCATCGTCACCACGCTGCCCGATGGCAGCAAGCGCTGCACCGGTGTGCAGGTGTGGAACGGCAAACAAATGGTCACCGCCCACGCGACCAGCGAAGTCATTTTGAGCGCGGGCGCCATCAATTCGCCCCAGTTGCTGCAGCTGTCCGGCATTGGCCCCGCTGCGCTGCTGCGCCAGCACGGCATTGATGTGGTGCACGACCTGCCCGGAGTGGGCGCCAACCTGCAAGACCACCTGCAGATCCGCGCGGTGTTCAAGGTCAACGGCGTGCCCACGCTCAACACCATGGCCAACTCGCTCTGGGGCAAGGCCAAGATCGGGATGGAATACGCCGCCAAACGCAGCGGCCCCATGAGCATGGCGCCGTCGCAACTGGGCGCCTTCACACGCAGCAGCGCCGACCAGCCCTACCCCAACATCGAATACCACGTGCAGCCCCTGTCGCTCGATGCGTTTGGCGAGCCGCTGCACAGCTTTCCGGCCTTCACCGCCAGCGTGTGCAACCTCAACCCCACCAGCCGCGGCACGGTGCACATCAAAAGCGCAGACTTCAAAGCCGCGCCCGCCATTGCACCCAACTACCTCAGCACGCCCGAAGACCGCCAGGTGGCCGCCGACAGCCTGCGCGTCACGCGCCGCATCGTGGCCCAGCCCGCGCTGGCCAAGTACCAGCCCGAGGAATGGAAACCCGGCGTGCAGTTTGAAAGCGACGAAGACCTGGCGCGCCTGGCCGGGGACATTGCTACCACCATCTTCCACCCCGTAGGCACCACCAAGATGGGGCGCGACGATGACCCGATGGCGGTACTCGACTCGCAACTGCGTGTGCGCGGCATTGCCGGGCTGCGCGTGGTGGACGCGGGCGCCATGCCCACCATCACCAGTGGCAATACCAACTCGCCGACGTTGATGATTGCAGAGAAGGCGGCGGAGTGGATCATCGCGGCGCGGCGCGCGGGCTGACCACCTGCGAGTCATCGCCGAATTACAGGCGTGGATAACATCGCGCCGATGTACTCCTCCACCTTCATCTTTGCTGCGAAGCAGTTCGACGACGCCTTTCACCGCCTGGACGAGGCCATTGCGACCGCGGCCCGGTCCATTGACGGCTACCTGGGCGAAGAATCATGGGAAGACACGGGCAAAGGCCTGGTGTCGAACGTCTACTACTGGCAATCGCTCGAAGCCCTGCAGGCACTGATGCAGCACCCCGCCCACATTGAGGCCAAGGCCGCTCAGGCGCAGTGGCTCAACGGCTACCAGGTCGTGATCTCACAGGTGATGCGCACCTATGGCGATGACAAGCTCAAGGGGCTGCTGCCCACCGCGGGCCTGTTCGCGCAGGCTCCGGGCGGCCACTGAATCGGCTGCTGAGGGCGCCCCCCTAGCGGATGCCGCCCACGTACCGCGGCAACTCGGGCGGTGGCGGTGGCGCGACCCGCTGGCGCACCGCGTGCGTGGCCACGTCCAGCAGCGGGCGGCGCAGGGCCGGTGGCGGCGGCGCGTGCAACACATGGTCCAGCCGGTCGGCCCATTCGGCCAGCTCGGGCAGATTGTCTTCCACCGCGTGCTGGCGCGCAAAACGGACGATCTCCCGCGCGTAGTCGGCATTCACGGCCATCCACTCGGTGTCGGTGACGCGCCCCGTCTTGCGGCGCAGCAGCACATGCAGGTGGGCGGCGATGGCGAGGGTGTCGGTATTTGGCATGGCGGTGGGCCCTCAGCTTCCCAGCCGCTCGCGGTGCTGGGCGATGTCCAGGCCGACCTGCTCACTTTGCTCGTCCACGCGCAGGCCCACCACAAAGTTGGTGATCCACAGCAGCACAGCGGTCACCACCAGGCTGTAGGCCATCACGGCGCCCACACCAATGGCCTGCGTGACGAGGCTGCCCTGCACGCCCCCCACCGATTTGCTGGCCAGCACACCGGTCAGCAGCGAGCCCACGATGCCACCGATGCCGTGCACGCCAAACACATCCAGCGAGTCATCGGCCTTGAGCAACCGCTTGAGCGCGGTGGCTCCCCAGTAGCACGCCAGCCCCGCCACCAACCCGATCACCACCGCCGAGCGCAGCGTGACAAAACCCGCTGCGGGTGTGATGGCCACAAGCCCCGCCACCAGCCCTGAACACAGCCCCAGCAGCGACGGCCGCCCGCGCACCACCCACTCGCCCAGCATCCACGACAGCGCACCCGCTGCCGCAGCGAGGTGCGTGACGGCCATCGCCAGGCCCGCACGCCCGTCGGCGGCCACGGCAGACCCTGCGTTGAAGCCGAACCAGCCCACCCACAACATGCCGGCGCCCGCCATGGTGAGGCCCAGGTTGTAGGGTTCAAACGGCTCACGGCCATAGCCCGTGCGGCGCCCCAGATACCAGGCGCACACCAAGCCGGCCACACCCGCATTGATGTGCACCACCGAACCGCCCGCAAAGTCCAGCGCTCCCATCTGCGCCAGCCAGCCGCCCGGCTCCCACACCCAGTGCGCTACAGGGGCGTAGACCAGCAAGGTCCACAGGCCGATGAAGATGAGCATCGCGGAAAAGCGCATGCGCTCCACAAACGCCCCCACCAGCAGCGCCGCAGTGATGATGGCAAAGGTCAGCTGGAACATCGCGTACACCGACTCAGGGATGTGCGGTGCCACGTGGCTCACGGCCAGCTTGCCTGCGGCCAGTTGCAAGTCAAACCCCGCAAAACCCATGCGTTCAAAGCCCCCCAGCCACGGACTACCGGGCGTGAACGCCAGTGAATAACCGGCCGCGAACCACAACACGCTGACCAGGGCCGCAATGGCGACCACGCTGGCCATGGTGTTGAGCACGTTTTTCTTGCGCACCATGCCGGCATAAAACAGCGCAATGCCGGGGAGCGTCATCAGCAGCACCAGCGCGGTGGAGGTCATCATCCACGCGGTATCGGCAGCATTGACCGATGCCACTGGTACCAGCCCGGGGCGGGTGAGGGGTGCGGCGGCAGCCGCAGCAACCTCGGGGGCCTGCTGCGCCAGCGCGCTAACGCACAGCCCCAGACACAACGACACGCCCGCAATGAACCGGTGGTTGGCTGCCCGCATGTAGGCTCCTTTTCGCAAATTGTTACAAGTCGCATTGCAGGACCCATGCCAGCCCGTTCCACCTGATTCAGCGCACGAAGCCCCAACCAACGCCCCAGAACAGGGTGCGGGAAACCCCCAATGCACCAGCGGGGTGCAGCCGTTACAGTTACGTCACTCGAAAGCGCGCTTCGGTGTGCCAAAGCGAGGGGCCCGAGGAGACATCCTTTCTACCAATAATCAAATTTCAAGCACCCAACGAGGTGCAGACTTTTTCCAGGCGCTGGTGATCCCAGCGCCTTTTTCTTGCCTGTTCGCTTTTCGTTGTTTCGTGCGCGCCTACAGGTTGGGCGTGTTTTGCTATCAAAATTGATAGCAGGCGGGGTGCGACAATCCTGCGATGGAATGGCTTTTTATCACCGCTGCCTCGCTGCTGGCGGGTTTTGTGGATGCGATAGTGGGCGGGGGTGGATTGGTGATGGTGCCCGCGCTGTTTGCGGCGTTTCCGGGCGCCGCACCCGCTACGCTGCTGGGCACCAACAAGGCAGCGTCAGTGTGGGGCACAGCCATGGCCACCTGGCAATACAGCCGCCGCGTGCAGGTCCGCTGGCGCGCCATGCTGCCCGCCGCGGCCGCCGGATTTGCAGGGTCGTTTGCAGGCGCATGGGCCGTCACGGTGATGTCGGCTGACTTCTTGCGCAAATTGCTGCCCTTGGTGCTGCTGGGCGTGCTGCTGTACACCCTGGCCAAAAAGGAACTCGGGCGGCACCACACCCCCCGCTTTGTCGGCCGCACCGAAGTCTGGGTGGCCTGCCTGATCGGCGTGCTGATTGGTTTTTACGACGGCTTTTTTGGCCCCGGCACAGGCAGCTTCTTCGTTTTTTTGTTTGTGCGGCTGCTGGGCTACGACTTTCTGAATGCATCGGCCTCGGCCAAGCTGCTCAATTGCGCCACCAATATCGCGGCCATTGCGCTGTTTGCGGCCAAAGGCCACGTGTGGTGGCATTTTGCGGTGACGCTGGCCGTGGCCAATGTGGTGGGCAGCCTGCTGGGCACGCACATGGCGCTCAAACACGGCACGGGTTTTGTGCGCGGCATCTTCATCGTCGTGGTGAGCGCTCTGATCCTCAAGACAGGCTACGACGCTTTCCTGCGCTGACGAAAGCCAGGACGGGCGGGGATGGCCCCGGATGGCATCATGCTTGCTACTAAGGCAAGGCCTACCACCGGAGCGCCCCGCGGTCATCGGGGTTGCCCTGCATGGCTCCCACGTGAACGCGCGCCCTATAATTTCTGCGCATTTCCGTTTGATGACGAGACCCATCGCTGTTGGCGATGTCTACATTCACCCGCTCCGGCTTGCCTACCCGCATGCCGGATTTTTTTGTACCTGAACCACCCCCCACAGGAACCTGCCATGAAGTTTTTGAAGTCTGCCGTTGTCACCGCCGTGGCGCTGTGCGCTGCCCTCACCGTCCAGGCCCGCACGCTGGATGAAATCAAGAAGGACGGCAAGATCATCATCGCCACCGAAGGTCAGTTTGCCCCATTCAACTTCTTCGAAGGCACCAAGCTGACGGGTTTTGAGGTGGAAGTGGCCGAGCTGGTGGTCAAGAAGATGGGGGTGAAGCTCGAATGGAAGACGCTGGGTTTTGACGCGCTGCTGACCGGCCTGGGCCAGAGCCGCTGGGACGCAGTGATCGCCTCGCACGGCGTGACCGAAGAGCGCTCCAAGGCAGTCACTTTTGCCAACCCCCATTACTGCTCGGGCGGCATCATCGTGGCCATGGATGCAAAAATCCGCAACGCCAAGGACCTGACAGGCAAGGTGGTGGCCGTGCAGACCGGCACCAGCTACCTGGAAAACGTGCAGAAGCTCACCGGCGTGAAGGAAGTGAAGAACTTCCCGCAGGACACCGACGCACAACGCGCCCTGATCTCCAAGCGCGTGGACGCGTGGGTGAGCGACAAGTTCGTGGCCAAGGAAGCCGCCACCAAGAACGCCAAGGCCGGCTTCAAGCTCGGCGACATGCTGTTCATCGAACGCATCGCCCCTGCCATGGCCAAGGGCAACACGGGCCTCGCCGACGCCTGGAACAAGGCGTTTGCCGAAGTTCTGGCCGATGGCAGCTACGCCACCGTCTCCAAGAAGTATTTCAACGAAGACGTCCGCTGCAACTGATGTAATGGCACATGGGGTGCGCAGAGGGCTCGAGCCTGCTGCGCACCCTTTGCCGCTTCTGGTGGCGGGTGCATGATCGCCCTGCCCCAGTCCGATTTCCAACCAAGACCTACTGGTCGTCTGATCCATGCTTCTCGCTCTTTGGCCACAAAGCTGGTCCCGACAGCAGCGCAGCAACGCCACACTGGTCGCTGCACTGGTGCTGATGGTGCTGGCCCTTTCGCTGCTGGGCCATGTGCTGTCGTTCTTTCCCGACCCGATTGGCCCCAACGCCCAGGCGTTTTCCGAAGGCGCCCGCACCACGCTGTGGCTCACACTGGTCAGCGGTGCCGTGGGCCTGGTGCTCGGCACCGCGGCGGCGCTGGCCCGTACCGCCCGGTGGACGGCGGTGCGTTGGATTGCTGGCGTGTACATCTGGGCCATTCGGGGCACGCCGCTCTTGGTGCAGATCTTGTTTGTGTACTTTGCGCTGCCCGTGCTGGTGCCGGGGTTGAACCTGCCGGACTTTGCCGCCGCCGTGGTGGCCCTGGGTCTGAACGTGGGTGCCTACAACGCCGAAGCGTTGCGCGCGGGCCTGCTGGCCGTGCCCCGCGGACAGACCGAGGCCGCCAGGGCCCTGGGCCTGGGCCGGGTGCATGTGTTTCTGGATGTGGTGTTTCCGCAAGCTTTCAAGATCTCGCTGCCACCGCTGGTGAGCAACTTTGTGGCGCTGCTCAAGGACTCTTCGCTGGCCTATGCCATTGGGGTGGTGGAGCTGACCAACGTGGGCAACCGCGTCCAGTCGGCCACCTTTCAGCCCATTGCCACACTGACCACCGTGGCCATTACCTACTTGCTGCTGACCACGCTGGTCACGCAGATCTCCAACGCTGTGGAATATCGCTTTGACGTGGAAGGGCGCAACCAATGACCGCGGCCCCACAGCCCAAGCCCTACATCGTGGCCGAACGGGTGTGCAAATCGTTTGGCGCGCACCAAGTACTCAAGGACGTGTCCACCGTGTTCCACACCGGCGAGGTGACGGTGATCATTGGTGCCTCGGGCTCGGGCAAGAGCACGCTGCTGCGCGCCATCAACCGGCTGGAGCCTCACGACAGCGGGCGCATCACCATTGATGGCGTAGAAGTGTGCGACGACATCACCACCCTGCAGCGCCAGCGCTGCGAGGTGGGCATGGTGTTTCAGCAGTTCAACCTGTTCGGCCACATGAGCGTGCTGGACAACGTGACCCTGGCACCCCGCCGCATCCGCCACACGCCACGCACCCAGGCCAACGACGAAGCCATGCAACTGCTGCGCCGGGTGGGCATGCAGGACCACGCGCACAAGTACCCCTGGCAGCTGTCGGGCGGTCAGCAACAACGGGTGGCGATTGCGCGGGCGCTGGCCATGCAACCCAAGGTGATGTTGTTTGACGAGCCCACATCGGCACTCGACCCCGAGATGGTCAAGGAAGTGCTGGACGTGATGCGCGGTCTGGCGCGTGGTGGCATGACCATGATTGTGGTCACCCATGAAATGGGCTTTGCCCGCGAGGTGGCCGACCGGGTGATGTTCTTCGACCAGGGCCGCATCGCACACGACGCGCCGCCCGCGGAGTTCTTCGGCAACCCGGCCAACGAACGCATCCGGGCGTTTCTGGGCCAGGTCAGCCACTGACACCAATCCGCGCCGTACTGCACTGCACTGCACTGCAAAGCAGAGGCCGCCGGGCAACCGGCGGCCCTTTTTATTTTGGTTTTTTGGGATTTCTTCAGATGCGTACCGAACGCTTGGGCCTGATGGCCTTGCTGGTGGTCACCGTGGTGTGGGGCACCACGTTTCCGGCCATGAAACTGCTGTCCGCACAGCTTGATGCGCTCCAGATCATCTGGCTGCGTTTTGTGATTGCGCTGGTGGTGTTGGCGCCGCTGTGGTGGGGTATGCGGCGCCCAGAGCGCCTGTGGGGCAGCGCGCTGGGGCTGTTGCTGTTCATTGCGTTCTGGCTGCAGATCGAGGGCCTGGCGCGCACCAGCAGCAACCGCAATGCGTTTGTGACCGGACTCAACGTGCTGGTCGTGCCGCTGATCGCCATGGCCTTTATGGGCCGCCGCTACGGCTGGCGGCTGTGGGCCGCGTGCGTGATGGCATGCGCGGGCATGGCGCTGATGTTCCACGAGAACGAGCCCTGGAACCTGGGCGATACGCTGACGCTGGCCAGCACGGTGTTCTACGCGCTGTACATCCTGGCGCTGGAAGCATGCGCGCACCGCACTGCGGCCCGGCCGCTGCGTGCCACACGCATGGCGGCGGCGCAAGCGACCGTGATGGCGCTGGCGTCCACCGCATTGCTGCTGCTGACACGCGGCGGCAGCATGGACTGGCTCCAGACCCTGGCTAGCCTGCCAGTGGATGCGTGGGTGGCGCTGCTGTACCTGGGCCTCTTGGCCAGTGTGGTGGTGGTCACGCTTCAGGCGTGGGGCCAGCAGCGCGTGGACGCCATGCGCAGCGCCATCGTCTTTGGGCTGGAGCCCGTTTTCGCAGCGCTGACCGCCTGGGCGTTGTTGGGTGAGCGTCTGGGCTGGGCAGGCCTGAGCGGGGCGGCATTGATCGTGGCGGCGCTGGTGTTCAGCCAAATGCAGCCAAGCACCCGTGCCGCAGCGGCCCCCGCTTAACGCAGCAGGCAGGGCGTGAGTTTCAGATTCACGTTGCAATCTGAATTGTTGATACGGCTTCAATCAACTTGAACCGTTCACGCTGAGCTTGTCGACGCGCTGCACAAGGCTTCGACAAGCTCAGCCCGAACGGTTAGTTCAAGTGCAAAGATGCTGACTAAATAGTGATCAAATATGGTTCTAGCGCTTATGCATCAAGCGCTACCAGCTATCTTTTTTGATGCATCAAGACAAGATCACGGTGCCAGCAACGGCACATCGGCTACCCGCCGCGGCTTGCCTATGGGCGCGGCGGCCTGGCCTTTTTGCACGGCGGCGATGTCTTCTTCGCTGGGGTAGTCGCCCACCAGCCAGTAGTCGAACACCCGGCGTGCAATGGGGGCAGCGTGGGCACCGCCAAAACCGGCGTTCTCCACCACTACGGCCAGGGCAATCTGCGGGTTTTCGGCTGGCGCATACGCCATGTAAAGCGCGTGGTCGCGCTGGTGCTCTTGCAGCTTGGCTGCGTTGTACTTGTCTTTCTGCCCAATGGTCACCGCCTGCGCCGTGCCTGTTTTGCCCGCCGACAGATACCGCGCCCCGGCGAAAACGCGGGTGGACGTGCCCTCTTGTGTCACACCCACCAGCGCGCGGCGCACCACGGCCAGGTTCTCGGGCTTGAAATGCAAATCCACAGCGGGTTCGCGGGCGATGGGGCGGCGTTCGCGGGTGACTGCGTCCACCGTCGCAACGGCCAGGTGCGGGCTGTGGCGCACGCCGGAGTTGGCTACCGTGGCCGTGGCATGCGCCAGCTGCAGCATGGTGAACGTGTTGTAGCCCTGGCCGATGCCCAGCGAAATCGTCTCGCCCGCGTACCATTTCTTTTGTTCAGGTCGGCGGTAGGCATTGCGCTTCCATTCCTGACTGGGCAGCAATCCGCGCAGTTCACCGTTGAGGTCAATGCCCGTGATCTGACCAAAACCCAGCGGCTTCATGAAGTCGTGCATCAGGTCTACGCCCATGTCGTTGGCCAGCGAGTAGTAATACACGTTGCTGGACTTGACGATGCTGATGTACATGTCCACCGCGCCCAGGCCGTGGTCGCCATGGCTGCGAAAGGTGTGGCCTCCAAACGACCAGGAGCCGTTGTCCTGGGTGATCGCAGAGGCTGTGCGCTTGCCGGTTTCCAGCGCGGCCAGGGCCATGAAGGGCTTGTAGGTGGAACCCGGCGGGTAGGTGCCACGCAGTGCACGGTTGAGCAAGGGCTTGTCGAGCGATTCGTTGAGTGCGGTCCAATTCTCTACGTCAATGCCTTCGACAAACAGGTTGGGGTCAAACGTGGGTTTGCTGACCAAGGCCAGCACCTCGCCCGTGCGCGGATCGATGGCCACCAGGGCGCCGCGCCGTTCACCAAAAAGCTCCTCGATCATCTTCTGCAGCTTGATATCGATGGAAAGCACCACGCTGTCGCCCGGCGTGGCCGCGTGGCTGGACAGCTTGCGCACGGCCCGCCCGCCCGCCGAGGTTTCCATCTGCTCGACGCCGGTCGATCCGTGCAGGGCCGACTCGAAACTTTGCTCGATGCCCAGCTTGCCGATGTATTCGGTCCCGCGGTAATTGGCCTCGTCCTCGGAGTCCTGAATGCGCGCTTTTTCGTTCTGGTTGATCCGCCCGATGTAGCCAATCGCGTGGCTGCCCACGTCACCCAGCGGGTAGTTGCGAAAGAGCCGCGCCTTGATGTCTACGCCCGGAAAACGGTAGCGCTGCGCCGTAAAACGCGCGACTTCCTGGTCGGTCAGACGCGTGCGGATTGGCAGGGACTCGAAGTTGCGCGACTCTTCCATCAACCGCTTGAAACGTCGACGGTCGCGGCTCTGGATCTCCACCACCTTGGACAACTCGTCGATGGTGTCATCCAGAGTCCCCGCGCGCGACGGCGTGATCTCCAGCGTATAAGCAGAGTAGTTGGTGGCCAGCACCACGCCATTGCGGTCCAAGATCAGCCCGCGGTTGGGCACGATGGGTACCACCGCCGTGCGGTTGCTCTCCGCCTGCGCGGCCAGGTCATCGTGGCGCACCACCTGCAAGAACACCAGACGGGCGACGATGAGGCAGAACGCAAAAAAGACCACCGCGCCAATCACCAGCGCGCGCATGCGAAAACGCGTGGCGTCGGCTTCGCTACTGCGCAATTCGGTCATGCGAAACCTCCATGGCACCGTACAAGTAATGAGCTCGGCGAAACCGACGCAACCCCGGCCAGTGCCACCTTGGAACTGGCTCTGCCAGACCACGGGTGGCGCCCCCCTCCCGCAGGAAAGGGGCTGAGAGGCGCGGCTCCAAGCCTGCATGTGCAGGCTCGGACGTCCTCGAAGAGCGGCCGTCTCTGACGGCTGCACCGAGACACAAAGCGGCTCAAGAGGTGCTTCATATCACAAGGGCCGATTTTGGTCACGGTCAGGCGGGCGGCGCTGGGGTGCCAGCAGCACCCAACTGGCCAGCGGCCAGAGCAGCGCCTCCAGCAGCGGTGCCAGAAAACTCCACATCCCCGGGAATATGCCGCCGGACGCCATGCGCAGCAAGAGCTCGATCGCATGGGCGAGGACAAACAAGGGCAGTACCTGCAGGGACTGCGATGGCACGCTGAACCACAACAAACGGCGGTGGATGGCAATGGCCGCAAACGAAAGCACGGTATACGACAGCGCGTGCTGACCGAGCAGAGCCGATTGACTCACATCCATGCACAGCCCCAACACAAACGCCACGCCCATGCCAATGCGCAGCGGCTGGTGCACACCCCAGAACACCAGCAGCAGCATGAGCACGTCGGGCGACCACACCACGCGCCCCAGCGGCAGCAGGTTCAAGGCCAGTCCCACGGCCAGGCTGGCAACAATGAACACCGGGTTCACGGGCATCAGCAGCGGTTCACCACGCGGCATGATCATCGCGCGCCTCCTTTCAGAACGGGCGTAGCCGCGTCAGGCCGGCACACCGGCTGGATGGCGTAGGTCATTTGCGTGTCCCTCGCTTGGCAGGCGCGGTTGGCACCGGGTCGGGGCGCGGCAGCACATTGTCCGCCAGCGGCTTGAGCACTACCACATGGCGAGCGCCCTGCACCTGGGCAAGCGGCATGCAGTAGATGCGGGCAAACGCAGAATCCGCGCGGCGCTCCACGCGCACCACCCGCGCCACGGGCAAACCCGACGGATACAAACCGTCCACGCCGCTGGTGGTCAATAAATCGTCTTCGCGCACATCCGCATTGGCGGGCATGAAGCGCAGCTCCATGCCACCGCCGTGCCCGGCCACTGGGTCGCCGTAGGCTACGCCCCGCGCACCCGTGCGAACGTTGAGCACCGGAATGGCCTGGTCGCGGTCTACCAGCAAGGTGACCTCGCTCACGAGCGGAAAAACGCGCGTGACCTGCCCCAACACCCCCGCCTCGTCCATGACGGGCGCTCCCGGCTCGACGCCGCCCATTTGTCCGCGGTCAATCACCACGCGGCGCGTGTAGGTGTCTGCCGTGTCGTAAATCACCTCGGCCGCCTGCGCGGGAGTTTCCAGGCGGTCTCTCAGGGCCAGCAGCTGCCGCAGGCGCCCGTTTTCCAGCGCCAGCTGTTCGGCCTGGTTGGCGCGCTGGCCCATGAGGGCCATCTTTTTGCGTGCCGAATCAAGTTCGTCTTGCGCGGCCTGCAGGGAGTCGAAATAGCTCGATCCGTGGCGTGCGAACTCCACCGGTTTCAGCATCAGCCACTGCAACGGGTACAGCGCTGTGGCCACCGCCTGCCGAAACGGGCCGGTCAGCTGAAAGCGCGCGTCGGCCACCATCAGGAACAGCGCCAGCGCTCCGTAGACGGCCAAACGCGAAAGGGCCGAGAGGCCCTGTTTGAACAAAGGGGGAGCGCTGCGCTCCAGGGTACCGAAAGGCATGGTGCGCAGCGGTCAGTGTCTGCCGAGCGGAGGAGGCTCCGCAAGCAGGTGCTCAGAAAGAAGCATAGGAGCAGTTGCAGTCATGCAGTTCAGAGCGGAAAAAGTGCCTGGAGAATACAGGCACCGGGGTTACTCGCTCGTGAAAATGCTGCCCTGGCGGTCCATGCGCTCCAGCGCGATGCCACAACCACGAACCACGCAGGTCAGCGGGTCTTCAGCCACCAGCACCGGCAGGCCGGTTTCTTCGGCCAGCAGCCGATCCAGATCGCGCAACAGCGCGCCGCCGCCGGTCAGCATCATGCCGCGGTCAGAAATGTCTGCGCCCAGCTCGGGGGGGGTCTGCTCCAGCGCGTTCTTCACGGCCGAGACGATCTGGTTGAGCGGGTCGGTCAGGGCTTCCAGCACTTCGTTGCTGGAGATGGTGAAGCTGCGTGGCACGCCTTCGGACAGGTTGCGTCCCTTGACTTCCATCTCGCGCACTTCGGAGCCGGGGAAGGCAGAGCCGATGTTCTTCTTGATGGCTTCGGCCGTGGGCTCACCAATCAACATGCCGTAGTTGCGGCGGATGTAGCTGATGATGGCTTCGTCGAACTTGTCGCCGCCCACGCGGACACTGCCCTTGTAGACCATGCCGCCCAGCGAGATCACACCCACTTCGGTAGTGCCGCCGCCGATGTCGACGACCATGGAGCCCGACGCTTCCGACACGGGCAGGCCCGCACCGATACCGGCGGCCATCGGCTCTTCAATCAGATAGACGGCCGTGGCGCCAGCCGCTTCGGCTGCGTCCTTGATGGCACGGCGCTCGACCTGGGTGGAGCCGCAGGGCACGCAGATGATGATGCGCGGGCTGGGCGTGAACAGCGTGCGGGGGTGCACCATCTTGATGAACTGCTTGATCATCTGCTCGGTGATCACGAAGTCGGCAATCACGCCGTCCTTCATGGGCCGGATGGCTTCGATGTTGCCAGGCACCTTGCCCAGCATGGCCTTGGCTTCGTGGCCTACGGCCTGGATGACTTTCTTGCCGTGGGGACCGCCTTCGTGGCGGATGGCGACGACAGAGGGCTCATCGAGCACAATGCCTTTGTCGCGGGCGAAAATGAGGGTGTTGGCAGTGCCAAGGTCAATGGCAAGGTCGGTGGAGAAATACCGACGAAAAGCTCCGAACATTCAAAAATCCTCTCAGGCACGGCATGCACGTCGGCCTGCCATCGCCGGGTGTGTCAGGGAGTTGGTGGGGGTCAAAAATCGCTTTTTTCGCACAAAAACCGGCCGTTAAGAGGGTATTGCGGCAAAGCCGGGATAATACCCCATCCCCTGTGAATAACTCCCTGTGGCGCGGCCCGGATCACAGCTTTACGTCTGGTTTCTTTAGATTCTTCTCCCTATGGCACTGACCCCCCAGGACATCGGCCGCATTGCCAACTTGGCGCGGCTTGAACTGACATCCTCCGAAAGTGAGCGCATGCTCACTCAGCTCAACGGTTTCTTCGACATCGTGGAACAAATGCGGGCTGTGGATACATCGGGCGTCACACCCCTTTCCCACCCCGTCGCGGCCATCCAGGACGTTGCCCTGCGCCTGCGGGAAGACGTGCCGAGCGAGCCCAACCAGCGTGAAGCCAACCAGCAAAGCGCCCCCGCTGTCGAACGAGGCCTGTTCCTCGTGCCCAAAGTGATCGAGTAAGAGCCCCGCCGCATGACTTCCACCGCATTGCATGACCTGGGCGTGGCCCAGCTGGCCGCCGAACTGCGCGAGCGCCGTGTCTCGGCCGTCGAAGCCGCCCAGCATTTTCTTGACCGCGCACAGGCCCACCAGAACCTGGGTGCCTACGTGGCCGTGAACCCCGACATCACCCTGGCCCAGGCCCGCGGGCAGGACGCCGCCATCGCCGCAGGCACCGCAGGCCCCCTGGCTGGCGTGCCGATTGCCCACAAGGACATCTTTGTCACTAAGGGCTTCCCCAGCACCGCCGGCTCCAAAATGTTGGCGGGCTACCAATCGCCGTTTGATGCGACCGTGGTCACCAAGCTCGCGGACGCGGGCGCTGTGACGCTGGGCAAGCTCAACTGCGACGAGTTCGCCATGGGCTCGTCCAACGAAAACTCCGCCGTCGCTCCGGTGGGCTTTGACGCCGCCGCCCCCGTGCGCAACCCCTGGGATACGGACCGCATTCCCGGTGGCTCGTCCGGCGGCAGCGCCGTGGCCGTGGCCGCGCGCCTGGCCCCGGCCGTCACCGGCACCGACACCGGCGGCTCCATCCGCCAGCCCGCCTCGTTTTGCGGCATCACCGGCATCAAACCCACCTATGGCCGCGCCAGCCGCTACGGCATGATCGCGTTTGCCTCCAGCCTCGACCAGGCGGGCCCGATGGCACGCAGCGCCGAAGACTGCGCGCTGCTTCTGTCCGCCATGTGCGGCCCGGACCCGGACCGCGATTCCACATCGCTCGATGTGCCCGCCGAGGACTTCAGCGCTAAGCTCAACGACAGCATTGAAGGCCTGCGCATCGGCATCCCCGCCGAGTTTTTTGGCGAAGGCCTGGCGCCCGATGTGCGCGCTGCAGTGGATGCGGCACTGAAGGAGTACGAGAAGCTCGGCGCCAAGCTCGTGCCCATCAGCCTGCCGCGCACCGAGCTGTCCATCCCGGTTTACTACATCATTGCCCCGGCCGAAGCATCGTCCAACCTCTCCCGTTTTGACGGCGTGAAGTTCGGCCACCGCGCCAAGGACTACACCGATCTGGTGGACATGTACAAAAAGACGCGCGCCGAAGGTTTTGGCGACGAGGTCAAGCGCCGCATCATGATCGGCGCCTACGTGCTGAGCCACGGGTATTACGACGCGTACTACCTGCAGGCGCAAAAGATCCGCCGCATGATTGCGGACGACTTCCAGAACGCATTCAAAGACTGCGACGTGATCGCTGGCCCCGTGGCCCCCACTGTGGCCTGGAAGCTGGGCGAACACGGTAACGACCCGCTGGCCGACTACCTGGCCGACATCTTCACGCTGCCGGGCTCGCTGGCCGGTCTGCCCGGCATGAGCGTGCCCGCAGGTTTTGGTGAGGGCAACATGCCTGTCGGCCTGCAGCTGATTGGCAACTATTTTCAAGAAGCCCGCCTTCTGAATGCGGCGCACCGCCTGCAACAAGCCACCGACTTCCATCTGCGCAAGCCGCTCTGACATTCATAGCTAATAGCGCTGGCCATTAAAGGATTTCAGATTCATATGAATCTGAAATCCTTATAAATCAAGCGCTACCAGCTCCTCTTTTGATAGCCAAGGACAGAACCCATGTCTGTGAAACTGATTCAGGGTTACGAAGTCGTCATCGGCTTTGAGACACACACCCAGCTCGCCACCCAGAGCAAAATTTTCAGCCGTGCCAGCACGGCCTTTGGTGCTGAGCCCAACACCCAGGCCTGTGCTGTGGACCTGGCTTTGCCCGGCACCCTGCCCGTGATGAACCGCGAGGCCGTGGCCTGCGCCATTCGCCTGGGGCTGGCGCTGGGCTCGCACATTGCACCTGTCAGCATTTTTGCCCGCAAAAATTACTTCTACCCCGATCTGCCCAAGGGCTACCAGATCAGCCAGTTCGAGATCCCGGTGGTGCAAGGCGGCGAGGTGGAGTTCTTTATGGGCGACCAGAAGAAGACCGTGAAGCTGGTGCGCGCCCACCTGGAAGAGGACGCAGGCAAGTCGCTGCACGAGGACTTCATTGGTCAGAGTGGCATCGACCTGAACCGCGCGGGCACACCCCTGCTGGAGATCGTGACCGAGCCCGACATGCGTTCGTCCGAAGAGGCCGTGGCCTACGCCAAAGAGCTGCACAAGATCGTGACCTGGATCGGCATCTGCGACGGCAACATGCAGGAAGGCAGCTTCCGCTGCGATGCGAACGTGTCGGTACGCAAGCCCGGCCAGCCACTGGGCACGCGCCGCGAGATCAAGAACCTGAACAGCTTCAAGTTCATGCAGCAGGCGATTGACTACGAGATCCGCTGGCAGATTGAGCAGATCGAAGACGGGCACGCGATCCAGCAGGCTACGGTGCTGTTCGACCCGGATACGGGCGAAACGCGTGCCATGCGGACGAAGGAAGACGCGGCCGACTACCGCTATTTTCCTGATCCCGATTTGCCGCCGCTGCACATCTCGGAGAGCTGGGTGCAGGAAGAACGCGCGCTGATGGCCGAGTTGCCCCGCACCATGGCCGCGCGGTTTGTGGCCGACTATGGCCTGCCCGAATACGACGCCACGACGCTGACCCAAAGCAAAGCGATGGCAGCGTACTTCGAAGCCGTGGCCAAGGCCTGCGGTCAGGCCAAGCTGGCCAGCAACTGGATCATGGGCGAGGTATCGCGCCGCCTGAACCAAGGAGAGATCGGTATTGAGCAGGCCCCCGTCACGTCTGCTCAACTCGCAACGTTGATCGGGCGCATTGCCGATGGCACGATTTCCAACAATGCCGCCAAGCAAGTGTTTGACGCGTTGTGGGCCGGCGAGTCAAAGGACGTGGACGCCGTCATCGAATCCAAGGGCCTCAAGCAAATGAACGACTCCGGTGCGCTGGAGAAAATCATCGATGAGGTGATTGCCGCCAACGCCGACAACGTGGCGCAGTTCCGGGCAGGCAAGGACAAGGCGTTCAATGCACTGGTGGGTCAGATCATGAAGGCCAGCAAGGGCAAGGCGAACCCAACCCAGGTCAACGATTTGCTGCGGGCAAAACTGGCGGGCTGACTACCTCGCCAGTGCCGAGCTGATGGCCCTCTGGCGCTCAAAACGCCAGAGGCGAAAAACAAAAGGGGCTGCAAGGCCCCTTTGTTTATTTTGGGGCGCAGGCCCCATCGAACTGCTTTTTACCGGGATGCTGCCGGGGCTCCCGTCGATTCGCCCGGTGAAGTGGCCGCGGCGGGCAGCCGTTGGGCATCCCACAGTTTGCGCAACTGGGCCAGTTCGGCATCAAACCGCGCGTGCACACGCCGCTTTTCCTGGTCCTGTCCGGCGATGAAGCGCTGCTGCTCGCCCATGCTGTCGTCGTTTTCGGCAATCCTGCGTCGCAGCACCATAGGCGCTTTGTTCGGGTCCTTCTTGTAGAACTCCATCTCGACGTCAAATTTCTTGCGCTCGGCCCTGAGTTCCTCGATACGTTTTTCTGCGGTAGACGTGACATCGTCCACCAGTTGGATGGCCGCGGCGCGTTCGACATCGTGAGCCGCCTTGTCGGGGTAGCGGGCTACCAACACCCGTTCGCGGCGACGCTCTTCGACCACGCGGGCCCGCTCTTCGGCTTCTTTGCGGCGCTGCGCTTCCTGGGCAGCGCGTTCAATTTCAGTGAGCGACGGGCCGATCTGGCGGCGCGTGATGCCCGACGGGCTCAGCTCACGCTGCTCGCGGTCCAGGCATTCGGGGATGGGGCGGTCGGCCGTGAGCCGACGACCGTTCTTATCCACGCAGGTATAGATACCGCCCGTGCCGCCCTGCGGGGCTTGCGCCCACGCCACTTCGGCGCCCAGGGTGGCCAACAAAACCCCGCCCATGATCCACGCCGATGTACTCAAGTCGCCTACCCTTCGTTGACTCCATACCGCTGGCGATAGGCCAGCACTTTTTCATGGTGGGAACCCATCCCATCCCCCCCGTTATCCGAGAGATACAGCAATAAGTCTGCCAACCGCGCAATCGCACACACCTGCATGCCCAGTTGCCCGCGCACGTACTGCACGGCGCTGTGGTCTACATCCTGGCCATTCTCTGTGGCTTTTTCCTGGCGGTCCAGCGCAATTGCAACCGCGTGTGGGGTAGCGCCAGCCGCACGGATGATGGCAATGGACTCGCGCGCGGCGGTGCCGGCAGACATCACGTCATCGATGATGAGTACACGTCCTTTCAGGGGCGCGCCCACCAGCGTGCCGCCTTCACCGTGGTCTTTGGCCTCCTTGCGGTTGTAGGCAAAGGGCACGTTGCGGCCCAGCCGGGCCAGCTCGACCGCCACCGTGGCCGCCAGCGGGATGCCCTTGTAGGCGGGGCCAAACACCATGTCGAACTCGATGCCGCTGGCCAGCAGGGCTTTTGCATAGAATTCCGCGAGCCGTCCGAGCTTGCTGCCGTCGTCGAACAGGCCAGCGTTGAAGAAATAGGGGCTCAGGCGCCCGGCCTTGGTCTTGAATTCGCCAAACCGCAGCACGCCCGATTCGACGGCAAAACGGACAAAATCCTGCGCCAGCTGGCCCTGCTCAGAGGTTTGCGCGCCAACATCCACCATAGGGAATTCCTTGTTCAAATTAACCAGCCTCAATCTCAATGGCATCCGCTCGGCCACCAGCAAAGGCGTGGAAAGCTGGATGGCAGCCACGCGGGCGGATTGTATTTGTGTGCAGGAGGTGAAGGCCCAGGCTGCCGACATCGCCAACCGATTCGAGCGCATGGCGGGCCTGCAAGGACACTTCCACTTTGCGCAGAAAAAAGGCTATTCGGGCGTGGGCATTTACACCCGGCACGAACCATCCGATGTAGTCATTGGCTATGGATCAGAAGAATTCGATACAGAAGGCCGATACGTTGAACTGCGTTTTGACACGCCCGACCGCAAACTGTCCATCATCAGCGCGTATTTTCCGAGCGGCTCTTCGGGCGAAGAACGCCAGCAGGCCAAGTTCCGGTTCTTAGCCGCGATGCATCCACACCTCATGAAAGTCAAGAGTGAACGCGAGTTCATTCTGTGCGGCGATATCAACATTGCGCACCATCAAATCGACCTCAAAAACTGGCGCAGCAACCAGAAGAACAGTGGGTTCTTGCCCGAAGAGCGGGCCTGGATGACAAAGTTGTTGCACACAACTGATGTAGGCGGAGGCATCGTAGACGTTTACCGCCAGTTGCAGCCTACCGCCACCGACACCGCCTACACCTGGTGGAGCAACCGCGGCCAGGCGTATGCCAACAACGTGGGTTGGCGGCTGGACTACCACCTGGCCACCCCTGCGCTTGCGGCTCTCGCACGCAGCGAGCACATCTACAAGGATGTGAAGTTTTCAGATCACGCTCCCCTGACCATCGAATACGACTTCGTGCTTTGAACATTCGGGGCTCTCAAAGCGCCTGAATCTCGGCCGACACCCTGCGTAGCCGCATGAACTGCCGCACGTTTGGCACCCTCTTTCATCCAGCCACGCGCCAACACGTGGCCTTGAAGGAGAGCATCACGCAGCACCAGGCTCGATGACGCCTTGCACTGCCTGAATTTCAACACCCCCGCACTCCGCTATCGCAAGCTTGCCGCGAATAGTCAGGTCACTGATGAAGTGAAACTGATCGCGCATGTCAAACGGATAGGCCTTGAGCTGGTAGTGCGTACCCAACGGTGTCTGGGCAAGCATCACGACGACCGGCTTGTCGTACTCCAGGTAAGCGCTGGTGATCGCCACGTCGCGCAACGCTGTGCGCACACGAGCGGCGTCGTGATCGGGTCGAAGATAAAACGAGGCGACGCACATCAAAGTACGCGCGCCGTCGTTCGAGTTGGCAATGTTGTTCTGCCAGATCCTGTCGTGCGGAATGTGAACGATGTCGTCGGCCGGTGTGCAGATCTCGATTGCGCGCATGCCGACCTGACGCACCTCCCCATAGTCACCGCCGATACGCACCCAGTCGCCCGGCCGATAGGGACGCTCGACGATCGCGACGATCCCGGCAATCAGGCTGCTCGCATAGTCCTTGAAAGCAAATCCAATCGCGACGCCGAGCGCGCCAGAGATCACCAGGAAGTTCTGAAACGTGACGTTGAAGACGATCGGAGTCACCCACAAGATCGCGATGAGCAACATCACCATCCGGATGATCGGCACCGCGCCCAGCAGGTACAACCGCAGTTGACTCGGACCTCGCTCAGCCAGATAGGGCAGCAGCTTGCGCGCCATCAGGATGACGAGCCAACTGCCGATCAGAATGAGTCCGATCTTGGTGAAACTGATGTCCTGCAGGTCATTGATCAGCTTGGCGGCCTGTTTTTTACTCTCGTCTGCGGCGGCCATTTCAGATCCCTCCCATTGGAAAGCCAGCGGCCTGGAGTGCTGAGCGCACGGCAGGGTATGCAGTGGGTCTGATGGTGTAACGAACACCATGTTGATCGCACCGCAAATGGCCTGATCTCACCAGCGCAGCGAGCGTGTCGGGGTCTCCCGTGGTCGGCATCACCGCGTCGATCTCCGCCAGCGTCAGCGCGCCATGGATCAGCAATGCATGCAGCACCTGCAGTGATCGGTCTTCGCTCGACGACGGGAGCACCAGGTCTTCAACGTCAACGACCCACACAGTGCGCGCATCGTCGGAGACCGCTTTGGTGACTCGGCTTGACAGCGACTCTTTGTCCGCTGCGATGGTCAAACTGGCGCGCCACAGATGCCATGCGATCCAAGGGATGCCCCCGCTGCGAGCTGCGAGCTGTCTCAGGTAGGCGTTGTACGGTTCGCCGTCATCGCCACAGGCGAGTACGTCTTCGCCACTGCCCGCCAGCCTGAACGTCGCCGCGATACCGTTGCTGTCGAGCGCCAAGGTGGAAAACCATTCATGCAATCGCCGCGCATCAAAGGGCGCGAAGGTCTGCGGACGCGGCAAGGCAAGGTCCGCGCCTGCGCCCTTCACGATGAGGCGCCAGGCCCAGCTGTTGCAGCCTACGAGACAGCGGCGGTCTGCGCGCGCCAGTCGTGACAACAGCGACCTCACTGCGTGCATGCCGTTGTGGTGCCGCAGGAACCAGTATTCCAGCCGCGGAATCACCAGCAGCCCATTGCCGGAGAGGTCGGGGTGGGTGCCGTGTGCAGCCTGACTGAGCAGGTCGATGCGATCGGGCTCCGCCAGCAAGGCGTGGCCGCGCAGTCGAGCCCATCGTTCGAGCAAGCCCGTGGTGTCGCAAGGTGGAACGACCAGAGTACGCAGCCGCAAGGGTGCATCCTCGTCTTGCAACCAAGGCCCCAATTGCGCGTCGAGAGTCTGCAGCAGTGGTCCGCAATCTGGTGGGTCTGCGAGGTCGTCCATCATCGTCAGAGAAGCTCGCTTGAGGCCCGAGCGCTCAAGCAACGGAGGTTCGGCGCTCGACATTCGTTGCTTCAGCCGATTCAAAGCGCCTCGAAAAACATGCTCGGTCGGCATGGTTGGCGCAGCGTAGTCGCCGAGTGTGATCAGTTCAGGTGGGTTCATGGCGTACTGGGCAGCGTCATCGTTGGCGTGCTGGCGGAAAATGCCTTGCGCCATCGTATCCGCCATCGCCGCATCGCGGCCGTCCAAACATTACAAGGCCAAGCGCCAAGGCTGCGCCGTGCAACATGACGGAATGCCCTACCTGCGATGCGCTGCACCGCAGCCCGTTGCGCCGGTCTACCCACCGTTGGCGATCGTCCGCAAACCCTGATCACCTGGCCACACCAGCCATGCATCCGCAAGCGCCTATGGGAACTCACCGCAAAGTGGATGCCTCGGCAAAACAGTGCATCGCTTGTGGTTTCGGTGCGGTACTCTCCGTCCCGACACAGTTCGCTGCGCGTGCGCGTGCGCTCACGGGTTTCACCATCGGCAGGAAAGCGCGGCCTAGACAGCGCCTTGAAAACCGTCAGCCAGACGAAGCAAAATACACAAACTCTCTGCGATCCAATGCTCCGCTACCTCACCATTCCCGTTACTCAATTTCAGCAGAACTGCTCGCTTGTATGGTGCGATGCCACCCAACAAGCCGCTGTGATCGACCCCGGCGGTGATCTGGACGTGCTGCTGGCCGAAATCAAGCGCCTGGGCTTGACGCTCGAACAGATCTGGCTCACCCACGCCCACATCGACCACGCAGGCGGCACGGGCGAGCTGGCAGAGCGGCTTGCGCTGCCCATCGTCGGGCCGCACCCGGGCGACCAGTTCTGGATTGACGGCCTGCCGCAGCAAAGCGCGATGTTCGGTTTTCCGCCAGCGCAGCACTTCACGCCCACGCGCTGGCTGCACGATGGCGACACGGTGCAGATCGGCAACGAGACGCTGAACGTGCGCCACTGCCCCGGCCACACGCCCGGCCACGTGGTGTTCCACGCACCGCAGATCGACCGCGCTTTTGTGGGCGACGTGCTGTTTGCGGGCAGCATGGGCCGCACGGATTTTCCGCAGGGCAACCACCAGCAGCTCATTGACAGCATTACCCAGCGCCTGTGGCCCATGGGCAACCAGACCGTGTTCATCCCGGGGCATGGGCCAGAGAGCACGTTCGGGCGCGAGCGCCAAAGCAACCCCTACGTGGGCGGGACCTGAGGCACACGTCCCCAGCGTCTTGATGGGGCACGGCAGCGCCCACCACAGCGCCTCATCGATATCATTTTGATAGCTATCAGCGCTTGATAGATAAGCGATAGAGGCCAATTTGGGCGATATTTTCGCCCATGACGGCGGACCGCATCTCCAGCAGCCGCCGTCAGCCTGGGTGGATATGCGCGGCAAATACGGCCAGTTCCAGGGACTGGAAAAGGAATGCACGCTTACGATGTATCTCTTTGTAAGCAGTCTGTGAGTCCCCGCCTCGCACAGACGCCGTCTGCGCCTGCCGTCCGCTATCCGTGCCTCTCGTCCCATGAACCCCAACTTCAAGCCGCGCCCTCCCCTAGCACCGCAGCGTGGCTCCAGCCTGGCGGGCAAGGCCTACTGGGCCATGGTGCAGCGGGTGGCGCTGACCGCGGCGGCCATTGATGTTGGCTACATCGTGCTGTTTCTGTGGCTGGGGTCGCTGCCGCTGGCGGCGGTGAACGTGGTCGGCATTGCGATGTACCTGGGCGCCTATCGTCTTTTGCAAATGCGCCGCAACGCTGCGGCATTGGCGCTGATCTGGCTGGAGGTGGTGGGGCATTCGGCCCTGGGGTCGTTGCTGATTGGCTGGGACAGTGGCTTTCACTACTACCTGCTGATGTTTATCCCGGCCATCGTGATTGCCAACACGCGCGGCTATGCCGCGCCCCTGGTGCTGGCGCTGCTGGCGTACTACCTGGGCCTGCAGGCGCTGAGCAGCCACCTGGGCCCGCTGGACCCCCTGCCCGCACGCAGCGTCAAGATCGTGAACTGGGTGCACATCTGCCTGGTGTTTGCCATGTCGGCTGCGCTGGCGGCGTTTTACCGGCGCACCATCCTGATCGCGGAGAGCCGCCTGCGCAAGCAGGCCACGCTCGACCCGCTGACTGGTCTGTCCAACCGCAGCCACTTTGAAGCCCTGTCCACCAACGCGCTGGCGCGCAGCCAGCGCGACGGCGCACCCGTCACCCTGCTGCTGTGCGATGTGGACCTGTTCAAACGCATCAACGACCAATACGGCCACGCGGTGGGCGACGAGGTGCTGGTGGCCATGGCCAAAGTGCTGGCCGCCAACCTGCGCGAAGGGGATGTGCTGGCGCGCTGGGGCGGTGAGGAGTTTCTGGCGCTGATGCCCGCCAGCCCCCTGGACGCCGCCTGCGCCACCGCAGAACGCATCCGCGCCGCCATCGAGCAAACGCCGCTGGACGTGGGCCAGGCGCCCATCGCACTGACCATGTCGTTTGGCGTGGCCCAGGTGCACAGCGCCGACGATCTGCAGGCCGCGATTGCACGCGCTGACAAGGCGCTGTACCAAAGCAAGAACGCGGGCCGCAACCGTGTGACAGCGGCATAACACCTCAGCGGCTCAGCGGCTCAGCGGCTCAGCGGCTCAGCGGCTCAGCGGCTCAGCGGCTCAGCGGCTCAGCGGCTCAGCGGCAAATTTTGAGTGAAATTGGCCTCTAGCGCTTATTCATCAAGCGCTAGCAGCTATCAAAACAGGAGTTTTCAAAAACCCCAGCGCCTGGATTACCCTCCACTACCCGTTGCGCCGCGCCGCCTCATACAACCCCTGCACCTTGGGCACGTTCAGCTCCAGCTCGCGGATGCGCGCGGGGCCTGACGGGTGGGTGGACAAGAACGCCAGCCCGCCCTGCTTGTTGCCGCTGGCGCTGCCCATCTTCTGCCACAGGCTGACGGCGGCCTGCGGCTGGTAGCCCGCGCGGGCCGCCAGCTCCAGCCCCACCAGGTCGGCATCGCTTTCGTCCGACGCGGCTGAACTGCAGCGTGAGCAACTGCGTGCCCAGGCCGGCCGCAGCTTGGCCCAGGTCGCCCAGGCCCAGCAGTTGCGAGCCCAGCCGACAGCGCCAGGTTGGTGCCCTGGGTCTTGGCGATGCGTTCGCGCGCATGTTCGCGCAGGGCATGGGCCATCTCGTGGCCCATGATCATGGCGGCTTCGTCGTCGGTGAGTTTGAGCTGATCGAGGATGCCGGTGTAGAACGCGATCTTGCCGCCGGGCATGCAGAACGCATTGATCTGCGTGCTGCCGATGCAGGTTGACCTCCCAGCGCCACTGCCTGGCCCGGTCGTTCCACGGCGTGGTGTGCGGAATCAGGCGCTTGGCGATGGCATGCAGGCGCTGCAGCTGCGGGTGGTTGTCGGGCGCCAGCGCGCGTTTGGCCTTGGCCTGCTGCCAGCATCTGCTGCGTACTGCTGGGCGGCGGCGTTTTCGAGCTCTTCGGCCGGAACCAGCTTGCGCAGGCTGGACGCCGAGCCCACATCGACCTGCGCCAGTGCCGGAGTGGCCGCCGCCGCGCCTGCGGCCAGCAAAAAGCGCGGCGTGCCGACCAGGGGGACGACGGCGCAACAGAAGGAGCAGGCAGAAAAGACACATACAAGGCAATCCCAGAAGGAATAATGACCAACGCTGGCACACAACACACCAAGGCCTGCCGCGCAGATGGAGGCCGGCAGGCGGGCTACAAGGGTATGTCGGCGATGATAGACAAAACCCCCGCTCGCCCATGTCAGACACCTCCACTTCTTCCGCTCCCAGCCGCAACCCTGAAAGTCCCCCCGCACGCCCTGGTTGCAGACCCTGCGCGTCTACCTGGAGCCCGCCAGCCTGCGCATGCTGCTGCTGGGTTTCTCTGCCGGGCTGCCGCTGCTGCTGGTGCTCGGCACGCTGAGCTTTCTGGCTGCGCGAGGCCGGCATCGACCGCACCACCATCGGCCACCTGAGCTGGGTCGGCCTGGCCTACGGCTTCAAGTGGGTCTGGGCGCCGCTGGTGGACCGGCTGCCGATCCCGCTGCTGACGCGCGCGCTGGGGCGCCGGCGCAGCTGGCTGCTGCTGTCGCAGGCGCTCATCATGGCCGGCGCTGGTCGGCATGGCGCTGACCGACCCGCGCCAGACGCTGGCGCCGATCGTCTGGTGCGCGCTGGCGGTGGCGTTTGCCTCGGCCACGCAGGACATCGCGCTCGATGCCTTCCGCATCGAATCGGCCGACGCCGAACCGCCAGGCGCGCGCTGGCCGCGACCTACCAGACCGGTTACCGCATGGCGATGATCTGGGCCGGCGCCGGCGTGTTGTGGATCGCGGCGCGGCGCCGAGGTCGGCCAGGCGCAGGCGCGCAGCTACCAGCACGGCGCCTGGCAGACCGCCTACCTGGTGATGGCCGCGTCGATGCTGGTGGGCGTGGTGACCGTGCTGTTGTCGCCCGAACCGCCGCCGCGTGCAACTGCCCCCGGCGCGCAACGCGGCCGAGTGGATCCAGAGCGCGCTGGTGGACCCGTTTGCCGACTTCCTGCGCCGCTACGGCTGGCAGGCCGTGCTGATCCTGGCGCTGATCGCGGTCTACCGCATCAGCGACGTGGTGATGGGCATCATGGCCAACCCGTTTTACGTCGACATGGGTTACACCAAGGACGAGGTGGCGGCCGTGACCAAGATCTACGGCGTGATCATGACGCTGGTCGGCGCCTTCGTCGGCGGCGTGCTGTCGATGCGTTTTGGCGTGATGCGCATCCTGATGCTGGGCGCCATCCTGAGCGCCGCCAGCAACCTGCTGTTTGCCTGGCTGGCGGGCCATGGCCACGATGTGACGGCGCTGATCGCCGTGGTGTCGGCCGACAACCTGACCAGCGGCATCGCGTCGGCCGCGTTCATCGCCTACCTGTCGAGCCTGACCAACATCCAGCTACTCGGCCACGCAGTACGCGCTGTTCAGCTCGATGATGCTGCTGCTGCCCAAGTTCCTGGCGGGCTTCTCGGGCGAGTATGTGGACGCGTTCGGCTACGCGCACTTCTTCACCGCCACGGCGCTGCTGGGTGTGCCGGTGCTGCTGCTGGTGTGGCTGGCTTCAAGAGTCAAAAACGCCTCTAGCGCTTGATAGACAAGCGCTGATAGCTACATTTTTAGAAGCATCGCTATCGGCCATGTCCGGGTCGGCGCCAGGCCGGTTTACCGCAACTTTACCGAGGCTTCAACACGGGGAGACCCCGGCGCGGGACCATGGGGGCTCCTTGCAGGCACCCCACACTACACTGCCCCCATGAGCTCGCAACTGTTGATGATCGAAGACGATGCCCGCCTGGCCCAGATGGTGGGCGAGTACCTGGGCCAGTCGGGCCTGCAGTCACCCACCGTGCCGACGGCAAGAGTGGCCTGGCGCAACTGCAAGGGCCCGAGTCCGGCCCGCTGCCCGACCTGGTCATCCTGGACCTGATGCTGCCCGACATGGACGGCCTGGAAGTGTGCCGCCGCATCCGGTCACTGCCGGCGACGCCGCGCAGGTGCCGGTGCTGATGCTGACCGCCAAGGGCGACCCGATGGACCGCATCGTCGGCCTGGAGATCGGCGCCGACGACTACCTGCCCAAACCGTTCGAGCCGCGCGAGCTGCTGGCCCGCATCCGCGCCATCCTGCGCCGCCGCACGGACGGCGGCAGTACACGCTGCCACGCAGGCGCTGCGTTTCGGCTCGCTGGAGATCGACCGCGACGCGCGCACCGTGACGGTGGCGGGCGAGCCTGGCGACCTGACGTCCTACCAGTTCGACCTGCTGGTGGCCCTGGCCGAACGCGCCGGCCGCGTGCTGACCCGCGACCAGATCATGGAAGCCGTGCGCGGCCGCGAACTCGAGGCGTTTGACCGCTCCATCGACGTGCACATGGGCCGCATCCGCGCGGCCATCGAGGCCGACGCCAAGAACCCGCGCCGCATCCTCACCGTGCGCGGTGTGGGCTATGTGTTTGCAAAACAACAAGATTGACAGGCTCCCCCCTGAGTCGCTGCGCGCCTTCCCCCCTGAGGGGGGACGCCTCCAGCGCGGCGGGGCGGCCCTTGCGCGGCGGCCGCGCGGCTGGGACAGCGCGGGCGCAAACGCAGCGTGTCTCGATTTGAACGGAGTCAACGCATTCTCATGTCGCTAACCAACCCCTTTTCCCGCCGCCTGTATCTGCGCATCTGGCTGGCCGTGGTCGGCGGCATGGCCGTGCTCACGCTCACCGTGGGCTGGGCCTGGCGCATCGCAGAAGAGCAGAAGGCCCAAAACGCACAGCCGTTTGTACCGCCATCGCGTGAGATGGTGCTGCGCGACCCCGACGGCAACCTGGTATTGCGCGGCCTGTCGACCCGCCAGCCCAGCGAACCCGGCGAGGGCATGGAGTTTCAGATCCAGGCGGACAACGGCAAGGTCTTCAGCATGCAGATGGCACCGCGCCCGCCACGCCCGGACCGCGAACGCGGCGAGCGGGGTGGCCGAAACCAGAGCGATCTGGCTTTCTGGACGCGCCCACCGTTTGGATTTTTGTGGCTGCTCGGCATCGTCGGCCTGGCCGTGGCTGTGGGGGTGTACCCCATCATCCGCCGCCTCACCTTGCGGCTTGAAGCCCTGCAGCGCAGCGTGCAGAAGTTTGGCGAAGGCGACCTGTCGGTGCGCGTGCCCGAACAAGGCCAGGACGAAGTGGCCGACCTGGCCCGCCAGTTCAACGCAGCGGCCGAGCGGGTGGAAACACTCGTCAAATCGCACAAATCGCTGCTCGCCAATGCCTCGCACGAACTGCGCTCGCCGCTTACCCGCATCCGCATGGGGCTGGAATTGATGGGCGGGCAGCAGCCGTCCCCAGCGTTCCGCGACGAGATTTTGCGCAACATCGCCGAACTGGACCAGCTGGTGGACGAGATCCTGCTGGCCAGCCGCCTGGATGCGCGCGAGGCCGACGTGGGCACGGTGGAGCTGGTAGACCTGATCGGTCTGGCGGCCGAAGAATGCGCGCGCGTGGATGCCGACCTGGACGTGAGTTCCAGCCCCGATTCTGTGGAGGTGCGTGGCGTCTCCAAGCTGCTGCGGCGGGCCATCCGCAACCTGCTGGAGAACGCGCGCCGCTACAGCACGGGCGAAATCACGGTGGTGGTGCACCGCCGTCAGGGGCGGGCGGAGGTGCATGTGTGTGACCACGGACCGGGCGTTCCCAACAGCCAGCGTGAACGCATCTTCGAACCCTTCTACCGACTGCCCGGGGCCAGCGAACGCGCAGGCGGTGTGGGCTTGGGACTGGCGCTGGTGCGGTCGATAGCGGGGCGCCACAACGGCACGGTGCACTGCCAGGACCGGGCCGATGGCGAGAGCGGTGCGTGTTTTGTGCTGGCCTTGCCGCTGGCGCCAGCTTCGGCTACGGCTACGGCTACGGCTGCAGCCGTACACCCGATCCACTGATCGGTCGATTCCGCTCCCAGCGCATCAGCGCGCGGGCTGTATCTGCAAGGGCCAGCGCCAGGCCATCGCGGCATACAGCGCGGCGCCCACTGCCAGCGCGGCTGCCGCCACCGCCAAGCCGTAGACGAACCCCTCGCCTTGGGTTGCCGTGTGGTGCAGCATCCACGCCACCATGGGCGGACCTGCAATCTGGCCGATGCCGTAAGCGGCGGTCAGCAGCCCCGGAAAGCTGTCTCCCGCCGACGGCCACACGCGACGCGCCTCCTGCAGCGCATAAAACGTGATGGCCGTGAACGGCAGGCCCAGCAGCAAGCTGCCCAATGCAAAGCCCGCAGGCCCCGGCCAGACCAGGCTGAGCGCAATGGCGGCGGCCTGCACCACGTAAGCGGCCGTCAGCAGCCAGCGCCGGTCCCACCCCGCGGGGGTTCGGGTGGACAACGCTGCGCCCAAAGCCACACCTGCGCCGAACAGCGGCCAGAACAGATCGGGCCAGGGCGACCCTGCGGGCAAGGCAGCGCGCGCAATCACGGGCAAAAAGGTGGCCGTCACGATATAGCCCAGCCCCGCCAAGCCGTAGGCCAGTGTGAGCCCCGTGCGCGCCCAGGGCCCATGGCCGTGCATCACATCGCCCGAAAGATGCGCAGCCCCGTTGGCCGCAGGCGGCTGGGCCACACCGTGCAGCACAGGCCAGATGGCAGCACAAAGCCCCATGCTGAGCACGCCGAACACGGCCCAGCCCGCCGCGGCTGGCCACTGCAAGGCCACCATGGCGCTGGCCGACAGACCGGTCAGCACAATGCCCAGCCCCGGCCCGCAAAAGATCAAGCCGCCCAGCGCGGGCTGGCCCAGCGCCACCAGCCGCACCATGCACCATACCGAGACATTGAGGAACACCAGCGCACTCGCCACGCCCGCCGCAAACCGCAGCGCGGGCCAGGCGTCTGGCAGTGGCAGCGCCATGCCCAGCGTGAGCAGCACCGTCGCCACCAGCCCCCAGCGCGCAAGCCGCGCCGCATGCCACACCTGCCGCGCGCGGGGCGCCACCCAAGGCAGCGCCATGCAGGCCAGCGCTCCCACGAGGTAACCCAGGTAGTTGGCAGTGGCCAACCAGCTGCCACCCGCCAGCGTCACCACCCCGTCGTGCAACATCATCGGCAGCAATGGGGTGAAGGCAAACCGCCCAATGCCCATGGCCGCCGCGAGCGACGCCATGCCTGCCAGCGCCACGGCCAGGGGTTGGTCTGACAGCGCGATGGGGGCTGGCCCAGAGGCGTCACGGGATGTCAGTGGTTCCATGGCAGGAGTTTTCGGTCTATCATTCTTTTTAGAGATTTATTTTTAACAAATCATCTCACAAAGAGAACAAACATGGATTTGGCCGCCCTGGAAATCTTTCGCACCGTGGCCGCAGAAGGCAGCGTGACCCGCGCCGCCGAGCGGCTGGGCCGCGTGCAGTCCAACGTGACCACCCGTGTGCAACAGCTGGAAGAGCAGTTGGGCGCCACGCTATTCTTGCGCGAGGGAAAGCGCATGGTGCTCACCACAGCGGGCGAGTCGCTGCGCGGCTATGCCGACCGGCTGCTGGCACTGGCCGAGGAGGCGCGCCAGTCGGTACACCCTGGCGAGCCCGGCGGGCGCCTGCGCCTGGGTGCCATGGAGAGCACGGCCGCAGCTCGCCTGCCGCAGCCGCTGGCGCAGTTGCACGCACAGTGGCCAGGGCTGGTGCTGGAGCTGTCCACGGCGCCCTCGCGCCAGTTGGTGGAGCAGGTGCTGTCCCACACCATCGACTGCGCGCTGGTCGCCTGGCCGCCACCGGGCGTGGATGCGGATGCCCCGGTGGAGCACACCGCCGTGTTCACCGAAACCCTGCTGCTGGCCCTGCCCGCAGACCACCCCCCGGTGGCGTCGCCCGCAGACCTGCAACTGGACACGCTGGCCGCATTTGGCAACGGCTGTACCTATCGCCGCATGGGCGAGTCGTACATGCAGCAGCACAGCGGTGTGCCGCCCAAGGTGTTGGAGCTGGCGTCGTACCACGCCATCCTGGCTTGTGTGGCCGCCGGGCGTTGCGCCGGGGTGGTACCCCGCGCAGTCATCGACCTGATGCGCGAGCCCCCCGCCATGCGACTGGTGCCGCTGGCGGACTGCGACACGGTGCTGGTGCGCCGACGCAGCTACCAGTCGCCTGCGCTGGACGCGCTGCATGCGGCGCTGCGTGCCAGCGCCCCGGCTCCCTTCACCGCCTGACCCCTTTAAGTTAAGAAACAGGAGTTTTTCATGCCCTCAACGCTCACCACCCGCCTGGGCCTTGCATTGCCCATCCTCCAGGGGCCCATGACCGGGTCTGACACACCTGCGCTGGCGGCTGCCGTGTCAGAGGCCGGGGGCCTGGGCATGCTGGGCTGCGGAATGCGCTCACCCGCTGCGATGGCGGCGGCCGCAGCCGAGGTGCGCGAGCGCACCGGCAAGCCCTTTGGCATGAACCTGTTTGTGCAGAACACACCGCAGCCCGACGAGGCAACGGTGACCAGCGCGCTTGAACGCCTGGCACCGTTTTATGCCGAGTTCGGCCTGGTGCCCGAACGGCCCGCACAGTGGTGCGAGGACTTTGAAGCGCAGTTCGAGGCCCTTGTCGCTGCGCGCCCGGCGGTAGCCAGCTTCACGTTTGGCATCCTGACAGCCGAGCAGGTAGCGCGGCTGCGAGCGGTGGGCAGCTTTGTGATCGGCACCGCCACCACGGTGGCCGAGGCCCAAGCCTGGGCGGCCGTGGGCGCCGATGCGGTCTGCGCGTCGGGGATGGAAGCGGGTGGGCACCGGGGCACGTTCCTGACGCCCACGCAGCCCGCCGTGGCCACCGGAACGCCACCCTCGCTGGCCGACTTTGAGGCCAGCATGGTGGGCACGCTGACGCTGGTGACGCAGTGTGTGGACGCGCTGTCCATCCCCGTCATTGCCGCAGGCGGCATCATGGACGGGCGCGGCATTGCGGGCGCGCTGGCGCTGGGCGCCCAGGGCGTGCAGATGGGCACGGCGTTTTTGAGCTGTCCCGAATCGGGCATCGGTGCGGCCTACCGCGAGGCCCTCACACAGGCCCAAGCAACGGACACGCGCACCACGCGCATCTTCTCGGGCCGACCTGCGCGCGGCATCGTCAACACGATGATGGAGCAGTTGCGTGCCGACGAAGCCACCGTGCCGCCCTACCCTGTGCAGAACGCGCTCACAGGCGCCCTGCGCCGCGCATCGGCCCAGGCGGGGCGGGCCGACCATTTGTCGCTGTGGGCGGGCCAAGGAGTTGCCAAGGTGCGGCCCATGCCAGCGGCGGCGCTGGTGGCAATGCTGGAGCAGGAGTGGCGCGCTGCAAGTGCACCGCAGCAGTGACCATCGACTGCAGCGAAGATACTTCAAATTTGATAGCTACTAGCGCTTATGGATAAAGCGCTAGAGGCCAATTTCACCCGATTTTTCAGCCTACTCAGAGAGACCGTTCGCCTTGAGCCCGTCGAAGGGCTTTTCTAAAAAACGCCCTGGCTTCGACAGGCTCAGCCCGAACGGATGGGAGGCAAATCTGGGGCAGGTTGCTCATCAGCCAACTCCACTTCCAAAACTCCGCCCGCTGATCGCGCGCAGCCCCAAGCCAGTGCACCCGTGGATCCGGCTTCGCCGGTCCACCGGGTGCGGCCCCTGCGGGGGAAGGCGCAAAGCGCCTCAGGGGGAATCACTTCCTTCCAGGGCAGTTCGCGCGCCGGGCCCTGGATGACGGGCGGTTGGGCGTTGATTTTTTCGCCCGCCAGCACGCGTTCGTACATGCGCAGGTAGTTGCGTGCCATGCGCTCGGCGCCGAAGTGATCAACTACATGCTGGTGGCAGGCGCGGGCGTCAAAGCGGTTGCTCTTCACCGCCTCGGCCAGCACGGCGGCTTCTGCTGACAGCACGCCGCAATGCACAGGCACCAGTTCGGGCAGCGCGCCATATGGGGTCGAAAACACCGGGCAGCCGAAGTACAGGCTTTCGATGACCGCCAGGCCAAAGGGCTCGTGCCAGCGCACCGGGAAGATCAACCCGCGCGAGGCATTGAGTAAACCGGTCTTCTCTGTGCCGCCCACCATGCCGTGGAAATGGATCTTGCGCGACAGCGTCCAGCGAAAGCCGCGCTTGAAGTTGATGCGGTCGCCGCCCAGCACGTCCAGCTCCACACCCGCCATCTTGGCCACCTTGATGGCGCCGCGCACGTTCTTCACTCCCCACGCCGCCTTGCCCAGGAAGTGGTAGCGCGGGCGCGGCACGTCAAAGTTGACGGGGCCGTATCCATTCCAGTCGAGGCCGTTGTAGACAAACTCGGTGGAGCCATAGCGCGCCGCGTGGTCGCGCGACAGGAACACCGTGTTCAGCGGCAGCGGCTTGGGCTTGCGCGCGTTGCCGTGTTCGGTGACCAGATACGGGCGCGACAGCTCGGTGCGCGGGTTGAACTGGAAATGCGCAATGTCCACATCGGCCGGAATCTGGCCCTCCCACGGAGCGTCAGGACGGATGGGCAGCACATGGCCGAAGTCGCAGCTGGAACCGTCGGGCACCAGGTAACTCACACGGTGGCCCAGTTGCACCAGCGTCTTGCCCAGGTCCCAGATCACACGCTCGGTGCCGCCGTAGCCGTAGACCGGGATGGGGGAGTTGTTGATGAGCAGGATGTGCATGGGGAAATCTCTCGTCTCAGTTTTCCATGGCGCTGCGCGACACCCGCAGCCCATGAAACTGGCGCGGCCCAAGCCAGTGCCACCGTGGAACTGGCTTTGCCAGGCCACGGGTGGCGTCCCCCTCCCGCGCAGCGAGAGAGGGGGAAGGCGCGAAGCGACTCAGGGGGAGCTTCATCTCACAGTGGTCGTGGGCAGCCCATGCGCGTGCGCCGCTCGTGAAGGGCGGCCAGCACCAGGGGGCACATGAAGAGGTAGAACATGTTGCCGCTGTTGTGGGCCAGAAAGACCTGTGTCAGGCCAAAGCCGATGTACGACAACGGCACCATCACGCCCACCAGGCACAGCGACAGCGATTCCTTGTCCATCTTGCCGGAGCCATCGCGAATGCGCCGCGCCGTGGGCCAGAACATGGCCAGCGGTATGCCATAGAACGCCATCAGCAGCAGTACGCCCGGCAACCCCCGCTTGGCGAAAATGTCCAGCATCTCGTTGTGCGCGTGGCCAAACTCAAGCACCACGGGGTGCGCAAGCCCCGCCGCCACGCGCCGCGCTTTTTCTTCGGTGTAGCCTGCCCGGCCCCAGCCGGTCAAAGGTCGGTCCCATCCCATCTCCCACGCCAGGCGCCAGTGCGCCAGCCGCTGGCCGACCGAACTGCGTCCGTCACCGTGGTCCTTGTAGACCTGCACTTCCTGCCGCGCCTCGTCCACCCGCTGCTCCACCGCAGGCACCTGCGACAACGCAGCCGCCGCCAGCGCCAGCGCGCACAGCCCCCAGTACACACGGCGTTGCCCGGTGGTGCGCACCAGCAGCCACGCGCAAACCGGCAGCAGCAGCACCAGGGCCAGCCAGCCGCCCCGCGACTGGGACAGCACGGAACCGCAGCTCCCAGCAACAATGGCGCTGGCCAGCAGCGCCGCTGCCACAGGCACCAGCGCTTCCACTGCACCACCAGCAGCAGGCCGCTCATCACGGCCAGCAGCATGCTCAGGTTGCCGTACTGGATCGCATTGGTGAAACCATTGGCCCGCGGCAGCCCCAGCACATAGGTCTGGTAAAGCGCCACCAGCCCGCTGCCCACGGCGCCGACCGCCACGCCCATCCACAGCCACGCGGCGCGGGGCTCAAAAGTCATCAGAAAGAAGATGCAAGGCAACGCCAGCAGGTACTTGACCGGGCGGTCCATGCTGCCCCAGCCCCAGGTGGTGCCCACATCCAGCATCCACAGGGCGGCCATGCACGAGAACGCAGCCGCCAACCACCACGCCGCGCGCGGCGCTGGGCGGCGCCAGCCATTGCGGCGCGCTGGCCAGGGCAGCCAGCAACAGCAGAACGGCACCGTAGGAATAGCCCGAGGGCAACCACAGCGCGAGCCCCGGGACCATGAACGCGCCGATGCTCGCGCGCAGCCCAAACCAACGTTGTGCGGTCATCAGCGAATCACCTTGCCCGTCAGGCTGTCGCGGTCGTAGTGCAGGGCTGCGTAGCGGAAGAAGCCCTCCAGCGCCACGAACAGGCAGTACAGAAAGCCCGCGCCGCCACACAGGAAGCCCAGGCGAAACACGTACAACCGCACAAACATCGAAAGCGCCCGACGCCAGGCCGCGCAGGACGCCGCCCGCGTTTGCCCTGCCTCTGCCCGCTTGGCGGCACCCAGCATGACGTACTGGGTCAGCTTTTCGAGGCTGCCCCGCACCGTGGTGCGCGAGTAGTGCAGCAGGCGCGCCTTGATCAGGTGGCGCGGCACGGCGGCACCGCCGGGCAGCGGGTGCAGCTCTGCCTGCTCGTGCACCACGCCGGTGTACTCCTTGACCATCGCGCGCACAAACAAGCGCTCGATCTGCGACTGCGCACGGAAATACTTCGAGTTCATGGCCGTAAGCCACCATGCGCCAGCGTATGGTCCACACCGCGTGCTCGCCCGATCGCACGATGGCCTGCAGCTCTTGCGCAAAGGCAGGCGTCATCACCTCGTCGGCATCGAGAAAGAACACGTAGTCACCGCGCGAATGGGCCAGCAGCCGGTTGCGCTGCACGGCAAAGCCCTGCCAGTCTGGATAGCTGTGCACCTCAGCGCCCAGGCCCTGGGCGATGGCCACGGTGTCGTCCGTGCTGCCGCTGTCCACCACCAGCACCTGGTCGGCAAATGCGGCGCTCTGCAGGCAGGCCTCAATGCGATGCGCCTCGTTGTGGGTCAGCACCGCAACGGTCAACGTGGGCGGCGCGAGCGTCACCTCCTGACTGCCCTCCATCAGTTAGCCTCCATCACGGCTGGCAGCCTGCAGCGAACGTGGCAAAGGCACGGCCCAGACCAGGGACGCCAAGCAAGGGCCGCCCCGCAGCGAGGGCGTCGTCCCCCTTCAGGGGGAAGGCGCCGCAGGCGCCTCAGGGGGTGCTTCATTCAATCAGTGGCCAGCGTGGACGTGTTCGCCGGCCTTCAGGCGATAGACGGTTCCGCAGTACGGGCACTTGGCCTCGCCCGTGCGGGCTACGTCCAGGTACACCTTGGGGTGGCTGTTCCAGATCTTCATATCGGCCTTGGGGCTGGGGCAGAAGACCCCGCCCTGGGCATTGAGGTCCTTGGCCAGGAGTTCGACGGCGGCTTGGGACATGGTGTTCAGACTTTCGAGAGCCAGTGGGCGTATTGGGGATTGCGGCCGTTGACGATGTCAAAGAAGGCGGTCTGGATTTTTTCGGTGATGGGGCCGCGGCTTCCGCTGCCCAACTCGATGCGGTCCAGCTCACGAATGGGGGTCACTTCAGCCGCCGTGCCGGTGAAGAAGGCCTCGTCGGCGATATAGACCTCGTCGCGCGTGATGCGCTTTTGCACGATTTCGAGGCCCAAGTCCTTGGCGATGTGGAACACGGTATTGCGCGTGATGCCGTTCAGTGCACCGGCCGACAGGTCGGGGGTGTAGATCACGCCGTTCTTGATCACAAAGATGTTCTCGCCCGCGCCCTCGGACACAAAACCTGAGCTGTCGAGCAGCAGGGCTTCGTCATACCCGTCGTCCAGCGCTTCCATGTTGGCCAGGATGGAGTTGGTGTAATTGCTCACCGCCTTGGCCTGCGTCATGGTGATATTGACGTGATGACGCGTGTAGCTGCTGGTCTTGACGCGGATGCCGCGCTTCAGGCCCTCTTCGCCCAGGTAGGCGCCCCAGGCCCAAGCCGCCACCATCAGGTGGATCTGGTTGCCCTTGGGCGAAACACCCAGCTTTTGCGAGCCGATCCAGGTCAATGGACGCAGATAGCCCGACTCCAGGTTGTTTTCGCGCACTACGGCTTTCTGCGCCTCGTTCACTTCTTCCTTGCTGAACGGGATCTTCATGCGCAGGATCTTTGCGCTGTTGAACAGGCGGTCGGTGTGCTCTTCCAGGCGAAAAATGGCCGTGCCGTCGGCGGTTTTGTAGGCCCGCACGCCTTCGAAGGCGCCGCAGCCGTAATGCAGGGTGTGGCTCAGCACATGGATCTTGGCGTCGCGCCAGTCGACCATCTGGCCGTCCATCCAGATTTTTCCGTCACGGTCGGCCATCGAGGGAACTACGGGGCTCATGGGTGTCCTTTGTTTGCTGTGGGTCGCAGAGGCGCGATTTTAAGGCGCCACGGGGGAGTTGGCCTCTTCGGGCCGGAACAGTGTCCAGGTCACCAGCTTGCCATGGCGGAACTCGCAGGTCACATGCGACTGTGTGCCGTCGGTCCAGCGGTACACCTCCGGATCGGCGTCTTGCGCCGACCGCAGCTCGCCCAGCGACTGCGTCATGGCCACCACGTGCATCAGGTTGACGCCCGCCTGCAGCCTGGCATTGAGCATGACGGCGCTTCCTACATACCCCATCGGCCGGTTGGCGGCCTTGCGCATCACGTTCATCAACCGCGTGAAATGCAGCAGGGCCCACATGACCAGGCCGCCGCCGACCGCGGCCACACCCGCCCACCCGTAGGCGTAATAACCAAAGCCGAGAAGCCCCAAGCCGCCCAGCGGCACCCCAATGTTGCGCAAATTCATGGGCGGTATTGTCTTATGACTGCGTGCGAGTGCCAGAAAACGCATTTCGGGCGGTGGTTTCGTGACGAAAACATGACGCCACGGCCCGCTCTGCATCGCAGCACACAATCCTTCTCGAAATTGTTTCGTTGTGTAAACAATACATTAATGAAATAACCCATTAGTCGCACTGCGCTTGGGCTCCCGAACTGTTTAGGCACAACCCAGAAGCGCGAAAAATGCGCTCTCTTCCTTTCTGGAGATCGTGAATGAAGCTGGATAACGTGCGTCTGTCGCCCAAGTTGTGGATTCGACGCTCGACCCGGACCTGACCACGCTCTTAGATGGCCGCGTGAAAGCGGGCGTGGACGGCATATCGGCCATACAGGCCAAGGTGGTTGAACTGGCCGCCAGCCCCGCAGACAAAACTGCGCTGGAGCGCGTCGCCGCCGAACGCACCGATGTCCTGGCGCTCAACAAACAGGCCCGCGAAATCAAGCAAGGGGGCGACGGCGCGGCGTTCAAATCGTTTATCGAAGCCCAATACCTGCCTTCCATCGGCCGCTATGTCGATAGCCGGGAGACCTTTGTTCAGCTGCAACGAAGCCAGCGCGACGCCGCCCGCCTGGAGGCCCAAGCGGCACGCAGCCAGATGAGCATGCTGGCCTTGCTGGCCCAGGGCGTGGTGTTTGCGCTGGGCTTGATGCTGTCGTTTGAGCTGGTGCGGCCCATCGCCGTCCGCGCCACCGCGCGGTAGAACTCTCGGACGCCATTGCCAGCAGCAACCTCACCGTGTCCGCACACGACGACCGCCAGGACGAGTTTGGCCTCCTGCTGCCACCCCTCCCGCGCCACGGCCGCCTGCACCCCGCGCTGCCGCAGCACCGCTAGCGCCGCCTGCGTCCAAAACCGCACGTGCGGCGGCCCCGAAAGCACCCCCATCGCGCGCGCTGAAGGCCCCGGCGCCCAAACCGACAACGCAAGCGGCCAAGGCATCGTCCAGCAAAGGATCAGACGAAGACTGGGAATCGTTCTAAACCAAATGCTGGGGTGCGCCCCAGAGGCCCTCAGCCCATCTCCCGAACCACATTCATCGCCTCTTCCACACGCTCCACCGCGTGGATGGTGAGGCCCTCGATAGGTTTTTTGGGCGCGTTGGCCTTGGGCACCACGGCCACGCTGAAGCCCAGTTTGGCGGCTTCCTTCAGCCGCTCCTGGCCGCGCGGCGCAGGCCGCACCTCGCCGGCAAGCCCCACTTCACCAAAAGCGATGAAGCCGCGCGGCAGTGCCTTGCCCCGCAGGCTGGAGGTGATGGACAACATCACCGCCAAGTCGGCCGCTGGCTCGCTGATGCGCACGCCGCCCACAGCGTTCACAAACACGTCCTGGTCCATACACGCCACCCCCGCGTGGCGGTGCAGCACGGCCAGCAGCATGGCCAGCCGGTCCTTGTCCAGCCCCACCGACAAGCGCCGGGGGCTGGGGCCGCCACTGTCGACCAGCGCCTGAATCTCCACCAGCAGAGGGCGCGTGCCCTCCAGCGTCACCATCACGCAGCTGCCGGGCACGGGCTCGCTGTGCTGGCTCAAAAAGATGGCGCTCGGGTTGCTCACACCCTTGAGACCTTTTTCCGTCATGGCAAACACGCCGATCTCGTTCACGGCGCCAAAGCGGTTCTTGATGGCGCGCACCAGGCGAAACTGGCTGTGGGTGTCGCCTTCGAAGTACAGCACCGTGTCCACCATGTGCTCCAGCACGCGCGGCCCGGCCAGGGCGCCTTCCTTGGTCACATGCCCCACCAGCACGATGGCCGTGCCCGACGCCTTGGCGCAGCGCGTGAGGTGCGCCGCGCATTCGCGCACCTGGGCCACCGAGCCGGGGGCGGACGTGAGCTGGTCGGAGTACACGGTCTGGATCGAGTCGATCACGGCCACCGCGGGCTGCATGGACTCGATGGTGGCCAGGATCTTTTCGAGCTGGATCTCGGCCAGCACGTTGACCTGGCTGTGGTCCAGCCCCAGGCGGCGCGAGCGCAGGGCCACCTGG
>CAWATB010000004.1:0-115394 GCA_963784815.1 uncultured Gammaproteobacteria bacterium | reverse complement strand
CGGAGGCGACACCCGGCGTTGCAGCCGGTGGTCCTTCTCCCGTACAGGCTGCTCGACCATCCACGCCTTCCCGCACTGTAGCCAATGAAATTGACGAGCGGGGACACCAGCCGAATCAAAAAAGCTCGTTGAGGAGTGGCTCTGGTTATCCCGGATTGCCAAATCTGCGGCATCGTATGCATCGGGCGGCAAGGCACTCAGCTCGCGCTGTGCCGGCGTATGAGCCGCCATCCGCCCAGCAACAAAAGCGCCGTCAAAGCCATCAGAGCCCCGGGCGACAGCGCGGGCACCGCCTGGGCGTCGGCAGGAGCCGCACTGGCCACACGGAACACCCGCAGTTCGTCCAGAGTGGCCGGGTTACGGCTGTATACGGAGATGCGGTCAAATGCGGGCGCCAACCCGGCATATTCAGCGGAGGGCGCGGGTGGATTCAAATAGTCAAAACCGACGAGGCTGGGCAAGACCCACATGCGCGTTACGTTGGCCGCGTAGTCGATCCGGACCACCACCGCACTCAGCGTATTCAGGCTTACCGAGCTGCACGACGCGGCAATGGTCGCCAGACCGGCGTTCATGATGGCGTAGACGGCGCTTCCACAACCTCCGTTGTTACCAATGGCTCCAGTCCCTGCACCCGAGGACACCAATCGGATGGAAGGGGTTCCGCCTCCTGACTGCGTGCCAAACTGCGACAGGAACTGGATGAACACAACCCCCGAATTTTGCAGGGGCAGGGTGCGGGCAGCATCATTGATCTGAGTGCCTGCGGCCACAAAAACCATCGAGCCACCTGCGCTCGTGACACCAGGCACCACCAGGCTGGAGGCGCTGGTACGGAAATCCGTAAAAGAGATGCTGTCGGACACCCATGCCCCAGACCACCCCGCCCCGCCCGTTTGCCCTGTCAAAGACATGCCAGCGGTGTACGAAAAGGAATCCTCCGCAATCATGGTCGTCACGGTTGCTGCATGAGCCGCCCCACCGATTCCCAACGACACGCTGGCAGCCACAACACTCCAGCCCACTGCCGCCGCCCGTGATCGAAACGCTTTCAAGAGAAACACCATAGACACTTCAGAAAAATTGAACTCCACATGATTGCCGAAGTATCCCAGGGACGGTCAGCACGATCCCAATGACCGTTGCGGCGAGCCCGAAAGGCCTGCCGCAAGCTTCACCAAGCAACGCGCCGTCCATTTCGGGCATCCACGTGGATGCGGTTACCACACTCTCCGGCGCCACCGCCTCCAATGCACCAAGTCATGGCCATGGCGTGAGACCCTTAAAATCACGGGTTCCGCCTGAGAAAGTCGCTTTCATGACGTCATCCGCCCGCCAACTCTTCGTCACCACCGCCCTGCCGTACGCCAACGGCAACTTCCACATCGGCCACATCATGGAATACATCCAGGCCGACATCTGGGTGCGGTTCCAGCGCATGCAGGGCAACGCGGTGAACTTTGTGGGCGCCGACGACACGCACGGCGCGCCCATCATGATTGCGGCCGAAAAGGCCGGCAAGACGCCCCAGCAGTTCGTGGCCGACATCGCTGCAGGCCGCAAGCAGTACCTGGACGGCTTTCACATCAGCTTTGACAACTGGCACAGCACCGACGCGCCCGAAAACCACGAGCTGGCCCGCCAGATCTACCGCGACCTGCGCGACCGCGCCGACGGCAGCCTGATCGAAGTGCGCACCATCGAGCAGTTCTTCGACCCCGAGAAGAACATGTTCCTGCCCGACCGCTACATCAAGGGCGAGTGCCCCAAGTGCCACGCCAAAGACCAGTACGGCGACAACTGCGAGGTGTGCGGCTCGGTCTACGCGCCCACCGACCTGATCAACCCGTTCTCGGCCCTGTCGGGCGCCAAGCCCGAGCTCAAGAACTCCGAGCACTTCTTCTTCAAGCTCTCCGACCCGCGCTGCGTGGAGTTTCTGGAGAACTGGACGCAAGACGGCAAGCTGCAGCCCGAAGTGGCCAACAAGATCAAGGAATGGTTCAGCGTTCGCACCAACCCCGACGGCACCACCAGCGAAGGCCTGGGCGACTGGGACATCAGCCGCGACGCGCCCTACTTCGGCATCGAGATTCCCGACGCGCCGGGCAAGTACTTCTACGTGTGGCTGGACGCGCCCGTGGGCTACCTGGCCTCGCTGAAGAACCTGCTGGAAAAGCGCGGCGAAAGCTACGACGCCTACATGGCCGACCCCGCCATGGAGCAGTACCACTTCATCGGCAAAGACATCGTCACCTTCCACACGCTGTTCTGGCCCGCCATGCTGCACTTCAGCGGCCGCAAGACGCCCAACAACGTGTTTGTGCACGGCTTTTTGACCGTGAACAACGGCGAAAAGATGAGCAAGAGCCGCGGCACCGGCCTGGACCCGCTCAAGTACCTGAGCCTGGGCATGAACGCCGAATGGCTGCGCTACTACCTGGCAGCCAAGCTGTCGGCGCGCAACGAAGACATCGACTTCAATGCCGAAGACTTCATGCTGCGGGTGAATAGCGATTTGATTGGCAAGTTCGTGAACATTGCCAGCCGCGCGGCGGGCTTTTTGACCAAGCGCTTTGACGGCAAGCTGACCACCGACTTCGGCGCCACGGGCAGCCCTTGCTTGCCGACGTGCGCGGTGCGGGCGATGCCATCGCGCAGATGTACGAAACGCGCGAGTACAGCAAGGCCACGCGCGAGATCATGCTGCTGGCCGACAAGGTCAACGCTTATGTCGACCAGAACAAGCCCTGGGATCTGGCCAAGAACCCCGACAACAACGAGGCTCTGCACCAGGTCTGCTCGGTGCTGATCAACACCTTTGCGGTGCTCACGCGTTACCTGTCGCCCGTGCTGCCAGGCCTGGCCCAGGCCGTGCAAGGCTTTGTAGGCGTGAACATGCAACAGTGGAACGTGGCAGGCGACGTGCAGGCCATCGCACCCTACCAGCACCTGATGCAACGCGTCACCCCCGAACAACTTGAAGCATTGTTTGAGCCTCCAGCGCAAGCAGAACAAGCGCCAGCAGCTACCGAAACCGTAGCAGCGCCCGGTGGCGAGGAACTGGCCCCCACCATCACCATCGACGACTTCACCAAGATCGACCTGCGCATCGCGCTGATCGTGAACTGCGAGCCGGTCGAAGGCTCCACCAAGCTGCTGCGCCTGACGCTGGACGTGGGCGAAGGGCGCACGCGCAACGTCTTTTCAGGCATCGCCAGCGCGTACAAGCCCGAAGATCTGGTCGGCAAGCACACCGTGATGGTGGCCAACCTGGCACCACGCAAGATGAAGTTCGGCGTCTCCGAAGGCATGGTGCTGGCCGCCAGCCACGGCGACGAAAAAGCCAACCCCGGCATCTACGTGCTGAACCCATGGCCTGGTGCCACCCCTGGGATGCGCGTTCGCTGAACGGGCCCTCCCCCTCTCGATTTCAAATGGCCCCAAGAGGGCCATTTTTTCGTCTGGCAGCCTCGCGCCGCTTACTGTTGGGCACAAGTCTCGACATCACCGCTGTCATTGACTTCGGTTGCATACGTAACGCTTGGCAATCATCGCCCTGCAAACACCGACCCGTCGGCGAGGGGATGTCTGACAACCGACGGAAATGCCCAGCCATTCAATGAATTCATGAACCCACAGACTCGGGTGTGACGCACGTCGGCACCCCAAGGCTGTCCACCATGTCGAAAGGTTGTCATGTCCCAACACCCTCTGTCACAGGCACTGATCCGTGAATCCATCGCGGGCGAAGAAGACCCGGGCGCATCATTGGACATCGTGCGATCACTTCTGAATGGCGCTGCTGCCGGCGCGCCCCACCCCGCCTCCCCCCAAGTCATTCACATGGACTGCGCCGAAGGCAGTGACGTCATTAAGGTGGACGTGCGCTGGCCAGACCGAAGTGATAACAAAGGTGCGGCAGAACTGCTGGGGCTGGTGGTCGGCTACCACGACCGGATCGTGAGCACCGCATGGTCGTGGTGCGCCAGCACCGGAAAACACGCGATTGGAAATTGACGAGGACGAAGACGGCGTGTTTTATGTAAGCCGCCGAGACGGCTGATCCACGGAGATCAGCCACCCGGGGTTAGGTGCAGGCATGACTCAGGCCTCTTTCAAAACCGACGAGGGCCGACCAGTTGCCTGTCTTAGATACCACTCTGCGGCAAACAAATTGGGCACCCAGCACAGCCAGGCGATGTAGGGGTACGACACGTCCAGATCCACATCCAACCCCGCGCTGAGGCCCAGGTAGATGCGCAGCGTGATGGCAGCTGCGGTGAGCGCGTAACTGCGGACCATCCAGCGCCGGTGCTCCACAAAACGCCGCTGCAGTGCGCAGACCACCCCTACCCCTGTGGCTACCACCCAGACCAGGCCCAGCGCCAAAAACCCGGCGGCTGCCACTGCGCCCGTCATGGCGTGCACGGCCAAGGGCAGCGATGAAAGCCAGGCCACGGCAATGGCCAGCACGTAGCCACGGCCTGTCCAGCGGTGCAGCACCGGAAACCGGCTGCGCAGCGACGCCACCAACTGCAGCGGCCCCAGCATCAGCGCCAGCGATGCACTGACCGCATGCACGATGAACGCCTGGCGCGACAGCTGCAGGCTGGGCAGGTCCGACGGAAACGGCATACCCGGCAACGCATAGCGCAACGAAAAGAGGCCCACCGCAAGGGCTGACAGCGACAGAAGGGCCCAAGCCAGTGCTGCGAGGGGATGGCGTGTTTTCATGGAGATAACTTTCAAGAGGAAGGAAGGTTCATCCACTCTAGAAAGCGAAACTCAGCCCAGGATTAGCACCGGCTTAGCGCTGAATGAGCCTCGCCTTCAGGGGCCCCAGATGCACCCGCGCCACCAGGCCACTGGCGCCATCGTCCCGCGCGCGCAGCTCCACCCGCAGCCCCTGGCGCAGCGCTGCAGCCTGGGTGATGGCCAAGCCCAGCCCGCTGCCGTCCGCCACGGTGCCAGGCACGCGGAAGAAGCGATCGAACACCCGCTCCCGCAGTTCGGGCGGAATGCCGGGGCCGCTGTCCACCACATCCACCACGGCTCCGTGTTCCAGCCGGTGCAAACGCACCTCCACCACACCACCCTCCGGCGTGTAGCGCAAAGCGTTGTCGAGCAGGTTGTCCAACACGCTGCGCAGGTCTTCCGCGGAGGCCTGGACGACAACCTGCTCTGCGCCGTCAAATCCGACATCGATGCGCCGCTGGTCCGCCAGGGGCATCAATTGCCCCACGCTGTCGCGCAGCAAGGCGGTGATGTCTACGGCGGCCAGCGGCTGGGTGGACGCGGGCGCCTCCTGCCTGGACAGGCGAAGGAGCTGGCCGATCAGGTGCTGTGCGCGCCGCATGCCCGCATCCAGCTGCGCAAGCTGGTGCTGCGCCTCGCCGGGCGGCACCCAGGGGCGCAGGTTTTCCATCTGCAGGGCCATCGCCGCCATGGGCGTGCGCAGCTCGTGCGCGGCGTCCTGCACAAAACGGCGCTGGGCGGCAAACGCCTCGCCCAGCCGCGCCAGCAGGGCGTTGAACGAAAGCACCAGCGGCACGATTTCTTCGGGCACCCGGTCTGTCGGCCCCATCGGGATGGCACCCAGGCTGCGGTCGTCCCGCTGCGCAACCTCGTCGGCCACACGGCGTAGCGAGCGCGAAGCGCGCCCCACCACCCACCACAACGTGAACAGCAAGGCGGGCACCAGCACGGCCAGCGGCAGCAACACATACAAGGTGCGCCCCAGCACCTCTTCCCGCAGAAACTGCTCGCTCTGCAGCACCTGCACCCGGTGCAGACCAGGCCCCCCAGGCGCGGTGGCAAACACGCGCCAGCCGTAGTCCCACGCAGAGCCTGGCCGTACCTGCGAATGGCCCGCAGCGGCCTGCAAGGGCACCGCGACATCGGGACTCGAGGTGGCCAGCAAACGCCCGTCTGCGGACCACACCTGTACGACCAACGCGCCCCACTTCACGATGTTTTCTTCGTCCAGCACCGGCAGGGCCTGCGGTGCATCACCTGCGCCAACTCGGCACATGAGACCGGGCCAGCACCTCCATCTGGTTCTTCATGAACGTCTGCAGCAGGTAGCCGTAGCTGGCATAGAACGCCCCGCCAGCCACCACCGCGCCCACCAACACCCAGGGCGTCAGCCACAAAAGCAGTTGCCCTCGCAGCGACTGCGGCTGGTACCAGCGGGCGGTGGCACTCCGCCTGCGGTGGTGGGGTCGGCCGTCATGGCGCCGCCACCCGCCAGCCCAGGCCGCGCACGTTGCGGATGGCGTCGGGCCCCAGCTTGCGGCGCATGCCGTGAATCAGCACGTCCACGGCATTGCTGCTGACCTCCTCGCCCCAGCCGTAGATGCGGTTTTCCAGCTGCTCGCGCGACAGGATGGCGCCGGGTCGCTCCAGCAGGGCATGCAGCAGCGCAAATTCACGCGCGGTCAGCGCCTCGCGCACTCCACCCAACAACACCTCGCGCGTAGCCAGGTCCAGCTGCACCGCCCCATTGCCGACGATGGACTGCGCCACGCCACTGCGCCTGCGCACCACCGCGCGCATGCGCGCCAGCAGCTCCGTCACTTCAAAGGGTTTGAGCAGGTAGTCGTCCGCACCAATGTCCAGCCCCAGGATGCGGTCGTCGAGCCCATCGCGCGCCGTCAGCACCACCACGGGGGTGAGGTCGCCACGCGCCCGGGCGCGCCGCAGCACCTCGGTGCCGTCCAGCCCGGGCAAGCCCAGGTCCAGCAGCACGCAGCTGTAGTCGCCATCGGCAAAGGCGCTGTGGGCCAGAGCGCCATCGCGCACCCAGTCCACCGACCAGCCCGCACCCTTGAGTGCGTGCGCAAGGCTGCGCCCGATCATGTCGTCATCTTCCACCAGCAATGCACGCAACGGGGTCTCCTTGGGGATGGTGGGCCACAGCGTAGCGCGGGTTTCTTAGCAGGCCATGAGCACGGCAGGTGTAGTGCAAACCACGGCATGCCCACAGCGCTCGTTGGAAATACCCGCAAAAACCCCACTAACGCGGCGCTAAGAATGGGCTTTTACAGTGGCCCGGCCAGCCGCGCTCGGCCACCTTTTTGCCGTGCCGCACGCTAACACCGCGGCGCCAACGTGTCCCCGGCTGGCTGCCTTGCACTCGTATTTCTTTTTTGTGGAAATCCCAACCATGCCGCTTTTTGCCACCGTATTTTCTGCCAGCCTTCGCTTGGCGCACGTTCCGCGCATCGCCACCATGGCGTCCTTGGCCACCACCGTGGTGGCGCTGGCCGCTCCTTCCAGCGCCTGGGCTCAGCCCACCGCCGATGCTCCAGCGTCTGCCTGGGGCCTCGGCCTGGCCGTGAGCGCCGACCGCAAGCCTTACCGCGACTTTGATGACAAGCTGCAACCGCTGCCGCTGCTCATCTACGAAAACCGATGGATCAGCATTGCCGGCCCGGGGGTGGACTTCAAGCTGCCTTCGGTGGGCCCCGTGGGACTGCGGCTGCGGTCGCGCTTTGGATTTGAGGGCTACGAAGCCAAGGATTCACCTTGGCTGGCAGGCATGAACGAGCGCAAGGGCAGTGTGTGGCTGGGTGCTGCCGCCACCTGGCAGACCGACGCCATGCAACTGTCTGCCGAACTGCTGGCCGATGCATCGGGACACAGCAAGGGGCGGCAGTTCACGCTCAAGGCTGATCGCCGCTTTCAAGTGGGCGCGTTCGACATCACTCCACGCGTCGCAGTGCAGCAGCAGGACCGCAAATACGTGGACTACTACTACGGCGTGGAAAGCAGCGAGGCCTTGCTGGCGCGCCCCGCCTACGAAGGCAGTTCAGCCGTCAACCTGCAAGTCGGCGTGCGGGTGGGCTACACGCTGGCACCCCGCCAGTGGATGTTTGTGGACGTGAGCACCACGCGCCTGGGCAGCAGCATTCGCAACAGCCCTCTGGTCAACCGGTCAAGCCAGCCAGCGGTGACGGCAGGGTTTCTGTACCGGTTCTGACCGCGACCCGCCACGGGGCCCACCGGTCCGCTCACTCTGCGGTGTACCGCCCCGGCCGGTGGCTGATCCACAAGAACCCGCTCATCACCAGCACCGCCAGCACCGAATACGCCACGCGGTCTACCGGCACCACAAACAGGGCCAGCAGCACCACGGTGCCGTCGATCATCATCTGCACCTTGCCCGCGCGCATGCCGTAGCGGGCTTGCAAATACAGCGACACCACCGTGGCGCCGCCCAGGCTGGAGCGGTGGCGCGCTAAAAACAAGCAACCCGTTCCCAGCAGCAACCCGCCCAGCAGCGAGGCAAACAGCGGGTTCAGGTAGTCCACATGCATCACGTGCGGAAAGAGTTCGGTCAACAGCGACAGCAGTGCCACGCAGACAAACGTCTTGATGGTGAATTCGCGGCCCATGCGGGTCCACGCGAACCAGTAGAACGGCAGGTTGACGACAAAAAAGAGCTTGCCGAACGAGATGCCCGTGACGTAGTGCAGCAAAAACGCCACACCGGCCGTGCCGCCCACCAACAACCCCGCCTGGTTGAACAGCATGAGTGCCATCGCCACAAACAGGGTGCCGGCAAACAGCGCCTGCGCGTCTTCAAACATGCCGTGGCGCAGCGAAGGCGTGGGGGGAATAACGGGCGGTTGCATGGCAGGGGATGGAGTGTCGTGCATGAGGGCGGTGGTGCAGTGCCGGGCGGTATCGCCTGAGGTCACTGCTAGCAAGCAACGCGCCAATGAAGGGGTTTGGACGGGGGTGGAGAGGTCGGAACAACGCCCGCGTGGCAGCTAACAGGGTTTGCAAGAGGCCCCGGCGCAGCCATTCCATCAACCCGCCTTTCGAACAATTTTTAAGTGTTTTAGGGCGCTAGCGCTTATCTAACAAGCGCTACCAGCTATCAATTGTGTAGTGTTTACTGCACAACGCTGACACGAGGCTGAAGCCACCACATGGTGTTGCGGCCTTGTGGCGCCGTAGGGTTGCAATCGGTTGCACTTCAAGAAGTGCTCACTACACTGAACGCCTCCATGCCTGAACTCATTCGCATAGCCCCTGCGATGCCCCGTGCGCACGCGGGGGAAGCCCTCCGAGCTGAACGCGCCGCGCACCCCACGCCCAACGTTCACACGCTTCGGAGCCTTCATGCAGTTTTCCACCGCCTTTCGCCCCCGCCTGATCGACGCCTTGCGCGACTACACCAAAAGCCGCTGGCTGGCCGACGTGGGCGCGGGGGTGACGGTGGGGATCGTGGCGCTGCCGCTGGCCATGGCGTTTGCCATTGCGAGCGGCCTCAAACCCGAGGCGGGGCTGTGGACGGCCATCATTGCGGGTTTTGTGATATCCGCCCTGGGCGGCACCAATGCGCAGATTGGCGGGCCTGCGGGCGCGTTCATCGTCATCGTCTACGGCATTGTGGAGCGCTATGGCGTGGCCAACCTGCTGATCTCCACCGCCTGCGCGGGCGTGATTCTGGTGCTGCTGGGGCTGTTCCGCCTGGGCACGCTGGTGCGGTTTGTGCCGGTCAGCATCGTGATCGGGTTCACCAACGGCATTGCGGTGCTGATTGCGCTGTCGCAGGTCAAGGACTGGCTGGGGCTGTCGATTGACCGGATGCCGGGCAACTTCTTCTCGCAGGTCAACACGTTGGCGCAGCACATCGGCACCTTCAACCCCTACGCCTTCGCACTGGGGCTGGCCTGCGTGGCGCTGCTGTTTCTCTGGCCCCGGCTGTTTCTCAAAGGCTCGCCGGTGATCCGATTGCTGGAGGGCCACAAGGTGCGCCGGTTTGCGCGGGTGCCCGCACCCGTGGTGGCGCTGGTGGTGCTGAGCCTGCTGGCCTGGGCGTTCAGCTTTCCGGTGGAGACGATCGGTTCGCGGTTTGGCGGCATTCCGCAGGGGCTGCCGGTGTTTGAGCTGCCCGCTTTTTCGTGGGAGACGGTGCGGCTGCTCGTCACGCCCACGCTGACGATTGCCCTGTTGGGCGCCATCGAATCATTGCTGTGCGCGCGCGTGGCCGACCAGCTGGCCACCGACCCGCACCACAAAAAACACGACCCCAACCAGGAGCTGATGGCCCAGGGCGCGGCCAACATGATCGTGCCGTTTTTTGGGGGCATGCCCGCCACAGGCACCATTGCGCGCACCGTCACCAACATCCGCTCGGGCGCTACGTCACCCGTGGCGGGCATGGTGCACGCGGCCACGCTGGCGCTGATCGTGCTGGTGGGGGCGCCGCTGGCGCTGCACATTCCGCTGGCGGTGCTGGCGGGCATCCTGCTGTTTGTGGCCTGGAACATGGGCGAATGGCACGAGTTTGCGCGCCTCAAGCATTTCAGCAACCACTACCGGCTGCTGATGCTGAGCACGTTTTTTCTCACCGTGGTGTTTGACCTGACGGTGGCGGTGGAGGTAGGCCTGTTCATGGCGTGCGCACTGTTTGTGCGCCGCATGAGCGGGCTGTTCCGGGCAGAGCGCCAGCCCGATGTGGCGCCGCCACCCCACCGACCTGGTCGCGCAGGCACCGTCGGCCGACGCGCACTCGTCGCCACCTGGCGCCTGCATGGCGCGCTGTTTTTCGGCGCCGCGGCCAAGATCGATCCCATCATTCACGCGGTGGAGACCGGCCCAGCACGGCACGGACGTGGTGCTGGACGCTTGCGAGCTGGTGGCGCTGGACACCACCGGGCTGGATGCGCTGGAGCAGATCCTGAAAGCCGTGGCCGCGCGCGGCGGGCGGCTGAGCGTGGTCCACCTGCACGAACAGCCGCGCTCGCTCATCGAACGCTCGGGTTTTGCCGACCGGCTGGCGGCGCAAGGCGGTGCGTCAGTCGACGTCTAGGGCTGCCCCGCCACTACTTGCCGCCCTTGAACTCCGGTGCATCTGTGTCGTCGCCCGTCTGCGTGCGCAGCACCACCTGCCCTGGACCATAGACCACGGTGAACACCTGGGCCTGGTTGGACGCCTGCAAAAAGCGCCAATCTGCCCAGGTCTCGTTTTTCAGCTCGTAGGGCGTGACCTTGGCGGGCTTGCCCAGCAGGCGGCGCACCTCGTCCATGCGCATGCCGGGCACGACCTTGGCGAAGTTCTCGGGTGTCAGCACCTGGCGCACGGCGGTCAAACGGCCATCGGGGCCGAGGGTGATCATGTAGTTGACCTGGCCTGCGGGCTGGCGGTTGTACTCCAACGTGCGGGCGCCGCCGGGCTCGTCCCACACGTTCTCGGGGGCGCCGAAGCGGTCGCGCACGTCGGCCTCGGTGGAGACGCCCGGCTGCAGTTCGCTGATGCGCTGGGGGTCGCAGGCGGTGAGCGCCAGCAGGGAAAAGGCGGCGGCCACAACGGTGGCTGCGCGATATATCAAGGGCATAAATTCGTCCCGGTAAAATCTCGGACCTTTGGTGCGTCACTGTGCCTGACGCGAACCAAGAAAGAGATTAACAGTCCATGTCCATCTTCCGCCGCCCCGACTACCAGTCCGACACCACCCAGTTCATCAACCAGCTCAAGGCCAGCAAGCCCGAACTGGAAGCCGAACAGCTCGCAGGCCGCGCCCTGCTGTGGGACAAGAACGTGGACCGCAAGATCTGGGTCGAGTACCGCGACGGCCAAGTCGAACAAAAGCCGTACGTCTACCAGACGAACGCAGATTAAGCATCAAATTGGCCTCTAGCGCTTATCCAATAAGCGCTAGCAGCTATATTTAGCATAGCAAATTCATGACCACCGCGAGCCCCGCTGAGGCCGCCGACTCGCAAGGCGCGCAAGCGCTGGACGCGGGTGGCATGCCCGTGGTGGTCGACCAGGTGGCGCTGGCGCGGCTGTATGGCGAACCGCTGTTTGCCATGCCGACCGACCTGTACATCCCGCCGGATGCGCTGGAGGTCTTCCTCGAAGCCTTTGAAGGCCCGCTGGACTTGCTGCTGTACCTGATCCGCAAGCAGAACTTCAACATCCTCGACATCCCCATGGCGGGGCTGACGCGCCAGTACCTGAGCTATGTGGACGAGATCCGCAGCCGCAACCTGGAGCTGGCGGCCGAGTATTTGCTGATGGCGGCGATGCTGATCGAGATCAAGTCGCGCATGCTGCTGCCGCCCAAGAAGCAGGCCGAGGGCGAAGAGCCCGAAGACCCGCGCGCCGCCCTGGTGCGCCGCCTGCTCGAATACGAACAGATGAAGATGGCCGCCATGCGGCTGTCGCAGGTGCCGCAGTACGGGCGCGACTTCTTGAAGGCCCAGGTCTACATCGAACAAAGCCTGCAGCCGCGCTTTCCGGACGTGCACGTGGTGGAGCTGCAGGACGCATGGCGCGACATCCTGAAGCGCGCCAAACTGGTGCAGCACCACCGCATCACCCGCGAAGAACTGAGCGTGCGCGAGTACATGAGCATGGTGCTCAAGACCCTGCAGGGCCGCCGCTTTGTGGAGTTCGAAGAACTCTTCGAGCCCGAAAAAGGCAGCACCGTGCTGGTGGTGACCTTCATCGCCCTGCTGGAGCTGGCCAAAGAGACGCTGATCGAGATCACGCAGGCCGAGGCGTTTGCGCCCATTTACGTGCGCCTCGCTTACACGCCGGTCTAGCGGCCTGCCCCATTGTTCACCGCCCTGGCCGGTGGCCGTGGCCCTTCACTCCCTCACACGCAAGCCATGGCATCCCACGACTTTGACGTCCTCATCGTAGGCAGCGGCCTCGCCGGCCTTTCGGCGGCGCTGCACCTGGCGCCCACGCACCGCGTGGCCGTGATCACCAAGCGCACGCTGCAAGATGGATCGAGCGGCTGGGCCCAGGGCGGCATTGCCGCCGTGCTGGCCGACGACGACAGCTTTGCCGCGCACATTGAAGACACGCTGGTGGCGGGCGCGGGCCTGTGCGATCTGGCCGCCACCCGCTTTGTGGTGGAGAACGCACCGGCGTCGATTGCCTGGCTGCGCGAGCTGGGCGTGCCTTTCACGCTCGAAGGCGACCAGCTGCACCTCACGCGCGAAGGCGGCCACAGCGCGCGCCGCATCGCCCACGTGACCGACGCCACCGGTGCAGCGGTGCAGCGCACGCTGATTGACGTGGTGCGCGCCACGCCCGGCATCACGCTGTTTGAGCAGCACACGCTGGTGGACCTGATCACCACGCGCAAGCTGCGGCCTGCCCGGCAACCGCTGCCTGGGGCTGTATGCGCTGGACAGCGACACCGACGAGGTCGTCACCTTCCGCGCACCGCAAACCATTTTGGCCACTGGCGGCGCGGGCAAGGTGTACCTGTACACCACCAACCCCGACACCGCCACGGGCGACGGCATTGCAGCCGCTTGGCGCGCAGGCTGCCGCGTGGCGAACATGGAGTTCATCCAGTTCCACCCCACGGGCCTGTACCACCCGCACGAAAAGTCTTTTCTCATCAGCGAGGCCGTGCGCGGCGAAGGCGGGCAACTCAAGCTGCCCCCCTCGGCCGGTGGCACGCGCTTCATGCTGGACCACGACCCGCGTGCCGAACTGGCCCCGCGCGATGTGGTGGCCCGCGCCATCGACTTCGAGATGAAAAAGCACGGGCTGGACTGCGTGCACCTGGACATCTCGCACCAAAGCCCCGCGTTTTTGCAAGAGCACTTCCCCAACATCCTGGCGCACTGCGCTGGCGCTGGGCATCGACATCACCAAGGAGCCGATCCCCGTGGTGCCCACGGCCCACTTCACCTGCGGCGGCGTGCTGACCGATCTGGCCGGCCGCACCGACCTGCCCGGCCTGTACGCCGTGGGCGAGGTGGCCTGCACCGGCCTGCACGGCGCCAACCGCCTGGCCAGCAACTCGCTGCTCGAATGCATGGTGTTTGCACGCGCCGCCGCGCAGGCCATTGCTGGCAGCGCCCCACGGCCGAGCTGCCCACCGTGCCCGCCTGGGACGACAGCCGCGTGACCGATGCCGACGAGTCCGTCGTCATCTCCCACAACTGGGACGAGCTGCGCCGCTTCATGTGGGACTACGTGGGCATCGTGCGCACCAACAAGCGCCTGGAGCGCGCCGCGCACCGCATCGCACTGCTGCAGGGCGAGATCCAGGAGTTTTATGCCCACTTCCACGTCACGCGCGATCTGCTGGAGCTGCGCAACCTGGTGCAGGTGGCTGACCTGATCGTGAAAAGCGCGCAACTGCGCCGCGAAAGCCGAGGGCTGCATTTCAGCCGCGACTACCCCGAAGTGGCCGCGCCCGCAGCCCCCACCATCCTCGTCCCACCGGTGCCCCGATGACCTACAGCGTCAAAGAAATTTTCTACACCTTGCAAGGCGAAGGCGGCCAAGCGGGCACGCCTGCAGTGTTCTGCCGCTTTGCGGGCTGCAACCTCTGGACAGGCCGTGAGCAGGACCGCGCGCAGGCCATCTGCCAGTTCTGCGACACGGACTTTGTGGGCACGGACGGCACGCTGGGCGGCAAGTTTGAGACCGCCACTGCCTTGGCCGAGTTGATCGCTGCCCAATGGCCTGCAGGCGCGGCCCACCGCTTGGTGGTGCTGACCGGTGGCGAACCGCTGCTGCAAGTCGATGCGACGCTCATCGACGCGCTCCACGCGCAGCACTTCCGTATCGCTGTGGAAAGCAATGGCACCGTGAAGGCCCCCGAAGGCATCGACTGGTTATGCATCAGCCCCAAGGCGGGGGCCCCTTGGGTGCAACGCAGCGGGCAAGAGCTGAAACTGGTGTGGCCCCAACCCGGCTTTGACCTGCATACGCTGGAGCAGGACACCCAGTTTTCCCACCGCTTTCTGCAGCCCATGGATGGCCTGCTGCAGCGCCAGAACACCGCCACTTGCATTGATGCCTGCATGGCAAACCCCGCATGGCGCCTGAGCCTGCAAACCCACAAGCTCACCGGCATCCGGTGAACCGAATCTCTCCGTCAGTCCGTCCTATGTTGTTCACCATTTCCCAGCGGTTCTTCTTCGACGCCGCCCACACCCTGCGCCGCGAGATCGAGGCCGAAGGCAGCCGCCGCGTGCACGGCCACACCTACCATGCTGAAGTCTTTGTGACCGGCCAGCGTGATCCATCTACCGGCATGGTGCTGGACCTGGGCCTGCTGCGCCGGGGCCTGGACGTGGTGCGCGAACAACTGGACCACCACATGCTGGACGACGTGCCGGGCCTGGGTACACCCACGCTGGAGAACCTGTGCGTCTTCATCGCCCAAGCCCTGCCCTCCGACCTGCGCGCAAGTGTGAGCCGCGTGCGCGTGTGGCGCGACGCGCTGGGTGACAGCTGCGTGCTGGATCTTGCGGCAACCTGCTGACCACCCCAGCCTATCGCCGCCACACGCATTTGGCTGACACCCGCTACTGACGATTGCGACAACGACATCTCGCTGGCTGAAATGTGCAACCTGCAAGCGCAGGCCAGTAGGTACCAACATCCGCCCGCCAACCGTGCCCACAGGCCCAGCACGCGAGGACATTTCGCTGTCGGCAGCCCACTCGGCGGACGATGTGGACACTTTGGACGATTTGCTGGTCGCGTTGCGGCCCCCTTAAACTGGGCGGCGCAGCACGCACCGTGCGTGCCCGTCACTGAACGGAATCTGAATCGGAACCACCATGCCCCATCTCACCGTTGAATACTCTGCGAACCTGCCCCACTACCCCGAGGCGGACACACTGACCGCCCTGAACGCTACCCTGTGCGCCCACCCCGAAGTGCAGGACGAAGCCGATCTGAAAACGCGCTTCATCGTGGCCGACAGTTTCGAGATTGGGACAGCGCCCGCGAACCGTGCCTTTGTGCACGCACAACTGCGCCTGCTGTCAGGCCGCACGCCCGAGGCCAAAAAAGAGCTGTCCGAGCGCATTGCCGCGGTGCTGCGCGAGCGCACACCCAAGCCCCAGGGCGTGCTGGTGCAGCTGAGCGTGGAAGTGGTGGATATGGACCGCGGCTCTTACGCCAAAGAGCGCCTTTGAAACCGCACACCACCGGGGCGAAGCGCCAGGTGGATGAACGGATGGCTGAACCAGCGGGAGGTGTTTTTCGGCGTCAAGCCCCATCGCCCGCGTTGCCCGTGATGGGCAGCACGATGCCGGTGATGTAGCTGGAGCAACACGGCGCCGCCAGGAACACATACGCAGGCGAGATTTCCTCGGGTTGTGCTGGCCGCCCCAAGTGGGTGCTGGCGCCAAACTTCTCGATGTCGTCGGGCGTTTTGTCGGCGGGGTTAAGAGGTGTCCACACTGGCCCCGGCGCCACAGCGTTGACGCGAATGCCCCGCTCCGCCAGGTTGTGCGCCAGGGCCTTGGTAAATGCATGGATGGCGCCTTTGGTGGCGGAGTAATCCAGCAGCTCTTTGCTGCCGCGCAAGCCAGTGACCGAGCCCGTGTTGATGATCGAATCCCCGCGATGAAGATGGGGCAAGGCCGCCTTGGCCATGTGGAAGTATCCGTAGATGTTGGTGCGAAACGTTTCGTCAAACCGCTCCTCGGTCAGGTCGTCCAGCGACGCGGCATGCTCCTGAAACGCGGCGTTGTTGACCAGCACATTCAGTTTGCCAAAGGCCTCGACCACCTTGCGCACAGTCTCGCGACAGAACGCTGCATCTTTGACATCGCCCGCCAACGCCAGGCTGCGCGTGCCTTCCGCCTCAATCAGCTTACAGGTCTTGCGCGCATCCTCGTGTTCATCGAGATAGGCAATGGCTACATCAGCCCCTTCACGGGCGCACAGCACTGCCACGGCGCGCCCCATGCCCGAGTCCCCGCCGGTAATCAACACCGACATGCCATCGAGCTTGCCGCTGCCACGGTAGTGCTCTGCGGCATACCGGGGCTCCAGTTGCAGATCGCTTTCATTGCCCGGCTTTTCCAGCGTCTGTCGGGGCAAAGGGGGCGACGGCTCTTCGTGCCCAGGGCCGGGTGCAGCGCGGTCACGGTTGGACCCCGGTGGCTTCTTTTCCGATGATTTTTTCTTCTGGCCATCGTGCTGGTCTTGCTCGGCCTGAATGGCGCGCTGCGTGGCCACCGTTTGGTCTACCGACTGGTCTGATGTGGGCAAGGTGCGGGAAGAAGGCGTCGTGGAGGTGGTCATGCAAATACCTGTCTTGAATCACGGTAGCGCCCTGGCACATTCACCGCGAGGGGCGCGAGAAGGAACGCCAGGGTTGTCGAATGAACCGATCAGACGGTTTGCCCGCCACCAGCAGCTCCGCTGGCGGCCCACAGCCCGCTGCGGTCGGGCTCTGACGGTTCGGAAATCTCGCGCAGGGCATCTCCTGCATGGTCTTCATCCCCCTTGGTGGCCACATCGCCCAACGTCACGATGCCGACAAGGCACTTGTCCTTGTCCACCACCGGAAGCCGACGCACCTGCTGCCTGCGCATCGACTCAATGGCCGACGAGACGGGTTCGTCCTCATGGCAGTACAAAAGCCCGTCGGACATCACCTCTTGGAGCGGTACGTTCACTCGCTCCTGCGCCACGCCGCGCACCACAATGTCGCGATCCGTCACCATGCCCACCAGTCGCACCCCGTCGCACACGGGGATGGAGCCCACGTCCAGCTCTTGCATCGCCTGGGCGGCAGCGGTGAGGGTGTCTGCGGGAGACAAGGTACGGACCCCTCGGGTCATGACGTCAGATACGGTCTGCATGGAATGCTCCTGGCTCAAAATTTGGGGGTGACGGATAAGGGCTCAACAGGCAGGGGACGTGCGCCTGCCTGGGCTTGCGCCTGTGCTCCGATCAAACGCTTTAAGCGCTTTCCAGATACGCTGACGGCACTGGAAGTGGGCGCCATCGCACGAAGCGCAAAGCGCCCCCGCAGCCATCCAGATGTCTGCGGGGGCGGCAGTATTCAGCTTCAAAGCTGCTTTTGGGGATTGCGCGCTCCACCCTGTTGCTGTTGGTCACCGCGCTCTGGCTGTGAATCAACCTCAGGGCGACCGCCTTGCTGGTTGCCGGATTTCTGGCGGGGATCTGTGCTTTGTTCCGCTTGCCGCTGTTGCCCGCCTTGGCTGGGCTGGCCGGGCTGCCGTTGCGATGGATGGTTGCTGTTGGCCTCATTGTTCTGGCCTGGCTGGTTCACCTGCTGGTTGCGGGGAGTCTGGGTCGACATGGATAGCTCCTGGTGGGTTGAAAACAATGCACACAATCACTGTGTGTAGATCAATTGTTTTCAATGCACTCCATGCGTTTTTGTAGGTGCAGTCCTATCCGCCTGTCGGCCTGCCGCGACGCGGTGTAAGCAATCGAACACCCGGTAGCGGGATGCAAATCAAGGTCTTGAGATTGGGGGTTGACGAGCACGCGCCCTAGCTCACCGCACCCAACCCTGAAGCCGCCTCAAGGATCCAAGGTAGCGGGCAACCAGCCGCGCAGGCTGTTGATGAACGCCCAGTTCTGCACGCGCGGCAGATCCTCCACGCGCAGCACGGCCTCCGTCATCCATCCATCTCTGAGGGCCACGGCGCGGCCAACGCCGGGCAGCAAGCCGCACGACAACGGGGGGGTCACCCACTGATCGTCGATGTACGCCGCGACGTTGCCGAAGGTGCCCTCGGTGACCTCGCCCGCCTCGTTCCACAGCAGGGTGTCGAACACGCCAGGCGTGGTGGGGGCGAACGCGGCGTAGTGCGCGCGGCGGGTGGTTTTGTAGCGCACAAATTCGCTATGGGCCGCCTCAAACGGTCGGGTGGCCAGTTGCAGGCGCACAGGCTCCGGGGTGGCGTGCAAGGCAAAGGCTTCGGTGCGTGATCTGCCGTCTGCCGACAGCAGCAGGCGCACGCGCCACGCGCCGTCGCGGTGCTGCAAGGCGGCAATCTGCAGCTCTTGCCGCACGGCGTGCGCATTGCAGGCAAATCCAAAGTGCGCGGCAGCCTCGACCATGCGGCGCACATGCTGATCGGCGTGCTGAAACTTGCCGTGGTGCAGGCCCAAGGTTTCCAGAATTTCAAACGGCATGCTGGCACGCTCCACAAACGCGCGTTTGTGGCGCCACTCGGCCCACTCGGCTGAGGGCTCGGCACCCGATGTGATGCCACTGCCAATGCCACAGCTGGCGACCACAGCAGGGGCACCACTGACCGCCGCGTGGTCAGCGCCCGCGTGCAGCACAACGGTGCGGATGGGAACATTGAAAGTGGCAGCCACGCTGTGAAGGCCATCGGCACCGGCAGGGACGCCTGCAGGCCGCACCACACCTACTGCACCGCAGTACACGCCACGTGGCGCAGGCTCCAGCGCATGGATCATCTGCATGGCGCGCACCTTGGGCGCGCCGGTGACCGAGCCACAGGGGAAAAGCGCCGCAAACACGTCGGTCAGCGTGGTGCCAGGGCGCGTGCGCGCAGTCACGTCCGACGTCATCTGCCACACCGTGGGCAGCGCCTGCGTGGCAAACAAGGCGGGCACCTGCACGCTGTGCGGCAGTGCGATGCGCGAGAGGTCGTTGCGCAGCAGGTCCACGATCATCACGTTTTCGGCGCGCTCCTTGGGCGCCGTGCGCAGGTGGGCCGCGTTGTCGGCGTCCTGCTCGGGCGTGGCGCCGCGCGGGGCGGTTCCTTTCATGGGGCGGGCCAAAATGCGACCGCCACCGGGCGCGTCCTGCCAGTCAAAAAACAGCTCGGGCGATACCGACAGCACCTGCTCTGCACCCGCATCGATGTGCGCCGCATACCCGCCGGGCTGCGCATTCTGCAGGGCCATGAACAGCGCGTCGGCACTGCCTTGCAGTGCGCCACTGATAGGGGCCGTGAAGTTGACCTGGTACAGCTCACCCGCACTGATCGCCTGCTGGATAGTTGCCATGGCCGCATCAAAGTCGGCGCGGCTGAGGCTGTCTGCCCAGGTCACCTGCGCAGCGTCTACCTGGGCGTGGCCTGCAACATCGTCCGGCCACGGCTGGGGCGCGTCGTACACGGCAAACCAGGCCAACGGACCATTGGCGGGATGCGTTTGCAAGGCGGCGTCAAACGCTGCTGCGGCTTCGTAGCGCACATGGCCCACACACCAGTGGCCGCGCTGGGCAGCCGCATGCACAGCGTCGAGCACACCGCGCACATCGGCCAGGGTGTGCGCTGCCAGCACCTCACGCGGGGCGGCAAAGCGGTGCCGAAGCCGCGGAGCGTTCGCGTCCAGTGGCTGGGTGAAGTCGATGCGGGAAATATGAGTCAAAACAGGCGCTAGCGCTTTATGGATAAGCGCTAGTAGCTATCAAAAATAAAGCAAACGGTAGGCATAGCCGCCATGACCCTCAGGCCGCGCCAAGATGCGGCACCAAAGCGCCGACAGGTTGCCCGCTCTTGAGCGCTGCCGTGAAAGCCAGCATGCGGTCAATCGGCTGCCGGGCGCGGGGGATCAAGTCGGCGTCTACGTGAACCGCGTTGGCACCGGTCTCCAGCACGCGCGCCACGTCGGCCAGGCCATTCATCGCCATCCAGGGGCAGTGCGCGCAGCTTTTGCAGGTGGCGCTGTTACCCGCCGTCGGCGCCTCATAAAAGATCTTGCCGGGGTTGAGCGTGCGCAGCTTGTGCATCATGCCGTTGTCGGTGGCCACGATGAATTCTGTCGCCTCCATGTCGCGCGCGGCCTTGAGGATGGCGCTGGTCGAGCCCACGGCATCGGCCAGGGCCACCACGTCGGCGGGGCTTTCGGGGTGCACGAGCACCTTGGCGTTCGGGTGCTGCTTTTTCAGCAGCTCCAGCTCCAGCGCCTTGAACTCGTCGTGCACGATGCAGGCGCCGTTCCAGAACACCATGTCGGCACCGGTCTCGCGCTGGATGTAGGCGCCCAGATGGCGGTCGGGCGCCCACAGGATTTTTTGCCCGGCTGCCTTCAAAGCGCCCACGATGTCCAGGGCGCAGCTCGACGTGACCAGCCAGTCGGCCCGCGCCTTCACGGCCGCGCTGGTGTTGGCGTACACCACCACGGTGCGGTCCGGGTGCGCGTCGCAGAACGCGCTGAATTCGTCGATGGGGCAGCCCAGATCAAGGCTGCAAGTCGCATCCAGATCGGGCATGAGCACGGTCTTTTCCGGGCTCAAAATTTTGGCCGTCTCGCCCATGAAGCGCACGCCGCTCACCACCAGCGTCTGCGCCGCATGGTCGCGGCCAAACCTGGCCATCTCCAGCGAATCACTCACCAGGCCGCCAGTTTCCTCGGCCAGGTCCTGCAGGTCGGGGTGCACGTAGTAGTGCGACACCATTACCGCGTTCTTTTCCTTCAGCAGGCGGCGTATCTTGTCTTTGAGGGCAGCACGCTCAGCCTGCGAAGGCTCGGGCGGCACGCGGGCCCAGGCGTGTTTGGTGGCGCAGACCGAGCCCTCCTGGGCTTCCAGCGGCTGCTCGTATTCGACATCGATGCGGTTCAGCACGGCGGTGGTGGTCATGACAGTTCCTGCAGGCGCATGGAGAAATCCGTGGCTTTCACGTCCTTGGTCAGCGTGCCGATGGAGATGCGGTCCACGCCGGTTTCGGCCAGTTCGCGCAGGCCTTCGAGCGTGACGCCGCCCGAGATCTCCAGAATCGCACGGCCTGCATTGATGCGCACTGCTTCACGCAGCGTGGGCAGGGGCATGTTGTCGAGCAGGACCATCTTGGCCCCGGCATCCAGCGCCTCGGCCAGCTGCTCCAGCGTTTCCACTTCGATCTCGATGAACGTTGCCTGCGCTGCCACCTTGTCGGCGGCGCGCAATACCGCCGTCACGCCACCGGCGGCCGCAATGTGGTTCTCCTTGATCAGCACCGCGTCGTGCAGGCCAATGCGGTGGTTGGTGCCGCCGCCCACGCGCACCGCGTATTTTTGCGCCAGGCGCAGGCCCGGCAGGGTCTTGCGCGTGTCCACGATGTGCGCGCGGGTGCCTGCGACCACATCCACATAGGTGCGGGTTTTGGTGGCCACGGCAGACATCAGCTGCAAAAAGTTGAGCGCTGTGCGCTCGGCAGAGAGCAGCGCGCGGGCGTTGCCTTGCAGCTCCAGCACCACCTGGTCGGGGGTGCAGCGCTGGCCTTCTGTCACATGCCAGGTGACCTGGACGGTGGGGTCCAGCGCGCGCAGGGCGGCTTCGGCCCAGGGGGCGCCGCAGATCACGGCGGACTCGCGCGCCAGGATGCGGGCGCGGGCGCGGCGGGTGGGGTCGATCAGGCCAGCGGTCAGGTCGCCGCTGCCCACGTCTTCGGCCAAGGCGCGGGCCACGTCGGCGCTGGCCAGTTCGGCCACATCGTTGTCTCTGGACTGTTGGTTCGAAAGCGTCATGGGGCGCGAGCATAACGGCAACCCAAAGGCCACGGCGGCAGCGCAGACCGGGTTCCGGCGTGCTGGAAACCGATAAGTACACCCAGTATTGCTCGCATAGACTCGCGGCAATTTTTTTGCCCATGGACGCCACATGACAGCCCCCAGCAACGTTTCTGCCACGCCCTACGGCACCCTGCCGCCTGCGTCGCCGCTGCCCCTGCGGCGACCCGTGAGCCTGCCGCGCCTGCGCGCAAATGCGCGAAGCGGGCGAGAAGATCACCATGCTGACCGCCTACGACGCCACCTTTGCGGCCGTGGCCGATGCGGCGGGTGTCGACTGCATTCTGGTCGGCGACTCGCTGGGCATGGTGTGCCAGGGCCTGCCCAGCACGGTGGGCGTGACGCTGGACACCATGGCCTACCACACCGGCCAGCGTGGCGCGCGGCCTGCAGCGGGTGCAGGGCACCACCTGGCTGATGGCCGACCTGCCCTACGGCACCTATGCCGAAAGCCGCGAACAGGCGCTGCGCAGCGCCTGCGTGCTGATGCAGGCGGGCGCGCACATGGTCAAGCTCGAAGGCGGTGGCTGGACGGCGTCCACGGTGGAATTCCTGGTGCAACGCGGCGTGCCCGGTGTGCGCCCACCTGGGCCTGACGCCGCAGACAGTGCACGCGCTGGGCGGCTACCGCGTGCAGGGCAAGACCGACGACGCCGCCGCGCACGCTGCGCAAAGAAGCGCACGAACTGCAGGACGCCGGCGCCGCCATGCTGGTGCTGGAGATGGTGCCTGCCGCACTGGCCGCCGACCTGACGGCCGAGCTGCCGCACTGCCACGACCATCGGCATAGGCGCGGGCAACGGCACCGCCGGCCAGGTGCTGGTGCTGCACGACATGCTGGGCATGAACCTGGGAAAGATGCCGAAGTTTGTGCACAACTTCATGCAGGACGCGGGCAGCGTGCGCGGCGCCATGGAGGCGTATGTGCAGGCCGTCAAGCAAGGGCGTTTCCCGGACAACGCCGTGCACGCCTGGTAAGCAGGCCACATCCCACTCTTTTCTATCGACTCTCTTCACCGCATGCTGATTGCCCATTCCATCGCCGACCTGCGCCAGGCCCTTGCGCCCTACCGACACCCCGCCTTTGTGCCCACCATGGGCAATCTGCACGACGGCCACATCGCCCTGGTGCGCCAGGCCAAGCCGCTGGGCGACGTGACCGTGGCCAGCATCTTTGTGAACCGCCTGCAGTTTTTGCCGCACGAAGACTTTGACAGCTACCCGCGCACCTGGGAGGCCGACTGCGCGCAGCTGCAGGCCGCTGGCTGCGATGTGCTGTTTGCGCCGCGCGAGGCCGACCTGTACCCGCAGCCGCAGACCTTCAAGGTGCACCCCGACCCGGCGCTGGCCGACATGCTGGAGGGGCACTTTCGCCCCGGCTTTTTTGTGGGCGTGAGCACCGTGGTGATGAAGCTGTTTTGCCTGTGTGCTGGGCCAGTCGGGCGGCACCGCCGTGTTCGGCAAGAAGGACTACCAGCAGCTCATGGTGATTCGCCACATGGTGCAGCAGTTTGCGCTGCCGATTGACGTGGTGGCGGGCGAAACCCAGCGCGCTGCCGACGGCCTGGCGCTGAGTTCACGCAACGGCTACCTGAGCGCGCAAGAACGGCAAGAGGCCGTGGCGCTGTCGCAGGCGTTGCGCCAGCTGGCCGAACGGTGGCTCCAACCATCCAGCGACCGCGCCGCGCTGGAGCCCCAGGCCCTGGACGCCCTGCGCGCCCGCGGCTGGTTGCCCGACTACCTCACCGTGCGCCGCCGCGCCGACCTGTTGCCCGCCACGGCGGCCGATGCGGCAGGCACGCTGGTGGTACTGGGCGCAGCGCGGCTGGGCAGCACACGGTTGATTGACAACCTGGAGTTCTGATGGAGAGCAGCCAACAAAACGCTTCTGGCGTCGTTGCCGCGTCTTGCTCGTACTGCCTGTACTGCCTGCACTGCCTGCAACGCAGCGCCCAGCCAGAACCGCTTCGCTGAGTTCGGCTAGCCGTACCAATGCTACTATTTTCATAGCTACTAGCGCTTATTGGATAAGCGCTAGAGGCCAAAAACACCCAAAATTCACATCAAATCCACCCACTGCGGGCCAGCCACTGCACCAGCACGCGGGTGACGGCCTCGGGCTGTTCCATGGTCAGCATGTGGCCGCAGCCTGACAGCAGATGGTGGTCGGCGCCGGGCACCAGCGCAGCCATCTCGGCAGAGCATTCCGGCGGCGTGAGCTGATCGGCCTCGCCACACACCACCAGCACGGGGCAGGCCAGGTGGGGCAGGTGCAGGCGCGCATCGGGCCGGTGGATGACGGCGCGGTTCTGGCGGACCAGGTGGGCGGCACCGGCGTCCAGCACAAAGTCCAGATAGGACTGCACCAGCCCCGGCCGGGTGGTGTTGTCGGGGTGAAACGCCAGCGCCACGTTGGGCTCGATCACCTCGCGCAGTCGCCCTTGTTCAAACAACTCGATCGCCCCCTCGCGCAGCGCACGCATGTCCGGCGTTTCAGGCCGTGCCGTGGTGCCCAGCAAGGCCAGCCCCGCCACGCGGTCTGGCGCCTGGCGCGCGGCCTCCATGGCCACCATGCCGCCCATGGACGCCCCGGCCAGCACAAGGGGGCCTGCGTGCTGCGCCAACACCTGCGCGGCGAAGTCTTCGATGGAATGCAGCGCCACGTCCTGGTGGGCCGTGGTGACCTCGGGCCGCAGCGCTGCGGGCAACAGGGGCAGCATGCCGCTCCACATGCGTGCATCGGCGGCCAGGCCGGGCAAAAGCAGAAGTTGGGGTTGGGATTGCTGGGGCATAGCGGCAAGACCGTGTTGTCACCAAGTTGGTGCTAGAGATGAAATGTGAGCGGGAGCTGGTCTGATCGACTGCTTGAAAAACCCGCAGCGCAGATTGTGAACAGGCCATGAACAAAAAGCATAGCCCAGGGAATAGTTACCCACGATGGCTCGGGACTTGCTAGCATGGCCCGTATATGCCCATTCACGCCGCGCTCCACCACGTCACGCACTACCAATACGACCGGCTGGTCGGCCTCGGGCCGCAAACCGTGCGATTGCGACCTGCACCCCACTGCCGCAGTACCGTGATTTCGTACTCGCTCAAGGTCGAGCCCGAACAGCACTTCGTCAACTGGCAGCAAGACCCGTTCGCCAACTACCAGGCGCGCCTGGTGTTTCCCGAAAAAACGCGCAGCTTCAAGATCACGGTCGATCTGGTGGTCGAGATGGCGGTGTACAACCCCTTCGACTTTTTTCTGGAGCCAGAAGCAGAAGAGGTTCCGTTCAACTACAGCGACGAGGTCCAGCAGGAGCTGGCGCCCTATCTGGCGGCCGATCCGATCACCCCGCTGGTTCAGGCCTACCTCGACAAGGTCGACCGCAGCCCGCAGCGCACGATTGATTTTCTGGTCAAGCTCAACCAGCAGGTGGCCAAGGACATCCGCTACCTCATCCGCATGGAGCCGGGCGTGCAAGGGCCTGAGGAGACGCTGCAAAAAGCCAGCGGCTCGTGCCGCGACTCAGGCTGGCTGCTGGTGCAGCTGCTGCGCCACCTGGGTCTGGCGGCGCGGTTTGTGTCGGGCTACCTGATCCAGCTCACGCCCGACGTGAAGGCGCTGGATGGCCCCAGCGGCACCGAGGTGGACTTCACCGATCTGCACGCCTGGTGCGAGGTCTATCTGCCCGGTGCGGGCTGGATTGGCCTGGATGCCACCAGCGGCCTGATGGCGGGCGAAGGGCATATTCCCCTGGCCTGCACGCCCCAACCTTCGGGTGCCGCGCCCATCGAGGGTGGCGTGGACGAAGCCGAAGTGGAGTTCAGCCACGAGATGCGCGTGACGCGCATTTACGAATCCCCCCGCGTCACCAAACCCTACACCGAGGACCAGTGGCAGGCAGTGCTGGCGCTGGGCGACAAGGTGGATGCCGACCTGGTGGCGGGAGACGTGCGCCTGACCATGGGCGGCGAACCCACCTTTGTGGCCGTGGGCGACCGCGACGCGGCAGAGTGGAACACCGACGCCCTGGGCCCTACCAAGCGCGGCTTTGCCACCGAGTTGATGCACAAGTTGCGTGCTGAATACGGTCAAGGCGGTTTTCTGCACCTGGGCCAGGGGAAGTGGTACCCGGGCGAGCAGTTGCCACGCTGGGCGCTCTCGATCTGTTGGCGCGCCGACGGCCAACCGGCGTGGACCAACCCCAGCCTGTTTGCCGATGAACGGGAGCCTTCGCACTACACCAGCGACGACGCCCACCGTTTTGTGCGCCATCTCACCGGCAAACTGGGCATCACGGACCGTTTCATCCGGCCCGGCTACGAGGACACCTTCTACTACCTGTGGCGCGAACGGCGCCTGCCCGTCAACGTAGACCCGTTTGACGCGCGCCTGGACGACGAGCTGGAACGCAACCGCCTGCGCCGCGTGTTTGAGCAGAAGCTCGACACTGTGGTGGGCTACGTGCTACCGCTTCACGCCATCGACCCTGACGACGCTGGTGGACGGGCTGGCACCCCCTGGAGCACCAGCCCTTGGTACTTCCGCGGTGACCGCATGTTCCTGACCCCGGGCGACTCGTCCATGGGTTACCGCTTGCCGCTGGACGCGTTGCCCTGGCTGAGCGCAGCCGACACCGACCAGCTCATACCCCAAGACCCGACCGTTCCCCAAGGCCCGCTGCAGGCTGCAGCCGCCCTGCGTGCACGGTATGCCACCACACCAGCCGCCGGTGTGGTCGGCAGCCGCGACCTGCCCTACCTGGCAGGCGCCACCGCCCCTGGCGAGGCGCGCCGGGTGGCGCAAGGCACGGCGGGCGGCGACCATGCGCGCCAGACCGGTCAGCCTGATCCCCTCGCTGATATGCAGCCGCCCAAGCGGTTTCAATCGGCCACAGGGTTGTCGCGCACGGCGCTGTGTGTAGAGGTGCGTGACCCGCGCCGCGCCAGCGGCCCCAAGGCCGAGAAGGTGGGCGAAAAATACAGCGTGCTGTATGTGTTCATGCCGCCGCTGCAGCGCCTGGAGGACTACCTCGACCTGCTGGCCGCCGTGGAAGCCACGGCTCAAGACCTGGGCATGAAGATCGTGCTGGAGGGCTACCCACCGCCACGCGATGTGCGCCTGAAGATTCTGCAGGTCACGCCCGACCCGGGGGTGATCGAGGTGAACATTCACCCCGCCAGCAACTGGCGCGAACTGGTGGACCACACCGAGTTTCTGTACCAGGCCGCGTGGGAGACGCGCCTGTCGGCCGAGAAGTTCATGACCGACGGCCGCCACACCGGCACCGGGGGCGGCAACCACTTTGTGATGGGCGGCGCTACCCCCGCCGATTCGCCGTTCTTGCGCAAGCCCGAGCTGCTGGCCAGCCTGCTGCTGTACTGGCACAACCACCCGCAGCCTGAGCTACCTGTTCAGCGGCCTGTTCATCGGCCCCACCAGCCAGGCGCCGCGTGTGGACGAGGCACGCAACGACCAGTTGTACGAGCTGGAGATCGCGCTGCGCGAGATCGAAACCAACCGCGCCACCTACGGGCAGGACATGCCGCCCTGGGTGGTAGACCGCACGCTGCGCAACATTCTGGTGGACGTGACGGGCAACACCCACCGCAGCGAGTTTTCCATCGACAAGATGTACTCGCCCGACAGCAGCACCGGCCGCCTGGGCCTGCTGGAGCTGCGCGCTTTCGAGATGCCGCCGCATGCCCACATGAGCGTGGTGCAGCAGTTGCTGCTGCGCGCCCTGATTGCGCGCTTCTGGAAAACGCCCTACCGCGCCCCGGCCGCCCGCTGGGGCACCGAGCTGCACGACCGCTGGATGCTGCCCACCTTCATCCAGCAGGACATGCACGACGTGGTGGCCGACATGGTCGAAGCAGGCTACGCGTTTGACCCTGCGTGGTTTGCACCCCAGTTCGAGTTCCGCTTCCCCATGGTTGGCACGGTGCAGTCGATGGGCGTGGAGCTGACCCTGCGCAACGCGCTGGAACCCTGGCATGTGATGGGCGAAGAAGGCTCTGCGGGCGGCACCGTGCGGTATGTGGATTCGTCGCTCGAACGCATCGAGGTGCGCGTGACGGGCCTCAATGAAAGCCGCCACGTGGTCACCGTCAACGGCCAACCGCTGCCGCTGCAGACCACCGGCACCACCGGCGAGTTTGTGGCGGGTGTGCGCTACAAGGCCTGGAACCCGCCCTCGGCCCTGCACCCGACCATTGGCGCCCATGCGCCGCTGACGTTCGACATCGTCGACACCTGGATGAACCGCTCTGTGGGTGGGTGCCAGTACCACGTGGCGCATCCGGGCGGCCTGAGCTACGACAGCTTCCCGGTCAACGCCTATGAGGCAGAGAGCCGCCGCCTGACGCGCTTTACCCGCATGGGGCACACACCAGGCAGGCTGGCCGTGCCCTCTGCCACCATCAATCTGCCAGGCAGCCGGGAGTTTCCGTTCACGCTGGACTTGCGGCGCAAGATGCGGCCGTGAATTGACTCCCCCTGAGTCGCCTGCGGCGCCTTCCCCCAGAGGGGGACGACGCCCTCGCTGCGGGGCGGCCCTTGCTCGGCGTCCCTGCGCCGGGGCGCGCCGGTTTTTGCCGGGGGCGGGTAACCCGCAGAGTCGTTGGAGACCAAATGCCCGAGAATCCAGCGCAGTGGAACCATTGAACGACACCCTTTTCCCCCTGGACGCACAGGACACCGCCGCCGGTATGGCCATGGCCCTGGCGCCAGCCGCCGCGACCGGGCATTTTGACGAACTGCGGGGAAGCAAACTTGCGCCGGATGCTATTCGCGGCGAAGACCGTCAGAGTCAGAGTCAGAGTCAGAGTCAGAGTCAGAGTCAGAGCCAGAGTCAGAGTCAGAGCCAGAGCGATGGCGAAAGAAAGCTGGGCAATGCAGATTCGTTAGATTCAGCGCCCCCAGCTTCGTCCCCCGTCGACAACGGCATCTCCAGTACCTGGGGAGAGTTTTTTGAACACCTGGGTCGCTCGGGGTTTGAAGACCTGGACCGGCGCACCCAAAGCCTGCAGCGGCAGGTGCGCGACAACGGCATCACCTACAACGTGTACGCTGACGCGGACGGCCCACAGCGGCCCTGGTCGGTGGATCTCTTCCCGCTGATCCTTTCACAACACGACTGGGCCCACATTGAACACGGTGTACAGCAGCGGGCCCGGCTGCTCGACCGGGTGATGGGGGACGTATATGGCCCTCAAGAGCTGCTTCGCAAAGGTCTGCTTCCCAGCGCGCTGGTGCAGGGCCACCCGGGCTATCTGCGCGCCATGCATGGCGTCAAGCCCGTGGGAGGCAACCACCTGCACATCGCAGCCTTCGACATGGCCCGCGATGCACAGGGCGACTGGTGGGTGGTGACGCAGCGCACGCAGGCTCCGTCGGGCCTGGGGTACCTGCTGGAGAACCGGCTGCTGATCTCGCGGCTGTTCCCCGAGGCCTTCAGCCAGATGCATGTGCAGCGTTTGGCCGCAACCTACCGGGCCCTGCTCGACGGACTGCGGCAGATGAGCCCAGCGGGTCAGGATTCACGCATCGTGCTGCTGACGCCAGGCCCCTACAACGAGACCTACTTCGAGCACGCCTACCTGGCCCGCTATCTGGGCCTCACGCTCGTGGAGGGCAATGACCTCACGGTGCGCGACGACCACCTTTACCTCAAAACGCTGCACGGGCTGCAACCGGTGCACGGCATCCTCAAACGGCTCGACGACGAGTTTCTGGACCCGCTGGAACTGCGCAGCGACTCGCGCCTGGGCGTGCCGGGCCTGCTACAGGCGATCCGGGCGGGCAACGTGCTGGTGTCCAACGCGCCGGGCTCGGCGTTTCTGGAGTCGTCGGCGCTGCTGGGGTTCATGCCAGCACTCTCGCGCCACCTGCTGGGGGAAGAGCTTGCGCTGCCCGCCCTGCCTACTTGGTGGTGCGGCGAGCAGACGGCTCAGCAAGAGGTGCTACCGGAACTGACCCACAGCGTCATTCGCCCCACGTGGCCAATGGCACAACGCGCTCCCGTTCTGGGCGGGGCGCTGTCCCAAGAGGCGCTCACAGAGTGGTCCCAGCGCATCGAGGCCCAGGGCGACGAATACACCGTGCAGGCGTACTTGCCACTGTCGCAAATGCCCACCTGGCGCACGGACCACCGGGGCAGCCACATCTCGCCCCGCTCGGTGATGTTGCGGGTTTTTGCGGTGTGCGATGGCCCCGAATCCTGGCGCGTGTTGCCCGGCGGGCTGGCCCGCATCGCCAACGATGACCGCGAAATCACCTCCATGCAGCGCGGCGGCAGCAGTGCCGATGTCTGGGTGCTGACCGATGGCCACGTGGACAAGACCACCCTGCTGGCGCACAACCAGAACGCGCCGGCGGTGGTACACCGCAGCCGCCGCGTGACCAGCCGTGCAGCCGAGAACCTGTTCTGGCTAGGTCGCTACACCGAGCGCACCGAGAACGTGACCCGGCTCGCACGCATCGCCATCCAGTGCCTGAACGGTGAAGACCAATCGTCCCAGCCGCTGATGACCTGGCTGAGCGCCATGGCCGTGGGCCAGGGCTTGGTGCTGTCCACCGTGCCCCCGGCAACGCAGGCACGGCGTGTGTTTGAGCGCTCGCTGATTGCAGGGCTGACCAATGCCGCGCAGGTCACCAGCGTGGGCTACAACCTGCGCGGGATCATGGGCGCAGCCTCGTCTGTGCGCGACCGCCTGTCGCAAGAGCACTGGAATCTGATCGTGGGCGCAGAAGCAGAGTTTTTTGCGCCACGCCCCGGCGCGGCCGAAGACGCTGACTACTCACCACTGGAAGCCCTGCGCCAGCTCGAAGCCCTGAGCGGCCGCACCGCCGCGATGACGGGCCAACAGACAGACCGCATGACACGCGACGACGGTTGGCGCTTGCTGTCCATCGGCCGGCATCTGGAGCGCCTGGGATTTCTGGCGGCCACGCTGGAAAGCGGGCTCCAGACCGGCGCGTTATCGGACGAAAGTGGCTTCGAGGCCATGCTGGGCTTGTTCGACAGCACCATCACCTTTCACGCGCAATACCAACAACGGCGCGACATGCCGGCACTGCTCGACCTGCTGGTCATCGACCGCGACAACCCGCGGTCACTGGCCTGGGTGGCGCAGACCCTGCGCGGACGCATCGCCAAGATCGAAGCTGCGGCGGGCACACCGGGGGAGTCTGCGGGTTTGGGGGTTCCGGATGCGTCCGGCCTGTCGTTGGCGGCCCTGTGCGCACAGGATGACGCAGGCCAATACGTGGCACTGGAGCAGTACCTGAACGCCTGCGTTCAGGGTGTGCAGGGGCTGTCGGACGTACTGGCCACGCGCTATTTCACACACTCTGCCGATGCGTTGCGGCACAGCGTAGGCGCTTGACAATGAAACTGCGCGTCATCCACGAAACGGTCTACCACTACACGCCAGCGGTGCAGAACGCCCAGCACATGGCGCATCTGCGACCGCGCACTGGTTTGGTGCAGCGCGTATTGACCCATACGCTGCAGGTGGAGCCAGCACCAACCCAGTGCCACACCATGGAGGACGTGTTTGGCAATACCCGCGCGTTCTTCAGCCTGCCGTTTACCCACGACGTACTGCGTGTGCGCGCCGAAAGCCTGCTGGAGACAAGCAATCCACCCGTAGCACCGCCGGGCGAACCGTGGGAGATGGTGCGCGAGCGCCTTTGTTACCGGAGCGGGCAGCCCTACCAACCCGCGGCGGAGTTTGGTTTTGCCTCGCCCTACATCCCGCGGCACGCCGAATTTGTGGCGTATGCACAGGAGAGTTTTACCCCTGGGCGCCCTCTGATGGAAGCGGCCAGCGACCTGATGTCGCGCATTCACGCCGATTTCGCCTACACCGCCCACGCCACAGACGCGGGGACTCCCGCACTTGAATCCCTGCGGCTGCGCCGTGGGGTGTGCCAGGACTTTGCCCACGTGATGATCGGCTGCATGCGCAGCATGGGCCTGGCCGCGCGGTACGTGAGCGGCTATCTGCTGACCGAACCGCCTCCGGGCCAGCCCCGGCTGGTGGGGGCCGATGCCTCACATGCCTGGGTGTCGGTTTGGTCACCCCCTCCAGACGTTGAGGGTGAAGGCGATGACCCTGCAGGAAACACGGAGTGGTTTGATCTGGACCCGACCAACGACCGCGCAGCGGGCGAAGACTATGTGACCCTGGCCCTGGGGCGCGATTATTCAGATGTCTCGCCGCTGCGCGGTGTGATCCATGGCGGCGATCACCACGTGCTGCAGGTGGCCGTGACGGTGGAACCCGCTATGGCACCCTCAGCGGATCCAGCCACCGTTGACGCGTCAGCCGAGGCCACCCCGCTCACGCCGTCGACGGCAGCAGAAAATCCCGGCTGATCCGCCCGCCCAGGTCGTTCACGCGTTCGAGGAACTGCGTGAGGTAGGCATGCAGTCCGTTGGTCAAAATCTCGTCAATGTGCGCAAACTTGAGGTGCGCCAACAGCCGCCCTGCGTGGCGCTGGGTCTCGGCCGACCGCCCACTGCTCAGCATGTCAAGGTTGCCCATCACTTCCTTCATGCAGGCGTGCAGTGACCGTGGCATGTCGGCGCGCAAGATCAACAGTTCAGCCACGCGCTCGGGGGTAATCACATCCCGGTAGACCTTGCGGTAGGTTTCAAAGCCTGAGACGCTCAGCAGGACCGCGCTCCAGTGGTAGAAGTCATAGTCTTGGTCCTGCGCAACGGCGGCACCAAAAAAGTCGCTTTGTACCGCGTGGAACTTCACATCCAATAGCCGCGCGGTGTTGTCTGCACGCTCCAAAAATGTGCCCAGCCGCATGAAGTGCAGCGCCTCATCCTGCAGCATGGTGCCCACCGTCACCCCGCGTGAGAGGTGGGACCGGAACTTCACCCATTCAAAGAAGCGCGCCGGGTCACTCTCCAGCAACCCCTCTTGAATCAGCCGATTTACTTCCAGCCATGTCTGGTTCTGGATCTCCCAGGCCTCGGTGTTCAATGCACCGCGTACCGCTCGCGCGTTTTCTCGCGCTGCCTGCAGGCACGCCACTATGGACGAAGGGTTGGCCGGGTCTTTGACCATGAAGTTCAGCACCTTGGCAGGAGTGACTTCGCCATGTTCGGCCATGTAGCTTGGCAGCAATTCGCTGATGGACAGCAGCCCCTGCCAACCCAGGAGTGCAATTTCTGGCGACTGTGGCAACAAAGCGCTTTGGTAGTTCACGTCCAGCATGCGGGCGGTGTTTTCCGCCCGCTCGGTGTAGCGGGACATCCAGAAAAGGTGGTCAGCTGTGCGGCTTAACATGCAACCTCCCCAGGTACTAAGCCCTGCGCGCGCTGTGCCCTGCAAAGATCGCCGGGCGATAAAACTCTGGTGTCAGTCTGCATACGAGTCAACCTCCGGCTTACCTCGAAGCAAGTTCCAGGCCGCCCGCCGCCGACCAATCAGCGGAAGGATCTCCACCGCAGAATTTGCATAAAAACAGGCCCTAGCGCACGTCCTTATTGACTAGTTTGCTACTTTTTTTGGCAACATGTTTCGCAACCGGTGCAGGGGCCAAGCCACCTGCTGGCGCTGGTACTGGTGCTGCTACTGGTGCTGCTGCGGGGTTGGGCGAAGACACAGGAGCGCTTGCAGGAGCGCAGGTGTCGCAGGTGTCGCAGGTGTCGCAGGTCGGCTAGCCTCTTCCCGCACCATATCGTGCACAAAACGGAGCTTCTTCAGCGCCTCCCCGGCCAGTGCGAACGGGTACGCATCGGGTTGGCCAAGGCTGCGGGTCAGGCTGTTGAGCAACAGGGTCAACGGCACCAGTTGAAGCAGCATGGTGTCGAAGTCTGGTGCGGGTTTACCAAAGGGGTCTAACGCGCTGCTGCGCTGCGGGCCGTAGATGCCGGGAACCGTGATTTCAGTGCCGTAGCTGGCCGAGGTTTCCAGCAGGTCGATCATGTGCAGGTAATGGGCCCATGTCTCGGCCCAATCCTCCCAAGGGTGGGCGGCTGCATAAGCGCTCACATGTCGCTCCGCCCAGTCGCCCGCATCGTTGCCCTTGGCATAGTGGGCTTCGAGCGCTGCGGCGTAGTCCTGGCTTTCGTCACCGAACACGCTGCGAAACGCCTCCAGCCGCCCGCCATCACGCACCAGCTGGTCCCAATAAAAGTGGCCGGACTCGTGACGCAGATGGCCGATAAGCGTGCGGTAGGGCTCGCCCAGCGCAATGCGGCGGCGCGCACGTTCATCGTCATCCGCTTCGGCCACATTGAGCGTGATGGTTCCACTGTTGTGGCCTGTCAATATCGAAGGCCCACCGGGAAGGTCTGCCAGAAACTCAAAAATCGGTCCCGGCCGCCCTGGCGCGGGCTCAAGCCCCAATCGGGCCAAGGTGTAAAACAACCGACGCTTGGCAGCTTCAATCTGCATCCAGCGTCCTTGGTTGGCGGCCTCGGACAGATCAGGCAGCACCCGGGTCTGGCGGCAAGACACGCAATACTCAGCGTAATCGTTGGCAGGAACTGCAAAGTTGCAGGCTTGATGTTCTGTGTGGTTGTGGCACAGCCGGTACAAACGTCCGCTGTATTGCGCGGTGCCCCGTCCGCCCATGCGCCGCCACAGGCCTACGCCATCCTGAGGCGCGGGCGCCAAGGCGGCCATGGTGAGCGCATCTGGCAAAAATGCCAGCGTGCTGCCACAGTTCACACACTGCACGCTGTCGAAAAAAACCAGGTGACCGCAATGGTCGCAATTGAATATGCGCATGGTGTTGAGCTTATACCCAGTAAGAGGACGCGAGGATCAATCGGGAGGGGGTGCGCAGGTCTGCAGCCTCCAGAAACGCTTGCAGCCCGAAGACGACTGTTTCGTGCGGCCCAATGCAAAAGAGCAGGCTCAAGGACGCGCCCCGAGTCTGCTCTGGTGTCGACTTCCGGCTTATGGTGAGCTGACGCTCCCCAGAACCGTAGTCAAGTGATCCGATCAGGGACGCACAACAATGCTGTTACGCACCTCACGCACGTTTTTGGTGTTGCGTGCAATGGATTCAGCTTGGCTCTTTTCAGCTTGCGACTTGGCAAAACCAGACAGTTGAACCGTACCGTTGAGTGTTTCCACGCTGATGGACGTCGCCGAAACCGTCTTGTCTTCGGCCATCTTTGCCTTCACAGCGGTGGTGATGGCAGCGTCGTCGACATAGGCGCCAGCAGTTTGCTGGTTGCGCGCCACGGAACAGCCTGTTGCTGTCACGATGGTGATACCGGCGACAGCGGCAAAAGCGAGGGCACGTGCGTATTTCATGGTGTTGTCCTTGTTCAAAATGGTTGGAATCGCGGGTGCTGGAAAATTTCAATCTGTCGGTCTGTTGCACCCTCCGTGACCGACGGACTGTGGGATAGAAGCTCAAAAAGCACGGTTTTTGGCTGTGCTCTTACAACTTCGAAGCGTAAGTCTCTTAGTAAGAACCTCGGCGGCGAGACATCCAGAACATCAGCGTCGCCAGTGCGGCACCCGATGCAGCGGCAATGACCAACGACTTGCCGGGCTGCTCTGCCACGTACTTGTTGGTCGCTTCTGCGGCTTGGTGCATTTGGCGGCGAGCACGGGCACTGGTTTCTGCGCAGTAGTCAATGCTGCGGGTTGCCAGTTCTTGTGCACGCGCGGCCAGATCATCAATGGCTGGGTCAGTACGACTGCGCAGCGCGCGAACTCCCTCTTCGGCGCGCTCCAGCGTGCTGTTGGCGGCGTTGCGCGTTGATTGAACAGCGTCTTGGGCGCTCTGCAGCACGTCGTCAGTCAGCTTGTGGGCGCTGTTGGCAACTTTGTCAGTGGCAGTCTGGATGCTCATGTGGTAACTCCTTGGGGTGTGGGTTGTGATGCGCGTTAAGCGAGGACGGGGCGCGGGTGAATGTGGCGGCGGTCCGCGCTGGTTAGCGCCGTTTCAGCAGGCCCAGCACAAAGGTCACCACCGCCATGATCACGAACACAAAGAACAAAATCTTGGCGATGCCAACGGCACCAGCAGCAATGCCGCCAAAGCCGAAGAGGGCTGCGATCAGCGCGATAACCAGAAAAACCACTGCGTAGTGCAACATTTCCATCTCCTTCTTGTCGGGGCCGGTGTCGGCTGAGTGAGTGGCGAGAGAACTTCAGCGCCTAGGGGTTACTGTAGGCGGCAGGGTGTGCAGGAGATGCCGGTAGCCAGCGCGCAAGCGTGTCGGCGGCTCAGCGGGAGCTGTGTAGGACACCACGCACCGGCGATCTTGGTTCACTCCGGAGACGCCATGCCCCAAACCGAAACTTGCGTTGAGACTGGGGATCTGGATTTGCAACTCCCGCGCACGCCGACAGCGTGTCGACGTCGACGGCCTAGCAGCGTGTGGGCGCGACGAATCGCCCCACAACAAGGGGTGAGGTTGCAGCCATGAAAAAACCCTCCGGAGCTGTAGACGCTCTGAAGCCCGTTCTTAGGCGCTCTGCGCTTCGATCTTGGGCACTTCGCCCGTCATGCGTTGCAAAGGCAACACAGCCGACAACAACGTGCCATCACCAGGGCGCGCGGTGAGCGAAAGGCGTCCGCCTGCCGCCTCAACCCGATGACGCATACCAGCCAGCCCGTGCGATGTGGGGCGGACTGTGGACGGATCAAACCCCACACCATCGTCGCGCACCTGCACCGCCACGTGGGTGGGATAGGAATGCACGGATACCAGCACTTTGCGCGCCTGGGCGTATTTACCAATGTTGGTGAGTGCTTCTTGAACCATTCGGTATACCGTCAATTGCGTGGCATCTGGCAACTTGACGGCCTCCAAGCTGGTCTCGACCTCAATGCCCGCGCGCTCAGCGTATTCACGCGTGAGTATTTCAATGGCAGCCGTCAGCCCCAGATTGGAAAGCGATGAAGGCCGCAGGTCTTCGATGATGCGGCGCTTGAGTGCAATGCCGCTGTTCAAGGTTTCGGTCAGGTGCTTCAATCGCTCTGCAATGTCAGGAGCCGTAGCGTCTATCTTGGATTTGAGCCGCGCCACATCCAGCTTGGCGGCCGTCAACAGCGCACCCAACTCATCGTGCAGCTCGCGGGCTAGATGTCCGCGCTCTTCCTCGCGCACCTCTTGCAAATGGTTGGCCAACTCCGAAAGCGTCGCGGTACGGTCGCGCACCAAGCCTTCAAGGCGGTCACGCTCGCGTTCGAGCAGCGTCTGCTCCCGATGATTCACAGTTTGCAGCGCTTGCGCCTGGCGCAGGTACATGTAAAACGCCAGCAATCCGATGGCCGTGACCGTGGCAATACCGATGCGCGAAAGCATGAGCGATTGTTCGATCTGCTGCTTGCCAAACTCGACCCGCTGGTCACTGCGTGCGATGAGCTCCAGCGCATGCTTGCGAATCGCTTCCATGTGCTCCTTGCCCACATCCGTGTGCAAGATGAACTTCCACGCATCTTCATTGCCTTGCCGACGCAAACGCAGGCTCAGCTCCATTTCAGCGAGCTTGCGCGAGATCTGGCGCGACAAAAGAGCGAACTCCTGCATATCGTCTGGCGAGTCCATGAACTGGTTGCGCAAGCGGTCCAGATTGGTTTGCACCGTGGCCACGGCCTTGTCGTAAGGCTCCAGATAGCTCTCGTTGCCCGTGAGCAGATAGCCGCGCTGGCCCGTTTCTGCATCCAGCATGCTTTGCAGCAGCGTATTGACGGCGCTGCGTGTGCTCTGCCCATGTGTCATCTGCTCGACGGCGTCCTGCGAACGCATGTGCCCCGTTTCATTGATTCCGACCAGAACCATCGCTGCAAGCAGCGCCATCGGCAGGCTCAACGCCATCTGGCGGACCTTTGGCAACCAGCGCCGGGTGTTTTCTTTGAGGTTCATACGCTTATTCTGGATAATGGCTGATCTTCTGGAAGTGGTGCAGCCCATGGACTGCCATGACGCCCACTTTGAAATCAACACGCACCGGGGGTGGCAACGCCGCTCCCTTGAAAGAAAGATCAATGATCAAGATTGGCATTGTGGATGACCACGCGATTGTTCGTTCCGGGCTGCGGCAGTTTCTGTCGGAGCATGTGGATCTGCGGGTCGAAGGTGAAGCAGCCAACGGCCGTGAAGCTATTGATTTGGTGCGCAACAAAGAAATCGATGTTCTGCTGATGGACCTGTCGATGCCAGGCCAAAGCGGGCTTGACGCACTGGCCATGCTGCGCGCCAAGGCGCCCGACATGGGCATTCTCATTTTGAGTGGCTACCCTGAAGAGCACTACGCGATCAATTTGATTCGCCAGGGTGCGAGCGGCTACCTCAACAAGGAATGCGAACCATCTGAAATTGTCGAAGCCATTCGCACGATTGCATTGGGCCGCCGCTATCTGACACCTGCCGTTGCAGAACTTCTGGCCCAGCAATTGAACCGCAAGGATGACGCACCACCCCACGAGCAGTTGTCTGAGCGTGAATTTCAGGTCTTCCTCAAACTCGCCAAAGGTGAAACGGCAGGAGACATCGCGAAAGCACTGTCGCTGAGCGTTAAGACCGTAAGCACCTATCGCACGCGTCTGATGGAAAAGATGAGCCTGTCGTCCAACAGCGATCTGACCTACTACGCGCTCAAGAACCGCCTGATTGACTGACATACAGGGTTTGCCTCAGTCTGGCGCGGCCGGACCGGGGCACGTCGGCAAGCAGCGTATATGAAATAGCAAAGGGAGTGCCCGCTTGCGAGGGCACCTGGCAGCGGGCATCACATGGATGAACCGGACACGGGCACACCTTGAGCCGCGGTGTCCATCACACTTGGACTGCTACTGTGCAGGATGCAATAGTCCACCAGCGCATCAATCTCGTTGGATTTGTCGAATACCGCATCCACCCCCAACTGGGCGCAACGCATACGCACATCCGGCGTGGCGTAGTTGCTTAGCACCACCATCTTCTGCCCTGGGCGGCGCGTGCGGCATGCGGCCAATACACCCAAGCCACTGCCCTGACGCAGGAAAAGATCCACGATCGCCAAGTCCCACTGGTCGCTGTGCGCCGACAACCAATCTTTGCCTTCGTCTTCGGTCTCTGCAACACCCACGGCTTCTACAGACGCCAACTCTTCCAAAGTACCAATAAGGTTCTCACGGATGGTCGCGTTGTCTTCAACAATGTAGGTGCGCAGTTTCACAGACGGGGTCCACTTTGGCGAACGTTGCAGGGTGCGCGGTTCGAACCTCAAATTTAGACGTTCAGAGGTGTGAATTCTGCCAGCGGCTGCACGCTGGGACTGTAGGAGTAATCCTACCCAACAACACTGTGACAAACCGCACACCCGGGAGCTCGCTGCACGCGCATCGTGTTCCAGTCCATGGCTCTGCCATCCAGCATCAAAAGCCGTCCGGCCAGCGTGGACTCAATGCCCACGATCAGCTTGAGTGCCTCGGCTGCCTGCATCGCACCCACAACTCCCACCAACGGCGCAAACACTCCCAGTGTGGAGCAACGTTCTTCTTCAAAATCGGCCGCGGGTGGAAAGATGCAGGCGTAGCAGGGCGATTGCGCGCTGCGCGGGTCGACGACCGTGATCTGCCCGTCAAACCTGATGACCGCGCCCGCTACCAGCGGCGTTTTGTGCAGCACACAGGCAGCGTTGACTGCGTGTCGTGTGGCGTAGTTGTCGCTGCAGTCGAGCACCACACTGGCGGCTTGAACCAAGGGCTGCAATGACGCCGCATCCACGCGCATCTTCAGCGCCGTCACCCGAGTTTCGGGGTTGATTTCTGCCATCGCCTGCGCAGCCGATTCAACCTTGGGCACACCCACGCGCGCGGTGGTGTGCGCAATCTGGCGCTGCAGGTTGGTGAGATCTACCACGTCATCATCCACCAGCGTGATGTGCCCGACGCCCGCCGATGCCAGGTACAGCGCGGCAGGGGAGCCGAGCCCGCCGGCGCCAATGATCAAGGCGTGCGAGGCCAGAACGCGCTCCTGGCCTTCGATGCCGATTTCGTCCAGAAGAATGTGGCGGGAGTAGCGCAGGAGCTGGTCGTCAGTCATTGATCATCATTTGCAAAGGCAGCCCAAGCGGAAAGTCTGCATGGGCGCGAACGGAGACAGGCGTAAAAAAGGCCGGATTTCGCAAAAAATCCGGCCTTTGGAGCAGAGAGCGCGAAAGCTCAATTCTCTTTCTTTTCGTCCTTGCGTTCGGTCAGTGTTTTGCTGGCCAGCACGGTGCGGCCTTTGAGCTGGTTCAGCGCCTGCATCAACTGGAAGTCCTTGTCCGATCCAAACTCTGGAATTTTTCGATCTGCCACCGGCTTCTTGGCCTCTTCTTCCATGCGCTTGCGGGCTTCTTCACGGGCCTTTTCACGGGCTTCGTCTTTCTTCTCTTCGCCCTGGCCGCTGCCCAGGTGCTTGTCCAGATCTGCCTCACGCATGCGCAGAGCGGCAAAGATGTTGCCCTCTTCAGACTCGTCGATCATCACGTCGGGAACGATGCCCTTGGCCTGAATCGACTTGCCACTCGGGGTGTAATAGCGCGCAGTGGTCAGCTTGATGCCGGTGTCAGGGCCCAGGGGGCGCACCGTCTGCACAGAGCCTTTGCCAAACGTCTGGCTGCCCATGATGGTGGCACGCTTGTGATCTTGCAAAGCGCCCGCCACGATTTCGCTGGCAGAGGCCGAGCCTTCATTCACCAGCACCACCAGAGGCACGGACTTCAGTGCAGCTGGCAGACGGCGCAGTGGGTCACCGCCGCCACGGCGCTGATAAAAATCAGGCGCTGCCTTGTAGGTGGCCTTGCTGTCGGCCAACTGGCCATTGGTGGACACAACGGTCACGTTGGCGGGCAAGAAAGCCGCCGAGATGGCCACTGCTGCGTCGAGCAAGCCGCCCGGATCATTGCGCAGGTCCAGCACCAGCCCCTTGAGGTTGGGCTCCTGCTTGTAGACCTCTTCCACCTTGCGCACAAAGTCGTCGACCGTACGTTCCTGGAACTGCGAAAGGCGGATCCAGGCATAACCTGGTTCCACGACCTTGCCCTTGACGGACTGGGTTTTGATTTCTTCGCGCGTGATGGTGACCGGGAAGGTGCGGCTCTCGTCCTTGCGGAAGATGGTGAGCGTGACCTTGGTGTTGGGTTCGCCACGCATGCGCTTGACCGCGTCGTTCAGCGCCAGCCCCTTCACCATGGTTTCGTCGATCTTGGTGATCAGATCGTTGGTCTTGAGGCCTGCGCGGAATGCGGGGGAGCCCTCAATGGGAGAGACGATTTTGATCAAACCATCTTCTTGCGTGATCTCGATGCCCACGCCCACAAACCGCCCGGACGTTCCTTCACGAAATTCCTTGAAGGACTTCTTGTCGAAATACTGGGAATGTGGGTCCAGGCTGGCCACCATGCCAGTGATGGCGTCGGTGATCAGTTTCTTGTCGTCCACCGGCTCGACATAGTCGGTCTTCACCAAGCCAAACACGGCCGATAGCTGCTGGATTTCTTCCAGAGGCAAAGGCGTCATGGCGCCGCGCGCCACAGTTTGCAAGGAAACCGTAGTGAGCGCACCGGCCACCACGCCAATCGATACCCATCCTGCAATTTTGAGTTTGTGGCCCATACAACACCTTTACCGCTTCAAATCAATATAAACCGACCGCCTCGCCTGCACGCCTTTAAAAAAGGCTGCAAACACGCTATTAGAAGGGCCAAACCCGATGCAGTTCCACACGGGCGCTCGCTTGGCGAACAGAAATGGCAGGATTTCCCTGCCTTTACCTGATTTTTACGCCTTGCCCTGCGATGCCACGGCCGCCGCAGCCTTCGCCGCGGCCTCTGCATCGCCCAGATAGTAGTGGCGGATGGGTTTGAGGTCAGCGTCCAGTTCGTATACCAATGGAATCCCGTTGGGAATGTTCAGTCCCACGATGTCGGATTCAGAGATCCCGTCGAGGTACTTGACCATGGCCCGGATGGAGTTGCCGTGCGCAGCCACCACCACGCGTTTGCCCGAACGGATAGCGGGCGCCATCGCCTCGTTCCAGAACGGCAGCACGCGGGCGACGGTGTCCTTGAGGCATTCGGTCAACGGCACATCGCCTTGAGACAGTGCTGCGTAGCGGCGGTCACTGCGCTCGCTGCGGGCATCGGTCGCTTCCAGCGCTGGCGGGGGCGTGTCATAGCTACGGCGCCACACCAACACCTGCTCATCGCCATATTGTTTGGCTGTTTCAGCCTTGTTCAAACCCTGCAGCGCGCCGTAATGGCGCTCATTCAGGCGCCAGTCCTTCACCACGGGCAGCCAGGTGCAATCCATTTCGTCGAGCGTGTACCACAGCGTATGAATGGCGCGCTTGAGAACACTGGTGAACGCCAGGTCAAACTCATAGCCCTCGGCCTTGAGGAGCTTGCCCGCCGACATGGCTTGAGACACACCGGTCGGCGTGAGGTCCACATCGGTCCAGCCGGTGAAGCGGTTTTCGAGGTTCCAGGTGGATTCACCATGGCGAATCAAAACGAGCTTGTACATGAGTTCCCTAGGAAAGGCGGGTCAAAATCAAGCATTCTAAAATTACGCTGTTCGCCAACCCAAGGAATCTTTGTGAAATTCATTATCGACAACTGGTATCTCTTCATCGTGGCACTGGCTTCGGGCAGCATGTTGCTGTGGCCGGTCCTCAAGAATGCCAGTGGCGGATCGCTGACGCCCGCGCGGGCCGTGCAGCTCATCAACCGTGAAAAAGCCGTGGTCATCGACGTGTGCGAGACCGAAGAATTCGCCACGGGCCATGTGACTGGCGCCAAAAACGTGCCTTTGGGCCAGTTGGAAGAGCGCCTGCCCTCCGTGGTCAAAAACAAAGCGCTACCGTTGGTGCTGGTCTGCGCCAGCGGTGCCCGCGCCAACCGTGCCGTAGGCATTGCCAAAAAACTGGGCTACGACAACGCCCAGGCCATGGCCGGTGGTCTGAAAGCCTGGCGCGAAGCCAGCCTGCCAGTGGAAAAAGCGTAAAGCGCCCCCAGGTATCTCGGCTATACGGCAATTTGCCCCTTTTTGACCCCGTTGCTTCCAGGAGGATCGCCATGCAACCCGTGAAGATGTACACCACCGCCGTCTGCCCCTACTGCATCCGGGCCAAGCAGATCCTCAAATCCAAAGGCGTAGAGCAGATCGAAGAGATCCGCATCGACACCGACCCCGTGGCCCGCACCCACATGATGGAGACCACCGGGCGCCGCACCGTGCCGCAGATCTACATCGGCGACACCCATGTGGGTGGACATGACGACCTGGTCGCCCTGGACAGCCGCGGCGAGCTGATGCCCCTGCTGGGCGCTGCCTGACCCTGCCACCGGGCGCTGCATAATGCAGCCCCATGTGCCCGCTGCGGGAGCTGCTCCCCGGCGGGTTTCGTTTTTTGCTGAAACCCCCGTTTGCTAAAGAGACTTTCCACCATGGCTGACCAAGAAAATCCCGTGTTCCAGATCCAACGTGTCTACTTGAAGGACATGTCGCTGGAGCAACCCAACTCGCCCGGCATCCTGCTCGAACAAGAACAGCCCAGCGTCGACATTCAGCTGGGTGTGGAAGCCACGCCCGTTGCCGAAGGCATCTTCGAAGTGGCCGTGACCGCCACGGTGCAGACCAAGATCCAGGACAAGACCGTGTTCCTGGTCGAAGTCAAACAAGCTGGCATCTTTGAAATCCGCAATGTGCCGGAAGACCAGATGGGCCCCATCATGGGCATCGCCTGCCCACAGATCGTGTACCCGTACCTGCGTGGCAACGTGGCCGACCTGATCAACCGCGCTGGCTTCCCGCCCGTGCACCTGACAGAAATCAACTTCCAGGCGATGTACGAGCAACAGCAAGCCCAGGCGGCTGGCGCACCCTCGTCCATCCTGACGCAGTAAGAGAACGCCCCCTGAGTCGCTTCGCGCCTTCCCCTTCTGTCTACGCGCTGCGCGCTGTGGGAGGGGGACGCAGCCAGCGGCCTGGCGAAGCCAGTTCCGCGGCTACCTCGCCCCGGCCGTGCCAGGTCCAGAGGCAGCGAGAACGTCTTAGCGCAGTTCGCCCTCGAATTTCAATATGTTTTGGGCCTCTAGCGCTTGATCCATAAGCGCTGATAGCTATGAAAATCATAGTATTAGGTGCTGGTGCCTGGGGCTCGGCGCTCGCGATGAGCGCGGCCCAGCACCCCGCTGGCCACGCGGTCACGCTGTGGGCGCGCGATGCGGCCCAGGCGGACAGCATGCGTGCTGAGCGCCAGAACCCGCGCTATCTGCCGGGCATTGCCTTTCCCACTTCTCTGGTCGTCGCCGATGGCAGCCTGGGCAGTCTGCTGCCCGGGGCCGACCTCGTCATCGTCGCCACACCCATGGCCGCTTTGCGCAGCATGCTGCAGGCGCTGAGTGGTTGCACCGCGCCCGTCGCGTGGCTGTGCAAGGGCTTTGAGGCAATACCGGCCGGAGAATCTGAGTCTTTTGGGCTTCTAGCGCATGAGGTGCAAGCGCTGGTAGCTCCTGATTTAATAGCGGGCGTCTTCAGCGGCCCCAGTTTTGCCCAGGAAGTGGCCCTGGGCCAGCCCACCGCCCTCGTGGCGGCCAGCGCCCACGCAGAGGTGCGCGATGCGCTGGTCAACGCTTTTCACAGCCCCAGTGTGCGGGTGTACGCCAACGAAGACATCGTGGGGGTAGAGGTGGGTGGCGCGGTAAAAAACGTGCTGGCCATTGCCACCGGCCTGTGCGACGGCTTGGCGCTGGGGCTCAACGCCCGGGCGGCGCTGATTACCCGTGGACTGGCCGAGATGACACGCCTGGGCCTGGCGCTGGGCGCACGGCCCGACACCTTCATGGGCCTATCAGGCCTGGGGGACTTGGTGCTGACGGCCACTGGCGACCTGTCGCGCAACCGGCGCGTGGGCATGTTGCTGGCCGAAGGCAAAAGCCTGCAACAAGCCGTCGAATCGCTGGGACATGTGGCAGAGGGCGTTTACAGCGCTCGCACGGTGGCGCAACGTGCGCACTTGCTGGGGGTGGACATGCCCATCACCCGCGCGGTGGTGGCCTTGCTGGATGGCCAGCTAACCCCCTCCGATGCGGTGGCGTTGCTGATGGGCCGGGGGCCTGCTTCAGAACTGTCTTAGCAACTTGGCTCGGTGGAGGCAGGCGTGAAAAAGCCGCAGAGTGTTTCCCTGGAAGGGAGCACTCTGCGGCTTTTTTATTTGCTGTGAAATCAAAACACGCCGAACAGCATGAGCAACAGAACAACAGAAAGTGGGACGCCGAGTAGCCAAGCAATGATGGGCATGGTGATCTCCTAGAAAGGGGTTGAAGTGGATAAGTGATTTCACTGTATCGCTGCCCTTTTTGCGCCCTTGTGCGCCAGTGCTGCGCCTGACCGTAGGTGTGTACCTACCGGATGTCGGAGCGCAACCCGCCCCGACTACCGTTGCCTGAACCCTTAAAGCCCCAGTTCCAGCGCCAACAGTTCGTCCACCGTCTGGCGTCGGCGAATCAGTCGGGCCTGACCGCCATCCACCAGCACCTCGGCGATCAGCGGGCGCGAGTTGTAGTTGGATGACATCGACGCGCCATAGGCACCGGTGTCATGGATCACCAGCAGGTCACCCACCTGCGCGGCCGGCAGGTCGCGCGGCAGCACCACACCGCCATCGCCCTGGGTGAACACATCGCCGGACTCACACAGCGGGCCTGCCACCACCGTGGGGCGCTCGGCCTTTGTCGCGCCGTCGCGGCGCAGCACGCTCATGGCGTGGTAGCTGCCGTACATCGACGGGCGCATGAGTTCGTTGAAGCCGGTGTCCACCAGCACGAAGTGGTTGTTGCCTGCGTTTTTGGTGGCGCGCACTTCGCTCAGCAACACGCCCGATTCGGCCACCAGAAAACGGCCCGGCTCGATCTCCAGGCCCAGCTTGTGGCCCACCACCGCCTCGGCCTGCTGCCGCGCTGCGTCCCACAGGCCGTAGTAGTGCTGGGTGTCGATGACAGGATCGCCCGCGCGGTACGGAATGGACAGCCCGCCCCCGGCAGAGATGGCGTGCAGATCGTGCCCTGCAGCATGGGCCGTGCGCACCAGGTTGACCATGGCGCCACACACCTCGGCCAGGTGGCTGTAGTCCACGCCCGAGCCAATGTGCATGTGCAGGCCAGCCAGCTTCAAACCGTGCTGTTTGATCGCGGCCAGCGCGGCGGGCAGGTCGGTGTGCCAGATGCCGTGTTTGCTGTGCTCGCCGCCCGTGTTGGTCTTGTTGCTGTGGCCGTGGCCAAAGCCGGGGTTGATGCGCAACCACACACTATGGCCAGGCGAACGCGCACCCAGCTGGTGCAGCATGTCGATGGAGCCCGCGTTGACGGGCACGCCCTGCTCCACCACGCAGTCCAGCGTGGCGGCATCGAACAGATCGGCGGTGAAGACGATCTCTGATGGCTCTCCACCGGCTTGATAACCGGCCGCCAGCGCACGAAGGATTTCTCCGCGCGACACCGCGTCTACCTTCACGCCCTGCTCGCGCATGAGCTTCAGGATGTGGATGTTGGAACAGGCCTTCTGCGCAAAACGGACAGTGTCAAAGTTGGATACCTGCGCGATGCGCTGGCGGATGGTGGCCGCGTCATACACCCACAGCGGGGTACCGAACTGGTCGGCCAGGGACCACAGCTGGGCGGGCGAAAAAGGGTTGGACATGGGAAGCTCCGAAGGCACAAGACGGGATGTAGCCTGGGGATGATGCCGTGGCCTCGGTATTTGGTCGAATGCTTTTATTTCCACCATCCATTCAATATGGATATGCTGCGCGCATGACCGGCATGACTGAAACCCCCATGGCACACCGCATCACCCACCGGCACATCGAGGTGTTCCGCGCCGTGATGACCGCCAGCAGCGCCACGGGCGCGGCCGACCTGCTGCACAGCTCGCAGCCCACCGTCAGCCGCGAGCTGGCGCGGCTGGAGTCACTGCTGGGCTATGCGCTGTTTGAACGTGTGCAAGGCCGCTTGCGCCCCAACGCGCGCGCGCTGGCGCTGTGGGACGAGGTGCAACGCTCCTGGCAAGGGCTGGAACGCGTGGTGGACCGCGCCGTGGCGCTGGGCCGGTCGGACGCAGTGCAGTTGTCGGTGTTGTGCCTGCCCGCGCTGGCGCACGCGCTGCTGCCGGGTGCGGCTGCGCGGTTGATGCAGGCCAGCCCGCATGCGCGCCTGTCCGTCACGCCGCAGGAATCGCCCCTGCTGGAAGAATGGATGAGCGCCCAGCGTTTTGACCTGGGCCTGTGCGAGCAGGCCAACGCGCCGCCGGGCACACGCGCTGAAGTGCTGCTGACGCTGGACGAAGTGGCCGTGCTGCCATCAAGCCACCACGATGGCGCAAAAAACCGTGTTGGATTTGACCGATTTCGCGGAGGAATTTTTCATCAGCCTCTCGGCCGAAGACCCCTACCGCCGCCTCATCGACGCCCGGTTTCGCCGAGGCGGGCGTGGCCCGCACTTTGCGGGTCGAAACCCACAGCGCCGCCGCCGTGTGCGCGATGGTGGAACAGGGCCTGGGCGTAGCCATCGTCAACCCGGTAACGGCGCTGGCAGCCGCCAGCGACCGGCTGGTGCTGCGGCGCCTGGCGTTTTCGATCCCGTTTTGCGTGACCGCGCTGCTGCCGCTGTACCGCCCGCCGTTGCCCGAGGTGGCACCCATGCTGGATGCGTTGCGTGAACAAGCCACGCAGGTCAAGCAACAGCTGGCCGCAGCAGGCGTGCACACGCTGTCACCGCAACCTCAACACTATTAAATCAATAGCTGGTAGCGCTTTACCAATAAGCGCTAGAGGCCAATTTGGCTTAAAAATGGAGCCTCAAGGCGGCGAGAGGCTGCGCACCTTGACCGCCAGCCGCTCCTGCACGGATGGAGACACGAACTTGGTCACCTCGCCGCCCAGCACTGCAATCTCACGCACAAAGGTGCTGCTGATGAACTGGTACTTGTCGCTGGGGGTGAGGAACACGGTTTCCACCTGCGGCATCAGGCTGCGGTTCATGCCGGCCAGCTGAAATTCGTAGTCAAAGTCGGTCACGGCGCGCAGACCACGCACCATGGCCTTGCCACCGCGCGACACCACAAAATCGCGCAGCAGGCCCGCAAAGCTCTCGACCTGCACCTGCGGGTAGTTTTTGACGGCCTCGCGGACCATTTCGATGCGCTCTTCCAGGCTGAAGAGGGTCTTCTTGTGGTGACCCGCCGCCACGGCCACGATCACGCGTTCGAACAACTGGGTGGCTCTGCGCACCACGTCTTCATGGCCCAAGGTGATGGGGTCAAAGGTTCCGGGGTAAACGGCGAGCACGTTCTGGGCCATGGCTGGTTGTCTCCTGTCTGGCGGAATGGACGTTAGCCCGGGCCGTCAAGAGGGTGCGGTCAACACACCCCGCAGGCCGCCCGGGCCGCGTGGGCGCATTATGCAGTGCACTGCAACATGGTCCGAATCGCGCCGTAGTTGGAAGATCGATTCGATATAAAAATCGCTTCAAGCGCAATCTGGAAAAGCGCTGATAGCTATATAAATAATAGCAAATCAGCACCCATTCACAAAGTCGAAGGCTCCGGAGCTGCGCCCAAGCGCAGCAAATGAGCGTGCACCGCACCCGCTTTCAGGTGGCGGTGCACCACCAGCCCCCAGGGGGCGAGCTGCTCTTCGGTCCACAGTGCGGGCGCTTCGAGGTAGACGAACCCACCGGCCGCCACGGCGCGGGCGGCGGCCTGCAACGCGGGCTCATACAGGCCGCCTTCAAAAGGCGGGTCCAGCAAGATCAAATCCAGGCTGGCGGGCGCTGCCTGTTTGAGGGCCGCAATGCCGTCTCCGCGCTGCACCCGCACTGCCGTGGCTTTGAGCCGCTGCTGCAGGGTGTGCAGCTGAATCACCAGTGCGGGGTCACTTTCGACCAGTTGCACGGCGGCTGCGCCGCGCGAGGCGGCCTCCAGCCCCAGCGCGCCGGTGCCCGCAAACGCATCCAGGCAGCGCCAGCCCGTCAGGTCCTGGCCCAACCAGTTGAACAGCGTTTCGCGCACGCGGTCGGGCGTGGGGCGCAGGCCAGGGCGCTGGGCGACTTGCAGGCGGGTGCGCTTCCAAACACCACCGACGATGCGGATTTCGCCCGAGCCTTTGGAGGCGGCGGGGGCCGCTGCTTTTTTGGCGGGCTTGGCCGCGGGTACCGCAGCCGCCGCCGAGGCAGCGCGGGCGAGGCGGCCGCCGGGCAGGGATTCGGGGCGCAAGGTGGAACGGCTCATGGGGTGACTTTCTTGTTCTGGGTGGTGGTTGTGGTGCCAGCGTAACTGATGCTGATACCAATGCAGCCGCAAGCAACGCTCACGGCTTGCCCCCCACCACCACCGTCACCATGCGTTCGGGCTGCAGCTTCTTGGCCATGGCGGTGCGCACGTCGGCCAGCGTCAGCGCTTCGACCTTTGTGGACCACTGGTCCAGGTAATCGAGCGGCAGGTCGTTCCAGGCAATGTTGGCCACGTTGCCCAGCAGCTTCTTGTTGCTGTCGATGCGCAAAGCAAAGCCACCGATGAGGTTGTCCTTGGCGGCGCGCAGTTCGGCCTCGGTGGGGCCTTCCGCCACAAAACGGGCGATCACGTCGCGCGAGACCTTCACGGCCTGGGCCGCCTGGTCGGGGCGCGTTTGCAGGCCCACGGTGAAGGCGCCTGCGTGCAGCCCGGCGGCAAAGTAGCTGTAGACGCTGTAGGACAGGCCACGCTTTTCGCGCACCTCATTGGTCAGGCGCGAGACAAATCCGCCACCGCCCAGGATGTGGTTGCCCACCAGCAGCGCCAGAAAGTCGGGGTCGCGCCGTTGGAAACCGGGCTGGCCGATGAGCACATGCGCCTGGGCCGATGCGAACGGAATGTTCTGCTCAACCGGGGCGGTCAGAGCGGCAATTTCGCCCACGGGTGGCAGCGGTGCGCAGCCCGATGCGGCCGGCAAGCGCGACAGCAGCGTGGCCACCAGCGTCTGCGCCTGTGCCCGCGACACCGCGCCCACGATGCTGACCTTGGCGCGGCAGGCACCGATGTGTTGCGTGTGGAACGCCTGCATGTCGGCCACGTTAATGCGCGCCAGCGTCTCTGCCGTGGTCTGCACGCCGTAGGGGTGGCTGCCGTATACGGCGGCTTCAAACGCGTGGTTGGCCAGGGTGGACGGGCGTGTCAGCGACTCTTTGATGCTGGCGCTCCAGCGGGCACGGTCGCGGGGCCACACGTCCGCAGGCCAACTGGGCTCGCCGATCTGGCGGGCGGCCAGACGGGCAGCCTTGTCGAGCAGCGGCGGGTCGGTCAACGAACGCAGCGAGTAATGCAGCGCGTCGTTGTCGGCGCCTGCCTCAAAGCTGGCGCCTAAATCGGCCCAGGCTTCACCCAAGGCGTTTTCGTCCAGCGCGGGCTCGTTGCCAATGGCCTTGACACCTTTGCTGGCCATGGCGGCCACCGCACTGGCCAGGCCCGATTGGCCGGCCGGGTCGCGGCGGCTGCCGGCGTCGAAGTCGATCTGCACGTCCACCATGGGGATGACCGGGCTTTCGACCAGGTAGACCTTGGCGCCACTGGGCTCGGTCCAGTGCTGGATGGGCAGCAGCGCCCAGGCAGAGTTTGTATAAAAAACGGCTCCAGCGCTTATCAATAAAGCGCGAGCAGCTATGGTTTTAATAGTATTCATGGTTTTATGCCCCGTGCGGCTTCAACGGATGGCGGTGCCTGGCGGCAGCGTGGGACGGGCGCGGGGGGCGTCCAGGGGCTGCGGCAGCAATGTGGCCACGGTGAGCTGATCGTCGCCAAAGTATTTGGCGGCCACAGCCTGCACCTGGGCGGGGGTCACGGTGCGCAGCAGCGCGAGCAGACGTTCGTTGGCGTCCAGCGGAAAGCCCTGGATCCAGTTGCCGCCCAGCTCTTGCGCCTGGCTCATCACCGAGTCGCGCTCGTACACGGTGGAGGCGATCCACTGGGTCTTTACGCGGGTCAATTCGGCTTCGCTCACACCCTCCTTGGCCACGCGGGTGACCTCGGCGCGCAGTGCGTCTTCGACCTGCTGGGCCGTCTTGCCCGCAGCGGGCACGCCGCTGAGCATGAACAGGCTGGGGCCACGGCCCGTGACCATGGCGCTGCTGCTGGCGCTGTCGGCCACGCGGTCCGCGCCTTGCGTCAGCGCGCGGTCGAGGCGGGCACCGTCGTAGCCGCTGAACACGGCAGACAGCACCATCAGCGCCAGGGCGTCGCGGTCGGTGTCGGTCAGGTTGTCCACACGGTCGAGGCTGGGCGTGCGAAAAGCAAGCGCCACATAGGCCTGCTCGGCCGGGGCCTTGACGGCAATGCGGCGCAGGCCTTGTTGTGCAGGCTCGGTGCGGGGCTTGCGCGCAGGCAGCGCGTGGGTGGGCAGGCTGCCGTAGTACTTTTCAGCCAGGGCGCGAACCTTGGCCACATCCACATCACCCGCCACCACCACGGCCGCATTGGTGGGCGTGTACCACAGGCGGTAGAAGTCACGCGCGTCGTTGGGCGTCATGGCGTCCAGGTCGCTCATCCAGCCCACGATGGGGCGGCGGTAGGGCGACGCGGTGAAGGTGGCCGCAAACAGCTGCTCCGCCAGCATGGCGCGGGGCTGGTCTTCGGTGCGCAGGCGGCGTTCTTCCTTGACGACCTCCAGCTCTTTCTTGAACTCTTCGTCCGGCCACTGGTTGTTGGCAAACCGGTCGGATTCGAGCTTCATCACGTCTTCGAGACGATTGGACGGGATCTGCTGGTAGTAGCCGGTGTAGTCGCGGCTGGTGAACGCGTTTTCGCGTCCGCCCAACGCAGCCACGCGGCGCGAGAACTCGCCCGGGGGCAGCGTCTTCGTGCCCTTGAACAGCATGTGCTCCAGCACGTGGGCCACGCCCGTGGTGCCGTCCACCTCGTCCATGGACCCCACCCGCACCCAGACCATGTGCACCGCGGTGGGCGCACGCCGGTCGGGCTGCACGATGAGCTGCATGCCGTTTTTGAGCGTGAACTGCTGCGCACCCGAGGCCGTGGTCGACGGCGTGGTGGCAGGAGGCGTAGCAGGGGGTTGAGAAGCGGGAGGCGTTGCCGAAAAGGCAGCCCCACACGAGAGGCAGGCCAGCAGGCCCAGTAGGGTGAAAGCACGTTTCATAGAATGGCTGATTCTAAGAACCCGCCAATGTTCAGTTTTTTCAAGAAAAAGCCCGCCCCCGCGTCTGCCCCTGCCGATGAGCCCCAGCCGGCCCCGTCGATAGCACCCTCAGCGCCCGCACCATCGCCTGGACCAGCGCTTGCGCCCGCGTCGCCACCGCCCGTCACCCCACAGGAGGTGGCGCAACCGCCGCACCCCCCCCATTCTTTCGCCCCTGCTGGGGCGGCTCCAGCAGAGCCCGCAGCCCCGACGCCCTCGCCTGCCCCGGCACCTGCCGCGTTTGGCTGGCTGCGCAACCCGTTTGCGCCGAAGGCGCCCGAAGCGGTAGCGCAGTCCGCGCCCGTGACCACGCCTGTGGGTCCTGTCGGGACGAAGCCCGCGCCCGCGCAGCCAGCAACAGCAGCGCCCGTGGTTACTGGTGCACCTGTTGCAACCGTCGCCGTCCCGGCGGTGGTTGCACCCGCTCCCGCGGCTCCCGCAGAACGCAAGGGCTGGCTTGACCGGCTCAAAAACGGTCTGCGCAAAACTGGCAGCTCCATCACCACGGTCTTCACCGGCACGCAGATTGACGATGCGCTGTATGAAGAGCTGGAAGAGGCCCTGCTGATGGCCGACACCGGCGTCAAGGCCACCACCCACCTGCTGGCCGACCTCAAACGCCGCGTCAAAGACAGCAAGACCACCGACCCCGCTGCCGTCAAAGGCTTGCTGGCCGACGCGCTGGCCGACCTGCTGCGTCCCCTCGAAAAGGCCCTGGTCATTGGCGAACACACACCCACAGTGATCATGGTGGCGGGCGTCAATGGCGCAGGCAAGACCACGTCCATCGGCAAGCTCACCAAGCACCTGGCGGGCGAAGGCGCCTCCGTGCTGCTGGCAGCCGCCGATACCTTCCGCGCGGCCGCGCGCGAGCAACTGGGCGTCTGGGCCGACCGCAACACGGTCGAAATCGTGAGCCAGGAAGGCGGCGACCCCGCCGCCGTGAGCTTTGACGCCGTGACCGCAGGCAAAGCCCGTGGCAAGGACGTGGTGCTGGTGGACACCGCCGGGCGCCTGCCCACACAGCTTCACCTGATGGAAGAGCTGCGCAAGATCCGCCGCGTGGTGACCAAGGCCGACGCCACGGCCCCACACGAGGTATTGCTGGTGATCGACGGCAACACCGGCCAGAACGCGCTGGCACAGGTGCGGTCGTTTGACGACGCGCTGCAGCTGACCGGGCTGATCGTGACCAAGCTTGATGGCACTGCCAAGGGCGGCGTGCTGGCCGCCATCGCGCAGGAGCGCCCAATTCCGGTGTATTTCATCGGCGTGGGCGAAAAGCTGGAAGACCTGGAAACCTTCAATGCGCGTGAATTTGCCCAGGCCCTGCTGACCTGAGACTTTGCCCCGATCGGCCTTGATGGGCGCTGGCGCTCCCCCGCCAGAGCTCCTTTAAGAGTTCAACCCCAATGGCCCCATTCCGGGGCCACTTGCGCATTTACGAACTGCAACAATTCCCCCATGATGGGTCTTCCCCCTTCAAAAGGCACGGGAGATTCATGTTCATCGAGCTGGTCAAAGGTGTTGCGCTGCTGCTGGCGCTGTGTTTTTTGCACGGGTTCAACATGCGAGCCTGGCGGCAGCGCCCGTTGGTGGGGCAGGCTTTTTCGGGGCTGATTTTTGGCGGCATTTGCGTGGTGGGCATGCTCACCCCGGTGGTGCTGATGCCGGGTGTGATCTTTGATGCGCGCTCGGTGGTGCTCAGCATGGCGGGTTTATTTGGGGGGCCACTGGTGGCCTGCATTGCGGCAGCCATGGCAGTGGCCGGTCGGCTGTGGCTGGGGGGCGCAGGTGTTGAGGTCGGCCTGATGGTGATTGCGCTCTGCACCGCGATGGGCCTGGCCTACCGCGAGGGACGTGCGCGAGGGCGGCTGGGGGTGGAGCCCCTCACGCTGGCACTGTTCGGCCTGCTGCTGCACACCGCGGTGATCGCACTCTTTCAGCTGTTGCCCGCTGCAGTGGTAATACGCGTCAACGAGACGTTGACTCTACCGTTTTTGCTGACCTTCACCCCCGCCACGGTCGTGTTGGGCCTGCTTCTGCGCGATGTGGAAGCGCGGCTTGCCACCGAACTTGCGCTCAAAGGAACTGCCGCTCGGCTGCATGCCATCACCCAGGCCATCCCCGATGTGTTGTTAGTGCTGGACAGCCATGGGCGCTATGTCGAAGTGTTGTCTATCAACGATGCCGCATTGGTGTCCAGCGCCTCCGACCTTTTGGGGAAACGGCTCCACGACGTATTGCTCCCCACACAGGTGGACCAGTTCATGGAGCTGATCCGCGACACCTTGTTGTCTGGCCAGACACAAACCATCGAATACGAAATTCAGACCCGTTTCGGCCTTCGACACTTTGAAGGCCGCGCCCAGCCCTTGGGCGTAAAGGTCGGCGGTCAGGCTGCTGTGGTCTTTCTGGCCCGCGACATCACCCAGCGCAAGCAGACCGAAAGTGCCCTGCGCGAATCCGAACTGCGCTTTCGATCCTTGCTGCGCAACATTCCGTCCATCTCGGTGCAGGGTTATCTGGAGGACGGAACCACCAGTTACTGGAACCAGGCGTCAGAACATCTGTACGGCTATACCGCCGAAGAGGCGCTGGGCAGCAACCTGCTGGACCTGATCATCCCCGACCCCATGCGCGATGCGGTGCGCGCCCATGTGAGCCACATGTTTGCCACGGGCGAGGTGATCCCGGCCGGAGAGTTGCAACTGCGGCGCAAGGACGGCACGCCGGTGGATGTGTTCTCCAGCCATGCCTACATCCAGGTGCCGGGCCATCCGCCGGAAATGTTCTGCATCGACATCGACATTTCGGGCCGCAAGGCGGCCGAGGACGAAGCGCGCTACCTGGCGTTTTACGACGCGCTCACCCAGCTGCCCAACCGCCGCTTGTTGGTAGACCGACTGCAACAGGTGCTGGCCAACAGCGCGCGATCAGGCCTGACCACCGCCGTGTTGTTTGTAGACCTGGACAACTTCAAGACCCTGAACGACACCCGCGGCCACGAGGTGGGCGACCTGCTGCTCAAGGAAGTGGCCCAGCGCCTGCGCGGCTGCGTGCGCGAACAGGACACTGTGGCGCGGTTGGGCGGCGATGAGTTTGTGCTGGTGCTGCAAAACCTGAGCAGCGACGCGCCCGAGGCGGCCGCGCAGACCCGCACCCTGGGCGAATTGATCCTGGCGCAGTTGCGCCAGCCCTATGACCTGGCCGGGCACGAGCACCACTTTACGGCCAGCATCGGGGTCACGCTGCTGCGGGACCAAAGCGACACGGTGGACGAAGTGCTCAAACAAGCGGACATGGCGATGTACCGGGCCAAGGACGCCGGACGCAACACGCTGCGCTTTTTTGACCCCGACATGCAGCAGGCCGTGAACCGCCGCGCGCTGCTGGAGGCCGAGTTGCACAACGGGTTGCGCCAGTCGCAGTTCTTGCTGCTGTACCAGCCGCAGGTTGACGCCGAAGGCCACGTGACCGGCGCCGAGGCACTGGTGCGCTGGCAGCACCCGGTGCACGGCATGGTGCCGCCGTCGGAATTCATCCCGCTGGCCGAGGAGTCCGGCCTGATCCTGCCGCTGGGCCGCTGGGTGATGGAGACCGCCCTGCGCCAGCAGGCCGCTGTGGCGGCTGGACCCAGCGCTGGCCCACCTGAGCCTGGCAATCAATGTCAGTGCCCGCCAGTTTCTGCAGGACGACTTTGTGGCGCAGGTGCTGGCGCTGCTGGAGCGCACCGGCGCCAACCCAGCCCAGATCAAGCTGGAGCTGACCGAAAGCCTGCTGCTGGACAACGTCGACAACGTGATCGCCACGATGCACGCGCTCAAGCGCCATGGACGTGGGCTTCTCGCTGGACGACTTTGGCACCGGCTACTCGTCGCTGAGCTACCTCAAGCGCCTGCCGCTGGACCAGATCAAGATCGACCAGGGTTTCGTGCGCGACGTGTTGCTGGACCGCAGCGACGCCGCCATTGCGCAGTCCATCATTGCCCTGGCTGGCAGCCTGGGGCTGGACGTGATCGCCGAAGGGGTGGAAACCGGCGCGCACCTGCAGTTTTTGCTGGAGCATGGCTGCAAAGCCTTTCAGGGATATCTGTTTGGGCGCCCCTTGCCGTTGCAGGACTTTGAGCAGAGGGCGTTGCAGGCCCCGCATGCGGTCGAGTCCGCCAGGCCCTGACAACCGCGAACCGGCATGCGCTACGGAGCCAATCGCGCAATCAGTGCTCACGGCGCCGCTCAGAAATGCCTTAAACGACGGGTGGAATTCGCGGAGGGCGACGGCGAGACCGAAAACGTGCCGCTGCTGACCGGCAAACGGGGCTATGTGGCACTGGACAGCAACGTGAATCACCCCATCGACCATCGCCTGGAACTGTTTGGTTCTGGCAAGGGCAATGGGTTTGCCGCACTGGCGCTCCATGACAGCGACCGCAACGGCTGGATTGAAGAGGCAGAAGCCATCTATTAGCAGCAACTGCGCGTGTGGGCACCCAACGCTGATGGCACCGGCAGCCTTCAGACCCTGGCGGAACAGGGCGTTGGTGCCGTTCAACTGTCGTGGGTGGCGACCCCGTTTGCTTTGCGCGCCACAGACAACGCCAACCTGGGGGCCGTGCGCTCCACTAGCATCTATCTGTGCGAGGGCGGCGGTGTGGGGAACGTGCAGCAGATTGACCTGAGCATGTAGGCGCAATGAGCGATGGGGGCGCTACACACAGCGCCTCAAACCAGCGCCACACCCGCATCTGCCATCTGCGCGTCGACCCATGCACCGTATTCGACGGATGCCTGCGCAGTTTGCACCACCATTTGCGGCAGGGTGTAAGGGTGCTGGGAACGCAGCAATGCCAGCAGCGCAGGCACTGCACGCGGCATGGTCTTGCACACCACCCGCAGTTCACGGTCTTCCTGCAAAGCACCCTGCCAGCGAAAGTAGGCTGTGATGGGCTCCACCTGCACACACGCCGCCAGGCGCGCCTGCAAAACCGCCTGGGCTAACCGCCGGGCTTCGGGTTCGGTGGCCACCGTGGTGGTTACCAATTGGATGTCGCGGAGGCCAATGGCGTCTGTCATGCGCGTCTCCCAAGGGCTGCGGGCATCGGAGTCTGCCATAGCGTTGGGCACAGCGCCATCAGGAAACGACCGCGCAATACTACGAAATTGATAGCATTTAGCGCTTTATGGATAAGCGCTAGATGCCTTTTTTATATGATATTTAGAATCCACAAAGTCCTACAACCCAACGGGAACTACGGCCTTAGCACTCGATCACAGAGAGTGCTAATATCACGGCTTAGAGGAAAGGATTCCCGGAATGAACATTCAATCTGGAACCGCGACGACGACTTTGGCACCCGCCAATCCCTGGGCGCTGGTGCCCCCCCTGGGCAACCTGGACGCCTACATTTCGGCCGTCAATCGCCTGCCCCTGCTCACCCACGAAGAAGAGCAGACCTACGCACGCAAGCTCAAGGACAACAACGATCTGGACTCTGCCGGTCGGCTGGTGATGTCGCACCTGCGTCTGGTGGTGTCCATTGCACGCCAGTACCTGGGCTACGGCTTGCCGCACGGCGACCTGATCCAGGAAGGCAATGTGGGCCTGATGAAAGCGGTCAAGCGTTTCGACCCCGACCAGGGCGTGCGTCTGGTGAGCTACGCCATGCACTGGATCAAGGCAGAGATCCACGAATACATCCTGAAGAACTGGCGCATGGTCAAGGTGGCCACCACCAAGGCACAACGCAAGCTGTTCTTCAATCTGCGCTCCATGAAGCAGGGCTTCAAGGCCGATGCGGCCGCAGCCGACGCCGCCACTCACCGCGACACCTTGTCTGAACACGAAATTGACGCCGTGGCAGCACAGCTCAATGTGAAGCGCGAAGAAGTCATCGAGATGGAAACCCGCATGTCCGGTGGCGATGTGCTGCTGGACCCCGCGCCATCCGACGATGGCGAGCAGGCGTTTGGGCCGATTGCCTATCTGGCAGATGCAGCCCACGAGCCCACCGCCATGATCGAGTCGCGCCAGCGTGACGCGCTGGCCACCGATGGCATTGCCACCGCGCTCGACAGCCTGGACGACCGCAGCCGCCGCATTGTGGAAGAGCGCTGGCTCAAGGTCAACGACGACGGTTCAGGCGGCATGACGCTGCACGACTTGGCAGCCGTGTACGGCGTGAGCGCCGAACGCATTCGCCAGATCGAGGTGGCGGCCATGAAGAAGATGAAAAAGGCGCTGGCCGAGTTCGCCTGAGCGTGCGCGGGGGCGCGTTAATATCTCCCCTCTGCAGAAGTTGCCTCACAGGGCCCCAGTTCTGGGGCCCTGTGTCGTTTTGGCCCTCGCTTTAGGCCCAACTATTCCAAAGGAGACCTTTTCTCATGCCCCGCAAACTTTCGCGCCGCGCATCCTTGCTGATTGCTTTGGCAGCCGCCTCGCCATGGGCCCTGGCCCAGACCAACAAGCCCGGCACTGCCGCAGCGGCCCCGCTGGCCTGGCCCACCAAGCCCATCAAGATCATCGTGGGGTTCCCGGCCGGAACCTCGCCCGACCTGACCGCACGCACCTTCTCTGAGCCCCTGTCCAAAGCACTCGGCCAACCGGTGATCGTGGAAAACCGGGTGGGCGCTGGCGGCAATATCGGCGCTGACGTGGTGGCCAAGGCCCGCGATGACCACACCATTGGTTTGTTGATCAACGGCAACATGACCATTGCCAAGATGCTGAACCCGGCCGTGCCCTACGACCCGCTCAAGGACCTGGCGCCACTGAGCCTGATCGGCACGTCGCCTCTGGTACTGACAGCCCCCATCAGCCAGCCTGGCGTACCCGCCAACGCGGATGCCCGCGAATTCTTTGTGGCGGCCCGCAATGGCGGTGACAAGTGGAGCTATGGCACGCCCGGCGTGGGCACTGTGGGCCACATCGGCACCGAGCTGCTCAAGTCGCGCAGCAACATCAATCCCGTGCACATTCCCTATCCGGGCTACCCCGCCGTGGCCACAGCCATGCTGGGAGGTCAACTGCAAATGGCGCTGATGCCGCCGGCGCTGGCGCAAGCGCAAGTCCGCGCGGGCAAGCTGCGCGCCATCGGTGTCACGTCCGCAGGGCGCAGCCCCCTGGCACCAGACATCCCCAGCCTGAGCGAAGCAGGGATTCGCGGATTCGATCTGGAGATCTGGAACGCATTTGCCGCACCCTCGACCATGCCCAAACCCATCCAGGCAAAGCTGGCCGCATTGATCAGCGAAATCGCCCGCAGCCAGGACGTGCGGGGCAAGCTGTTCCAGCAGGGCTGGCAAGTGGCGGGCACATCTCCCGAAGGCCTGGCCAACCGCATCAAGGCCGACACTGCCCTGTTGGGCGGCGTGATCGCCATGCGCGGCATCAAGGCCGAGTAAGTTGGTGTCGCATCGCTCGCCCTGCGCTTGCTGCGCGGCGGGCGATGCTCACCACGGGCTTCGTGGGTTGGCGTTTCAGCAGGGCAAACCCAGCGCTCAGGTTCAGCCCGCCTCGGCCAGCAGGGCCTTCACATCCGACGCCAAGGCTTGGGCGCCGCTGCCGTAGCGGTTGTACACACGCAGACGGCCTGCCGGGTCATAAACGTAGCTACCGGCCGAGTGGTCCATGGTGTAGCTGGTGGGCGTCTTGCCATCGACCTTCTTGTAGTAGATCTTGAAGTCCTTGGCGACGGCTGCCAGCTGTGCGGGCGTGCCCGACAACGCCAGAAAGCTCGGATCAAAGTTGGCCATGTAGGCCTTCAGCACTTCGGGCGTATCGCGCTCGGGGTCGACGGTGACAAAGATGCCCTGCAAACGGTCGCCATCCTTGCCCAGCATCTTCTTCACTTCTGCAAGCTCTTGCATCGACGTGGGGCAGACGTCCGGGCACTGCGTGAAACCGAAGAACACCACCACCACCTTGCCGGCAAAGTCCTTGATGTGCCGCTCCTGGCCGTTGTGATCGGTCAGCGGCAGATCGCGCGCGTAGTCGGCACCGGTGATATCCACACCTCGAAACTCTGCCTTTTTCTCTGAACACGCAGAAAAAAGGCCTGCAACGCTTATAGATAAAGCGCTGACAGCTATTGTTTTGAGAGCATTTCTTTTGAGCATGTTTTTACAGCACGTAGTGGTCTACCAAAAGAGCTGCGAACAGTACGCTCAGATGGATGAGAGAGAAACGAAAGGTCTTGCGCGCCAGCGCGTCAGAATAATTGCGCCACAGGGCAAACCCATAGGCACAAAAGCCAGCACTCAACACCACCGCTGCGGCCAGATAGATCCATGAACTCATGCCGTACACAAACGGCATCAGGCAGCCTGCAAAGAGGATGAGCGTGTACAAGAAAACCTGCAATCGGGTGAACTCGTTGCCGTGGGTGACCGGCAACATGGGCAGGCCGGACTTTCGGTAGTCCTCCACCCGGTACAACGCCAGCGCCCAGAAATGAGGCGGCGTCCACAAAAAGATGATGAGGAACAGGATCAGTGCCTCGGGGCCGACGTCGTTGGTCATCGCAGCCCAGCCCAGCACAGGCGGCATCGCGCCCGATGCACCGCCGATCACGATGTTCTGCGGCGTGAGCGGCTTGAGGACGACGGTGTAGACCACGGCATACCCCACAAAGGTGGCAAACGTGAGCCACATCGTGAGCGGGTTGACCCAGAAGTACAACAAGACCGAGCCCGCCACGCCGAGCATGGCCGAGAACAGCAGCGTTTGAACGTTCGACAGCTCACCCTTGGCGGTAGGGCGCCAGGCGGTGCGCTTCATCTTGGCGTCAATGCCCTGCTCCACGATGCAGTTGAAGGCGGCAGCGGCTCCGGCCACCAGCCACACGCCGACACAGGCCAAGGCCATGAGACCCAATTGCGGCCCTGAAGGCAGTCCGGGTACCGCCAGCACCATGCCGATCAGTGCGCAAAAAACAATGAGTTGCACCACACGTGGCTTGGTCAGCGCATAAAACTGCAACGCACGCGACGGCGGCGAAACGAGGGAGGGGGCAACACTCATGCAGACACTCTCGATGCGCGCGGGGGCGCAGAAAACTCTTGGGGCGCGGTCGCCGCGCGGCTGGACACCAGGGCCCAGGTCAACACCACCACCAGGGCCGCAGCGCCACCGGTATGCAGTACGGCGGCCACCAAAGGCCAGCCCAATACCACGTTAGACAAGCCCGTGACCAATTGCGCCAGTGTCAACACCAGCAACCAGCGCGCAGGACTCGATAGCACCGCGGCCTTGTGCAGCCGCCACACCAGCGCCAGCAGCGCAGCAAGCACGACATAGGCCATCAGCCGGTGCACATAGTGAATGGCGGTGAGGCCTGCAAAACTGATGTGGCTGCCGTCCTGCAACATGCCCAGCTTGCGCCACACCTGGAAACCTTGGGCAAAGTCCATGGCGGGCCACCAACTGCCTTGACAGGTAGGGAACGTGGTGCAGGCCAACACGGCGTAGTTGGTACTGACCCAGCCCCCCAGCGCAACCTGCAACGCAACCAGAATACCCGTCCAGACCAAACCACTGCGCAGCGCAGGCGAAATCAGGACAGGGAGCTTGCCTTGCGCGCCATGCGTATGTCGCACGGCCTGCACACACAGCAACGCCAGCAAGACCAGCCCCCCGATCAAGTGCAGGGTGACGATGGCGGGAAAGAGCTTCATGGTCACCGTGAGGGCACCAAACGCCCCTTGCAGGCACACCCAGAACAAGGTGAACGTTGCCCACCACGGGCTGATCGGCGGCGCCTCGGCCAAACCACGGCGTGCGCGGCGGTGCTGCAGCCACGATGTCACCGTCAGAACAATGATGAGCACGCCAACACCTGTGGCGAGGTAACGGTGGATCATCTCAACCCAGGCTTTGCCGTGGGTCACGGGGCCTGTGGGCATGGCCTCCTGGGCAGCAGAAATTTCGGCACGTGCGCCCACAGGGCTGGCGTTGCCGTAACAACCTGGCCAATCGGGGCACCCGAGGCCAGAGTCGGTCAGGCGGGTGAAGGCGCCGAACAGCACCAGATCAAAGGTGAGGAAAAGTGTCAACACGGTCAACGCCTGCAGCCGCCGCATGGGCGAGCTGCGCCGGTTGCGCAGCCAGACCCAGGCCAGCGGGCCCAGCGCTATCACCACGCCGAGCAGCATGAGCCGAGCCAACGGGGCCAGGTCGTACAAAGGCTGTGCGTCCATCATGGTTTGGCAGGCCGCCCCGCATCGTCCCAGGATGAAGAAGCGCGCAGCAGGCGCTCCAGGTCACGTTTGGCCTTGGCGGCGCCTGCAGTGTCCATCGCGGCAGGAAACCGCATCATCCAGTTGCCCATCGGGTCCACCACATACAGGTGCTCGGCCAGCTGGCGACCCGTTTCGGGCGCCAGCCAGGCATTCAACGCAGTGGCATCGGCCCGCAGCACTGTGGCTTTTTGCAGGGCGGTGGCCAGTTCAGGCGGCGGGGTGACAGCGTCGTTGACCAACCACACCCAGTCGATGCGGTCCTTTTCTTTGCCCAGACTTTCACGCAACTGGCGCTGCAGATACAAGTGCTTCTGACACGCAGCATCGCAGTCACCACCGGCGACACTCACCAAAAGCCACTGCCCTTTGAGTGAGGCCAAAGGAACGGCAGTGCCGTCAAGGGTCGTCACCGTGAGATCGGGCAAGGTGCGCTGCGGCTGGATCAGTTCGCCATAGTTGCGTCGGCCATCGGGGCGCACCACGTAATACGTGAAGTAGGAGGCAATCACGGGTGCCGCGCAAATCAGTAGCACGCCCAGCATCTTCCAGCGCCCATGCCGAACTCGCTGCGCTGTGGCGACGGCCTCTCCAGCCGCAGGCAGTGTATGCACGGTCAGGCCGAGCGGATGCTCTCCGCCGGACTCAGGCGGCAGGCTGGCTGCGTGGGCGAATGAACCGTCGGACGATTTGGAACCAGACATAGAGAAGTGCAATCAGGCCGCTAAGCCCGAACCATTGAAATGCGTAACCATAGTGTTTGTCGACACCTGCGCCCACCACGGGCCAGTCGCGTTGCAGGCCTTCGCCCGTGGTGCCATCGCGGCCTGTTTGCAGCACCGTGAGATGGGCAAGCGCCAAACCGGTCTCCGCGCGAAATGCGTCCAGGTCGAGATTTTGCCGGATGCGGGAAGACCCCTGGGCGCTATCGCCCCCTCCCGCGAACTCGTAGAGCCGTGAGGGCGCTGGGGCCACTCGGCCTTCTACCCGCACTGATCCCTCGGGCGTCTGCACCGGTGGAAGCTGGGTGCGGTCCTGAAAATTGCGTGGTGCCCAGCCTCGCTGCACCAGCACGACGCCCTCTTGACCAATTAACTGCAAAGGCGTGAGGACAAAAAAACCAGGGCGTCCCTGCATCTGGCGGTTATCCAAGTACACGGTGTGGGCTGGAAGCCACCGGCCATGCAACACTACAGTGCGGTGCACCAGAGGATGAGGGGTTTTGTCGGTAGACATGTTGGCGCCGAGCAGCTCCGTGTCGCCGACAGCGGGCATGGCGGCCCGCGCGTCCAGTGTGGCTTGTAGCGACTCCTTTTCGGCCGCACGCGACAGCTGCCACCGTCCCAGCGACGCGGTGATGAGCACTCCCGCCACTGCAGCGACTGCAATCAACCAAAAACGCAGTCCTGCCGCACCTTGAAAGCTTGTCACGGGATAATGTGCTCCATGAAATACCTCGTTGTGATGGCGTTCGTTGCCATTCTGGCCAGTCTGGCTTCGGCCTTGTTCTTCATGATGCGCAACGGCAAAAACGACAAGGCCAAGGGCAACCACATGGCCAAAGCGCTCGCTGTTCGAGTGGGGTTGTCCGTGGTGCTATTTGTGTGCATCTTGATTGCCTGGCAACTTGGCTACATCCAACCCACTGGGTTGCCTGCCAGCCGGTAGTTCCGTCTGCCCATGCCAGAGGGACAACTGAGGCCCCATCCGCGGCTCATTCACAGAACGGCAAACCTTGCAAACCCCAACAAAAAAAGCGCCGCGAGGCGCTTTTTCTTTTGGCGCAGTGCTGCGGCTTACATCCAGTAAACCAGCACATACAGACCCAGCCAGACCACATCCACAAAGTGCCAGTACCAAGCGGCACCTTCGAAACCGAAGTGCTTGTCGGCTGTGAAATGGCCTTTTTGCAGACGCAGGGTAATCACAAGCAACATCAACATGCCGAGGAACACGTGGAAGCCGTGAAAGCCTGTCAGCATGAAGAAGGTGGAGCCGAACACGCCCGAGTTGAGCTTGAGGTTCAGGTCGGTGTAGAGGTGGTAGTACTCGTAACCCTGCACCAGCAAGAATACGAAGCCCAGTAGAACAGTGGCCCACATGAAGGCAATCGTCTTGCCTCGGTGGTTTTCACGCAGTGCGTGGTGAGCAATGGTCAACGTCACGCCAGATGTCAGGAGCAGTGCGGTATTGATGGTGGGCAGCCAGAAGGGGCCAACCGTCTGGAAGGGTTCCACGATGCCTGCAGGCGACGCAGTAACACCGGCTGCCAAACTAGGCCACACGGCCTTGAAGTCAGGCCAGAGCAAAGCATTTTCGAGGCTGCCAAGCGCGGGTACCGAGTGCGACCGGGCCCACCACAACGCAGTGAAGAATGCACCAAAGAACATTACTTCCGAGAAGATGAACCAGCTCATGCTCCAGCGGTACGACAGGTCGATCTTGTGACCATAAAGGCCGCCTTCGCTCTCACGCACCGCATCACCAAACCACTGGTATAGCGTAAAGAGCCACCAAACCATTCCCAGGGCCAGCGAATACTTGCCCCAATCGTGACCGTTGATCCATTGGCCTGCGCCCAGAATTACAAAGAACAGACCAGCCGCCGCCATCACCGGGTGGCGCGACTCAGCCGGCACGTAGTAATAGGGGGTTCCGCCGTGGGTTGATGCACTCATTTCAGCTCCTGACTCTCAAAATCTTTTGTTTTCAGCTTTGTATTCGGTACGTGTACCAACAACCAACTCACACTACCCAGTTGACCAGCCCAATGAGGCCAATCACCAGCAAAAACACCGCGATCAATCCCACCACGATGATGTGCAGGGGGTTCAGTTTTTCGACATCTTGCTGATATTCGCTGCCCTTGCGCAAGCCAATCAGCGACCACGCCACAGCACGCACCGTGCGCAGCAACGAGCCCTTGCGCTCGTGCGGCTTGGTAATCGGTTGGCCAGAGGGCGTATTCATCATGAACCCGCCTTTTGCACCGGAACCAAAGGCGACGTCACATCTACCGCAGCAGTGGACTCGGGGGCGGGAGGCGTTTTGCCGCCCACTTCAAAAAATGTGTACGACAGCGTGATGGTGGTGACGTCCTTGGACAGCCGTGGGTCAATCACAAACGCGACCGGCCATTCCTTCTTTTCACCAGGCTCCAGCACATACTGATTGAAGCAAAAACACTCCAGCTTGTTGAAGTGTGCTGCCGCCTGACGCGGGGCATAACTTGGAATAGCTTGCGCTGCCATGCGGCGGTTTTGGATGTTCTGAAACTCGTACATCACCGTCGTCAACTCACCCGGGTGCACCTGAACCGAACGTTGTGCAGGCTTGAAGTCCCATGGGCCGCGTGCGTTCGCATCGAACTCCACCGTAATGGTGCGGGACTTGTCTATCTGCGTATTCGCTGGCACCTTCACATCTTTGCCCGCTACGCCGTTGCCAGGCACCTGCCGCTCGGAAAGCGCCAGGATATTGATGCCCAGCGCTTCGCAGACGTGCTTGTAGATGGGGATCAACGCGTATCCAAAGGCAAACATACCGGCCGCAATGACGACCAGCTTGCCGACCATCTTGACGTTTTCGCGGTGCAGGCTCATGGCAGGCGTGGCTCAGCGGGACAGCATCAGCACCTTGACCATGAACCCGACAAAGAACACCACCGCTACAGACGCCAGTATCAGCGCCATCCGCAGGTTGCTCTTCTTCTGTTCGGGTGTCATGGGCATGGGAATCAGCCGATCACGCGGGTTGCCGTAGCGTCCAGCTTGGGTGGGTTTTCAAACGTATGGAAGGGAGCAGGCGATGGGACTTCCCACTCCAGACCCTCGGCGCCATCCCAGGGCTTGGCCGCAGCCTTTTCGCCCTTGCCACGCATGGCAGGAATGATCACCGCCACAAAGAAGTACACCTGCGCCAGGCCAAACCCAAACGCACCGACCGAAGCAATGGCGTTGAAGTCGGCAAACTGCATGGGGTAGTCGGCGTAGCGACGGGGCATGCCGGCCAGACCCAGGAAGTGCATCGGGAAGAAAGTGATGTTGAAGAAAATCAGCGACGACCAGAAGTGGATCTGACCACGCGTTTCAGAGTACATCACGCCCGTCCACTTGGGCAACCAGTAGTACACGCCAGCGAACATGGAGAACAGCGAACCTGCCACCAGCACATAGTGGAAGTGGGCCACTACGTAGTAGGTGTCCTGCAGCTGGATGTCGATAGGGGCCATGGCCAGGATCAGGCCTGTAAAGCCACCCATGGTGAACACGAAGATGAAGCCCACAGCAAACAGCATGGGGGTTTCAAACGTCATTGAACCGCGCCACATGGTGGCGATCCAGTTGAAGATCTTCACGGCCGTGGGGACCGAGATCAACATGGTGGCGTACATGAAGAACAGCTGACCCGTCACAGGCATGCCGGTCGTGAACATGTGGTGAGCCCACACGATGAATGACAGGATGGCGATGGACGAAGTGGCGTACACCATGGAGGCATAGCCGAACAGCTTCTTGCGGGCGAAAGCAGGCACGATCTGGCTGACGATGCCGAAGGCCGGCAAGATCATGATGTACACCTCAGGATGGCCGAAGAACCAGAAGATGTGTTGGTACATCACTGGGTCACCGCCGCCCGCGGGGTTGAAGAAGCTGGTGCCGAAGTGACGGTCCGTCAGCGTCATGGTGATAGCGCCAGCCAGCACGGGCATCACGGCGATCAGCAGGTAGGCGGTGATCAGCCAGGTCCAGGCGAACATGGGCATCTTCATCAGCGTCATGCCGGGGGCGCGCATGTTGAGGATGGTCACGATAATGTTGATCGAGCCCATGATGGAGCTTGCACCCAGGATGTGCATCGCGAAGATACCAGCATCCATGGACGGGCCCATCTGCAGCGTCAGCGGTGCGTACAGCGTCCAGCCGGCGGCGGGTGCGCCACCGGGCATGAAGAACGAGCCCACCAGCATCATTGCGGCAGGAATCATCAGCCAGAAGCTGAAGTTGTTCATGCGCGCAAAGGCCATGTCGGATGCGCCGATCTGCAGCGGAATCATCCAATTCGCAAAGCCCACGAAGGCCGGCATGATGGCGCCGAACACCATGATGAGGCCATGCATGGTGGTGAGTTGATTGAACAGCTCGGGGTTCACCAATTGAAGACCTGGCTGGAATAGCTCAGCACGGATCAGCAGCGCCAGAACGCCGCCGACCATCAACATGGTGAAAGCGAACAGCAGGTACAGCGTACCGATGTCCTTGTGGTTGGTTGCATACACCCAGCGGCGCCAGCCAGTGGGGCCATGGTGGCCGTGGTCGTCGTGTGCGTGGTCGCTACCGTGCCCGTGATTGTCGAGAACTGCGCTCATTGTGAATTCCTCAAAACGATTGGGCGATGATTACTTGCCACGCTGGGCCAAGACCTCAGCAGGCTGCACCAGCTGACCGGTCTTGTTGGACCACGCATTCTTGGTGTAGGTGGCCACAGCTGCGATGTCGGTATCGCTCAGTTGGGCCCAGGCGGGCATTGCGCCGTTGGCCGCGCCCTTGAGCAAAATCTGAATCTGCTTGGCATGATCGGCATCCAGCACGACAGCTGACGCGTCCAGCGCCTTGATCGGCCCCGCGCCCTTGCCATTGGCCTGGTGGCAGGCCGCGCAATTGGCGGCATAGACCTTTTCGCCACGCTGCACCAAGTCGCCCAGCGCCCACACCTTGCTGGGATCATCCAGTTTGGCCGCAGCGATCTTCTTTTGCTCGCCTACCCAGGCGGTGTAGTCTTCCGCAGACACCACCTTCACGTGGATGGGCATGTAAGCGTGCTCCTTGCCGCACAGCTCGGCGCACTGGCCATAGTAGTCACCGATCTTCTCGGCACGGAACCAGGTGTCACGCACGAAGCCGGGGATGGCATCCTGTTTGATACCGAAGGCGGGCACCATGAAGGCATGGATCACGTCATTGGCCGTTGTGATGATGCGGATCTTCTTGTCCACAGGCACCACCATCGGGTTGTCGACCTTCAGCAGGTAGTTGGCAGGCGCATCCTTGACATTGCCGCTGTCCGACATGACACGGTGGCTGCTGTCCAAAGTGGAGATGAAGCCGATGCCTTCGCCTTCACCCGTGATGTAGTCGTAGCCCCACTTCCACTGGTAACCGGTGGTTTTGATCGTCACATCCGCATTGGTGGTGTCCTTCTGAGCCACCAGCACCTTGGTGGCAGGCAATGCCATCAGGATCACGATGATGAACGGGACGATGGTCCATACCACTTCCACGGTGACGGACTCATGGAAGTTGGCAGATTTGGCACCCTTCGAGCGGCGATGTTTCCAGATGGAATAGAACATCACCGAGAACACTGCAACAAAGATCACCGTGCAGATGACCAGCATCATCCAGTGCAGAAAATGCTGCTCTTCAGCGATTTTGGTCACCGGCGGATGCAGGTTCAGCTGGTTGACTGCGGGACCTCCAGGCAGGTCCTGAACGGCATGGGCAACGGAGCCCACCCATGCACCGGCAGTCAGCAGCAGAGAAGCCAGCTTGTTGGAAATGCTCTTCATAGTTCTCACTTACTTCTAAGCCTCAATTTAACCAATCCCTTTCGCGCGTCTGCGTGGGGTCAGACTGCGCGCAAGGCCATGCGGATCTCCGATGCCAAGGCCGGTCGAAGTTCGGGGCGCACATAGCGCCCCACTTCTACCGAGCGGCCCTGCGCAGACAACGTGATCAGCGAACGGTCTCCGGTCTTGGGTTCCACTCGAACCCGGCTCCGGTCAAACTCGGCGCGCTCCAGCTTGCCTGCTGTCTCCAGCTCCACCACAAGGCGCGAGCCCTGCAATGAAATCCTTTCGCCATCCGCCGCATGGCGACCGTACATGGCGAATGCAATTCCTACCGCCACAATTTCCAGGCACGCAAATGGCATGACCAGACGGGCACCGAGCATCCAGAAGAATGTCGCGATACCTAACGAGACCACGCACAGCGACAAATACATCCACCCCAATTGCGCCGGAGTGACCGAACAATTGCGGATGAGACGCCAGTCAATGCGTTGACCCGACACCGTGGCAAAACGAAAAACCAAGCCCGTCACCAGAAGTGCTCACAAGACTGCTGGCTGCACTGTGTGTCATGCGCTTGGCGTGACAGGCACAGCCTGCAAAGTTGCGCGGGAAGATGCCCGAAATCTCAATAACCTTGAATTGTAGCGTGCCTTGTTCCATGTCATTGACACGCCGTTACAGCCTAGCGCTCCTTGCCACCTTGGCGCAACAGGGCGCGCATGTCCTGCAGCGACACCGCACTGCTCGAACTCACCCGCACGCGCGGCGCGGGCTTGAACGCATGACCATAAATGATCTCGAAAGTCAGTGCCAACTGACCTGCATTCTCAGGGCCCGCCAGCCGGTCCGACAACACCTGATAGATCGTCTCGCGCCAGCGTCGTCCGCGCAATGCGGGAAAGCGATCAGGGTGCAGATTGCAGCCCAGCTCGCGCAACTCCTGTACCAGCCGCTCAGGCGTGGCAAAAGTGAGCGTAATGCGCTCCATGTCCATCACCGGTTCGGCAAAACCAGCGTGCACCAGCATGTCCCCCCAGTCATGCATGTCGGTAAAGGCATGCCCTGCTGGTGGCCACCCCAATGCAGCGTACACCCCATGCAGCTCCCGAAGTGTGTCGGGGCCCAGGCACGAAAACATCAGATACCCGTTCACCCCCAACGCACGGTGCCACTGGGTGATCAGGGCCTGCGGGTCGGCTGCGGTGTGCAGCGCCATGTTGGCCCACAGCATCTGCACACTGGCATCCGCCGGCAGGCCAAACTGGGGACTGGTGCCGCTCCAGCGGGCCGGGCTCCACCAAGGCTTGGCCAGCGCCTGTTTTGCAACGGCTTCGCAATGGGCGGCAGATTCGTAGATCTGACTGCGTGACTTCGGGTAACGAGTGCTCACCAGCGCGTGCGCCTGCTGACCACCCCGCACCATGTCCCAGTGGCACCAGGCCTCTGGGGCCTCGCGAATCCACTGCAGGCGGTCTTCCATGCGGCGTGCCACCTCTTCGTGTAGCCAAGGGGAGAGCGCGGGAGCGCCGGCATGCCAGCGAGCGGCGGCAATGGGATCAATGGTGGGGGGACGCTCTGAAGACATGGAAATCGAGGAGAACGCGCGAGTATATTGACTCATGCTTTTCAAGGCTTTGCCAAGGATTTCGCGCCAGCTCCACGCCCTCGTCTCGCGCGTGCCCAGCCAGTGTGACGTCTGCCATGCGTGGCCCGCGCAGCGGGTGTGCAATGCCTGCGTGGCCCGGTTTGCGCAGCCCGCCACCCGGTGCGAGCGCTGTGCTTTGCGTGTTCCCGCGGGGATTGCTGTGTGTGGTGCCTGCCTGCGCCATCCGCCCGCTCTGGACGCATGCCTGGCTGCGGTGGACTACGCCTACCCCTGGGCCGACGCGCTGGCCCAGTTCAAATTCCGGGGCGACCCTGGCTGGGCCGATGCGCTGGCCACAATGCTGCGCAGCACCCCGTGGGTGGAGCCCGCCCTGGAAGCCGCGGACGTCGTATTGCCCGTGCCACTGTCTACCGAGCGCCTGCGCACACGCGGGTTCAACCAGTCCGCGTTGCTCGCGCAACGGCTTTCGGCCTCCAAGACGCAATTGCACACCTTGCTGCGCCTGCACGCCACCGAAGCCCAAAGCGCCCTACCCCGTGCGCAGCGCCTGCGCAACCTGCGCGGGGCATTTGCGCTGGAGCCCCTGCATGCGGCAGCGCTGCAGGGCCAACGGGTGGTGCTGATAGATGATGTGATGACCACAGGCGCCACGTTAGAGGCGGCCGCGCAGCCGCTGCGGCAAGCCGGGGTGACACACATCACAGCCATCGTGCTGGCGCGCACCGGGCTGGATTAACAGCCCCGACATACCGCCGTGCGGCGTTTTTTGCGCCGCTCTCGCCTGCCTGAGCGGGATACTTTTGTTTACGAGCGGTTGCTGATCTCACAGTTCAGGCGATGACAATAGCGCCATGTTCCATATCGTCCTCGTCGAACCCGAGATTCCCCCGAACACAGGCAATGTGATTCGTCTGGCGGCCAACACGGGTTGTACCTTGCACCTCATTGAACCCCTGGGATTTTCGATGGAAGACCGGCAGATGCGCCGCGCAGGGCTGGATTACCACGAGTACGCCCAGGTTCAGCGCCACTCTGGCTGGACTGCTTTTTTGCGGGATGCCCAACCCGACCCCGCCCGCATGTTCGCCATGACCACCCACGGCTCGCAGCCGGTGCATTCCACGTGCTTTTTGCCGGGCGACTGGATGGTGTTTGGTGCAGAGACACGCGGATTGCCGCCCGAGCTGCGGGACAGTTTCCCGCCCGCACAGCGCCTGCGGCTGCCCATGGTGGCAGGTCAGCGCAGCCTGAATTTATCCAATGCAGTCGCGGTGACCGTGTTTGAGGCGTGGCGCCAGAACAGTTTTGCCATGCCCGATGGAGAAGTGATGGTGGAACCCGAAGGCACCATCATCAGCGGGTTCGCGCAGCTCAACTGACCTGCGCCCTTTGCTCCGCAAGCGCCAGCGGGGCATGCTCGGTCAAGAAGTCCAAAAACACTTTGGTGCGTGCCGGCAGCATGCGGCCGGACGGCAAAGCGGCATAAATCGTGTAACGAGAAAACATCCAGCTGGGCAGGATATGGACCAGTTCGCCGTGCGCAAGGTGGTCTTCGGCCAGCAGGCGCGACGTCACCAACACTCCCATGCCATCGATGGCCGCACGCATTAAAACTTCGGTGCTGACGGACTGAAGCACTGCGGGAGCCTCCACCTCTTCGTCGTTCACACCCACCAACAGTGACTTCAGGCACAACTTACGCCCGGAGCCCGTCATCGCACGCACAGGGGCACTGGAGTCGCGCAGATGGTCGTGCTTGGCCAAGTCCTGCGGCTCGCGCGGAATGCCCCTTTGCTCCAGGTAGCCGGGTGCCGCCACCACGATCGCTTCTCCATGCAACAACGGGCGGGCCACGATGTTGGCATCAAAGTCTTCACCCGCAACCATGAGGGTGACGTCAAACTCGTCCACACGGCTTGAAGCGTAGGCATCCAGGCTCACGTCCAGCATCACCTTGGGGTGCCGTGCATGCCAGACGGACACCATGGGCGCCAGGAAATTGGTGGCCAGCACCGGCGCCGCCACGATGCGGATCGTGCCGCGCAGGTCGCGCGTGCTGGCCGCGGCAGCCGACTCGGCATCGTCAATCTCATGCAGGATGGCACGCACGCGCTGTAAATAGGCATCGCCCGCGTCCGTCAACGCCAGCTTGCGCGTGGTGCGTTGCAGCAGCCGCGTACCCAGGTGCTGCTCCAGCTCGGCCACCATGCGGGTGACCACGGGGGGTGACATGTCCATGGCGCGGGCAGCAGCGGCAAAGCCGCCCTCTTCCACCACGCGCTCAAAAACCTTCATGGCTTGCAGGCGGTCCATCGATCAGACCTCCTGCCCGGCGGCAGCCAGATTCAGGCTGGCGCGCCGAAATTTCGGGACAACGATTCGGCTACGCACACGGGCTTGTCGCTGCCCTCGCGCTCCACCGTCACCAGCCAGGTCATCTGCATGCCATCGGGCGCCACAGGCTCTGCGGCTTGCAGCGTGAGGCGTGCACGCAAGCGGCTGCCCACCGGCACCGGCGCCGTGAAGCGCACCTTGTTCAGGCCGTAGTTCACACCCATGCGCGCACCTTCGATGGTCAGGCCTGTCTCGAAGAAGCGGGGAATCAGCGACAGCGTGAGAAACCCATGCGCAATCGGCGCGCCAAACGGCCCGGCCTTGGCCCGCTCGGGGTCCACATGGATCCACTGGTGGTCGCCCGTGGCCTGGGCAAACATATTGACCTGTTCCTGCGTGATGGTGATCCAGTCGGTCACAGCGACCTCCTGACCCACACAGGCGCTGACTTCGGAATAAGAGCGGAAGATTTTCATCGTCGCAATGTAGCCCCGCAACTTTGCGCGCCTTGTCTGCCGGGTGACAGGTGTTTTCCCTTGGGTTCTGCAGCGTCACGGATTCCTTCACATCATCCTTTTCTGTTCGTCATGCATCGAGCCACGTCCCAATCCCTTGCCACTGCTCCAGGTCGCGGGCCACGCGGCCGGGCGCCACGTCAAACAGCGTCAGGCCATGTGCGGCCAGGTGGATGTAATTCTGCGTATCGCGCAGATAGCCCAGCACCGGAAACCCCAGGCTGTCGACAAAGTGGTGCAGCTGCTCGGCCGCCTTGGTGCGCGCGTCCACACGCATTCCGACGATGCCGATCTGCACCCCTTCGGCGCGGCGGTGTTCGGCCAGCTGGTCCAGAAAACTGCGCGTGGCAAAGATGTCGAACACGCTGGGCTGCAGCGGCACGATGATCTTGTCGGCCAGCTTGAGCACATCGTTCAGGCGCCAGCCGTGCAGCCCGGCGGGCGTGTCCAGCACCGCATGCGTGGTGCCCTTGGGCGGGCGGCTGATCACGTCGGCGCTGATGCCGTCCCAGGCGCCGATGACGCGCGCAGCCGGTGGGCGCAGGCCCAGCCAGAGCCGGGCGGACTCCTGCCGGTCGGTGTCGCCCAGGATCACGGGGTGCCCCTGGCTGGCGTAGTACCCCGCAATGTTGGTGGACAGCGTGGACTTGCCCACGCCGCCTTTCGGATTGGCGACCACAACAACTGGCATGACGAGCTCCTTGGAATGTGCAGATCCCTGAAAATACAAGCCAAATTGGCCTCTAGCGCTTATCCATCAAGCGCTAGCAGCTATCAAATTAAAAGCATCACCAAATGCACTACGGCGACCTCAAGCGTGCTGCCCGCCGCGCTTGACGAAAAACAGCCCCGCACCCACAGCCATCAGCAAACCGCCAAACACGCGGTTCTGTGCACGCACCGCACGCGCACTGCGCATCAGGCGGCGCAGCGCGCTCGCCCCCGCAGCGTAGCCGTGCATCACCACCACGTCCACCGCCACCGTGGTGGCGGCCATCACCAGCAGTTGTGTCCACAGCGGGCGGGTGTCGGTCATGAACTGGGGCAACACGGCCACCATGAAGATGATGCCTTTGGGGTTGGTGGCGTTGGTGAGGAAGCCCGTGAGGCAGCGCTTTTGCCAGGTGCCCGCCGACTCCGCGTTATCGCCCTGCACGGGAGATTTATCTCCGGCACGCCACTGCGCAAAGCCTACGTAGATCAGGTAGCAGGCGCCCAGCACCTTCACCACACTGAACGCTACCTCGGACGCCAGTAGCAGCGAGCCTACACCCGCACCGGCGATCAGCAAAATCAGCAACAGGCCCAGTTGCAGGCCAAAGATGGTGGCCCCCGTCTTGCGCACGCCAAACGACAACCCATGGCTCATCGACAACACCGCCCCCGAGCCTGGCGACACCGCAATCAGGCACGACGCCGCGAAAAAAGCCAGCCAAGTCTGCAAATCCATGGGTCACCGTGCCTGTGTACTGAGAAGGGCGAGCATCTTAACAACGCCCCCCGCTTTGTTGCCACGCTATGAATAAAGGTGGCCGCCAGTGCTTTGTCTGGAGCTGATGGGCTGGCAAGCCGCAGAAGCCACGGCCATCACCCAGCGCTTGCGCACGCACAACATTGCACTGGCCGACCACCCATACCAGCACTACACGGACCGCGCCAAAATTCATCGCCGTAGCGCGCGAGGAGCGCAACCAGTTCGCCGAGCAGATGGACAAGAAGCGGCAGGAGAGTGCAGCGCTGATGCGCCTGCCCACGTCCAGAATTCAGATCAAAATTGGCTCTAGCGCTTATTCATCAAGCGTAAATAGCTCTCTTTTTGATAGCTATCTGATGGGCAAGCGCCGAGCGCTGGTCCATAAGGTGACGCTTCACCGCACGCCCTTCAAAGCTTCCCCTGCGGCGCCGCGCGTGACGGGGCAATTGACGACGATGTCCGTCACTTCCAAGACGACCTCCTTCCTTTCCTCGGCCGCCAGCAGTTGTTCCTCGGACTTCAGTTCGCGCCGGACCGCCTGATCAAGCCACCGCACCATCACGACACGCCACAGCGGGCTGTAACTCTGGTCCCGGTTCTCAGCCCCCGCAGGCACGGGAGCCGACTGAAAGATGCTGATCTGCTCCTCGTTGGGAAACTTGTAGACACGCGCAACGAGCGAGGACCCCGGCGGCATTTTGGCTGCCGCAGACAGGCCAGGGACGTGATTGGCCCCCATCATTCGGGCCATTGCCAGGTCCGAAATATCGGTGGTGACGTACTCGACGATGCGGCCATCCACCCACGCCCGGCTCAAAGGCAGCACGGTTTCGCTTCGGCCTGCGTCGAAGACAGGTGAGGCGCATGCAGTGAGTAGCGACGCGGCTAGGGCAATCACGATGAACGAACGCATGGTCGAATCCTTTTTGATGCTGGGCGGGTGGCAGGGAGTTTAGGAGCCTGTCGGACTTGGAGCGTCGATAGCGAAAATTGGCCCCAGCGAGGACAGTTTTTGCCGACGATTTCCAAGTCCGACAGGCTCCTAAGCCCGGATGACGAGGCAACGCCGCTTATCAACGTTGGCCCGCAGTCGCGCCGAACACCCATCGGCGGGAGGATACGCCCTACGGTGCACAAACGGCCAGTGAAACAAGGCATGCAGGCACGGCTCCTCAGTAAAACGATAATCATTCGCATTAAAATAGCGATATTCAGCCAGCCAACGTCCCGAAAAGCCACGTGAGCCAGCGCCCCCTGCGTCTGTTGCCTGCTCACTTTTATCGGGACCCTCATGTCTTCTCTGCCTTTGCGTGCGGCGCATTGCTCGCTGCCCTCCCACCTTTGCGCATCACCGGCCCGAAGGGCCTCCCTCTTCGCCCTGACCCCGCTGGCCCTGTGCCTCGCGCCAAGCCGCCATCGCCCAGCAGGCCAGCGCACCGGCAGCTGACCCGGCGGTGCCACCGGCCCCCCAGCTGCAGGAAGTCCGCATCAACGCCAGCACCGAAAAAGACATGGGCTTTGCGCCCGTGGAGGCGCAAACCGCCAGCAAGGCGCCCATGCGGCGGCTGGAAACCCCGCAGTCGGTCAGCGTGGTCACGCGCGAGCAGATGGAGTCGCGGCAGATCACCAATGTGCAGCAGGCGCTGCAGACCGTGGCGGGCGTGAGCCCGGTCAACTTTGGGCGCCGGGGGTTTGACGACATCAACATCCGCGGCTTTCGCTCCACCGAATCCATCCTGGTCGATGGCCTGGTGCAGAGCCCGGGCATGTGGGCCAAGCTGCAGCCCTATGGCTATGAGCGCTTTGAGGTGCTCAAGGGCTCGGCCTCGGTGCTGTACGGCCAGGTGCAGCCCGGCGGCATCGTCAACGCGGTGAGCAAGCGGCCCAAGAAGGATGCGATCAACGAAGTGGGTGTGGAGGTGGGCAGCTTCGGCCAGCGCACGCTGCAGGCCGACATCAACCGGCCGCTGTCCGAATCGGGCAAGACGGCGCTGCGCATCAATGCGCAGGTGTCGGATGCGGACGATCCCGACCCAGTTTGTCTACCGCAAGGACCGCTGGTTTGCGCCGTCGCTTTCCATCGACCTGGGCGCGCAGACCGACCTGGTGCTGTTTGCCACGTACAGCCAGAGCGAATGGCTGCGCCAGCAGGGCATCACGCCCTACGGCACGCTGCTGCCCAACCGCAACGGCACGCTGCCCGTCACGATGTTCACGGGCGACCCGGCCTTTGGCGTGTATGACGTGGAGAGCACCACGGTGGGCTACGCGCTGGAGCACAGGCTGTCGCGATGCCATGACCTTCCGCCAGAACGTGCGCTACGAGACCGAGAAGGGCACGGGCAATTTCGTCTCCAACCAGGCGCTGCAGGCCGACCAGCGGCTGCAAAACCGCAGTGCGTCGCGCCAGTACATGGACTACGACCTGCTGGCCACCGACACCTCGCTGCTGTCGCGCTTTGAGGCGCTGGGCGTCAAAGCACCAGTTGGTCACGGGCCTGGATGTGCGCAGCGGCCACAGCCTGCTGGCCAGCCGCACCTGCCGCATCGGCGCGCTGGACTTGTTTGCGCCCGTCTACGGCATGCAGGCCACCTGCCCGGCGGCGCTGACCAGCGACGCGCCCGCCAAGCTGACGGTGGCGGGCCTGTATGCGCAGGACCAGATCAAGTTCGGCCAGGGCTGGACGGCCCTGGTGGGCCTGCGCCGCGACTGGTCCACCAACGACATCAACAACCGCGTGACCAGCACGCAGACGCAGCAAAAGGACAGCGCCACCACGCTGTCCGCCGGGCTGGTGTATGAGTTCAAGCCCGGCTGGGCGGCGTATGGCAGCTACGGCGAGTCCTTCTTGCCCACCTCGGGCCTGGACGTTTGCGGGCGCGCCGTTTGTGCCCGAGACCGGCAAGCAGTGGGAGGCCGGCGTGAAGTACGAGGCGCCCGGGCGGCCAGATCACCGGCGCGCTCGCGGTCTTTGACCTGGTGCGCCAGAACGTGACCACTGCCGACCTGGTGAACACGGGCTTCAGCGTGCAGACCGGCGAGCAGCGCGCGCGCGGGCTGGAGCTGGAACTGGGTGCCGACCTGAAGAACGGCTGGAAGCTGACCAGCGCCTACACCTACACGCAGACCAAGGTCACGCGCGACAACAACGCCGCCATCGTGGGCCTGCCGCTCAACCTCACGCCGCGCCACACGCTCACGGCCTGGGCCACCTACAAGCTGCCGCAATACCAGCGCGTGACGCTGGGCCTGGGCGGGCGGTATGTGAGCGAGCAGATCGGCTCGTACCCCTTCACGCTGCCGTCGTACTTTGTGGCCGATGCGTCCGTCAGCTATGTGGGTGAGAACTACCGCGTGACCGCCGGGGTGAAGAACGTGTTCAACAAGGCGTATTACGACGGCGCCATCAACGCCAACGTGGTGTCGCCCGCGTTGCCGCGCAGCTTCAACCTGGGCGTGACGTACTTCTTCTAACCATCGTGTTGACCCCTGACGCTGCACCACCACCGTTCGCCCTGAGCTTGTCGAAGGGCTGCCTCCCAAGCCGTACCCTGGCTTCGACAAGCTCAGCCCGAACGGTTGGGAAACGCGCCAGCGCCAAAGCCACCACTGCCGCACCACCATGACCAGCCAGCGCACCTTGAATCGCCTCTTTACCCTGCACTCCTGGGCGGGCATCGTCACGGGGCTGTTGATGTTCATCGTGTGCTTTTCGGGCGCCGTGGTGGTGTTCAAGCACGAGATCGACCTGTGGGCCAACCCGTCGCTGGCGAAACTGCCCCGCTCCGAAAAGCCGGCATCGCTGGATGCGGTGATGGTGCAACTGCAAACGCGCTACCCCGGCGCCACGGTGGAGACCATCGCGCTGCCCGATACGGTGAACCCGAGCTACTTCGCTTTTGTGCGCGAGCGGGGCGCACCCGCCAGCACGCGCACCAAGGTCGCCATGCGCTCTGACACGGGCACCGTGGTGGGCCCGGTGGACAGCCAGCTCGGCCAGTACCTGCGCATGCTGCATGTGTTTTTGTTCTTCGGGCCGCGGTGGATCGTGGGGTTTCTGGGCGCGGCGATGCTGGTGCTGATCGCCACGGGCATCGTCATCCACCGCAAGATTTTGGCTGAGCTGTTCACCCAGCGCTGGGGCCGCAGCTTTCGGGTGGTGATGTCGGACCTGCACAAGTCCGCGGGCATCTGGGGGCTGGGGTTTCACATCCTGATTGCGGCCACGGGCGCCTGGATGGGCCTGGCGCCGCTGTTTGAACAGGGCTACAAGTACGTGACAACCAGCGCTGCGCGCCGCAGCCGCCAAGCCAGCGCGAAAGGCCGATAGCGTGGCCGCCAATGAGGCCACCGAGCCAGTGCCCATGCAATCGCTCGACGCGCTCTACGCCAGCGCGCAGCAGGCCGTGCCGGGCCTGGAGGCGCGCTATGTCTCGCTGCGCCGCTGGGGCACCACGCACGGCCGAGGCGGGCTTTACGGGCAACCTTAGCGGCCACCTGGCCAGCACGGCGCGGGTGGACATCAACGCCACCAACGGCGTACCCAAAAAGGTGCACGACCCGCGCACGGCAGGCTTCTGGTCGCTGGTCAACGGGCTCATGGAGCCGCTGCACTTTGGCGACTTTGGCGGGCTGGCACTGAAGTGGCTGTATTTCTTTCTGGGCATGACGCCTGCGTTTTTGTCGATCTCGGGCACCTTGATCTGGCTGGACGCGCGCCAGCAGCGGCGGCGTGAGGCAGAGGCCGCGCAGGGCGCTTCGGCCAGCGGCGTTGCAACAGCGGGTTAAGCGCCGCTTCGCTCCCGAGACTTCTTCTCTGCCTTCCCGTTTTCCATCGGCTTCCCACCATGCAACGCTTCTTTCTGGCCCTGCACGCCACCACGCCCGCCGCACTCAGCGTGGCGGTTTTCGTGCACCTGTGGGGGCCGGCATGGCTGCCATCGCTGGCACAGCGCCCGGTGTGGACCGTGTGGGCGCTCATTGGCGTGTGGCTGCTGATGTCGGCCCTGGCCACGTGGGCGCTGCGCACGGTGGCACTGTGGCGCGTGTCGCTGGGTGGCGCGGGCGCACTGCTGGCCGTGGCGGGCGTCGTTGGGCTGGTGTTGGGCGCTGCGCAAGCGCCTGCCATGCTGATCAGCCTGGCCGCCCTGGGGCTGGCTTGCGCGGGCATGGCGGCCTTCATCGGGCCGCAGCGGGTGCAGGCGCCCCGGCGCAAAGCGCATCGGCAGGCGGCCGTGGCCACACCGGGGCCCGCAGCGCACCCCGCGGCGGCGCGCCGCCGGTGGCAGCCACGCGGGTGGGGCCGTGTCATCGGGGTGGCGCACCTGCCGTTTTGGCTGACCGGCCTGCTGGCGGTCGAATCGTTTCGGCTCGCCCACATCGTGGCCACCGAGCCTGCGCGCTCGTCCGGCATGCTGGGCCTGCTGCTCGCGTTTTTTGTGGCACTGCCCGCGGCCACGCTGCGCGCATGGGCGCCCCGCACGGCGGTGCTGTTGTGGGTGTTGGCGGCGATGGGCTTTGGTGGCCTGGCCGCCAAGGCGGGCCTGCTGCAATGGGCGGTGGCCGCCGCCCTGTGCACCGTGGCGGCCTGCAGCGGCCCGGTGTTTGACCGCGTGCGACGCGGGCTGCGGTCGGCCCCGTCCGCCCACGCCAACCACCAGCGGGAGGCTGCATGAACGACCTGTTGTGCGTCGCCTCCGCACTGTCGTCTTTGCTGGCGCTGACCCAGTGGGCGCAGGCTGTGCCCACCCGCGCATGGGGCGACGCAGCCACCTCCACCCCTGCATCTCCGCAGCGCGTAGGGGCCGTGGTGCTGCCCACGCTGCTGCTGCAAACAGCGGCTGCCACCGTGGCCGCGGGGTGGGCCGCAGGCATCGCGCTGGTGCTGGCCGCGTGGATGGTGCTGGGCTGGCTGCTGGTGCTGGCGATGAACCAGTGGCCAGAGGCCAGCCTGCGCTGGGCACCGCGCCTGGGGTGGGTGGGGGGCGGCATCTGCGCGCTGGTGCTGGGGGTGCAAATGCTGCGACTGGGCGGGACGCATTGACGATACGCCCCGCTAGCAAAATTTATAGTCAAAACAGCCTCTAGCGCTTATCCATAAAGCGCTAGTAGCTATAGTTTTTGTAGTCCTCACTGTTCACAACACTGCGTTGTGCCACGGCACAATCGCGCGCATGGATGCACTCACCACCGCCCCCTGGATTCACACCCTGCGCCTCACTCTGGAGGTGGCCGCCACCATCGCGTTTGCGCTGTCCGGCGTGATCGCGGCGGCGCGCAAGCGGCTGGATGCGGTGGGCGTGTGTGTGGTGGCGTTTGTGGCGGCGTTGGGCGGGGGCACGCTGCGCGACCTGCTGCTGGACCAGCGCCCGTTTTTCTGGATACGGCACACCGAATTCGTCTGGGGCATTTTGGCGCTGTGCATTGCCGCCATGCTGTTCATGCGCCAGCGCCACTTTCAGCCCACCGAGCGCGCCATGCTGCTGCCCGACGCCATTGGCCTCGGCCTCTTCGCCGCAGTGGGTGTCGACATCTCCACCGCCATCGGCATGCCGCCGATCATCAGCGTGATGATGGGCGTGACCACCGGCGTCTTTGGCGGCGTGCTGCGCGACGTGTTGTGCAACGAGGTGCCCCAGGCCTTCAGCGACCACCGGCCCTATGCGCTGTGCGCGTTTGCCGGGGGCTGGGCTGACGTGGCGCTGCGCCAGCTGCAGGCGCCCGACTGGGCGCCGCTGGTGGCGTGTGTGCTGCTGACCGCCGGGCTGCGCGGGCTGGCGCTGTGGCGCAACTGGCAGCTGCCTGCATGGCGGGTGTAACCTGCGGCCCTGGCGCGAGGCTGGTGCGCTGCAACGCTGGCGCACCTGTGACAGCATCGTGTGCCTTACGCCTGCACACTGGGCCGACGCCCGACCGCCAGAGACACCACGACATGACAGCAGATCCACCCCACCCCGCCACACTGGCACCCACCGCGCTCATCGACAGCGACGCGCCCAGCGTGCGCGCCTTTGCCACCGAACACGCGCAAGGCACCACCGACCGCGAGCGCGCCGTGGCCCTGTACCTGGCCGTGCGCGATGGCTTTCGCTACGACCCGTACCGCATCGACCTCTCGCCCCACGGCATGACGGCCAGCACCGTGCTGGCCAATGGATACGGCTGGTGCGTGCCCAAGGCCGCGCTGCTGACGGCCGCCTGCCGCGCGGCGGGCATCCCGGCGCGCATGGGGTTTGCGGATGTGAAAAACCACCTCAGCACCGAGCGCATGCGCGAGACCATGAAGACCGACCTCTTCATCTGGCATGGCTACACCGACATCTGGCTGGACGGCCAATGGCGCAAGGCCACGCCCGCATTCAACATCGAGCTGTGCGAGCGCTTCGGGCTGCTGCCGCTGGAGTTTGATGGTGCAAGCGATTCCATCTACCACCCGTTCGACAAGAGCGGCCAGCGACACATGGAGTACGTGCACCAGCGCGGCACGTTTGACGACCTGCCCCTGGCGCAGATCGTGGCCGACTTTCGCACGGTGTACAGCGGCTGGCTGGAGGGCGACACCACCCGCAGCAGCCTTCAGGACGCCAGTTTTGCCCACGACATTGAAAAGGAAGCCCGCTGATGAACGCCGCCAACAACGCCACCACCGACATCCCCGCAGGCTTTGTGCCGCTGGAGGCAGGCGGCCCCTACATCCAGCACAACGGCCCGCTGTATGTGCTGCACCAGGGCGATGTGGTGAAGTTCGGCTTTCGGGTGGAGCGGCGCCACACCAACCCCATGGGCAACCTGCACGGCGGCATGATGGCCACGTTCTGCGACATGCTGATGCCCTTGTCGGTGCACCGCAAAAGCGACCAGGTGGCCGACCGCTTTCTGCCCACCATCAGCCTGCAGATCGACTACCTGGCGCCCGCCACCCTGGGCGCGTGGGTGGAGGGCGAGGCACAGCCGCTGCGCATCACCCGGTCGCTGGTGTTTGCGCAAGGGCTGGTGACGGCCGACGGCGTGCCCTGTGCACGCGTGAGCGGTGTGTTCAAGATTGGACCCGTGGCCCCGAGCGACGCGGTGGAATGAACAGCATCCACCTCAGCACATCCCCATGACCGCTGCCTCCCGATCCCTCGGACTGGTTGCCCTGGTTGTGCGCGAGTACGACGAGGCGCTGGACTTCTTCGTCGGCAGGCTGGGATTCAGCGTGGTGGAAGACACCTACATCCCAGAGCAGGACAAGCGCTGGGTGGTGATTCGCCCCGCTGCCAAAGGCGCATCGGCAGGCGCTCACCTGCTGCTGGCCCGCGCCAGCACGCCTGAACAGGCGGCACACGTCGGCGACCAGACGGGCGGGCGCGTATTTCTGTTTCTCTTCACCGACAACCTGGCGCGGGACTACCAGCGGTTCAAGGCGCAGGGCGTCGTGTTTGTGCGCGAGCCACAGGCACAACCGCACGGCATGGTGGCGGTGTTCCAGGACCTGTATGGCAACGCCTGGGACCTGATCGAGCCCAACGATGCCAACCGCAGCTGGCCGTAGGGGTCCGCGCTTGAGTTCCTGCGTGAAATGCAGTCCAAGAAAAAAACACCGCGGCTCAGGGATAATGATTTTCAATCGCGAAGGGGGCACATTGCGCTCCCTAAGCCACCAACCCCATCAACACCGGCCTGCGCTCCGTTTGCCGGTCCCGCCCACGAATAAATAGACGCCGAAAGTTCTTATGCTCTGTGCCGTTGTTATTTGTGTTGCCGCCGCGGCAGGCGGCCAGCGGGTGCCGAACGACACCTGGTTCACTCTGACGGGCGACCGGCAGGACACCAGCAAGAACCTGATCGAGATCCTGCCCGAGCCCATTGGTATCGACCAGCGGGTGCTGCTGGACCTGAGGGTGTCGCGCGATCAGCAACGCACGTCATTCCGGGGGCAAAAATACCGTTCTTACTATGCCAAAGTGGTGGTGGACTGCCCGACACAGCGGGCCTGGTATCTGCAGCTGTCGTACTACGCGCAGCCCACCTGGGCGGGCGAGGTGATCGCTACGGAGCAGTACAAGGAAGGCGAGGCCGAAGTGCTGTTCAAGGACATGTCCAGCCAGTGGTCACAGCGCATGGTGACGGCGGCGTGCAAGGTGCGCAAGCTCTCTGGCTAGCAACTGCATAGATTTCAGGCAAAAATGGCCGCTAGCGCTTATCCATAAAGCGCCAGCAGCTATTATTTTTGAAGCATCAATGCCGCCTGACTCCATCAGTCGAGGCTGGCACCCGACTCCTTCACGACCTTGCCCCACTTCACGCTTTCAGCCTGGATGAAGGCGGCAAACTGCGCGGGTGTTTCGCTCGTGGCTTCGGCGCCTTGATCGTTGATCTTCTTCTTCACATCGGCCTGGTTCAGCACCTTGACCAGCGCGGTGTTCAGCTTGGCCAACACTGGCGCAGGTGTGCCAGCGGGGGCGAACATTCCAAACCACGACGTGGCCTCGTAGCCCGCCACACCGGCTTCGGCAATGGTCGGCACATCGGGCAGCTCGGGCGAGCGCTTGGCCGTGGTCACGGCAATGGGCACCAGCTTGCCGCTGCGCACATGCTGGATGGCCGAGGGCATGTTGTCGAACATGATGCCGATCTGGTTGCCCAGCAGGTCGGTCACGGCCGGAGCGCTGCCCTTGTAGGGCACGTGCACCATGTCCACCTTGGCCAGGCTCTTGAACAACTCGCCCGACAGGTGGATGGAACTGCCATTGCCCGCCGAACCGAAGTTGAGTTTGCCGGGGTTGGCCTTGGCGTAGGCAATCAGCTCGGGCACCGTCTTGAACGGCTGGGCGGGGTTGGCGACCAGCAGGTTGGGCACGTTGGCCACACGGGTGAGTGGCGCAAAGTCCTTGACCGGGTCAAACGGCATCTTTTTGTACAGGCTGGCATTGATGGCGTGCGTGCCCACCGTGCCCATGAACAGGGTGTAGCCGTCCGCCGGAGCCTTGGCCGCCAGCGAGCCGCCGATGTTGCCGCCCGCACCAGCGCGGTTGTCGACGATGACCGATTGGCCCAGCTCGGTGGTCAACGCCTGGCCGATGATGCGCGCCAGGATGTCGGTGGTGCCACCGGCTGCGAAGGGCACGACGATGGTGACGGGCTTGGTGGGGAAGGTCTGCGCCAGCGCAGCGGGGCTGGCGACGAGGCCTGCACCCAGCACGGCGGCAGAGGCGATAGCGCCCAGGGTAAAGCGGCGGCGTGCAAGGGTGTTGATCGGGTTCATAAGGCTTGTCTCCTTCAGGATGGTGGTTAAAAAATCACGGTGGCGCGCCAGCAGCAATACGCTGGCCGTGCCATGGCCTCAACCGGGCGTGGACGCCTGGGCGAGAACATCGGTGGGTGCCCCGGTCAGGGGGCGATGAAAGAAGTCGTCAAATCAGGTGCTAGACGGGCGCCACTCCCAGCGTGGTGCCTCCGCACACGTACAGAACCTGGCCGGTTACAAAACCGTTGTCGGGTGAGAGGAAAAACAGCGCGGCACGGGCCACGTCTTCGGCCGTGCCCATACGGCCCACGGCAATGCTTTGGAGGATGCGCTCGGTCTGCGGCGCGCCATCAGGGTTGCTCTGGCGAAACAGCTCGGTGGCAATCGGCCCGGGGCCAATCGCGTTGACGGTGATGCCGTCACGCCCCAGCTCCATGGCCAGCGTGCGCGTCATGCCAATCATTCCGGCCTTGGTGGCCGAGTACACGATGCGCTCGCCCTTGCCCAATGCGGCGCGCGACGACATGTTGACAATGCGGCCCTGCCCGCTGGCGCGCAGCGTGGGCAAAAAGGCTTGCACCAGCAGCATGGGCGCGCGCAGGTGCAGGCCCACCACGTCATCAAGCTGCGCGGTGGTGGCCGTGTCGATGGTGCCGGGGCGCGTGGCGCCTGCGTTGTTCACCAGTGCCGTCACGTTATGGTTGGCCGCGATCTCGGCAGCCAGCGTGCGCGTGGCCTCTTCATTCGTCAGGTCGGCTTGGTACGACGTGAGCTGAAGATGGCTCCAGTTGGGCAGCGCGTAGTCGAGGTTGACCACGGCGCGGCCCTGGGCCAGCACCGCTTCGGCAATCGCTTTGCCAATGCCGTTGCTGGCGCCGGTGACGACCGTGACGGGGGTGTTTTTATCCATCTGCTGCGTCACACGCGCTCCAGGATGATGGCGATGCCCTGCCCCACGCCGATGCACATGGTGCACAGCGCGTAGTGGCCAGCGTGTCGTGCAGGCGGTTGACGGCGGTGGTGACCAGGCGCGCGCCGCTGGCACCCAGCGGGTGGCCCAGCGCAATGGCGCCGCCCCAGGCGTTGACGCGCGCGTCGTCGTCCTGCAGACCCAGCGCGCGCAGCACGGCCAGGCCTTGCGCGGCAAAGGCTTCGTTGAGTTCGATCACATCCATGCTGGGCCAGGGTCAGGCCGGTCAGCGCCAGCACCTTCTGCGTGGCGGGCGCGGGGCCGATGCCCATGATGCGCGGCGCCACGCCCGCCGTGGCCATGCCGACCACGCGGGCGCGGGGCGTGAGGCCGTTTTTGGCGGCGCTGGCTTCATCGGCCAGCAGCAGCGCGCAGGCGCCGTCGTTCACGCCGCTGGCGTTGCCGGCGGTCACGGTGCCGTCGGGCCGCACCACGCCCTTGAGCTTGGCCAGCGCTTCCAGGCTGGTCTCGCGCGGGTGTTCGTCGTGGCTCGACGATGATCGCGTCGCCCTTCTTCTGCGGGATGTGCACCGGCATGATTTCGCGCGCCAGGTGGCCGGCCTTGTGCGCGGCCACGGCCTTGATCTGGCTGGCCAGGGCCATGCGGTCCTGCGCCTCGCGCTCGATCTTGAAGTCGGTCGCCACGTTCTCGGCGGTCTCGGGCATGGAGTCCACGCCGTACTTTTCCTTCATCAGCTTGTTGACGAAGCGCCAGCCGATGGTGGTGTCGTACACCGCGTTGTTGCGGCTGAAGGCGCGTCTCGGCCTTGGGCATCACGAAGGGCGCGCGGCTCATGCTTTCCACGCCGCCGGCGATCATCAGGCCGGCCTCGCCCGCCTTGATGGCGCGCGCCGCGGTGCCCACGGCATCCAGGCCCGAGCCGCACAGGCGGTTGATGGTGGCGCCGGGCACCTCGATGCGGCAGGCCGGCCAGCAGGCTGGCCATGTGGGCCACGTTGCGGTTGTCTTCACCGGCCTGGTTGGCGCAGCCGTAGATCACGTCGGTGACTGCTGGCCCAGTCCACGCCCGGGTTGCGCTGCCATCAGCGCCTTGCAGGGGGATGGCGCCGAGGTCGTCGGTGCGCACGCTGGAGAGCGCGCCGCCGTAGCGGCCGAAGGGGGTGCGGATGGCGTCGCAGATGAAGGCTTGGGGTGGTCATGGTTTGTCTCCTCGGTTTCTATCAACTCAGTGGGATGGCTCACCCCACCGTTCGCCCTGAGCTTGTCGAAGGGCTGCTCGCGCAGTGCCCTGGCTTCGACAGGCTCAGCCCGAACGGGCGGGGTGTGATGACGAAAGAAATGTCATCGACAGCTGCGCGCGATGGGCAGGCCCACCAGTTGCTCGAGTTCGGCGTGCGACAGGCCAGCCACCATGTCGATGAGCTGCAGGCCCTGCGGCGTGCAGGCGAGTGTGGCGCAGATCGGTGTAGATGCGCTTCACGCAGGCGACACCGGTGAGCGGGTAGCTGCAGTGCGCCACGATCTTGCTGCGCGCCCTGCTTGGTCAGCAAGTCCATCATCACCCAGGTCTGCTTGGCGCCGATGGCCAGGTCCATGGCGCCGCCCACGGCGGGGATGGCACCGGGCTCGCCGGTGCTCCAGTTGGCCAGGTCGCCCGTGGCCGACACCTGGAACGCGCCCAGCACGCAGATGTCGAGGTGGCCGCCGCGCATCATCGCGAAGCTGTCGGCGTGGTGGAAGTAGGCGCCGCCGGGCAGCAGCGTGACCGGCTGCTTGCCGGCGTTGATGAGGTCGTAGTCTTCCAGCCCCGCAGCGGGCGCCGGGCCCATGCCGAGGATGCCGTTCTCGCTTTGCAGGATGACCTCGAGGCCTGCCGGGATGTGGTTGGCCACCAGGGTGGGCTGGCCGATGCCCAGGTTGACGTAGGCGCCGTCGTGGATGTCTTGCGCCACGCGTTTTGCCAGTTCGTCTTTACTGCGTTTTTGATAGCTGCTCACGCTTATTCCTTGTGCGCTAGAGGCCAATTTCATGCTGACTTCTTGAATCCACCGGCCTGCGTGGCGGTGCGGTCGATCTGGACGATGTGGGTGACGTAGATGCCGGGGGTGACGATGGCTTCAGGGTCCAGCGCGCCCAGTTCCACGACCTCGTGCACGGTGGCAATCGTGGTCTTGGCGGCCGTGGCCATCACCGGGCCAAAGTTGCGCGCCGACATGCGGTAGGTGAGGTTGCCCCAGCGGTCACCCTGCTCGGCCTTGATCAGCGCCACGTCGCCGTGGATGGGGTACTCCAGCACGTAGTGCTTGCCGTTGATCTCGCGCGTTTCCTTGCCCGCGGCCAGCTCGGTGCCGTAGGCGGTGGGGCAGAAGAAGGCGCCGATGCCCGCACCCGCAGCGCGCAGGCGCTCGGCCAGGTTGCCCTGGGGCACGAGTTCCAGTTCGAGCTTGCCGCTGCGGTACAGGTCGTCAAACACGTGGCTGTCGACCTGGCGCGGAAAGCTGCAGATGATCTTGCGCACACGGCCTGCCTTGAGCAGTGCGGCCAGGCCCTGGTCGGCGTTGCCGGCGTTGTTGTTGACCACCGTCAGGTCTTTGGCGCCCTGTGCGATCAGCCCGTCGATCAGCTCACCCGGAATGCCGGCGGTGCCGAAGCCGCCGATCAGCACCGTGGCACCATCCTTCACCCCTTGAAGGGCATGGGCCACCGAGTCCGCCAGTTTGTTGATCATTGCAACGCTTTCTTGGTTTGCTCTGTTGTCTCTTTGAAATTTGTTCGCTTATAGAACAAATGTTCGCTTAAAGAATTATAGTTCGCATACGTATGAATTCACAACCCGCAGAAACCAAAGACCCCAAGCCCAGTGACAGCTATGTGCAGTCGTTCGCGCGCGGGCTGGAGGTCATCCGCTCGTTCAGCGCGGCCACGCCGCAGCAGACATTGAGTGAAGTCGCCGCGCAGACGGGACTGACCCGTGCCGGTGCCCGCCGCATCCTGCTCACGCTGCAGACGCTGGGCTATGTGGAGACAGACGGAAAGCTGTTTCGCCTCAGCCCGCGCATCCTGGATCTGGGGTTTGCGTACCTGTCGTCGCTGCCGATTTGGAACCTGGCAGAACCGGTGATGGAGGATCTGGTGGAGGAGGTGCGCGAGTCGTCGTCGGCCGCCGTGCTCGACGGCCTGGACATCGTCTACGTGCTGCGTGTGCCCACCCACAAGATCATGCGCACCAACCTGGGCGTGGGTTCGCGCCTGCCTGCGTGCTGGACGTCGATGGGCCGGATGCTGCTGGCGGGCCTGCCCGACGACGAATTGCAAGCCCGGCTGCACGCCCGTGCCGCTGGAGCGCTTTACCGAACACACCACCACCGACGTGGACGCCCTGCTCGACCGCATCCATGAAGCGCGCGAACAGGGCTGGTGCCTGGTAAACCAGGAGCTGGAAGAAGGGCTGATCTCGATCGCCGCGCCGCTGACCAACCGCGCAGGGCAGACGGTGGCGGCACTCAACATCAGCGGCCAAGCCAACCGCACCAGTGCGGCGGTGATGCAGGAGACGCTGCTGCCCGCGCTGCTGCGCGCCGCGCGCACCATCTCTCGCATGATGGGGGCGCCGCGGGCTTGAAGAAATTGCTCCTGGGGCGCAGCGCCACGGCAGTGAGGGCAACGCAACCTGCAGTCGCGTCGCCCATTCAAGAATGTAATTTATAGGCCGGAGCGAACCTCCCGCGAAAAAGAACCAAGAGTGTTGGTGGCCGCTATAGCGCCCTGGAAAGCCAGAGGGTCACCCACCGCACCGAACGACCGGTGCTGAAGCTCCAGCCGCAACTGCGGTCACTCACCACCATGGGTGATCCGAATGGACAACCCGCCATGGGTCAGTTTTTGCGAAAACCCAGTACCAGCACCACGCCGCCCAGCACCATGGCGCCCAGACTCATCCACTGCGGGATGTTGACCGATTCTTTTTCCTTCACCGTCAGCTCCAGAGGGCCCAGTTTGGCTTGCGTGGTGTCCTTGGTAAAGCTGAAGCCACCGGTCAGAAACCCGGCCAGACCCACCACCAACAACAGCACACCGACGATTCGCATTGCATTCATGACACTTCTCCCAAAACCGGGTATTTGAGGATTTGGCAAAGCGGACCCGGCTCCTTGTCTCTGCGCACAGCAAATGTAGGGTCGCGGCACACACACCCGCGTAGGACGCCGCCGCAGGCACGCGTCGCAGTCGCGCTCAAACCACCTTGAACTGACTGCCCTTGCGCGCACGTTAGGCACAGGGTGCGTGCTACGCTCTCGCCCCATGTTCAGCCCCTCCCAAGCCGATGTGCGCCGCTTTCTATGCGGGGTACACGCCAAGACCCAAAGCGGCGCCCCCATGGAAGCCATCGAGACCCTGGCCAGCCTGTGGATCGCCGAGCACCCCGAGTACCTGGCCGACCTGTCAGACACGGATGCCGCCGTGGCACGCAACTACGACGAAACCCCGGCGCAGACCAACCCCTTTTTGCACCTGTCGATGCACCTGTCCATCAGCGAGCAGTGCAGCATCGACCAGCCCCGCGGCATCCGCCAGGCGGTGGAGTTGTTGACCGCGCGGCTCGACTCGCTGCACGACGCCCACCACGCTGCCATGGAATGCCTGGGAGAGATGCTATGGGAAAGCCAGCGCGCAGGCCGCCCACCCGATGGCGATGCGTACATCGCGTGTGTGCAGCGGCGAGCTACCCGCGACTGACCCGCCGTGGCGCTTGCCTAACGTGGTGACAACACGATGAAACCATCCAAAAAAGCCCCTCCCGCCCACCGCCCGTCGGCGTCGTCCCCGCAACCCATGCCCCATGCCGTCACATGGCTGGGCTATGGTGGTTTGATTCCTTTTGTGGCACTTGCAGCGGCCAGCGTGCTGGCACCAGATCACCGATCTCTATGGAGCCCCGCACTCATCGCTTACGGAGCGGTGATCCTGAGCTTCGTAGGCGCCTTGCACTGGGGCATTGCCATGACCGCACCGCAAATGCCCGTCCGGCAACGCACGATTCACTATGTGTGGAGCGTGATCCCCGCGCTTTTGGCATGGCCTGCCCCGTTGATGCCAGTCGCGGGGGGCGCACTGATTCTGATCCTGGGATTTGTAGCGCACCTTGTGCTCGACTTCAGTCTGGTACGAACCACGCCGGTGCCCGCGTGGTACCTGCCGCTGCGCCTGCAATTGACCGCCACAGCCTGCATCTGCCTGGGACTTGGAGCCTGGGCCGCTACCCGTTAAGCGGCAAAGCACTGACACCTCGTTCTGCTCGAACCTACGCCAACGCGCGCCCACCAACAAAAAAGCCCGCAACTGCGGGCTTTTTTTGCAGGACGCGCAACGTGCGCGCCGGGGAGGTTCACTTGAAGCGCGACTGTGGCACCACGTGCATGTCGCCTTCCACACTGCCGAGGTAGTTGGCAAGTGCCTTCAACTCGTTGTTGGTGAACTGTTTGGCAATGCCCGCCATGATGGCGTTGTTGCGGCCCACGTTGTTGTTCTTTTCCACCTTGTACGACTTGAGCGCCACGAACAGGTAGTCCGCGTGCTGGCCTGCGATCTTGGGGTACGAGGGGTCGATAGGCTTGGCGAAGTTGTCACCGTGGCAGGACACGCAAGCACCCTTCTTCAGCAGCTCGGCCACTTGCACGCTGGGTTCGCGCTTGGGTTTGGCGGGCAGCTCGGCGGCGGTCTTGCCGTGTTGTTCGTAGTAGGCAGAGACGTCTGCGATGTCTTGCTCTGTCAGCGATTCGGCGATGCCACGCATGGTGGGATGCTTGCGCTCACCCTTTTGGTAGGCCACCAGCGCAGCGGCAATGTACTTGCCGCTTTGACCCGAAATCATGGGCACCTTGTGCACCTCAGGAAAACTGGCCTGATAGCCCTGGATGCCGTGGCAGCCAATGCACATGGCAATCTTTTGCTTGCCGGCTTCCACGTCGCCTTTGGCTTCCTGGGCGTGGGACAAGGCGGTCACGGAAGCGACAGCCAGGGCAAATAGCGTGGTCAACGTTTTGTTCATTTTGCGCGCACAATCTCGTGGAAGTTCAGCTCTGGGCTCTGATCAACCGCCGATTATAGCCAGCGCCTGTCAAGCTCATTCATCAACGATACGGTGATTCGCCCCCATGAAATTCCAAGGCTCCCAGAACTACGTCGCTACCCAAGACCTGATGCTCGCCGTCAACGCGGCCATTACCCTGCAACGCCCGCTGCTCATCAAGGGCGAGCCAGGCACCGGCAAGACGATGCTGGCCGAGGAAGTGGCCCAGGCGCTGGACATGCCCCTGCTGCAGTGGCACATCAAGTCCACCACCAAGGCGCAACAGGGACTGTATGAATACGATGCCGTGAGTCGCTTGCGGGACAGCCAGCTCAACGACGGCGACAGTGCAGAGCGGGTCAAGGACATTCGCAACTACATCATCCAGGGCGTGCTGTGGCAGGCCTTCACGGCCGACCGGCCCGTGGCGCTGCTGATCGACGAGATCGACAAGGCCGACATCGAGTTCCCGAACGATCTGCTGCGCGAGATCGACCGCATGGAGTTCTACTGCTACGAGACGCGCGAACTCATCAAGGCCAAGCACCGCCCCTTGGTGTTCATCACCTCCAACAACGAAAAAGAGCTACCCGACGCGTTTCTGCGCCGCTGCTTCTTTCACTTCATCAAGTTCCCTGAAGCCGACACGATGCGCCAGATCGTGGCCGTGCACTTCCCCACGCTCAAGGCCGACCTGCTGGGCGTGGCGATGAAGACGTTTTACGACGTGCGCAACCTGCCGGGTCTGAAGAAGAAGCCTTCGACCAGCGAACTGCTCGACTGGCTCAAGCTGCTGGTGGCCGAGGACATTCCACTGTCTGCCCTGCAAAGCGCCGACAACAAGGTGGCCGTACCGCCGCTGGTGGGCGCCCTGCTGAAAAACGAACAGGACGTGAGCCTGTTTGAAAAGCTCGTATTCATGAACCAGAGGAACCGCTAGAGTGCATCCCCCTGAGTCGCTTCGCGCCTTCCCCCTTCTCTCGAATGGCTGCGCCATTCGGGAAGGGGGACGCTCCCAGCGCGGCGGGGCGGCCCTTGCGCGGGAGCCCTGAGTTTGGTCACCCCTTTCACGCAGCGCAGATAACAAAAGCGCTCAATGGATCGATGTCATGAATTTTGTCGAGCCCATCACCCTCACCGACCGTGGCGTGCGCCTCGAACCCCTGGCGCTGTCGCATGAGGAAGGCCTGCGCGCCGCTGCGGCCGACGGACAGCTGTGGACCTTGCGTGTGACCTCGGTGCCTGAGCCCGAGAACACGCGCAGGTACATCGAAGACGCATTGCGGATGCGCGCGGACGGCAACCGCTTTGCCTTTGTGGTGGTGGATGACGCCACAGGCGCCGTGCTGGGCAGCACCAGCTTCCACGACATTCTGCCCGCTGTGAAACGTGTGGAGATTGGCTACACCTGGTACCGCAAAAGCGTGCAGCGCACCCATGTCAACACCACGGTCAAGCTGCTGATGATGCGCCACGCCTTTGACACCCTGGGCTGCCACGTGGTGGGCTGGCGCACGGATAACTTCAACTTTGCGTCGCAACAAGCGATCGAGCGCCTGGGCGCCAAAAAAGACGGCGTGATCCGCGGCCACGCACTGCGCCGCGACGGCACCATCCGCGACACGGTGATGTACAGCATGCGTGCTGGCGAATGGCCCGAAGCCAAGGCGCAATTGCTATATCTTTTAGAGCGCCAAACGCTTACTCAATAAGCGCTGGAGGCCAATTTCATGCTTATCGACTTCTTTTACACCCTGCGCTCGGCCAAATTGCCCGTTTCGGTCAAGGAATACCTCACGCTGCTGGAAGCCCTGCAGGCGGGCGTGGTGGGCCCCAAGTCGGACGACGGCTGGGCGCTGGACGATTTCTACAACCTCTCGCGCCTGACCCTGGTCAAGGACGAGAAGCACTACGACAAGTTTGACCGTGCCTTCGGCGCCTACTTCAAGGGCGTGGAGATGGTGGCCGACTTCACCAAGGAGATCCCGGCCGACTGGCTGCGCAAGATCCTGGAGAACGAGCTCACGCCCGAGCAAAAGGCCGCCATCGAGAAGATGGGCTGGGACGAGTTGATGGAGACGCTGAAAAAGCGCCTCGAAGAACAGAAAGAACGCCACGAAGGCGGCAGCAAATGGATTGGCACGGGCGGCACCAGCCCCTTTGGCCATGGCGGCTACAACCCGCAAGGCGTGCGCATTGGCGGTGCCGGCAAGAACAAGAGCGCCGTGAAGGTGTGGGAACAGCGCGCCTACAAGGACTACGACGACCAGCAGGAGCTGGGCACGCGCAACATCAAGGTGGCGCTGCGCCGCCTGCGCAAGTTTGCCCGCGAAGGGCATGAGCTGGAGCTGGACCTGCCCGACACCATCCGCAGCACGGCCGCCAACGCGGGCTACCTCGACATCAAGATGGTGCCCGAGCGGCACAACAACGTGAAGGTGCTGCTGCTGATGGACGTGGGCGGCACCATGGACGAGCACATCCAGCGGGTGGAAGAACTCTTCAGCGCCGTGAAGACCGAGTTCAAGCACCTGGAGTTCTATTACTTCCACAACTGCGTGTACGACTTCATGTGGAAGAACAACCGCCGCCGCTTTGCCGAGAAGTTCCCCACCTGGGACATCATCCGCAAGTACAACAAGGACTACAAACTGATCTTTGTGGGCGACGCCACCATGAGCCCGTATGAAATTCTGCAGCCCGGCGGTAGCGTGGAATACAACAACGAAGAACCGGGCGCCGAATGGATTCAGCGCCTGACGCACGCCTTCCCCAAACATGCGTGGATCAACCCCGAGCCGCAGGGCGTGTGGCAGTACCGCCAGAGCATCAGCATCATTCAGCAACTGGTGGGCAACCGCATGCACCCGCTGTCGCTCAAGGGGCTGGAAGAGACGATGCGGCTGCTGTCCAAGTAATAAACAGCGTTGGGAGTGGCTGTTCTGCGCGGGGCTACCCCCGCAGAGCCCAGGTACAGGTCGGCGCGATGTGGGTCGCTGTCTGACAAGCAGGGGCTTTTTTTCGGGGCATAGTCGGGGGCCGCGGTTGCCGCCTCCGGGTCTGGAGGCACTGGCCGCCACCCCCCACAAGCCCTCTACCTCCTTCCCGCCGTGCCGTTCAGCCTCCTGCGCCCCACCACTGCAAATGCTCCAACGCCGGCCCGATGGTCGGCGTTGCTGCTTTTTGGCGCCTTGTGCCTGTCCGGCTGCAGCCTGCTGCCCAGCAAAGACAAAGCCGAGGGTGCAGACGCCGCGTCGGCCCCTGTGATTGCCGAATCTGACTCTCCCTCGTTTGCCGTGGAAGTGCGCGCGCCCGACACCGTGCGCGAGACGTTGGAGCGGCACCTGGAGCTGCAACGCTTTCGCAACCTGCCCGACCTGCATGCCAACGAGCTGCAGCGCCTGCTGGGCGCCGCCGACGCCAATGCGCGCGAGTTGCTGGGCACCCTGGGCTACTTTGCGCCCACCATCACGGTCGAACTGACCGAAACCCCCAACAGCAAAAGCACCCCGCGCACCGTGGTCGTGACGGTGCAGCCCGGTCCGCAGACCCGCATTGCCAGCGCCGACATTGACTTTGCCGACACCGCAGGCAACAGCACCGAAGGCCGCGCCCGCCAGCAGCAGCGCGTGCAGCGCAACTGGTCGCTGCCCCCAGGCCAGCCATTCACGCAGTCTGCGTGGGATGCCGCCAAAACCGGCGGTCTGCGCCAGCTGCAGGTGCGCCGCTACCCCACCGCACGCATTGCCAACAGCCGCGCAGAGGTGGATGCCGACACGCACGAGGCCAAACTCAGCGTCACCTACGACCCCGGCCCGCCCTACCGTTTTGGCCCAATGCGCGTGCAGGGCAGCGAACGCTACGACCCCGATGGCGCACGGCGCCTGGCGCGCCTGCCCACGGGCGCGGTGTATGACGAGGCCGAGATGCTGGACGCGCAACTGCGCCTGGCCAGCAGCGGCTACTACGACGCGGTGTTCTTGACGCTCGACACCGAAGGCACCGACCCCGAGGCAGCACCCGTGGTGGCCCAGGTGCGCGAAGCCCCGCTGCAAAAGCTGGTGTTTGGTCCCGGCTTTTCGACCGACAGTGGCGCGCGCCTGTCGCTGGAGCACATTCACAACCAGCTGCCCGTGATTGGTTGGCGCGCAGTCAGCAAGCTGTCGCTGGACCGCGAGACCAAAAACGCCAGCAGCGAATGGACCGACCTGCCCAACAACAACGGCTGGCGCTGGTTTGCAGGCGCGCAACTGCAGCGCGAGGCCACGGGCGACTACGACGTCAACAGCGGGCGCCTGCGCTCCGGCCGCAGCAAAAGCACCAAGAACATCGACCGCAATTACTTTTTGCAGTACGACTACGCCAACAGCCAGGGGCTGACCGCCAACGCGTTGTCGCCTGCCGAATCCAGCACGGCCCTCAGCATCAACTACGGCTGGACGGGCCGCTACTTCAACAACCTGACGGCGCCCACCCGCGGCCACGGCATTGCGGTGGAGCTGGGCCTGGGCACCACCCTGCGGCCCGAGCGCGACCCGTTTGTGCGCACCCTGGTGCGCTGGCAGTCGTTCGTGCCTGCCGGGCGTGTGACCGACGATGCGGGCATAGGCCGCAACGCCCGCGTGTCCCTGCGCGCCGAAGCAGGCGCAGTGCTGGCACGTGACGGCGCCCAGGTGCCTGTGACCCAGCTCTTTTTGACCGGTGGCGACACGACGGTGCGCGGCTACGGCTTCCGCAGCATTGGCGCGCGCACCGACAACGGCCAGTTGTACGGCGGCCGCTACATGGCTGCGGGCAGTGTCGAATGGCAGCGCCCCATCGTCTACAACGGCAGCATGACCGACTGGGAAAGCACGCTGTTCGTGGACGCGGGCGCCGTGGCGGACCGCGCGGGCGACCTGGACCCGCGCGTAGGTGTGGGCGCTGGCGTGCGCTGGCGCAGCCCGGTGGGGCCGCTGCAGGCCGACCTGGCCTACGGCGTCAAAACCAAAGAGGTGCGGCTGCACCTGCGCCTGGGGTTCAGCTTCTGATGGCGACCCGCAACCAGACACCCCCCACGCCGCGCACCCGCGCATCCGATTTCAGCGCCGGGTCGTCATCGGCCCCAAGCCCGCCACCGCGCCGCGCGCCGCGTGCCGTGCGCGCGCTGGGCTGGCTGCTGCTGACCCTGGTGGCGCTGGTGCTTGCGGTGGCTGCTGGCGTGTGGCTGTGGGCAGGCAGCAGTACGTCGCTGGCTGCTGCGCTGGCGCGTGCGGCGCAGTATTTGCCCGCCGAACAAACGCTGGAAAGCCGCGACGTGAGCGGAGCGCTGCGCAGCGGCGGGCGCATTGGCTGGCTGCGCTGGAGCAGCCCCACCCTGGCCGTGGAGGTGACCGACATCCGCCTGGGCTGGCAACTGGCCCCCTTGCTGCAGCGCCGCCTGGAGCTGGGCGAGGTGCATGCAGCACGCGTACTGATCACGCCCCAGACGCCCCCCGTTCCGCCACCTGACACCCCCCTCACCCCCCTGACAGAGCTGGTGCTGCCGCTGCAGATCGGCGTGCCGTTTCGGGTTGATGAAATCCAATGGGCCGGGTCACCCGCAGTGCAGGTACAGGGCCTGCAGGGCGACTACCGGTTTGACGGAACACAGCACCGGCTGAACATTGACCAGGTCGAACTGGCCCAGGGCCGCTACAGCGCGCGCGCCACCCTGCAGGCGCAGGCGCCCATGGCGCTGGATGTGACGGTGGACGGCAACGTGCAGACCACCGTGCCGGGCAGCACGTCCACCACGCCCATCCAGCTGGGCGCCCACGCCACGCTGCAGGGCACGCTGGCCACGGCGGCGGCACGGCTGGAGTTGCAGGCGCGCGTCAGCCCTGTCGCCGACGCCCCATTGACGGGGGCTACAGCTGTACCACCGTCCAAGCCAGCGTCGGCAACCTCCCCCTCCAAACCATCCACCTCCCAAGCCGCGGCCAAGGCCACCACGCTCGCCTCCCCAGAACCCATGCAGGCCGACGTGCAAGCCACGCTGGCCCCGTGGGCCCCGCAGCCTCTGCTGGCAGCCGCCGCCACGCTGCGCGCCGTGAACCTGGCCGCGCTATGGCCACAAGCCCCGGTCACCCAACTGCACGGCACGCTGCAAGCGGGGCCCAGCGCCCCGGGCACGGCTGGCGGCACCGTCGCGCCCCCATCGGGCGGCTGGACTATCGACGCCCAACTGCGCAACGACCTGCCGGGCCCTTGGGACCAAGCCCGCCTGCCCCTCACTGCGCTGCAGGCGAACGCCACCTACGATGGCACGCGCTGGACTGTGCCCACTGCCACCCTGCAGGTGGGCAACGGCAGCGCCACGGCCCAGGGCCACTACACGCCGGCCACTGGCGCGGTGGAAGGCCAGGCCGATCTGCGCGCCCTGCAGCCCGATGCGCTGCACACCGCACTGGCCGCAGGGCCCCTGTCAGGCCGCATCAGCGCCCAGACACAAGGCGAGGCCGTGCGCTTCAACGCCGACATCCGCGCCGCCCGGGGCCCGTCTGCACGTAGCGCGCGCTCCACTGGCACCGCCCCACTGCGCATCAACACCCTGACCGCGCAGGGCAGCTGGCAAGCGCCAGCGGCCAACGCATCTGGCGGCACTTTGCAGCTTGACCGCCTGCTGCTGGACGCCCTGCAGGCGCGGGCAGAAGCCACCCAACTGCGTGTGGCACTGGGCACGCAATCGGCCCAGGGGCAACTGGCGCTGACGGTGCCGGGCGCCACCGCGCGGGCCAATGGGCAAATTGCACCGCAGACCGGTGCAGGCGAGCTGCAGGTGCAATGGAGCGACGCCGACCGCACGTTGAACTGGCTGACCACCCTGCCCTTTGTGGGCGCCGATGTGCAGCGCGCGCTACAAGGCGCCACAGCCAAGGGTGCGGCAAAACTCAGCACACGCTGGAAGGGTGGCTGGCAAACCGCGCTGCAGCAACTGCAGGCTGCGGCTGACGGCAAAACACTCCCCCCAGGCAAAGACCTGTTTGAGCTGCAAGCCACGCTCACCGCGCCCCAGCTGGATGTGACCCTGCCCACCGCGGCCACCGGCGCAGCACCCAGGCCTGCCGCCACGCAAGCCCTGCAATTGCGTGCGCTGACCGCAACCCTTTCGGGCAGCCTGGCGCAGGCCACCCTGGTGCTGAACGGCGAGGCGCGCACCCCCGCCCCACAACCCGTGCGCGCCACACTACAAACCCGCGTGTCAGGCGGGTTGACCGGCGCCGGGAAATGGCAAGCGCAAGTCACCGAACTGCGCCTGCAGGCACAAGACACCCAGCGCCCTGGCCCCTGGGCGCTGCAGCTGGCGGAGCCCCTGTCGATCACTGCCGCCCACACGGCCACCGCCCTCACCCTGCAAGCCTCCGCGGGCCAGGCCCGCCTGACCGGCCCTGCGCCCGGCACCGTGACGCTGCGCTGGCAGCCTGCGCGGCTGGTGCGCAGCTCCACCCCCGGCGCGCAAGCCACCGTGCAAACCCAGGGCACCGTGCAAGGTCTGCCCATGGCCTGGGTCGATGCACTGGGCTTGGGCACCACAGATGCCGCCACCGCCAGCCCCGGTCTGCCCGCCCAGCCGCTGCTCGCGCGCATGGGGCTGGCCACCAGCCTGGTGCTGGATGGGCAATGGACGCTGGACACCACCAGCACCCTGCGTGCCAGCGCCAGCCTGCGCCGGGCCAGCGGCGACCTGCGCATTTTGGCGGGCGACAGCACCGCCGTCACCGCCGTGCAAAGCAGCGGACAAGGCGCGGGTGCCGGTGCGGTCACCGCCATCGCCACTGAAGCGTCGGCCAGCGCAGCGGACACTGCCTCCAACGCGGGCAGTGCTGCAGGCGTGCGCCAGGCAGAAATTTCCATCGAAGCCGAAGGCGATGCCCTGCGCGCCCGCCTGCTGTGGGCCAGCGACCGCGCGGGCGAGGTCGATGCCACCGTCAGCACGCGTTTGGCGCCCGCCACAGCCGACAGCCCCATCCACTGGCCTGCCGATGCACCGCTGGCAGGCACCCTGCGTGCACGCCTGCCCGATGTGGGCGTGTGGTCGGCCCTGGCCCCGCCCGGCTGGCGCGTGCGCGGCACGCTCGATGCCAGCGCCACCTTGTCGGGCACCCGCACAGCACCCCGCTGGGCAGGCACGCTGGGGGCCGACGACATGGCCGTGCGCTCGGTGGTCGACGGCGTAGACCTGGAAGGCGGCCGCCTGCGCGCCACGCTGCAAGGCAACCAGCTCAACATCACCGAGTTCCGCCTGCAAGGCGGGCGCGGCAGCAGTGCACGCATTGCGGGCTTCAGCGGCAACCGCACGGCAGCCTCGCAAGACGGCGGCACGCTGACCGGCACGGGCCGTATCACCTGGGGTGACAGCGCCACCACAGCCACCGGCCTGTCGGGCATTGCCATGTCGATACAGGCCGAGGCCAAGGCGCTGCAGGTGCTGGTGCGCGCCGACCGGCAGGTCAGCGTGTCGGGCACCCTGCAAGCGCAACTGCAGCAAGGCCAGATCAGCCTGCGCGGCAAGCTCACCACCGACCGCGCCACCATCATCCTGCCCGACGAATCCGCGCCCACCCTGGGTTCCGACGTGGTGGTGCGATCCAAAGCCAAGGACCGTGCAGACCAGGCCAAGGCCCAGGCCGCCGCCAAGGCCAACCAGGTGGCCGCCCAGGTTGAAACCGCCAAGCCGCCCGACATTGCCATCACCCTCAACCTGGGCCGCGACTTTGCGCTCAGCGGCCACGGCATCACCACGCGCCTGACCGGCGAGCTGGACATCCGCAGCAGCGCCGTGCCCGGCGCCCCGCCGCGCGTGACCGGCGAAGTGCGCACCGACGAAGGCCGCTACCGCGCCTGGGGCCAGTCGCTGAATGTGGAAACGGGCTTGATCCGCTTCAACGGCCCCTACGACAACCCCTCGCTCGACATCCTGGCGCTGCGCCCCAACATCAGCGTGCGCGCGGGTGTGCAGGTCACCGGCAGCGCCAAGGCGCCCCGCGTCAAGCTGTACTCCGACCCCGAACTGCCCGACGCCGAAAAACTCTCGTGGGTGGTGCTGGGCCGCGACGCCGCCGCGGGCGGCGCCGAAGCCGCCGTGCTGCAACAAGCCGCCTTGGCCCTGCTCGGCCGCGGCAACAACCCCGGCGGCGGCATCGCCAGCCGCCTGGGCCTGGACGAAATCGGCGTCAAAGGCCCCGGCTCCGGCGAAGACGCCACCGCCGCCGCCCTCACGTTTGGCAAGCGTTTGTCCACAAATTTGTATGTGACGTACGAACGCAGCCTGTCGGGCACGCTGGGCACGCTGTACATCTTCTACGACCTGACCCGCAACCTCACGCTGCGCGGGCAGACCGGCGAAAAAAGCGCGGTGGACATCATCTACACAGTGAAGTACGACTGAGGCTGCGCACGCCAGAGCGCGCGCGTGCGCCCACTACAATGCGCGGCTGTCTTGCCTCCTCGTAGTTCAATGGATAGAACGAGTGCCTCCTAAGCGCTAGATACAGGTTCGATTCCTGTCGAGGGGACCAAAATAATGGTCAAAATGGCCTCTAGCGCTTATTGAATAAGCGCTAGCAGCTATCAAAACAGTAGTATTCAAAGAAGAAGCAACCCCGTGGCAGGGTCTTCGCAGTGTGTGCGGCGGGCCTGCCCGCTTGACGGCCCTAACGGGCACCACACCGCAGCCACATGCTCCAAGACATTCAAAAAACCCTGTGGGCCACCGCCGACAAGCTGCGCGCCAACATGGACGCCGCCGAATACAAGCACCTGGTGCTCGGCCTCATCTTTGTCAAATACATCTCTGACACCTTTGCCGCCCACCACGCCACGCTGGTGCTGCGCCTGGCAGACCCCGACGACGACTACTTCTACGGCGACGCCGACCCCGCCGACATAGCCGCCGAGCTGGAAGACCGCGACTACTACAAAGAAGCCAACGTCTTCTGGGTGCCCGAAGCCGCCCGGTGAACACCTGGAGTTCAAAGAAGCCAAACAGCAGTACGACACCACCAAGCTGATGCGCTACTGCGTGGCGCTGGCCAATGAGGGCGGCGGCCATCTGGTGCTGGGTGTTTCAGACAAGCGGCCTCGGCAGGTGGTGGGCACCCAGGCTTTTCAGAACCGGGGCGACATCACGGCCCGCATTCTGGAGGTCCTGCGCCTGCGTGTGGATGTGCAGGAATTGCTGCACCCTGATGGCCGGGTGCTGGTGCTCAGCATTCCCCCTCGTCCGGCAGCCTCACCCTTGCACCATGAGGGCGCGTATTTGATGCGCGCTGGTGAAGAGCTGGTGCCGATGTCGCCGGATCAGCTCAAACGCATCTTCGCGGAAGGTGGGCCAGACTGGTTTGGGCACCCCGCCCGCACGGGGGCCAGCGCCGAGGACGTGGTGGCCTTGCTGGACACCCAGTCTTTCTTTGACTTGATGAAGCTGCCCTACCCCACGAGCCGCGACGGGGTGCTGGAGCGCCTTTCGCAGGAGCGGCTAAATGAGCGGAAGGCTGATGGCTGGAACATCACCAATCTGGCGGCCATTCTTTTGGCCAAGCGGCTGGACGCTTTCTCGCCAGAGTTGGCGCGCAAGGCGCCCCGGGTGGTGATTTACGAAGGGGGCAACAAGCTGGCCACGCGCTACGACGAACCCGAGCACCAGGGATACGCGGTGGGCTTTGAGAAGCTGGTGGACTATGTGCACTCCTCTGCGCCCCGCAACCACTTTGTGGAACAGGCGCTGCGCGAAGAGGTCAAGATGTTTCCGCGCCAGGCCATTCGCGAGTTGGTCGCCAACGCGCTGGTGCACCAGTCTTTCGAGGCCACAGGGCAGTCCGTCATGATTGAGATGTACGCGGATCGGCTGGAGGTGTCCAACCCGGGGCTGCCCCCGATCAAGGTGGAGCGTTTCATCGACGAATTCCGCTCGTGCAACGAGCGCATGGCCGAGCTGATGCGTCGCATGCGGGTGTGCGTGGAAAAAGGCAGTGGCATCGACAAGGTTGTCCATCTGGCCGAAGTGTTTCAGCTGCCGGCGCCAGACCTTCGCACCAGCGAAACACGCACGACGGCGATCCTGTTTGCGCACCGCGACTTTGCCGATATGAGCAAGCCTGACCGCATACGAGCCTGCTACCAGCATTGCTGCCTGAAATACGTGAGCAACGAGCGGATGTCCGATCAAAGCTTGCGGGATCGCTTCAAACTCCCAGAATCCAAAGCTGTGACGGCATCGCAGGTCATTGGGGCCACCAAAGATGCAGGCCTTATCAAGGCGGATGAGTCGGAGACCGCATCGACCCGATATGCCCGGCACCTGCCCTTTTGGGCGTGAAAGTGCTTAAACGCAAATCCGATTGGCCCGGAAGATCCGAAAAATACCAAATCAAATCAACAACTTAGCAATTTAATTGCAATTCCGATTGCAACTCCAATTGCAATGACCTTTGCAACTCCTCGATGCATGCTGTGCCGCATCAACGACGCCTTGTTGGCAGAGCTGGTGGGTTGACCATATGGTGATGGCATCGACAGATCACGATAACTTGTCGATTTTTTATGTTTTTTTAAACATATTTTCCCCATCTGTCGATGGCATCGACACATCCGCCACCTCTCAGCCCAGGGCCTGACCGCATGACCGAAGACCAGCTCGAACGCGAAACCCTGGCCTGGCTGCAGGACGTGGGCTACACCCACATCGCAGGCCCCGACATCGCCCCCGACGGCCCGGCGCCCGAGCGCAGCGACTACCGCCAGGTGCTGCTGGCAGGCCGCCTGCGGGCTGCGCTGATGCGGCTGAACCCTGCCGTGCCCGTGGCGGCCATCGACGACGCGCTGGCGCAGGTGCAAGACCTGGGCGTGCCTGCGCTGCTGGGGGCCAACCGGCGGTTTCACCGGCTGCTGGTGGCGGGTGTGCCGGTGCAGTACCAGCGCGGCAACGAGACGGTGGGCGACTTTGTGCGCCTGGTGGACTGGGCCGCGCCCGAGCGCAATGAGTGGCTGGCGGTGAACCAGTTCAGCGTGCGAGGGCCGCGCCACACGCGCCGGCCCGATGTGGTGCTGTTTGTGAACGGCCTGCCGCTGGTGCTGCTGGAGCTGAAGAACCCCGCCGACCAGGCCGCCAACGTGTGGAAGGCGTACGACCAGATCCAGACGTACAAGGAGCAGATCCCGGACCTGTTCCACACCAACGAGGTGCTGGTGATCTCGGACGGCACCGAGGCGCTGCTGGGGTCGCTGAGCGCAAGCGCCGAGCGCTTCATGGCGTGGCGCACGATTGACGGCGTGGCGCTGGACCCGCTGGGCCAGTTCAACGAGCTGCAGACGCTGGTGCGCGGCGTGCTGGCGCCGCAGTACCTGCTGGACTACCTGCGCTACTTTGTGCTGTTTGAGGACGATGGCCAGCTGGTGAAGAAGATTGCGGGCTACCACCAGTTTCATGCGGTGCGCGCCGCCATTGCGCAGGTGGTGGCTGCCGCCACGCCAGGCGATGGCGCAGACCCGGCCACCAAGGGCAAGGGCGGCGTGGTGTGGCACACGCAGGGCAGCGGCAAGAGCATCACCATGACCTGCTTTGCCGCCCGCGTGATGCAAGAGCCCGCGCTGCAGAACCCGACCATCGTGGTCATCACCGACCGCAACGACCTGGACGGCCAGCTGCTGGGCGTGTTTGGCCTGGCGCAAGACCTGCTGCGCGAGCAGCCCGTGCAGGCCCGCACCCGGCAAGAGCTGCGCACGCTGCTGGCGAACCGGCCCTCGGGCGGCATTGTGTTTGCCACCATCCAGAAGTTCATGCCCGGCGAGGACGAAGACAGCTACCCCATGCTGTCGGACCGCCACAACATTGTGGTGATTGCCGACGAGGCGCACCGCACGCAGTACGGGTTTGAGGCGCGGCTGAAGGTGCAAAAGACACATGGCAGGGAAAATTTCAAGCCAAATCAGGCCCTAGCGCTTGATACACAAGCGCTACCAGCTATCAATACAGTAGCAACTCCCCATCACCACAGGCAGCGGCACCGCACCCGCACACCGCGCCGAGTTTGCACCGCCCACCTACCGCGCTGGCACCGAAGCGAACACGGTGGAGCCCACCCGGGAACACTACCAGGTGGGTTACGCCCAGCACCTGCGCGATGCACTGCCCAACGCCACCTTTGTCGCGTTTACCGGCACGCCGGTGAGCGGCACCGACCGCGACACCCGCGCGGTGTTTGGCGACTACATCCATGTGTATGACATGCAGCAGGCCAAGGAAGACGGCGCCACCGTGGCCATCTACTACGAAAGCCGCCTGGTCAAGCTGGGCCTGAAGGACGACGACCTGCCCAGCATTGACGACGAGGTGGACGAGCTGGCCGAGGACGAGGAAGAAAGCGTCCAGTCGCGCCTGAAAAGCCGCTGGGCCGCGCTGGAAAAAGTGGTGGGCGCCGAGCCTCGCGTGGCGCGTGTGGCGCCGACCTGGTGGCGCACTTTGAAGAGCGCAACACCGCCCAGAACGGCAAGGCCATGGTGGTGGCCATGAGCCGCGACATCTGCGTGCACCTGTACAACGAGATCGTGCGCCTGCGCCCCGACTGGCACAACGCCGACCCCGAGCTGGGCGCCATCAAGATCGTGATGACCGGCAGCGCCAGCGACAAGGCCTTGCTGCGCCCGCACATCTACAGCGCGCAGGTCAAAAAGCGGCTGGAAAAGCGCTTCAAAGACCCGGCTGACCCGCTGCGCATCGTGATCGTGCGCGACATGTGGCTGACCGGCTTTGACGCGCCCTGCGTGCACACCCTGTATGTGGACAAGCCCATGAAGGGCCACAACCTGATGCAGGCGATTGCCCGCGTGAACCGCGTGTTCAAGGACAAGCAGGGCGGCCTGGTGGTGGACTACATCGGCATCGGCAACGAGCTCAAAGCCGCCATGAAGGAATACACCGCCAGCCAAGGGCCGGGGCCGCCCCACGGTGGATGCGCACGAGGCCTTCAGCGTGCTGCTGGAAAAGCTCGACGTGCTGCGCGCCATGCTGCACGGGTTTGACTACAGCGGCTTTTTGACGGGTGGCCACAAGACGCTGGCAGGTGCGGCCAACCACGTGCTGGGCCTGCCACGCCAGGCGGGGCAAGACGGCAAGAAGCGCTTTGCCGACACGGCCCTGGCCATGAGCAAGGCCTTCACCCTGTGCTGCACGCTGGACGAAGCCAAGGCGGTGCGCGAGGAAGTGGCCTTCATGCAGGCGTCAAGGTCATCCTGACCAAGCGCGACATCACCGCCAAGAAGAGCACCGACGAGCAGCGCGAGCTGGCGATCCGCCAGATCATCAGCCAGGCGGTGGTGTCTGACAGCGTGGTGGACATTTTTGACGCCGTGGGGCTGGAGAAGCCCAACATCGGCCTGCTGGACGAAGACTTTCTGGCCCAGGTGCAGAACCTGCCCGAACGCAACCTGGCGGTGGAGCTGCTGGAGCGCCTGCTGGAAGGCGAGATCAAAAGCCGCTTTGCCAGCAACGTGGTGCAGAGCAAAAAGTTCTCGGAGCTGCTGGGCGGCGTGATCGTGCGCTACCAGAACCGCAGCATTGAGACCGCCCAGGTGATGGAAGAGCTGGTCGACATGGCCAGACAGTTCCGCGAGGCCGCACGGCCGTGGCGACAAGCTGGGGCTGACCGAAGACGAGGTGCGCTTTTACGACGCGCTGGCCGACAACGAATCTGCCGTGCGCGACGCTGAGCGACGACACCCTGAAGAAAATCGCCCACGAACTGACCGACAACCTGCGCAAGAACCTGACGGTGGACTGGACCGAGCGCGAGAGCGTGCGAGCCAAGTTGCGCCTGATGGTCAAGCGCATCCTGCGCAAGTACAAATACCCGCCCGATCTGGAAGCGATGCAGCGGTGGAGCTGGTGCTGCAGCAGGCGCAGGCGCTGGGCGATGCGTGGAGCGAGCTAGCCACCACGGCGTGATAGAGCAATACCGTCCAAGGAGCGGGATGGGCTGTCCTTCTAAGCCGCATGGCGCTGGTGCACTAAGGCCACGGTCGCCCGTCCCGCTGTTGCGGCCGTGCCCATAGAGGCAGAGACGATCAAGCCGATGGCCAACCACTGCAGGGCGCTCAGGTGCTCGCCCAGCAGCATCATCGCCAGCACAGCGGCCACGGCGGGTTCCATGCTGATCATGATGCCGAAGGCCTCTTTGGGCAGCCGCTTCAAGGCCATCATCTCCAGCGAGATCGGGATAGCGCTGGACACCGCCGCCACCGCCACGCCGATGAGCAGCACCGTTGGCGACAGCAAGGCGGCGCCCGCATGCACCACGCCCACCGGCACCACCACCAGCGCGGCCACCAAGAGGCCCAGCGACACCGTGTGCCCGGCGTGCAGGTGCCCGGCGCGCTTGCCAAACACGATGTACAGCGCCCAGAACACCGCCGCGCCCAAGGCATACAACACACCCACAGGGTCCAGCGTGCTGCCGTTCAACCCCAGCGGCAGCAGCATGCCCAGCCCGGCCATCGCCAGCGCTACCCACACAAAGTCCACCGCACGGCGCGACGACCAGATCGCCACCGCCAGCGGGCCCGAGAACTCGATGGCCACCGCCAGCCCAAACGGCAGCGTGCGCAGCGACATGTAGAACATAAGGTTCATGCCCCCCAGCGCCGCGCCATAAAGCACGATGGCACGCGCATCCGCACGCGACAGATGCCAGCGCCACGGCCGCCACAGCAACAGCACCAGCAACGCTGAAAAGCCCACGCGCACGGCCGTGGTGCCCTGCGCGCCCACCACCGGAAACAGCCAGTGCTTGGCCCAGGAGGTGCCAATGCCCAGTGCGGTGACGGAGCCCAGAACGGCCAGAAAGGGGAAAAAACGGTGCAGAAGGGAAGCGCTCATGGGTTGAAAATATAGTGTGACCCATGCGTGCTTTTTGCTCGATTTTCAGGGCCCGCGTGCAACTTTCGCTCACCACCACGAGGCGCCCCATGCCCGCCACCCCAGCACTCGACCGCTTTGACATCGCCATCCTGGACATCCTGCAGACCGACAACACCACACCCCAGCGCGTGATTGCGCAGGCGGTCAACCTGTCGGCACCCGCTGTGCAGCGACGCATCCAGCGGCTGAAAGACAGCGGCGTGATCCGCGCCAACGTGGCCGTGCTGGACCCTGTGAAAGTGGGCAAACCGCTGACCATCGTGCTGGAAGTGCACCTCGAAAACGAGCGCCCCGACCGCACCGCCCCGCTGCGCGCGCGCATTGCCGCCGAAGACGCGGTGCAGCAGTGTTACAGCGTGACGGGCGAGGCGGACTATCTGTTGGTGGTGAACGTGGCGTCGATGGCCGACTACGAGGCGCTGACGCAGCGGCTGTTTGAGGGGGATGACAACATCAAGCGGTTCAGAACGTCGGTCGCACTGGCCAGCCTGAAGACCGGGCTGCGTGTGCCGCTGGACCACGCGCTTCCAACTGCCTGACTACAGCCCCAACGCCCTGCGCATCTGCACGCCCGTGAGGCGCTGGCGCGGGCCGCCCAGCAGCTCGCACATGCGCGCATTCAGCGGCGCCTCCATACCATGCTGCACCGCCAGCCTCACCACAGCCCCGCTGAGTGCATCAATCTCGGTCACGCGCCCGGCTTCCAGGTCGTCCCACATCGATGAGCGCGCCTTGGCGTCAATCTGCAGCATGCGTTTTGCCAGGCGGGTGAAGAGCCAGTTGGGCAGGCGCAGCACATGGGGCAGCAGCGTGGGCGACACGGCGGTGACCTGGGCGGGTTGGATGCCTGCGCGCGCCATCACACGCAGCGCTTCGGTTTGCAGGGCTGCGAAGACACGGCGGCAGTCGCGGTCGAGCAGCTCTTGCCGCAGAGGCAGGTCAGACAACGCATTGACCGGGTTGTTCAGGTTGAGCAGCAGCTTGCCCCACTGCACCGCACGGATGTCGGCGGGCAACACGGTGGCCAGGCCTGCAGCGTTGAAGACCGGCGCGATGCGTTCGGTGACGGCATCACGCTGCAGTTGCAAATGGCCCGCTGTAGCGCGGTGCACTGGGCGCCGCGCAGCACCACGTTGTAGGGCACCATGCCCGCCAGAACACTCAGGCCCGGCGCCCGGGCTGTGACACGGGCCACGTTGTCAACGCCGTTTTGCAGCGAGATGACGGGCGTTCCCGGCGCACAGGCGTCGGCCAGTTCGCGCGCAGCGGATTCGGTGGCGCCGCTTTTGACGCACAGCAGGATGATGCTGTCCGGGCCCGGCGCAGCGTCGGCCAGTGTGTGTGCCAGTTGCAGCGCAGACACGGGCACGGTGCGGTCAAAGCCATCCAGGTCCGTGACTTTGAGGCCGTGCAACGCGATGGGCTCCAGCGCGTGCGGGCGGCCCACCAGGCAGACCGACTGGCCGTGGGCGGCCAGGCGCCCTCCCACATAACAACCAATGGCGCCTGCGCCGAGAACGATGAAGTGCATGCGGATGCTTTCTGGATCAACGGAAGACGGTGCCACCGCGATGGATGCGACGCCTGCGCATTGTGCGGCGACACGCCTAGAGGGCCTGGCGCAGAGGCGACGGTATCTGCCGACACCTCACAGCCTTCATATGTTGATATTTATTAGCCTCTAGCGCTTATTCATCAAGCGCCAATAGCTATCAAATTTGAAGCACCATCAACGAACAGCACCTCCGCCCAACGGGTCTTCCACCAGCAGCCCTCAGCCAAACCGCACCGTCACCAGCAGCCCCCCCAGGCGCGGCGAAGCGCCCAGTTGCACCGTGGCGCCATGGCCCTGCGCAATGGCCTGCACGATGGCCAGGCCCAGGCCGCTGCCCGGGGCACCTTCCGCGGTTTCGCGCACAAAACGCTGCACCACGCGCTCGCGGTGCTCGGGGGCGATGCCGGGGCCGCTGTCTTCCACCGTGAGCACGGCGGCATCACCCTCGCGGCGCACCTGCAGGTCCACCCGGCCGCCGGGCGGGGTGTACTTGATGGCGTTGTCCAGCAGGTTGCGCGCCAGCATGCGCAGGGCTTCGGCATTGCCACGCACGGTCACGGGCACGGTGGCGGCGTCGGAGTCGAGCAGGCCTACATCCATGCTGCGCGCCTGTGCGGCGGGGGCCACGTCGGCCAGGGCCAGCTGCGCCACGGCGAGCAAATCCACGGGTTCGGTGGTGGCGGTGCTGGCCTCTTGCCGGGCCAGGGTGAGCAATTGCTCCACCAGGCGCGTGGCGCGGTCGATGCCGGCCGACAGGCGTTCGATGGCGACGGCGCGCGCGGCATCATCGCCCGCGCGCTGCAGGCCCTGCAGCTGCAGGCGCAGCGCGGCCAGGGGCGAGCGCAGCTCGTGCGCGGCGTCGGCCACGAAATGCTCCTGCGCGTCAAAGGCGCGCTGCACGCGCTCGAACAGCAGGTTGAGTTCACTCACCAGCGGCTGCACCTCGTCGGGCAGCGCTGCGTCGCTGACGGGCGAAAGGTCATCTGCCTGGCGCTGGGCCAGCTGGCGGCGCACACGCTCCACCGGCGCGAGGGATCGACTCACGCCCCACCACACGGCCAACACCAGCAGCGGTGCCATGAAAGCCAGCGGTGCCAGCGTACGCCACGCCAGCGTGCGGGCCATCTCGCGGCGCTTGGCCATGTTCTGCGCCACCTGAATCACCTGCGCACGCGTCTGCAACGAGAACACGCGGTAGGTGCCCCCGCGTGCCTGCACATTGGTAAAACCGAGAACGGCCAGTTGCGGCAGCGCGGCGTCTAGCGCCGACTCGAAAATGCGCAGGCCTTCGTTGGTCCACACCTGCACGATGAATTCCTGGTTGTCATCGCCAGGGGCAAGCCCGGTGGCGTTGCCCTGGGCATCCACCGGCAACCCAGCGCGCAAGGCCAGGGCGGTTTGCTGCATGTGATAGTCGAACAGAGCATCGGCCTCGGCCAGCGCGCCACGGTAGGCCAGCGCGCCCTGTACGGCGCCCACCAGCACGATGGCGGCGAGCAAAAACATCAGCAGCTGCATGCGCAGCGAGCGGGGAAGCAGGCCACGCAAGCCTTGGGCTAGCTTGTCGGTCATGCTTTCGGCACCAAGTACCCAACTCCACGCACGTTGAGCAGCAACTCTGCCCCCAGCTTTTTGCGCAGACCGTGGATATAAACCTCGACCGCGTTGCTGCTGACTTCGTCGCCCCAGCCGTACAACTTGTCTTCGAGCTGCTGGCGCGACAGCACCATGCCGGGCCGTGCGATCAGTGGCTCCAGCACCGCCCATTCACGCGCTGACAAGACCACCGGCACGTCCTGCACCGTGGCTTCGCGCGTGGCGGGGTTGATGCACACGCCCTTGTGTTCGTACACCGGCTCCGCCCGCCCGGCTGCGCGGCGCAGCAGCGCGCGGATGCGGGCCAGTAGTTCATCGAGGTCGTAAGGCTTGAGCACGTAGTCGTCGGCCCCGGCATCGAGCCCCTCGATGCGCTGGGCGACGGCATCACGCGCAGTGGCCACCAGCACGGGCGTGCGGTTCTTGCGCGTGCGCAAGTCACGCAGCACAGTGATGCCGTCGCGCTTGGGCAGACCCAGGTCCAGCAGCACCAGGTCATAAGGCTGGGTGCGCAAGGCGGTGTCGGCGGCGTCGCCGTCACGCGCCCAGTCCACGGCGTAGTGCTCGGCGCGCAGCAGGTCCGCCACGGCTTCGCCGATCATGGAGTCGTCTTCAACGAGGAGCAGGCGCATGGTGGGCAAGCATAGCCAATAGCGAGGGGTGTGCCGTGGAGTGCCCTGGCGTCGACGGGCTCAGCCCGAACGGGAGGGGTAGGCAACCAAGCGACACCGCCATGGGTGCCACCCCGGCTGTTCACACTGAGCTTGTCGAAGTGCAGGCGGGGCCTCGGCCCTTCGACAGAATCAGGACAGGTAGGCTTGGCCCGACCGGGGCGGCGCATTCATACACCGCTCACCATTTGTCCCGCCTGAAGCCTGTCCCGCCTGAAGCTTGTCCCGCCTTAACCCAGCCGAACCGGCACAAAGATCTTGTTGCCATCGCGCTCGATCAGCAGCGCCACCGACTTGCCTGCGGTGGCCTTGGCCATCGCCGCGCGCACCTGTTCGATGTTCTTGGCGGGCGTGCCGTTGATGGCCAGCAGCACATCGCCCGGCTGCACACCGGCCGCCGCAGCGGGGCCGCGCGCCTGTTCGATCACCAAGCCTTCGGCCACACCCACTTCACGGCGCTCCTCGGGCTCCAGCGGGCGCAGCGACAGGCCCAGCTGGCCCTTGCCCACGGCTCTTCATTGCGCGCCTGTTTGCTGGTCTTGTCGCTGGCATCGCCCAACGTGGCGGTCAACTCCACCGGCTTGCCCTGGCGCCACACCGATAGCTTGGCCTGCTGTCCTGGCTGCGCCTGGCCCACCCAGGCGGGCAGATCACCCGAAGCGACGATGGATTGCCCATTGATCTTGCGAATCACATCGCCGTATTTCAGCCCTGCTTGTCGGCGGGGCTGCCGGCATCCACGCTGGACACCAGCGCGCCCTCAGGTTTGTCGAGCTTGAATGAATCGGCCAAAGCCTGATTCACCTCTTGGATCGCTACGCCCAGACGTGCGTGGCTGGCCCTGCCTGTGGCGACAATCTGGTCCTTGATCTTGCTGACCAGGTCGATCGGGATGGCGAAGGACAAGCCCTGGTAGCCGCCCGTGCGGCTGTAAATCTGCGAGTTGATCCCCACCACCTCGCCGCGTGCGTTGAACAGCGGTCCGCCGGAATTGCCCGGATTGACGGCAACGTCGGTCTGGATGAACGGCACGACGCTGTCTTCGGGCAGGGAGCGGCCCTTGGCACTGACCACGCCCGCACTCACGCTGTTCTCGAATCCGTACGGGGAGCCGATCGCCAGCACCCATTCACCAACCTTCAGGTCATTCGAGCTCGCCCATGGTCACCGTGGGCAGGTCTTTGGCGTCAATCTTGAGGACGGCCACGTCGGTCTTGGGATCCGAGCCCAGGACTTTGGCGCGGAACTCACGACGATCGGTGAGCTTGACGGACGACCTCGCTCGCGCCCACCACGTGGGCGTTGGTCAGAATCAATCCGTCCGCACTGACGATGAAGCCAGATCCCTGGCCGTGCGTGGGCACATTGCTGCGCGGGCCTGTGCCCCCGCACCCGGAAAGCCGAACTGGCGGAAGAATTCGTAAAACGGGTCGTTGGGATCCAGCTGCGGACCCCGGCCCTGGCGGGCGGCAGGTTGCTCTTCGTCCTCGTCGTCGCCGTCATCGGCCATCGCCGTCTTGGTGCTGCCCGTGACACTGATGTTGACCAACGGCCGGGCCGTTCTGCGCGGTGATCTGGGCAAAGCTGGGCAGTGCGCCACCGGGCGCGAACGGGGTCTGCGCAACGGCGGGCACCGGGTTGGTCAGCGCGCGCGCCTGCTGGCCGCTGATCAGCCCGGCGCCGGTGGCGCCCACCGCCCCGGCGGCCACCAAGGCCAGAATAAGACGGCGGGGTGTGGATGTGAGGGTGTTGATCATGGTGTCTGCCTTTCCAGTCGGGTTGGGATGGAAAGGTAGTGTGGGCAAGCGACACTTAGACGAAACTTAGGCGGAGTCGGCGCGCCATGAACCTGCGGGTAACGGTCCCGCATCCTTGTTTTCTACCGCCCGACAACTAACCTCAGTCTTTGCATATCGCAAGACCCCGCGCCACAGCCACCGTGCAAGGGCCGCCGTGCACGCGTATGTGCTGCTGCGCTTGCGTGACAGGGAGACGCCTGCAGACCGAGGCCAACGGGATAGTCGCCGCAGCATGAGCCGGCCGGCGCCCTGTGTGGACCGCGTTAGGCGGGCAAGGACCGTGCAGACGGGCCCCTCCGACAGGCTCAGGGAGTGGCCGGCTGAGGCTCGCACGACGTTTTGACAACGCTCAGCCCCAACGGCTTCAAATCGATACATGTCGAGCCAATAACTACCAATTTGATAGCTATTAGCGCTTGCTGGATAAGCGATTAGGCCAAAAACACTGAACAAATGCAAGAACAGTGTTGACGCACCCCTTAGCCCGTGAAGCGGTACACGATGGCCCCTCGCACCACGTCGCCGGCGCCAGCCAACGCACCGGAAACCCCGGCTGGTTGGGCGCATCGGGGTACCCCATGGGCTCCAGGCAGATGCCGTCGCCGGGCTGCCATAACCAGGCGCCCTGCTCTGCGCCGCGACCCCGGTCGCGCACCGGGTCGGCCTTGAGGCCGTGGCCCGCATACACCTGCACACCGGCGGCGGAACTCGACACCTGCATCGTGCGACCGGTGAGGGGCTCGCTCAACATTGCCGCAAGTCGCAGACCTTGCGGCGGCGTGATGGGTGACGCGGGTGAGCATCAGCACCGCGCCCTCTTCATCCCACACGTGGTCATCCATACACCAGGTAGTGGTCCAGCCCACCCGCCAGCGCCAGCTGCTCGCTGGGCTGTGCCACAGCGTCGCCCACGCTACGGGCCTGGCGAAGGTCGAAAGGCGTCGCATCCACAGGCTGCACCAACCCGATAGGACACACATCGGCCGCCAGCGGCACAAGCGGCTGGCGGGCACTTGCAGGGAGTGGCCGTGGGTGCTGCCAGCGCCTGCCAGGTTGAAGAACGCATGCCCGGTGATGTTGAGCAGCGTGGGGGCGTCCAGCGCCTCGCCCGTCCACGCCATGTGCAGCGCGTTGTCGGCCGTGATGTGCAGGCGCAGCTGCAGGCGGAGCGTGCCGGGCACGCCGTCGTCCTCGGTGCGAAAGGTGTGGCTCAGCGTCAGCGCGTCGGCCTGCACGTCGTCTACGGCAAACACCTAAAGCGGCTGCCCTTGGGCCCGCCGTGGTGGTGGTGCGGGCCGCTGTTGGTGGGCAGCTGCAGCGGTTCTCCATCGGGCAGCGCCAACCGACCACCCCGCAAACGCCCGGCCCAACGGCCGATGAGCGCGCCCATGGAGAAGTCCCTCGACCGTCCAGGTAGCCCTGCAGGCTGTCATAGCCCAGCGCCACATCAACG
>CAWATB010000003.1:0-32806 GCA_963784815.1 uncultured Gammaproteobacteria bacterium | reverse complement strand
GGGGCGCTACTGAGCAAACACCACGTGGCGCACGGCCTCCTGTCCTGCGCTCCAGCAGCCGTTCGGTCTGGAGAAAACCCCATAACTACAAAGACAATAGCAGCGCTTTCTGGAAAAGCGCCAAAGCCCAAAAACACCAAGCATCAACGCCCGATTTCATCCAGGCAACCCGCATCACCCGCGCATCCAAAGCCATCTGCACATGCGCTACCCCCTCCACCAACCGGTTGTCCGCCCCCGCCAACCTCGCCGTGGTCGCAGGAAACACGATGTTGTCGCAGTTCGAATACCAGCAGGTAAACAGAGCAGCACGCCCCGCAGGCTCGGTGCCCTGCAACTCCACCACCCAATCTCCCGCCAAGCTCATCTGCCGCCCATTCACCGCGCGGCTGAAGCGCCCCAGCCACGTACCGCCGTGTGGTGTGCCCAGCGTCAGCACCCGATGCACCCGCCCATCGGCCTGGTGCGCACGCAGCCACGCCCGCACCGCCAGCCCGCCCATGCTGTGGCACAGCAACACCGGCGCCTGGCCCGTGGCGGCTGTGACCCGCGCACCGCCTCATCAATGGTGTCGGCGTAGTCGTCGATCGAACCCATCACCGGCTCCAGGTTCACTGCCACATAGGCATGGCCCGCACCCGCAGGCGCGCAAACCACGGCAGCCACAAGCCCGCGGTTGCACATGAAGCCATGCACCAGCACCACACCACGCTTGCCCGTTGGTTGAGCGGGCAGCCAGTCGGGGACTGACTGATGGCGAAACGGCTGGCGCCAGCAGAAGACCACCAACGCCACCCACACCTCGGCCCACCAGGCCGCCAGCACCTGCGACCGGCGCGCGCGTGGCGCGGCGTCTGTGCGGTTGGTGATGTGCATGAGCACAAACTCCACCGCCATCACGACCAGATAAAGACCCAGCGGCAGCAGCGCACCCAGCACCGCCCGCACGGGCGACTGCGGCCATTGCCACACCAGCCAGGCGGCCATGGCAAGCAGGATGACGATAAGAAGAACTCGTTGCCAGCGCGCGATCATGATGATGAGATGTGCCAATTCGTGGGTAAGGGTGCGAATGTTGTAATTCAGCAGGCCGCATTGTGCGGTCTCACACCCAGCCCCCTGCCGGTAGCAAGGAAAGGACCCCGCCCCATGGACGCCGCCCAGACCATCCGCGACAGCATTGCCGACGTGACCGCGCTGCGACTGCACCGCACAGGCGACCCGGCGCTGGGCGCAGCGGTGGGCACGGTCAAAACCTTCCAGGCACGGCGCTTTCGGGGCACGTATGCAGACCTGATGGGCTCGCCCTCGTTCGGCCCCGCGGCCCGGTTCTTTCTGGAAGAGCTGTACAGCGACACCGACTACACCGACCGCGACCTGCAGTTTGGCCGCATCGCGGGCACCTTGCAGACCATGTTTCCCCAGCCCGCAGTGACCACCGCCGTGGCGCTGGCGGTGTTGCATGCACAAACCGAAGGGCTGGACCAAGAGATGGGCCGTGCGTGGCTGGCGCATGCCCGACAGTCCGAGCGACGCCGCCCGCTACACCGCCGCCTGGCGCACCGTGGGCCAGCGCCATGCGCGGCAAGAGCAAATGCAGCGCGTGCTGGCCATGGGCACCGATCTGGCACGCCTGACCCGCACCCCCGGCCTGCGGATGATGCTGCGCATGATGCGCGGCCCGGCCCACGCCGCCGGGATGGGAGCATTGCAGAAGTTTCTGGAGGCCGGCTTCGACACCTTTGGCCAGCTTTCGCGCCAGCGGGGCGGGGTGGAACAGTTCTTGACCACCATCGAGGCGCGCGAGCGGGCGCTGATGGATCAACTGTTTGACGCGGAACCTGTCACCTGCGAGACCCAGCTTGCGAACACCCTAGGACAAGCCCGATAGCCCATTGCGCCCCCGGATTCCACAATCTGTGCCCACCCCGCATTGGCGGGGAACCCACCTAAGCGAGCACAAGGAAAAAGCGCATGGAAAAGATCTGGCTCAAGAGCTACCCCCCGGGCGTACCGCACGACGTGCAGCCCGAGCAATACCGCTCGGTGGCCCACCTGCTGGAAGAGTCGTTCCGCAAACACGCATCGAGCCCGTTTTCGGTCTGCATGGACCAGTGGATGACCTACGGCGAGCTGGAACGCCGCTCGGCCGCGCTGGGTGCGTGGCTGCAAGGCCTGGGTCTGGAGCCCGGCGCCCGCGTGGCCATCATGCTGCCCAACATTCCGCAGTTTGGCGTGACCATGGCCGCCGTGCTGCGCGCGGGCTACACCTGCGTCAACGTCAACCCGCTCTACACCGCCCGCGAGCTGGAGCACCAGCTCAAGGACTCGGGCGCCACCGCCATCGTGATCCTGGAGAACTTCGCCCACACGCTGGCAAGAGGTCATTGACCACACGGCCATCAAGCACGTGGTGGTGGCGTCGATGGGCGATCTGCTGGGCTTCTGGTATGGCCAATGGATCACGTTTGCCGTGCGCCACCTGGCCAAAATGGTGCCGGCCTACGATCTGCCGCTGGCTCCAGTGGTCGCACAGGTCGTCACTTTCAAGAAAGCGCTGGCGCGTGGGCGAACGCAAGTCGCTGGCGCCCAGCCACGGCCAACGCTGGACTCCATCGCCTTCCTGCAGTACACCGGCGGCACCACCGGCCTGTCCAAAGGCGCGGTGCTGACCCACCGCAACATCGTCGCCGCCATGCTGCAGGCCGAGGCCTGGTTCACGCCCGCGCTGTCGCAAGGTCGGCGATCTGCGCAAGAGCCAACAACATTGCCGCCCTGCCGCTGTACCACATCTTCGCGCTCACGCTGTGCCTGCTGGCCATGCGCTGGGGCTCGCACTGACGCTGATCCCGAATCCGCGCGACATCCCGGCTTCGTCGAAGACGCTGAAGAAGCGGCCCGTTCCACATGCTGCCTGCCGTGAACACCCTGTTCAACGCGCTGCTGCAAAACCCGCAGTTCAGAGACGCTCGATTTTTCGCACCTGTGCGTGTCGCAGGCCGGCGGCATGGCGGCCACCGAAGGCACGGCCAAAGCATGGCAAAAGGTCACCGGCTCGCACCATGATCGAAGGCTGGGGCATGAGCGAAACCTGCGCCATCGGCACCAACAACCCGGTCATCAACACCGAGTTCAGCGGCAACATCGGCCTGCCGCTGCCGGGCATCGACATCGCCATCAAGGACGACGACGGCAACAGCCTGGCCCAGGGCGAGTCGGGCGAGATCTGCATCCAGGGCCCCAACGTGATGACGGGCTACTACAACCAGCCCGAAGAAACCGCCAAGGCCTTCACGCCCGATGGCTTCATGCGCACGGGCGACATCGGCATCATGGACGCACAGGGCTACACCCGCATCGTCGACCGCAAGAAGGACATGATCCTGGTGTGCGGCTTCAACGTGTTCCCCAACGAACTGGAGCAGGTCATCAGCCTGTGCCCCGGCGTGGTGGAATGCGCGGCCATCGGCATGCCCGACGAAAAGCAGGGCGAGGCCATCAAGGTCTTTGTCGTCAAGAGCGATCCGATCGCTGACCGAAGACGACGTGGCGCGCTACTGCCACGACAACCTCACCGGCTACAAGCGCCCCAAATACATCGAGTTCCGCGATGAGCTGCCCAAGACCAATGTGGGCAAGATTCTGCGGCGCGAACTTCGCTCCCCCACGAAAGCCTGACCCAGCCGACTTGCCGGAGCCTTGCGCAACGGCGATCGGGCAGGTCGCACGTGGCATGTGGCAACTCCTGCCATCCATTCAAGGGCGCTTCGGCGCCCTTTTTCGTACCTGCCGCGGTTGGCGCAAAGGATTGGGATCTGAGGCCTACAAGGCCACAACGCCCTTTTCCTGGCGGCTGCACACGCTACAAAAAACAGCGCGTGCCTGGGCCAACTAGCAGAGTAATTGAGGGTAATTACTGATTAGCAAACGTTTGCGCAAACGTTTGCTTTCGCTATCATCGGTCTGCGACATTTAGCCAGCAGGGGACTTTCGCACGGGAAAACTCGATTTACCCCCACCCCCATGCCAATTCCCGTCGCCCAGCGAAACACCATTCCAACAGGAGACACCATGCAGTTCACCCGCCGTTCCGTTCAGACCGCCGCAGCCCTCGCCGTTGTGGGCAGCCTGCTGGCCAGCCCCGCGTTTGCGCAAGACAAGCCCAAGATCGCGCTGGTCATGAAGTCGCTGGCCAACGAGTTCTTTCGCACCATGGAAGACGGCGCCAAGGCGCACCAGAAAGCGCATGCCAGCGAGTACACGCTGTTGGCCAATGGCATCAAGAACGAGACGGATACTGCGGCGCAGATCAAGATGATCGAACAAGCCATGGCGCAAAAGGTCAGTGCCATCGTGCTGGCCCCGGCCGATTCCAAAGCGCTGGTGCCGGTGGTCAAGACGGCTATCGACAAGGGCATCATCGTGGTCAACATCGACAACCAGCTCGATGCCGATGCGCTGAAGGAAAAGAACATCACCGTGCCGTTTGTGGGCCCGGACAACCGCGCAGGCGCCAAGCTGGTGGGCGACCACCTGGCCAAGACGCTGAAGGCGGGCGACAAGGTCGGCATCATCGAAGGCGTGTCCACCACCTTCAATGCGCAGCAGCGCACCCTGGGCTATCAGGACGCCATGAAGGCCGCCAACATCACCGTGGTGGGCGTGCAGTCCGGCAACTGGGAGATCGAAAAAGGCAACACCGTGGCCGCCGGCATGATGCGCGAGCACCCTGACCTCGTGGCCCTGCTGGCCGGCAACGACAGCATGGCCCTGGGCGCCGTGGCTGCTGTCAAGGCCGCAGGCAAGACCGGCAAGGTGCAGGTGGTGGGCTACGACAACATCGGCGCCATCAAGCCCATGCTGGCCGACGGCCGCGTGCTGGCCACCGCCGACCAGTATGCAGCCAAGCAGGCCGTGTTCGGCATCGAGCTGGCGCAGAAGGCGCTGGCTGCCAAGACGCCCCAGGCGCAGCTGCCCGCGGCGGTGAAGACCGACGTGGTGCTGGTGACCAAAGGCAGCAAGTAAGTTCAGGCCCCGTAGAACAAACGCGCCGCAACACCCCCACCCGTTCACCCTGAGCCTGTCGAAGGGCGCCGCTGCCTTAGTGCCCTGGCTTCGACAAGCTCAGCCCGAACGGATGGCGGGGTGCCACGGGTGCGCCACACACTGCCCCGACCATGCCTACATCCTCCCCCGTACACGCGTCCACGCCCCTGCTCGCCATCCAGGCTGTCGGCAAGGACTACAACACCGCCACCGTGCTCGATGGCGTGAACGTGGAGCTGTTTGCGGGCGAGGTGCTGGCGTTGACCGGCGAGAACGGCGCGGGCAAGAGCACACTGTCCAAGATCCTGTGCGGGCTGGAGCAGCCCACGCGCGGCGGCATGGTGCTGGCGGGCCAAACCTACACCCCCACCTCGCGCCGCGACGCTGAGCGCCAGGGCGTGCGCATGGTGATGCAGGAGCTGGGCCTGGTGCCCACGCTCACCGTGGCCGAGAATTTGTTGATGGGCCGTCTGCCGCACCGGCTGGGCTGGCTGCAGCGCGATGTGCTGCACGCCGCCGCGCGCGCGCAGCTGGCCAAGATCGGGCTCGACAACATCGACCCCGCCACGCCTGTGTCGCAATTGGGCATCGGCCAGCAGCAGATGGTGGAGATTGCGCGCAACCTGCAGGACGACACGCGCATCCTGGTGCTCGACGAGCCCACGGCCATGCTCACGCCGCGCGAGACCAATTACCTGTTCGAGCAGATCGCCCACCTCACCGCACGCGGCGTGGCCATCATCTACGTGTCGCACCGGCTCGAAGAACTGCGCCGCATTGCCGACCGCGTGGCCGTGCTGCGCGACGGCCGCCTGGTGGACGTGCGCCCCATGGCGGGCATGAGCGAAGACGACCTGGTGCAGCGCATGGTGGGCCGCGTGGTGAGCGACCTGGACCACCGCCCGCGCCGCCCCGTCGGCCCGGTGGTGATGAGCGCCGAGGGCCTGGGCCGGGGCAGCGCCGTGCAGGACGTGAGCCTGGAACTGCGCGCTGGCGAAATCTTTGGCATTGCCGGGCTGGTCGGGTCGGGCCGCACCGAGCTGATCCGTCTGCTGTTTGGCGCAGACCGTGCAGACCGGGGCAGCGTCACGCTGCACCCAGAATTTGAATCAAAACAGACTCTAGCGCTTGATGGACAAGCGCGACCAGCTACACAAAACATAGCAAATAAACATCCAAAGGCTTCCCTGTCCACGCCACGCATCATTCCCCGGGGTTTTGCCTCGCCGCTGCAAGCCATTGCCGCCGGCGTGGGCCTGGTCACCGAAGACCGCAAATCGCAGGGCCTGCTGCTGTCGCAGCCCATCCGCATCAACGCCACACTGTCCGACCTGTCGGCGGTGTCGCGTGGCGGCTGGTTGAAGATCGCACTCGAAAACCGTCTGGTGCAGGGCTTTGTGCGCGTGCTGGGCATCCGCTGCCGCAGCGCCGAGCAGCCCGTGGGCCAGCTGTCGGGCGGCAACCAGCAAAAGGTGGTGTTTGCCCGCTGGCTGCACCGCGAAGGCCGCGTGCTGCTGCTCGACGAGCCCACGCGCGGCGTGGACGTGGGCGCACGCGCCGAGCTGTATGGCGAGCTGGACCGCATGGCCTCTGAAGGCCGCGCGCTGCTGATGGTGTCGTCCGACCTGCGCGAGCTGATGGCCATGGCCGACCGCATTGGCGTGATGAGCGCTGGCCGCCTAGTGGCCGTGTTCGAGCGCGGCGAGTGGTCTGAACAATCCCTGCTGGCAGCCGCATTTTCTGAGCCCGGCGGTCGCACCAGCACACCCTCTTCAACTTCTTCTCCGGTTACCGCATGAACGCCCCTGCACCCTCAGCCGCTCCCGCAGCGGCGCCTTCCGCCCCCTCTGCCTGGCGCAGCCAGCTGGGCACCTACCTGGGCCTGATGGCCGTGCTGGCGGGCATGGTGGCGCTGTTCTCGTCGCTGTCCGAATATTTCTGGAGCGCCGAGACCTTCATCACCATCGCCAACGAGATCCCGGCCCTGGCTGTGATGGCCGTGGGCATGACCTTTGTGCTCATCATTGCGGGCATCGATCTGTCGGTGGGCTCGGTGATGGCACTGGCCGCCGCCACCTCGGCCGCCGCCATCCTGCAATGGGGATGGACGGTGCCCGCCGCCGCCGCGCTGGCACTGGCCACCGGTCTGGTGTGCGGCACCATCACCGGCGCCATCTCGGTGGCGTGGCGGCTGCCCTCGTTCATCGTGTCGCTGGGCATGCTCGAAGCCGTGCGCGGCAGCGCCTATGTGGTGACCGACTCGCGCACGCAGTATGTGGGCGATGCGATTTCGTGGCTGTCGGCGCCGCTGGTGGGCGGCATCTCTGTGGCGTTTGTGATCGCCCTGGTGCTGGTGATCGTGGCGCAGCTGGTGCTGTCGCGCACGGTGTTTGGCCGCTGCGTGGTGGGCATTGGCACCAACGAAGAAGCCATGCGCCTGGCCGGCGTGGACCCGCGCCCCATCCGCGTCATCGTGTTTGCCATGACCGGTCTGCTGGCAGGCCTGGCGGGGCTGATGCAGTCGGCCCGGCTCGAAGCGGCCGACCCCAACGCGGGCACCGGCATGGAGCTGCAGGTGATTGCCGCCGTGGTGATTGGCGGCACCAGCCTGATGGGCGGGCGCGGCTCGGTGATCAACACCGCCTTTGGCGTGCTGATCATCGCGGTGCTGGAGGCAGGCCTGGCCCAGGTAGGCGCCAGCGAGCCCAGCAAGCGCATCATCACGGGTTTTGTGATCGTGGCGGCCGTCATCGTGGACACGCTGCGCCAGCGCCGCGCCGCGCACTGACAGCCGATCTTCAACACCCAACGACTTCCTTCTTTTTGCATGGCTACTATCAAAGACGTTGCGCGCCACGCCGACGTATCGGTCACCACGGTGTCGCACGTGGTCAACGGCACCCGCCACGTGAGCCCCGAGGGGCGCGAGCGGGTCGAACAAGCCATCCGCGCCCTGGGCTACGTGCCCAGCGCCATTGCCCGCAGCCTGAAGAGCAACAACACGCGCACGCTGGGCATGCTGATCCCCAACAGCTCCAACCCCTACTTCGCCGAGATCGTGCACAGCGTGGAAGACCGCTGCTTTGGCGCGGGCTACAACCTCATCCTGTGCAACACCAACGACGAGGCGCACCGCCAGGGCACGTACCTGCAGGTGCTGGCCGAGCGGCGCATCGACGGGCTCATCGTGGTCTCCACCGGGCATGACGCCACGCTGCCCACGCAGCTGGCGGGCCTGTCCATCCCCACCGTGCTGGTGGACCGCGAGATCGAACTGGCCGAGCAGCAGCCCTGCGACCTGGTGGAAACCGCCCACATGCAGGGCGGCCTGCTGGCCACGCGGCACCTGCTGTCGCTGGGCCACCGCCGCATCGCCTGCATTGGCGGCCCGGCGGGCATTGCCCCCAGCGAGCAGCGCATTGCCGGCTGGCGCACCGCGCTGGCCGATGCGGGCTGCGGCACGGGCGACGGTCTGCTGTGGCACGGCAACTTCACCAGCCAGGGCGGCTACGAAGCCATGCACGCCGTACTGCGCGCGCCCGAGCCGCCCACCGCCGTCTTCGTGTGCAACGACCTCATGGCCATGGGCGCGCTGTGCGCCGCGCACGAACGCGACCTGCGCGTGCCCGAGGCGCTGTCCATCGTCGGCTTTGACGACATCGAACTCACAGCCTTCACCAGCCCGCCCCTGACCACCGTGGCCCAGCCCAAGCAGCGCATCGGCGCGCTGGCGGTGGACATGCTGCTCGAACGCATCGACGGCAAGCGCCAGGACGCACGCAAGGTGATGCTGCAGCCGGAGCTGCGCGTGCGCTCCTCCACGGCCCCTGCGCCCGGAGGTGCGGCATGAGCAACGCCCAAGCTCCCCGCATCGCCGTCGTCGGCAGCCTGAACATGGACCTGGTGCTGCAAGTGCAACACGCCCCCGGCCCCGGTGAGACCGTGCTGGCCGACGCCCTGCAGCTGGTGCCCGGCGGCAAGGGCGGCAACCAGGCCGTGGCCTGCGCACGCCAAGGCGCCCAGGTGGCTTTGTTTGGACGTGTAGGCGACGACGGCTACGGCCACACGCTGCGCGCCGGGCTGGACGCCGACGGCATTGACCACAGCGGCGTGCAGACCGACATCGAAACCACCACCGGCGTGGCCGCCATCACCGTGGAAGCCACAGGGCAGAACCGCATCGTGGTCGTGCCCGGCGCCAATGGCCGCTTTGTGCTCGATGCCGCCGCGCTGGGCGCAGCGCTGCAAGGCGCAGGCGGCCTGGTGCTGCAGTTCGAAACCCCCCTGCCCCAGGTACTGGCCGCCGCCGAGATGGCCCATGCGGCGGGTTGCCCAGTGGTGCTCAACCCCTCTCCCATCCAGCCCCTGCCCGATGCGATGTGGCCGCTGGTGCACACGCTGGTCGTGAACGAGGTGGAAGCCGCCGCGCTGGCAGGCCAGAACGTGACCACTCCCGCCGATGCCGCGCAGGCCGCACAGGCCCTGCGCGCCAAGGGCCCCGCCCAGGTGGTGGTGACCCTGGGCGCCGCCGGTGCCGTGGCGGCCGATGCCGCAGGCAACCGCTATCACCCTGGCCTGGTCGTGCAGGCGGTGGACACCACCGCCGCAGGCGACACCTTTCTGGGCGCACTGGCCGTGGCACTGGCACGCGGCGAACCGCTCGACGTCGCCGTGCGCGAAGGCATCCGCGCATCGGCGCTGTGCGTCACCCAGCCCGGCGCCCAGCCCTCCATCCCCACCCGCGCTGCCGTAGCGCAGAGCCCGCAACCTCCTGACTGGACAACGCTGTGAAACGCACCGCCCTGCTGCACGCCGAACTCTCCCACGCCATCGCCAGCCTGGGCCACGGCGACATGCTGGTGATTGGCGACGTGGGCCTGCCCATCCCCCACGGCCCGCGCCGCATCGACCTGGCGCTGACGCCCGGCATCCCGGCCGTGGCCGATGTGCTGCGGGTGGTGCTGGAAGAAATGCAGGTCGAAAAAGCCGTGATCGCCACCGAAGCCGTGGAACGCAGCGGAGGCCAACTGCCCGCCTGGTGCCAGCTGCCGGTGGAGCCCCAAACCGTATCGCACGAAGAGTTCAAGCGTCTCACCCAGCAAGCCCGCGTGATGGTGCGCACGGGCGAGTGCACTCCATACGCCAATGTGATTCTGGTGGCGGGCGTGACGTTCTGATACAGCTGGGGCCTGCGAAGGCGTAGGCGGAGCCGTGGTTTGCGGGTTTTGGAGGGCCTCGGGCCAAGACTTCCTGCGGTACGCTGGGCAGCAGCCCACAGCGGCGTTGATACCCGCCAGCCAAGCCACCGAATCTCTGCTCCATGCCCCACCCCGCGCCCCAAGATCTTCTACCCCCCGAAATCACCGTCCTCGAACGCGGCTGGCTGTCGGCCAACAACATCCTCTTCATCGGTCAGCACGACACGGCCATCGTGGACACGGGCTACTGCAGCCATGCCGCGCAGACCGTGGACCTGGTACGCGAGGCACTCGCAGGACCGCAGGCTTGACCGCATCCTCAACACCCATCTGCACAGCGACCACTGCGGCGGCAACGCCGCCCTGCAAAAAGCCTGGCCTGGCGTGCTCACCGCCATTCCGCCCGGCCAGGCCGACCATGTGCGCCAGTGGGATGCCTACGCGCTGAGCTACACGCCCACGGGCCAGGAATGCCCGCCCTTTCGGGCCGACACGCTGCTGATGCCCGACTCGTGCGTGCTGCTGGGCGACAAGCCCTGGCAGGTGCACGCGGCCCCGGGGCACGACCCGCATTCGGTGGTGCTGTTCGAGCCCCAGGGCCGCGTGCTGATCTCGGCCGACGCGCTGTGGGAAAACGGCTTTGGCGTGGTGTTCCCCGAGTTAGAGGGCGACGACGCCTTTGCCGAGGTGGCCGCCACGCTGGACGTCATCGAGAAGCTGGCGCCCCAGGTGGTGATACCCGGCCACGGGCCGGTGTTTGCCGATGCGCCCCTTGCGATTGAGGGCGCCCGCCGCAGGCTCGACGGGTTTGTGCGCAACCCCCGCAAACACGCGCTGTATGCGGCCAAGGTCTTGCTCAAATACAAATTGCTAGAGTGGCAGCAGATCAGCCAGCAGGACTTGGCCACCTGGGCGCAGGCCACGCCGTACTTCGGCATGCTGCGCGAGCGCCACTTTGCCGATCAGGCCGCAGGGGAATGGCTGCAAAGCCTGTCTGAAGATTTGGTGCGGTCCGGCGCGGCCCTGCGCCAGGGCGAGATGCTGCACAACGCGTGATACGACGTCCACCGGGACCCGGGCATCCCCGCCGCAACGTCGAGCTGATGTGGCTCACCGGCCGCCTGGCGCCCGACTTCAAGACCATCGCCGACTTCCGCCGCCACAACGGCGCTGGCATCCGCAACGTCTGCCGCCGCTTCATTGGCCTGTGCCGCGAGCTCAAACTCTTCTCCCAAGCCATCGTCGCCATCGATGGCAGCAAGTTCAAGGCCGTCAACAGCCGCGACCGCAACGTCACGCCCGCCAAGATCGAGGCCCGCCAGCGGCAGATCGAGCAAAGCATCCAGCGCTACCTCGACGCGCTGGAGACGGCTGATCGCACACAGCCCGCCGAGGTGGAAGCCAAGACCGAACGGCTGCAGGACAAGATCCAGAAGCTGCGCGAGCAGATGCGCCAGCTCGACGAGACTCAAGGAGCAGCTGAAGAGCGAGCCCGACGGGCAGCGCTCCCCCACCGACCCCGACGCGCGCTCCATGGTCTCGCAGGCCAAGGGCTCAGGGCTGGTGGGCTACAACGTGCAGACCGCCGTCGATGCCAAGCACCACCTGATCGTGGCGCATGAGGTGACGAACGTCGGCAACGACCGGGCGCAACTGAACAAGATGGCGCGTGCCGCACGCGAGGCCATGGGACGCAGAAGCTGCAGGCCTTTGCCGACCGTGGCTACTTCAATGGCCCGCAGATCAAGGCCTGCGAGGACGCGGCATCACCGCCTTCGTGCCCAAGCCCATGACCTCAAACGCCAAGGCCGAGGGGCGCTTCGACAAGAGCGACTTCATCTACATCGCCAAGGACGACGAGTACCAGTGCCCTGCGGGTGAGCGTGCCATCCACCGGTTCAGCACGATGGAGAAGACGGGCTCAATGTCCATCGTCTACTGGACCAGCGCCTGCCCGGAGCTGCGCGATGAAGGCGCAGTGCACGACCAGCAGCTACCGGCGTATCCGGCGCTGGGAGCATGAAGAGGTGCTCGAGCGCGTGCAGCAGCGGCTGGACCGCAACCCCGACGCGATGACGTTGCGACGGCGCACCGTCGAGCATGTGTTCGGCACGCTCAAGCACTGGATGGGCTCGACGCACTTCCTGACGAAGACGCTGAAGCATGTGGGCACCGAGATGAGCCTGCACGTGCTGGCATACAACCTCAAGCGGGTGATGAGCGTGCTGGGCATTGCGGAAACGATGAAGGCGATGCGGCTGGTGGGGGCGTGAGCCCTTTGTTGGCCTCTTTAACGGCCGCCAAAGGCTTCAGGAAGTCGTCACATGCCCCAGGTGCTGCAGAAGCGGCTCTCACAGAGCTGGTGGAAAATGCGGCTCGGTGCTCCGGAGTTCGGCTGGCCCGCATGCTCCTTGAGCGTTTCCACACAGCCTCGGCCCTGAGCAGGCAGCGGGTCGTATCTCCCCGCGTCCGTTACCTGCCCAGAGACAAAGATCGCCCCATCAATGCTTGAACTGCTTGTCACAGCCCGTCACATGGTTGTTGCTGCTGGACATGCACTGGTAAAACGACTTCTTGTTGCCCGACGCGCTCTGGCAGTCCGACACGCTGTATTTGCCCTTGGCTTCGCGGATCTTGGGGGCCGTGCTGTCGAAAGCGGCCTGCGTCATGTAACCGTCGCGCACATTTTTTTGGCCCACTTCCAGCATCAGGTCGGCCTGGTATTTGATGTTGTCCACCGAGGCCGCGCAGTTGAGCGGCACCTGCTTGCTATCCACTTTGCCCAGCGCCTTGGTGAGGCCCTCGCCAAACTCCTGAACTTCTTTGGGAATCTTCTTGGTACCGTCGGCGTTGTACTCGGTAGCACCCGCAGATTTGCCCGCCGTGCCGCCCTTGCTGCTGGCACTGCCCGCACTACCTGTGGTGCCGTTGTTGTTCTGTAGCTTCATCGGCTCGGCATCCTGCTTGGCAGGGGGCGGCTGTGATCCGTAGTGGGTCTTGCCGTCGGCATCGACCCACTTGTACACCGGCTGCGCATGGGCGGCAGAGCCCAAAACCATCACCGCGGCGGCCACGGCCACCCAACCCAGTTTTCTCATGGCTTCCCCTCCAGAATATTGGTAAAAATTGGCTCTAGCGCTTATCCAATAAGCGCTGATAGCTCTTCTATTTATAGCATTCAACCAACCATCAAGGCAGGTCCTTGTTCACCTCCGGCGCCGCTGCATCGCGCGGGCCAATGGTGCCCAGGCGGCTCTTGAGCGACTGGGGCTGGCCCGTCAGCATGGCGGCGTAGTTGGTGGTGTTGGCCAGCACCTTCTTCACGTAGTCGCGCGTTTCGGCAAAGGGCACGTTCTCGGCCCAGATGGCGGCGTCCAGCACCGGGCCGTTGCGCCAGCTGCGCGGGCGGCCGGGGCCGGCGTTGTAGGCGGCAGCGGCCATGGGCATGGAGCCCGCGAAGTCGTCCAGCGCCAGCTTGAGGTAAGCGGTGCCGATGGTGATGTTGGTGTCGCGGTCGTTGATCTGGTCGGCGGTGAATCCGTTCAGACCGATCTTCTTGGCCGTCCAGCGCGCGGTGGCGGGCATGACCTGCATCAGGCCTGAGGCGCCGACGTGCGAGCGCGCGTCCATGATGAAGCGGCTTTCCTGGCGGATCAGGCCGTACACATAGGCCGGGTCCAGGCCGATGCCGTTGGCGCGCTCCACGCACCGCGTTGCGGAAGGGGGTGGGAAAGCGCTGGCTGGTTTCGATCACGCCCTTGGTGCGTTCGCTGGTGTTGATGCAGCGGTCCCACACCTCGCGCTGGCAGGCGAAGTCGGCGGCGGCCAGCAATTCGCGGTCGGGCATGCCGCCGCTCTGGTGCAGGTTGGTGGTGTAGTTCCATTCGCGCACGCCCTCGCTGCGCAGGCCCAGCAAGATGGCGTACAGCCCGCGGTTGAGCCCGGGGTTGGCGCGAGCGGCGGCTTTCTCTTCGGCGGTCAGCGGCGCGGGGGCCGGGGGCATGGTGATGCGCTGGCCCAGTTCTTCGAGCGCCAGCATGCTCGTAAAAGCCGCGGGTGCTGGCGATGGCCTTCGAGCAGCTGGCGGGCCTCGGCGCGGTCGGCCTCGCTGGGCTTGCCGGCCAGCAGCGAGCGGGCCTTCCAGTACACCCAGGTGCTGTCCTGCCGGGCTTCTGCGCTCATGGCGTCCACGGCCTTGCCCACCGCTTTCCACTGGCCGGCACGCAATGCAGCGCGCACCTTCCAGCCCAGCAATTCGTCGTTCAGGTCGCTGTCTTTGGTCACGTTGGCAAAGTAGCCCGCAGCGCTGCCCGAGAGCTTTTGGGCAGCGGCCTTGCCGATCACGCCCCAGGCCCAGTTGCGCTCTTCGGGCGTGAGGTGCACGCTCCATTTGCTGTCGAGCTGTTGCGCTGCGCCGTCCGGGTCGCCGCCCGCCAGCTTGATCAGGGCCAGCAGCACCAGCTCCTGCCGGTCTTTACCGCGTGCTGTGGCGCGCGACAGCAGGTACTTGGTGGGGGCGTCCAGCACTTCTTTGAGCTGCGGCAGCGAGTCGGGCGAGACGATCTCGACCGCGTTGCGCACCACCCGGGGTCGGTTGGCCTCTACACCCAGGCGCGCCTTGCGCCAGATGTCGAGCGCGGTGAGTTTTTTGTAGCCATAAAGCTCGCCCGCAGCATGCGTGCACCCGTCATCGGCATCGCGGATCGCATACCAGTTGCTGCGCACTTCATCGGCCACCGTGGCAGGGGCGGTGCCCTTGATCTGGTCGATCAGCAAGGCATAACAGCGCACCTCGCGGTCGTCCGACATGCGGTAGCTGGGGTGCTGCTCGGCAAACAGCGCCCAGTTGCGCCGCTGACCCAGCAGCAACAGCCAGTCGTTGCGCATGCGGTCTTCCTGGTAGCTGCCGGCGTAGCGTTGCATGAAGGACTGGATTTCGGCGGGTTGGGCCTCGCCCAGACGCGCTTTCAGCTCCCAGTAAGCGGCCCAGGGCTCCAGCGCATGGCCTCGGGCGGCGGGCAGCAGCTGTGCGAGCTTGTTACGGTCGCCTTTGCGGAACGCCTGCTGCATCTCCAGCAGGGTATCGTCACCCTTGTTTTGCGCCTGGACAAAGGGCGCAGCGGTGGCCAGCAAGGCGCTGGCGACAAGGGGTGTCAGAATTCGAAACAATTGCATGGGGGAATTATCTGATGGACAAAGCAGCCCTTCGGCGCGCGTTGATAGAAGAACGCCTCAACTTGCCGGACCGCCTACAGCGATCCGACCTGTTACAGCAGGTGATGCGCATCTGGCTCGTGAACCGGCCCGACACCGTGATCGGCGCCTACTGGCCCATCAAGGGCGAGTTCGACCCCTTGCCCGCCCTGCACCGCTGGAAGGAAGACGGAGAGCTGCTGGACGAACCGCAGCGCCGCCGCATCGGCCTGCCGGTGGTCAACAAGGTGCACAAGACCCTCACCTTCCACGCCTGGCACCCCGGCTGCCCGATGGAAGAAGACGCCTACGGCATCCCCAAGCCCAAGGACACCGAGACCATCGTACCCACGCTGCTGTTTGTGCCCTGCGTGGGCTACGCGCCCGGCGGCTACCGGCTGGGCTATGGCGGCGGGTTTTATGACCGCACGCTGGCCACGCTGCAGCCCAAGCCGTTCACCGTAGGGCTGGGCTTTACCCATGGGTACCTGGACGACTTCGAGCCCGAGGAGTTCGATTTGCCGCTCGATGCGATCCTGAATGACAACGGGGTGGTCTGGCCGGTCTGACCCACTGCGCCATTGCCCGCGATGCGTGCCGCGCATCATTCAGGCTGTGTTTTCGCATCGCTGGCGCGCCCCGCTGCGGCTAGCATGGCGGGCTGACTATCTTTTCTCTGTTTTCCATCGGCAGGTGCCCCATGCTCAAGCTCTACATCGGCAATAAAAACTACTCCTCCTGGTCCATGCGCCCCTGGGTGCTGCTCAAGCAGGCGGGCATCGTGTTTGAAGAAGTGCGCGTGCGCTTCGACAGCTTTGACGCCGGCTCCGAGTTCAAGCGTGTGATGGGACCTGTGAGCCCCACCGGCAAGGTGCCCGTGCTGGTCGATGGCGACCTGGTGGTGTGGGACACCCTGGCCATCGCTGAGTACGTGGCCGAAACCCACCCCGAAAAGCAACTCTGGCCCACTGATGCCAAGGCCCGTGCACGCGCCCGCAGCGTCTGCGCCGAGATGCACAGCGGCTTCACCGCCCTGCGCGGCAACTGCCCCATGAACATCGAGGCGAACCTGGCCGACACCGGCGCGCTGATCTGGCGTGACCAAGCGGGCGTGCGTGCCGACGTGCAACGCCTGGTGGAGATGTGGAGCGCGCTGCTAGCAGAGCACGGTGGCCCGATGCTGTTTGGCGACTTCACCGTGGCCGACGCCTACTTTGCCCCCGTGTGCATGCGACTGCACAGCTATGCGCTGCCCCTGCCGCCGCAGATCAGCGCGTATGTAGACCGCGTGCGCGCCCTGCCCGGCGTGAAAGCATGGATCGACGAGGCATTGGCCGAGAAGGACTTTCTGGACTTTGAAGAGCCGTACCGGCTGCGCCACACAGAAAACTGAGCTGCGCCATGGCTGTCACCATCTACCTTCGCTACGTGCTCAATACCCGCAAGCTCAAGGAGTTTGAGCACTACGGAAAACTGTGGATCCCGCTGGTCGAAAAGTTCGGCGGTAAACACCACGGCTACTTCATGCCCAGCGAGGGCGCCAACAACATTGCGCTGGCGCTGTTCACGTTTGAGAGCCTCGCGGCCTACGAGGTATACCGCGAAGCTTCGATGCAGGATGCGGAATGCCAGGCAGCGTTTCGGTACGCCGCAGAAACCGAGTGCATCGTGAGTTACGAGCGGAGCTTTTTCAGGCCGGTGTTTGGCTGAGGACAGCGGGCGGGGCAAGTAGCTAGCAAGTAGGTAGGCACTGCGCAGCCAATGTAGCACCAATGTGCTACATTGCTACACAACAGGAGCCGCCGATGTCCACGACCACCATCCGCCTCGAAGACGAGCTGAAAAGCCGCATCAATTCAGCAGCAGCGCAAGTCGGCAAAACCGCCCATGCTTTCATCCTGGACGCCGTGGCGCAGAAGGTGGAGCAAGTGGAGCAGGACAACGCCTTTGAGGCCATGGCCGACGAGCGCTGGGCACGCATCCGCGCTACCGGCAAGACGGTGGTCTGGGACGACGCCAAGGCCTATCTGGCAGCCCGTACCAACGGCGAACACCCTCGCAAACCTGCCGCCAAGGCGTCATGACCCGCATTGAGCTGGCACCGGAAGTACTGGAAGATTTCGACCGATTCTTCGACCACATCGCCCAGTACGACCCCGGCAGCGCGCCCGAGCGCATCGGCGGCATCGTGGACGCCCTGCAAATCTTGTCTCACAGCCCCCAGATCGGGCGGCCCGTACAGGGCGGAAAGCGCGAGCTGGTCATCGGACGGGCGTCACGCGGTTACGTCGCGCTTTACCACTACGTCGCAGCCATCGACACGGTTTTTATCCTGGCGGTGCGCAGCCAGCGCGAGGCAGGCTTCAAACGCTAAAAAAGCTGCCGGACCCTACCGAAACTGCTTGCGCAAAAACGGCTTGTGCCGCGCGATGTGCGCCAACTGGGCGGGGGCGATGGTGCCGCCCAGGTCCTCCTCTTCCGCATTGAGCACCTGGTTGGCGTAAGCCAGCGCACGCGCCACCACCTCTTCGTCGCTCACTCCCTGCTTCGCGGCCAGATCCAGCGCTACGCGTTTCATGGCGCGCTGCGACAGCATCCACATGGCGCCAAAGGCGTCCCACGCGGCCATCGCTTCCTTGAACTTGTCGCGGTCGGCCAGGATTTCGTTGAGCGGCTTGGCCAGGATCTCCTGCAGGTCGTCCACCTTGGCCTTCAGGGCTTCGAACTGAGCCTCCCGCTGCAGGGCTTCGGCGGCGGCGTTGGCCGCTGCGTCGGGCGCCGTGGGCACGGGCACGCTGCCGTCGGGGTTGAGCTGGGCAATGGTGAGGTCGGATGCAAGGGACATGGTGGGCTGGAATATACGGCCGAGGGCTGGTCCTAAACTACGCCGATGCAAATCTACATGGTGGGCGGCGCCGTCCGCGACAAGCTGCTGGGCCGGCCGGTGAATGACCACGACTGGGTGGTGGTGGGTGCCACGCCCGAGCAGATGCTGGAGCTGGGCTACCTGCCCGTGGGCCGCGACTTTCCGGTGTTTTTGCACCCCGAAACGCGCGAGGAATACGCACTGGCACGCACCGAGCGCAAGAGCGGGCGCGGCTACCGCGGCTTTGTGGTGCAAAGCTCGCCCGATGTGACGCTGGAAGAAGACCTGTCGCGCCGCGACCTCACTATCAATGCAATAGCTACTAGCGCTTGTTGCACAAGCGCTGGAGGCCTATTTGACCCATATTGTGGCGCCAGAGACATTGAGGCGCGGGTGCTGCGCCACGTGACGGACGCGTTTCGCGAAGACCCGGTGCGCATCCTGCGGGTGGCGCGGTTTGCGGCGCGGTTCACCGACTTCACCGTGGCGCCCGAGACGATGCAGCTGATGCGCGAGATGGTGGCGCATGGCGAGGCAGACCACCTGGTGGCCGAGCGCGTGTGGCAGGAGCTGGCGCGCGGGCTGATGGAAGAAAAGCCGTCCCGCATGTTCGAGGTGCTGCGCGAATGTGGCGCGCTGCAGGTGCTGCTGCCCGAAGTCGCGCGCCTGTGGGGCGTGCCCCAGCGGGCCGAGTACCACCCCGAGGTAGACACGGGAGTACACCTGATGATGGTGCTGGACATGTCGGCCCGGCTGAACGCGCCACTCACCGTGCGTTTTGCCTGTCTGGCGCACGACCTGGGCAAGGGCACCACGGCCGCCGATGTGCTGCCGCGCCACATCGGCCACGAGGAGCGCAGTGCCGAGCTGCTCAAAGATGTGGCAGAGCGCCTGCGGGTGCCGGTGGACTGCCGCGAGACAGCCGATGTGGTGGCCCGCGAGCACGGCCACATCCACCGCAGCAGCGAGCTGTCGGCCGCTGCCCTGGTGCGCCTGCTGGAGCGCTGCGACGCCATCCGCAAGCCCGAGCGGTTTGCCGACATCCTGCTGGCCTGCGAATGTGATGCACGCGGGCGACTGGGGTTTGAAGAATCGGCCTACCCGCAACGCGCCCGCTTGGCGGCCGTATTGGATGCGGTGCAATCGGTGGTCACGCGCGACATTGCCGCGAACGCCGCAGCCAAGGGTGTGAGCGGCCCGCAGGTGGGCGCGCTGATTCATCAGGCGCGGGTTGAGTCGGTGGCGCAGTGGCTGGCCGGGGGTGAGGCGCCCTGAGACAGGCACGCCGTTTGTGCCGTGTCGCTTCAACGCCTGTGCAGGCGCATCTAAGGTACGAGATCCCCTATCCGGCGTCTGTGAGACAAGGGAGAAACACTCCCTACAATCCGCGTCCGCCTGCATTCCACACCAGACCGCGTCTTGCATCACCCGCCCCAAGCGGCCCCACCCACCACGCCCCCATGAACGCTGTGCACATCCGCCTTGCCACCCCAGCCGACGCCGACGCCATTGCCCCGTTGTTTGACGCGTACCGGCAGTTCTACGAGCAGGCACCCGATCTGGCAGGGGCCCGCGCCTTCATTGCCCAGCGGCTGGAACGGAAAGAGTCGGTGGTCCTGCTGGCGCTGGATGCGTCTGGGTCGGCCATCGGCTTTTGCCAGCTCTACCCTGCGTTCTGCTCGGTGGAGGCCGCGCCCATCTACACGCTGTACGACCTGTTCGTGGAGCCGGGTTCTCGCAAAACGGGTGCCGGGCGCAGCCTGCTGCTGGCGGCCGAAGCCACGGCCCGCGCGCAAGGCAAGGTGCGCATGGACCTGACGACCGCACACACCAACACGGCAGCACAGTCGCTCTATGAATCGCTGGGGTGGGTGCACGACACGGTGTTTCGCGCCTACACCCGGCGGATCGCGGGCTGAAGGACGCTCGCTACACAAGCCCGCGGCGATCCCTTCTCTTGGCGGCGCCTACCAGCGCAGAAACCGCGGCCCCAGCACAGCGCCCAGCGCCGTTGGGATGGCCATTCCCGCGAGGTACCACACCGCCAGAAACGGCGTGGCCATCTCGGGGCAGTGCAAGGCATACACCAACGCGCCCACCGCCCCCGCCAGCAAGCCCGCGCCCGCACCGGCCCACGCCAAGCGGGTGGGCGCTGCACCCTTGAGCGCCCAGAAACCCGCAACAAACGCTGGCACCGACAACAAGGCGATGTTGAAAGGGCACGTGCGCCACGTACTGCCCAGAATGAGAGGCATGCGCTCTACCGAGGGCACTTGCGACAGCGCCACCAGCGCCATGGCCCACAGCACCAGCGGCGGCACAGCCAGCAGCAGGGCTGTTTGCCCCACCCGCATGCCCGGGCGGGCCATGCGGCGCAACAGCGCCAGCCCGGCAGTGGCCAGAGCGGCCGCAAACACCAGCTTGCCCCAGAACATCGGCAGCGCCATGGTGGCCAGCAGATCGGCGCGCAAACCAAACAGCGCCAGCATCAGCACCCCGGCGCCTGCTGTGCCCGCCAGCGTGGCCACGGCAAAACGCTGCTCGATGGCAGTGTTTTGTACCGGCCGGTCATCGGCGGCCAACAAGTGGATCAATTCATCGGTTCTCATGCCATTCCTCTGATCTTGGCGGCCAGGGCTTTGAGCCCCCTGTGCACGCCGATTTTGACGGCCGACTCCGACAGCCCCGTGATGCGCGCTGTCTCGACCACCGACAAACCTTCCAACTTCACATACTCAATCGGCAGACGCTGCTTGTCCGGCAACGTCCGCAACAACTGTCCCAGGTCACGCCGGGCCTCGGCGGCCTCGCTGTCGCTGCTGGCGAACAGCTCGTCCGCCTCGTCCAGCGGGTCGTTGCGCCCTTCTTTCACGGCGTGTGAGCGCAGCCAGTCAATCAGCTTGTAGCGCGCAATTGCGTGGGCCCAAGCGGTGACTGGCATTTCAGGCCGGTAGGTGTGGCGCTGGTTGTGCACTGCAAGCAGGGTTTCCTGCACCAGGTCCTCCACCTCGTCGGGCCGCTGCGCCAGTCGGCGGCGTAAAAAGGCGCGCAAGTGCGCACTCAGCTCCTTCAGAAAGCGCTGGTAGGCGGCTGCGTCAGCATCCAACCCTTGCAGCAGCAAACTGCGTAGCCGGTCTTCTATCTCCATGGTGTCTCCCTGAGGGGAATTCGGTTGAAAGAGGCATTGGGTTACACCGCATCCCAATTAAATGCTGGACAACTTTTTATCGATGCGGTGTAACCGGGGCACCGGTCAGCGCGAATTACAACGCAGATCGGGCAGTTTGGAGCAGCCTGGGTCGGCATCTCAGCCTTGGGGCTGGTGAGGCCTCCCGGCGCCCCGGTCGGTTTCAAACCTTTCTTTTATTGGAGAACCTCGACATGACCACACGTACCCTCAGCATTGGCGCCCTCGCACTTGCCGCCCTCGCCTCCGGCGCCGCCATTGCCCAGACCAAGCCCGCAGAAGCCGCCAAGCCCGCCATGGAAAAATGCTACGGCGTTTCGATGGCTGGCAAGAATGATTGCGCTGCCGGCCCTGGCACCACCTGCGCGGGTTCGTCCAAGGTGGACTACCAAGGCAATGCCTGGAAGTTTGTACCCGCTGGCACCTGCGCATCGATCAAGACGCCCAAGGGCATGGGTTCTCTGATGCCCGTCAAGGCTTGAGTCTGCCACTAAGGCCACCAGGCTAACCACCATGGGACTGCACCCCGCCGCCACCATCACCGCAGGCCTGGGGCTCAAGCCCCAGCACTACGAGGACGCACTGCACTGCACGGTGCCTGGGCTGTGGTGGGAGGTGCACCCCGAAAACTATCTGGCCGATGGGGGTCCGCGTCTGGCCTGGCTGGAGGCCATTCGGGGACAGCACCCTGTGTCCTTGCATGGTGTCTCCCTGTCCCTCGCTGCCGATGCGCCGCCGGATGAGGCGCATCTGGCCCGTCTGACTGCGCTGGCGCGCCGCATCGAGCCGGTGCTGGTGTCTGAACACCTGGCATGGTCTACCTGGCGTGGGCAGTACCTGCCCGACCTGCTGCCGTTTCCCCGCACGCACGCGGCGCTCACCCGGATTGCCAGCAACATCGCCCGCACCCAAGACGCACTGCAGCGGCCTATTGCCATTGAGAATCCCACGCACTACCTGCACATCGACGGCCACGATTGGACCGAAACAGATTTTCTGGCGGAGCTGGTGCGCCGCACCGGCTGCGTTCTGCTGCTGGACGTGAACAACGTTTACATCAGCGCCAACAACCTGGGCACCTGCCCACAGACGTACCTGGATGCGTTTCCGCTGCAGGCCGTGGCCGAGATCCATCTGGCCGGCCACCATGCGGACCCGCTGCATGGAAACACCTTGCTCATCGACAGCCACGACGCCGCCATCGCACCTGCCGTGTGGGCCCTGTATGAGCGCGTGATCGGGCGCACCGGCCCAATACCCACCTTGATTGAGCGCGATGACAACCTGCCCAGCTTTGGCGAGCTGCTGGACGAGCGGAACCATGCACATCGCCTGGTAACTGCATCTCAGCCTGTGGAGGCCACATGCAGCTGACCGCGTTTCAAGAGGGGTTCTCGGCTGCCTTGCTGGCCGATGCGTCCCCAAACGAGGCGCCCCAGCCCTGGCTGACCGCGTTGCAGGCGCAACCCGGTTTTTCTGTCTACCGCAACACGGTGCTCAAGGCCTGCATCGACGCCCTGCAGGCCAACTACCCTGCGGTGAGCCAACTGGTGGGCGAGGACTGGTTTCGCGCGGCGGCAGCCGTCTATGCCCGCGCGCAGCCGCCTGGTGACGGGCGACTGATGGGCTACGGCGCGGGGTTTGCAGACTTTCTGCAGACCTTCGAGCCCGCTGCCGAACTCCCCTACCTGCATGCCGTCGCCCGGCTGGACCGTTGCTGGACCGAATGTCACCTGGCCGCAGATGCCCAGGCACTGCCCTCGGACTGGCTGGCGCGCCAAACATCCGAAACCCTGGGCCATCAGAACCTGCGCCCCCACCCGGCAGCCCGCTGGGCCTGGTGCGAGGAACACCCCGCATTCACGCTTTGGGCTCTGCAGCGCGACGGTCAAACCAGCGAGACAGAAGTGCCATGGAAAGGCGATGGTGGCTTGCTGACGCGCCCCCACGCCGCCGTGGTCTGGAATCCACTGCCGTGGGCCGGGGTGGTGTTCCTGAACGCCTGTGCTACCGGTGCATCGCTGGAGCAGGCCGCTACCGAGGCACTGACCGCAGACCCAAGCACCGATTTTTCTGCCTTGATAGGCCTGCTGCTGACCGCTGGCGCCCTGGCCCCGCTACAACCATTACCCCCAGGCTGAGGAGGCCGCATGAACCACACCACCCATTACCCCACAGCCCCCGCCAAGGGCCCACGCGCGTTGCTCGCCCGTCTGACCGACATCGCCACGTTGTGCACACCCCACAGCTTGCTGGCGCTGGTCAATCGCATCGCCATCGCAGGCATTTTCTGGCTGTCGGCCCGCACCAAGGTGGAGGGATGGTTCACCGTATCTGACAGCGCCTACGCCTTGTTCCGCGAGGAATACAAGCTGCCCCTGCTGCCCCCAGAGCTGGCCGCGCAGATGGCGACCGTGGCAGAGCATGTGTTTCCCGTCTTGCTGGTGCTGGGCCTATTCACCCGCTTGTCGGCTCTGGCGCTGTTGGGCATGACGCTGGTGATCCAGGTCTTTGTCTACCCCGATGCGTGGCCCACCCACCTGTCTTGGGCAGGGCTGATGCTGTACCTGGCCGGGCGCGGGGCGGGCAACGTGTCGCTAGACCGGGCACTGGGCATCCGCTAACAACAGCTCCACAGCACGCATCACGCATGGGCAACTTGCCTTAGCCCGCTGCAGTACGCACCCATCGCACGATGTCTGCGGCCCCCAGGGCACCCGAGATGCGAGCCACCTCGCTGCCCTGCCGGAACAGAATCATGGTGGGAATGCTGCGGATGGCATAACGCGCCGCAATGGCCTGCTGCGATTCAGTATTGAGCTTGGCCACGCGCACATGCGGCTCCAGATCACGAGCAGCTTGCGCATATGCTGGCGCCATCTGCAGGCAAGGCCCACACCAGGGCGCCCAGAAATCCACCAGCACCGGAATCTGGCTGCGCCCTACATGGCGGTCGAAGGAGTTTCCATCCAGCTCCAGAGGGGCACCTGCAAAAAGGGGCTGGTGGCACTTGCCGCAGTCGGGCGCGTTGCCCAGGTCGGCAAGCTGCACGCGATTGGTGGTGTGACAGTGCGGGCAGACGATGTGGGGAGCTTCGGTCATAGGTCGGGACAAATGTGGATGGTGGTGCGCTCGGTGCGCTCAGGGGGTGTTTCATAACTGTGCGGCCACTAGCGGGAGTTTCAAGGCGCATTCAGCACCCCCAAAAAAACCCTGCGTCAACGCGCCCGACGACTTTCGCTCGCCTTTTCGCCGAACAAAAAAATACAGAAGCGCGCGCGAATAACAGACTGGAATCACCCTTCCGCCGAATCGCGCCTTGCGCAATCTGCTATGGTTTTACCTATGCAGCTGCTCCCCTTACTGACAACTGCCCACGCGCTTTTCCTCGATTTCGACGGCACACTCACGGAGATGGCGCCGCGTCCCGAGGCGGTGCGCGTCGCGTCTGGGCTGGTGCCCACACTGAGCGCACTGCACTCCCAGCTTGGGGGTGCACTCGCCATCGTGACGGGTCGGCGCGAGGCAGACATTGATCTCTTTCTGGCCCCTCTGAGATTGCCGCTGGCCAGCGAACACGGCGCCCAATATCGCCTCACGGACACATCTACCCCGTCGATTGCACAACCAGACCTGGACCCGATTTTGCGCGCCGCGAATGACCTGGTGGCGCAGCATCCCGGGCTTTTGGTAGAGCCCAAACGGGCCAGCGTTGCCGTCCACTACCGCTTGGCCCCCCACCTTGAAGACCTGTGCTACCACGCCTTGGCACGCGCCATGCAAGGGGTGGACGGGATCGAGTTGCTGCGCGGCAAATGCGTGTTCGAAGTCAAGCCAAGAGGCGCCAACAAAGGCCAGGCGATCACCGATTTCATGACCCAATCGCCGTTTGCAGGCCGTATTCCGGTTTTTGTGGGTGACGATGTCACCGACGAGGCAGGTTTTGCCGCCGTCCAGGCGTTGGGCGGCTGGGGCATCAAGGTCGGCGAAGGCCCCACCATGGCTCAACACCGGTGCATGACACCCGCTGCGCTGCGCGGCTGGCTGTCGGCGGCACGCACCCACTGGACCCCATCCCACCAGGAGCGACAACCATGAGCACGGTGTTTACAGAACCCCTGCCCGGATCATTGAATCTCGGCATGGTGGGCAACTGCGCCATCAGCGCGCTGATCGACAGCCACGCGCGCATGGTGTGGTGCTGCCTGCCCCGTTTTGACGGCGATCCGGTGTTCAACGCCCTGCTGCAGCCGGGCGATGGCGGCAGCCACTTCGGCATCGAGCTGGAAGACTTTGCCTCTGCCCACCAGTGGTATGAACCCAATACCGCCATCTTGCGCACCCAGCTTTTCGACAAAGCCGGGCATGGCGTAGAGATCACCGACTTTGCCCCGCGTTTTTACAGCCGGTCGCGTTACTTTCGCCCGAGCACGCTGGTGCGCCGGGTGCGGCCCATCCAGGGCGCACCGCGCATTCGCGTGTCGCTCAAGGTGTTGTACGACTGGGGCCAGTCGGAGCCGCAGATCACACGGGGCAGCAACCACATTCGGTATGTCGGCGAACACATGACACTGCGGCTGTCCACCGACGCGCCGGTGTCCCACGTACTGTCGGGCCGGGCTTTCGTACTGACCAGCGAACATAACTTTCTGTTGGGCGCCGATGAAACACTGACCGACGGCATCGCCGACACAGCGCGGCTTTTCGAACAAGAAACCACGGCCTACTGGCGCAGCTGGAGCCGCGCACTGGCCGTGCCGCTGGAGTGGCAGGACGCAGTCATCCGCGCAGCCATCACGCTCAAGCTGTCGCTGTACGAGGAAACCGGTGCCATCGTGGCCGCCATGACGACCAGCATTCCCGAGTCGGCGCACAGCGGACGCAACTGGGACTACCGCTACTGCTGGTTGCGTGATGCGTTTTTTGTGGTGCGTGCACTCAACAGCATTTCCGAAGTCGGCACCATGGAGGACTACCTGCGCTGGCTGAGCAATGTGGTGGTGGAAGGCGGCGACGGCCACATCCAGCCGCTGTATGGCATCGGTCTGGAGCGTGAACTGCCCGAGGTCATGATGCCGCAGCTGGCAGGCTACCGCGGCATGGGACCGGTGCGTGTGGGCAACCAGGCTGCGGAGCATTTTCAGCACGACGTGTACGGCAACATTGTGCTGGGCGCGGCGCAGGCTTTTCACGACCACCGGTTGCTGCACCGAGCAGGGCTGGGCGAATTCACCCGGCTGGAACAGGTGGGCGAAAACGCAGTACGCGTTTACGGCCAGCCAGACGCTGGCATGTGGGAACTGCGCACCCGCGCCCGGGTGCACACCTCGTCGGCGCTCATGAGCTGGGCCGCCTGTGACCGGCTCGCCAAGATTGCAACAACCCTGCAGTTGCCCGATCGCGCCAGCTACTGGCACGCCCACGCGGAGCGAATGCGCGACGAAATTCTGGACAAATCGTGGTGCCCCGAGCGCCAGGCCTTTGCCGAAAGCTTTGGCGGGCGCGAGTTGGATGCCAGCGTGCTGCTGATGGCTGAAGTGGGACTGATCGACCCCAAAGATCCCCGTTTTGTCAGCACCGTCGATGCCATGGAGAAAAGCCTGTGCGACGGCCCCTATATGCGCCGCTACGAGGCGGCGGACGATTTCGGCAAACCCGAAACGGCGTTCAATATATGCACGTTCTGGCGCATTGACGCGCTGGCGCGCATTGGCCGTAAGGCCGAGGCACGCGCCATTTTTGAAGCCATGCTGGCCGCGCGCAACCCATTGGGCCTGCTCTCGGAGGACACCCACCCGGATACGCGCGAGATGTGGGGCAACTTTCCGCAGACGTATTCCATGGTGGGTGTGATCAATGCGGCTGTTCGCCTTTCGGCGGCGTGGGATACCGTGATTTGAGGCTGCGTCCGACAACCCAGTGCTCAACTTTGCAAGGATGATTAAAAGATGAGCAGACTCGTTGTTATATCCAACCGCATCGCCGACCCCCGCAAACCAGCCGCCGGCGGCCTTGCCGTGGCGCTGGGCGAAGCCCTGAACCAGACTGGCGGCCTGTGGTTCGGCTGGAGCGGAAATGTGCAGGAGGGCGGCACGCCCGGCGAAAGCGAACTGCACACACGCCAGGCAGGCCCTGTAACCCTGGCCACGGTGGACCTGTGCAGCGAGGACCACCGCAGCTATTACCAGGGCTACAGCAACAGCGTATTGTGGCCCGTTTTCCACTACCGACTCGACTTGGCGGACTTCGATGCGAGCTACATAGCGGGCTACCGGCGTGTGAACCAGATGTTTGCGCGCAAGTTGATGCCCCTGCTGCGCGACGACGACATCATCTGGGTGCACGATTACCACCTGATTCCGCTGGCCGCAGAACTGCGGGCCATGGGTTGCAAACAGCGCATCGGGTTCTTCCTGCACATCCCGGTGCCGCCGCCCCTCATCATGGCCGCGATCCCGCAGCACGAATGGTTGATGCGCTCGCTGTTTGCCTACGACCTGGTGGGCCTGCAGAGCGAGGCCGACGTGTCGCATTTCAAACGCTACGTGCGCAACGAGGGCAGCGCCGAAGAGCTGGACGACACCCGCGTGCGCGCTTTTGGCGCCACTGTGGTGGTGAAGTCCTTCCCCATCGGCATTGATGTGGACGAGTTCACCCGGCTCACGCATGCCAGCGATGCGGTGGAAACCTTCGAAAGCATGCGCGCTGAATATTCGCGCCGCAGATTGTTGATGGGCATTGACAGGCTCGACTACTCCAAGGGCATTCCGCAACGTGTGCGCGCGTTTCGCGAGCTGCTAGACCGCTACCCCGAAAACCGCGACAGCGCCACGCTGATCATGATCGCCTCGCCCACGCGCGACGACGTCAATGCCTACGGTGACCTGCGCCAGGAGCTGGAAGGGCTGTGCGGGTCGGTGAATGGAGACTATGGTGAACTCGATTGGATGCCCGTGCGCTACATCCACCGGATGGTGGCCCGCAAACGCGTGCCAGGACTGTGCCGCGCGGCTGCGGTAGGTTTGGTCACACCGTTGCGTGACGGCATGAACCTGGTTGCCAAGGAATACGTGGTGGCGCAAGATCCAGAAGACCCCGGTGTGCTGGTGCTGTCACGGTTTGCTGGTGCCGCAGAGCAGCTGAAAGAAGCGCTGCTGGTCAATCCCTACGACACGCAGGGCATGGCAGACAGCATTCAACAAGCGCTGCAAATGCCTTTGGCGGAGCGGCAAACGCGCCACCAAAAACTCATGGCCCGCATCCGAGAGAACGACGTACATTGGTGGCGCAAGTCGTTTTTGAGCGCCTTACAAGCCGCTGGCGAATGACGAAGAAGACAGGTTGAGCAGGCGCCGCATTGCGGCAACGCTCAAATCCACTTCACCAACAGGCCGACCACAAAACTCAATAGCAGCGTGGAAGCCAACGGCACGTCCCAATCGCGCCCCAGCCAGCGAAACCGAAAGTCCCCTGGCAGCCGCCCAAAGCCTATGCGCCGCAGCATGGGCGACAGCCAGCTGATGAACATCAGGGCGAGAAAGATAACGAGGAACCAGCGGATCATGGTGCACCGAGTGTAGGCGTGTGGGCGCACAATCCGCCGGAACATCGGTTGCCGGTTTACGGTTGTGACAACAGGCACGGTGCTTGCTCCGCATCGACGAAGGCGACCAAAAGGCGGCGACACACCCCATGGCAGGCAGCGATCACATCACACTTGGCGGCGAGCGCTGGCACTTTGAGGGCCTGCGAGACCTGCTGGCCAAGGCCTCTCCCCTGCGCTCGGGCGACGCGCTGGCGGGTGTAGCGGCCACGTCATCTGTGGAACGCATGGCAGCCCGCCTCTGCCTGGCCGACGTACCACTGCGCCGGTTTTTGAGCGAAGCGCTCATCCCTTACGAAAGCGACGAGGTCACCCGCCTCATCCTCGACACCCACGACAGCCTCGCGTTTGCGCCCATCGCGCATCTCACCGTGGGCGACTTTCGCAACTGGTTGCTGGCGCATGAGACGGACAGCACAGTGCTAGCCTCCGTGGCACCCGGCATCACGCCAGAGATGGCAGCCGCCGTGAGCAAGCTCATGCGCAACCAGGACTTGATCGCCGTGGCGCGCAAGTGCCGCGTGGTCACACGGTTTCGCAACACCATCGGCTTGCCCGGCCACCTGGCCGTGCGGCTGCAGCCCAACCACCCCACGGACGACCTGCGCGGCATCGCAGCATCGATGATCGACGGCCTGCTTTACGGCGCGGGCGATGCCGTCATCGGCGTGAACCCTGCCACCGACAGCATTGCCGCCCTGACCGGGCTGGTGCACATGCTGGGCGATGTGATCGAGCGGCTGCAGATCCCCACGCAGTCGTGTGTGCTCACGCATGTGACCAACACGATCCAGATGGTGGAGCACGGTGCGCCGGTGGACCTGGTGTTCCAGTCGATTGCGGGCACCGAGGCGGCCAACGCGAGCTTTGGGGTTTCCCTCGCCCTGCTGAAGGAAGCGCGCGAGGCGGCCTTGTCGCTGCACCGGGGAACCCTGGGCGACAACGTCATGTATTTCGAGACCGGCCAGGGCAGCGCCCTGTCGGCCAACGCGCACCACGGTGTGGACCAGCAAACCTGCGAGGCGCGGGCATATGGCGTGGCCCGCGCGTTCTCCCCGCTGCTCACCAACACGGTGGTCGGCTTCATCGGCCCGGAATACCTGTACGACGGCAAGCAGATCATCCGCGCAGGCCTGGAGGACCACTTTTGCGGCAAGCTGCTGGGCGTGCCGCTGGGCTGCGATGTCTGCTACACCAACCATGCCGAGGCCGACTCGGACGACATGGACACGCTGATGACGCTGCTGGGCACGGCGGGCCTGACCTTCATCATGGGCGTGCCGGGGGCGGACGACATCATGCTCAACTACCAGAGCACCTCGTTCCACGACGCGCTGTATCTGCGCGAGGTGCTGGGTCTGCAGTGCGCGCCCGAGTTCGGCGCCTGGCTGCAAAACATGCAAATCACCGACGCGGGCGGGCGGCTACTACCTGCGAGCGCGCAGCACCCGGCGCTGTCACAGATGCGCCAACTGAGGCTGGGTTCATGACTTCAGACGCGATGCCACAGGGCATTCCCCCCGACCCCTGGACCGACCTGCGCGCCCACACCCAGGCGCGCCTGGCCTTAGGGCGTGCGGGCGCGGCCCTGCCCACGGCCGAGCTGCTGCGTTTTGGCCTGGCCCATGCCCAGGCACGCGACGCTGTTCATGTCCCGCTGGACGCCGAAGCGCTCGCCAGCCAACTGCAGGCCCTGGGCTGCACCACGCGCGCAGGTGCACAGCGCCGCGCCGGACCGCGCCACCTACCTGCTGCGCCCCGACCTGGGCCGCCGCCTGTGCGATGCCGATGCGCAGGCGCTGCGCGCACTGGCCATCAGCAAACGGCGGCGACCCCATCGACCTGCTGCTGGTGGTGGCCGACGGCCTGTCGTCCCTGGCCGTGGCGCGGCAGGCGCCACCTGCTCATCGACGCCATCCGCCAGCAGAAGCCCGCTGGCTGGCAGCTGGGCCCCGTGGTGATCGCCCAGCAGGCCCGCGTGGCGCTGGGCGACGAGGTGGGCGCACTGCTGGGCGCACGCCTGGTGGCCGTGCTGATCGGCGAGCGCCCCGGACTCAGCTCGCCCGACAGCCTGGGCATTTACCTCACCTGGCACCCGCAGGTGGGGCGCAACGATGCACAGCGCAACTGCATCTCGAACGTGCGGCCCGAAGGCCTGCCCCCGGCTGCTGCCGCAGCGCGGCTGTGGTGGCTGTGCCAGGAGGCGCGGCAACTGCGGCTGTCAGGCGTGGGCCTGAAGGACCGCAGCGATGCAGTGACGCTGGCAGCCGGCGCAGAGGGCACACCGGCTGTACCTTATGTCGGCATGGATCGTGAAAATACAATTGAAAATGGCCTCTAGCGCTTATTCATAAAGCGCTGAAAGCTATCTATTTAGTAGCGAATTAAGCAGGGATGATCGCTGCCGCTGCGGGGCGTTAACCGGGCTCCCGGCTGCCACAGGTCACAACCGGTGTGACCGGTCCCCATGTACAAACCCCACGGGTTCCCACGGCTCACCAGCCCCCAGGGCCAGCACCTTGAACAACTCGCCCATCTCGTGCTCCATGATCAATTTGGCCGCTGTCGCCCGCCCTGCCTGCGGTAGCAGCTCCATTTTTGGTAGCAAACCACAGTTGATGAGGAAATGCGCCTGCGTGGTGTAGCCCAGCACGTTCAGGCCCGCCTCCTGCGCGGCCAGCGCCATGGCGGTGAAGTTGACGTGGGCGGTGATGTCCTTCAAGCCCACCGCTACCAGCGGGTCGCCATCGGCCTGATGGCCCTGGTGGCACATCACGGTGCCCATGTGGCGTTGGGGGTGGTAGTACTCGCTTTCGCCAAAGCCGTAGTCCAGCAAGAAGGCCGCGCCGCGCGTGAGCCGGTCGGCCAGCATGCGCATGAAGCCTTCGCCCTGGGCGTGGATCTCGGTCAGGTAGTCCTGCGGGCCTTCGATGGCTATGGGCGGGCGCAGGTCGGTGTGGCGGTCGGCCCAGGCAAAGCTGCCATCGTCCTGCACCACCACGCCACGCTCATGCCACACGCCCCCTTGATCGCCGCCGTGGCGCGCGAGCAGTTGCACCGGCATGGCATCGAGCACCTCGTTGCCGACCACCACACCGCTGAACGTGTCTGGCAGCGCATCCACCCAGCGCAGCTTGTGGGCGTGCGCCACCAGCTTGGCCTGCTGTCGCGCGCGCAAGCTGCCGGACAGGTCGACGATGGTGTAGCGCTGCACCTGGTCGCCCAGCGTGTCGAGCAGCTGCAAGGCCAACGCGCCGGAGCCCGCGCCAAACTCCCACACCTCGTCGGTAGCGGTCTGCGCCAGCGCCTCGCCCACCTGCGTGGCCAGGGTCTGACCGAACAGGGGCGTCATCTCGGGCGCGGTCACAAAGTCGCTGCCGGACTCGGGCATGGCGCCGAATTTGGTGGAATCGTTGGCGTAGTAGCCCAGGCCGGGCGTGTACAAGGCCAAGTCCATGAAACGGTCAAAACCCAGCCATCCGCCCTCGGCGGCAATGGCCTGGGCGATGTGCTGGTGCAGGGCGGTCGTTAAACTGTCAGGTCTTTGGGTCACGGCCCGCATTGTCTCCCACCCAAATGTCTCAACCTTCCCAACCACGCACCGTTTTGGTCACTGGCGCTGCCAAACGCCTGGGCCGCAGCATTGCACTGGCCTTGGCAGCGGGCGGCTGGCAGGTAGCGGTGCATTACCGCTCGGTCCAGGGGATTTCCGA
>CAWATB010000002.1:0-69408 GCA_963784815.1 uncultured Gammaproteobacteria bacterium | reverse complement strand
ACAGTCGAAGAACAGCATGAACTGCGTGCGCAACTGCGTGAACTCATCCACCCGGCTCAGGGTGTGATACAGCCGCAAAAGCTCTAGATACGCCAGGGGCGAGGATTCCCGGTGCTGGTCGATGTGTTCTCTAAGCACCTCAATGGCTTGTTGGTGCTCCCCCACGGACACAAAAAATTCCGCTTGCTGCTGTACGTCGAACAACTCCTCAGGGTTCACGATGTGCAAAGCCGAAGCCGAAGCCGAAGCGGATGCCGACGCAGACACTGGGACGGCAACGGGCGGCCTAGGCGATGCCACTGGCGTCGAAGGTGGTGACGCGGTCGTCGCGGTCAACGCCGCGGCACCGGTGGCGGCGGGAGATGTGGACACAAAACGCTCGTGCACCGGCACCGGCGCCGAAATCGGCACCATCCCAGAAGGCGTGGGAAGCGCGTCCGAAGGTATCCAGGTGTCGCCGGGATGGGGAGACAGGCCCATGGCAGCGTCATGTGCGGCCGCAGCATCGCGGTTCCCCAGCGCCACCGAGTCACGCCATGCCTGTACCGCCTTTTCCGACGCTTTGCGCAGGCGAGTCCAAGTCCACGCCGCTACCAATAGCGCCAGCAAAAGCAAACCACCCAGCACATAGACCACCATGGCCGGGAACCGCTCTTGCTCGGCAAGCTCCAGTTGTTGCTTCAGCTGCACCGCGGCCGCACGGTCTTGATCGGCCTGCGCCTTCAAGGCCGACGCATCTGCTTCAAGCTTCTTCAGTCGGTCGCCGTCCTGTTGAACATCCTGAGGCTGCACGTTGAGCGACTTCCACAGCGCAGCCGCTTCATCGCGCTGCACCGACGGTTGGTCAGACGGAGCGGTAAGTAGCTCCTGCGTGGATCGCAAGGCCACCGGGCTGTCGAGCCAGATATCCAGAGGTTCCACCACAAGGCGCGAGCGCGCAGCGGGCTGGGGCGCTGCAGCCGCCGGTTTTGGGGCGGCACTGGGCCGTGCGGGGGGGCGAACAGGAGGACGCGACTGGGCTTGCACCCGAGCAGGCGGTGGCGTGGAAGGGGCCGAAGCCGATCGCGGCGTCACAGGCGCACCCGCTTGATCTGACTGCGCGACCTGGGGCGCAAGCGCAGGACTTGCCACGCTGTTCGCGGCCTGGGGCAGGCGCGTCACATCCACCGGCGATGCAGACCGCGCAAACGCTGCAGGCAACTCTGAAAGAAAGGTATAGGTCCGTGTGATTTTGCCAGTGCATCCCGCGGTCAGGGTGACGGTGAGCACCGGCTCGTCGATCGCAACAGCAGCCTGCACTCGCACAGCAGGCGCGCGGCCGCGCATTTCGGGAACAGGCGTCACACGCACCCTGTTGTCGCCGATAGGGGTGTCACCCGACACCAGCGAAGCGACAACGCACGAAGAAGCCACATCCGATCCGGTGTCCGGCTGCACCTCAAAGGTCAGATCGACGGGGGCGCCCAACACTACCGCCCCCCTGCTACCACCCAGCGACAGCGCAGAGGCCCCAGTAGCGACCACCCACAAACCGGTCCCAAAAATGGCTTTACGGATATTCACAATAAGTTCTGGTTTTGGTTGCACAGATTCTTGCACATAAGTCCCGCCCAAGGCCACAGCCATAATGACGCTATGAAAATTCAGTATCCCAACATCGCCATCGTGGGCACAGGGGCCATGGGCCGAGGCATTGCACAAATCGCAGCCCAGGCTGGAAGCCAGGTTTTTTTGCTGGACGCCAACCCCGGTGCTGCCGCCACCGCCCAATCTGCACTCAACGAGCAATGGGCCAAGCTGGTGGCCAAAGGCCGCATTGACGAAGCCCAAGCAATTGCGTGGGGGGCCAACCTCCATCCTGTGGAAACGGTGAACGACCTTGCCCACTGCGATCTTGTCATCGAGGCCATCGTGGAGCGTTTGGACGCCAAGCAGGCATTGTTCTCGCAACTCGAATCCGTGGTCCGCCGAGAAGCGGTGCTCGCAACCAACACCTCGTCGCTTTCCGTCACCGCCATCGGTGCAGCGCTCAAGAACCCTGATCGCCTGGCAGGATTTCACTTTTTCAATCCGGTGCCTCTGATGAAGGTGGTTGAGGTGATTGCGGGCCTCAAAACCAACCCCGCCATCTGCTCCGATCTGGCCGCCTACACCGAACAAATGGGGCACACCCCGGTGCAGGCACAAGACACTCCCGGGTTCATCGTCAACCACGCGGGCCGTGGCTTTGGCACCGAGGCCTTGCGCATCGTGGGCGAAGGCGTGGCCGACTTTGCCACCATCGACCGCATCTTGCGTGACCAGGTGGGCTTCAAACTGGGGCCGTTCGAGCTGATGGACCTGACCGCGCTGGACGTATCGCACCCCGTGATGGAGGCCATCTACCGCCAGTACTACGACGAACCCCGTTTTCGGCCCAGCGTGATCACCGCGCAGCGCCTGGCAGGCGGCGTGTTGGGTAAAAAGGTGGGTGAAGGTTTTTACCGCTACGCCGAAGGTGTGGCGCAGGTGCCACCAGAAGCTCCCGCGCCTGTTGTGGAAAACATCCCTCCGGTTTGGGTCTCCCCCCGCGCAGCACGGCGTGCAGAGCTGTACCAATTGCTCAAGGACCTCGGCGCCACTATCGAGACTGGGCAATCGCCGTCGCCCCATGCCATCACTCTGGTAGCCCCGCTTGGGTTCGATATCACCACTGTGGCCGTCGTCGAGCGGCTGGACCCTGCTCGCACCATTGGCATCGACATGCTCATCGATGACGCCGCCACTAAACGCCGCGTGCTCGCCACCAACCCGGCCACGCGGGTGGACATCCGCAACGCAGCCCATGCCCTGTTCGCGCGCGATGGCAAGCCCGTGAGCGTGATCCGCGACAGCGGCGGATTTGTCACCCAACGGGTGGTCGCCACCATCGTGAACATTGCCAGCGACATCTGCCAACAAGGTATCTGCAGCCCGCGCGATCTGGAAACCGCGGTCACGCTGGGCCTGGGCTACCCCCTGGGCCCGTTGGCCATGGGTGATCGCTGGGGTCCGACCAACATCCTTGAAGTGTTATTCAATATGCAGACGGTTTATGGCGACACACGCTACCGCCCCAGCCCCTGGTTGCGCCGCCGCGGCGCCATCGGCCTGAGCCTCACGCATGTAGAGGAATGAAACACCCCTTGATGCGCTGCACGCCCTCGCCTTTCTTGCGCACAATACGAGCGAAAGAGGCCCACGCCGGGGGCGACGCAGTTGCGCACAGCATGTGCAGCGCACAGCAAAAAGTCCACTGAAATCCGAGGTTCCATGCCTGCAGAACTCCTCAGCACCAGCCAGGGCCAGACCCTGATCCTGACCCTCCGCAACCCGGAGCGGCGCAACGCCATTGATCCAGCAATGTATGCAGCGGGCGTAGAGGCCTTGAGTGGCGCCGAAAGCAGTGCAGACATACGCAGCGTGATCATCACCGGCGCCGATGGCATGTTCTGCGCGGGTGGCAACCTGCAGCGCCTGTTGGCTAACCGACAAGAAGCTCCTGAAGTGCAGGCCCAAAGCATCGAAGGGCTGCACAACTGGATTGAAACCATCCGCACCTACCCCAAGCCGGTGATAGCGGCAGTGGAAGGCGCAGCGGCAGGTGCCGGCTTCTCGTTGGCGCTGTCTTGCGACTTCATCGTGTCTGCACGCAATGCCGTATTTGTCATGGCTTACAGCAGCGTGGCGCTGTCGCCTGACGGCGGCGGCAGCTGGAGCCTGGCGCAGGCCCTGCCCCGGCAGTTGGCCACCGAGATCCTCATGTGTGGTGACCGCATGGGCGCCGAGCGGCTGCACGCATTGGGTGTGGTCAACCGTCTGGCCGAATCGGGCCAAACGCTGGAAGCCGCCCTGGCCCTTGCCGAGCAGCTCAATGCGCGCGCGCCGAACGCCCTGGCAAGCATCAAAGAATTGCTGGCGGAGGCCCCGTCCAACAGTCTCACGCAGCACTTGGGGCAAGAGCGCAATCACTTCGTGAAGAACCTGCACCACGCCAACGGCGGTGCGGGCATATCCGCCTTTTTAGAAAAACGCGTGCCTCGTTACGAGTAGCCCGCCCTGCGGTGATTTGAGCACCTCACATCGCCACACATCGCTACATATTCAAGGCCCTGCACGCTGCCCACAGCGCGCAGGGCCTTTTGCATGGGCAACGCCCAGACACGCAGGTGACAACCCTGAGGCTGAATGGCGGTCCCTGACGTGACAATGGGCCTGTTACTAGTCACCCAAAAGACAGGCCATGGACGACCCGATTCTTACTATCGAAGAACGTGAAGCGATCAACTCAGGTCGCTGGTTTTCATCACTCTCACCTTCTCTACGCCACGACATCCTCCGATGTGCATACGTCAAACGCTACAAGGACGGCGGCCTCATTGCCGCACGCGGCGATCCGCCCGAGGAGTGGATTGCGTGCGCCCGGGGCGCAGTGCGGGTGAGTTCCACATCCATCTCTGGCAAGCAGATCACGCTGACGTATGTGGAGCCAGGCATCTGGTTCGGCGATGTAGCGATCTTCGACGGGGACCGGCGCACGCACGACGCCTATGCGCATGGCGACACCACCATCCTGTGTGTAGCCAAGGCGGATTTCAAGAAAATTCTGGCCGCGCATGTCGAGTTTTACGAAGCCATGCTGCGCCTGCATGCACGGCGCATTCGCCAGCTGTACGGCTTGGTGGAAGACCTCAACACCCTGCCCCTGCGGGCGCGGCTGGCCAAGCAACTGGTGCACCTGGTGCGCAGCTACGGCATACCCAGCCTGTCGGATGGCAGCGAGATGCGCATTGGACTGCAACTGGCGCAAGAAGAGCTGGCGCAGCTGCTGGGCGCCTCGCGCCAGCGAGTGAACCAGGAGCTCAAGGCCATGGAGCGCGAGGATGCCATCCGCATCGAGCCGGGCGGCCTGGTCGTGCGCGACCGCGACGCCCTCATGCGCATTGCTGAAACCGACAACTGAAACACCTGCACCCCTCCATGAGCAATTTCGACCACTTCGTAGGCACCCGACCCGTTTCCGATCAGCACGCTTTTGACATCGATGCGCTGACCGCCTGGCTCACGCAGAACATGCAAGGTTTTGTCGGGCCCACTGACCGTAGAAATGTTCAAAGGGCGGGCAGTCCAACCCCACCTACAAGCTCATCACTCCGTCGATGAGCTATGTCATGCGCTCCAAACCCGGGCCCGTCGCCAAACTCTTGCCGTCGGCCCACGCGATTGAGCGCGAGTTTGCGGTGATGAGCGGCCTGCATGGCACCGACGTGCCGGTGCCCCGCATGCACGTGCTGTGCGAGGACGAATCGGTGATTGGCCGTGCCTTCTACATCATGGAATGCATGCAAGGTCGTGTGTTGTGGGACCAGTCTCTGCCAGGCATGTCGCCCACTGAGCGCGGTGCCATCTACGAACGAGATGAACCGCGTGATCGCCGCGTTGCATACCGTCAAGTTTGCGGACCGGGGGCTTGCCAGCTACGGCAAGCCTGGCAACTACTTCGACCGCCAGATTGGGCGCTGGAGCAAGCAGTATGTAGCTTCGGTCACGCAACCCATCGAAGAAATGGACCGCCTGATGGAATGGCTGCCCGCGCACATGCCTGCAAGTGCGCGCGACGAAGGCCATGTATCCATCGTGCATGGTGACTACCGGCTCGACAACCTGATGTTCCACCCCACCGAGCCGCGCGTCATTGCCGTGCTGGACTGGGAGCTGTCCACGCTGGGCCACCCGCTGGCTGATTTCAGCTACCACTGCATGAGCTGGCACATTCCCGCCGGGATGGGCCGCGGCATTGCAGGCCAGGACCTCGCTGCGTTAGGTATCCCGGACGAAGACAGCTATATCCGCGCCTACTGCGAGCGCACGGGCATCACTACGCCCGAGGCACTGCGTGCGGACTGGAACTTTTACATGGCCTACAACATGTTCCGCATCGCGGCCATCCTGCAAGGCATTGCCAAACGCGTAGAGGCAGGCACTGCCTCCAGCGCACAGGCCAAGGCCTCTGGCGACACGGCGCGCCCCATGGCCCAACTGGCCTGGTCGTTCGCGCAACGCGGCTGAAGCCAAGCCCGCAAACCGACATCCCTGATTTTCAGACGGAGACCCCCATGGACTTTGATTACTCCCCCAAGACCAAGGAACTGCAGGCCAAGCTGCTCCAGTTCATGGACGACCACATCTACCCATCCGAGGCAGATTACAAGGCCGAACTGGCGGCCAACACGGTGGCTGGCAAACGCTGGACGGCCTTGAATACCATTGAAAACCTCAAACCCAAGGCGCAGGCTGCGGGCTTGTGGAACTTGTTCCTGCCCGTCGACAGTGCTGCGGCGTCGGGTTACGACGGCGCAGGCCTGACCAACCAGGAATACGCACCGCTGGCAGAAATCATGGGCCGCGTGCCATGGTCCAGCGAGGTGTTCAACTGCTCCGCACCCGACACCGGCAACATGGAAACCATCGCACGCTACGGCGATGACGCGAACAAAGCCCGCTGGCTCAAGCCCCTGCTCGAAGGCAAGATCCGCTCGGCCTTTGCAATGACCGAACCCGACGTAGCCTCCAGCGACGCCACCAACATCGAAACCCGCATCGAGCGCGATGGCGATGAGTACGTCATCAACGGCCGCAAATGGTGGATCTCCGGTGCGGCCGACCCGCGCTGCTCCGTGTTCATCACCATGGGCAAAACCGATCCCGACGCACCCCGCCATTCGCAGCAGAGCATGGTGCTGGTACCTGCAGACGCCAAGGGCATCACCATCATCCGCCCACTCAATGTGATGGGATACGACGACGCACCCCACGGCCACGTGGAGATGACCTTTGAGAACGTGCGCGTGCCGGTCTCCAACATTCTGCTGGGTGAAGGCCGTGGGTTCGAAATCGCCCAAGGCCGCCTTGGCCCCGGCCGCATTCACCACTGCATGCGCCTGATTGGCCTGGCCGAACGCGCGCTGGAGCTGATGTGCAAGCGCGCTTCGTCACGCGTGGCCTTTGGCAAGACCGTGGCCCAGCAGACCGTGACGCAAGAGCGCATCGCCGAAGCGCGCTGCAAGATCGACATGGCCCGCCTGCTGACCCTGAAGGCCGCTTGGCTGATGGACGTGGCGGGCAACAAGGTGGCCAAGACCGAAATCGCCATGATCAAGGTGGTGGCCCCGAGCATGGCCTGCCAGGTGATTGACTGGGCGATGCAGGTGCACGGTGGCGGCGGCATGTGTGACGACTTCCCGCTCGCATCGGCCTATGCCAATGCACGCACGCTGCGTTTTGCAGACGGCCCGGACGAGGTGCACCGCAACGCGATCGCCAAGTGGGAGCTGGGCAAGTACGGCACCTACGGCCGCGACGCGGGCGTGCCGGTTACGCGCGGTAGTTAAAGGCTCCCCCGGAGGCGCTACGCGCCTTCCCCCTGAAGGGGACGCCACCAGCGCGGCGGGGCGGCTCCTGGGCGGCGGCCCTGATCAGGGCCGCGCCCGGTTCAACGACCCCCAGGCGCTCGCGTCAAAACGAATCTGATACCTGCGGTGGGGGCAAATTGTGCAAGGCCCCCTGCGCCGCAGCCAGCAGCAACTGCGTGGCTTGGGCAATCTCTGGCAGGCTGCGCCGCGTGTGTTCCATGCGCAGGTAGATCTTGCCCCGCGCCAGCATCAGCAGCAGCGGTGATTCCGCCCGCGCGGCACCGCCCTCTCCTTCCACGATGTTGAGCAACTGCGACACCACGGGCGCATGAATCCATCGCTGCGCGGTTTCGATGCGTTCGGCCACCACGGCAAAGTGGCGCCGAAACGATGTAGGCAGTTCGGGCCAGGTCACCTCCTCATACATGGCCAGCCAGCGCATTTCTTCGGGCAGGCTGGCGTCGACCGTGGTCTGCAGCGTGTCGGTGATGGCGTTGTAGGCGTTGCCCTCCAGGGCCTCCTGCAAGGGGCGGTTAAGCACCATCACCGCCGCGTCGGGGTCGGCGCCCATGTCGGCACGGCCGCGCAGCTCAATGCCTCGCACATAGTCGCGCGTGGCGGTTCCAGATTCGAGCCGCCATGCATGCCCGCTCAGTTCACCACCCAGATCAAAATGCCCTTCGGTGGCCTGCACCACGATGGCAAGCTGCTGCGCCGCAGCCCAGCGCGCCACATCCTGGTTGGAGACCGGCTTGGCGGCAGACGAACCGCCCGAGGGGTGAAGGGCTTTGCGGAGGCGATCAAACATGGCGGGTTCGGAGCCCAGGGCTCCGCCGTAGTCGCGGATATGGGCATTATTGGGGGCATTGGCCGCCACCGCAAACCGGTACGATGGCTCCATCGGCCGATCTCCCCTTCACACCGTGACCCGCACCCTCCGCCCCTCACCCTCATCCACGCAGTTCAATTCGTTGCGCCGCCGCCTGATGGCAGGCGCCGCAGCCACGGTGTGCAGCGCCTTGTTCACCCCCAACGCCCATGCAAGCCCTGGGACCGGGGCCGTTGCAACCGGTGCCTGGCCTCCCGCCGAGGCATCGACCAACGCCCAAAAACTGGTGCGCTGGGCCACAGACACCGCAGACCACCAGGGCATGCCGTTTGCCGTCATCGACAAACCCGCGGCACGCATCCACGTGTTTTCGGCGCGCGGGCAGTGGCTGGGCAGCGCGCCAGTGTTGCTGGGCGCGGCCCTGGGCGACCGATCGGCACCCGACATCGGTACCCGGCCCCTGTCGCAAATCCGACCGGAAGAGCGCACCACGCCCGCGGGTCGTTTTGTGACCGAACCCGGCCGCAACCTGCGTGGTGATGACATTGTGTGGATTGACTACGACTCCGCGGTATCACTGCACCGGGTGCGCAGCGTGAGCGCGTCTGAGCGCAGGCTGCAGCGGCTGGCCAGCCCGGGCGCCCGCGACAAGCGCATCAGCTACGGCTGCGTGAACGCGCCCGAAGCGTTCTACAACCAGCTCATCGCCCCGCTGTTGGGCAAGGCGCCAGGCGTTGTGTATGTGTTGCCTGATACAGAGCCGTTTGCTTCTATTTTTATAGCTGCTAGCGCTTACCAGTAAAGCGCTAGAGGCACTTTTTAATCATATTTTTGCGGACATGCATCGCAGAGACTTTGAATGCCTGCGTGGTGAGCTCAGATGCGTGCAGGTGAGCGCAGCAGCACCCAACGTCACACCCCTGCACGCTGCAGCGTAAACACCGCGCGCCGCCCACCTACACGCAGGCCACGGGCGTTGACAATGTCTGGCGATCTGCGGCGCGCCAAGGCCTCGCGCTGAGCGTCGTCCAGCCAACCCAGCTGGTCCATCACCTCGACCGCTGCGGCCACCTGCGCCACCATGTTGCCATCCATGATCTTGAGCGCAAACGCCTCGCCGCGGCTGCGGCTGCCCACCACCTGCACGCCATCCGCGCCGGTTTTGGACACCCAGTCGCCCCGACCCACGCGCATGAAATCCTGGTCGTGCCGACCGGTGCCCGAGCCCAGCTCGGGGCGGGCCACCATGGCGTCGGCCAGCTGGGTCAGGCTCTCGTCCAGATCGGTGTCGGGCGCGCCAGCAGCCAGTCGTGCATAACCACGCGCCAGGTGGGCCAGCGGCATGGCGTAGTTGGGCGCTGAACACCCATCGGTGCCCACCGCCAAGTCCTGCGGCGACATGCCCACTGCCTGGGCCACGCGGTCACGGATGGCCACCTGCAGCGGGTGGTGGGGTGCCAGATGGTCGTCCTGCGGCAGCCCCTGCAGCGCGCAATACGCTACAAAACCTGCGTGTTTGCCGCTGCAGTTGTTGTGGCGCTCGTCTGCCACAAAACCGGCAGGAAGCTCCAGCCCGGGCAAACCCATGGCGGCAAACATGGGCACGTGGCAGCCGCAGCGCAAGACTTTGTACGTCAGGTCGACGCTGGACAGCATGCGATCCACCTGCTCTACATGCATAGGCTCGCCGTTGTGGCTGGCGCACAGCAACGCCAGGTCGGCCGCACCCCAGCCCAACGCGCGGGCACCGCCCGACTGCATGAACGGCAGCGCCTGAAAAGCCTTGATGGTGGAGCGCGTGAAGGTGACCGTATACGGGTCGCCGACCCGGGCCAGCACCTTGCCATCCCGGTTGGCCACGGCCACCGCACCCCAGTGCTGGCACTCCACCAAGTCACCGCGCGTCACTTCAAACAAGGGGACAAATTGCGTCGTCATAACAGTCTCTTGCGGTTCAAGGGGTTCAGGGGGTTGCGGGCGCCAGCGTCAGCTCATGCGCCCAGCGGGCGGGCTGGCGCTGCAGGGCGCGGTAGCTGGTCTTGGCCCAAGTGGTGCTCATGTCACGGTAGCGGGGGGAGAACACCAAGCCGCTTTGCCCCGTCTGGTAGATGAAACGGGATTGCTCCAGGTCCGCCAGGTCGTACACCGCGCGGAGCGATGCCGCGTGACGGTTCACGAATGGGCCCTTGGCCTCGCCTGCGTTGTACTGCCCCACGTTGACGGTGTAGGAGTCGCCATGCGATGGCACGCTCACATCAAAAAACCGGGCCAGCGCGGCCACATTGCCAAACGGCCGGTGTGCGCTGAGCGCCGGGTGGGCAGCGCCCCAGCGCCATTGCGCGGGGTCCGCGCCGTAAGCGGTCTGCAGGCGGTCAAGCGCGCGGCCCAGGGCTGCAGCTGACTGGTCGGCGCACGACGTGGGCTGGCACCACCAGTTGTCGTTGCGCTCCAGCATGCCTTCGATGCCAGCGCGGTAGTCACGCTTGCCGTAGGTGGCGGTAAACCGCTCTTCGCCGATGCGTGGAACGATCAGGCCGCGGGCCAGTTCATCCATCCACGCGGCAAACACCAGCGGCGCGGCGGCGTCTGCGTCCATTACACCGTCAAATCCCTTGAGCTGGGCCTGTACAGCGGCGGCGAGCGGATGTGTGGATTGCGCCTGCAGCAGATGCGGCAATAGGCGGCGCGTGGCGAGCGATGTCACATCGCTGTGGATGGCCTGCATGCTCTGGGCGTCGTGTTTCTCCGTCGCTTCGATCAGCTGTGCAATGCGCTCCTAGCGGTACGGCAGCGCCCAGTCCTGCGTGAGGAAGTGCGGGTAGTCGGCGCGGTGATGCGTTGGTTGGCGGTGGCGATCCAGCCGCGTTCGCCGGCGTCCTGCGGCGTGTCTTCATAGGGCAACCAGCCCTCCCAGTCGTAGCGTGCTTCCCAGCCCGGCGACGGCGCCACGCCGCGGATGTCGTTGTCGGCCGCGCGCACCGGCACCTTGCCCACCGCCTTGTAGGCGATGACGCCCTGGTCGGCGGCCACCACGCTTCTGCATGGGCGAGTGGAAATCGGCAAAGGCCTGGTGAGGTCGGCCACCGACTGCGCGCGGTTCGATTCGCAGCGTGGCCACCACGTTGCGGTTGTCGGCATCCAGGGCGGTCCAGCGCAGCGCCAGCACGAACTTGCTCGGTGTCCATGACCTCGCCGTGGCGCGCTTGCGCGTCGCTGAGCACCGGGCCATGGCGAGTGCTGCGCACCATGTGGCTCACATCGGGCTGGCCCTTCACGCGGATGGTTTCCATGCGCAGCGTTGAAGTTGGCCCAGACCGGCTCGGCGGTGCTGCCCGGCACCCGGTACTGCGCCGGGTTGGCCGGGTTGATCTGTTCGATGTAGAGGTCCTGCACATCCGGCCCGGTGTTGGTAAAGCCCCAGGCCACTCTGCTCGGTGCGTCCCAGCACCACAAACGGCGGGCCCGGCAGGGTGGCGCCGATCACGTCCATGGCGCCCTTGGCGTTCCGTCAGCGCCTGGCCGCGGCGCCTGCAGCCGCGCGAAGTACCAGATGGCAGGCGCGCTCAAGCCCAGGTGCGGGTCGTTGGCCAGCAGGGGCATGCCCGTCTGGCTGCGGGCGCCCGACACCACCCAGTTGTTGGATGCCCTTGCCCTCGATGTTGCCCAGTTGCGGGTGAGTTCGTCGGACCAGCGAGCATGCCTGCGCTGATCTGCCGGGACAAAGGCCCGGCGCGGTGCGCAGCGTCTGGCGAGGTCTGCGCTACCGAGTCCATTCCCTCCGAGATGCTGGCGATGTTCCCGATCCATTGGCGCGGTACACGCCCAGATCGCGGTACAGCGCAGCCAGGTCGGCCGTGGCCGCGGGCGGCTCACCCGGGTACGGCGGGAACAGCTGCCACAGCGCGGTCGGTGTCGAGTGTCTGTAGCGGCCGACAGGCGCGCAAACTCATTGCCCCAGTTGCCGCCCAGGTCCAGCGCCATCATGAGCGACCAGCCCACGCTGTCCTGCGGATCCCAGTAGCGCCCGCGTCGCCACCTGGGCTTGACACCCAGCACATCGAACTCGGGCGACAGCGCCTGCGAGCGGTCTTGGCGAAGAACGCATTGATGCCGTCGCTGTAGGCCTGCAGCGCCTCGCGTGCGTACGGCGGCAAGCCCTCCCACTGGCGCTGGGCCGTCCGCAGATGCCCAGCGTGCGCATGAGTTTGTCGGTCTCCAGCGTGGCCTGGCCCAGCACTTCCGACAGCTGCGCCGCGCATCACGCGGCGGTTGAACTCCAGCTGCCAGGTGCGCTCCTGCGCATGCACAAACCCCATGGCAAACCAGACGTCTTGCGGGGTTTGCGCACGTATGTGGGTCACGTCAGCGCCATCGCGCTGCACACGCACCACATCGCGCAAGCCCGCCACACTGAGCTTGCCGTCCACCACCGCAAAGCTGCGCTGCACATACACCGCTGCGCCGGTGCCAACCAGCAGCACCGCCACCACCAGCCCGACGGCTGTCCGCTTCATCCACGCCATGTTGTGTGTCTCCTCTTGTGTTTTTGTATTGTTGGTGCCTAGGCCCGGGCCGGGTTGCGGCGCCATACGGCCAATGGTGACGAGCCGCACCACCCGGCGTTGCTACACGCAGCCATTCACTGGTGCGTCAGCCCACGGTCTCAGCCCAGGCGCACGCGGCTGCCCGCCACGTGGAAGTTCATCACAGGCGCGCTGGGTTCCTTGAAAGAAACTCCCAACGCAATCTGGCCCGTACCGTGCAGAATGCACGCGTCCCGCCGCAGCCGCACCGGTGAATCGCTGCCATCAAAACGCACCCAGGTGCCAAAACTGCTCATGTCGGTCAGTACGAAACCGCTGTTGCGCCAGTCGATGCGCGCATGCAGGCGCGACACCCGAGGGTCGTTGATGCACAGCTCTGCATCGGTGGCGCGCCCCACATGGACAGGGGCATCGGACGAGGTGAACGACATGTCCACGCCATGCCACGAAAACTGGATCTGGCCCAGGATGGGATCTGCCGGCGCAAAACTGCTGATCAACGCCGCCTGCATGGTGAGGGAGTCGGGCGCTTCGTTCTCGCGCCACTCCACTTGGTACAGCATCAGCAGCTCTGTTTTGCCCCGGATTTCCATCATGCCGAGCTTGCGGTACCAGACATCGGGCGCAGCGCCTGCCAGCAGCACGGCGGTCTCGGTAGCCCATATTTCGGCGGGGCCTGCGCGCTCGCACAGGCGGGACGCCACGTTGACGGCATCGCCATAACAATCGCCGTCCACTTCCACCACATCGCCGCTGGCGACACCCACCCGAATGTCCATGCGCAGTGGCTGGGGCCACCGGTCCAGACGGGCCTGGTGCTGACGGAGCATGGCGGTCATGGCCGTCACGGCGCTGGAAGCATCGCCAAAAATACCCAGCACGCCATCCCCCAGCTTCTTGACCACGCGTCCACCACAAGGCTCGATGGCATCGCTGATCCACTGGGTGACCTGGGTCACGGCCTCCGTAGCGCGCTCATTGCCCAACGTTTCGTACAACGACGTGCTGCCCGATATGTCCGCAAAAACCACCGTTGACAACACACTCATGAACGGGGGCCTGTGGGTAACAACATGCGAATGAGTTTAGTGCAAGCCGAATGGAGACGCACGCACTAAAGCGTCAACTATGCTTTGCGAATGTTTGGCAAAAATCGCCGTTTGTCTGCTCGATCTGTGCCGCTAAACCAGTAAAACTTGGCAACAAATGGGTTTTGCGTGTTGTCTTTATGCAAATTCAGGAGCACGCCCCTTGTGCCAATGCTCGCTCCCGCTTAACTTGACCGACCCTGTTACAAATTTCGCATTGCACCACTCCATGCGCTGGAACAAGCCCAACATCCGCAACAGCCTGCACGACCTGCTAGGCCGTGACAAACCGTCTTCGACGGCGTGGGTGCGCGACCAGGGGCTGGAGGACATTCGCCGCGTCATGCTGCAATGCCTGGCAGGCGTGTCGGGGTGCGAGGTGGCCCGCATGAACATGCGGCTGCGTTACGCAGGTGATATCGAAGCCTTGTGGTATCTGCGCACGGACCTGTTCAACACGCTGATTCCCCTGCGCGGCCAAGCCGATGCGCAAAGGGTCCTGGACCATGTCACCCCGTTGTTTCAGGGCCAACTGCCACTCTCGCTGCGCGCGCCGCTGATGCAGCACGCGCACCTCTGACGCCTGCAAGGCACTTCGGTCGCAGCCCCTCACCCTCAGTCGGTCAGTGCTGGTGGCCCCAGTAGATCAGCGCATCACGCTCCTCTACAGACAATGACACCGTGGCGCCCACGGGCAACAACACCTTGGTTTCTACATGACCAAACGGCAGGTTGGTCAGCACCGGCGCCTTGATTTGCGTGCGCAGCCAGTCCACTACCGACTGCAGTTTGTAGCCTTTGTCATGGGGCGCCAGTTTGTAATTGGTGAACTGCCCCAGCACCACTGCCTTCTGCTGGGCCAGCACGCCCGCATGCAGCAATTGGGTGAGCATGCGTTCGATGCGGTAGGGGTGCTCGTGAACGTCTTCGATGAACAGCACTCCGCCCTTGATCTGCGGCATATACGGCGTGCCCACCAGCGATGCCAGCACCGCCAGGTTGCCGCCCCACAGCGTGGCGCTTTTCACATAGACATTGGGGACGGCGGGCTTGCCCGTCGCCGCGTTGGGCTGCTCCTTGTTCATGCGCCAGCCCGTGCCTTCGCCGTGGCCGGTCAGCAGGTCGTCAAAACATGCTTCCATGATGTCGTCGGGTTCGCCCTTCACACCAAAGTCTGCCCCCAGCGACGGGCCCGCCCAGGTGGTGGCCCCGGTCTTGGCCAGCACTGCCAGTTGAAAGGCGGTGAAGTCGCTCACGCCGACAAAGTGCATGCCCTTTTCAATCGCCTTGGCCACCGCCTTGTAGCGGATGCCAGGCAGGATGCGTGACAGGCCATAGCCCCCGCGCGAGATCAGTGCCACATCGGCACCGCTGGCCGCAGCGCGGTGGATGGCGGCCAGGCGGGTGGCGTCGTCCCCGGCAAAGCGGGTATGCATGGCCAGCGCATCTTCGTCCACCTCCACTTCATGGCCTTGGGCCTTGAGCCGGGCAATGCCGCGCTTGAAGGCCGCCTTGTCGCGCACCGCGCTAGAGGGCGAATAGATGTAGATGTGTTTGGGACCGTGGTCGTGGTCGCAATGGGCGTGGTCGTGATGGTGGTCGTGCAAAGCGCTCAGGCCCGCCAGGGGCCTGCTCCATAAACAGGGGGATGACCGGCGCTGGATGCGAAAGCACCCGGCCGGAAGTCAGTGCGCGAAGTATTCCACAGCCTGTGCGGCAATGGCCTCGCCATGCTCCTGCACAAAGTGGCCCGCCTGCGGCAGCACCACCGGCTCCGGACAGCCGCGGATCACCTGCTGCAGCGCCCGCATCGTGGGCAGGCCCAGCACGGGGTCTTGCGCGCCCACCACCATCAGGCTGTGACCCCGCCAATGGTGCTGCCAGAACTGGCGGGCCTCACGCGACACAGCGGCGCCGGGGTCATCGGTGGCGGCAGGCACCCGTTCGGGAAACGCTCGCAGCGCCGCACGGTAGCCGCGATCCGGAAAAGGCGCGTCGTAGGCAGCGCACTCGGCTTCGGTCAGGTGCGGGTTGCCGCGCGCCAGCAGGCGCCCCACCCCAAACAGCGGCTTGTCGCGGCACATCGCGCGCCAGTCCACAAAGCCGGCGGGCAACGGCGCATCGCCCGTCGCCAGCAAGGTGTTCATCACCAGCAAACCGGCAAACCGCTCGGGCATCGCCATGGGCAGGGTCAAGCCCAGAATCCCGCCCCAGTCCTGCACCACCAGCACGGTGTTGCGCAGGTCCAGCCGCTCGATCAACTCCAGCAGCACCTGCCGGTGCCATTCCAACTGGTGCACGCCCTCTTTCTTGGGCTTGTCGCTTTTGCCAAAGCCGATCAGGTCCGGCGCCACCACACGGTCGCCCGCCGCCAAAAATGTGGGCAGCATGCGCCGGTACAGATAGCTCCAGGCAGGATTGCCGTGCAGACACAGCCAGGTGCGTGAGGCATCCCGGGGGCCTTCGTCCAGATAATGCAAACGCAGGCCCGCCAGGCTGGGCAAGTCGCTGATGTACTGGGGCGCCCACGGGTAGCCGGGTAAGCGCGGCAAACGCGGCATCGGGCGTGCGCAGGGCGTCGTCGCGCAAAGGGTGGCGGGCCAGGCTTCGGCGCGCTGTTGGTGGCGGCGCTGGCGGAAAAAATCGCTCAGCAGACCGCCACATTCTTCCGTCAGCACCCCGCCCAGCACCTCAGTCTGGTGGTTCAGTTCGGCATGTCCAAACAGGTTGAGCACCGAACCCGCTGCACCCGTTTTGGGCTCTGCCGCGCCGTACACCACGCGCGCCAAGCGCGCATGCAGCATGGCGCCGCTGCACATGGCGCAGGGCTCCAGTGTGACGTAGAGGCTGCAGCCATCGAGCCGGTAGTTGCCAAGCCGCTGCGCCGCCGCGCGCAGGGCCACGATCTCGGCATGGGCCGTGGGGTCGTGGCCTTCCACCGGGGCGTTGCGACCCGTGGCGATCACCTGGCCGTCCTTGACCACGATGGCACCCACGGGCACCTCGCCAGCGCTGGCGGCAGCTCGCGCCTCGGCCAGGGCCAGGCGCATCCAGTGCGTGTCGTCGTCAATGGTCATTACTACTCAATTGATAGCTGTTAGCGCTTTATGGATAAGCGCTAGAGGCCAATTTGACCATTATTTATTTGCCTTCATCCGGCATGGGCCGTGCCTGCTGCATCAAGGCGTCCATCTGCTGCTTGACCTGCTGCTGCACCTGCTGGCTCTGGTCACGGACCGAACCCGTGGGTGCGGATGCGGCAGGGGCAGCGCCGGGGGCCGTCTGCAGTGACGGCACCGCAGTGCGCGTGGCAGACATCTGCTTTTTCACCAACACGCCCACCACAGCCAGCGCCACCACCAGCCCGACCAAACCAAACATTGCACGCATGTTTTTGCTCCTTGCCGGGCGCCACGGCCCGTTTGCTACGGGCCGACTGTATCAATGAAAACGGTCGCCCAAGGCGACCGTCCGTAAGCACCGCAGCAGAGATAGCGTCAGTTCAACGCCACGCGGCTGCCGTCCTTGAAGGTGTACAGCGTCACAGCAGGCGTCGTCAGCTCACCCTTGGCCGTGAAGGCGATGTTGGCCGTCACGCCCTTGTATTCGGTCTTGGCGATCAAGGGGCCAAACACTTTGGGATCTACCGAGTTGGCGCGCTTCATCGCGTCGGCCAGCACCATCGCCGCGTCATAGGCATAGGGGCTGTAGATCTGGAACTGGCCGGGGAACTTGGCGTCGTAGCGCTTCTTCCAGTCGGCGCCGCCCTGCATCTTGTCCACCGATGCGCCGCCGGTGGCGCAGGTCACATTCTTCAAGGCCGGCGTCTTGCCGGACAGTTCGGGCAGCTTTTCGGTGCACAGCGCGTCGCCGCCAAAATACTTCACGTTGCCCAGGCCCAGCTGCTCCATCTGGCGCAGCATGGGGCCGGCTTGGGCGTCCAGGCCGCCGTAGAAAATCGCATCGGGCTTCTTGTTCTTGATGGACGTGAGGATGGCCATGAAGTCGGTGGCCTTGTCGTTGGTGAACTCCTCCGCCACCACCTTCAAGCCCTTTTGTTGCGCCGTGGCCTTGAAGACCGAGGCCACGCCCTGCCCGTACGCCGTGCGGTCATCGATGATGGCCACGCTCTTGAGCTTTTGGTGGTCGGCGCCAAACAGCGCCAGCGCCGCACCCAGCGCGTTGTCGTTGGCAATCAGGCGGAAGGTGGTCTTGTGGCCGGGCTTCGTCAGGTCGGGGTTGGAGGCCGATGCGGTGATGTGCGGCAGGTCGCACTTGGCGTAGATGGCAGATGCCGGGATGGATGTACCCGACTGCAGATGCCCCACCACGCCCGCCACCTTTTGGTCGCACAGCTTTTGCGCCACGGCGGTGGCCTGGCGCGGGTCGCCTGCGTCGTCTTCGGCCGCGATTTCGAACTTGATCTTCTTGCCGCCGATCACGAGGTTCTGGGCGTTGAGGTCGTCAATCGCCAGGCGCACGCCGTTTTCGGTGTCCTTGCCGATGTGGGCAATGCCGCCAGACACAGGGCCAGCGTGGGCAATCTTGACGGTTTGCACGTCCTGGGCGGATGCGCTGGCAGCGGTCAGCGTGCAGGCCGCCAACACAGCAGCGGTAGACAACGAAAAACGGAATGTCGAAGAAGGACGCAGCACAGTAAAAGTCTCCAGATTCGGTAAAAGCAAATCCACAACGCACCAACTTGGGGCGTTGCGAGGCTCGCATCCTAGCCACCAAAGCCGTTTCATTCCGCAAACTGCTATGCAAACTTAGCAATTTGTCGAGTCATTAAAGCGGCTAATGCAGCCAGGAGTGCTCTGAAACTTTCAATTGGCAACCCGCACTGCCGGGCGCGCTGGAATAATCACGCCCCATGTCTCTCCTGCCCCACCAGCTCGAACTGCTCTCGCCCGCGCGCGATGCCGACATCGGCATCGAAGCCATCAACCACGGCGCCGATGCCGTCTACATCGGCGGCCCGGCCTTTGGCGCGCGCGCCAGTGCGGGCAACGACATCCGCGACATCGAGCGCCTGGTGCAACACGCGCACCGCTTCAACAGCCGCATCTTCGTCACCCTGAACACCATCCTGCGCGACGACGAGCTGGAGGCCGCGCGCCAGATGGCCTGGCAGGTGTACGACGCCGGTGCCGACGCGCTGATCATCCAGGACATGGGCCTGCTGGAAATCGACCTGCCGCCCATCCAGCTGCACGCCAGCACCCAGACCGACATCCGCACGCCCGAGAAAGCGCGCTTTCTGCAGGACGTGGGCCTGTCGCAGATCGTGCTGGCGCGCGAACTGACGCTGCAGCAGATCGCCGCCATCCACAAGGCGCTGGGGCCAGTGGATGCGCCGGGGCGCGCCAACATCGAGTTCTTCATCCACGGCGCGCTGTGCGTGGCCTACAGCGGCCAGTGCAACATCAGCCACGCCCACACCGGCCGCAGCGCCAACCGCGGCGACTGCTGCCAGGCCTGCCGCCTGCCCTACCAGGTGACAGACGCCCAGGGCCGCTTCATCGCGCACGACAAGCACGTGCTGTCGCATGAAGGACAACAACCAGAGCGACAACCTGCGCGCGCTGATCGACGCAGGCGTGCGCAGCTTCAAGATCGAAGGGCGCTACAAGGACATGGGCTACGTGAAGAACATCACCGCCCACTACCGCACGCTGCTCGACGAGATCCTGGAAGAGCGCGAAAGTGCGGGCCGACCGCTGTCGCGCTCGTCCAGCGGCATCACCACCTTCACCTTCACGCCCGACCCGCTGCAGAACTTCAACCGCGAGTTCACCGACTACTTCGTGACCGGCCGCAAGGAAGACATCGGCGCCTTTGACACCCCCAAGAACCCCGGCCAAGCCATCGGCTGGGTGACCAAGGTAGGCCCCGACTTTGTGGAGCTGGAAGTGAGCGACCCCGCCACCGTGCTGCACAACGGCGACGGCCTGTGCTACTACGACCTGCACAAAGAGCTGGTGGGCATGGCCATCAACGGGCCGAGCCAGTGTCAGCGCGCAGCGTGGGGCAATGGCGCGTGTTCCCCAAAGACCCGATGGACGGCTTCAAAGACCTGCGCAAGGGCACTGAAATCAACCGCAACCGCGACATGGACTGGGTGCGCACGCTGGAGAAAAAATCCAGCGACCGCCGCATCGGCCTGTGGGCGCACCTGAGCGAGACGCCTACCGGCTTCAGCCTGATGTTGACCGACGAAGACGGCAACGTGGGCTCTGCCTCCGTGCAGCAGCCCCATCAGTTGGCCACCGACGCCACCAAGGCCGAGTCCAGCCTGCGCGAGCAACTGGGCCGTCTTGGCGCCACGGTGTTTGCAGTGAATGACGTTGGACTGCAGCTATCTCAGCCCTGGTTCGTGCCCGCATCGGCTGCTCAACGCACTGCGCCGCGATGCCGTGGCCGACCTGGAAGCCCAGCGCGCCACAGCTTTGCACCGCCTGCCACGCGCCACGCCAGTGGAGCCCCCAGTGCCCTACCCTGAGGACACGCTCACGCTATCTGGGCAACGTGTTCAACCACAAGGCGCACGACTTCTACGTGCGCCACGGCGTGAAGGTGATCGATGCCGCCTACGAGGCCCACGAAGAGGATGGCGAAGTCAGCCTGATGATCACCAAGCACTGCGTGCGCTTCTCGCATGAGCCTGTGCCCCAAGCAGGCCAAGGGCGTGACGGGCGTGCAGGGCACGATCAAGGCCGAACCCTTGATGCTCATCAACGGCAAGGAGAAGCTCACCCTGCGTTTTGACTGCAAGCCCTGCGAGATGCACGTGGTGGGCAAGATGAAGAAATCGGTGCTCAACCAGCACGCCAAAGAGACGGAAACGCTCGCCGTGCCGCTGCAGTTCTACCGGGCGCGGCCTGCTTCGCCAGCAGTATCAAAACAATAGCTGCCAGCGCTTACCAGATAAGCGCTAGAGGCTAAAAAAGCCGAAATTTTCACGCGTGGCTTGCGCATAAGCTCATAGCCAACGATTTGACCCATGCGCACTGTTCAGGTGCAAGAATGGCCGCAGCCGCCCTGCGATGCAGGCGGACCCGCACAGCGTCCGCTGTCCACCATTCTTGCCATCAGGAGAACCATCCGCATGAAAATCGAAACCCTGGCCGTGCACGCCGGCTACAGCCCCGACCCGACCACCAAGGCCGCCGCCGTACCCATCTACCAGACGGTGGCCTACGCCTTCGACAACGCCCAGCACGGCGCCGACCTGTTCGACCTGAAGGTGCCGGGCAACATCTACACCCGCATCATGAACCCCACGCAGGACGTGCTGGAAAAGCGCGTCGCGGCGCTGGAAGGCGGCATGGCCGCGCTGGCCGTGGCGTCGGGCATGGCGGCCATCACCTACGCGATCCAGACCATTGCCGAAGCGGGCGACAACATCGTCTCCGCCAGCCACGCTCTATGGCGGCACCTACAACCTGTTTGCCCACACCCTGCCGCAGATCGGCATCGACAGTGCGCTTTGCCGACGCGCGCGACCCGGCCGCTTCGCGCGCACTGATCGACGCGCGCACCAAGGCCATCTTCTGCGAATCGATCGGCAACCCGCTGGGCAACGTGACGGACATCGGCGCCACTGGCCGAGATCGCGCATGCGCACGGCATCCCGCTGATCGTCGACAACACCGTGCCCAGCCCCTACCTGCTGCGCCCCATCGAGCACGGCGCCGACATCGTCGTGCATTCGCTGACCAAGTACCTGGGCGGCCACGGCAACACCGTGGGCGGCGCCATCGTCGACAGCGGCAAGTTCCCGTGGGCCGAGCACAAGGAGCGCTTCAAGCGCCTGAACGAGCCGGATGTGTCGTACCACGGCGTCGTCTACACCGAGGCGCTCGGCCCCGCCGCCTTCATCGGCCGCGCGCGCGTCGTCCCGCTGCGCAACATGGGCGCGGCGATGTCGCCGCTGAACGCCTTCCGCTGATCCAGCAGGCATCGAGACCCTGGCCCTGCGCATGGACCGCATCTGCGACAACACGCTGGCCCTGGCGCAGTACCTGAAAAGCATCCCAAGGTCGAATGGGTCAACTACGCCGGCCTGCCCGACCACCCGGACCACGCGCTGGTGCAAAAGTACATGGGCGGCAGGCCTCGGGCATCCTGTCCTTTGGCGTGAAGAACAGCGGCGCCGACCCGCGCGCGGCCGGTGCCCGCTTCCTCGATGCCCTGCAGCTCTTCACGCGCCTGGTCAACATCGGCGACGCCAAGTCGCTGGCCACGCACCCGGCGTCCACCACGCACCGCCAGCTCAACCCCGAAGAACTGGCCAAGGCCGGCGTGACCGAGGACATGGTGCGCCTGTCGGTGGGCATCGAGCACATCGACGACCTGCGGGCCGACCTGGAGCAGGCGCTCGACAAGGTGTGATGGTCCAGGAGATTTCAAGCCTTTTTAGCCTCTAGCGCTTATCCATCAAGCGCTAGCAGCTATGAATTTTGATGTTTCTATGCACCGGTGACGACACGGCGATGAAGCCATGCACCCGACTGACATCGGTCGCATGCCGTGCCGTCCAACCTTCCGTCTGCTGCCGCCCACAGCACGTGCCGGTTTGATTTGCTCGGGCTGTGTGCTTTGCAGTGTCTTTGGGTTGCGGGTGGTGCCGCTCCACAGGCTCCGCGCCCTGTCGTCGGGCTCGACACCATTGCCCGAGCCGGAGCCCGCCGCCCCGCACTTGCTGATTGAACAGGTGCTGGAGCGCCCAATCACGCCCCCACTCGACGGCCCGGTGCGGTTGCTGGCAGCGCCGCTACCTCACAGGTCCCGCGCCAGCCGCAGCCCCGTGAACTGCCAGCGCGCCGTGGCCGGAAAAAAATTGCGGTAGGTGATGCGTTCATGCCCCGGCGGTGTGGCGCTGGAACTGCCCCGCAGCACGTACTGGTTGACCATGAACTTGCCGTTGTATTCACCCACAGCGCCATCCGCCACGCGGAACCCCGGGTACGGCGCGTAGCTGGACTGTGTCCATTGCCAGGCCGCGCCAAACCACTGAACCATCTCGGGAGTGTCTGCAGCAGCCATCGACGCGGCTGCGGGGTGTGACGAACTCGGCGGCACGCCCAGGGCCTGTTGCGCCGCATGCTCCCATTCGGCTTCGGTGGGCAGTCGGGCGCCCATCCAGCGGGCGTAGGCATCGGCTTCGTAGTACGACAGGTGCACGGCGGGCTGCGCGCCGTCCAGCGGCTGCAGGCCGGTCAAGGTAAATGCGTGCCAGGCGCCGTCGACGCGTTGCCAGTACAGCGGGTGCTCCAGGCCTTGCGCTGTGCGCCAGTCCCAGCCTTCTGCCAGCCACAGGGCGGGGTTTTGATAGCCGCCGCCCGCCACAAACGCAGCCATTTCAGCGTTGGTGACCAGACGCGATGCCAGCGCATAGGGGTGCAGGTACACACGATGGCGTGGGCTTTCGTTGTCGAACGCAAACCCTCCGCCTGCGTGGCCAATGTCGGTCAGGCCATTCTCAAAAGATTGCCACGCCAACGCAGAAGGCGCCGCAGGCATCACCACGGCCGCCGGTTGATAAGCGGGCCACAGCGGGTTGCAGGACAGCAGGTGCTTGACGTCGGTGACCAGCAACTCCTGGTGCTGTTGCTCATGCTGCAGGCCCAGCTCAATCAGGGCGCACAGCGCCGGGTTGTGCAACACGTTGGGCAGCAGCCGCGCCATGCGCGCATCCACATCGGCGCGGTAGGCCAGCACTTCATCCAGTGAGGGGCGCGTAAGCAGGCCGCGCTGGGGGCGCGGGTGTTTGGCTCCCACGCCGTTGTAGTACGAATTGAACAGCACCCTAAACGCAGGCTGAAACGGCGCAAAGCCTGGCTCATGCACCTCCAGTACAAAGGTTTCAAAAAACCAGGTGGTGTGGGCTAAGTGCCATTTCGCCGGGCTGGCGTCGGGCATGGACTGGGCAGCGCAGTCTTCTGCCGACAGAGGCGCCACCAGCGCTACCGAACGGCTGCGCACGGTGGTGTAGCGGGTCAACAGGTCAATGTCGAAAGCGTGAAAAGCGTTCATGGCAATGCTTGCTCAGGGCCTGGCGTGGACCACGGCGAACCAGCCGCGCTCGTCGGTCCAGGCCTCGGCCTGCGCAAAACCGGCGCGCGCCAGCATGTCGGTGAACACCGGCAGCGGGTATTTGTAGCTGTTTTCGGTGTGGATACGTTCACCCTGTTCAAACGCGCGCCCGCCACCCGGCCAGCGCACCTGCGCATCGGCCAGCGCCTCCAGGTGCATCTCGATGCGCGACGCGTCGGCGTTGAAAAACGCACGGTGCTGCCACTGCTCCACATCAAAGTCGCTGCCAATCAGGCGGTTGACGTGGCGCAGCACATTGCGATTGAACTCGGCCGTCACACCCGCGGCATCGTCGTACGCGGCTTCCAGCACCGTCACGTCCTTGGGCAGGTCGATGCCGATGAGCAGGCCACCGTCGTCGTCGATCAGCTCGCGCATGTGCGCCAGCAGCGCCAGCGCATGCGGTGGGTCGAAATTGCCAATGGACGAGCCGGGGTAGAACACCAGGCGCCCGGTGCGGGGGATGTCGGCTGGCAGTTGTACGCCCTGGGTCATGTCGCCGCCCACGGCACGGGCGTCAAGCCACGGCAAATCGTCGCTCAGGGCCGCGACGGCCTCTTGCAAATAGTCGGCCGAAATGTCCACCCCCACAAAACACGCGGGCTGTACCAGTTGGCACAGCGTGCGGGCCTTTTGGCAACTGCCCGCACCCAGCTCGATCAGCGTGCGCCCGGTGCCCACCGAGCGCGCAATGTCGGTCGCATGCTGCTGCATGAGGGCGGTTTCGGTGCGGGTGGGGTAGTACTCGGGCAACTGGGTGATGGCCTCGAAAAGGCGCGAACCCTGCTGGTCGTAAAAGTATTTGGGAGAGATGCTGGCGGGGTTTTGGCTCAGCCCCTGCGTGATGTCAGTGTGGGCGATGGGGTCGATGTTGCGGGTCAATGGCATGGATCTTGAGAGCATCTGGCGCGGCGGACCGCGGGTTCAGGCATGGGCACCACGCCCCGCAGCCATCCGGCGATTGTGCGGCGACCCGGGCAATCTGTGTGTAGGTCAAATCCCAAAGCCCCTGGCCAGGATGCCCACGCCCCATTTCCTTCGCCTGCCAAAAACCCCTCGCCACCTCCACCTGTTGCGGCGATCGCCAGGCGCGCAGCGCACGCCAGTGCGATCATTGGTCCCCCGCCCGTCCCCAAGCGCCCAGCCAACAACGGCATGGACGGCACTTTGTCTCAGGCCCAGGCTCCAACCCCGTTTTGCAGGAGTGAACGATGCCCCACCACCTCCCGCCGCCAGCTTGCAGCACGTGCCCCGACGTGGCCCACGGAACCCTCGGCCACCGCGCTACCAACGGCACCATCAGCGAAACGCGGCGCATTCTGATGCAGCGCACCCTGTGGGGCGCCGCGTGGGTGGCTGCACCCACGCTGGTACACCCGGCTCTGGCGCAGGCGCGCCTGTTGCCCACCCCGCGCCAGACCGAGGGGCCCTACTACCCCGTGGCGCTGCCGGCTGACAGTGATGGCGATCTGCTGCGCAATGGCACACTGCAATACGCCCAGGGCCAGCCCGTGTGGGTGGAAGGCCGCGTGACCGACACGGCGGGCGTGCCCCTGGCCGGTGGCATAGTGGAAATCTGGCAATGTGATGCCGACGGCCGCTACCACCACCCAGGGGATGGTGGCAAAGCGGCACCCAGCTTCCAGGGCTTTGGGCGGGTGACCGTGGGCCGTGATGGTCGCTACCGGTTTCGCACCATCCGCCCCGCGCCTTACACGGGCCGCACGCCGCATATCCATTTCAAGGTGCGTCTGCCCAAGCGCGAGCTGCTGACCACGCAGATGTACGTAGCGGGAGACCCCGGCAATGCACGCGACTTTTTATGGAACAACCTGGACGAGGCGGGCCGCGCTGCGTTGACAGTGCCGTTTACCAACTCCAACGATGGGCCCAAGGCCGAGTTTGCGCTGGTGGTGCAGGCTTGAAGCGAGGCTGCAGCTGCACGGCTCATTGCCCTTGCGCGCCCCTATTCCGCCTGCTGTAGACCGTCGCATCACAAGTCATCATCGCCTCGTCATGCTCACCACCTCTTGACTTGGCACTCCACCACTAGCCCCCTTTTAACTATGGATTCCGTCACCCAACTGGTACTGGGCGCAGCTGTCGCCATCTCAACCCTGGGGCGCCGTACCGCGCTCTGGAAAGCCGCACTGTGGGGCGGCATCGCGGGTACGCTGCCTGATCTGGATGCGCTCGTCAACCACGGAGACGCCATTTTGAATATGGTGCTGCATCGGTCCGAGAGCCACTCGCTTTTTTATCTGACCGCCTTCTCAGTGCCGCTGGCGTGGGGGGTGTCGCGCCTTCACGGGGAGCCCCAACTGCTCACACGTTGGTGGCTGGCGCTGTGGCTGGTGCTCATCACCCACCCCTTGCTGGACTGGATGACGGTCTACGGCACGCAGTTGCTGCTGCCGTTCACCAACTTCCCCTATGCGGTGGGGAGCATGTTCATCATCGACCCGCTGTACACCGTGCCGCTGCTGGTGGGTGTCGTAGCAGCCCTGGTACTGCGCCAAGGCCGCGGCCTCGCCTGGGCCAGGACGGGGCTGGTGATCAGCACCGTCTACCTTGCATGGAGCGTAGTGGCCCAGCACAAGGCAACGGGCCAGATCATGGCATCGCTGCCTGAGCCCGGCCTTTCGTCTGCCCAAGTGTTGGTCACACCGGCCCCGTTCAACACCTTGCTGTGGCGCTCCGTCGTGGTCACCCCGGCGCACTACTACGAAGGCTACACATCACTTCTAGACGGAAATCGCTCGGTACGCTGGACTCAGCACCCCCGTGGTACAGACATCTACACACTGCATCAGTCCAGCCCCCTGGTAGACCGAATTGCCCGATTCAGCCACGGTTTTTTCAAGATGTCCGAGACCAGTGGCGACGTTTTCATCACCGACTTGCGCATGGGGTCTGAGCCTGCCTACAGTTTCCATTTCAACTTGGGACCCTCCGCACAGATTGCTGCAGGCAAACATATCACTACACAGCAGGGACAACGACCCGACCTCGCAACTGCCCTGCCGTGGCTATGGCATCGCATGTGGGGACGAGATGTGGACCTCTGAAGGGTGCACACCCGGAGGACACGTCACTAGGGTGCTTTTACACACCGAAAACCGATATAGACCGCTGCCGTATTGCCGGGCTTGCTCTGCAAATGGTCCGCACGCATCTGGGCTGCCCCGTACCACCATGACCCGCCACGGGTGACGCGTTGGGTTGCACCATGGCCGCCTGGCGGCTCATCGACCCATTCCCAGACATTGCCGCCCATATCTTTGAGCCCGTTCACGCCGTCGGCGGTGGCGGTTACCAGTGCATGTCCGGTACCCCGCAGTAAACGGGCGCCATGGCGCACGGCACGCTGTGCTGCGGCCGTGCCGCAATCGTCCAGACATTGAGCCCCCACCGGCGTTGCACCTGTGGGAAATGGGTAGGTGCGTCCGTTTTGAAATGGCGCCGGTGGATTTTCGCGCTGCTCGGTGTAAGCCGCGCGGGTCCACTCAGCGTCGGTGGGCAACCGGCCACCAGCCCAATGACAGAACGCCCGCGCTTCATCGTAGGTCACATGCACTGCGGGTTCATCGGTCGATGCGGGAGCTTGGGGACCAAAGGGTGTACGCCAAGACCAGCCAGGTTTGCGAACCCAGCCTGCTTCGTACACCTCGCCCCCACCTTGGTGCTCGGCCTGGGTCACCAAAGGTTTTGCGACCACGAACCGCTCAAACTGACCCACGGTGGTTTCAGTGCGCGCGATGCTAAATGACCCCACTGCTTGCCAATCTATGCCTGCAGGGTTGGCTTGTGCCCATGCACTGCCCACCGAGGTGCTGGCAATGACCAAAAAAAGCAACCGCGCTGACGGGATGCCGTACATCGGAGAACCCTCATTCATTGGACAAATCGCGCGAAATGCAAAGGCATGGCGCACCATGCAAAATATTGACACATCTGCGCAGCAAGCGAGCAGTCGCCTCAGGATGCCCGACGATCACCACAAGGCACCGGTGCCCCCTGCGAAGCCATTCAACAGCGCTCTCATGCAGAACAACACGACGCCAGTGAGGAAGCATACCGATCCCCGTTGCGCATAGAGGGAACCGGCGCTGCCAACCGTTCCCCCAGTTCACGGTCTGAGGCTATTGCGTGGCGCCACCCTCGCAGCGACACGCAGCGAGCTCGGTGCCCCTCGCCGTGATCGGCTCGCCCCCATCAATGCACTGCGGACTTGCCGCGCAGGCGCTGCACCAGCTTTACGCCCAATAACACGATACCGCCCGCGACAATCCCCACCACCGCGTTGAGCAGATTGGGGACCAGCACCGCCCACACCGGGCCCACGGGCCACAGCGCAGAGGCTGCACCCGCGGCCTCGACCCAGTGGTGGACAGCTGACACACCGTGCACCAGAATCCCGCCACCCACCAAAAACATTGCTGCGGTGCCCGCAATAGACAGGCCTTTCATGAGCCAGGGCGCCGCCCGCAGAATGCCGGAGCCCAGGGCGCGCGCCACGCTGCTGGCCTTGGTGTTGAGCCACAGGCCCAGGTCATCGAGCTTGACGATGCCCGCCACCAGGCCGTACACGCCCACCGTCATGATGAGCGCAATGCTCGACAACACGGCTACCTGCTGCGCAAAAGGCGCGGTGGCCACTGTGCCCAAGGTGATGGCAATGATTTCTGCCGACAGGATGAAGTCGGTGCGCACGGCGCCCTTGATCTTGTCTTTTTCGAAAGCCACCAAGTCCACAGCCGGGTTGGCATTGGCCAACACCCGGCTTTCGTGTTCGGCGGCGTCCTCATGCGGTGCATGCAAAAACTTGTGGGCGATTTTTTCGAACCCTTCAAAGCACAAAAAGGCACCGCCCACCATCAGCAGCGGGGTTACCGCCCAGGGCGCAAAGGTTCCGATCAGCAGCGCGGCGGGCACCAGAATGATCTTGTTGATGAACGAGCCTTTGCACACAGCCCACACCACCGGTATTTCGCGGTCAGCGCGCACCCCCGAAACCTGCTGGGCATTGAGCGCCAGGTCATCCCCCAGAACCCCCGCTGTTTTTTGGGCAGCGACCTTGGTCATGACCGACACATCGTCGGCCATGGCGGCACTCTTTTTGGCCGCAACTTTGGTCATGAGGGCCACGTCATCGAGGATGGTGGCAATATCGTCCAACAGGGCAAGCAGGCTGCCAGAGGCCATGGGAATTCCTTGGGGTTGATTGGGGAAGCGCTGCAGTGCGCCGTCCGATGTGCGCGCGACTATAGCAACAAGGGGCCACCGAAGCGTGGAGTTGACAGGAGCACGCCTGAGCCAAACAGACCTGTGAATACCGCCCCTACAACGCCGACTGCTGGTATGCGCAGCCCGTCCCGCCCTGACGAACAAAGGCCGGACCTGGGTGGGTCCGGCCTTTGTGCCATTGCAACGTGCGCGTGAGCGCTACGCCATGTGCGCAGCGCCTCAGATCAATTTCAACCGACCCACTTGCGGGCATTGCGCCAGATGCGCATCCAGGCGCTGTACTGGGCCTTGTCCTCACTCGTCCAGCTCATCTGCACGTTGCGGAACACCCGCTCAGGGTGCGGCATCATGGCCGTAAACCGTCCGTCAGCCGTCGTCACCGCCGTCAGGCCGCCTGCACTGCCGTTGGGGTTGAACGGGTACTGTTCGGTCGCTGCACCGTGGTTGTCCACAAAACGCATGGCGGCAATCGCCTTGTCCGCATCGCCGCGGTACTTGAAGTTGGCATAGCCCTCGCCGTGCGCCACGGCAATCGGCAGGCGGCTGCCCGCCATGCCTTGCAGGAACAGGCTGGGCGATTCGAGCACTTCCACCATCGAAAGTCGGGCCTCGAAGCGCTCGCTCTGGTTGGTGGTGAAGCGTGGCCAGTCTTGCGCGCCGGGGATGATGTCGGCCAGTTCGGCAAACATCTGGCAGCCGTTGCACACGCCCAGGCCGAACGTATCCGTACGGCCAAAAAAGCCCTGGAACTGCGCAGCCAGCACCGGGTTGAACGTGATGGAGCGCGCCCAGCCAATGCCCGCGCCCAGCGTATCGCCATAGCTGAAGCCGCCGCAGGCGACCACGCCCTTGAAGTCTTCGAGCTTGACGCGGCCGGTCTGCAGGTCGGTCATGTGCACATCAAATGCCTCAAAGCCCGCCTCGGTGAAGGCGTAGGCCATCTCGACGTGCGAGTTCACGCCCTGCTCGCGCAGGATGGCGACCTTGGGCTTGGCGATGTTCAGGAACGGCGCGGCCACGTTCTCCGACGCATCGAACGTGAGGTGCACATGCATGCCGGGGTCGGTCGGCTCGCCCGCTGCGGCGTGTTCGGCATCGGCATTGGCAGGGTTGTCGCGCTGCTGGCAAATCTTCCAGCTCACGGCGTCCCACACCTGGTGCAGGTCAGAAAGCGATGCACTGAAGACCGCCTTGGCATCGCGCCAGACCTGCAGCTCGCCCTTGCCTGCGTCGATCTCGGACGACACGGGGCGGGTTTTGCCCACAAAGTGGCTGAATTTGGACAACCCAAACTCGCGCAGGGTCTGCATCACATCGTTGCGCTCTGCAGTGCGCACCTGCAGCAGCACTCCCAGCTCCTCGTTGAACAAGGCCTTTAACGTGAGTTCCTCACGACGCGCACCCACCTGGCCCGCCCAGTTCTTGGCGTCGCCCGTGTCCATGCGGCTGTCGCTGATGCCGTCGCCTTCGGTGATGAGCAGATCCACATTCAGCGCCACGCCCACATGGCCCGCAAAAGCCATTTCGGCTGCGGCTGCCAGCAGGCCACCGTCACTACGGTCGTGATAGGCCAGGATCTGGCCCTTGGCGCGCAACGCGTTGACCGCGTTGACGAGATTCACCAAATCTTGTGGATCGTCCACATCGGGCACCACATCGCCGCTCTGGTCCAGCGTCTGGCCCAGAATGCTGCCGCCCATGCGGTTCTGGCCCTTGCCCAGGTCGATCAGCACCAGTGTGGTGTCTGGCTCGGTGGCATTGAGCTGCGGCGTGAGCGTGCCGCGAACGTCGGACAAGGAAGCAAAGGCGCTCACGATCAGGCTGACGGGTGACGTGACCTTTTTCTTATCTGCACCTTCAGACCACTGCGTGCGCATGGACAGCGAATCCTTGCCGACCGGAATGCTGATGCCCAGCGCCGGGCACAGCTCCATGCCAACAGCCTTCACCGTTTCGTACAGCGCGGCGTCTTCGCCGGGCTCGCCGCAGGCGGCCATCCAGTTGGCCGACGAGCTTCACGCGGGGCAGCTCGATGGGCGCGGCCAGCAAGTTGGTGATGGCCTCGGCCACCGCCATGCGGCCCGATGCGGGCGCGTTGATGGCGGCCAGCGGCGTGCGCTCGCCCATGCTCATCGCCTCGCCTGCAAAGCCCTTGTAGTCGGCCAGCGTCACGGCGCAATCGGCCACAGGCACCTGCCAGGGGCCAACCATCTGGTCGCGGTGGCTCAAGCCGCCCACGGTGCGGTCGCCGATGGTGATGAGGAAGCGCTTGGACGCCACCGTGGGGTGGGCCAGCACGTCGATCACGGCTTTTTGCAGCGGCACGCCGGTCAGGTCCATGGGCGCGAATTCGCGCACCACGGTCTTCACATCGCGGTGCATCTTGGGCGGCTTGCCCAACAGCACGTTCATGGGCATGTCCACGGGCAGCTTCTGGTCGTCGGCCGTGGCGGCGGGGTCGTGCAGCACCAGCTGGCGCTCTTCGGTGGCGGTGCCGATCACGGCAAACGGGCAGCGCTCGCGTTCGCAGAAGGCCTGGAACTGCGGCAGCGACTCGGGTGCAATGGCCAGCACGTAGCGCTCTTGGCTTTCGTTGCTCCAGATTTCCTTGGCAGCCATGCCCGACTCTTCGAGCTGCACGGCACGCAAATCAAAGCGTGCGCCGCGGCCTGCGTCGTTGGTCAGCTCGGGGAACGCATTGGACAAACCGCCCGCGCCCACGTCGTGAATGGCCAGGATGGGGTTGGCCGTACCTTGCGCCCAGCAGTGGTTGATGACCTCTTGCGCACGGCGCTCGATCTCGGGGTTGCCACGCTGCACCGAGTCAAAGTCCAGCTCGGCCGCGTTGGTGCCCGTGGCCATGGAGCTGGCGGCGCTGCCGCCCATGCCGATGCGCATGCCGGGGCCGCCCAGCTGGATCAGCAGCGAGCCAGCGGGGAATTCGATCTTCTTGGTCAGCTCGGCATCGATCACGCCCACACCGCCCGCGATCATGATGGGCTTGTGGTAGCCGCGCTGCACGCCGCCCACGTTCTGCTCGTATTCGCGGAAGTAGCCGTTCAGGTTGGGGCGGCCGAATTCGTTGTTGAATGCTGCGCCGCCCAGAGGCCCTTCGACCATGATCTGCAGCGGGCTGGCAATGTGCTCGGGCTTGCCGACGGTGCTGCCCCACAGCTTGCCCACGGTGAAGCCGGTCAGACCCGCCTTGGGCTTGGAGCCACGGCCCGTGGCGCCTTCGTCGCGGATTTCGCCGCCCGCACCGGTGGATGCGCCAGGGAACGGGGAGATGGCCGTGGGGTGGTTGTGCGTTTCCACCTTCATCAGCACATGCTGAGTTGCACTACTCTTTTGATAGCTATTAGCGCTTGATGGATAAGCGCTAGAGGCCATTTTTGCCACAAATCGTTCGACCTCGTGGCCTTCCATGACCGAGGCGTTGTCCGAATACGCAATCACCGTGTGCTGGGGCGCCAGCTGGTGCGTGTTGCGGATCATGCCGAACAGGCTCTTTGCTTGCGCCACGCCGTCGATGGTGAACTCGGCGTTGAAGATCTTGTGGCGGCAGTGTTCGCTGTTGGCCTGGGCGAACATCATCAGCTCGACGTCGGTCGGGTTGCGCTTGAGGCCCGTGAAGGCCGTGACGAGGTAGTCGATTTCATCGTCGGCCAGCGCCAGGCCGAAGCGGGTGTTGGCCGCTTCGAGTGCCGCGCGGCCACCTGCCAGCACGTCCACATGCTCCATGGGCGCGGGCTGCAGTTCGGTGAACAGCGCGGCGGCGGCACTGCGGTCGGCCACCACCGATTCGGTCATGCGGTCGTGCAGCAAGGCGGCCACCTGGGCCAGTTGGTCGGCGGTCAGCTCGGGGGTTTTGCCCAACAGGCCTGATTTGAGGCTGATACGGTATTCGGTGATGCGCTCGACCCGGCGGATGGCGATGCCGCAGTTGCGGGCAATGTCGGTGGCCTTGGAGGCCCAGGGCGACAGCGTGCCCAGGCGCGGGCGTGACGATGAGGGCTGCGCCGTCTTCGGGGCCCGCATACGGGTCGCCGTAGGTCAACAGGGCCGCCAAGCGCTCTTGTTCCGACGGCGTTGGGGCTGCATCGGTCGCCACCAGGTGCACGAAACGCGCTGCAATGCCACTGATCTTGGGGTGGATCGCCTCCAGGGCGGGTTGAAGTTGCTGGGCGCGGAAGGTGCTGAGGGCGTTGCCGCCCGCCAGCGTGGTCATGTGCAAGGTCACGGTAGCGGCCTGTTGGGGGTGTGAGGGGTCGATGGTGGTGCCGACCCGGGTCCAGACCGGTGGGCCTGAGCAGGTGGACAGCCCGACATTTTACCGGGCCTACCACCCACCACTGCAGCCGCTGGAGTGCGATGGGATAATTGCGGCATGAGCATCACCATCAAAAGCGCTGAAGACATCGAGGGCATGCGCCTGGCCTGCCGCCTCGCATCCGAAGTGCTGGACTACATCACCCCCCACATCAAGCCCGGTATCACGACAAAAGAAATCGACCGCCTGGGCGCCGAGTGCATGGCACAGCAGGGTACGATTTCGGCCACCGTGGGCTACCAGCCACCCGGCTACCCGCCCTACCCCGCATCCCTGTGCACCTCGGTCAACCACGTGGTGTGCCACGGCATCCCGAATGACAAGCCTTTGAAAAAGGGCGACATCGTCAATGTGGACGTGACCGTGATCACGAAGGACGGCTGGTACGGCGACAACAGCCGCATGTTCTTGATCGGCGAGTGCTCGATTGCCGCCAAGCGCCTGTCGCGCCATCACGTTTGACGCCATGTGGCATGGCATCGTGCAGGTCAAGCCCGGCGCGCATCTGGGCGACATCGGCCACGCGATCCAGAAGTTTGCCGAAGCCCAAGGCTTTTCCATCGTGCGCGAGTTCTGCGGCCATGGCATTGGCCAGAAGTTTCATGAAGAGCCCCAGGTGCTGCACTACGGTCGCCCCGGCACACTCGAAGAGCTGGTGCCCGGCATGGTCTTCACCATCGAGCCCATGATCAACGCTGGTCGCCGCGAGGTGAAGGACTTTGGCAACGACGGCTGGACCATCGTGACCAAGGACCACAGCCTGTCGGCCCAGTGGGAGCACACGGTGCTGGTCACCGAAACAGGTTATGAAGTGATGACGCTGTCGGCAGGCTCTCCGCCGCTGCCGGCCTTTGTGACGGCAACAGCCACCTGACGAGGCCTGCGGGACCTAGACGGCACGGTCTCGCACAACTCTTGCATGGCTTTTTTCATGGCCCCCTAACCGCGCACAAACCGCGCCCCCCTCGACCATGACCGAACTCCATGCCCTGCGCGACACCTACCGCAGTGACAAAGCCGCCCTGCTGGCCGCCATGCAGGCCACTGGTGCATCCACCCGTGGCATTCGCGTGCTGCTGCGCAAGCTGTCGACCCTGGCAGGCCAGCTGCTGCAAACCCTGTGGCAGCGGGCCGAGCTGCCCGGCGACTTAGCCCTGGTCGCGGTGGGCGGCTTTGGGCGTGACCAGCTGTTTCCGTACTCGGATGTCGACGTGCTGCTGCTGCTGCCCGAGGGCACCGCCCCTGAGGCTGGCAGCGTGCTGCGCACGCAGCTGGAAGGTTTTATCGGCAGCTGCTGGGATGCGGGGCTGGAGATTGGGTCCAGCGTGCGCACGGTGGCCGAATGCCTGGCCGAGAGCGCGCGCGACGTGACGGTGCAGACCTCGCTGCTGGAATCGCGTCTGGTGTGCGGCAACACCGCCCTGTTTGCAGAGTTTCAGCGCCAATACCGCAAGCAGATGAGCCCCCAGGCTTTTTTGGTGGCCAAAACGCTGGAAATGCGCCAGCGGCACAACAAATACGAAAACACGCCGTATTCGCTGGAGCCCAACTGCAAGGAATCCCCCGGTGGGCTGCGCGACCTGCAGATGATTCTGTGGGTGTCCCAGGCCGCAGGCCTGGGGCGCAACTGGAAAGAGCTGGCGGCCAGCGGGATGGCCACCGCTTTCGAGGTGCGCCAGATCGAGCGCAACGAGGCGGTGCTTTGCCTGATCCGCGCGCGCCTGCACGCGGCTGCCGGGCGACACGAAGACCGGTTGGTGTTTGACCTGCAGACCGCCGTGGCGGAATCGTTTGGCTACCGCTCGCAAGCGCCCGACGGATCGCGCCTGCCGATGCGTGCCAGCGAGACCATGATGCGGCGCTACTACTGGGCGGCCAAGGCGGTATCGCAGCTCAGCCAGATCCTGTTGCTCAACATCGAAGAGCGGCTGAACCCGTCCACCCACGAGCCCCGCCCCATCAACGAACGCTTCTTTGAAAAGGCCGGCCTCATCGAGGTGGCGAGCGATGACCTGTATGTGCGCGACCCACACGCCATCCTCGAAACGTTTTTGCTCTACCAGACCACGGTGGGCCTCAAAGATCTGTCGGCCCGCACCCTGCGCGCGCTGTACAACGCACGCGGTGTGATGGACGGCGCCTTTCGCCGCGACCCGGTCAACCGTGCCAACTTCATGCGCATCCTGCAGCAACCGTCGGGCATCACACATGCCATGCGGCTGATGAACCAGACCTCGGTGCTGGGGAGATACCTGTGGGCGTTTCGGGGCATCGTGGGGCAGATGCAGCATGACCTCTTCCATGTGTACACCGTGGACCAGCACATCCTGATGGTGCTGCGCAACGTGCGCCGCTTCTTCATGGCCGAGCATGCGCACGAATACCCGTTCTGCTCGCAGCTGGCAGGCGGCTGGGACAAGCCCTTCATTCTTTACATCGCCGCACTGTTCCACGACATCGGCAAGGGCCGTGGCGGCGACCATTCGCAGATCGGCGCCGTGGAAGTGCGCCGCTTTTGCCGCCAACACGGCGTGGACCGCGAAGACGCCAAACTCATCGAATTTCTGGTCAGCGAACACCTGTGCATGAGCCGCATCGCGCAAAAGGAAGACCTGAGCGACCCCGATGTGATTGCAGCGTTTGCCCGCCGCGTGGGCAATGAGCGCTACCTGACCGCCCTGTACCTGCTGACCGTGGCCGACATCCGCGGCACCAGCCCCAAGGTGTGGAACGCCTGGAAGGGCAAGCTGCTGGAAGACCTGTACCGCGCCACCTTGCGCACCCTGGGCGGCCGCGCCCCCGATGCCGCCGCAGAGATCGAGGCACGCAAGCGCGAGGCATTGGTGCTGCTGGCGCTGAGCGCCCTGCCCTTTGAAGCCCACAAAGCCTTGTGGGCTACGCTGGACGTGAGCTATTTCATGCGGCACGAGGCCGCCGACATTGCCTGGCACACGCGCCACCTGTCCCGCCACGTGGGCGCCCCGCGCCCCGTGGTGCGGGCCCGCCAGTCGCTGGCCGGTGACGGTCTGCAGGTGATGGTCTACGCGCCCGACCAGGAAGACCTGTTTGCCCGCATCTGCGGCTACTTTGACCGTGCGGGGTTCAGCATTCTGGATGCGCGGGTGCACACAGCCAACAACCAGCATGCACTGGACACCTTTCAGGTGGTCGCCGCCGACCAGGCCGGTCACTACCGCGAGCTGACCCACATGGTGGAGAGCGATCTGGTGCGCGTGATCGAAGAAGGCGGCCCCCTGCCCGAGCCCGCACGCAAACGCGTGTCACGCCGGGTCAAGAGCTTTCCGGTCGCGCCGCGCGTCACCCTGCGGCCCGACGAAAAAGCCCAGCGCTGGCTGCTGGCCATTTCCGCCAGCGACCGCGCCGGCCTGCTTTATCTGGTGGCCCGCGTGCTGGCACAACACCACCTGAGCGTGCAACTGGCGAAAGTCAGCACGCTGGGCGAGCGTGTGGAAGACACCTTCCTGGTGCAAGGCCCCGAGTTGCAGAACAACGCTCGCCAGATCCAGATTGAGACCGAACTGCTGCGCGAACTGTCGGCGTGACCAATGCGCAGCTGTGGTGAGGGCAACGGCACTGCAGAGGCAAAAGCCTTCGAGTCAGCATATTGCTTCTTAATTGATAGCTGGTAGCGCTTATTCATCAAGCGCTAGAGCCATATTTCATCAATATTTCAGTGCCAGCCAGATACAGCGACAGCGGTGCTTGCCCGGCGCCCTCAGCCTTACCTTGCGCTTGACTGAACGCGTATGTCAGTCGTCCTCGGTCGCGCTGATCTCGGGAAACAACACCTCGGTGAAACCGAACTGCGTGAAGTCACGCACCCGCATCGGATAGAGCTTGCCGATGAGGTGGTCGCATTCGTGCTGCACCACCCGCGCATGAAACCCCTCCACCGTGCGATCAATGGGATCGCCAAACGGGTCCACACCGGTGTAGCGAATGCGAGACCACCGCGGCACCTTGCCACGCAACCCCGGCACCGAAAGGCAACCTTCCCAATCTTCTTCCTCTTGATCGCCCAGGGGTGTGATCACCGGGTTCAGCAGCACAGTGGGTGGAACCAGCGGACGGTCGGGGTAACGCGGGTTGCGGTCGTCCGAGCCAAAAATCACCAGCTGCAGATCCACCCCGATCTGCGGCGCAGCCAAACCGGCACCATTGACGGACCGCATCGTGTCGAACATGTCGCGCACCAGCAGGTGCAGATCGTCGGTGTCAAAAGCCGTCACGGGTTGGGCCACCCGCAGCAAGCGCGGGTCTCCCATTTTGAGGATGGTGTGAATGGTCATGGGGTGTTGGAGCGTGATAGTGCTAGCGCCTGAACGGAAACGGCTCAGCTAGAGCCCGCGCAGCATAACGCGCGCCGCACAAGCCCGCACGGGGAGGCAAGCCCTGCAAAGCGCCAACCGGTTTTCTAGAAAACGCTCACTTTTTGTGTATATAATCGTGGTCTTGTTCCTCGATAGCTCAGTCGGTAGAGCGCCGGACTGTTAATCCGTAGGTCCCTGGTTCGAGCCCAGGTCGAGGAGCCAAGAAATTTGCAGGCCCTGCATGTGTACGCGGGGCTTTTTAGTTAGACAGTAAATACCGTTTATTCCTCGATAGCTCAGTCGGTAGAGCGCCGGACTGTTAATCCGTAGGTCCCTGGTTCGAGCCCAGGTCGAGGAGCCATTTAAAGCCCTGCACCCACCGGTGCAGGGCTTTTTTGTTGCGTCTACAGCCTGCTTGGCGGAACGGCCCACAGCCGTGCCAGACAATAGCGCTTTTGACCGACCACCCCGTGCCGCCGCAACTACCCTGGCTGGAGCCTGAAGACCCACTGCCCCACCCCACCACGGCCTGGGGTTTGAACGACCCTGCGCCGGGTCTGCTTGCTGCAGGAGGCGCGCTTGGTGTACCGAATCTGTGTGCAGCCTACGGCCAAGGCTCGTTCCCCTGGTATGGCCCTGGGCAACCCATACTTTGGTGGGCGCCCGACCCCCGTATGGTGCTGCCGGTTTCGGAATTTAGCCTTCACCGGTCCTTGCGCAGAACCCTGCAGGCATTTCGCACCAATCCAAGCTGCGAAATTCGGGTGGACACCGCCTTCCACGCCGTCATCACGGCATGCGCCACCCAAGAGCGCGATGGTCAGGCGGGCACCTGGATCGTCCCCGAGATGATCGCCGCCTACACCGCGCTGCACACAGCGGGCTACGCCCACAGCATCGAAACCTGGATCAATGGCGAATTAAGAGGGGGGCTGTATTGTGTGGGCCTCGGCCGCGCCGTTTTTGGCGAATCCATGTTTGCGCACGCGACCGATGCATCCAAGATCGCGCTCTCTGCGCTGGTGTGCCTGTGCCGCCACAACGGCGTTGAACTCATCGACTGCCAGCAGAACACGCAGCACCTCGCCTCGCTGGGCGGACGGGAAATATCTCGCGCGCAGTTCCTCGCCCACACAGAGCGTGCCCGCCAAGAGCCCGCTCCACACTGGACGTTTGACCCCGTATACTGGAACGAGCTGCTGCCATCCACACGGCCCAAGGCATGACGCAACTCAATGACCTCCCGCTGCAGACCCTGCAGTTCTACGCGACGGCCCCCTACCCCTGCAGCTACCTGCCGGACAGACAGGCCCGGTCGCAGGTCGCCACGCCCAGCCACCTGATTCAAAGCGATGTGTACTCCGATCTGGTCGCCAAGGGGTTTCGGCGCAGCGGCATGTTCACCTACCGACCGTATTGCGATGGATGCCAGGCCTGCACCCCGCTGCGGGTGCTCGTCAATGAATTCAAGCCTGACCGCAGCCAGCGTCGGTCCACCGTGCGGCATGGCAATCTTCAAGCGCGGGTGCTGCGGCTGTGTTTTGTGCCCGAGCACTACCAGCTCTATCTGCGCTACCAGAACGGCCGCCACGCGGGCGGCGGCATGGACCACGACAGCATTGATCAGTACACCCAGTTTCTGCTGCAAAGCCGGGTCAATTCCCGGTTGGTGGAATTTCGAGAGACCGACGCGTCGGGCGAACCCGGCGCGCTGAAGATGGTGTCCATTCTGGATGTGCTGGACGACGGCCTATCGGCCGTCTACACCTTCTACGAACCCGAGCCTCACTGCAGCTACGGCACCTACAACGTGATGTGGCAAATTGAACAGGCACAAGTCCTTGGGACTTCCCCATGTGTACCTGGGCTACTGGATCGAAGCCAGTCCCAAAATGAACTACAAGGCACGTTTTCATCCACATGAGATGCGCACCCAGGGTGAATGGCAGCGTACCGGCGAGGGAGCGCCCTGAGGCGACTGAACTCGTCGCAAAGCGGTGGCGTATTTCACAAGGTAAGATGCAGCGGCCCCTGTCCTATCGCCGCTCATGAAAAAAATCGATCCCAGCATCCCCGTCAAACCCAGCGTTCAAGTGCTTGAGCGCATGTTTACGCTGATCGATGTGCTGGCGTCTCGCGAAGAGGCGATTTCGCTCAAAGAGATCAGCGAAAAAACGGGCCTGCACCCTTCCACCACCCACCGCATCCTGAACGACCTGACCATTGGCCGTTTTGTGGATCGCCCGGAATCCGGCAGCTACCGCCTGGGCATGCGCCTGCTGGAACTGGGCAACCTGGTCAAAGCACGCCTGAGCGTGCGCGATGCAGCACTGACCCCAATGCGCAACCTGCACAAGCTGATCCAGCAGCCAGTGAACCTGAGCATGCGCCAGGGCGACGAAATCGTGTACGTCGAACGCGCCTACAGCGAACGCTCAGGCATGCAGGTGGTCCGTGCCATTGGCGGACGTGCCCCGTTGCACCTCACATCGATCGGCAAGCTGTTTCTGGCGCTGGACGAGCCCCAACGCGTGCGCGCCTACGCCACACGCACCGGCCTGTCCGGCCAGACGCGCAACAGCATCACCCAGCTGCCCATTCTTGAACGGGAACTGGCCAAGGCACGGCAATACGGCATCGCCCGCGACAACGAAGAACTGGAATTGGGTGTGCGCTGCATGGCAGCTGGCGTCTATGACGACCAGGGCAAACTCGTCGCTGGCCTCTCTATATCAGCGCCGGCAGACCGGCTCGACGAAGGTTGGCTGCCAAAACTTCAGGCGACCGCCAGCGAGATATCGGTGGCGCTGGGCTACGTGGCAAGTTCCGCAGCGCCTAGTGATGTGATCGGCGGCACACGGAGCTTCGACCGTTAAAGCCGACGTGGCGAACTACTTGCCACGGACCGCCAAAACAGCAGGCATGGCGAGATAGCCGCGGGTAACACTGCAAAAACCTTCGTTTTACCGGAGCCGTAACGATCCACATTGCGCCGTGTGGGTACAGCGCACGATAGATCCCAGCGCGCCGCCAGTAAACGCCCGTCAGCCGTTGCTGCCCCGAACCGCCTGAAGTGGAGCCGCCAAAGATGGCAGAGCAGGCATGGACTCAACCCACTGCCTCACACGCTCGGCATCGCCCAGCCGGCTGAATTTGCCTGCTGAGTCCAGAAAAACCATGATGAGCTTGCGCCCAGCGACCTGTGTCTGCATAACCAGACAACGTCCTGCTTCAGAGATGTAGCCCGTTTTCTGCAGGCCAATCTCCCAGGTGGGGTTCTTTACCAAGCCATTGGTGTTGTTGTACTGCAGGGTTTTCTGACCAACCGCCACTTCATAGCCTGGCGAAGTGGACAGTTCTCGTAGCAATGCATCCCCGTGAGCCACGTTCACCAGCGTCGCCAGATCCCGTGCACTCGACTGGTTGCGGCTGGAAAGCCCGGTAGGCTCCACATAGCGGGTATCGGTCATACCTAACAGGCGCGCCTTGGTGTTCATTTGGGTCACAAAAACACCCAGACCGCCCGGATAGGTGCGGCCCAGGGCATGGGCAGCGCGGTTCTCGCTGGACATGAGCGCTAGGTGTAGCATTTCGCCGCGGGTGAGGGTCGTCCCTACCGTCAGCCGTGAGCGACTGCCTTTTTCAGTGTCCACGTCGTCCTGCGTGATGGTGATAGGCTCATCCATGGGCAAATTAGCCTGAGAGATGATCATGCCGGTCATCAGCTTGGTCAGCGAAGCAATGGGCAAAACAGCGTGATCGTTCTTGCTGAGCAGCACCTCATGCGTGTCCTGGTCTATGACGAGAGCCACGCTGGATTTGAGTTCCAGCGGATCAGTGATTTCGTGCAGACCTGCGATTTGCCCAAACGATAGCTTGGGAGGAATGTAGGCAACCCGGGTAGGCGCTTTCGCCATCCTGGCTGAAATGCGAACTGCCTTGGCGTTGGCGGCAGTCTTTCGAGGAGCCACGGCACGTTTGGACTTTACAGAGCTGACCTGCTCTTTCTTGACGGACGCCTTTTTTCGCTCGCCTGCATGAGCAGCGGGCGCCATCAGAGCGACCCCCACAAAGAAACAGCCTAAAAGCTTGGAAAATCGACTCACTGCGGTGCGGTGGGCATGGTGCATCAAAGTGCTCCAAACAGTAAAAAGTGTTGTGCAGTGTACAGAAACTAAAAAAGTCGCGCAAGATCAATAACTTGCGCGACTTTCCCAGAAAGTGAGTGAAATTATAAAATCAATACTCAGCCTTGTGCTGCCACCCGATCAGCTTTACTTTGTAACTTGTTCAAAGCGCTGAGGTAAGCCTTTGCAGACGCGACCACGATGTCTGGATCTGCACCCACGCCGTTAACCACTCGTCCACTGTTTTGCAGGCGCACAGTCACTTCACCCTGGCTTTCTGTAGAGCCGCTGATGGCATTGACGGAATACAACACCATTTCGGCGCCGCTCTTGACGTGTGACTCAATGGCTTTAAGCGACGCATCCACCGGCCCATTGCCATCGGACTCGCTGCGCACTTCTTGTCCATCAATGGTGAACACAATGCGGGCGCGTGGTTGTTCCCCCGTTTCACTCTGCTGAAAGAGCGACACAAAGCCGTACTGCTCCTTCTCGCTGGTCACGCTCTCATCGCTCACCAGAGCAAGGATGTCTTCGTCGAAGATCTCGCTCTTGCGGTCGGCCAACTCCTTGAACCGCGTAAACGCTGTGTTGACCTCGGTCTCACTATCCAGGCTCACGCCCAGTTCCTGCAGGCGCTGTTTGAACGCATTGCGGCCGCTAAGTTTGCCCAACACAATTTTGTTGGCGCTCCAGCCCACATCTTCGGCGCGCATGATCTCGTAGGTGTCGCGCGCCTTGAGCACGCCGTCCTGGTGGATGCCGCTGGCGTGGGCGAACGCATTGGCACCGACCACGGCCTTGTTTGGCTGCACCACGAAGCCGGTGGTCTGGCTCACCATGCGACTGGCCGCCACGATGTGCTGGGTGTCGATGTTGAGGTCGAGATTGAAGTAGTCACGGCGCGTCTTGACCGCCATCACAACCTCTTCCAAGGAACAATTGCCTGCACGCTCACCCAGGCCATTGATCGTGCATTCAATCTGGCGAGCGCCGCCGATCTTCACCCCAGCCAGAGAATTGGCCACGGCCATGCCCAGGTCGTTGTGGCAGTGCACCGACCAAATGGCCTTGTCACTGTTGGGGATGCGCTCACGCAGCGTCTTGATGAAGTTGCCGTACAACTCAGGGATGGCGTAGCCCACCGTGTCGGGCACGTTGATGGTGGTAGCGCCCTCGGCGATCACCGCTTCAAGCACGCGGCACAAAAAGTCCGGGTCGCTGCGGTAGCCGTCTTCAGGGCTGAACTCGATGTCAGCCACCAAGTTGCGCGCAAAACGCACCGACTGCTTGGCTTGCTCCAGTACTTGGTCTGGCGTCATGCGCAGTTTCTTTTCCATGTGCAGCGCAGACGTAGCAATGAAGGTGTGAATGCGTGCACTGGCTGCGCCCTTCAAGGCCTCGGCAGCGCGGGCAATATCTCGGTCATTTGCACGTGAAAGTGAGCAAATGGTGGACTCCCTGATCGCATTTGCGATGGCCTGCACCGCCTCGAAATCCCCATTGGAGCTGGCAGCAAAGCCCGCCTCGATCACATCGACCTTCAGGCGTTCCAACTGGCGGGCAATGCGCAGCTTCTCGTCTTTGGTCATGGACGCGCCGGGCGACTGCTCGCCGTCACGCAACGTGGTGTCGAAAATGATGAGTTTGTCAGCCATGTCGTCTCTCCTGGGTCTAGTGAAGTTGCGGGTGGGGGTGGGTTCGGCCCGCAACACTGAAAATCTGGCGCCCAAAACAAAAGGCCCGTTGCGGGTGCATACGGGCCTTTGTGGAAAAGTGTGCGCGTGCGCCTACTGTCTCCGCCCGTGGGGAGGTAGCAGTAGAGCCAGTGCAAACGAATTCATGCGGTGCAATGTAGCACAAGTCGCTAAACACCGCCTCGTTCACTTGTGAAGTCCGCGCTCATCAGGCTCATCAGTTGATGTACTGATGACACTGCTGTGCTCGCCCTTTGCTTTGCGCCACGCGTACACACCGTAGCCACTCACGCCATAAAAAACGAAAACGCCAAACAGCACAATGGGCGGGTTGATGTTGATGACGGCGATACCCAGCGCAATCAGCACAATGGCAGCAAAAGGCACGCTCTTTTTCATCTGCAAGTCCTTGAAGCTGTAGAACGGCACATTGGTCACCATGGTGAGGCCCGCATACAGCGTGAAGCCGAACATGATCCAGGTGACCTGGTTCCAGGTGAGCCACAGGTCTTCCCCACGGCGCACACCCAACTCGGTCATAAGCCAGATAAAGCCCGCCACCAAGGCCGCCGCCGCAGGGGAAGGCAACCCCTGAAAATAGCGTTTATCCACCACGCTCGTGTTTACATTGAAGCGGGCCAGGCGCAGTGCGGCGCAGGCGCAGTAGACAAAGGCCGCAATCCAGCCCCAGCGCCCCAAACCCCTCAATGACCACTCATAGGCGATCAAGGCCGGGGCCGCGCCAAACGACACCATGTCAGACAGCGAATCCATCTGCTCGCCAAACGCGCTCTGGGTATTGGTCATGCGAGCCACGCGGCCGTCCAGACTATCGAGCACCATGGCGCAAAACACACCCACAGCGGCCAGGTCGAAGCGACCGTTCATGGCCATCACGATGGAATAGAAGCCCCCAAACAGCGCTGCCAACGTAAACAGATTGGGCAAGATGTAGATGCCTTTGCGCCGCTTGCGCACCATCACATCAGTGCTTTCGGTGGAACCATTACCATCGTGCATCAAACAGACCTCCAGCGCTTGCCTGAAAAGCACAAGCAGCTATTAAATTTATAGTATTCGACAGCTTATGCCCTGCAGCTCAGTTGTCGCTCGCATCCAAGGCGAAGGTCGCAGTGTAGCGCCTGCAAGCGGTACTTCACTCCAATGAAAAAGGCCACCGAAGTGGCCTTTTGATGGTTCAAGAATGAAGCATCAGTTGCGGGTCTGGTCGACCAGCTTGTTCTTGGCAATCCAGGGCATCATGGCGCGCAGTTGGCTGCCCACCACTTCGATGCTGTGGTCGGCCGTGTTGCGGCGGCGGGCCGTCATCGATGGGTAGTTCAGGCGGCCTTCCTGGATGAACATCTTGGCGTATTCACCGTTCTGGATGCGCTTCAGAGCATTGCGCATGGCAGCGCGCGACTGCTCGTTGATCACTTCAGGGCCGGTCACGTACTCGCCGTATTCGGCGTTGTTCGAGATCGAGTAGTTCATGTTGGCGATGCCGCCTTCATAGATCAGGTCCACGATGAGCTTGAGCTCGTGCAGGCATTCGAAGTAGGCCATTTCGGGGGCGTAGCCGGCTTCGACCAGGGTTTCGTAACCCATCTTGATCAGCTCAACCGCGCCACCGCACAGAACAGCCTGTTCGCCGAACAGGTCGGTCTCGGTTTCTTCCTTGAAGTTGGTCTCGATGATGCCGGCCTTGCCGCCGCCGTTGGCGGCAGCGTAGCTCAGGGCCAGATCACGGGCCTTGCCGGACTTGTCTTGGTGCACAGCCACCAGGTGGGGCACGCCACCACCCTGGGTGTAGGTGTTGCGCACGGTATGGCCGGGAGCCTTCGGGGCGACCATCCACACATCCAGGTCAGCGCGGGGCACGACCTGGTTGTAGTGCACGTTGAAGCCATGGGCGAAAGCCAGAGAGGCGCCTTGCTTGATGTTGGGTTCGACGTTGTTCTTGTACACAGCGGCGATGTCTTCATCAGGCAGCAGGATCATGACCACGTCTGCCGATTTGACTGCGTCGTTGACTTCCAGCACGTTCAGGCCAGCCTTGCCAACCTTGTCCCACGATGCACCGCCCTTGCGCAGGCCGACCACGACCTTCACGCCGCTGTCGTTCAGGTTCTGTGCGTGGGCATGGCCTTGCGAGCCGTAGCCGATGATGGCCACGGTCTTGCCCTTGATCAGGCTCAGGTCGGTGTCTTTGTCGTAGAAAACTTTCATGGGTCGCTCCGGTTGAAATGCGTTGTTGGGGTGAAAGATAAAAACAGAGAATTGTCTTACATAGGATTGGGTTTCGACCGGATGGCTAGGCGGGGGGCCGCCGACAGTGCTGTAGCACGGCAAGGCACCCTAACGACGCTAGCCGGTCGCAGGCCAATCCGTCACACGCGCAGAATGCGCTCGCCGCGACCGATGCCACTGGCACCGGTGCGCACGGTTTCGAGAATGGCGGTGCGGTCAATGGCCTGCAGGAAAGCGTCGTTCTTCGACTGGTCACCGGTCAGCTCGATGGTGTAGCTCTTCTCGGTCACGTCGATGATGCGACCACGGAAGATGTCAGCCATGCGCTTCATCTCCTCGCGCTCCTTGCCCACCGCGCGCACCTTCACCATCATGAGCTCGCGCTCGGTGTAGGCGCCTTCGGTGAGGTCCACCACCTTCACCACCTCGATGAGGCGGTTCAGGTGCTTGGTGATCTGCTCGATCACGTCGTCAGAGCCCGTGGTCTGGATCGTCATGCGCGACAGCGATGGATCCTCGGTGGGCGCCACGGTGAGCGACTCGATGTTGTAACCACGGGCGGAGAACAGGCCGACCACGCGCGACAGCGCACCGGGTTCGTTTTCCAGCAAGACAGCAATGATGTGTTTCATGGGTCCAGATTCCTCTTTTCGCTGCCCTCCCCCGTGCACGGTAATACACGGGCTTGGCAGGCAATAGATTCGTCAAAAAATGATTGCTATCTATTAGATAGCTAGATAGCGCTTAATGGATAAGCGCTAGAGGCCGATTTGGCTTGTTAAAGATCTTCCGACCCGAGCAGCATTTCGGTAATGCCCTTGCCGGCCTGCACCATCGGAAACACGTTCTCGGTGGGGTCGGTACGGAAGTCCATGAACACCGTGCGGTCCTTGAGCTTGCGGGCTTCGCGCAGCGCAGGCTCAACGTCCTTCGGGTGCTCGATCAGCATGCCCACGTGGCCATAAGCCTCGGCCAACTTCACGAAGTTGGGCAGCGCATCCATGTAGCTGTGGCTGTAGCGGCCTTCGTATTCGACCTCTTGCCACTGCCGCACCATGCCCAGGTAACGGTTGTTCAGCGAGCAGATCTTGATCGGCGTGTTGTACTGCAAGCAGGTCGACAGTTCTTGAATGTTCATCTGCACCGAGCCTTCGCCGGTGATACAGAACACTTCAGAATCCGGCTTTGCCAGCTTGATACCCATCGCGTAGGGAATGCCCACGCCCATGGTGCCCAAGCCACCGGAGTTGATCCAGCGGCGCGGCTCGTCAAACCGGTAATACTGCGCAGCCCACATCTGGTGCTGGCCCACGTCGGACGTGATGTAGGTGTCGACGTCCTTGGTCATGTTCCACAGCGTTTCCACCACGTACTGGGGCTTGATGACATCGGTACTTGCCCATGCTGTACTTCAGGCAATCGCGGCTGCGCCAGCCTTCGATGGTGTCCCACCACGCGGCGAGCGCACCGGCATCGGGGCGGGTGCTGCTCTCGCGGATCATGGAGATCAGCTCAGTCAGCACATCTTTCACATCACCAACAATCGGGATGTCGACCTTCACGCGCTTGGAGATGCTCGACGGGTCGATGTCCACATGGATGATCTTGCGGTCGTTCTGCGCAAAGTGCTTGGGGTTGCCGATCACGCGGTCGTCAAAGCGCGCGCCCACGGCCAGCAGCACGTCGCAGTTCTGCATCGCGTTGTTGGCTTCGATGGTGCCGTGCATGCCCAGCATGCCAAGGAACTTGCGGTCCGACGCCGGATAAGCACCCAGACCCATCAGCGTGTTGGTAACGGGGTAGCCCAGCATATCCACCAGGGTACGCAGCTCGTTGGTGGCGTTGCCCAGCAACACGCCTCCGCCGGTGTAGATATAGGGGCGCTTGGCCGCCAGCAGCAACTGGAGCGCCTTGCGAATCTGTCCGCCATGGCCCTTGCGCACCGGGTTGTACGAGCGCATTTCCACGCTTTGTGGATAGCCGCTGTAGGGCACCTTCTTGAACGACACGTCCTTGGGCACGTCGACCACCACGGGGCCGGGGCGGCCGGAGCGGGCGATGTGGAAGGCCTTCTTCATCGTCATGGCCAGATCGCGCGGATCCTTGACGAGAAAGTTGTGTTTGACGATGGGGCGGGTGATGCCGACCGTATCGCATTCCTGAAAGGCGTCCAGCCCAATGGCTGCCGTAGGCACCTGGCCGGAGATGATCACCATCGGGATACTGTCCATGTAGGCCGTAGCGATACCGGTGACAGCGTTGGTGAGGCCGGGGCCCGACGTGACCAGCGCTACGCCAACTTCGCCGGTAGCACGGGCGTAACCGTCAGCGGCGTGCACTGCAGCCTGCTCGTGGCGCACCAGCACGTGCTGCATGGTGTCTTGCTTATAAAGCGCGTCGTAGATGTAGAGGACCGCACCACCGGGGTAACCCCAGATGTACTGGACGTTCTCGGCCTGCAGCGACTTGACGAGAATTTCAGCACCCATGAGGTCCTGAGAGCCGGAAGCGGGGGAGGTGTTGCCCTGCGAAGCAGCGGCAGCTGAGGAGAGCTCAGCTTTGGAGATTTCCATGATTGATCAACCTTTGTGAATTTCTCTGACGAAAAACCTTGGGTGCTCCTTGCACGCGCTCTTGTGAAGCCAGCTCAGAACTTGAGGCCAAGGACATTAGCGGGATGATTGCCCGCCGGACCGTGACCCGTTTGCCTTTTGAATTGCAGCCGCGATTATCGCACTGCAACACGACCAAAAGCCAAGAGCCCTAAAAAATTCACTGCTGGATGCGATAATCGTCGGCTCCATCGTGCCACCTAGCCACATTTTTGGTGCCCTTTAGCGCCATTCCCTCCCGGGCTGACCCGTCTTGGCAACCGAACAAGAACTCTCCGATTTCCTCAAAAGTGTAGAAAAGCGCGCATTTAAGCGCTCGGTCTACCACGTTCGCAACGAGGAAGCGGCGCTCGACATTGTTCAAGACAGCATGCTCAAACTGGCAGAACACTATGGAGACAAACCGGCCAACGAGCTGCCGATGCTCTACCAACGCATTCTGTCGAACTGCACACTCGACTGGTTTCGTCGCCAAAAAACACGCAATGCACTGTTTTCGAGCATGAGCGACTTTGAAGGCTCCGGTGAAGATGGCATGGATTTTGATCTGCTGGAGGCGTACTCAGGACCAGAAAACGGAGAACGGGCCGAAAGCGCGGAAGATCTGACGCGCCGGGCACAGATCTTTCACGGGATTGAAGCCGAGATTGCCGAGTTGCCTCCACGTCAACGAGAAGCGTTCCTCATGCGTTACTGGGAAGAAATGGATGTAGCAGAAACGGCAGCGGCCATGGGCTGCTCCGAGGGAAGCGTCAAAACGCACTGTTTTCGTGCCATACAAAGCCTCAGCAAGGCACTGAAGGCCAAAGGAATCGAGCCATGAACACTGTACAGACCCCATCCGCACAAGCAGAAGCTGCAGCAGAGCGCTTTGCGCTGCGCGTCGCAACGCGTTTGTCCAGCGGCACGAACGAATTGCCCTACGACATTTCAGAACGGCTTCGTGCTTCGCGCATGCAGGCGCTTGCCAAGCGCAAAAAGCTGGCAGCACCAGCACGCATTGCGACTCCAGTCCTGGTCAATGGGGGAGGCAGCGCCACCATGGGGCGCGGCGGTGAAGGCGGGGGCTGGTGGAGCGCACTGGTTTCTGCGGTTCCTTTGATGGCTTTGGTCGTTGGCCTTGTGGTGATCAACATTGCCCAGGATGAAGACAGCGCCAATGACCTAGCCGAGGTGGATGCCGCTCTGCTGACAGATGACCTGCCACCAGCCGCCTACGCAGATCCAGGCTTTGTACAATTTCTCAAGACTTCCGCCCAGTCGAACTGATCAGACTGACACCGGACTGCATGCACCCACGTCCCACTGACGCCCGCACCACCCTGCCAGCCTTTGTGCTGGCTTTGGCGCTTCTGGGCGCGTTCGCTGTTGTGGGTGGCCTGGTTTGGATGCAGATGCGCATGGCCCCAGGCACCTTGTTACCTGTTGGTGCCGAGGCGGCCATTGCAGCGCCCAATAACGTGCGCCCGCCCACTTCGAGTGGGGCCGCAGCAGCACCACTAGTGGAAACGGGTCCCGGCTGGGAGACGCTGACAACTCCGCAGAAACTCGCCTTGTACCCGCTCGCAGAGCGCTGGGCTCTCATCAGCGAGGTACAAAAGCGCCGCTGGCTGTCGCTGGCCACCAATTTTTCTGCTTTGCCACCCGAAGAGCAGACCAAGTTTCATGACCGCATGACGGACTGGGCCAGCCTGAGCGCCCAGCAGCGCAATCAGGCACGACTGAACTATGCCGTCACCAACCGGCTAGCTCGCGACGACAAGCGTGCCCAGTGGGAAGCCTACCAAGCGCTCTCCGATGAAGAAAAGCGGGCACTGGCTGCCAAGGCGGCCCCCAAACCCAAGGGCGCTGCAACGGCCCTGCGCCCGGTCTCCCCCAAAAAGCTGGCGCAGGTTCCGGCCGCTACGCAGGCCAATCCCAGCCGCCCGAACGCTCCAAAAATTCCGCCTGTCATTGACCAATCGCCGCGCGTGGCCGCGCCGGTCACCCCTACCACAGCGCCCAGCACGGTGTCACCCTCCTCACAAACTGAACCTATCGTGGTGGAAACCGCTCCGGTCTCGGTCCCGGTGGCCGTACCGTCCGTACTCCCGCCCCTCAGCCCCAGTTCGTCAGACACTCTGCCATCGGCAAACACTCCACCCGTGACGCCCGACACTTCAGGCCTGTATCCTCAGTAGTTTTCTAGCCTGACACCGCTCTGCGCGGTTTTTACGGAATGCCCGCTTCTCCCCCCGCTCGCACGCCGCAGCTTGATGCCCCCGGCGCCCCCCTTCACACCGTCGTCATGACTCCCAACCTGTGGCGCCGCATGGCCTGCTGGCTGTACGAAGGCATGTTGATGTTCGGGGTCGTTTTTATTGCCGGTTACCTGTTTGGGACCCTCAGCCAGACCCGCAATGCGATGGACAACCGCCACGCACTACAAGCTTTCCTGTTTGTCATCTTCGGCATTTACTTCACATGGTTCTGGGCCAAGGGCCAGACCCTGGCACAAAAGACCTGGCATATCCGCGTTGTGGATAAAGTAGGACAGCCCATCACTCAAGCGCGCGCACTGCTGCGCTATGCGCTCAGCTGGGTATGGTTCATCCCACCACTCGCCGCCTACTCGCTTGGCGTATCGGCGGTTGAAGTCTTGGTCCTGACATTTGGCTGGGTGGCCATCTGGGCCATTTTGAGTCGCTTCCATCCCGAACGCCAGTTCTGGCACGACGCAATGGCGGGCACTCGCTTGGTGCACTTTGAGCTTCCCAAAAAATAGGCATTGTTTCGCAGCCTGCGCCCGTGTCGGCTCGGAGCGTGCCAGACAACCATTCCATGTCCCCCTCACCCCCTGAATCCACTTCACCGGCCAACCCCCAAAAGGCGCGTACAGGTATCAATCGTGTCTGGCACGCAGCTGGCTATTCTTTAGAAGGCCTGCGCGCGGGTTGGAACGAGAAAGCCTTTCGCCAAGAGGCCGTCGCCGCCATGGTGCTGATTCCTGCATCGCTGTGGCTCGGTCAAAGCTGGGTAGAAGTCGTATTGTTGGCAGGCTCGGTCGTGATCGTGATGATTGTCGAACTGCTCAACACCGGCATTGAAACCGCCATCGACCGCATCGGTCCCGAATGGCATGACCTGTCCAAACGCGCCAAGGACATGGGCAGCGCCGCGGTGCTGCTGGCGCTGCTTTTGTGCATGGGCACCTGGGCTGCGGCAATTTTTCAGAGGATTTCCCATGGCTGAACCCGCTTTTTCTGTATGTGTGTACTGCGGCTCCCGTCCCGGTGAAGACGCCGCTTTTGCCCAAGCCGCAAAAACTGTTGGCGAATGGATCGGGACCCACGGAGGCCAACTGGTCTACGGCGGCGGTCGCAGCGGGCTGATGGGCACCGTTGCTGAGGCCACGCGCCTGGCAGGCGGCCGAGTGGTTGGCGTGATTCCCCAGGCGCTGGTCGACAAAGAACTGGCCAACCGCCAATGCGACGAGTTGCACATCGTGCAAACCATGCATGAACGCAAGGCCCTGATGGCCGAACGCAGCGATGCCTTTTTGGCCTTGCCCGGAGGCATTGGCACGTTTGAAGAATTGTTTGAAGTGTGGACCTGGCGCCAGCTGGGCTACCACGACAAGCCCCTGGGCCTGCTCAATGTGGCGGGCTACTACGACGGGCTGCTGGGCTTTTTGCAGACTAGCGTGACCAGCGGCTTCATGGGCGAATGGCAGATGGGCCTGCTGCACGCATCCTCCGATGCCGAAGCCCTGCTGCGCACGCTGGTGCAAGACGCGGGGCCCGATCAGGCGCCCGTCCCGCTGCGCTCGGTGATCTGACCGCGTGCAAAAACTGGCGCAGCCGCAAAGCCAGTGACCGCCGCGCAAGGGCCGTCCCCGCCGCGCTGGCGCCGTGGCTCCAGCCTGCCTGCTCGAATTGGCACAGCCTCGAGAGACGCCGCCCGGCGGCGGCACCAGGCGCGAAGCGACTCAGGGGGTGTCAACTCAGACCGCCGCGTCGTCCAGATCCCCCGTGCGAATGCGCACCGTGCGCTCCACCGCCGTCACAAAAATCTTGCCGTCGCCGATCTTGCCGGTGCGCGCCACGTTCACGATGGCGTCCACGCAGCGGTCCACGTCTTCGGTACTGCACGACGACCTCGACCTTCACCTTGGGCAGAAAATCCACCACGTACTCGGCACCACGGTACAGCTCGGTGTGCCCCTTCTGGCGGCCAAAACCCTTCACTTCGGTCACGGTGAGGCCGGTCACACCACATTCGGCCAGGGCTTCGCGGACTTCTTCGAGCTTGAAGGGCTTGATGACGGCGGTGATCATTTTCATGGCGGGTCTCCTGGAGGATGTAAAAAACGGGGGCGCTAAGGTTCAACAGAGCAGCTATGCGCGAAATTTGCTGGTGATAGGGTAACGCCAGTCCTTGCCGAAGCTGCGGCGCGTCACTCTTATCCCCACGGGCGCCTGACGGCGCTTGTACTCGTTGAGCTTGATAAGGCGCGTGACACGCTCCACATCGGCGCGTTCGAAGCCGCTGGCGATGATGGACTCGATGGGCTCATCGTTCTCCATGTAGCGCGCCACGATGGCGTCCAGCACCTCGTAGGGTGGCAGGCTGTCCTGGTCTTTCTGGTCGGGCCGCAGCTCGGCACTGGGCGGGCGGGTGATGATGCGCTCAGGGATGGGGCTTGCGCCCGTGCCATACGGGTCGTTAGCGTTGCGCCAGCGGGCCAGGTCGAACACGCGCGTTTTGGCCACGTCCTTGATGACCGCAAAACCGCCCGCCATGTCGCCATACAGCGTGCAGTAGCCCGTGGCCATCTCGCTCTTGTTGCCCGTGGTGAGCACGATAGATCCGAACTTGTTGGACAGCGCCATCAGCAGCGTGCCGCGGATGCGGGCCTGCAAATTTTCTTCGGTCGTGTCCTCGGCCAGCCCCGCAAAGTCGCTGGCCAGCGCGGCCTTGAACGCCTCGAACTGGGGCTTGATGGAGATCTCGTCGTAACGCACGCCCAGGCGCTCGGCCATGTCGCGCGCGTCGATCCAGCTGATGTCGGCCGTGTAGGGTGAGGGCATCATCACCGTGCGCACCTTGTCTGCCCCCAGCGCATCCACGGCAACCGCCAGCACCAGGGCCGAATCGATGCCCCCCGACAGCCCGAGCAGCGCGCCGGGAAAGCCGTTCTTGCCCACGTAGTCGCGCACCCCCAGCACCAGGGCGTCCCACAGGTCAGCCTCCAAGCTTTTCTCTGGCGCGACATCTGCTTCAATTTTGATAGCTGCTTGCGCTGGATGGACCTGCGCAAACACCAGTTTTTCTTCAAAACCCGGCCCGCGGCAGGCCACCGAGCCATCGGCGTTGAGCGCGAACGAGCGGCCTTCAAACACTACCTCATCCTGACCGCCGACCAAGTGCGCGTACACCAGTGGCAAACCCGTCTCGGCCACACGCTCGCGCATGGTGGCTTCGCGCTCGGCGCTCTTGCCCAGGTGGAACGGCGATGCATTGATCACCGCCAGCATTTGTGCCCCCGCCGCTGCGGCATCGCGTGCAGGGGTGGCAAACCAGGCGTCCTCGCACACCAGCACGCCGACCTTCACACCCTCCACGTCGAACACGCAGGGCGCACTGCCCGCAACAAAGTAGCGACGCTCGTCAAACACCTGGTAGTTGGGCAGCTCGCGCTTAGCGTAGGTCTGCTCGATCTGCCCATCGCGCAGCACGCTGGCGGCGTTGAAGCAGGCGCTGAACGCCGGAGCATCGGGCGCCACTGCCTGCGGGTGGCCCAGCACGATGGCCAGGCCTTTCAACCCCGCAGTCTCGCGGGCCACGGTTTTCACGGCATCATCACAGGCCGCAATGAACGCGGGGCGCAGGAACAGGTCTTCGGCCGCATAGCCGCAAATCGCCAGCTCGGGCGTCAGCAGCAACCGCGCCCCCTGGGCGTAGGCCTCGCGGGCCGCCGCAATGATCTTTTGGGCGTTGCCGGGCATGTCGCCCACAACAAAGTTGAGCTGCGCAGTGCAAATGGAGAGCGTCATGGAACTGGAATCGGCCCCTGCGGCCAGGTTGAATACCGCCAATACTGGCCCCCAGCTTGCGAAGCAAAACCGGGGTGTGCATGGCTGAATCTGCCATTATCGCCCGCGTACTTGCCACTGCGCTGGATGTGGATGCCATTGCTTGGAACACCCTGCTGGCGGCCCAAAGCCACCCCACCCCATTCATGCGCCACGAATACCTGGCCGCTCTGGAGGCAAGCGACAGCGCCACCCCGCGCACCGGCTGGGCGCCCCGGTTCATGACCCTGTGGGACGGCGACACCCTGATTGCCGCCTGCCCGCTGTACCTCAAGAACCACTCCTACGGCGAGTACGTCTTCGACTGGGCCTGGGCCAGCGCGTACGAACAGCACGGGGTGCCTTACTACCCCAAGGCCGTGATCGCAGTGCCTTTCACCCCCGTACCAGGCACCCGCCTGATGGCCCGCGACGACGCTGCCCGCGCCCTGCTGGTGCAGGCGGTGTGCCAGTGGTGCGAGGACGAAAACGTGTCGTCCGTACACATCCTGTTCGCCAGCGACGACGACGTGCTGACCAGTTCACAACAAGATCTGATGCTGCGGCACACCGTGCAATTCCACTGGAAGAATGTGGTCCCCACGCGGACCGCGCCCTCTGACGCGCTTCCCTCCGGGGGTTCCTCGCACGGCAGCGGTGACGCCGAACCCTTTAAAGACTTCGACCACTTCCTCACCAGCCTCGCCCAGGACAAGCGCAAAAAAATCCGCCAGGAGCGCCGCCGCGTGGCCGATGCCGGCGTCTCGTTCCGCTGGTCGCGTGGCGCAGACATCAGCGCCGCTGATTGGGACTTTTTCTACCGCTGCTACGAACGCACCTACCTCGAACACGGCAACCCGCCCTACCTCACGCGTGACTTCTTCGCCCGCATGGCCGCCCACATGCCCGAAGCCTGGCTGCTGTTCGTGGCCGAGCGCGACGGCCAGCCGATTGCTAGTAGTTTGATAGCTATCAGCGCTTTACCATCAAGCGTTAGTGGCCAAAAAGACCAAAATTTCGTAGCGTATGGCCGCTACTGGGGCGCGCTGGAGCGCGTGGACTGCCTGCACTTTGAGGCCTGCTACTACCAGCCCCTGCAATGGTGCATCGACCACGGTGTTCAGCGCTTTGAAGGCGGCGCGCAGGGCGAGCACAAAATGGCCCGCGCCCTGCTGCCCGTGCAGGCCACCAGCGCCCACTGGTTGGCCCACCCGGCATTTGCCGAGGCGGTGGAACGGTTTCTGCAACGCGAAGGTTCGGGGGTGGAAAACTACCTGAGTGAGCTGCAGGCGCGCAGCCCATTCAAGGCGTCAGTCTGAGCATGGAGATCAGAGTGGGCGGTGCGTCTCACATTCCCAGAGTTTGTCGCCCGCCTAGCCAACGCGCTCTTTCGGACTTCCAAGCTCAGCCAGCTCATCCACTTGTCTCACCCCATCAAAAGAGAACACAGCGGCGGAGTTTGTTTTTGATGGCCATCAGCATTGGTGAGATACACGCCAATGGCGAGTTTTGCTCACTTCTTCCCCACCGCTGCTGGCCACCCTCTTAAAAACTCTCCCAGTCGTCGTCGGCGCCAGCGGTGACCGGCTGAGTTGCCGCAGCCTTGCCCGTTGATGCAGGTTTGTCCACACGGTTCGGGCTGGGCTTCGGCGGGCTGGTGGGCACGCCGATTTTCCTTGGGGCGCCGCCTGCAGGCGTGGCAGCGGCCGTCCTGGGGACGTGGGCCGCCATGGGTCGGTGCAATGCACCAGACGCTGTGGGTGCCAACCCCTTGGGACCGGCTCCCGCATGCGATGCGCGCGCACCGTCGGCCGACAGCTTGAACACCGCCACCGCGCCCACCAGAGCATCGGCCTGCTGGCTCAGGCTGCTGGCGGCGGCGGCCATTTCCTCAACCAGCGCTGCGTTTTGCTGCGTGACCTGGTCCATTTGCGTGACTGCCTCGCCCACTTGCGATACGCCTGTGCTCTGCTCGCTGCTGGCGGCGCTGATCTCGCCCATGATGTCTGTCACACGCCGGATGGCGCCTACCACCTCGGTCATGGTGGTGCCTGCCTTGTCCACCAGTTGGGTGCCCTGCTCGACCCGCTCCACGCTCGCGGTGATGAGCGACTTGATTTCCTTGGCGGCCTCGGCGCTGCGCTGGGCGAGGTTGCGCACCTCGCCTGCCACCACCGCAAAACCGCGTCCTTGCTCGCCTGCGCGGGCGGCCTCCACGGCGGCGTTCAGGGCCAGGATGTTGGTCTGAAACGCAATGCCGTCGATCACGCTGATGATGTCGGCAATTTTTTTGCTGCTGTCGTTGATGCCTTTCATGGTGGTGACCACCTCGGCCACCACATCGCCGCCCTGCCCCGCCACCGTGGACGCACTCATCGCCAACTGGTTGGCCTGGCGCGCGTTGTCGGCGTTTTGTTTGACGGTGGAACTCAGCTCTTCCATCGACGCCGCGGTCTCTTGCAACGCGCTGGCTTGCTGTTCGGTGCGCATCGACAGGTCGTTGTTGCCCGACGCAATCTCGGCACTGGCCGATGCAACCCCCTGGGCATTGCCTCGAACGCCCGACACCACGTGCGCCAGGTTGTCGCGCATGGCGGTCAAGCCGCCCAGTAGCTGGGCAATTTCGTCTTTGCCGCGGGCATGAATGGGCACCGTCAGATCCCCCTGGGCCACCGAGTCGGTGATTTGCACCGCATTGCCCAGCGCGCGTGAAATCTGCCGGATCATCGCGCCACCCATCAGCACCGCCAGCAAGATACCTACCACCACCGCAGTCAACGCCAGTGCGCGGATGGTTTGAAAGCTGGCAGCCGCTCGGTCGTACTCGGCCTTGGCGCGGTCCAGTTGCACCTGCATCAGTTGGCCCAGAACCGCTTGCAACGGGTCGATGGCCGGGTACATGTCCTTGGCGGCAAAGGTGGTCAGCGCCGCCACGTCGGCGGACTTGAAATGCCCCATCAGCACGTCCGTAGCCGCATCGGCCTTGGCTTGCAATGGCTTGAAGCGCTCAACCAACTGTGTCTCCTCGGGCACCAGATGCGTGGCCAGGTAGGCTTTCCAGTTGGCTTCAATCTCCTTGCGCGCGTCGGTCACCGAGGCAAGCCCCTGCGCGGGTGTCATGGCCCCATCCCGCACCTTGTGCGCGGCGTCCACCACGTGCACGGCATACATGTCTGCCACGACCTTGATCTGTTTGAGGGGCACCACCCGGTCGTCGTAGACCGACTTGAGCCCGGCATTGGACTGACCCATGCCAAACAACCCGGCGCCCCCTACCAGCAACACCAGCAAACACAAGGCTGCGAGCAGTGCAGCAAGCCGCGTGGATATCTTGAACTGGCTCATGGCAACTCTCCTGATAAGGGTGAACGGGACAGAGGCAGACGTACCAGCCCAACGGCTCGAACGCGGCGGCAAAAGGAGCGGACAAACAAGGAATGAAGGAAAACGCAGTGCGTGGGAGATTCCATGCGCCTGAGTGCAAGGCGATGCCGCCACGCGCAGTCCGCCAGCAAAACGGCCCTCCGTTCATCACGGCACAGAACCAGAGCGGAAAACCGACGCGGCATGAGAGCACTCCCTGCAGAAGAGGCACGCACAAAACAGCCCCCCGAGGCGATGGGTAGTTCTGAACAGTTCTGCAAAAGTCTGCACGACGTTTTGCAAAATTACCAGCTCAGCATAGCGCTTTCCGTTACGTTTGCGTACAAGCGTGGGCTGAGGTGCCACACATCCACTCCGCGGCAAACAGTGTGGCCTACCCGGCACAAACCACCCCTCAAATAACAAAAAAGCACGCCTGAGAATGCATCCTCAAGCGTGCTTTGTTTTTGATAGCTGCTAGCGCTTACCAGATAAGCGCTAGAGGCTATTTTCACTCATATTTTTTTAGTGTTGATTCTGCTGATCTCGATCAGAAGCTTTCCCAGTCCTCGTCGTTGCCCCCTTTGGCGGTTGCAGTCGCGGGTGCCGGACTTTGGGCCTTGGCTTTGGCAGGTGCTGCGCTGGCCTTGGGGGCTGACAGGCTTCCCACGGGCTTTGCGAGTTTGCTGGCTCCACCGCTCTTGGGCAGTGCGCTTCGTGCAGCGCTGTGGGCCGCCGGTGCAGGCATGGGCTTGCGGGGGGCTGGCGCGGGGGCGCTTCTGGTGGCGCTGGCATCGAGCTTGAACACAGCCACGGCGTTGACCAGCTCGCCCGCCTGCGCGTTCAGGGCGCTGGCGGCGGCAGCCATTTCTTCAACCAAGGCTGCGTTTTGCTGAGTCACTTGGTCCATCTGCATGATGGCTTCGCCCACTTGCTCAACGCCTTGGCTTTGTTCGGTGCTAGCGGCGCTGATCTCGCCCATGAGGTCGGTCACGCGCCGGATGGAGGCCACTACTTCGGTCATGGTAGTGCCCGCTTTGTCCACCAAGGCAGTGCCTTGTTCAACCCGTTCGACGCTGGCGCTGATGAGGGTTTTGATTTCTTTGGCGGCTTCGGCGCTGCGCCCTGCCAGGCTGCGCACTTCGCTGGCCACCACCGCAAAGCCCCGGCCTTGTTCTCCGGCACGGGCGGCTTCCACGGCTGCGTTCAGCGCCAGGATGTTGGTCTGGAACGCAATGCCGTCGATGACGCTGATGATGTCTGCGATTTTGGCGCTGCTGGCGTTGATGCCCTTCATGGTCTCGACCACTTCGGCCACCACGTCTCCGCCCTGTACTGCGACGGTAGAGGCGCTGACCGCCAGCTGGTTGGCCTGGCGGGCGTTGTCCGCGTTCTGGCGCACGGTGGAGTTCAGTTCTTCCATCGAGGCTGCGGTTTCTTCCAGTGCGCTGGCTTGTTGCTCTGTGCGGGCTGAAAGATCGTTATTGCCTGAGGCGATCTGCGAGCTGCGCTGAGGCTACGCCCTCAGCGTTCTGGCGCACCGAACTCACGGTGTTCACCAGGCTCTGCTGCATGCGTTGCAGCGCGGCCAGCAACATGCCGGTTTCATCTTTGGAATGAACAGTGATTTGACCGCTGAGGTCACCGCTGGCTACGCGGTCTGCCGCGTCTACGGCCTGTGCCAAGGGGCGTGTGATGGAGCGGATGATGGTGATGGCCAGAAAGATGGCGATGGCAATTGCAAGTGCACCTGCTATCAACACGTCACGGGTCAACGCACTGGCAGACGCTTCAGCGCGCTTACCAGCGCTGGCCGTTATTTCGGCCTGAAACGCAGTTTGCTCTCGAATCGCCGTCTGGTAGGCAAGCTGGGTCGGGCGAAGCTGCTCTTCCAGTAACTTGACCGCTTCGTCTCTTTGCCCCTGCTTGATGACCGACAGATATTGGTCACCGAGCTTTACAAAATCCGCACGACGCTGCTGCATGCGCTCCAAGATCTCCCGTCCCTTGGCAGACTTGATCAACAGGTCCAGCTCTTTGTATTGCACACCGGTGGTTTCCCTGGACTTGGCAATCTGATCAAGGGCCGGCTTTGTGACAGTGTCTGTCGTAAAAATTGCCAAATTGCGAAACTGAATTGCCTGCTCGTTGACCCCATCCGCCAAAAGGCCCAAGTCTTTGGTGATCGCAATGCGCACATCAACCACGTCTTTGAGTTCTGTCTGCTGGCTAGCCGACCGGACCAGGCTGACAGCCCCCAGCGCAACCAGCAACAAAACCATGATCGCGAAGGCCGCCGTCAAGCGAGCAGAGATTTTCAGCTGATTCATAACGATATTCTCCGAATCGAATACTTCACGTTTTAGTAACCAAGTGCGACATTAACCGCGGGCCGCGTGTGACACCAGCCCTATTTCGTCGCTGCTTAGCAACGCTTCAATGTCCATCACGATCAACATCCGGTCGCCCAGGCTGGCAATGCCGGTGACAAAGGCGGGGTCCACATTGCCCTGGCGCTCAAACTGCGGGGCGGGCTTGATGAGTTCGGGCGCCAGCGACACCACGTCGGCCACGGCGTCCACCACCGCACCGATCACCGTGCCGCCGATGTCCAGGATGATCACCACGGTGAAATCGGTGTAATTGGCTTCGGGGCACTGAAGCTTCAGGCGCAGATCGAGGATGGGCACTATCTGGCCGCGCAGGTCAATCACGCCCTTGATGAAATCTGGCGACTGCGCCAGGCGCGTGGGGCGCTCGTACGAGCGGATTTCCTGAACCCGCAGGATGTCGATGCCGTACTCCTCCGCGCCAAGGCGAAAGGTCAGGTATTCGCCGGCGGGTGACGTGGCTTGGGTGGACGAACGGGACGATGTTTGGGCAGGTGCAGCGATCATGGCGAGGGCTTTCTGAGAGATGCGGGAAGGCACGCGGTCTATCAAAACAAAGCCCGCGCGGGCGTAGAGGGAGCATAGCAGCGCAAGTTGCAATTGCTAACAATTCAAGAATTAACCCGTCATTCACTTCCACCAATCAAGGTTGTGCCCACCCCGCCACAGCGCCCGTGTTGCATTTGAATTGGAGAGCTAGCTCCAGTCAAACCGCAAATGCGCCGAGGAAAAAATGCTACCGTTGCCAACCCCCTCTTTTCAGACTCCGACCTGTCGCCGCGGGGGCCGCCCGCCTTTGATCTGGATTGCCGACCCGATGCCCTTCTTCTTCAACAACAAAGCCAACGACCCTACCCACATGCCTGCGCCGGGCCTTCCCCTGCTGGCGCTGGAGTTGCGGGCGCCTTGGGAGTTTGGCGCGGTGCTGCCTGCCTGGCCGGTGCTGCAGCGCGCGCGACGCGGCGATGGGCACACGGTCATCGTTTTCCCGGGACTGACAGCGGGGGATGCCACCACCGTGCCGCTGCGCCGCTACCTGGATTCCATCAATCACCACACGCTGGGCTGGGGCCAGGGCCTGAACCTGGGCCCGCGCGATGGCGTGTTGGAGACGGCCAAGCGACAACTGCAAGCGGCGGCAGATGCAAGCGGCAAGAAGGTCAGCCTGGTGGGCTGGAGCCTGGGCGGCATCTATGCCCGCGAACTGGCCAAGGAGCTGCCCGACCTGGTGCGCTGCGTGGTCACCCTGGGCACGCCGTTTGCCGGTCCGCACACCTCCACCAACGCATGGCGCATCTACCAGTTCGCCAGTGGCCGCAGCATTGAGCGCGAAACCGAAAACTACGATCTGCCCGCCGCGCCCCCCGTGCCTACCACCAGCATCTATTCACGCAGCGACGGCGTGGTGGCTTGGCGAGGCAGCATTCAGGCGCCCGCCGACCACAACCCGCACACCGAAAACATCGAAGTGGTAGCCAGCCACTTTGGCATGGGACTGAACCCCAGCGCCTGGTGGGCGGTGGCCGACAGGCTGGGGCAATCGCACGAATCCGACGGGGTGTGGCAGCCTTTTCAGCGCCCCAAGGTGCGGGGGCTGCATCTGGTTTTCCCAGACCCCCACCGTTAGCACACTGCACGCGTTTTCTGGACTCAATTCCAAGCCGCTGCAGTCTGACTCAGCGAAGCCGCACGTGGTGCGTGCACCGCAAAGTCGACGCTGTCCGCAGCTTGTGGACGCCCGACAAGGTAACCCTGCAATTGGTCGCATCCCCGGTCGCGAAGAAACTGGGCCTGCTCCGTGGTCTCAACGCCCTCCGCAATCACCTGCATGCCAAGGTTGTGCGCCATTGAGATGATGGCGCTGCAAATGCCCGCGTCCATAGGGTCGGTGGTGATGTCTCGAACAAAGGTTCTGTCGATCTTGACGTAGTCAATCGGAAATCGTTTGAGATAGCTAAGACTGGAATAACCGGTACCAAAATCATCCAGGGCAATGCTCACACCCATGGTGCGCAAGGCATTGAGCGTGCGCACAAAGCCTTCGGGGTCATTCATCATCACTGACTCTGTGATTTCGATGTGCAGCGACTTCGGCGCCAGGCCAGTGCGGGCAAGCACCGCCGCGATGGTGTCCAGAAGGTTGCCTTGGCGAAACTGGATGCCCGACACGTTGACAGCAACCGGCACATCGCAAATCCCTTGCTCCTGCCAAGCACGGCTCTGTCGGCAGGCCTCCTCCAGCACCCATTCGCCGAGAGCCACGATTACACCCGTCTGTTCTGCCAGCGCAATGAACTGGAGTGGCGGCACCATTCCGCGCTGCGGATGGTTCCATCGGACCAGCGCCTCCACGCCACACAAAGCACCCGTTACAGAATCGCACTTGGGTTGGTAATGCAGCATGAACTGTCTCAGTACCAGCGCCTGGCGCAGGGCACTTTCCAACTCCAGCCGCTCGCCACCCCGCACATCCAGCGAGGGTTCGTAAGCTCGCACTACGCCGCGTCCGTCTTCCTTGGCCTTGTACATCGCAAAGTCTGCACACTGGATCAGTTCGCCAGCAGTTGAGCCGTCCTGCGGAAAAGTTGCGGTTCCGATGCTGGCAGCAGCGAAGTAATCCTTGCCATCCAACACGATGGGCTCAGACAGAACCTGCTGCACCCGCACCATCGCGTTTTGCAGCTCAACTGCGTCTCCGAGCGCGCTCATCACGATCACGAACTCGTCACCTCCGAGCCGAGCTACCGTATCGCTGGGGCGCAGGCATGACGCCAGCCTGGCCGCCACGCTGCACAGCACATGATCTCCCGCGGCATGCCCGATGGAATCATTGAAGGTCTTGAAGTTGTCGAGGTCGAGAAACGCGACTCCCACCAGGCCCTCGGAGCGCATGGCATGCGAGATGGCCTGCTGGAGCCGATCTTCCAGCAAGTGCCGATTGGGCAGCGACGTCAAGGGATCGTAATGCGCTCGGTGCGCCAACTCCTGCTCGTACTTTATGCGCTCTGTCACATCGGTCTGCACACCCACATAGTGAGTCACCTCACCCGCCGCGTTGCGCAAAGGCGCCACCCGCAAGCTATTCCAGAACACCGTTCCATCGCGCCGCACATTTCGCAACGTCGCCTCGCCGACTCTTTCCTCACGCAGGGCAGACCGGATTTCATCCAACCCGGATTGGTCGGAATCACCATCTTGCAAAAATCGACAATTTTTACCCAACACTTCGTGGGCAGCGTAGCCCGTCATTTTCTCGAATGCGGGGTTGACCGATACAAGCCGCATATCGTTTGCCGAAGCATCACAAAGCACGATGCCGTCACTCGACGCCTGTACCGCAGCCTGCGTCAGTCGCAAAGCCTCTGTGGCCACTTCGCGCGCTGTTTCCTGCTCCATGGCTGTGAGGGCGTACGACAGGTTTTCACCAATCGCACGAAACAGCCGGTTTTCATCACTCTGGAAAAAATGGGGGCGATCGGAAGTAAAAGCGACAGCCGCGACGCACTTCCCACCCACCATCAGGGGCACCAGGGCTGCAGAACGAAAGCCGCGAGACAACGCAAGGTCTCGGATCGACGCCAACCTCTCGTCCGTACTCGCATCGTCACACACCGTGTACTGGCCGGTGCGCATGGCTACCGCAAGCGGTGAATTGTCGGAATGTATCGTCCGCGATGGGTAAACTGCGTTTTCGAATCCATCATCAAGTCCGGCGCGCGCGATGGGATACACGACGCCGGTGTCTGGCTCCAGCCCCACCACCGCAGTGCGCGGAAGTGCGCCCACGGTCACCGCGATCTGGCACACGCGCTCAAACAACTCTGAACGGGTGCGCGTGCGCACAATCGCTTCGTTGATCTGGCTTTGCATCTGAAAGAGTCGGCGCTGGCGGCGCTCCTCAGAAACATCCTGCACGGCCCCCGAAAAGATGGAGCGCTTTCCATCGCTTCCCACTTCTACACTGCCGTAAACGTCAAGGAAGCGCACTTCACCATCTGGCCTGATAACGCGATAAGCGCCGCGTTGGGGAACCTCACCCGTCTTGAGCTTTCGGCGAAATGCGCGCATTCCGTCCAAATCGTCAGGGTGGACCATGGCCTCATAGGACTCAAAAGGAACCGGGTCGATGGTGGGGTCCAGTCCCAATATGGTGTAAACCGTAGGCGACAGGTGCATGAGGTCGGTATTTAAGTCGATCGCGTAAAAACCCACGCGCGTCAGTTCTTGCGCCTTCGAAACCTGGGATTGCTGCCGGTTCAGGCGTTCCAGCATGTCCGAAAGGCCTGCATGTATCTGCGCAAAGTCGGCCGTAACACCACCCAAACGCACTGGCACCACCTCGCCCCTTCCAGCTGCCTGCATGCGGTTCAAGAGTCGCGCCACCGGTTGCGCCACTTGCCACTGTGCCAGCGACCACGCTAGCGCCACACCCGCCAAAGTGGCAGCTGCCAAAACAGCCAACTGATTTCGTAGCTGCCGATTTGGCGGTGCGAGGATGCTCTCCCGTTCAGCGCTCACCCGCACAACCAAATGACGAGCATTCACGTATTTTTCTTGAGCGACGGGCACGACAACGTGCAGCATGTCAACGCCACGGTCGTTCACAGCGTCTAGGGTGGTCCGGAGGCCAGCCGTGACGATATTTCGAAGTTGGTCGTTTCCAGTTTCGGTTCCGATCTGCTCGACTCCTGCGCTCGACGAAGCGACGAGTACACCCGCAGGGTCAGTGATGAACACCCGCACGTTTTTGGGAAGCTCCAGCGCCTTCAAACGCTGGTCTACCTGCTCCAGATCCAACGCTGCATAGGCGGCGCCAGCAAACACGCCGCTGTAGTCAAAAACCGGCATCGTGAACGCCAACGTTTTGCGACCAGAAGATTGAACTACAGCGAAGCCAGCGACCGAAAAAGCGCGCTGTGCGAGCGCATGCTCAACGAACTTTTCATGTTGCAGCGGTACAAATGGCCTGTCGACTGCGCGCGTACAACGTTGCTCGCCGCCAGGACCGACTACACCCAGCAGCGCATAGGCGGGGCTCGCGCCTGCAACATTGGACAAGAACTCGCGGCACAGATCTGCAAGATCAGTGCGCCGCACCGAAGGCCCGCTGGCTACCGTCGCCAGAATTTGACGCACGCCTTCGATGGATTGTTCTTGGTTGGCTGCGGCCAGCCTACCCACGGCCTGGAGTTCTGCACGCGCGCGTTCCAGCACCATTTGCTGGTTTTTCGTGTGGGTGTAGAGCAGCAAAGCGGCACCGGGAAGCACGGCGATCATCACGAGGATGATCAATAAACCGCGGAGACGGAGTGTTCCTAGCATGAACCTCTCATGGGTTGCGACCAGAGCACCTTGGGCGCTGGGCCCAGCGGAGACGGTCCACAGACAGTTTCAATATGGAAACTCTTTGATGTGTGCACGAATTCTCCGGCAACAGCATGCAAACCACCAACCCTTGGTTAAAAAATTCCGACCCAGGGCGCAGAACGACCGCACGACAAAGATTTGAGCCAACAAAACCGAATCGGCGCAAAAAATCATTTTGATAGCTATCGGTGCTTACCAGATAAGCGCTAGCAGCCTTTTTGACTCATATTTTTAGGGGCTGAATCTGCCGACCCCGATCAAAAGCTTTCCCAGTCCTCGTCGCTGCCACCTTTGGCGGTACCAGTCGCCGGTGCCGGACTTTGGGCTTTGGCTTTGGCGGGCGCTGCGCTGGCCTTGGGGGCTGACAGGCTTCCCACGGGGTTTGCGAGTTTGCTGGCTCCAGCGCTCTTGGGCAGTGCGCTTCGTGCAGCGCTGTGGGCCGCCGGTGCAGGCATGGGTTTGCGGGGGGCTGGCGCGGGGGCGCTTCTGGTGGCGCTGGCATCGAGCTTGAACACAGCCACGGCGTTGACCAGCTCGCCCGCCTGTGCGTTCAGGGCGCTGGCGGCGGCAGCCATTTCTTCTACCAGGGCTGCGTTTTGCTGGGTGGCCTGGTCCATCTGGGTGACGGCTTCTCCCACTTGGCCGACCCCTGCGCTTTGTTCGCTGCTGGCGGCGCTGATTTCTCCCATGATGTCCGTCACGCGCCGGATGGAGGCAACGACTTCGGTCATGGTGGCGCCCGCTTTGTCGACCAGCAGGTGCCTTGTTCGACCCGTTCGACGCTGGCGCTGATGAGGGTTTTGATTTCTTTGGCGGCTTCGGCGCTGCGGCCTGCCAGGCTGCGCACTTCGCTGGCCACCACCGCAAAGCCTCGGCCTTGTTCTCCGGCACGGGCGGCTTCCACGGCTGCGTTCAGCGCCAGGATGTTGGTCTGGAACGCAATGCCGTCGATGACGCTGATGATGTCTGCAATTTTGGCGCTGCTGGCGTTGATGCCCTTCATGGTCTCGACCACTTCGGCCACTACGTCTCCGCCCTGGACTGCGACGGTGGAGGCGCTGACCGCCAGCTGGTTGGCCTGGCGGGCGTTGTCCGCGTTTTGGCGCACTGTGGAGCCCAGCTCTTCCATGGAGGCTGCGGTTTCTTCGAGTGCGCTGGCTTGTTGTTCTGTGCGGGCCGACAGGTCGTTGTTGCCCGAGGCGATTTCGCCAGAAGCAATTTGTACGTTGGCGGTGGTTTCGCGCATCGCAGCGACCGCGGTTTCCATGCGCAACAGCGTGGACTGCAACGCGCGGCTTGAAGCGGTTGTGGTCGAGATGGTTCTGACTGAAGAGAGGCTGATTCCATCGGGCTGGTCAACCGCCTCGACCAAACTCCGCAGTTCCTGGCCAGCGCGTGCCGTGCGCCCCAACATCACTGCCATCAGGATCTCCAGCGAGGTCTGGATCACCACGTATGCGGCGTGTCCCACAATGCGGGCGAAGCTCGGTTCAGTCAGGCAATACACCCCAAAGCCAGCCGCCTGCAGCCGGTCAAACAGCACGTGATGTACGGCAAATACCACGGCGGACAGCGCAATGGGGCGCCAATCCAGGTACACAAGCAGCAGTGCCAGGGTAACGAAAACCCCGAAATGCAGCTCTGCCATGCCCTGCGCAAGGTGAATGTGCAGGGCAACAAACGAGGTCAGCACCAGGCTAAACGTCATGCGCGACATCAACGTACCGGCGTTGGTGATGTACACCAGTACAGCAACCACAACGAATAAGGCCGACAGGCCCCAAGCCAAACCCGACTCTACAAAGTTGGCGCCCAGTACCACGGCGGTGACGGCGCTCAGACCGATGGCGCCCAGGATCACGCGGTCGCCCAGTAGCGACTGCGAGCGCTCTACCCCCGGTGATGAGGAAGCGGCAGTGTTCGATGAAAGGTTCATTTGGTGCTCCAGGAGACTCAGTATTGCGCTAACAGCTCTTCGATTGTGTTTTTGGCATGCCGCCTTGCAGCGCGTTGGCTACCTTAGAAACTATCCCATTCGTCGTCTCCGCCTTTGCCGGCTGCCCCTGTCGGCACTGCACTGGACACCGGCGCTGGAGCTTTGGTCGGCGCCGCCAGACTGGCCTTGGCTTGTGCGGCCGGCGTGCGCGCCGACAGCGATTTGCGGGAGGTCTGGCTCCTGCTGGTGAGCTGGCTGGAAGTGTCGCTTTTGTTTGAACCGCTGTGGCCGGCGCTGGCATCCAGTTTGAACACAGCCACGGCGTTGACCAGCTCGCCCGCCTGTGCGTTCAGGGCGCTGGCGGCGGCAGCCATTTCTTCTACCAGGGCTGCGTTTTGCTGGGTGGCCTGGTCCATCTGGGTGACGGCTTCTCCCACTTGGCCGACCCCTGCGCTTTGTTCGCTGCTGGCGGCGCTGATTTCTCCCATGATGTCCGTCACGCGCCGGATGGAGGCAACGACTTCGGTCATGGTGGCGCCCGCTTTGTCCACCAAGGCAGTGCCTTGTTCAACCCGTTCGACGCTGGCGCTGATGAGGGTTTTGATTTCTTTGGCGGCTGCGGCGCTGCGGCCTGCCAGGCTGCGCACTTCGCTGGCCACCACCGCAAAGCCCCGGCCTTGTTCTCCGGCACGGGCGGCTTCCACGGCTGCGTTCAGCGCCAGGATGTTGGTCTGGAACGCAATGCCGTCGATGACGCTGATGATGTCTGCAATTTTGGCGCTGCTGGCGTTGATGCCCTTCATGGTCTCGACCACTTCGGCCACTACGTCTCCGCCCTGGACTGCGACGGTGGAGGCGCTGACCGCCAGCTGGTTGGCCTGGCGGGCGTTGTCCGCGTTTTGGCGCACTGTGGAGCCCAGCTCCTCCATGGAGGCTGCGGTTTCTTCGAGTGCGCTGGCTTGTTGTTCTGTGCGGGCCGACAGGTCGTTGTTGCCTGAGGCAATCTGCGAGCTGGCTGACGCTACGCCTTCGGCGTTCTGGCGCACGCCAGAGACAACGTGAGCGAGGTTGTCGCGCATTTCGCTGAGTGCCGTGAGCAACTGCCCCATTTCGTCTTTGCCCCCGGGTGGTACCTCGGCGGTGAGGTCGCCCGCGGCAATGGCGCGCGCGGCGCGCACAGCATGTCCGGCGGGACGCGTGACCGCGCGGGTGATGCCCACACCCAGCAGGGCTGCCAGCACCACGCACACCGCCAGCGTGATCGCCAGCGATGCACGGGCGACGTTGAAGACCTGGCGGGCTTCTTCAGTGGCTTTGAGCGCGTTTTCGGCATTGAGCTTTTGCATCATGCCCAGTGTTTCGGCCACAGCGACAAAGGCGGTTTCAGACTCGCCCGCGTAGACCATGGCCAGCGCGTCGCCGGTCAGCTCCAGCGTCTCGGCGGTGGTGAAGTCCACGCCGTTGGCGATCTCGACCAGCTTGGCCTGCAGCACCGCGTATTCGGCCTTGCGCAGCTTGTAGGTCTTGAAGATCTCCTGCTCTTCAGGGCTGTTGATCAAGGGCTCGTAGGTGGTTTCAAGCTGCGCAATGTCTTTGGCGCGCAGGGCTACCTGTTCAGAAAACGCCTTGACTTCCACAATGCTGCGCGAAGTGACCATGCCTGCTTCCGAGCGCCGCATGCGGTTGAACAAAACGCGCAAATCACCCGTATTCGTC
>CAWATB010000001.1:0-681643 GCA_963784815.1 uncultured Gammaproteobacteria bacterium | reverse complement strand
CCAAATGGTCTGTCCCAAGGCCGCGGAAGTGCACGCAAGTATCACAACTCCAAGGTCTTCCGGGGCAAGCCGCGCAAGCGCGTGCGGGACATCTTCAAGCAAGGAAGCAAGATAGGATTCGTCGGTCCGACTTGTCGGCAGAATTGCCGGTAGAGCCCTTGCCCAGTGCAAGGTGACGCCCTGACCAGCCACTAGCGGGGGTAACTCGTCTTCCACAGTGCGATTCATCCAGGGGACTATGACGCCAACACGACAATGTGTCATTCGGCGGCCACGCTAAGCTTCGAGCGATTCGGCAAGGTATTCCATCACGGGGATCATTCCTTTCTCAACACTGACTACTGTGTCAACGGTAAGTAGCTTCGGTCGACGCTCGCAATCCCGCAATGACTCCAACACTCTCTCGTCAAATAGATCATCGCGATAGATGGACCGCATAACATCCTCCGCCACATAGTGTTCCCCTCGTGCTTGCCGAGAACTATTCCGGGCCATACGCGTGTGCAACGGCGCGGTAACGTGAACGATTACTAGAGCAACTACAGGCGCCCCGGCTAGCTCATCGGCAAGCAATTGGAGCGAAGGCAGGTAGGCTTCACTGTCCTTCAGTCCGTGTAGCTGCATGTAGGCACGATCCAAACCGCGCGCGAACTCCACGATGACATACGGCTCGGCCCGGGCGTCCCTTACGACTGTCCGCAAAGCCTGATCCCACACCCTGGGGTCAAGAATACCGTGCCCCCCATCCGGGAGCTTCATTGTGGCTTCGCTGCAGAGGTAGGCGTCGGCATCGTCACCACGCCACAACGACGGTCGGTCGCCCGGCGCACCGAGCGCGAACTCACCGCGAGCATCGTTGTACGCGAACAACTGCTCCAACGCGGTGAGGTCGCTGATGTGCCTGAACAGGGGGAACTGGGCCCGAATGTACCCCGCAACGGTCGTCTTGCCAGCACCGGCAGGGCCAACCACGATCACCCAACACGCGGTCACTATCTCATCCCACTAACCCGCCATCGAGAAGGCGGTATCCATTGTTTCCTGTCACACGTACCGCCATGTCACGCACACCAGGCGACATGGTATGCCGCATGCGCACCTTGATGGAACATGTCGCCAACGTGCGAGCAAATGTCTCACCAGCAACGGTTACGCATTCCCAGTCTCCCCGAATGATCGTCTCTCGGGGATAAACACGCGCCTGCATGGGGAGAACGAATGCGTCGACTACTTCCTCGAAGTGGGATTGATACGCGGCCGACCGCTCCTCCGGTCCGCGGAGGCTGACCCCCGTCGGTTGCGTCATCATCCGATAGTAGGTGCGGTAAGTCATCAGGCCTTTGTCCAGGATCTTCCGCAAGTACGTCATGTTGTGCTCGTGCGTAGCCGCACTCTCACCCGGCAGCCCTTCGATCAGATTGATGCCTGGGAGTAGCTTTGGCAACCCGTCAGCCCCTCGGGCGGCGCCTGCCTCATTGATGATCTCAATCGCGCGCAACACGTCATCCGCCGAACCTGTTACCCTAGTTGCGCGGCGCACATCTTCGTCGAACGACTCGATGCCGAATGGCGCAACGTTGCTGGACGTACAGTATTTCGCGACAAGCCTAGCAATGCGCCGACCGGCGGGAGTGATCACATTCACAATATTTACATTGTCGATGTGGAGCATGCGAAGGTCCGGGCAGCGATTCCGAATGCCCGAGAGGAGTCGCTCCATCGCGTCGGTGTCCTGTCGGGCAAAATGAAAGAAATTCGGCTGCCGGCCCAAACGAAAATGTCGCACACCTGCGCCGTACAAGCAGGCTACTTGTTCAATAATGTCCTGCGGCGTACGGTACCGTACTCGTGGCGCACGAGCGGCCTCAATACAAAAAGTACACGTCGGTGTGTTACATCCGGTGCCGGTCTCAATCTCCGCAATTATTGGTTGGGTCAATTGTTCCAGTAACGGCGGCACAGTTCCGGCCACTGACGCTAGCATGCCGTAATCAGGATTGATGAGGTTTACTGCCTCGCTGGAACCATGCCCCATGAGCACGTAGCGGTAGGTATTGCCGTGCTCCACGTCATCAATGATGCCGCCGAGTGCCGAGCCTGCGTAATCTGGCGAGATTCCTCCGAGTGTCCCCATCACATAGAAAAGAATCTTCTTTCCGCTCGTTCCCCTCAAGTATTCGTACACTTCAGCACTTCGAGGGGGGACGCATGAGAAATATGCGTAGTCAACAAAACACCCCATGATGACATAGATCACACTGGCTTCGTGTAGAAGAGTGATAGCGTCATCTCGATTCGCGGTTGTGTTCACTGTTGTTAGATCGGTATTCAGTCCATCCGCTCGCCCATACTTGTTGTATCGCAAGTCGTCGATGGTCATGTACCGATGCGCAATTCCCTTGAACGCTAGCGCCTGCGACAAGTGGAGCTGGTGAGTTCCGAGATAGGGTCTCACCCCATACCCGGATGGTTCATCGGTGTAACAATCGAGAATTACGACGCTATTTGGCATTGCGCATCTGTCCCAACCCAAAGTGAGCGGCCATCCCGACGCCTTGGGTCGTTGTTGTTCCAACGGCGACAGCGGCAGTGAGCGCTACCGATAGCGTGTCCCCGGCAACTACCCGCGCTAGAAACGCACCGACGAACGAATCGCCGGCGCCGGTCGCATCGACGATGTTCACCATGCGCGCGGGAACTTCCGCAATAACACGTCCGTGATCGAGTACCATGCCGCCACGAGCGCCTCGGGTAACTACCACCCGGCCCCGAAATGCCCCCGGCTCAAGCCACCCTGCTGCCATGCCGAATTCGCTCTCGTTCATAAAGATATAGTCAACGTAGTTCAGGTCATTTTCAATTTCTCGCATCTGCTCGGTTAGGCTGGAAAGCATGAAGTCCACGCTGATGTGCCTAGGCTGCCACCGACGCACGCATCGCAATAGTTGCCCGCTATTGAGTGGCCTGCGGCAAAAGATGTGTACCCACTCACATGAGAGGGAAAACGTGTTCACGTGCTCATTCAGCAATCCGGCGTTACCATACTCCGAGACAACCACGGGGGGATGCTCGTCGCTATCGTAGGTGAACAGGAAGTTGCATGTCTTGCCCGGCGCCCGGAGCAAAAAGGGGTTAACGGTGGCGGTTTGAACAGCGGCGTATTCGTCCAATGAAAGATCCTCACCTACCACTGTGATGAGGGTCGGCTGTCCGCCAGCCGCAATCGCCCCAATAGCCGCGTTGTACCCCGCCCCACCAATCGTGGAAACCTGGCGCAGCCCTCGGCTGGAGATGGAGACTCGGGCGGTGGTTCCGATTAGAACTAATTGTTGGCGCGACATTGGCACCTCGCCCTCTAGCTACACCGTGCCCTCGATCGGGGCCACGCGGATGCCGCGCTGGGCCATGACGGCGAGGTCGTATTTGCCGTTCTGGAGCGACCTTGAGCACGCCGGGGTCCTCCAGCAGGGCCTTCAGCCGGGCCAGGGCCGTGGGCTTGTCGATCTGGGTCGGAGGGGCGCGCGGCGTCGTTGTCGGCGCCGCCGAAATCGAGGCCGCCCGCGCTGGCCGTCGGCGTGTGCTCGTGCGTCAGGGGGATGTAGCAGGCGTCATTGGGGCCGATGGCCAGGGAGACGCCGCACAGGCCGGCGTGGGTGGCCGACAGGGCGTCGGTCTCGGTGTCGAAGCCGACGACGCCCGGCCTCGGTGGCCCGGGCGATCCAGGCGTCGAGCTCGCCTCAGGTCTGGACGCAGACATAGGCGTCGGTGTCGAAGGTCTGGGCCTCGACCGGGGCGGTCGGCGCGCCTGGGCCGCCATAGCGGGGCGTCATGACCGGGGCGCTCAGGTGGACCGGGCGCGGGCGCCGAAGGCCGGGCCGTCGTGGTCGGGGCGCTTGCCGTCGCCGACGCGGCTGCGCAGGCGAGCGGAACTCCATCTGCTCCAGGAAGGCCGACAGGGTCGCCGGGTCCGGATCGCGCACGGCGAAGTCGGCGATGGCCTCGGGCGCGGGGGCGTCGCAGGTCAGGCGGACCAGCTCGCGGCTGAGGCGGATCTGGTCGGCGAAATTGATCAGGGTCTCGCGGCGTTTGGGCTGTTTGATCTCGCCCGCCCGCGCCAGCAGGGTGTCGAGGTCGCCGTATTCGTCCAGCAGCTGGGCCGCCGTCTTGGGGCCGATGCCGGGGGCGCCGGGGACGTTGTCGACGCTGTCGCCGATCAGGGCCTGGAGGTCGACCATCTTGTCCGGGGTGACGCCGAACTTCTCCATCACCGCCTCCTCGCCCAGACGCCGGTCCTTCATCGGGTCGTACATGACGACGCCGCGCCCGATCAGCTGCATCAGGTCCTTGTCGGAGGACGACGATCACCGCCTCGCCGCCCGCGTCGCGCGCCTTGCAGGCATAGGTGGCGATCAGGTCGTCGGCCTCGTAGCCGGGCAGTTCGACGCAGTGGACGCCGAACGCCGCGGTCGCCTCGCGCACCAGCGGGAACTGGGGGATCAGGTCCTCGGGCGGGGCGGAGCGGTTGGCCTTGTACTGGTCGTACAGGGTCGTTGCGGAACGTCTTTTCCGAATGGTCGAAGATGGCCGCCAGATGGGTCGGGCCGTCGGCGCCCTTCATGTCCTTCAACAGCTTCCACAGCATGTTGCAGTAGCCCTGCACCGCGCCGACCGGCAGGCCGTCGGACTTGCGCGTCAGCGGCGGCAGGGCGTGATAGGCGCGGAAGATATAGGCCGAGGCGTCGATCAGACACAGCCGCAGCGGCGGGCCGTCCTGGGTGAGGGGGCGGTCGGTGGTTTCGGGCGCGGCGTCGGTCATGCGGCGAACATAGGCGGGCGGATCGCCGCCGTCATCGCCCGTTTGCCGCTACTTCGCCCGCAGGCCGGTGATCGTGCGGTTGGGCGCGATGTCCTCGGCCGAGGTGATCAGGTGAACGAGCGCGGGGCGGCCTGCGTTCCGGGCGGCGTCGAGCGCGGCGGGGAAGTCCTCGGTGGTCTCGCAGCGGACGCCGAAGGCGCCGAAGGCCTCGGCGTATTTGACGAAGTCGGGGTTCTTCAGGTCGGTGGCGATGACGCGGTCGGCGCCGGGATAGTGGCCCTCCTGGTGCATGCGGATGGTGCCGTAGGTGCCGTTGTCGACGACGACGACGACGACGTTGATGCCGTACTGGACGGCCGTGGCCAGCTCCTGGCCGGTCATCAGATAGTCGCCGTCGCCGGCGACGCAGATGACCTCGCGGTCGGGATGCAGGCTCTTGGCGGCGATGGCGGCCGGATAGCCGTAGCCCATGGCGCCCGAGGTCGGGGCCAGCTGGGTGCGGCAGGCGCGGTGGCGATAGAAGCGGTGCAGCCAGGCGGCGAAGTTGCCGGCGCCGTTGGTGACGATGGCGGTCGGCGGCAGGACCTCGCCCAGATGGGCCATGCACTCGCTCATGTTCACCGCGCCGGTGACCGGCACGGGGGTCGAGAAGGCCTGATAGTCGGCGTGGGCGGCCGCTGGCCTGGTCGTGCCAGGTGCGGCCCGGCTCGATCGTCGGACAGGGCGAGGGCGGCCAGGGAATTGTCGGCCGTCGCGCTGATCAGCGGGCGTCCAGACGCGGCCCAGTTCCTCGGCGCCCGGGATGGATGTGGATCAGCGTCTCGGCCGTCCGGGCGCGGTCGAACAGGGTGTAGCCCTGGGTCGGGTTCTCGCCCAGCCGGGCGCCGATGGCGATCAGCAGGTCGGCGTCCTTGGCCCGCTTCATCAGCTCCGGATTGCAGCCGAGGCCGAGGTCGCCGGCATAGTTGGGGCGGTCGTTGGACAGGATCAGGTCCTTGCGCCGGAACGACAGGGCGACCGGCAGGCCGATGCCGCTCGGCCCAGTCGCCGATGGCGGCGGCGGCCTCCTCGGTCCAGCCGGAGCCGCCCAGCACCAGCAGGGGCCGTTCGGCCTTCGACAGACGCGCGCGCACCTGCTTCGACGAAGGCCGGGTCCAGCGCCGCCGTGGCGGGCGTCACGGGGCGGATCGGGGCGGGACCGCCGTCCTCGTGCAGGATGTCCTCGGGCAGGGCGATGACCACCGGCCCCATCCGGCCCTGCAGGGCGGTGGCGAAGGCGCGCTCGACGACCTCGACGGTGCGGTTCGGGGCTCTCGATCTCGGTGGCCCATTTGGCCAGGCCGCCGAAGACCTCGCGGTAGTCGACCTCCTGGAAGGCGCCGCGGCCGCGGTCGGTCAGGGCGATCTGGCCGACGAACAGGATCATCGGCGTGGAGTCCTGATGCGCCGTATGCACGCCGATGGAGGCGTGGGTCGCGCCCGGTCCGCGCGTGACCATGCAGACGCCGGGCTTGCCGGTCAGCTTGCCATAGGCCTCGGCCATGTTGGCGGCGCCGGCCTCGTGGCGGCAGGCGATGACCTGGATCCGGTCGCGCACGTCGGCCAGGGCGTCGAGCACGGCCAGATAGCTCTCGCCCGGCACGCAGAAGACGCGGGTCGACGCCGTTCATGACGAGGGTTTCGACGAGGCGGCGGGCGGCGGTGTTGGCGGGCTTGGGTCATGCAGGCGTCGCTTAGCAGATCGACCGCGTGCTTGGCCATGCAACCGCATGGCCACGCTTGGCGTTCATGGCGCAGCGTTCAACCACCTCAGGAGATTCCCCATGAGAAAGATCATCGCCCTGACCGTCGTCGCCGCCGCCCTGGCCGTTTCGGCCTGCAACACCGTCTCCGGCGTCGGCCGTGACGTCTCGGCCGCCGGCCAGGCCGTGACCTCGGGCGCCGAGCAGCCAAGAACTAAGGGTCGTTCCAGACCAGACTGACGAAGCCCGCCGGGTCCCGGCGGGCTTTTTCATGTGCGCGGACCGTCATCCGGGCGTAGCGTAGCCGTGCCACGCTGGCGTCACACCGCAGACGGAGACGGACGATGGGATTCTGGACAGTGTTCTGGGCGGTCTGGGCGAAGATGCCGGAGGCGGCATCGCCGACCTGCTGAAGGGTCAGGGCGGGGTCGGCGGTCTGGTCGAGTTCGCCCAGGACGGGCTGGGCGACGTCGTCGGCTCGTGGATCGGCACGGGCGAACGCCAGATCTCCGCCGACAGATCCGCAGGTGCTCGGCAGCGGCCCGATCGCCGACTTCGCCGCCAAGCTGGGCATCTCGCCGAACAGGCCAGCGAGACCCTGGCCGGGCTGCTGCCCGAGGCCGTCGATCGCCTGACGCCCGGTGGCGACGCGTCGGGGCCGACGGCCTTCTGGACAGCCTGCCCGGCGGTCTGGGCGACATGATCGGCGGCTTCCTGAAGCGCTAGGCTTTCTGAGCTTGGCCTACTCCAGCGCTTCGCGCGACTTGAGGCCGGCTTCACCGGCGTATTCGACGCCGGTCAGATAGAGCCCGTCGACGGCGCGACCGGGCCCGCAGGCGGCGCGGTCGCGGGCCTCCAGCGCGGCCGCCAGATCGTCGACGGTCCAGCGGCCGAGGCCGACCTCGACCAGGATGCCGGTCATCGAGCGCACCTGTCGGTGCAGGAAGCTGCGCGCCTCGAACACCAGATGCACCTCGTCGCCGACGCGGCTGACGCGGGCGACGTCCAGCGTCTTCTCCGGCGACTTCGACTGGCAGTTCACATCGCGGAAGGTGGTGAAGTCGTGCAGGCCGACCAGGCTCTGCGCCGCCGCCTGCATGGCCTCGGCGTCCAGCGGCTTGCTTCACATGCCAGACCCGGCCCCGGTCCAGCGCCGGGCGGACCGGGCCGGTTGAGGATGCGGTACAGGTAGCGCCGCCCCGTCGCCGAGAAGCGGGCGTGCCAGTCGTCGTCGACCGCCGACGCAGTCCAGCACCGACACGGCCTCGCTCGACCAGGTGGGCGTTCAGGGCGTTCATGACCGTGCGCGCCGGCCAGGCCTTGTCGAGATCGAAGCTGATGACCTGACCCGTGGCGTGGACGCCGGTATCGGTGCGGCCGGCGGCGGCGAGCCGCACGGTCTGGCCGCAGAAGGCGGTGATGGCCGTCTCGATCGCGCCCTGCACCGTCGGCTGATCGGCCTGGGCCTGAAAGCCGTTGTAGCCCGAGCCGTCGTATTCGAGGGTCAGCCGATAGCGGGGCATGGCGTGCGCCTACGCTCGCCGCGCGGCGGCTCGCTGCTTGAGGACAGGACCGTGCCGGACGGGAGCGCCAGCCGCTCAGCATCTCCTCGGCCGACTGTGCCGCCTTGCCCGCGCGCTGGACGCGGAGTCAGGCGCACCGCGCCGTCGCCGCAGGCGACGCGCAGGGCGTCGTCCAGCACCGTGCCGGGCGCGCCCTGCCCGTCGGCCGACCTGCGACATCAGGGCCTTGATGCGCATCGGGCCGTCGGCGCCGGCGACCTCGAACCAGGCGCCGGGGAAGGGCGACAGGCCGCGGATGTGGGCGTCGACCTCGGCGGCCGGGCGGGACCAGTCGATGCGGGCCTCGGCGGGGGTGATCTTGCTGGGCATAGGTCGGCTCGCCGACCTGTTCCGTGCCGGTGACGCCGCCGCGCTCGATGGCGGCCAGCGCCCGGGGCCACAGGCCGGCGCCGATGTGCGACATGCGCTCGGACAGGCTGGCGGCGGTGTCGTCGGGGCGGATGTCCATGACCTCGGACAGCAGGATGGCCCCCTCGTCCAGACCCTCGGACATGCGCATGATCTGGACGCCGGTCTGGCGGTCGCCGGCCATGATGGCGCGCTGGATCGGGGCGGCGCCGCGCCAGCGCGGCAGCAGCGAGCCATGCAGGTTGAAACAGCCCAGACGCGGCGCCTCCAGCACCTCGGGCTTGAGGATCTGGCCGTAGGCGACGACGCAGGCGGCATCGAGATCCAGGCTCTGGAAGGTCGGCGATGGCCTCGGGCGACTTCATCGAGGCGGGCGTGAAGACCGGCAGGCCCATGGCCTCGGCGAAGGCGTGGACCGGCGACGGCGTCAGCTTCTGGCCGCGCCCTTGGGCCGGGGCGGCTGGGAATAGACGGCCACGATCTCGTGGCCCGAGGCGATCAGCTCGGCCAGGGACGGCACGGCGAATTCGGGCGTACCCATGAAGGCGAGGCGCATCAGCTCACGCTCTTGAACAGGTTGTCGACGGGCAACCTAACTATTCCCAGCAGCTGCGCAATGTTCTGCTTGGCGATGATCTGCGTTTCAAAGTCGAGTCCCGGCGAAAAGTTGAGATAACTGTGCGTGGGCCTGCGCGTAGCAGTAGACGCACCCGTGCTCACATCCGCGGTACGGGTTGACCGACAGCTCAAAGAAGATGTCCGGCGAGTCATTGGCACAGATGGCGCTGCGCGCGGTTTCCAGGTGCACACGGGTGGCCAGCGCGGGGGCGGGTTGCGCGCCGTCCGCGCCGTCATCTTCTTGCCAGGGTGAATGGGTCCACCCGTCGTCCACCACCTCGCGCGCGTCCCGCGCAAACCGGTGCGCCATGGCCGTGGCCGCGCCCCGGCCTCGGATGGCCTGCAGGGGGATGCGCACCTCCTCTGGCGGTGCGGGCGTGTCAGAGGGATCGGTGAAGGTGCGGGTCATGGCGGGATGAAAGGCAAGGCGCTCACTCGTTCAGGGGGCCTCTTGAATACTGTATTTTTATACAGCCATGGTACCCGATTGCCAACAGGCGCGCCCACCAGACCGCGCTGCGGGCAGGCGCCCTGCCCCGGTGGCTACCGACTTCTCAGCACATACAAACGACGCCACGGCGCTGACTCGCCCGTGCGCTTGTACTTCAGTCAATGGGGGCCCAGCGTTACGAGCGTGGTCAGCGAGTTCCATATGGCGTTGAAAGCCGTGCTTACGCCATGCAAGTGACTGAAGACTTGAACGCTGTCGCACCACCCTTCACCAAAATATGAATCATTTTGGCCTCTAGCGCTTGATGGATAAGCGCTAGCAGCTATCAATTTAGAATCTTCAGCTATTCACTGAACAACCGCACGATCACGCTTTGCAGCCACTGGTTGCCCGGGTCGCTCTCAAACCGGCGGCTCCAGTGCAACGACACGGTGAAGTCGCGCAGCGGCAGTGCGGGTTCGATGATGGTGTAGCCCGCGTCGGCGGCAAAGGTCTGGGCGATGTTGCGCGGCATGACCACGGCCAGGTCGGTGCCGCGCACGATGGAGGGCAGCGCCATGAAGTGCTCGGCGGTGAGGCGCAGGCGGTCTTGCAGCTGCAGCATCTCCAGGATGCGCAAGGTGTCTGAATGCGTGCGCACGGCCACAAACTCCAGTTGCCGCAGGTCGCGCAGCAAGGCAGGGCCGCTGCGCTTGCGCAGGCTGAACGGGTGGCCCGCGCGCAGCAGCACGATGTAGCGGTCTTTGAGCAACTGCACCCTGCGTGTGTCTTTCACGGTGGGCAAAAAGCCGAAGGCAAAGTCGATGCGCCCGCTGTCGAGCATGGCCGCGATGTCGCTGCGGGGCACGGGCAAGGTCTCCAGCCGCACGCCGGGCGCCTGCGTTTGCAGCGCCTGCATCAGTGCGGGCAAAAAGCGCCCTTCCCCGATATCGCTCATGTGGATACGGAACACCTTGCGAGATTGCAGCGGCTCGAACAGCGCGGACTCGTTAAGCGCTTCTTCGAGCAAGCCCAGCGCGCTGCGCACGGCGTCGGCCAGCCGGTCGGCCTTGGGCGTGGGCTGCACACCGCCGCCTGCGCGCACAAACAAGGGGTCCTTGATCAGCAGGCGCAGCCGCGTGAGGGCCTGGCTGGCTGCGGGCTGGGTCAGATCCAGCAGGTCGGCCGCCCGGCTGACATTGCGGGTGCGGTAGACCGCGTCGAACAGGCGCAGCAGGTTGAGGTCGATGTCCTTGATATGCATTGAATGAATACCGCTTAGTCGATTCATTGTATTGATGGATGAAGCGTGGCCGCCGAAGATCGGACTCCGTCTCTCAGCACGCACTTTCTCCATGACCCAGGCCTCTTCGTCGAACGCTGCAACTGCCGCGCACCTCTCGCCACCCGCCCGCCCCACCGTGCGCGAGGTGGTGCTGGACCTGCTGCGTGGTTTTCAGATCAACACCATTTTTGGCAACCCGGGCTCCACCGAGCTGCCGCTGTTTCTGGATTTCCCGAGCGACTTTCGCTACATCCTGGGCCTGCAAGAGGCGGTGGTGGTGGGCATGGCCGATGGCTATGCCCAGGCCACGCACAACGCGGCCTTCGTCAACCTGCATTCGGCTGCCGGCGTGGGCCATGCCATGGGCAACATCTTTACCGCGCACAAGAACCGCACGCCCATGGTGATCACCGCCGGGCAGCAGGCACGATCCATATTGCCGTTCGACCCGTTCCTGTTCTCTGGCCAGGCCACCGAGCTGCCCAAGCCGTACGTGAAGTGGAGCGTGGAGCCCGCCCGCGCCGAAGACGTGCCGCTGGCCATTGCGCGCGCCTACTACATCGCCATGCAGCAGCCGCGCGGCCCGGTGCTGGTGTCGATACCCGCGGACGACTGGGACAAGCCCTGCGACCCGCTGCTGCCGCGCATGGTCAGCACCGAGACGCGGCCCGATCCGCGCGTGCTGGATGCGATTGGCACTGCACTCGACGCCGCACAGCGCCCCGTGTTTGTGGTGGGTGCGGCGGTCGACCGCGATGGCGCGTGGGACGATGTGGTGACCCTGGCCGAGCGGCACAACGCAGCCGTGTGGGTGGCGCCCATGTCGGGCCGCTGTGGCTTTCCGCAGAACCACCGCCTGTTTGCCGGGGTGCTGCCCGCCATGCGCGAGAAGATCGTGGCGCTGCTGTCGGGCCACGACCTGGTCTTTGCACTGGGTGCCGCCGCCTTCACGTACCACGTTGAGGGCTTTGGGCCCGCACGTGCCACCCGGCGCACAACTGGTGCAGCTGATTGAAGACCCCACCACCGCCGCGTGGACGCCCGAAGGCACGTCTGCCGTGGGCGGCATCCGCCTGGGCGTGCTGGACCTGCTGGCGCGCCCTGCCCCGCCGCCACGCACGCCGCCCCCACCCCGCGCAGTACGCCCGCGTGCCGAACCCACAGGCCCGCTGATGAGCGTGCCCTATGTGATGCAGACCCTGGCCGAGGTGCGCGACGCGGCCTCCATCGTGGTGGAAGAAGCCCCCAGCTCGCGCGCAGCCATGCAGGCCTACCTGCCCATCGTGCAAAGCGAAACCTTCTACACCATGTGCAGCGGCGGCCTCGGCTACGCCATGCCCGCCGCCGTGGGCGTGGCATTGGCCAAGCCCGGGTGCAAAGTGATCGGGCTGATCGGGGATGGATCGGCGATGTACTCCATCCAGGCCCTGTGGAGCGCGGCGCAGCTGAAGCTGCCCATCACCTTCATCATCCTCAAGAACCGGCGCTACGCGGCGCTGCAGGAGTTTGCGCCCACCTTCGGGTTCCATGAAGGCGACAAGCTGGAAGGCACCGACCTGCCGGACCTCGACTTCCTGGCACTGGCCCGCGGCCAGGGGTGCGAGGCGGTGCATGTGAGCGACCCCGCCCAGTTGCACCAGGTGCTGCGCGACGCGCTGGTCAGCCCACGCGCCATCCTGGTGGAGGTGGATGTGGCCTGACATCGCCTGCCGCCAGACACCTGCCCTTCACCCTCAGCCACGCCGACATCAACCACCACAAGACCCGGCAAACCCGGGCCCCAGCTTTTCAAGGAGACACCACATGCCATCCACCCAACGCAACAACCACCTCCACCGAACACAACGCCTGCGCAACGCCATGGCGCTGGCCTGCACAGCTTGCGCGCTCGCACTGCCTATCGCCGCAGTGGCGGACACCTGGCCCAGCAAGCCAATCAAGGTCATCGTGAACTTCCCGGCGGGCGGTGCTGCCGACCAGATTGCACGCGCCGTATCGCAGCCGCTGCAAACCGCGCTGGGACAACCGGTGGTCATTGAAAACCGCGGCGGCGCGGGCGGCAACATTGGGGGAGACGCTGCGGCCAAATCGCCTGCCGACGGCTACACGCTGCTGCTGAGCTCGGGCGGCATGGTGTCGGTCAACCCGCACCTGTATCCCAAGATGCCGTTCGACCCCGTGAAGGACTTGACGCCTGTGGCGGCGGCAGCGCGCGTGCTGGTGTTTCTGGAGGTGAAACCCACGCTGCCGGTTAACAACATTCAGGAGTTTCTGGCCCACCTCAAAGCCAACCCCGGCAAGCTCACGTTTGGCACCCCTGGCAATGGCAGCTCGCCGCATCTGGCCGCAGAAATGATGAAAGCCCAGGCCAACGTGTTTGCTGTGCATGTGCCGTACCGCGGCGCAGCACCCGCCATGCAGGATCTGCTGGGGGGACAGGTGGATTTCATGTTTGACCCGGGCATCGGTCTGCAGCATGTGAAGGCGGGCAAGCTCAAGCTATTGGCCGTGGGCAGCGCCAAACGCTCCCCGCTGTTCCCGGACGTGCCCACGCTGGATGAAGCGGGCCTCAAAGGGTTTGACGCCGACACCTTGTTCGGCTTTTACGCGCCTGCGGGCACCCCGGCCGACGTGGTGAACCGGCTGAACCGCGAAATCAACAAGGCCCTGGCAACCCCCGCGGTGCAGGAGCGCATCAACGCACTGGGCGGCGTGCCAGCGCCCATGTCGCCTGCGGAGTTCAACAGCCGCGCCACCGCAGACAGCACACGGTTTGGCGCCCTCATCAAGGCACGCAATATTCAAAGCGATTGACCGCGCGCGGCACAGCGGGGTGAAAACACGCTTGGCGTTGTCTGCGCCCGCTGTGACAATGGCACCCGCCATGACCACGCCATCCCCCTCCAACGACCCCACCGCCGCGCTGCCCGAAGCCTTTGACCCGGACTCGACCACCGCGTTTCAGCGCCGCATGGAACGGGCGCCCGAGTGGTTCTGCTCGTTTTTGGCGGGCAACAGCCGCGAGAAAAGCCGCCTCAAGCGTGAGATGGCGACGATGAAGGGGTCAGTGGTGTGGCTGGTGCAGCAGCGCCGCCAAGGCAACTGGGACGCTACCGAGCGCGCCCACCTGCGCGATGTGATGCGGTCGGCATCGTCCGTCAGCCCCTACCTGTTCATCTGGGTGATTCCAGGCTCCATGCTGATATTGCCGTTCATGGCCTGGTTTTTGGACAAACAACGCAAACGCCGCGAGCGCAAACTGCAGCGCCCCTGAACCAGTGCTGGAGTGACCTCACGCCCAGTTGTTGGACAACGCCACCAACATGCCCGCCCCGACCAGCCCCGCCTGCCAGCGCAACGCCGTAGACCACGATGGCACATGGCGCTCAACCCGCAGGTAAAGCAGGCGCCCAGCGGCCAGCGAGCACAAAAAGGCCAGCAGCATTCCTATCGCATTGATCACGGGCGCCTCGGGCCACAGGGTTCCCACCACCGCGTTGACCAGCAGGCATACCGCAAAGTGCACCAAAAACACCGAATACGACATCTGCCCCAACCGCACCAGCGGAGCCCAGGAAGCAGCCTCGCTCCATGACTCGCACCCGTGCAGAACGCAGCGCAAACACCAGGAACAGCGCCGTGACCAGCGCCACAGCCACACGGCCGCGGTAGTCCAGCGCCAGCGCAGCGCCGCCCAGCATGGCGATGGCCGCCAGCCACATATGCGGGCGGGGCGCACGCACGGCCCAGTACGCCAGCATGCCCAGGCCATAAGCGCCAAAAAAGTACAGCGCCCACATGTCAAAACCCGCCATGCGGTTGAAGAACCAGAGCGACGCTGCGACTCCGAGCACGATCAACGCACGGGCCAGGACAGCGCCATGCTGCTGCACCCACACGCCAGGCAATGCGCGCACGCCCGCCCATACCAGCACGCTCAGGCTGAACAACTGAAAGTCGATGGCCACGTACCAGACCCCGGCCGACAGTGCATCTTCGCCCACGATGTCTTGCAGCAGCAAGGCGTTGGCCAGCAACTGCGCCAGCGTGGGCTCTTCCGGCACCGATGGGTGAACCATCCACAACCGCACCAGCGCGGCCACCACCACGGTCAACACCAGCGCCACTGCGTAGGGCACCACCAGGCGCACAAAACGTTTGGCGATGGCGTTGCCTGCATGGTCAAACCGCGCCACACCCAGCGGCGCCAAACTGGCGGCCGCCAGATAACCACCCACGACGAGAAACACCTGTACGGCCATGCGCCCAAAGTCATACAGCCAGGCCATCAGCGCCGGGGCCAGAGGCTGGGCAATGTCCGACATGGGCCCGTAAAAAGCCAGGTGGTGCCAGACGATGGTGATACACGCCAAGCCTTTGACCATGTCGATCAACGGCGTGCGAGAGGTAGCAGAAGACATGCGAGGTGGTTGGAAAGGAGGGATAAGGCCGTTGGCTGGTCCAGGTAGGTTGAGCGCGCCAAAGCCCTCTATTGTCGTCGGCGCGGGCTTTTTGCGGGGGCCAGGAGCCGTCGATTTGCCAGGCCCTGCAGAACAGCACAATCCGGCCCCGTTTTGCAGACCCTACAAAAATTACTGAATTTTCAGTAATTACTGAAAACTCAGTAAATGAAGCGCACAATCCGTGTCCATATGACCGACGTCAACCCACTCCCCCCTCTCAACCGCCAGTTCGTGGCCCATTTCGGCGAGATGGGCAGCCGTTGGGGCATCAACCGCACTGTCGGCCAGATGTATGCCCTGATCTTTCTGTCGCCCCGCGCGCTCAACGCCGACGAGATTGCCGAAACGCTGGAGTTCTCGCGCTCCAACGTGAGCATGGGGCTCAAGGAGCTGCAGGCTTGGCGCCTCGTCAAACTCAGCCACCAGCCGGGGGACCGGCGTGAATACTTTGAAGCACCCAAAGATGTCTGGGAGATCTTTCGCGTGCTGGCCGAAGAGCGCCGACGCCGCGAGATTGAACCCACGCTGTCCATGCTGCGCATGGCCTTGCTCGAAGAACCGACCTCCGACCAGGAGCGCCACGCCCAGGAACGCATGCGCGAGATGCACGAGCTGATTGACCGCCTGATGACCTGGTTTGATGATGTGCAACGCCTGGCCCCCGAAACGGCCCTGCAGCTGATGGGCATGGGCACCGCCGTGACGCGGGTGCTCGAATTCAAAGACCGGTTGACCGGCAAGGGTGGGAAATGAAACTCCCCCGAGCCGCTTCGCGCCCTCCCCAGCGCGGCGGGGCGCCCATGCGCAACGGCGTTGACGTTGGCAGCGCCGGTTTCAGAACTACAGATAGCGCGCAACGCTAAGGAGAACTGACATGGACGCTTTCACCCTGTCGCGAATCCAGTTCGCGGCCAACATCAGCTTTCACATCCTGTTCCCCACCATCACGATTGCGCTGTGCTGGTTTCTGGTGTTCTTCCGCTTGCGCTACACCGCCACGCGGGGCACACCAGCGGCACTGGGCTGGGAGCAGGCCTACTACTTTTGGACCAAGGTGTTCGCGCTGACCTTTGGGCTGGGTGTGGTGTCGGGCATCACCATGAGTTTTCAGTTCGGCACCAACTGGCCGGGCTTCATGGAGCATGTGGGCAACATTGCCGGGCCATTGCTGGGCTACGAGGTGTTGACGGCGTTTTTTCTGGAAGCCAGCTTCCTGGGCATCATGCTGTTCGGCCGGGGCCGCGTGTCAGAAAGCGGTGCACCTGACGGCAACGTTGATGGTGGCCTTTGGCACCACGTTGTCGGCTTTCTGGATCCTGAGCTTGAACTCGTGGATGCAAACGCCCGCAGGCTACGAGATCATCGATGGCAAGTTCCATGCGGTGGACTGGCTGGCGATTGTGTTTAACCCATCCTTTCCCTACCGCCTGGGACATAAGCTGCTGGCGTCTGCCTTGACTGCAGGCTTCTTGATTGCCGGGGTGAGCGCCTGGCAACTCATCAAGGGCACGGCGACAGACGGCACACGCAAGGCACTGCGCACCGCCGTCACGGCGGTGGCGCTGGTGATCCCGCTGCAGATCTTCATGGGCGATCTGCATGGCCTGAACACGTTGGAGCACCAGCCCGCCAAGATCGCGGCCATTGAAGGCATCTGGCACACCGAAAAGGGCGCACCGCTCACGCTGTTTGGCCTGCCCAACGAGAAGGAAGGCCGTACTGACTACGCGCTGCAGATCCCCAAGTTCGCCAGCCTCATTCTGGCGCACGATATCAATGCCGAGCTGAAAGGATTGAATGAGTTTCCGGGCGCCCATCCCCCTGTGGCGCCCGTGTTCTGGGGCTTTCGCGTGATGGTGGGCGTGGGCATGCTGATGTTGGCGGTGGCCTGGGTCGGCGCGTTTGTGCTGTACCGCCGCCGCCGGCAAGATCTGGCCACACTGCCGCGCGCACTGTTGTACACACTGGTGGGCATGACGTTTTCGGGCTGGGTGGCCACGTTGGCAGGCTGGTATGTGACGGAGATCGGGCGTCAGCCTTATCTGGTGTACGGCCTGTTCAAGACCGCTGACGCCGTGGCGCCCCATGCGCCGGGCATGGTTGCCACCACGCTGCTGGCGTACCTCGTGGTGTATGTGCTGCTGCTGGCCGCCTATGTGGGTGTGATCAAGTACATGGCCGAGCATCCCACCATGCCCGTGCCCGCAGTGCCGCCTCCATCGCCGCAGCCCCTGACACAACGCCCATCGGTCTGAGACGGACCCGGTTCAAAGGAGTACCCCATGGACTTGACTCTCGCCAATACCCTGCCGCTCGCGTTCATGGCCATCATGGGCCTTGCCCTGCTGGCGTATGTGATCCTGGACGGTTACGACCTGGGCGTGGGCATTCTTTTGCCTTTCGCCAGCGATGCAGAAAAGGACGTGATGGTGTCCAGCATCGGTCCGTTCTGGGACGCCAACGAGACCTGGCTGGTGCTGGGCGTGGGCGTGCTGCTGATCTGCTTTCCGATGGCGCATGGCATTGTGCTGACGGCCCTGTACCTGCCGGTGGCGGTGATGCTGCTGGGCCTCACGCTGCGGGGTGTGGCGTTTGATTTTCGGGTGAAGGCACGCGACTCGCACAAGGCCACGTGGAACCGGCTGTTTGCGGGGGGATCGCTGGTGACCACCATGGCACAGGGTTGGATGCTGGGCGCCTACGTCACCGGCTTTCAAAACGACGCCTGGGGCCTGCTGTTTTCTGCAGGCATTGCGCTGACCTTGCCCGCCGCCTACGCCATGCTGGGCGTGGGCTGGTTGCTGATGAAGACCGATGGCGACCTGCAGCACAAGGCGGCGCGCTGGGGCCAACGCGTGTTGTGGCCCATGGGTCTGGCCCTGGCGGGCATCTCACTGGCGACGCCGCTGGTCAGCCAGACCGTGTTTGCCAAGTGGTTTGTGCTGCCTGAGCTGTTTGCGCTGTTGCCGATTCCGCTGGCCTGCGTGGCGGCATTCTTTGCCATCCGCCATGTGCTGGCCACCCAGCGCGTGGTGCAGGCGGGCTATGGCTGGATCGTGTTTGTGGCCACCGTGGTGATCTTTGTGTTGGCCTTTTTTGGCCTGGCCTACAGCATCTATCCCTATATCGTGATTGACCGGCTGACCGTGTGGGATGCGGCCAGCGCGACCGAGTCGTTGGTGGTCATCGGGATCGGCGTGGCGATCACGCTGCCCGTCATCATCATCTACACCATCTTCATGTACCGCGTGTTCTGGGGCAAGGCGCGGGAGCTGACATACGGGTTGTGAACGGCCACAGGATCAGTGGCTCGATCAATACCTCAAGCTACCTTCTGCGTCGACGATGGCCAGCTCCACATACGTAGAGCCGTTGTGGTTCTTGGGCGAATACTTCACGTTGAAGCGCCCAAACGAGATTTCCCCCGCGTCTTCCATGGCCTTGGTGAAAGACTCGGTGGTCAGGTTGCGGCCCGTGCGGCGCAGGCCCTCCACCAGCAGCCGCGCGTGCACAAACCCTTCAAACTGCGAGGCAGAGGGCTGGGCCGCCGGTGATTTGGCGCGCAGCAGGCTCAGGTATTCGGCCACCACCGGAATGGTGGTGTTGCGCAGCGACGGCATGATCTGCGCCAGGATGATGCCGCGCGCCTTGTCTTTCAGTTCGCGGTTGATCACGTCCAGACTTGCCACAGAAAAGCCGTAGTACGCAGGCCGCGCGGCCGTCAACTGCACGGCCTTGATGTAGTGGGTAAAGGTGGCGCCGGCCGTGGCCACAATCACCGCCTGCGGCTGCGCCTTTTCGGTCGCCGCGGCTGCCGCGGCAAAGTCGGGCTTCTGAGGGTCTACCTTGATCTCGGCGATGAAGGGCAGTTTTTCATCGTCCGACGCCTTCTTCAACTCGGCCGCCAGGGTTTTGCCCAGCCCGTCGTCCTGGTAGAACACCGCCACGCGGCCCATGCCCTGTTGGCGCAACTGCGAGACGATCTTGCTGGCCTCGTTGGCGTAGCCCGCGCGCACATGAAACACCTGCGGGTTGAAGGTTTCGCGAAACACCGATGCACCCGTGACCGGGCCAAACATCAGCGTGCGGTGCTCTTTGATCAGCGGCAGGATGGCCGCCGTCTGGGCGGTACCGGTGCTGTTGTAGATCATGAAGACCTTGTCAGCCTCCAACAGCTGGCGCGTGTTTTCGACCGCCTTCTTGGCGTCAAAAGCGTCGTCCAGCGTGGTGTAGCGAATCATGCGGCCGTGCACACCGCCCTGGGCGTTGACGGCGTCGAACAACAGCCGCGAGCCCTCGCCGTACTGCACGGTTTGCGCCCCCAGCGGCCCCGACAGCACGGCCGACGCCCCGAGCCGAATCTCGTCGGCTGTCACCCCTTCATTGCGGGCATGAACCACAGCGCTGGCGCACAAGGCTGCGAACAGCACAAAAGAACGAAACATGACGGACCCACCTTGCAAAAAATGCGCTGAACAAACGACCAAAGCCGACATGCTTTGGTTATTATTCATCACCATTATCTGCAGCCACTGCGGCGTATTGATGGGGGTTTGCCCTTGCATCAGGTGCACCACAAACAACTTCGCCCGCAATGCGCACAAGGCATTTGCGGGCGAAAGAACGTGGGCGATGAGCCACTACAACACCGTCTTCGACGGCCCCGTGGCTCCCGTTGTGACGCGCCCTTAAAGCTTGAGGCGGGCGCGGGCGGCTTCGTATTCTGTGCGCAGCTTGGCCACCATCTCGGCAGTGCTGGTCACCGCGTTGATAGCGCCAATGCCCTGACCACAGCCCCAGATGTCTTTCCAGGCCTTCTTGGAATCGCCGCCGAAATTCATCTTGCTGGGATCGGACTCAGGCAGGTTGTCGGGGTCCATGCCCGCCGCGCGGATCGAAGGGGCCAGGTAGTTGCCGTGCACACCGGTAAAGAGGTTGCTGTAGACGATGTCGTCAGAGCTGCCTGCAACGATGGCCTGCTTGTACTCGTCACTCGCCCGCGCTTCGTGTGTGGCAATGAAGGCAGAGCCGATATAGCCAAAATCTGCACCCATGGCCTGCGCAGCCAGCACCGCGTCGCCGCTGGCGATGGATCCGCTCAAAGCGATGGGGCCGTCAAACCACTGGCGGATCTCCTGGATCAACGCAAACGGGCTCTTCACGCCCGCGTGGCCCCCGGCGCCAGCCGCCACAGCCACCAGGCCGTCAGCGCCTTTTTCAATCGCCTTGTGGGCAAACTTGTTGTTGATGATGTCGTGCAGCACGATGCCACCCCAGGCGTGCACGGCCTGGTTGACGTCTTCGCGGGCGCCCAGGCTGGTGATGATGATCGGCACCTTGTACTTGGCGCAGACCTGCATGTCGTGGTCCAGGCGGTCGTTGCTCTTGTGAACGATCTGGTTGATGGCAAAGGGTGCAGCGGGCTTGTCGGGGTTGGCCTTGTTGTAGGCCGCCAGGGTCTCCGTGATCTCGGCCAGCCATTCGTCCAGCAGCTCGGCAGGGCGGGCATTGAGCGCGGGCATGGAGCCCACCACGCCGGCCTTGCACTGCTCGATCACGAGCTTGGGGTTGCTGATGATGAACAGCGGCGAGCCAATGACGGGCAGCGACAGGTTTTGCAACACGGGAGGCAGTTTGGACATGGGAACAACTTCCAGGACAGGTTTTTAGATGAAATATGGCTCTAGCGCTTATCTATCAAGCGCTATTAGCTATCATTTTTATATCAATGAGCTGCCCACACTGCGGGCAACCGTCTCCTCACAACACGCTCACTATTCAAAAGGCTTCCAGCGCCAGCTCGGTCACGCTGGCCGCACCTTCCACAATGGAGTCGCGCAAGCCGGGCGCCTTCACCAGGATGTGGTCGGCATAGAACTGGGCCGTGGTGATTTTTGCGCGCATGAAGGCTTCGTCCTGTCCCTTGTGCAACAGGTCTTGCGCCACCAGCAGGCTGCGCGCCAGCTGCCAGCCCGCTACCACGTTGCCCGCCAGCATCAGATAAGGCACGCTGCCCGCGAACACGGCGTTGGGCTGGGCCTTGGTGCCGCCCGCCACAAAGTCGATCACGTCCAGCAGCGCCTTGCGCGCGGCCGTCAGGCGTTTGGCCACCGCCAGCGCGGCGGGTGTGCCGCTGGCCAGAAGGTCGGCCTCGGTCTTCTCGATCTGTGCGGCGATGCCCTTGGCCGTCTGGCCGCCATCGCGCGCCGTCTTGCGGCCGACCAGATCGTTCGCCTGGATGGCGGTGGTGCCTTCGTAGATGGTCAGGATCTTGGCGTCGCGGTAGTACTGGGCGGCGCCCGTTTCCTCGATGAAGCCCATGCCACCGTGCACCTGCACGCCCAGGCTGGTCACTTCCAGGCTGGTCTCGGTGCTGTAGCCCTTGACCAGCGGCACCATGAATTCGTAGAACGCCTGGTTCTGCTTGCGCGTCTCGGCGTCAGGGTGGTGGTGGGCGGCATCGAACGCAGCGGCGGCCACCGTGGCCATGGCGCGGCAGCCTTCGACGGTGGCGCGCATGGTCATCAGCATGCGCTTGACATCGGGGTGGTGAATGATGGCGGCGCTGGCGTTGATGCTGCCGTCCACAGGGCGGCTTTGCACGCGGTCCTTCGCGTACTGCACGGCCTTCTGGTAGGCGCGCTCGGAGATCGCAATGCCCTGCATGCCCACGGCGTAGCGGGCGGCGTTCATCATGATGAACATGTATTCGAGGCCCCGGTTCTCCTGGCCCACCAGGTAGCCGACCGCACCGCCATGGTCGCCAAACTGAAGGACGGCCGTGGGCGATGCCTTGATGCCCAGCTTGTGCTCGATGCTCACGCAATGCGCATCGTTGCGGGCACCCAGGCTGCCGTCCTTGTTGACCAGGAATTTGGGCACCACGAACAGGCTGATGCCCTTTACGCCCTCGGGCGCGCCCGCCACCCGTGCCAGCACAAGATGGACGATGTTCTCGGCCATGTCGTGCTCACCGTAGGTGATGTAGATCTTGGTGCCAAAAATCTTGTAGCTGCCGTCGGGTTGCGGATCAGCTTTGGTGCGCACCAGCGCCAGGTCCGATCCCGCCTGGGGCTCGGTCAGGTTCATGGTGCCGGTCCATTCGCCAGTCACCAACTTTTCGAGGTACGTGGCCTTGAGTTCGTCGCTGCCCGCCGTCAGCAGTGCTTCGATAGCGCCGTCAGTCAACAGCGGACACAGCGCAAAGCTCATGTTGGCGCTGTTGGTCATCTCGATGCAGGCCGCGCCAATGGTCTTGGGCAGGCCCTGGCCGCCAAAGTCCGCGGGGTGCTGCAGGCCCTGCCAACCACCTTCGCCGTATTGGCGGAAGGCCTCCTTGAAGCCGGGAGTGGTGGTGACCACGCCATCTTTCCAGCTCGATGGATTCTTGTCACCCTCGAAATTCAGCGGAGCCAGCACGCCTTCGTTGAACTTGGCGCACTCTTCAAGCACGGCCTGCGCGGTGTCGAGCCCGGCGTCTTCAAAGCCAGGGATCTGGGCGATCTGTTGGATGTTGGCCAGGTGCTCGATGGCGAACAGCATGTCCTTGACGGGGGCGGTGTAGCTCATGGTTGTCTCCGAGGGAAATTTCGTCAAAAAAAAGGCATCGCTAGCGATGCCTTTGTGTGCGCAGCGCGCGTTCTTAGAGCGCCTTGACCAGTTCCGGCACAGCCGTGAACAGATCAGCCTCCAGCCCATAGTCGGCCACGCTGAAGATCGGTGCCTCCGGGTCCTTGTTGATCGCCACGATCACCTTGGAGTCCTTCATGCCGGCCAGATGCTGGATAGCACCCGAGATGCCCGCTGCCACATACAGCTGGGGCGCCACGATCTTGCCGGTCTGGCCCACTTGCCAGTCGTTGGGGGCGTAGCCCGCGTCCACCGCGGCGCGGCTGGCGCCCAGGGCAGCTCCCAGCTTGTCGGCCAGCGGTGTCATGATTTCGTCGAACTTTTCCTTGCTGCCCAGCGCACGGCCACCCGAGACGATGATCTTGGCGGCGGTCAGTTCGGGGCGGTCGCTCTTGGCGATTTCGCTGCCGACGAAGGTGCTCTTGCCTGCATCTGCGGTGGCTGCTGCGGTTTCGACGGCGGCGGAACCACCCGTAGCGGCTGCGGCGTCAAAGCCGGTGGTGCGCACGGTGATGATCTTGATGCTGTCGGCGCTTTGCACGGTGGCAATGGCGTTGCCTGCGTAGATGGGGCGCTCGAAGGTGTCGGCGGCAATCACCTTGGTGATGTCGCTGATCTGGGCCACGTCCAGTTTGGCAGCCACGCGGGGGGCGACGTTCTTGCCGCTGGCGGTGGCTGGGAACAGGATGTGGCTGTAGTTGCTGGCGATGGCGAGCACTTGTGCGGCCACGTTTTCTGCCAAGCCATGTTCGAGGCCAGGGGCATCTGCGTGGATGACCTTGGCGACGCCTGCGATCTGGGCGGCCGCTTGTGCGGCTGCGCCAGCGTTGTGGCCAGCCACCAGCACGTGCACGTCGCCACCGCAAGCGATGGCGGCAGTCACGGTGTTCAGCGTGGCGCCCTTGATGGATGCGTTGTTGTGTTCGGCAATAACGAGAGTTGTCATGACAGTCGTCTTTCTCTTGAATCTTGGAGGGTGCCTGCGCTAAGCGCGGTCGTCGATCAACCGGGGCCGATGCGAGGGACACCGAGGAAGGGCCGCCCCGCACCGAGGGTGTCGTCCCCCTGGGGGGATGGCGCGAAGCGACTCAGGGGGGTCAAATGACTTTCGCTTCGTTCTTGAGCTTGTCGACCAGGGCGGCGACATCGGCCACCTTGACGCCAGCACCGCGCTTGGCGGGCTCGGTGACCTTCAGGGTCTTCAGGCGCGGCAGCCACGTCCACACCGAGGTCTTCGGGCTTGACCGTATCGAGCTGCTTTTTCTTGGCCTTCATGATGTTGGGCAAGGTGACGTAGCGGGGCTCGTTCAGGCGCAGGTCGGTGGTGATGACGGCGGGCAGCGTCAGCTGCAGGGTTTCCAGGCCGCCGTCCACTTCGCGGGTCACGCTGACTTTGTCGGCCGAGAGTTCTACCTTGTTGGCGAACGTGGCCTGGGGCAGGTCTGCCAGGGCCGCCAGCATCTGGCCGGTCTGGTTGGCGTCGTCGTCGATGGCTTGCTTGCCCAGGATCACGAGGCCGGGCTGCTCTTTGTCGATCAGGGCCTTGAGGATCTTGGCCACCGCCAGGGGCTGCAGCTCAACGTCGGTTTCCACCAGGATGGCGCGGTCTGCACCGATGGCCATGGCAGTGCGCAGGGTTTCCTGGCACTGGGCCACGCCGCAGGACACTGCGATGACTTCGGTCACCAGGCCTTTTTCTTTCAGGCGCACGGCCTCTTCAACGGCGATTTCGTCAAAGGGGTTCATGCTCATCTTCACGTTCGCGATGTCCACACCCGTGTTGTCCGATTTGACGCGGACCTTCACGTTGTAGTCCACCACGCGCTTGACAGGGACCAAAACCTTCATTGCTGCGGCTCCTAATAGAGTTGGTTGAATTGACGAATTGACGTTTACGTAAACTGAAACATTCTATGCCGCACTGCAACGGGAAACCGTTACGGCCCGGTACCTCAAGGACATTCATCAAAAAAGCACGATCGTTCTTTTTCGAGATTATAGGCGAGTGACCAGTACCCCTGTCTAGAGCAAGCTGTCACATGGGGTTGGTGCACTACCCATGCTGTGTGCCAACTTCAGTTTGCGGGAGATAAATCACTGCCCGTAGCACTGCCCGCGGGATGGCTTTGGACGTGCACCACGCGCTGCGGGTAGGGAATCTCAATGTGGTGGGCGCGCAGTGCCTGCAATATGGCGGTGTTGACGGCCGAGCGCAGGGCCAATGTGCCATTCTCGGGGTCGGCAATCCAGAAACCAAGGGTGAACTCCAATCCATCCGCCCCGAATGTAGACAAGGCCGCACTGGGTGCGGGGTCGCGCAAAACCCGGGGGCTTGCGAGTGCCGCCTCTGACAACAGCCGGCTCACCAGATCGACGTCGCTGTCATACCCGACGCTGACCACCGTAGACATCCATACACGGGGGTCGGAGAGCGACAGGTTTTCAACCCGCTGCGTGATGAGCAGCTCATTGGGCACGATGGATTCGCGCCCCGACGGTGAACGGATCACCGTGTAGCGGGCATTGATTTGCGTGATGCGACCCTCAAAGGCATCGAGCTTGACGTTATCGCCAATGCGCATGCTGCGCTCCGCCAGGATCACAAAGCCGCTCACATAGTTGGCCGCCAGCTTTTGCAAGCCAAATCCAATACCTACGCCGACGGCGCCGCCCAATACTGACAGAGCGGTCAGGTCGATCCCCACCGCGGAAAGCGCCATGATGAGACCTACAAACACCAGCAGCGCGCGCATGGCATTGCTGACCGCCTTGCGCAGCGACAACTCACCGCCCGTCGCAGAGCGGAGCAAACGCGCCTCGATGGCCGCAGAGATCCACAGCGCCAACAGCAATACCGCGCCCGCAGTCAGTGCGCCTTCAATCATGGTGCGGACCGACAAGTTGGACGCACCCACCTTCCAAGTGATCTTGTCCAGTTCATCCAGCACACGGGGCAACAAACCCGTGACCCACAACACCATCGCAAGCCAGGCCAGCCAAGAGATGGAGCGTTCAATCGGGCGCACCCAAGCCGAATCTGGAAACGCCACCTGCAGCACCTTGGCACCAATGCGGATGACCACCAGCGACACAAGCACCGGTATCACCACCTTGAACGCAGCCAAAGGCACCCACGCGACCAGAAGCGTGCGCGCAAGGTAGCCCAGGCCCAGTAGCGTGAGGGGGAAAAGCGCCCCATCCACCACACGGGTGCCAAACAGAATCGAACGCGGATCGGCCTGCCCCAAACCCCGGCTGAGCGCCGTGACGATGCCCCAGGCCAGCAGCACACACACCACCAGCGCCCCCAACTCAATAAGCACGGTGGGCTGCACAAAGGCCTGCAGCCAACGGCCCATGTCGTCCAGCATGGGGCCGGTGTTGGTCAGACCGGTCATCAGTGCTGCTTCCAAGCGGGCTGGCGCTTCTCGGCAAAAGCGCGAGCGCCCTCCTGTGCGGCGTCATCCATCATGTTGGTGGCCATGGTCTGGCCTGCCAGCTGGTAGGCCGCTTCCATGCCCAGTTCACGCTGTTGGTACACCAGCGCTTTGCCGATGGCAACAGCGGCCCGCGGTTTTTGCAGGATGGAAACCACCAGCTTTTCGACCTCGGCTCCCAGCGCATCAGCCGGAACCACACGATTCACGAGGCCCTGCGCCAGGGCGGTGGGAGCATCGATGAAATCCCCGCTGAGCAGCATCTCCATGGCGCGCTTGGCAGGCACGTTGCGCACCAGCGGCACGCTGGGCGTGGCGCAGAACAGGCCGTAGTGGATGCCGCTCGTGGCAAAACTGGCGCTGTCGGCAGCCACCGCCAGATCGCACTGCGCCACCAACTGACAGCCTGCCGCTGTGGCCATTCCCTGCACCCGCGCAATCACAGGTACAGGTAGTTTGTGAATAGTCAGCATCATGCGGCTGCATTGCGCAAACAGCTTTTGGTAGTACGCCAGCTCGGGGTTGGCCGCCATGTCCTTGAGGTTGTGACCCGCACAGAACGCCTTGCCGGCAGCAGCTAACACCACTACACGCACCGTTTCATCGCGGCCAGCGTCTTCTAGCGCTTGCTGCAATGCCGAAAGCATCTCGCTGCCCAGCGCATTGAAGCGAGAGGGGTCGTTCAGAGTGAGGGTGACCACGCCACGTGCATCGTTGGTGATCCTCAGCAATTCATCGGTAGTCGTCGTCATTATTTCTCCAGTGTTCTGCGCAGCCTGGACGGCCGGAACTGGCTACCAAACCCAAGGCGGCTCCCGGGAAGCTACAAGTCCGCCAACACGCGCAAATGCGCCTCTACGCTGCGCGCGAGCGGACCCATCACATAGCCCCCCTCCAGACACGACACGATGCGGCCTTTAGAAAAGCGGCGCGCCACATCCTTCACACGCTGGGTGATCCAGGCATAGTCTTGTTCGGTCAGCCCCAGCTGGCCCATGTCATCTTCGCGGTGGCCGTCAAAGCCCGCGCTGACAAAAATCATTTCCGGCTTGAAGGCTTCCAGGCGCGGTATCCAGCTCATCTCAATGATCTCGCGGATGTCCATTCCGCGGGTGTACGCGGCCACGGGCACGTTGACCATGTTGGGGGCCGGGTCCTGGTCACCGCTGTAGGGGTAGAACGGGTGCTGAAAGATGCTGACCATCAGGGCGCGCGGGTCGTTGGACAGGATGTCCTCGGTGCCATTGCCGTGGTGCACATCAAAATCGACCACCGCCACGCGTTGCAGGTTGTACCGTTGCAACGCGTATTTGGCAGCTACCGCTACGTTATTGAAGAAGCAAAAACCCATGGCCTTGTCGCGGCAGGCATGGTGACCTGGGGGGCGGACCGAACAAAACGCGTTCTCCACATCGCCCGCCATCACCGCATCGGTGGCCGCCAGTGCCGCCCCAGCTGCGCGCAAGGAGGCGTTCCAAGTGTGGGCGTTGATAGATGTATCGGTGTCGATCTGCGCATAACTGGGGCCGCCCGCCATCATCTCTTCGTTCAGGCGATCTGACATACCCCGCAGTGCCGCAATGTGCATCCGGCCATGGGCCAATTCGATGTCGGCCAGCGATGCTTCGGGAGCTTCATACCGCTCCAGCGCATCGGCAACCCCAGTGATCAGCAAGCGGTCTTCAATGGCATCCAGCCGTTCAGGGCATTCGGGGTGGCCCGGGCCCATCTCGTGCTTCCAACAATCCCGATGGGTGAAATAGCCCGTCTTGCTCACAGTCAATCCCCGTGTCTCATATTTTTCGGATAACGTCGCACCATGAATGCACAGCACAAGATCAAATCGTTACTGGATCAGCTTAACACGGTGATCGTGGGCAAAAACGCCCAGGTACAGGACTGCGTAGCCTGCCTTCTGGCAGGCGGGCACCTGCTCATCGAAGACGTTCCGGGGGTGGGTAAAACCACGTTGGCCCACGCCCTGTCGCGCACTTTTGGCCTGCAGTTCTCGCGGGTGCAGTTCACGGCCGACCTGATGCCCAGCGATCTGACCGGGGTGTCGGTGTACGAACGCGGCAAGGAAGCTTTTGTGTTCCACCCCGGCCCGGTGTTTGCCCAGGTGCTGCTAGCCGACGAAATCAACCGCGCCAGCCCGAAGACCCAGAGCGCGCTGCTCGAAGCCATGGAGGAAAAGCAGGTGTCGGTGGAAGGCGAAACCCGCGCCCTGCCCCACCCATTCTTTGTGATCGCTACGCAGAACCCCCACGACCAGCTGGGAACGTTTGCCTTGCCCGAGTCCCAGCTTGACCGATTCCTGATGCGCATCTCCATCGGCTACCCCGACCGCGCCGCAGAGCGCGTGCTGCTGGCCGGGGCCGACCGCCGCGACATGGTCGACAGCATGTTGCCCCTGCTGTCCGACGAAGAGCTGGCCGAGTTGCAGCGCCAGGTGCAGGCCATCCACACGGCCGACCCGCTGCTCAACTATGTGCAAGACCTGATCGCCGCGACTCGCTCGGGTCGCTGGTTTTTGCAGGGTCTGTCGCCGCGCGCGGGCATTGCGCTGGTGCGCGCCGCCAAGGCCCAGGCCCTTATCAGCGGGCGCGACTATGTGGCACCCGACGACGTGCAGGCGGTGCTACCCCAGACCATTGCCCACCGCCTGGTGCCCGTAGGGGATGCCGGGCGGGGTGCGGTGGAACAGGTGCGTGCCATGGTCGAATCGGTGCCTCTACCCTGACACGGGCAGAGTTCATTGCCTATGGCCACTGCCGCATCAAATTCAGCGCCCTCGGCGCGCACAACGCCCTCCACATCCGCCGGGCGGTTGCGCGCTGCCATCGCGTCGCTCAACCCTCTTACGCCCATCCGCAAACGTTTTGAGAGCTGGTGGATGGTACGCCGCCCGCTGAGCGACACGTTGACGCTGACACAGCGCAACGTCTACATCGTGCCCACCGGCTCGGGCTGGATGCTGGCACTCACGCTGCTGACCCTGCTGGTGGCCTCCATCAACTACCAGCTCAACCTGGGCTATCTGCTGACCTTTTTGCTCGCGGGCAGCGCTGTTGTGGGCATGCACATTTGCCACGCCACCCTGCGCGGGATCACATTGCATTTGAAGGCGCCCGATCCGCATTTCATGGGAACCAGCGCAACGTTTGAAGTCCAGGTGTCCAGCGACCGCAAGACGCCGCGTTACGGCATTGGCCTGGCGGTGCGCAGCACAACAGGGGCACCCCACCATTGGGCGTGGACCGACGTACCAGCCCAAGGACAAGCCAGTTTGCACGTGGCATTTGCCCCCGAGCGGCGCGGACTGCACCGCATTCCCACGCTGACGGCGGAAACGCGGTTTCCACTGGGCACCTTCCGCGTGTGGACTTACTGGCGCCCTGCCGCCCAGGTGCTGGTGTATCCCGCACCGGAGATGCCGGCACCGCCCTTGCCAGCGGGGGAGCCGCGAGGCGGGGGCGTGGGCAGTGCCCCGTCCCAAGGCATCGGCGAATTCGACGGAGTACGAGCCTATCGCCGTGGTGACCCGCTCAAACTGGTGGTCTGGAAAAAAGCCGCCAAGTCACTGGGCACCGGCACGGATGACCTGGTCAGCCGCGACTCGCAACAGGCCCAGCGCCATGAACTCTGGCTAGACCCGGTCCTGGCGTCCCTCCCCGACCCCGAAGCCCGCATCTCCCGCCTGACGGCCTGGGTGCTGCAGGCCGACCGGCTGGGACTGGACTACGGATTGCGCTTGCCGGGTTTGGAGATTGCGCCGGACACAGGGGCGGCCCACCGGCGCCGCTGCCTGGAAGCACTGGCCCTGTGCTGAACCTTTGCCCATGAACTGCCATCTATCCTCACCACGCATGCGCCGCTGCGCCTCGACCACCCGGAAACCCCTCGCTCCATGAGCCTGCGCCAGACCCTTGCCTCCCTGCCACGCGATGCGCGGGACACCCTGTTCCTGCTTTTCGTCACGGCATGGGTGATTGCGCCCCAGGTAAACAATCTGCCAGGCTGGGCCGCGGCCATGGCGGGTGGCATGCTGCTGTGGCGCGGCTGGATGGCCTTCAAAGGCCGCCCGCTGCCAGGGCGCTGGCTGCTCACGGCGTTGGTCATCGTCGCCGTAGCAGGCACGCTATTTACGCACCGCACCGTCTTGGGGCGAGATGCAGGCGTCACGCTCATGGTGATGATGCTCGCGTTCAAGACGCTGGAGCTGCGCGCCCGGCGCGATGCCATGGTGGTGTTTTTCCTGGGCTTCTTCACGATGCTCAGCAATTTTTTCTTCTCGCAGTCTCTGCTGACCGCTGCCGCCATGCTGGTGGCTCTGCTGGGACTGCTCATGGCATTGGTCAATGCCCACATGCCGGTGGGGCGCCCTCCGCTTGCGCAGACCTTCCGGATCGCCGGGACCATGGCGCTGCTAGGTGCACCCATCATGGTGGCGCTGTTCATGCTGTTCCCGCGCATGTCGCCGCTGTGGGGCATGCCCGGCGAGAATCTCACCGGGCGCAGTGGGCTGTCAGGCACGATGAAGATCGGCGACATGGCCGAGATCGCGCTCGACGAACGGATCGCTATTCGCTTGCGGTTTGAAGGGGCCGAGAGCGACATCCCGCCGCAATCCGCGCTGTACTTTCGCGGGCCGGTCATGGCTGCTTTCGATGGCAGAGCAGTGGCAGGCCGAGCCCTTCCGCGAGGACAGCCCCTGGGCCGCACGTGTCGCCGTGCCCGCCAACCTGCAGGTCAGCGGTCCCGCCGTTCGCTACGAAGTGACGCTTGAACCGCAGCGTCAGCCCTGGCTGATGGTGCTGGAAGCTACCCCGAGGCACCGCAGCTCTCCAACATGCAGGCCTACATGACCCAGGACCTGCAGTGGATGACCACGCGCCCTATCACCGACGTGCTGCGCTACAAAGCCGTAAGCTACCCCGAGTTTCGCCATGGGCCGACTGACTCAGTCCGACAGTTGCGCGTGTACACAGAATTGCCGCCGAGTTTCAACCCCCGCACGCTGGAGCTGGCCGCACAAATGCGTGCCGACCCGGCGCTGGCGAACGCCAGCACGGACGTACTGGTGAACGCCGTGTTGCAGCGCCTGCGCACGGGCGGATACAACTATTCGCTAGAACCCGGCGTTTTTGGCGAACACACAGCCGACGAATTCTGGTTTGACCGCAAGGAAGGCTTTTGCGAACACATCGCATCTGCGTTCGTGGTGCTGATGCGTGCGATGGACGTGCCTTCACGCATCGTCACCGGCTACCAGGGCGGCGAGCGAAATCCCGTAGACGGCTATTGGACCGTGCGCAATGCCGATGCCCACGCCTGGGCCGAGGTCTGGATGGAAGGGCGCGGCTGGGTGCGAGTGGACCCCACAGGTGCCGTTTCGCCGGGGCGCGTGGGCGCCTTCCAGCGCTTGCGCCCGCCCCAGGGCGCGTTCGCAAATGCCATGGGCACCATCAGCCCCGGCATGGTGCAAAACCTCCGTGCCGTGTGGGAGGCCGTGAACAACAGCTGGAGCCAGTGGGTGCTGAATTACAGCCAAAGCCGCCAGTTCGACCTGCTCAAGGCCCTGGGCTTTGAATCCCCCAGCTGGCAAGACCTGACGACGGTGCTTGGCATCCTTGTCGGGATTGCGGCGGGCGTCGGCGGGCTGTGGACGCTGTGGGAGCGCAGCCAGCACGACCCGTGGCTGCGTTTGCTGGCGCGCACACGCCAGCGCCTGGCGCGCGCTGGCCTGCATCTCCCTGACACATTGCCTCCCCGCGCCATGGCAGAACGGGTAAGGGCACAATTCGGCACGCCTGCCCAGGGTGTGGCCGACTGGCTTCTGCGCCTGGAGCAAATGCGCTATGCCCCTCAGCCCGCAACCGAACTGAACCATCTGCGGCGCGAGTTTCGCAACTTGCCGTGGCCGACCACGGCCATCGCACCCAAAACCTGAACACTGGACATGTCGAAGATTCTTCGAAGAGTCGCAAAAGCTATTACATTGATAGCTGCTTGCGCAATACCAATAAGCGCTAGCGCCCAAAATTCCTCTAAAAACTCTGTACAGAGTGACAGCAGCCGTGGCAGCAACGGAAAGAGTCGCAGCAGCGGCAAAACAGCCGCATCCGACAAGGCCCAGGTGTTGTACGCCACGCGCGTGGACGCACTGCAGTTTGCCGACGACCTGGCCACGCGCCGGGACTTGGACCGCGAGTGGGTACGCCAAGCCATCGGGCAAGCACGTTTTCTAACCCAGGTACCGCGCCTCATGCTGCCGCCGCCCAAGGGCACGGCCAAAAACTGGCGCGTATACCGCAGCCGCTTCATTGACCCGATTCGCATCCGGGCGGGTGTGCGTTTTTGGCAGGAGCACCGGGCAGCGCTGGAGCGCGCCGAGCGCGAGTACGGCGTACCCGCCGAAATCATCGTGGGCATCATCGGCGTGGAGACCATCTACGGCCAGCAGATGGGAACTTTCCGCGTGATGGACGCCCTGGCCACGCTGGCGTTCGACTTCCCCGCGGCCCACCCCCGCGCCAAAGAACGCACCGAATTTTTCCGCCGCGAACTGGAGCAGTTTCTGAGCCTGACCAACCGCAGCAACACCGACCCCTTCGCACTGCGCGGCAGCTATGCGGGTGCCATGGGCCTTGGCCAGTTCATGCCGTCGAGCTGGGTGCGCTATGCCGTGGACTTTGATGGCGACGGACGGATCGACCTGTTCAATAGCCCCGTCGACGCCATTGGCTCAGTGGCCAACTATTTCATCGGCCACGGTTGGACGCCCGGCATGCCCACCCACTTCGGCGTTCAGTTTGACGCGGGTCGCCTGCAACTGGACGACTTGCTGCTGCCGGACATCCTGCCCACCTTCAGCGCGGCCAACATGCAAGCGCAGGGCGCCATGCTGGATGCTGCTGGATTGCAGCACCCGGGACCGCTGGCGCTGGTCGAGCTGCAAAATGGCGGCGACACGCCCAGCTATGTGGCGGGCACCGAGAACTTTTACGCCATCACGCGCTACAACTGGTCGAGCTATTACGCGATGGCAGTAATCGAACTGGGGCGCGAGGTGGCTGCAGCGCGGGAGCGGTGACTAGCCAAGGAAATCACAGCGGCATTGCATGGCAAATCGAGAGATAGACAGGCGCCTTGTCCCCGTCCAAGCAAGGCAGCGTCAGTCAGTCCACAATCGTGCGCTTCGACCGCTGGCGTGACAACCTCACCACAGTGGCCCGCCTCTTTATGACCGCCGCCCAATGCCTGCACCACTTTCAACAACACCTGCCGTGGACGCCATCGTGCGCGTAAGCGGTGTCAGCAAAACCTACGCTGGCGGCTTTCAAGCCCTGAAGAACATCGACCTGGAGATCCGCCGGGGCGAAATTTTCGCCCTGCTCGGTCCCAATGGCGCGGGCAAAACCACGCTCATCAGCGTGATCTGCGGCATGAGCAATGCCACTGAAGGCAGCATTACCGCTGACGGCCACGACACCGTGCGCGACTACCGCGCCGCCCGCGCATCGATTGGCCTCGTGCCGCAAGAACTGCACACAGACTCGTTCGAAACCGTGTGGGCCACGGTCAACTTCAGTCGGGGCTTGTTCGGCAAGGCGCCCAACCCGGCGTTCATCGAGAAGATCCTCAAGGACCTGTCGCTTTGGGACAAGAAGGACAGCAAGATCCTGGCGCTGTCGGGCGGCATGAAACGCCGCGTGCTGATCGCCAAGGCGCTATCGCACGAGCCCAAAATACTGTTTCTTGACGAGCCCAGCGCGGGCGTGGACGTGGAGCTGCGCCATGACATGTGGCGCCTGGTGCGCGAATTGCGCGACGCCGGTACCACCATCATCCTTACCACGCACTACATCGAAGAAGCCGAGGATATGGCCGATCGCATCGGCGTGATCCGCAAGGGCCAGCTGATTGTTGTGGAAGACAAGGATGTGCTGATGCGCAAGCTGGGCAAGAAGCAGCTCACGCTGACCCTGCAGCAGCCGATGGACCACGTGCCCGACGCGCTTGCACGCTGGCCGCTGGTACTGAGCCACGGCGGCACCGCGCTGACCTACTCCTTCGACACCCAACAGGAGGACACTGGCATCGCCGCGCTGTTGCGCGCGCTGGCTGAGCACGGCATTGACTTCAAAGACCTGCATTCCAGCGAAAGCTCACTGGAAGACATCTTCGTGAGCCTGGTGCACCAGGACAATCCTGAACAGAAAGCACCCCAAGCATGAACGGCCTGAACTGGCATGGCGTGAGCGCCATCTACCGCTTCGAAATGCACCGTGCGTTCCGCACCTGGATGCAAAGCCTGATTGCCCCGGTGCTCACTACGGCGCTGTATTTCATCGTGTTTGGCTCGGCCATCGGCTCGCGCATGGGCGACATAGGTGGCGTGAGCTACGGCGCCTACATCATTCCCGGCCTGCTCATGTTGTCGCTGTTGTCCGAGAGTATTTCCAACTCGGCCTTCGGCATCTACATGCCCAAATGGTCCGGCACCATTTACGAGCTGCTCAGCGCCCCGGTAAACTGGGTGGAAGTGCTGCTGGGCTATGTGGGCGCAGCGGCCAGCAAATCGCTGCTGGTGTCGGTGCTCATTCTCACCACGGCGCGATTTTTTGTGCCCTACGAAGTGGCGCACCCAATGTGGATGGTGGGTTTCCTGGTGCTCACCGCGGTCACCTTCTGCTTGTTCGGTTTCATCATCGGCCTGTGGGCAGACAGCTTTCAGAAGCTGCAGGTCATTCCGCTGCTGGTCGTCACGCCACTGACCTTTCTCGGCGGCGCGTTCTACAGCATCAGCATGCTGCCGCCGTTCTGGCAGACCGTCTCACTGTTCAACCCTGTGGTCTACCTGATCAGCGGCTTGCGCTGGGCTTTCTACGGCCAGGCTGACGTCCACATTGGCGTGAGCACGGGCATGACGCTCGCGTTCATGACCCTGTGCCTCGTGGTGGTCTGGTGGGTGTTCAAGACCGGACACCGCATCCGGCGTTGATTGAACAGCGAGAGCGTCATATCAAGCGCCGTTTTAATATCGCTGCATGTTGCAGCTGTGCGGCTGCTGCGCCTTGGCGGGCGTGATCTGCCGCACAACGCGAAAGCCGTAGCCCGAGCCTTCCACGTCGAACTTCACGCCCGGCGCACCCTTCCTGTCCATCACCCCCACGGCCAGCGCCTGCTGAAACTGGTGGTCGGCTGCACGCATGCTCCCCCCCTGTCCGGCCAACTCCACCTGCGCAGTCTCCATCTGTCGCGCAATGGCCAGCACATCGGTGCTACCGGCGCGCTCAATAGACTGCGCCAGCGCTTCAATCATGAGCTGCATGCGCATGTGAACATAGTCGTCCTGCGGGCGCGGAAAGCGTGCGCGAAACGACTGGTAAAAACCTTCGCTCCGCGCGCCCGGCACATTGGGCAACCAGTCGGCCACCGCAACCACCTTGCCAATGCCCGCGTCACCCATGGCGGCAGGCGCCCCCAAGGCATTGCCATAGAACGTATAGAAGCTTCCTTCGTAGCCCACCTCCCGCGCTGACTTGACCAGCAGCGTCAGGTCATTGCCCCAGTTGCCGGTGACCACGGCCTGTGCGCCGCTGTTTTTGATCTTCACGGCATAAGGAGCAAAGTCCTTCACGCGGCCCACCGGGTGCAGTTCGTCCCCCACCACAGCCACGTCGGGACGCTGCGCAGCCAGCTGCTTCTTTGCTTCGCGCAGCACCGCCTGACCAAAACTGTAGTCCTGGCCGATCAAGTAGACGCTCTTGATGGCCTTGTCTTCGCGCATCACCTCCATCGAGTGCGGCCATGCGCATGTCAGCATGGGCGTCGAAGCGGAAGTGCCAGAAGCTGCATTTCTCGTTGGTCAGGATGGGGTCCACCGCCGAGTAGTTCAGAAAGATCACGCGCTTGTCCGGCTCGCGCTCGTTGTGCTTGTTGATGGCCTCGATCAGCACCGCAGCCGTAGCCGACGAGTTGCCCTGCAAGACGACCTGGGCGCCGTCGTCAATGGCCGCGCGCAGTGCAGATAGCGCCTCTTCGTTCTGGCCCTTGCTGTCGTAGCGCTCCAGCGCCAGAAGGCGCGGGCCGCCCGCATTGGCGGGCAGCGCCACCCCGCCACGCGCATTGACGCGCTCCATGGCCCAGTAGATGTTGCGGTAGACGGCTTCGCCGGTGTTTGCGAAGGCACCCGAGAGGCTTTCGATCAGCGCCATCTTCACAGGCTTGGAGGGGGCAGTGGCTGCAGCAGATGTTGTGCCCTGAGCCCAACTGGCAGAGGCCGGCGCCAGCGCGCAGATCAGTGTGGCCACAACAGCCGACGCGAAATGACGTGATGTCACAGAACCTGATTTCAAGCCCGCGAACCTTAATTTATTCATGCTCTTTTTACCCTTGAAAACCTTTGCGGCCGTACACAAGTTCTGTCCATGCGGCGACCACGTCGAGAGCCGCGCAGTGTATAGGAGTCCTTTTCCATGATCTTCGCCCCCGTCGCCCGCCGTTCCGCCTTCAACAACGCCCCCCGCTCTGCCGACTTGGCGCTGCAACGCTTTCTGCTTGGCAGCTTTGCCAACACAGCCCCGGCCCGCTCTGCCGGTGTGACTGTCACTCAGGACGACAAGGCCACCACCTTGCAGCTCGATGTGCCCGGCCTCGCCCGTGAACAACTGCAGATCGCCATCGAAAGTAATGTGGTGCGCCTGTCTAGCGTGGAAGGTGCTCCTCGCCAGGTGCAGCGCGCCTGGGAGCTGGCCACCGACATCGATGCCGCAGCCAGCAGCGCCAAGCTCGAAAACGGCGTGCTCACGCTCACTCTGGTGCATGTGGAACCCGTCAGCAAGGCCACCACGCTGAGCATCCAGTAAGCCAGTACACCGCGCAGTGAAGCGCGGCCTGGCTGCCGCGCTTCACCCGTTCATGCCATTTGCCCCTGCCCGTCAAAGGTCTTACTTCGCCCCATTTCTCTCAGGCGCCTAACAGCAAGGGTTCATTCAACTTCCGTACGCGCATGCGCCGCGTATGCACCGCAGCAACGGATTCAAGGTGGTGCAGACAAGGCACCAACATGAATCAAGCGGGTTTTTCGCCCTTGCGCTGGGGGTGGGCGAACGCCAGGTCCGGCAGGGACAGCGTGGCCTCCGCCACATCCAGCAGGCGGCGGTTCTGGTCCATCGAGGTCTTTTGCAGCACGCGGAAGGCCACCTCTTCGTTCATGCCCAGGCGGGCCATGAGCACGCCCTTGGCGCGCTCGATCACCTTGCGCTCGTTGAGCGTGCGGCGCGCCGCTTCGAGTTCGGCCTCCATGCTGGCCATGCGCGCCGACTGGGTCTGCAGCAGCTCCAGCAGCGATGCCGATTCACCGGCATGCGCGCCAGCAGCCTGGTCGGGCAAGGCCTGCGGCGCGATGGCAATGTCGAAGAAGCGGTCCACCGCGTGCGTGCGCTGCGGCGGGTTGTCGCGCAGGCCGCGCAGCAGGCCCCTGGAATCCTGCAGGTCCTGCTGGGCTTCGAGGATGCGTGCCGCGCAATCCTCGCGCAGGCGCTGCACCAGCTCGACCTGCAACAGCCACAGCGCGTTGATGCGCCCGGTGGACACATCGAACCAGGCGTCGCTCAGGTTGCTATCCAGCGCGGCGCCCGGACGGGCCACACACAGCGTGCGCCGCAGGCGCTCCAGCTGGGCCACGCCTGGGGCCAGTTGCTGCTGCTCCCAGCGCGCGCGCAGGGCCGGGTCGGCAAATTCGGAAAACACGCGCAGGCTGCGCTCCTGCGCATCGATGAGGTGCAGCACACGCTGCTGGTGTGCGTCGCTGCCCTGGCCTGACGCGAAGAGCAGCGCACCCATGGCGCGCTCCTGGCCTGCCTCTTCCTGCGCCTGCACCAGGTGCAGCAGGGCCACGAGTTGGCGCGAGACGCTGGGCAGAGCGGCCGCATCGGCCACGTGGAAGACCAGTTCGATCAGCCCGGCGATCAGGTGGCTGAACGCGGCAATCGAGTCGTGCGCGGTCATCGCTTGCTTATCGATCTGGCTGCGCAGCGCGGGCAGCGCATCCAGGCCCAGCAGCGCCCACGCCATCAGCGACAAGGCTTTGGCGGTGGCGCCCTGGGCGGGCTCGACATGCTGGGCAAATTCTGCGCGCAGCTTGGCTTCCAGCAACACCACCTCCTGCACGATGCGGCCACGCAGGTCGGCAAAGCGCTGCGCCTTGGAGGCCAGGTACACGCCTGATGCACCGCGCTCGCGCTGCAGGCCCTCGATCAATTGGCCGACCACGTCCACCAGCGCCGCCCGGCTGGCCAGGTGGTGCACCGCATCGATCTCAAGCTGGCGCGAGCGCAGCACGAGACTGGAAACGGACAGGGGCGCGGCGGCCAGGTCTGGCATGCGGTGACTCCGGGATTCAGGAAACGCAGATGCTAACCCCGCCGAACGCCTCCCAAAGCATTCAAGCGACTGCCACGCAGATGCGCCCGCCCTCGGCGCGCACGCCGTGCGCCTGCACCGAATGCTCGGGCGCCTCCAGGCATTCTCCGGTGCGCAGGTCGAAATGGTTCTTGTACAACGGCGAAGCAACCACCACGCGCTCGCCCAGGCTGCCGATCAGCCCGCGCGACAGCACGCTGGCACCCGACTTGGGGTCCACGTTGTCGATGGCGAAGAACTGGTCGCTACCGGTGCGGAACACGGCCACGTGGCGGTCGGCCACCAGCGCGCAGACGCCGGTGCTGGGCAGGATGTCGTCGACCGCGCAGATGTCGGTCCAGGCAAGGGAGTCGGTGCTGTTCATGGGGAGTGCGCTCATGTTCTTATTTCCTTCAGGCGGCCTGGCGGATGGGGATGACCTTGGCTGGGCTGCGCTCATCGGCGCGCGCCGGGCGGATCTGGCCGCGCTCCTCGACGAAGAGCACGTTCTCGTCGGCCTTGTCGCTGTTGACGAACGAGCGGAAGCGCTTGCGCGTTTCGGGGTCGGTGATGGCCGTCTTCCACTCGCACTGGTAGGTGGCCACCACGTGCTGCATCTGTGATTCGAGTTCCGCGCACAGGCCCAGGCTGTCCTTTTGCAGTACATCCTTGAGGTAGTCAAGGCCACCCTCCAGGTTCTCGCGCCAGGTGCTGGTGCGCTGCAGCCGATCGGCCGTGCGCACGTAGAACATCAGCACCCGGTCGATCATGCGCACCAGGTCTTCCTTGGTGAGGTCGGAGGCGAACAGCTCGGCATGGCGTGGCTTCATGCCGCCGTTGCCGCAGACGTAGAGGTTCCAGCCTTTTTCGGTGGCGATGATGCCGATGTCCTTGCCCTGCGCCTCGGCGCATTCGCGCGTGCAGCCCGAGACGCCGAACTTGATCTTGTGCGGCGCGCGCAGGCCCTTGTAGCGGTTCTCCAGCTCCACGGCCAGGCCGACGCTGTCGCCCACGCCGTAGCGGCACCAGGTCGAGCCCACGCAGCTCTTGACCGTGCGCAGCGACTTGCCGTAGGCATGGCCGGACTCGAAGCCGGCGGCGATCAGCTCCTCCCAGATCAGGGGCAGTTGCTCCACGCGCGCACCGAACATGTCGACCCGCGCACCGCCGGTGACCTTGGTGTACAGGCCGTACTTCTTGGCCACCTGGCCGACGGCGATCAGGCCGTCGGGCGTGACCTCGCCGCCGGGCATGCGCGGCACCACCGAGTAGCTGCCGTCCTTCTGGATGTTGCCCAGGTAGTAGTCGTTGCTGTCCTGCAGGCCGGCCAGCTCCTTCTTGAGCACGAACTCGTTCCAGCACGAGGCGAACACGCTGGCCGCCACGGGCTTGCAGATGTCGCAGCCCAGGCCCTTGCCGTGCTGGGCCAGCAGGTCGTCAAAGCTCTTGATGTTGCCCACGCGCACCAGGTGGTAGATCTCCTGGCGCGAGTACGCGAAGTGCTCGCAGATGTGGTTGTTGACCGCCATGCCGCGGCGCGCCATCTCGGCCTTCATGACCTGGGTGACCAGGGGCACGCAGCCGCCGCAGGTGGCGCCGGCCTTGGTGCAGGCCTTGAGCTCGCCGATGGTGCAGTGCGCCCCTTCGCACCACGGCCGCGCAGATCCGGCCCTTGGTGACGTTGTTGCACGAGCAGATCTGCGCCGTGTCGGGCAGCGCGTCCACGCCCAGGCCGGGCTTGGCCTTGCCGTCGCTGGACGGCAGGATCAGGAACTCGGGGTCCTCCGGCAGCGCGATGCCGTTGAGCGCCATCTGCAGCAGCGTGCCGTATTCGGTGGCATCGCCGACCAGCACGGCGCCCAGCAGCTGCTTGCCGTCCTCGCTGACGACGATCTTCTTGTAGATCTGGCGGCGCTCGTCCACGTACTGGTAGGTGCGGCTGTGCGGCGTCTTGCCGTGGGCGTCGCCGATGCTGGCCACGTCCACGCCCATGAGCTTGAGCTTGGTGCTCATGTCGGCGCCGACAAAGGCGGCGTCGGCGTCGCCCGGCGATGTGGCGGGCGGCCACGCGGGCCATGTCGTAGCCCGGGCGCCACCAGGCCGAAGGTCTGCTCGTTCCAGGACGCGCATTCGCCGATGGCATAGACGTCGTGGTCGCTGGTGCGGCAGGCGCTGTCGATGACCACGCCGCCGCGCGGGCCGATGGCCAGCAGCGCATCTGGCGTGCCAGGTCGTCGCGCGGGCGGATGCCGGCGGAGAACACGATCATGTCGGTCTCCAGCCAGGTGCCGTCGGCAAACACCATGCGGTGGCGCGCGCGTGGCGCCATCGGTGATCTCCTGCGTGTTGCGGCCGGTGTGCACCTGCACGCCCAGTTCCTCGATCTTGGCGCGCAGCACGCGGCCGCCGCCTTCGTCGACCTGCACGGCCATCAGCCGCGGGGCGAACTCGACCACGTGGGTTTCCAGACCCATGTCGCGCAAGGCCTTGGCGCACTCCAGGCCCAGCAGGCCGCCGCCCACGACCACGCCGGTCTTGGACTTGGCGCCCGAGGCCTGCATGGCCTCCAGGTCCTCGATGGTGCGGTAGACGAAGCAGTGCTCGCGGTCGCGCCCCGGCACCGGGGGCACGAAGGGGTTGGAGCCGGTGGCCAGCACCAGCTTGTCGTAGGGCAGGACCTCGCCATCGGCCGTGGTCACGGTGCGGGTGCGGCGGTCCACCGAGGCGGCCCGTGCCGCCAGGCGCAGCGTGAAGCCGGTGCGCTCGAAGAAGCCGGGCTCGACCAGGGAGAGCTCGTCGGCCGAGGTGCCGCTGAAGAAGGCCGACAGATGCACCCGGTCGTAGGCGGGGCGTGGCTCCTCGCACAGCACGGTGACTTCGACGCCGGTGATGCCGGTCTCGGCCAGGCTTTCGAGGAACTTGTGGCCGACCATGCCGTGGCCAATGAGAACGATTTTCATGCTTGCTCATCCTGCAAGGACCCGGGGAACCAGTATCGAGGGGTGCAGGATGTGCCGTGCCTTGTGGCACAGCACACCCTCCGCGGAACCACGGGCGTGGGTTGGAACTACCAAGCGGCCGACCTCAAGGGTCGCGGCTCGCCCGGGTGTTCCGCCATCATTAGCGGAGGGGTTTTTATCAGTACGTTGGCAGCTTCACCGACGGACACCCTGTGTCCAGCAATAAGCATGCCGACCATTTTTCAAGCATTTCCGGCCTCTGCGGCTCCGAGAAGGCGCAAGGCTGCGTCCCACTGGGTGTACTACCTCGGACGGCGCGCATCGCCGCGGTGCAGGACCTCACCAAGTTGGGGCATGAACCAGACCTGTGTAACTCCTGCGCGGTGCACGCTTCGACATGGTCATGGGCCGTGCGGCGTCCCATCCTGTCCTGCTCCAGCGTATTTATGCGCGAGCGCTCGCCCGCGGCATCGGAGAGCCCCGAACAGCTCAATGCGCCAGCAACGCCAGCGCGGCCTCGCCACAGGTCCGCACACGGTACTCACTCGGGCTGCACCCCACATGCGCACGGAACGCCCGACTGAAATGGGCACTGTTGCTGAATCCCCAGGAGAGCGCAATGTCGGTGACAGAGCGCTGGGCCTGTGCAGGATGGCGCAGGTCGCGCAGGCAGGCCTCCAGCCGGCGGCGCTGGATCATGGCAGCCAGCGTTTCTTCATCGTCGGCTACTGCGTTGTAAAGGTGTCGTTTGCTGCAGTTCAGCGCCTGGGCCATGCGGTCGATGGTGAGATCCGGGTCACCCAAGTGGCGGTCGACATATTGGCTGATGCGGTCGCGCAGGGCTTCGCGCTGCGACAGCATGCTGTGCTGCCCATTGCGCTCTAGCAGCGAAAGCTGCACCAGGTGCGTGATCACATCGGCCACACCGTCTGCAGCGGCATCCGACATGGTGGGCAGCTCGGAAAACGCGGCACGCATCGTGTCCCAGGCCAGGCGTGAGACACCGCTGGTGCCTGAAAAGCGCTGCACCATCAGGTCATCCAGCTTGAGCTTGCGCTCGGGCAACTGTTCCTTCGGAATCATCAACACCATCTGGCTCACGGCCTCGGGGTTGCTGACAGCGTAAGCGCGGGTTGTGTCGTACACGCTCCACTCGCCGGGCGACAGCCATACCTTGCGCCCGTTTTGCTCGAAGCAGGCACGCCCTTCAAGCTGCGCCACGACTTTGATATAGGCCCGATCGCTGCCGCGAATGAGACTGGGGGTGCGCACCACGCGGTGGCGACTCACGTTGAGCTGGCACAGGTTCACATAGCCCGCCTGGCCCGAGGTGATGTGGCCCGCAAAGGCCTCGTCGCCAAACGCGTCCGACTCCAGCCCGCCAATGAGGCGCCACACGGCGTCGCCCCACAGATGCAGGCGGTCGCGCGCGGGCACGGTGTCGGTGGATACCTCGGTCAGAGCGTGGGCCATGGTGTCTCCAGTGCAATGGTTGCGCGAACCAAATGGTTATGCGCCTGAATTATCGGACGCCCCGGTACCCCGTGCCACCGAGGGAAATCCGGGTAAACCCGCTGCCGTCTGCACGCTGAGACAAGCGTTTTGTGCACGCTGAGCGCAGCGCGCAGGAGCCCGTCTCCCTACGATTCCTGGCACGGCCTGCACCACGCAGGCCCCATCCGAGGAGACACACAATGACAGCACACCACCAACCCTCCAAGCGCCAGTGGATCAAAGGCGCCGCCGCCACGGTCGGCACCCTGGCCGTGGCGCCCCAGCTGTGGGCACAGGGCAGCAGCGCGGCCCCCGTGCGCATCGGCTACGCCATCGCCCGCACAGGCCCCTGGGCTGCCGGCGCGCAAGTCAGCCAGGAACCCAACTACCTGCTGTGGGCCGAGCAGGTGAACGCAGCGGGCGGCCTGAGCGTCAAGGGCACCAAGCGCCCCATCGAACTCATCGGATACGACGACCGCAGCGAGACCGAAACCTGCGTGCGCACGTATGAAAAGCTCATGGGCAGCGACAAAGTGGATCTGATCCTGCCGCCCTGGGGATCGGGGGCCAACTTCGCCATTGCACCGCTGGCCAACCGCTTCGGCTACCCGCTGCTGGCGCCCACGGCGCTGTCGCGCAAGCTGATCGACATGAACCTGCCCTACTTCTTCTCGCTGCTGCAGCAGCCCGACAAAATGATGGGCGCGCTGGTGGACATGCTGGTGGCCAACAACGTCAAGACCATTGCCATCGTCTACATGGACGACCTGTTTGGGCTGGAGAATTTTGCCGCGCTGAACGCGGCGCTGAAGAAGACCAGCATCCAGGTGGTCGAGCGCAAGAGCTACCCCCTGGGCGTAAAGGATCTCGCGCCCGTGCTGCGCGGCATCAAGGACCAGAACCCCGATGCGTTCATCGGCATCACCTACCCGCCCGATACCATCCTGGCCAGCCGCCAGGCGCGCGAAGTGGGGCTGAACCCCAAGTTCTTCTACGCATCGGTGGGCACTGCCTTTCAGCTGTACAAGAACGTGATGCAGGCCAACACCGAAGGCGTGATCGGTATGGGATCGTGGAGCGTGAAGACCAGCCCCGAGGCCAAGGCGTACTTCGACGCTCACGTGAAGAAGTTCAACAAGGAACCCGACCGCTGGGCCAGCGGCCACGCCTGGGCGGCCTGCAGATCCTGCAGCAGGCGGTGGAGAAGGCGGGCCTGGACCGCAAGGCGCTGCGCGAACACATCGCCAAGAACGAGTTCAAGACCATCCTGGGCGGCATCCGCTTCCAGGGCAGCGAGAACGCATCCATCCCCGGCACCGTGAGCCAGTGGCAGGGCAGCGACTTCGAAGTCGTGTGGCCCAAGGACCGTGCCACGGCGCAGTTGAACACCGCGAAACCAGCCTGGAAATAACAAAGTGTCTCTGACTTCCTGGGCCGAACTGGTCGCCAGTGGCCTCATTACCGGCGGCATCTATGCGCTGGTGGCCATGGGCCTGAACCTGCAGTACGGGCTGATGCGCATCATGAACATCTCGCATGGCGAGTTTCTGATGCTCGGCGCCTTCCTGACCTGGTGGGCGCACACCGCCTGGGGCTGGTCGCCGCTGCTGCTGATGCCGCTGGCCTTCATCGCGCTGTTTGTGCTGGGCGTGGTGGTGCATGCCCTGTGCTTCAAGCGCCTGGCAGCGCGCGCGCCCAACGTGGACGTGTTCGAGGCGCGCAGCCTGATGGTGGGCTTTGGCCTGATGTTCCTGGTGCAGAACACCGCCCTGCTGATCTGGGGTGGCGACCTGCGTGGGTACGAATACCTGGCCGACCCGGTGCAGATCGCGGGCATGCGCTTCACCGAAAACAAGCTGGTGCTGTTTGGCGTGGCGCTGGCGCTTTCGGCCGCACTGGTGGCGCTGCTCAAGCTCACGCTGCTGGGCAAGGCCGTGCGGGCGCTGATGCAGTCGCCCACGGGGGCGCAACTGGTGGGCATCAACACCCGGCGGCTGCACCCGATGATGTTCGGCATCGGCCTGGGCCTGTCGGGCGTGGCGGGCGCGCTGCTGTCGATGACGTACGAGATCTCCCCGTCGATGGGCGAGCCCTACACCGTCACGGCACTCATCGTCATCACGCTGGGCGGCTTTGGCAGCCTGGCGGGCAGCCTGGCCGGTGGCCTGCTGCTGGGCGTGGTCGAGGCCCTGGGCATGCACTTCAGCAGCCCCTCTCTCAAGATGCTGCTGAGCTATGCAGTGTTCATCGGCGTGCTGATCTGGCGCCCCAACGGACTGTTCTCAAAATGAAGCACCCCCTGAGCCGCTTCGCGTCTTCCCCCTCTCATTCGGGAGGGGGACGCCACCCGTGGCCTGGCAAAGCCAGTTCCACGGTGGCACTGGCCTGGGCCGTGCCAGCCCCCATAGGTCATGGCGATACCAAGCACAACAAATAACTCCATGAAAAATCAATCTTCAAAACCCTGGCTGGCGCTGGCTGCAGGAGTGGCGGTTGTTGCCACCCTGCCGTGGCTGGTGTCCGAGTTCATGGCCTCCGTGCTTCTCAGCTGCCTGATGTACATCGCACTGGCCACCAGCTGGTCGCTGTTCTGCGGTGCCACACGCTACCTGTCGCTGGCCACGTCGGCTTTCTTCGGCATTGGCGCTTACACCAGCGCCACGCTGCTGTCCGTGCTGCCGTGGCCGCTGGTGATTTTGAGCGGCGCGCTGATAGCGACGGCTGGTTGCGGTAGTCATGGGAGCTGCGGTGCTGCACTTGCGCGGCACCTACTTTGCCGTGCTCACGTTCGGCATGACGGAGCTGATCCGCCACGCCGTGACCTTTGTCGAAAAGCAGGTCTCTGGCACCGTCGGCCGCGTGCTGACGGTGGTGCCCAGCAACGAGACGGTGTACCTCACGGTGCTGCTGATTGCTGCCACTGCCATTGCGACATCCATCGCCATCCAGCGCAGCCGCTTTGGCCTGGCACTGGCAGGCATCGGCGCCGACGAGCAGCGCGCACAGACGCTCGGCGTGGACACGCGCCTGGCCAAGATCATGGGCTTTGGCATCACGGCTGCTTTTGCGGGCGCCGTGGGCGCGGCCATGGCGGTGCGCTGGACGTACATCGAACCCGCAGCCGTGTTCAGCCCCTTCATCGGCTTCCAGACGGTGCTGATCGCGCTGATTGGCGGCGCCACCAGCATTGGCGGCCCCATCCTGGCGGCCATCGTATTCAGCCTGCTGGCCGAGACGCTGCGCCTGCAGCTGCCCTACGGCTACATGATGGTGCTGGGCCTGCTGCTGATCCTGTGCGTGATGTACCTGCCCAACGGCCTGGCCACGCTGTGGCAAAGGCGCAAGCCTGCTGCGGAGGCGCACCATGGCTGAAGCACTTTTGACCATTGACAGCGTGACCGTGCGCTTTGGGGGCCTGACCGCCGTGGATGCCGTGAGCGCCACGCTGCACACGGGCGAGCTGATCGGCATCATTGGCCCCAACGGCGCGGGCAAGACCACATTCTTCAACGCCATCTCGGGCGTGCAGCCGCCCACCTCGGGCACGCTGCATGTGCGGCGCCGACGACCTCACCGGCAAAGGCCCGCACCACTATGCGGCCCACGGTATTGCGCGCACCTTCCAGACCCCGCGCGTGTTTCCCGACATGACGGTGCGCGACAACGTGCGCTTTGGCATGCAGTTCGCAGGCCGCCACCGCCAGGGGCCCGAGGGCCTGCGCAGCGAAGGCGAGATCCTGGCCATGCTGGGCCTGGCCCACCTGGCCGACCGCCCCGCTGCCGACGTGACGCCATCGCAGCAGCGCCTGCTGGAGATCGGCATGGCCCTGGGCACGCGCCCGCGCCTGCTGCTGCTCGACGAGGTGGCTGCGGGCCTCACAGAATCCGAAGTAGACGCAATGGCCCAGCGCATCCGCCGCCTGCGCGACGACTGGGGCCTGACCGTGGTGTGGATCGAGCACGCGGTGACCACGTTGCTCAAGTACGTGGAACGCGTGCTGGTACTGCACCAGGGCCGCAAGATCGCCGACGGCACACCCGCCGAAGTGGTACGCGACCCCCAGGTGATCGAAGCTTATCTGGGTGACGAGATGACCAGCAGCACAGAACAAGGAGCCACGGCATGAGCGGCGCACACCTGCAAGTGCAGAACCTGACCACTGGCTACCACGGCTTTCAGGTGCTGCAGGACCTGACACTGGAGGCCGCGCCCGGCATCACCGTGATCGTGGGCCCCAACGGCGCGGGAAAGACCACGCTGCTCAAGGCGCTGGCCGGGCTGCTGCCGCGTACGGGCACCGTGCAGCTCGACGGTCAACCCGTGCCTGCCATGAACGCCACGGCGTGCGTGCAACGTGGCCTGGCTTTGGTGGCCGAGGGCCGCCAGCTCTTCCCGCAGATGACGGTGACCGAGAACCTGGAACTGGGCGGCTGGCTGGTGCCATCGCGGATGCGGGGCGAGCGGCTGCAGCAGGCCTTTGAAGACTTCCCCCGCCTCAAGGAGCGTGCCCAGCAGCTGGCGGGCACCATGAGCGGCGGCGAGCAGCAGATGGTGGCCGTGGCCCGCGCCATGATGAGTGGCCCCCGCCTGTTGATGCTGGACGAACCCTCCTTGGGCCTGGCCCCGCGCATGGTCGATGAACTGCTCGCCATCGTGCAGCGCATTGCCGTGCAGGGTGTGACGGTGCTGATGGTGGAGCAGAACGTGCGCAAGGCGCTGCAGATCGCGCAGCGCGGCTACGTGCTGGAGCGTGGGCGCATCGTGGCGTCGGGTGATGCATCCACCCTTCTTCAATCCGATGTCGTTAGGCAAGCCTATTTAGGCGTCGCCTGAACATTCGGTCCCTTTTCTTTTTCTTTCCTCTTTTCTTCTTCTTGTTGTTGTCCAGGAGCTATTGATGACTGTCATTTCCATGTTGATCAACGGTGCCAGCGTTCAAGCCACCGGCGGGGCCACGTTTGAGCGCCGCAACCCGCTCGACGGCACTGTCGCCACCACCGCGCCTGCCGCCACCGTGGCCGATGCCGTGGCGGCTGCAGACGCAGCCGCGAAGGCGTTCCCCGCATGGTCGGCCCTGGGGCCCAATGCCCGCCGCGCGCTGCTGCTGAAAGCCGCTCACGCACTCGAATCCAAGGTGGACGCCTTCGCAGCCGCAATGGCCGCAGAGACGGGTGCCTCTGGCATGTGGGCGGGCTTCAACGTGCACTTGGCGGCGGGTCTGCTGCAAGAGGCCGCAGCGTTGACCACACAAATTGCCGGTGAAGTGATCCCCTCCGACGTGCCCGGCAGCCTGGCCATGGGCGTGCGCCAAGCGGCGGGCGTGGTGCTGGGCATCGCACCGTGGAACGCGCCCATCATCCTGGGCGTGCGCGCCATCGCCACGCCCCTGGCCTGCGGCAACACCGTGATCTTGAAGGGCTCAGAGCTCTGCCCCGCCACGCACGGCCTGATCATCGAGGCGCTGCAGGAAGCCGGCTTGCCCCCAGGCGTCGTGAATTTTGTGACCAACGCCCCCGCCGATGCAGGTGCCGTGGTCGAGGCCATCGTGGCGCACCCCGCAGTGCGCCGCGTCAACTTCACCGGTTCCACCAAAGTGGGCCGCATCATTGCGCAGACCTGCGCCAAGTACCTCAAGCCTGTGGTGCTGGAATTGGGCGGCAAGGCCCCGCTGCTGGTGCTGGACGACGCCGACATCGACGCCGCCGTGGCAGGCACCGTGTTTGGCGCCTTCGCCAACTCGGGCCAGATCTGCATGTCCACCGAACGCATCATCGTGGACAACGCCGTGGCCGACGAGTTCGTGGCCAAGCTGGGTGCGCGCGCCAAGGCACTGCCGCTGGGCGACCCGCGCAAGGGCCCCGTGGTGCTGGGCTCGGTGGTGGACATGAGCCACCGTGCACCGCTGCAACGCCATGATCGACGACGCGCTGGCCAAGGGCGCCAAGCTGGTCTGCGGCGGCAAGAGCGACAGCACGCTGATGCAGGCCACCGTGCTCGACCACGTGACGGCCGAGATGGACATCTACCGCGAAGAATCATTCGGCCCGGTCAAGCCCGTGGTGCGCGTGAACGGCGTGGAAGAAGCCATTGCCTGCGCCAACGACAACGAGTTCGGCCTCTCGTCCGCCGTGTTCAGCCGCGATGTGGCCAAGGCGTGGAACGTGGCGGCACGCATCGAGTCAGGCATCTGCCACGTCAATGGCCCCACCGTGCACGACGAAGGCCAGATGCCGTTTGGCGGCGTGAAGAGTTCGGGCTACGGCCGCTTTGGCGGCATGGCCGGGGTGCGTGAGTTCACCGAACTGCGCTGGATCACGGTGCAGACAACACCTCGGCACTATCCGTTCTAAATTTTGAGTCTTTTTGGCATCTAGCGCTTATGGGATAAGCGCTAGTAGCTATGAATCTTGCATTTCTGTGAAAGGGAACCATTGGCGGCGGACCACGCCCCGCTCGCGCACGCGAGGCGAGACCGCGCGAAGCAATGGCCCTTATGGCTGGTTGTCTGGCTGCCCAACCCCTTCGATATAAAAACGATAGCTATCAGCGCTTATTGGATAAGCGATAGAGGCCAAAAACACCGCAAAACCCCCAAGAACTCTACCGCTCACCCAGTGACCAAAACGCTGCTCTGATCAGCAACGAGGTCGCACCTACCGCGCTACCTGCGCAAGGTTCACGGCCTGATCCCCCCAGCCACCGCCGAGCGCCCGAATCAACCCCACCGTCGCCACATACTGCGCCGTCCGCACCTGCAGCTCCTGCCGCCGATTGCGTAACTCGCTACGGCGAGAGTCCAGCAACTCCAGCTGACTCACCAAGCCATTGCGATACCGCACATCCGACAACTGCGTGGCGCGCCGCGCAGCCGTCACCGCTCGCCCCTGCGCTTCGGCCTGGCCGGACAACAGACGCAGCGAGGTCAACTGGTCCTCCACATCCCGAAACGCATTGAGCACCTGCCCCCGGTGGTCCGCCAGCGCGGCCTCCAGACGGGCCTTGGCGCCCTCGATCTGTGCATCGCGCTGGCCGCCGTCAAAGATCGGCAGCGACAGCAGCGCACTCACACCCCAGGCACGGGCCGACCACTTGAACAAATCGCCCAGCTCCGGCGATGCATGCCCCGCATTGCCCGTAAGCGTGACGGCCGGGAACCACGCCTTCTGCGCCACGCCCACGCGGGCCTGCGCAGCCAGCACGGCCGTCTGGGCGGCCGACACATCCGGGCGACGCGCCAGCACGGTGCCGGGCACGCCGGGTGGGATCACCGGCAGCGCGGCATCGCCCGTCGCAGGCGGCAGCACAAAACCGCTGGCCACCTCGCCCGCCAGCACGGCCAGGGCGTTGGTCAGCAGGGCTTGCTGCCGCTGCAAAGCCAATGCGTCAGATTCGGTGGCCGCCACCTCGGTTTGCACGCGGGCCACATCCAGCTCGGCCACGTCGCCCGCCTGCAGGCGGCGCTGCGTGAGGCGCAATGTGCCTTCGTAGGCAGACAAGCTCTCCTGCACCAGCACCTGCTCGGCCTGCACGGCGCGCAGCTGCAGATAGGTTTGCGCCACGTCAGCCTGCACCATGAGGCGCGTGCTTTGCAACAAGGCTTCGCGCGTGTCGGCGTCCAGGCGCGCAGCGTCGCTGGTTTGCGAGAGGCGGCCAAACAGGTCCAGCTCGTACGAGGCGTTGAGCCCTGCCGTGCCCAGCGTGGCGGGTGCCGCGCTGCCGGTGGTGTTGGCCCCGCCCTGGCGCGACACGCCCGCCGATGCGCCGACCTGCACGGAGCGGGCGGCGTCTGCAGAGCGCAGCAAGGTACGCGCTTCAGCCAAGCGGGCTGCGGCCTGCTGGATGCTGGTGTTGGCAGTGCCCGCGCGCTGCACCAGGTCCGCGAGCACCGGGTCCTGAAAGCCCAGCCACCACTCGCCGCGCGGTTGCGCCTCAGCGGGGGCCGCGACCGTCCACGGCGCCGTGGGCAACGCGTCGCCGCCTGCGGCGAAGCTGGTGGGCACGGGCACGCCTGCATGCGGCGCGGGGACCACGGGCTGGGTCATGCAACCGGCCAACACCAGGGCGGCGGCCAAGGGTGCCAGCAGGCTGCGTTTGCGCATTGCCGGGGCAGCTTCAGCGGAGTTTTTCAAAAGCAAATCGGTCATGGTTGATCTCCTGCCCGGATCGCTCCGCCCGCTGCGCTCGGCAGCGTGGCGCGAGCACCCAGAGCTACTAAGGTAGTTGTGGTCGTACGCATCATTCATGTTCCTTACGCGGCGCGGCCAGAACAGGGTGGGCCGTGCCACCGGTGCCTGGGTTGTGAGAGATCGGCGCCACATGCGTGCCATGCTCCACCAGCGGGCGGTTGCCCGCCAGCTTGCGCAGCAGCACGTAGAACACGGGTGTGAGGAACAGGCCAAAAGCCGTCACACCAATCATCCCGGAGAACACTGCCACACCCATGGCGCTGCGCATTTCTGCGCCCGCACCGGTGGACAGCACCAGAGGCAGCACCCCCATCACGAAGGCCAGCGAGGTCATCAGGATGGGGCGCAGCCGCAGGCGGCTGGCCTCGATGGCGGCCTGCACGGGCGTGCGGCCTGCGAACTCCAGTTCGCGGGCAAACTCCACGATCAGGATGGCGTTCTTGGCCGATAGCCCCACCAGCACGATGAGCCCGATCTGCGTGAACACGTTGTTGTCGCCGTTGCTCAGCCACACCCCGGTCATGGCCGCCAGGATGCCCATGGGCACGATCAGGATGATGGCAATCGGCAGCGTGAGGCTTTCGTACTGCGCGGCCAGCACCAGGAACACCAGCAGGATGGCCAGCGGGAACACCAGCACGGCGGAGTTGCCGGCCAGGATTTCCTGGTAGGTCAGCTCGGTCCACTCGAAGCGTGATGCCCTGGGGCAGCGTCTCCTTGGCGATGCGTTCGATGGCGGCCTGCGCCTGGCCCGACGAGTAGCCGGGCGCAGGGCCGCCGTTGATGTCAGCCGACAGGTAGCCGTTGTAGCGCATGGCGCGCTCGGGGCCAAAGCTGGACTCCACCTTCATCAGCGCCGACAGCGGCACCATCTCGCCCGTGGTGGAGCGCACCTTGAGCAGGCCCACGTCTTCGGCCCGTGCACGGTAGGCCGCATCGGCCTGCACACGCACGCTGTAGGTGCGGCCAAACTGGTTGAAGTCGTTGGCGTACAGGCTGCCCAGGTAGATCTGCATGGTGTCGAAGATGTCCGTCACCGGCACGCCGAGCTGGCGCGCCTTGGTGCGGTCGATGTCGGCGTACAGCTGCGGCACGTTGACCTGCCAGCTGGTGAAGATACCGGCCAGCTCGGGCGTCTGGTAGGCCTTGGCCATGAAGGCCTTCACGGCACGCATCCATCGCCTCATAGCCCAGCGAGGCGCGGTCTTCGAGCTGCAGCTTGAAGCCGCCCGTGGTGCCCAGGCCCGCCACCGGAGGCGGCGGGAACATCACGATGAAGGCGTCCTGGATACCGCCGAACGCCTGGTTCAACTGGCCGGCCACGGCGCCACCGCTCTGGTCGGCGCGCGTGCGCTCGGCAAAGGGCTTGAGCGTGGCGAACACGATGCCGGAGTTGGAGCTGTTGGTAAAGCCGTTGATCGACAGGCCGGGGAAGGCAATCGCGTCTTCCACGTTCGGGTTCTCCTTCATGATCTCGCCCATGCGCGGATCACGTCTTCGGTGCGGTCCAGCGTGGCGCCGTCGGGCAGCTGCGCAAAGCCGATCAGGTACTGCTTGTCCTGCGCGGGCACAAAGCCGCCGGGCACCGATCTTGAACAGGCCGACGGTCGCACCCACCAGCGCCAGGTAGATCACCAACATCAGCGCCTTGCGCGCCGATGACGCGCTTGACGCCGCCGCTGTAGGCCTCGGAGCCGCGGTGGAACAGGCGGTTGAAGCCGCGGAACAGGCCACCGAACACCTTGTCCATGCCGCGCGTGAGCGCGTCCTTGGGCGCGTCGTGGCCCTTGAGCAGCAGGGCGGCCAGCGCGGGCGACAGCGTCAGCGAGTTGATCGCCGAGATCACCGTCGAGATCGCAATCGTCACCGCGAACTGCTTGTAGAACTGGCCGGTGAGGCCGCTGATGAAGGCCAGCGGCACGAACACCGCCACCAGCACCAGCGCAATCGCGATGATGGGGCCGGACACTTCGCGCATGGCGCGGTAGGTGGCCTCGCGCGGGGTCAGGCCCGCCTCGATGTTGCGCTCCACGTTCTCCACCACCACGATGGCGTCGTCCACCACGATGCCGATGGCCAGCACCAGGCCGAACAGGCTCAGCGCGTTGATCGAGAAGCCCAGCAGGTGCAGCACGGCAAACGTGCCCACCACCGACACCGGCACGGCCAGCAGCGGAATGATGGAAGCGCGCCAGGTCTGCAGGAACAGAATCACCACCAGCACCACCAGCGCGATGGCTTCGAGCAGCGTGTGGATCACGGACTTGATGGAGGCGCGCACAAACTGCGTGGGGTCGTAGGCAATGCGGTACTCCACGCCTTCGGGCATGTTCTTCTGGATCTCGTCCATGGTCGCGCGCACGTTGGCCGAGATGTCCAGCGCGTTGGAGCCCGGCGCCTGGAACACGCCCATGCCCACGGCGGGCTTGTTGTTGAGCAGCGAACGCAGCGAGTAGTCGGCCGCGCCCAGTTCCAGACGGGCGATGTCGCGCAGGCGGGTCACGGCGCCGTCGGCACCGGTCTTGACGATGATGTCGCCGAACTCTTCCTCGGTCTGCAGACGGCCCTGCGCATTGATGGACAGCTGCATGTCCACGCCCGGCAGGCCGGGCGATGCGCCCACCACGCCTGCAGCGGCCTGCACGTTCTGGCCACGGATGGACGGCCACCACGTCGCTGGCCGACAGGCCGCGCTGCGCCACCTTCTGCGGGTCGAGCCAGACGCGCATCGAGTAGTCACCACCGCCGAAGATCTGCACCTGGCCCACGCCGTCGATGCGGGCGAGCCGGTCCTTCACATTGAGCACCGCGTAGTTGCGCAGGTAGTTGATGTCGTAGCGGTCGTTGGGCGAGACCAGGTGCACCACCATCGTGATGTCGGGCGCGCTCTTGACCGTGGTCACGCCCAGGCGGCGCACCTCCTCGGGCAGGCGCGGCTCGGCCTGCGAGACGCGGTTCTGCACCAGCTGCTGGGCCTTGTCGGGGTCGGTGCCCAGCGTGAAGGTCACGGTCAGCGTCATCACGCCATCGGTGGTGGCCTGGCTGCCCATGTAGAGCATGCCTTCCACGCCGTTGATGGATTCCTCCAGCGGCGTGGCCACGGTTTCGGCGATCACCTTGGGGTTGGCGCCCGGGTACTGGGCGCGCACCACCACGGAGGGCGGCGCGACTTCAGGGTATTCGGAGATCGGCAGACCGCGCAACGCGATCAGGCCGCCGAGGAAGATCAGCAGCGACAGCACCCCGGCAAAGATGGGGCGGTCGATGAAAAATTCGAGACAGATTCATGGCTTCAATTCCTTCAGGCCGCACTGGTTCAGGCAGCAGGCGACTTGGCGGCGTTCTTGGCTTCCTTGCGGTCGCTGGCCAGCTCGGCCTTGGCGGTCATGGGCACAGGCTGCGGTGCCACCACGGCGCCAGGGCGCACGCGCTGCAGGCCGTTGACGACGATGTTCTCGCCGGCCTTCAGGCCGAGGTGACCACGCGCAGGCCGTCGATCGACGCGCCCAGCGTGACCTCGCGGTACTCGGCCTTGTTGCCCTCGCCCACCACCATCACAAACTTCTTGTTCTGGTCGGTGCCCACGGCACGTTCGTTGATGAGCAAGCGCCTGCGTGTTGCGGGCCTGGCCCATGCGGATGCGGGCGAACTGGCCGGGCATCAAGGCACCGTCTTCGTTGTCGAACACGGCGCGCACGCGCACGGTGCCGCTCCGGGCGTCGACCTGGTTGTCGATCAGCTGCAACTTGCCCACATGGGGCGTGCTGCCTGCAGTGCCGGTGCCCATCTGCACAGGAATGCGCTCGATCAGCTGGCGCGCACTGTTGCCGCGCTGGCCGCTCTGCAGGTCAGCCAGGGCCTTCACCACGATCTGCTCGTCGGTGTCAAAGCTCGCGTAGATGGGGCTCACGGACACCAGCGTGGTCAGCACCGGCGCGCCCGGGCCGGCAGCCACCAGGTTGCCGACCGTGACTTCGATGCGGCCCACACGGCCGGACACCGGGGCGCGCACCTGGGTGTAGCCCAGGTTCAGCTTGGCGGTCTGCAGCGCGGCCTGGGCGGCGCGCAGGTTGGCATCGGCCTCGCGCTGGGCATTCAGGCGCTCGTCGTGCTCGCGCTGGGCAATGGCTTTTTCTTCGAGCAGGCGCGTGGCGCGTTCCAGCTCGCTGCGGGTGTACGACACGCGGGCCTGGGCAGCTACCACCTGGGCTTCGGCGCGGTCGACTTCGGCAGCGTAAGGGGCCGGGTCCACCGTCACCAGCAGGTCACCCTGCTTGACCAGTGAGCCTTCGCGGAAATGCACAGCCTGCACGGCGCCTGAAGCGCGGGGGCGCACATCCACACGCTGCACGGCTTCCAGTCGGCCAGAGAACTCGTCCCACAAGGCAATGTCTTTTTGCAGCACAGCGGCCACGGACACGGGCATGGCGGGCGGCGCAGCAGGGGCGCTGTCGGCCTGCGCGACGGGCGCCTGGAACACGAGGATGGCGGCGGCAACGGCGGCCGTCACAGCGGTGGCGATGGTGGCCAGGCCCAGAGGGCGACTTTTGGAGAATAGATTGGAGTTCATGGTCATTTCAATCGTTAAGGCCGCCCTTGTGGAGCGAACCGGTGGAGGCTTTCTGCGACGCCCAGGTAGGCGGGCGTTGCGCCGACAGGAGTCAAAAGGTGGCAGGGCTGTGGACGGATGGGCAGTCTCGGCAATGACACGGTGGCAAAGTCAAGGGCCTGGCAGCACACCACCGGACCCTCTCCATGCCGACGTCAGAAGACGCGGTAACACCGCGTGTTGTGACAGCCGTAGCGGCGGGCGCGCGAATCGCCCAACGGGTTGTTCATGGTGTGATTTCCTCCGTATCTATCGTTGACATCAATGACGGCTGCCCGCCGTCTCTGCCCTGCGGGTTCGGCGTGCAGCAATGCGTGGACAAAGCTTCTCCCTCCGGCACGGCAAGGCCGGAAAAATCAGCGTTGAAAATTAGGTGACCGGCGAGAAGGCGGCAGTATCAAACCTCAACCAACGTTGAGGTCAATCAATTTCTGCGGCTCCCGGCTTTTCTCAGGAAGGCACCGGACTTCGGGTGGCGTCAAAAAAGGTCCGAAACTGCTCTTGCGCACCTGCCGCACAGGGGCACTCTGATTGCCCGCCTGTCTGCAGCAAGGCATCCGGCCATTGCGTCGTTTTGGAGAACACGTGGCGGGTGACTTGCAGACCCGCCGCCTCCAGCCGGGCCGCATAGGCCAGGGCTTCGTCGTGCATGGGATCGGTGTCGCCCACCAGAATCAAGGTGGGCGGCAATCCCGCCAAGCGCCGCGCGGCGCCGGGCACGGCATAGGGGTGCTCGGCATCCCGCGGACAGCGCAGAAAATTGCGCCAGCCCTCGGTCCATTTGCAACCCGTGGCATTGCCTGTGGCTTCGCGCAGGGACGCCGTTCCGACACACGGGTCCAGCATGGGCGAGAGCAAGATCTGCCCGGCGAGTGGTGGGTGCGACTGGTCACGCGCCATCAGACCCACAGCGGCGGCCAGGTTGCCACCCGCCTCTTCGCCTGCCAGATAAACCAAGGCGCCCTGCCCGCCCAGCTTGGTGCGGTTGCGATGTACCCACTTGAGCACGTCGTAACCCGTATCTACAGGCTGCGGGAAAGGAGTTAGCGGGTAAGCCACGGAGACCACCACGGCACCCACACTCTCCAGCAAGGAAGCAACGGTGCAGCCGTTGTCGAGGTCACCCGTGGTGAAAGCGCCGCCATGAAAGTGGACCACCACCGGCGACGTCTGCCCCGTCTTCTTGCGGCCATACATGCGCACCGCTACGTCTTGCCCCTTGCCCACCTCAATGGTGGAGTCGGTGCACACTGACGCTGGTGCAGCACCCGCAGCCTGGGGCGCACGGGCGGCTTTGGCGAGGGTGGCAACGGGCTGTGGTGCGGGCGACGGTGACGAAGAAGAAGACGAAGAGGGCTGGTCGGGCTGCATGGCATGTACCCACTGAATTGACGATGGATGAAATGTAGTGGCTTGTGGCTTTGGGATAAACAGGCTAAACACCACCGCACTGTTTCCAAAAGCTCAACAATCGCAGAGTGATCGCCGTGTGAGAATTCCGCAGCACCCACTGGTGGGTGCTGACGTTCCAGATTCAAGGAGAAGCCATGGACCAAATACAGGCCATGCGCATATTCGTGCGGGTGGTGGAGGCCGGCACGTTTACCCGGGCAGCAGATTCGCTCTCGCTGCCCAAAGCCACGGTGACCAAGCATGTGCAGGCGCTGGAGGAGCGGCTGCGCGTGAAGCTGCTCAACCGCACCACACGGCGCGTCACCGTCACGCCCGATGGGGCCGCCTACTACGACCGCACGGTGCGCCTGTTGACCGATCTGGACGACATCGAGGCCAGCATGACCAACGCACGCGCCAACCCGCGCGGTCGCTTGCGCATCGACGTGGGCACGTCGGTGGCGCAGCTGCTCATCATTCCGCACCTGGCGGAGTTTCATGCGCGGTACCCGGACATCCAGGTGGACCTGGGGGTGAGTGATCGCAATGTAGATTTGATCAGCGACAACGTGGACTGCGTGATTCGCGGCGGCGAACTGAGCGATCAATCGCTGGTGGCACGGCGCATTGGCAACCTCGAATTCATCACCGTTGCAGCGCCCGAGTATCTGGCGCGCAAGGGCACGCCAACACACCCGCTGGAGGTGGAAGAAAAGCACAGCAGCGTGATTTATTTTTCGCCGCAAACCAACCGGCAATTTCCGCTGGAGTTTCGCAAAGGGGACGAATCTCTGGATCTCAGCGGCCCCTACCAGGTCAGCGTGAACGAGGCCAATGCCTATGTGACCGCCATCGTGTCAGGCCTGGGCATCGGCCAGATCACCAGCTGGCAGGCCAGTCGGCATCTTGCCGACGGCACGCTGGTGCAATTGCTGCCCGAATGGACCCAACCCCTGCTGCCCGTGTACGTGGTGTACCCCCCCAACCGCCACCTGAGCGCCAAGGTGCGCGCGTTTGTGGACTGGGCCGCCGAACTCTTTCAGCGCGAGGAGCACTTGCAACGCACCCCCTGAGACGCTTTGCGTCTCCCCCCTCTCTCGCTTTGCGGGAGGGGGACGCACCCTGTGGCCTGGCAAAGCCAGTTCCACGGGTGCACTCGCTTTGGGTCGTGCCAGTTTTAAGCCACACGCGGAGACCGCGCCATGATGGATCGCTGGACTGCGTCGGCTACCCGGGTATGCTGGAGACCATGAGCTCTCCAGAAACCCCGCCCTCCGACGCAGCACCCATCAAACAAGCCCGCAACCCGTTGCACGGCGTGACGCTGGAGGCGATTGTGGTGGCGCTGGCAGACTATTTTGGGTGGGATGAGCTGGGCAGGCAAATCCCCATCCGGTGTTTCCAGATCGACCCCAGCGTGGGGTCCAGCCTCAAGTTCCTGCGCAAGACACCCTGGGCGCGCGAGAAGGTCGAAAGCCTCTACCTCTTCATGCTGCGCGACCAAAAGCGCAACGCACAGGAATGAACGCCCTGTGACTTGGCTGCATCAAAAATAACAGTCAAATCAGGCTCTAGCGCTTATCCAACAAGCGCTGATAGCTATCAAATTAGGACCATTCAAGGGTCCGTCAGGGTCAAGCCATCAAACGCTCAGTTGCTCAGTCGCCCGCCGTCACCAAAAAGTCGCGGCTGATGCCGACACCCAGGTCGTTCACGCGGTCCAGGAACTGGGTGAGAAACGCATGCAGGCCCGTCGACAGGATCTCGTCGATGCTGCCGTACTGCAGGTCGGCCAGCAGCCTGCCTGCCTTTCGCCGCGTTTCGCCCGAGTGCTCGTTGGCCAGCACTGCCAGGTTGTCCACCACGTCACGCATACACGCATGCAGTGAACGCGGCATGTCGCTGCGCAGTATCAGCAGGTCCGCCACGCGCCCTGGCGTGATCACGTCGCGGTAGACCTTGCGGTAAACCTCGAACGCAGAGACGCTGCGCAAAAGCGCGCTCCAGTGATAGAAATCGCTTTCCTGGTTGCGCTCGCTGACGCGGCCAAAAAAATCGTTCTTCACGGCGTGGAACTTCACATCCAGCAAACGCGCCGTGTTGTCGGCCCGCTCCAAAAATGTGCCCATGCGCAAAAAGTGAAATGCCTCGTCCTGCAGCATGGTGCCCAGCACCACCCCGCGTGACAGGTGCGAACGGTACTTCACCCATTCAAAAAACTGGCCCGGGTCACGCTCAAACGCGCCACCCTGTAGTTGGCGGTGCAGCTCCAGCCAGGTCTGGTTCTGGGTTTCCCACACTTCGGTGGTCAGCGCGCCCCGCACTGCCCGTGCGTTCTCGCGGGCTGCGCGCAGGCACGACAGGATGGACGACGGGTTGCCACCGTCGTGCACCATGAACTCCAGCACCCGGGCGGGCGTCACTTCTCCATGTTTGGCGGTGTAGGCGGGGATCAGCTCACTGATGGACAGCAGGCCTTCCCAGCCGGTTTGTTCCACTTCAGCGGCCTGTGGCAGCAGGGATGTTTCGTAGCTGACATTCAGCATCCTTGCGGTGTTCTCTGCCCGCTCTGTGTATCGGGACATCCAGAACAGGTGGTCGGCGGTGCGGCTCAGCATGCGGCCTCCTTGATCGAACAGGGCAGAGAACCCCGCGCGTGCTGCGCACGCACGCAGTGTTGTGTCGAAAGCCCCCCTATATGGGGCTTTTCTGCCCGCTCTGTGTATCGGGACATCCAGAACAGGTGGTCGGCGGTGCGGCTCAGCATGCGGCCTCCTTGATCGAACAGGGCAGAGAACCCCGCGCGTGCTGCGCACGCACGCAGTGTTGTATCGAAAGCCCCACTGCATGGGGCTTTTCTGCCCGCTCTGTGTAGCGGGACATCCAGAACAAATGGTCGGCGGTGCGGCTCAGCATACTCAGAGGCTCCCTTGCGTTTGGCTTTGCGACTGAGATTGGGATTGCGACTGGGTTTGCACCGCCTTTGGCGGGGCTTTGGCAGCGGCTTCGCCCAGCACCCAGGTGTCTTTGGTGCCGCCGCCTTGCGATGAATTCACCACCAGTGAACCCTCCTGCAGCGCCACGCGCGTCAGGCCACCGGCAGCCATCTGCACTTCACGCCCACTCAGGACGAAGGGGCGCAGGTCGATGTGGCGCGGGGCGATGCCGCTGTCGACATAGGTGGGGCAACTGGAGAGGCTGAGCGTGGGCTGGGCGATGTAACCCGCGGGGTTAGCCAACAGTGCACGGCGGAAGTCTTCAATCTCTGCCTTCGTGGCTGCGGGGCCAATCAGCATGCCGTAGCCCCCCGCACCGTGCACCTCTTTCACCACCAGGTCTTTCAGGTTGGCCAGCACGTGCTGCAGGTCCTCGTCCTTGCGGCACATCCAGGTGGGCACGTTCTTGAGAATAGGCTCCTGGCCCAGGTAGAACCGGATCATCTCGGGCACGTAGGGGTAGACGGATTTGTCGTCGGCCACCCCGGTGCCCACCGCGTTGCAGATGCCGATGTTGCCCGCGCGGTACGCTTCCATCAGGCCATGGCAGCCCAGCGTGGAGTTGCGGCGGAACACCTGCGGGTCAAGGAAATCATCGTCCACCCGGCGGTAGATCACGTCCACCCGCTGCAGGCCGCGCGTGGTGCGCATGTACACAAACTTGTCCTTGACCACGAGGTCCTGGCCTTCGACCAGCTCCACGCCCATCTGCTGGGCCAGGAAGGCGTGTTCGAAGTACGCGCTGTTGTGCATGCCGGGCGTCAGCACCACCACCGTGGGCTCGTCGGCCGTGGCGGGCGCGCTGGCGCGCAGGGTTTCGAGCAGCATGTCGGGGTAGTGGGCCACAGGCGCCACCTTGTGCTGGCTGAACAGCTCGGGGAACAGCCGCATCATCATCTTGCGGTTTTCGAGCATGTAGCTCACGCCGCTGGGCACGCGCAGGTTGTCTTCCAGCACGTAGTACTCGCCCTCGCCCTTGTCGTTGGGGGCACGCACAATGTCGATGCCCGCAATGTGCGCGTAGATGTTCTGCGGCACCTGCACGCCGGCCATTTCAGGGCGGTACTGGGCGTTGTTCAGGATGAGGTCCGCTGGGACGATGCCAGCGCGGATGATGTCCTGGCCGTGGTAGACGTCGTGAATGAAGCGGTTGAGCGCCGTGACCCGCTGCACCAGGCCCTGCTGCATGCTGGACCACTCGTGCGACGGGATGATGCGCGGGATCAGGTCAAACGGAATCAACCGCTCGTTGCCTGCACCGCCCTCGTCCTTGGCTCCATAGACGGCAAAGGTGATGCCCACGCGCCGGAAGATCATCTCGGCTTCGGCCCGGCGGGCCTGCATCACGTCAGGGGGCTGTTTGCTCAACCACTGCGCATAGCGCTTGTAGTGTTCCCGCACATCGCTGCCAGCAAAAGGCAGCATGGCGTACATCTCATCAAATTTCTGCATGAACGGGCCTCCTGACAACAGGATAGCAAGTTGTGCGCCCACCGCCCACAAACCGTCGGCCAACAGCCCCTCACCGCGCTACGCCATCGGCTCCATCCGCTGCGCGGGCCATCTGGTGCTGCCAGTAGCGCTGGCCCACATCGCGCTCACACAGCACCGCCCCGGGTTGTGTTGAAACCCAAGCCGCGGCGCCACACCGCGAAGACTCCACAACCTGAATGCCCCGCTGCTGATAGCGCTGCAGCACCTCGGGCGCCGGGTGACCAAAACGGTTGCGATACCCCGCCTGCACCAAAGCTGTGCGCGGCTGAACCGACTCCAGAAAAGGGGCTGACGATGAGGTTTTGCTGCCGTGGTGGGGCACCAGCAGCAGATCGGCTCGCAGTGGCACGTCGCGCGCCAGCAGTGCCTGCTCCTGCGGCGCCTCGATGTCACCGGCCAGCAAAGCGACCGCTCCGGGGGCCTCGGGTGCTCCGGGCGCTCCTGCGGCTGTGATGCGCAGCACGCAACTCAATGTATTGGGCCGCGGGGGACGAGGTGGACTGGGTGGACGCAGGGCAATGGCAGCATCGTCGCCTTCTTGCGGGTGCAGCACGTCAAACGCCACACCGTCCCACACCCAGCGTTGGCCGGCCACGCAGGGCTTGATGGGCCGCAGTTGTTGCAGCGCGTTGTCGGCCTCAATCGAGCCCATGAGTTCTGCCTGCGGCTGTTGCAGCAGCACGGCGGCGGCACCGCCCGTGTGGTCTGCATCGCGGTGGCTGAGCATGAGCAGGTCCACCCGCTCACCCAGGGCCCGCAGCAGCGGCACCAGCACCCGGTGGCCTGCATCGCTCTCGCGGCTGAAACGCGGGCCTGCGTCGTACAGCAGCGTGTGGGTCGCCGTGCGCACCAGCACAGCGTTGCCCTGACCGATGTCTGCCGCCAGCAATTCAAACTGGCCCACCGCGGGCCGCGCGGGCTGCCACCACAGCACAGGCCACAGCAGCGGCAGCGCCAACAACCGCAATCGCCATGGCAGACGCATGGCCAGCAGCGCGCCGCCCGCCACGGCTGCAATGCCTGCCCACAGCGGCGCAGCGGGCAAAAACACCACCGCCCAGGGCCACTGCGCCAGCCAGTACAACAGGGCCGTCAAAGGCTGCAAACTCAGCGCCGCCAGGCTCCACAGCGGCGCCCACAACACCCCCGCCAACGCCAGCGGCGTGACCACCAGCGTCACCCACGGAATCGCCACCAGGTTGGCCGCAAACCCCACCACCGACACCTGCCCGAACAACAGCAGGCTCAGCGGCGAGAGTGCCAGCGTCACCACCCATTGCTCTCTCAATAATGCATAAAAACGGCCTCTAGCGCTTGTTCTGATAAGCGCTAGCAGCTATCGGATTGGTAGCAAACAGAATACCCACCGCCACAAAACTCAACCAGAACCCCGCCTGCGCCAGGGCCCAAGGGTCCACCAGCACCACGGCCGCGCAAGCCAGCAGCCAGACCTGCGGCCAGGGCCAGCGGCGCCCGCTGAGCTGCAGCAGCGCCACCGTGGCCAGCATGATCACCGTGCGCTGTGCGGGCACGCCCCAGCCGCTAAACAGCGCGTAGCCCGCCGCCAGAACCACCCCGGCCACCAAGCCGGCCGACGGCGCGGGCACCGCCAGACACAACCGCACCGACCGGCGCCACAGCGCGCCCACCACCAAGGTGGCCAGCCACGCAAACAAGGTAATGTGCAAACCGGAAATTGCGACGAGGTGCGCAACCCCTGTCGCGCGGAACACATCCCAGTCCGCGCGGTCGATGGCGCGCTGGTCGCCCGTGACCAGCGCTGCGATCACTCCGGCGATGCGCGCCCGGGACGGGTCCGCGTCGTCCGCCCCGTGCACCAGCCGGTCCTGAATGGCATCGCGCACCGACTGGCGGGCCTGCTCCACCGGATGTTGCCAGGTGGCGGCCAGGCGCACCGGCGCTTCGTCCTTGGGCCCCACGCGCACATAGCCGGTGGCCTGTACGCCCTGCTCCCACATCCAGAGTTCGTAGTCAAACCCGTGCGGGTTGCGCAGGCCGTGAGGCGCTTTCAGGCGCACCGTCATCTCCCAGCGTTCCCCCGCGCGCAGTGCCGGGGGCTTGAGCTGCAGGTCGGCAACGCCCGCCGCATCGCGAAACGCGCCGCCGTACCACGCCACATCCACCAGAGGCGGCAAGCGCACGGGCTCGCCATTCAAGCGCGCAGACTGCACGCGAATGCGCAACCGTGTTCCGGCCTCGTTGGCCTGCGGCATGGCAACCACCACGCCCGTCACGCGGATGTCTTGCCCCTCCAGCGCAGGGTTCAGCGCCCGCTCTGCATAGCTGGCGGCGCGCAAACCACACAGTGCAAACATGGCCAGTGCGGCAACGCTGCCGATCCACGCCAGGGTTGCCCAGCGCGGCCAGGTCCACCACCCCACGCGGCGGCGGCGCGTGATGACCAGTGCACACCCCACCACCAGCGCCGCTGTCAGCATCAAGGCCGCGTAAACACCAGCCGCCCAAAGCACGGGTTGCTGCAGCTGAATCGCAGCGCCCACCACCACCCCCAGCAGCACGGCAGGCACCCGCCAGAGCGGCGCGGACACCCGTGCACTGGCAGACTTAGACACAGACTCATGCGCCACAGTTGCGCCCACGCCCTCCAGATCCCCCGCATCCATCGGATGCGCGGAAGAGGAAGAAGCAGCATTAGAGGCGCTTATGGCGGGCATGGGCTGATGCTAATGCGGCGCCACCGCGATTGCGGGGCCATGGCGCGCACTGGCTGTGTAACACTGGCGGCGATGAATCGGGCGCCGCCCCCGTGGCCGAACGTGGTGGCAAGAAAACCTGGCGCCCACAACACCCCAACCCTTTGCTTCACTTCACTTCACACCGAGGAAAACCATGAGCGTTTACGACAAGCTGACAGAACTCAACATCACCCTGCCCCCCGTCTCGGTGCCTGCTGCCGCCTACGTGCCGTATGTGCAGACGGGCAACCTGGTGTTCCTCTCCGGCCACATCGCCCGCAAAGACGGCAAGCCTTGGGCCGCTCAGTTTGGCCGCGACATCGGCACCGAAGAAGGCAAGGCTGCCGCCCGCGCCGTGGCCATCGACCTGATGGGCACGCTGCAAGCGGCCTGCGGCGGCGACCTGAACCGCGTCAAGCGCATCGTCAAGGTGATGAGCCTCGTCAACTCCACCGGCGATTTCACCGAGCAGCATCTGGTGACCAACGGCGCCAGCGAGCTGTTCGGCCAGGTCTTTGGCGACAAGGGCGTGCATGCCCGCAGCGCATTTGGCGTGGCACAGATCCCCATGGGCGCGTGTGTAGAGATTGAGCTGATCGCCGAATTGGGCTAACCCCAAAGACGCAGTGCGGCGCCTGCTGAAAGTGGCCGCCGCGTGTAGGGCGCGCAGCTATTGGCCCCACAACGGCACGCAAGTCAAGCTATCAATTAGTGAGCTACTAGCGCTTGATAAATAAAGGTTTCAGATAAAAAATAACCTGAACCCCAAAAGAATCTAGCGCAAGTAGCTATCAAAAACGTAGCATTTAAAAGCTTTCCCAATCCTCCTCGGCACCCTGCGATGCCGCCGCCTTGCGGGGGGCACCCGCAGCGGTCTTGGCAGGTGCCTGCGCCGCGGCCGGGCGCGGTGAGGCGATGCGAGGCGCCGCAGTCGCTGCGGCCGCCTTGGCCGCAGCGGGTTTTTGCATGGCAGCTGTAGCCCGCGCCGCACCAATGGCAGCCTGGGCTGGCCCGTAGCTGGCGGCGTTGACCTTGAACATCGACACCACCTGCGCCAATTGATCGGCCTGCTCCCGCAGGCTTTGTGCGGCGGCGGCACTCTCTTCGACCAGCGCAGCGTTTTGCTGTGTCATCTGGTCCAGGTTGCCAATGGCCTGGTTGACCTGCGAGATGCCCTGGCTTTGCTCGGACGATGCAGCGGTGATCTCGCTGATCATGTCGGTCACCTTCTGCACGGACTGCACGATGTCGGTCATGGTGGCACCGGCATCAGACACCAGCCGCGATCCAGTCTCCACCTTTTCGACCGACGCGCTGATGAGCTGCTTGATCTCTTTGGCGGCCTCCGCACTGCGCTGCGCAAGGCTGCGCACCTCCGACGCCACCACCGCAAACCCCCGGCCCTGCTCACCTGCCCGTGCGGCTTCCACCGCGGCGTTCAGCGCGAGGATGTTGGTCTGAAACGCAATGCCGTCAATCACACCGATGATGTCCGAGATCTTCTTGCTGCTGTGGTTGATGTCTTCCATGGTGGCCACCACCTGGGTCACCACATCGCCACCCCGGCGTGCCACGCCGGTGGCGCCCACCGCCAGCGTGCTGGCCTGCTGGGCACTGCCCGCACTTTGCTGGATGGTGCTGGTGAACTGCTCCATGGCGGCAGCTGTCTCTTGCAGGTTGCTGGACGTTTGCTCGGTGCGGGCCGACAGATCGTGGTTGCCCGTGGCGATCTCGGCACTGGCGATGGCGATGCTATCGGTGCTCTGCCGCACCTGGTGCACCATGCGGCCCAGGGCATTGCTCATGGTGTAAAGCGAGCGCAGCAGGTCGCCAAACTCATCACCCCGGGTCACCGACTCCTGCATGCTCAGGTCGCCGCCCGCAATGCGCTCAGCCAGCCCGTTGGCCTGCTCCAGCGGTCGCTGAATGCTGCCGATCAGGTAGTACGCGCCCACAATGATGGCCAGCAACAGCAGGCCTACCGCTGCGGCGGCAATCTTGACGGTGAACATGCGCTCTGCCGCCATCTGCCTTTGCACCGCCTCCGCGCCCTGCTGCTGCTGCTGCACAAAATCGCGCAGCGTGGTGGTGTAGGCAGTCACCGAGGGGTTGTACTTCTGGCTGATCAGCGTCACGGCCTGGTCTTGTTGGCCGTCGCTCTTGAGCTTGCGGGCCTCGCCGCGCAGATCGATCATGGTTTTGCGCGCAGCGGCAATCTTGGCCATTTGCTGTTTATCTGCCTCGGACAAGGCCATGGACTCCAGCGATTTTTGCACCTGGCTGATCTGCGCCGATGTGGCCGTGATCACGTCCTTGAACTCTGCCTCCACGGCCGGGTCGCTGCTCACGATAAGGGCCTGGGTTCTGGCGGCATTGGTTTCTGTGAGGCCAGACCAGCGCAACGCCGCCTGCACCCGCTGCTCCATTTCTTTGGTCACTGCATCGGCCTGGGCCTGCACTTGGGCAGACCGGTAGGCCGCAAAGCCCACCACCGCCACAAGCATGACCACGATAAAAATCACCGCCAGCCAGAGCTTGTGAGCCATCCGAAGGTGCTTGGGCATGGTTATCTCCTGAAGCGTTGTGTTTGTGTACAGATGTTGCGCGCTTTTTCACGATTGCACAAACTCTGCCACAGCACATCAGGGTCTGCCCTGCCCACACCCAGCCCGCCGCCCGCCCCCTGGGACGGGTGGCGGCGCGCTTCCAACTTGCAGTGTCTGTCTTGAAATGGCTCCGATCAGGGGGTCTTGCTGCGAAATTTGCCGGGAATTGACTCACATTTTTCGCTCCGCCCACACCCTACCTCGGTCGGGTTCACGCGCAGCAACGCAGACATCACACTGGCCTGCATCCCTGCATCCAATGAACGAAGGCCCACGATTCCATGACTTCTCGCAAGCATCTCCCCCGCCCCCTGCTGGGCGCCACCGTCCTGATCGCACTGGGCCTGTCCGGCTGCGCCGCCACGATCAGCCAGGAGGGCCTGGAACAACGCACCTCTGTGGCCATCGGCCGCCAAGTGGGTGCTTTCACCATCTCCAACAAAAGCACAGAGACCGGCGGGCGCATCAACTACACCGCAAAAACCACTGACGGCGCCACCTACCAGTGCTACATGTACTCGGCCACGGGTTTTCAGAAAGCCATGTCGTTCGGGCAAACGCCCAATTCGGATGCCATCTGCACGGCCATGGTCGGCAAGGGTGCTGCGCCTGCTGCCGCTTCGGCCTCCTGCAACGCGCTGAGCAAAGCCGCGGGCAAATGCTGAAGCGTTGACCCGCGCGCGGCAGTGGGTCGTCAGGCTGCGGTGCCCAGAAAGGCCTGAAAACGCGCCAGCTCCTCATCCAGCGCGCGCCGAAAACCCGCATCGCGTGGTGGGCGGCCTGCCACAAATCCCAGCTCATGCCGCAGTTGCCCGCGCTCCACGCGCAGGTTGGCCCAGCCCACCATTTGTTCGCCCCATAGCACCGGCAGAGCGTAGTGGCCCATGGTGCGCCTGGGGGCGGGCACATATGCCTCAAACCGGTACGCCCAACCCCAGAGCATCTCGAAGCGGCGACGGTCCCAGACCACGGGATCGAACGGCGCCAGCAGCCGCATGTCTTCATCCGGCTGATGGCGGCGCGAAGCCGGGTTTTCGTGTGCGGGCCAGAACCAGGTCGTTCCATCGACCACCGCATGGCCAAAGCGCGAACGCGCAGCTTTGGCCACCGCACGCGCCTCGGACGCCAGCTGAGGCGCGCCGTAGCGAAGCAATGTGACCAGATAGCCCAGGCTGGGGGCGGGCAACGGGGCATACAGCGCCACGATGCGATCCACCAGTGCTTCGGCGCGCGCCATGCGCGCGGCGGGGCTCGCATCCTGCTCGGAATGCTCCATCGGAGCGTAGACCCGGGTGCCCGATTCGCGGCGGCACACCCGCAGCCAGCCGTGGTGGTGCATGGCGTCCAGCAGGCGGGTGCTGGCGTTCAGCTCCCCACCCCAGGCGCCCGCCACGCGGCCGTGGTGCGCAAACGCGTCGCTCACCTCGCGCGGGTGCACTACGCCCCGCTCCTGCACAAACGCCAGCACCTCGCGCGCACGCTCGGTGGTGGCGGCATCCCAGGGTCTGCGCGGCGTGCGCGGGTGCAGCAGCGCCAGCATCTCGCGCGACACGAAGCCGTAGTTGACGAAAGATTCTTCCTCGATGCCCAGCCGCTCGTAGCGGCGCTCCAGGTCACCGGCGCGGTAGTCGCGCACCCGCAGCCGCAAGATCAGGTCCTGCGCCCGCGCGGGCGCCCGCATCGGGTCGGCCTGCACAAAGCCCAGCTTGCGGATTGCAGCGGGCAACGTCAGGGGTTTGAACAGGCTGCGCGCAATCGCGTAGCGGCGCAGCTCATCCAGCGTGGGTGAGCGCGGCATGACTTAAAGCCTGCTCAACGTCTTTTTTGAGCTGCACAAGTACCTTGCCCGAAGGGTTCGAACACGCTCTTACTCCACCCGCGTCACTGCATTGGGCTTGAAGCCCAGGTCCGCCGCCTTGCCCTTGCGGCCGCGTGCGGCGCGGGCATTGTTCAGGCTGCGAATCTCCAGCGTCTCATCGCGCTGTTTGCCGCCCCGGCCGATGCCATCCAGGCGAATGCTGCGCGTGTAGGCCGCGGCACCCGCCAGCTGGTCCTTGTCTTCCAGGTCGATCAGCATCAGCCCCCGGCCGCCATTGGCCATGGTCTTCAGCTCGGTAATCTCGAACGTAAGAATGCGCCCGCCGGTGGACGCGCAAGCCACATGCGTGGCTGGCAGCACCGGCTTGCTGCCCGTGGTGCCCGCGGCGTGCGACGGCACACACACGGTTTCGCCTTCGCCCAAAGTGAGGAAGGCCTTGCCGCCCTTCTGGCGCGAGACCATGTTCTCCACCGCCGCCAGAAAGCCGTAGCCGCCCGAGTTGGACAACAACAGGGTGGCGTTGGCCGGGCCCGCAAAGTAGTGCAGCAGCTGCGTGCCCGATTCGAGCTCGATGAGCGTGGTCACGGGCTGGCCGTCACCACGCGCGCCGGGCAGCAGCGACACGGCCACCGAGTACACGCGGCCGTTGCTGCCAAAGGCCAGCAAGGTATCGACCGTGCGGCACTCGAACGTGCCGTACAACCCATCGCCCGCCTTGAAGGCAAAGCTGGCCGCCTCGTGCCCGTGGCCCGTGCGCGCGCGCACCCAGCCTTTTTGCGAAACGATCACGGTGACGGGCTCGTCCACCACCTTCACTTCGGCCACGGCCTTTTTCTCGGCCTGGATCAGCGTGCGGCGTGCGTCTGCAAAGGTCTTGGCGTCGGCCTCGATCTCTTTGACCATGGTGCGGCGCAGCGAGCCGGGGTTGTTCAAGATGTCTTCGAGCTTGCCCTGGCTTTCGCGCAGTTCTTTCAGTTCCTGCTCGATCTTGATGGCTTCGAGCCGCGCAAGCTGGCGCAGGCGGATTTCCAGGATGTCCTCGGCCTGCCTGTCGCTCAGATTGAAGCGCGCAATCAGCGCTGCCTTGGGCTCGTCGGCCTGGCGGATGATGGCGATCACCTCGTCGATGTTCAGCAGAACAATCTGCCGGCCTTCGAGGATGTGAATGCGCTCCAGCACCTTGTTCAGACGGTGCTGTGTACGGCGCGTGATGGTGGTCTGGCGGAAGGCAATCCACTCTTCCAGCATTTGCCGCAGCGACTTCTGTGTGGGTCGGCCATCGAGCCCCACCATGGTGAGGTTGATGGGGGCCGAGGATTCCAGGCTGGTGTGTGCCAACAGCGCGGTGATCAGCTCCTGCTGCGGGGTTTTGCCCGTCTTGGGCTCGAACACCAGGCGCACAGGTGCGTCCTTGCTCGACTCGTCCCGCACGACATCCAGCACCGCCAAGATGCTGGCCTTGAGCTGGGTCTGGTCCTGGCTCAGCGCCTTTTTGCCGGCCTTGACCTTGGGGTTGGTGATTTCTTCGATCTCTTCGAGCACGCGCTGCGTGCTCACACCGGGCGGCAGTTCATTGACCACCAGCTGCCATTGGCCGCGCGCCAGGTCTTCGATCTTCCAGCGTGCGCGCACCTTGAGGCTGCCCCGCCCGGTGCGGTACGCGTCGGCAATGTCACTGGGGCTGCTGATGATCTGGCCGCCACCGGGGTAGTCCGGGCCCGGCACGATGGCCAGCAACTCTTCCTGGGAGATGGACGGCGTCTTGACGAGTGCAATGCAGGCGTCGGCAATCTCACGCAGGTTGTGGCTGGGAATCTCGGTGGCCAGGCCGACCGCAATGCCGCTGGCGCCGTTGAGCAGCGCAAACGGCAGACGCGCGGGCAACTGCCGCGGCTCCTCCGTGCTGCCGTCGTAGTTGGGCATGAAATCGACCGTGCCCTCGTCAATCTCATCGAGCAGCAGGCTGGTGATGCGCGACAGGCGCGCCTCGGTGTAACGCATGGCCGCAGCGCCGTCGCCGTCGCGGCTGCCGAAGTTGCCCTGGCCGTCGATCAGCGGGTAGCGCTGGGCAAAGTCCTGCGCCATGCGCACCAGCGCGTCGTAGGCCGACTGATCGCCGTGCGGGTGAAACCGGCCCAGCACATCGCCCACCACGCGGGCGCTTTTGACCGGCTTGGCGGCGGCGTTGCGCGTGGGGCCGCTGTACGACAGCCCCATGCGATCCATCGAATACAGAATGCGCCGCTGTACGGGCTTGAGGCCGTCGCACACGTCGGGCAGTGCACGGCCTTTGACGACGGACAGCGCGTATTCAAGGTAAGCGCGCTGGGCGTAGCCCGCCAGGCCCAGGGAGTCGCCCCCATCGTCGCCTGCGGTGGTGAAATCGAGAGTGGGTTGGTCGCTCATTCGTTGGGTACAGGTTCTTCGTTCACGTTCGGGGAGGCGCTTCGCGTTTGCGCGACGCGCTCGGGCGGCAGGTTGCCCCGGTTCAGGGCACCCCCCGACAACTCCATGCGCACACGGCCGCCGGGCGCAGCGCGCTGGGCCAGCACGGGCGCGGGCGGCTTGAGCTGGGCATACAAGCCCAGCACGGTGCGCACGTAGTTCTGCGTTTCCTTGTAGGCCGGAATCCGGTTGCCCGCACGCTGCACAGCACCCTCGCCCGCGTTGTAGGCAGCTACCGCCAGATCCATGCGGCCCGGGAACAGGTCGAGCAGATGGCGCAGATAACGGGTACCGGTGGGCACGTTCACGGCAGGGTCGGCCAGCTTTTGCTCCACCGTGCGTTTGGCGTCGCCGCTGACGCCAAACCGGCTCGCCGTAGCGGGCATCACCTGCATAAGGCCCACCGCGCCTTTGGGCGACACGGCCGTGGCGTCAAAACCGGACTCGGCGGCAATCACGGCCTGCAGCAGTTCGTAGTCCACACCATGTTGGGCGGATGCAGCGCGCAGGTGGTGTTTTACCCGTTTGTAGCCGGGCGCAATATCAAAAAAGGCAAGGAGGCGCGCGCCCGCAGCGGGCAACGCATAGGGCATGGGCGCTGTGCTGACGGGCACATCGCGGGTGGAGTCAAAGTCGTTGCCCCGAAAGAACAACTGGTACCGGTCATCCACCTGTTCGGACGCGAAGTGCGTGACACCCCGGGCGTCCACGTGGGCCCACAAGTCTGCAAGGGCGGTCTGCTGCAATAAAAATAGCAAACAACCCAATACAGAAAAGCGCAAAGCCCTGTTTTTATTCAAAGTTTTCATCATAAACACCGGACGGCTGTGGCGATGCCGTCAGATATCGATCTCAACCGAATCACCGTGGAGTTCCATCAGCTCGCGCCGCGAGGCGGCTTCGCCCTTGCCCATGAGCTTGGTGATCAGCATCTCGGTGCCAGCAAAGTCCATGTCACCCAGCTGCACGGGCAGCAGGCGGCGCGTGTCGGGGTTGAGCGTGGTTTCCCACAGCTGCTCGGCGTTCATCTCGCCCAGGCCCTTGAAACGGCTGATCTGGCACTTCTCTTTAGCCACGCCATCCTTGGCGCACTTGTCGAGAATGGCGGTCAGCTCTCCATCGTCCAGCGCATACATCTTGGCAGCGGGTTTCTTGCCCCGCGCAGGCACGTCCACGCGGAACAGCGGCGGGCGCGCCACGTAGATGTGGCCCGTCTCGATGAGCTTGGGGAAATGGCGGAAGAACAGCGTGAGCAGCAGCACCTGGATGTGCGAGCCGTCCACATCGGCGTCACTCAAGATGCAAACCTTGCCGTAGCGCAGGCCGCTCAAATCCGGCGTGTCGTTGGGGCCGTGCGGGTCTACGCCGATGGCCACCGAGATGTCGTGGATTTCGTTGTTGGCAAACAGGCGGTCACGCTCCACCTCCCAGGTGTTGAGCACCTTGCCGCGCAGCGGCAGGATGGCCTGGCTTTCCTTGTCGCGGCCCATCTTGGCGCTGCCACCGGCCGAATCGCCCTCGACCAGGAACACCTCGTTGTGGGCGATGTCCTTGCTTTCGCAGTCGGTGAGCTTGCCGGGCAACACGGCCACGCCCGAGCCCTTGCGCTTTTCGACCTTCTGACCGGCCTTCTGGCGGGTTTGCGCGGCCTTGATGGCCAGTTCGGCCAGCTTCTTGCCGTAGTCCACGTGCTGGTTAAGCCACAGCTCGAGCGCGGGGCGCACAAAGCCGCTGACCAGGCGCACCGCGTCGCGCGAGTTCAGGCGCTCCTTGATCTGGCCCTGGAACTGCGGGTCCAGCACCTTGGCGACTGAGCACATAGCTGGCGCGCGCAAACACGTCCTCGGGCAGCAGCTTCACGCCCTTGGGCAGCAGGCTGTGCAGTTCGATAAAGCTCTTGACCGCGTTGAACAGGCCGTCGCGCAGGCCGCTTTCGTGCGTGCCGCCCGCGCTGGTGGGGATCAGGTTGACATAGCTTTCGCGCACGGGCTGGCCGTCTTCGGTGAAGGCCACGCACCACGATGCGCCCTCGCCTTCGGCAAAACTTTCGTTGTTGCGGTCGGCAAAACCTTCGCCTTCAAACAGCGGGATCACCGGGTCGCCGTTGAGCGTCTGCATCAGGTAGTCGCGCAGGCCACCCTTGTACTGCCAGGTTTGCGTGTCGCGGGTTTTCTCGTTGACGAGCGCGACCGTCACGCCCGGCATCAGCACCGCCTTGCTGCGCAGCAGGTGGGTGAGCTCGCCCATGGGCAGCGCGCTCGACTCGAAATACTTGGCGTCGGGCCAGACGCGCACCGAGGTGCCCTGCTTGCGCTCGCCTGCCTCCAGGGGCCGGGCCACCAGGGGTTCGATCACGTCGCCCGCCGAGAACACCAGGCGCGCCGCCTTGCCTTCGCGGTAGCTGGTGGCTTCCAGCCGGGTGGCCAGCGCATTGGTGACGGACACACCGACGCCGTGCAGGCCGCCCGAGAAGCTGTAGGCGCCGCCCTTGCCCTTGTCGAACTTGCCACCCGCGTGCAGGCGGGTGAACACCAGCTCGATCACCGGGGCGCCTTCTTCAGGGTGCATGCCGAAGGGAATGCCCCGGCCATCGTCTTCCACGCTGACCGATCCATCGACATGCAGCGTGACTCGAATCTTCTTGCCGTAGCCCGGCCAGGGCTTCGTCGGCCGCGTTGTCCAGCACTTCCTGGATGATGTGCAGCGGGTTGTCAGTGCGGGTGTACATACCCGGGCGTTGCTTGACGGGCTCCAGACCCTTGAGCACGCGGATCGAGCCTTCGGAATATTCGCTGGCAGAAGCAGAGGACGGTTTGGCAGACATAGCGGCGGATTGTAGTGCGGCAGCGCTGCAATAGCTGGATATAAAACCAGTTCACCCCTGCCCCTGCTGCCAACTGTATTGGTGCCAGGTGTATCAGCAGGTTTCGCCCAATCTGGCTACATTCCTGCGCATGCATATGAATACGCCCAAACTGTCCATGTTCCAGGTGCTCGCCTGTGGTGCAGCCATCGTGACCCTGTCCATGGGCATTCGCCACGGGTTCGGGCTGTGGCTGCTGCCCATCACGCAGGAGATGGGCTGGACACGCCAGTCCTTCGCACTGGCCATCGCCATCCAGAACCTGTCCTGGGGCCTGATCGGAATTTTTGCGGGCATGGTGGCCGACCGGTTCGGTGCGTTCCGCGTGCTGATGGGCGGTGCCGTGCTGTACGGCCTGGGCCTGGCGGGCATGGCACTGTCGACCACGCCCATCCTGTTTGCCCTGACGGCGGGCGTGCTGATTGGTGCCGCACAGGCTGGCACCACCTACGCAGTGATCTACGGCGTTCTGGGGCGGCAGATTGCGCCCGAGCGCCGGTCGTGGGCCATGGGGGTGGCAGCAGCGGCGGGCTCCTTCGGCCAGTTCTTGATGGTGCCGGTGGAGGGCTGGTTGATTGCCGGGCTGGGCTGGCAACAAGCGCTGTTGGCGCTGTCGTTGATGGTGCTGCTCATCGTGCCGCTGGCATTTGGTCTGCGCGAGCCGGGGTTCAAGGGTACTGCTCCCGTCAAACGCGAACAAACCATCGTGCAGGCGCTGGGCGAGGCGTTCCGTTACCCCAGTTTCAACCTGCTGATGGCGGGTTACTTTGTGTGCGGGTTCCAGGTGGTTTTCATCGGCGTGCACATGCCCAGTTACTTGAAGGACAACGGCCTGTCGCCGCAAGTGGCCAGTTACGCGCTGGCGCTGATCGGGCTGTTCAACGTTTTTGGCACCTACATCGCGGGCACGCTGGGGCAACGGGTGCCGAAGCGGTTCATCCTCGCGTTCATCTATTTCGCGCGGGCCATCGCCATCAGCGTGTTCCTCATCGTGCCGCTGTCACCACTGTCGGTCTATGTGTTCTCGGCCGTGATGGGCACCCTGTGGCTGTCCACCATTCCGCCGACCAATGCCACCATCGCACAGATCTTCGGGGTGCAGCATTTGTCGATGCTGGGCGGCTTTGTGTTCTTCAGCCACCAGATCGGCAGCTTCCTGGGCGTGTGGCTGGGCGGTTATCTGTATGACGCCACCGGCAGCTACGATATCGTCTGGTACATCGCCATCGGTCTGGGTGTGTTTGCTGGCTTGGTGAACCTGCCGGTCAAGGAAAGCCCCATCCAGCGCCATGCACCCCAACCCGCCTGACGACACCCCACGCACCCACTGCTGAACCGGTCCGCCATGAACGTCACTTCCGCCCACCCCGCCCCCTCGGTACGACCTGCCCTGCGCTGGCTCGCATGGACAGGGGCAGTGCTGGCGTGCCTGGCGGTGTTCGGCATGTACACCGTGCCGGACTTCATGGTGATGGTGGCCGACCAGGTGTGGTCGTGCTTCTGACCTCTGCCTGGTTTTTTTAAGTGTTTTTGGCCTCTAGCGCTTATCCAATAAGCGCTATCAGCTATTATTAATATAGCAATATGCACGGTACTGAAGCGCCTTCCGAGTGGGTTTGCCGCTGGTCGCACTTGATCGCTCCGGGCAGTACGGCCCTGGATGTCGCGTGTGGCGCGGGGCGGCATCTGCGCTGGCTGCGCGGCCTGGGCCACCACGTGGTGGGCGTGGACCGATCAGCCGAAGCCTTGGCCGCCTGCGAAGGGCTGGGCGAGCTGGTCCTCGCCGACATCGAAAACGGCCCCTGGCCCCTGGCGGGGCGCCAGTTTGGCGCCGTGGTGGTCACCAACTACCTGTGGCGCCCCTTGCTGCCCGTCATTGTGGGCAGCGTGGCGCCAGGCGGCGTGCTGATTTATGAAACCTTTGCCCAAGGCAACGAAACCGTGGGGCGCCCTGCCGCGACCGGAGTTTCTGCTGCAGCCTGGTGAATTGATGGAAGCCTGCGCGGGTTTGCGGGTGGTGGCTTACGAAGAGGGCTTTCTGCAAAACCCCGATCGCTTCGTGCAACGCATCACGGCCGTGCGGGAACTCCCGCAGCCTGGCGGACCCTCACGACATCTTTTGCCTGGGCCGCCTAGTTAGAATGCCCTTTTACCGTTTACCACTGCGGACATGACATCTTCTTCCGTCGCCCTCACCGGCAGCATCGTTGCCCTCGTCACACCTATGCACGAGGACGGTAGCGTGGACTACCCAGCCCTGCGCAAACTGATCGACTGGCACATTGCCGAAGGCACCGACTGCATTGGCGTGGTGGGCACCACAGGCGAATCGCCCACCGTCAACGTCGAAGAGCACTGCGAGATCATCCGCGTGGCCGTGGAGCAATCGGCCAAGCGCGTGCCCATCATGGCCGGCTGCGGCGCCAACTCCACCGCCGAGGCCATCGAACTGGCCAAGTTCGCGCGCGGCGTGGGTGCCGACAGCCAATTGCAGGTGGTGCCCTACTACAACAAGCCCACGCAAGAAGGCCAGTACCAGCACTTCAAGGCGATTGCCGAAGCCACGGGCGACCTGCCCATTGTGCTGTACAACGTGCCCGGCCGCTCGGTGGCCGACATGCTGCACGACACCGTGCTGCGCCTGGCCCAGGTGCCCGGCATCATCGGCATCAAGGAAGCCACCGGCAACATCGAACGTGCCCAGTGGCTGATCCGCGATGTCCCCAAGAGCTTTGCCGTGTATTCGGGCGACGACCCGACTGCGGTGGCACTGATGCTGTGCGGTGGCCACGGCAACATCAGCGTGACGGCCAACGTCGCGCCGCGCCTGATGCACGAGTTGTGCGTGGCCGCGCTGGCGGGCGATGTACAGCGCGCCATGCAGATCCAGTTCCAGCTGATGCCAGTGCACAAAAATCTGTTTGTCGAAGCCAATCCCATCCCCGTCAAGTGGGCCATGGCCCGCATGGGCCTGTGTGGCGGCACCATGCGCCTGCCCATGACGCCGCTGTCCAGCGGCAACGAAGCGGTGGTCGAATCTGCGCTGCGCAACAGCGGTCTGATCTAATCCGGGCTCTGCGCCCGCTCCCCCTGAGACATTTCCCAAGGATTTCCGCGTGAAAGCTGCTACCACCCGCCTCAGCCTGCTGGCCCTTGCCATGGCCCTGTCTGCCTGCGCTGCCCTCGAAGGCGACAAGATCGACTACAAGAGCGCCGCCAAGGGCTCGACGCTGGAAGTCCCTCCAGACCTGACCCAGCTGTCGCGCGACTCCCGCTACGCCATCCCCGGCACCTCCGTCTCAGCCGCCGCCATGCAGGCCGGGCAGGCTGCGCAGTCTTCGGGCACCGCCAATGCGGCAGCGCTGGCGCTGGGTGATGTGCGCATCGAACGCGACGGCAACCAGCGCTGGCTGGTGGTCAACCGCCCCGCCGACAAACTGTGGGAGCCCGTGCGCGACTTCTGGCAAGAAAGCGGCTTCAACTTGGCCCAGGCTGACGCCAACGTCGGCATCATGGAAACCGACTGGGCCGAAAACCGCGCCAAGCTGCCACAGGATTTCATCCGTTCGGCACTGGGCAAGCTTCTCGACTCCCTGTATTCGACCGGCGAACGCGACAAGTTCCGCACGCGCCTGGAGCGCAACGCCAGCGGCGGCACAGAAATCTACATCAGCCACCGCGGCATGGTCGAGGTGTATGGCACCGCCACCAAAGACAACACCGTGTGGCAACCCCGCCCCTCGGACCCAGAACTCGAAACCGAGTTTCTGCGCCGCCTGATGGTGAAACTCGGCGTGAGCCAGGAACAATCCAAGGCCATCGCAGCAGCGCCAGCGCCCCGCGCCCAGTCGGCCCGGATTGCCAGCGTGAACAACGTTCCAGTGGTGCAGATGGATGAAGGCTTTGACCGCGCATGGCGCCGCGTCGGCCTGGCGCTGGACCGCACCGGATTCACCGTGGAAGACCGCAACCGCAACGAAGGGACCTATTTCGTTCGTTATGTGGCACCCAACGCCGACAAGAAGGAGCCAGGGTTCTTCGGCAAGCTGTTCAGCAGCTCATCCGCGGCCACGCCACCCCTGAAGTACCGCATCGTTGTGCGCAGCCAGGGCGAGGCCAGCACGGTGTCTGTGCTGAATGAGGCGGGCACCCCCGAATCCTCTGCCAACGCCGAGCGCATTGTTCGCGTGATTGCCGACGACCTGAAGTAACTCACCCACATCGGGCTCGCCCTCGCGCACCGCGCGTTGGCCGAGCCCGTGCCGACTGCTCAGCCTGCCGCCTAGACTGTCTTTGGCACCCAGGCAGGTACGCAACCCTTCGAACCCCGTTGTCATCCCCATGCTGCGATTCAAGAGCCTCGGCAGCGGGAGTACCGGCAACGCCACGGTCGTAGAGGGCTGCTCTGGCAGCACCACCAGCCGCTTGCTCATCGACTGTGGTTTTGGCATCCGGCAGCTGCAGGCACGCTTGGCACTGGCAGGCCTGTTGCCCCAAGACCTCGACGCCATTTTCATCACACACGAGCATTCCGACCACGTGGGCTGCGCGCAAACGCTGGCTGTGCGCTATGGCATTCCCGTGTGGATGAGTGCTGGGCACCTATGCGGCTGTGGGGTCGCCCGACCTCGGGGGCTGGCTGCGTGTGGCACGCGACATGCAAACCATAGACTTGACCACCTTCAGCGCCCAGCCATTCACCGTACCCCACGATGCGCGCGAGCCCCTGCAACTGCGGTGCTCAGACGGAAGCGCGCATCTGGGTGTGATGACCGATTTGGGGCATGCCAGCGACCATGTGCTGCGCCAACTGGAAGGCTGCCATGCACTGATGATCGAGGCCAACCATGACCCTGACCTGCTCGCGGCCTCCAGCTACCCGGCGTTTCTTAAACGCCGCGTGGGCGGAAGGTTTGGACACTTGGCCAACGCTGCCAGCGCGGACATTCTGCGCGCCGTGATGCACCCCGGCCTTAGCTGCATCGTGGCCGCCCATCTGAGCGCTCGCAACAACACCCCCGAACTCGCGCAACAAGCTCTGGCAAACGCGATAAGCTGGGATGCTGCGCAAATCCTCATAGCCAGCCCCTCCTCTGGAACAGAATGGCACGATGTGGCCTGAGCACACGCACAAGAAGCGCTTTCACCCACCGTTTTCCGCAGAACAAGACGAAAAAAAGCCCCGACCGACAAGGTACGGGGCTTTTATGACGTACAACAAACCCACCCGAAAGTGAGTTTGGCGCCGCCAGAAGCGAATTACTTGGCTTCGGAAGCTGCGCCGGTAGCGGCAGAAGCAGCAGCGTCAGCAGCAGCCTTGGCGGCGTCAGCTGCAGGAGCGGCAGCGTCGGATGCAGCAGGAGCGGCATCGGAAGCGGCAGGTGCTGCGGGTTCCATTGCGGCTGGAGCTGGGGCTTCTACTGGCGCGGGAGCTGGTGCTGGAGCGGGTTCTTCCTTCTTGCCACAAGCGGCGAGTGCAGCAGCAGCGATCAGGGCGGCCAGAACGAGAGAGTTCTTCATTGAGATTTTCCTAGTTGAACAGACAGAATCTTGAAAAGCCACGGCGCCAGGCTTGTCAAAAAGCCCCTGTACGCATTGGCACGATGCACTTGGATTGCACCTTTTTGGCGCAACCACGGATTATATTGGCATTTAGTCAATACTGACTAACACTGACGAAAGGTTTACAAGGCTTTGACATGGTGCAAGAAATCTTGCAGCACGTTCAAGCCCGCTACAACCCCAACGTGCTGGCCGGAAAACCCGGGGAGCTTTTGCTGCGCACCCATTCGTTGAGCGTCTCGCGCAAGAGCACGCGGCGGTCGGGCTCGCCCCCGGTCACGCCTACACAACGCTCAGGGTCAAGCCTGTGCATCACCCACTGCGGCGACCACAGGGCGCTGGGCAGGTCCATCGGGTCAGCCGCGGGGCTGCGTCGGCAGGTGATGATGTGGTCCCACGTTCCACGCCAGCGCACAAAACGTGCATGGCGACGAATCACATCATCGTAGGCGCCAGCCAGCATCGTGAACCGCCTACCGCTTCGTGCCCAGTCCTGCAGCGCATCAACCACCTCGCGCTCCCCCAAAGGCCAGTCGTGAAAATTGGCATCGCTGATGAAAATTTCCGACCACCCATCTCGGGCGGCTGTGGCGATCGAGGTGCGCACCAGTTGCTGGAACGCTTCGCGTCCGGTGAACCGCCCTGTGGGCAAAACACCCAAAGGTTCAGCGGGAGGTGCGGATGGATCAGTCATGGCGTTCCTCGTAACAGCTATTCATTCCACACGTGGGCCCACCCCGCATCGCACCACGACGAAAGCAGTTCCAGGGCGTCGTCACTTGCCCGTGCCAGATCGCGCGCAGCAAGCTGCCGATCATCGGCCAAGCGCCGCATCAGCGTGGCATCGCGGCCTGCCGCGCGGTAGCTCTCGCCATTAATGAAAATATGCTGGGCGTCGTACATCATGCGGCTGCGGCGGTCCAGGCGCACACCTTCAAGCATCACACCGGCATCACCAGGCTCGAACCACACACTGGCCTTGGGCTCTGTCAGATACTCGCCCAACGCCCTCTCCAGGACCAGCGGCTGCGCAAGGGCTCGGCTCAGCGCATCGCGCGCAAAATCTTGAAGGCCGAGAGGGATAGCTGCGGGTTGTGCCACCGCGGTCTGCCCACCATCCCGGTACAACAATGCGTTGTCATCATCCGCAGCATCTTCCGCCAGACGCGCCAGCAGCTCCTGCGCAAGCTCAGCACGTGCTGGCGCACGAAAACCAATGGAGTACGTCATACATTCCCCCTCGGCAATCCCATCATGGGCATAGCGCGGGGGCAGATACAACATGTCGCCGGGCTCTAATACAAACTCTTCTTCGGGCTCGAAATGCGCGAGCACCTTGAGCGGGATGTCTTCGCGCAAGCTCAGGTCTTTCTGGCGTCCAATGCGCCAGCGCCGCTTGCCATGGGCCTGGAGCAAAAAGACGTCGTAGCTATCGAAATGCGGCCCCACACCCCCGCCGTTACTGGCATAGCTGATCATGAGATCGTCAAGCCGGGCTTCAGGGACAAAACGAAACTGCTGCATCAGTGCATGTACAGCGTCGTTGTGCAGGTCCACCCCTTGCACCAGCAAGGTCCAGTCAGGCTGTTGTAGCGCAGGCAGAGCCCGGCGGGCGAATGGGCCATGGCGCAGCTTCCAGGCGCCCTTGACCAACCGCACGAGTCTAGATTCCACAGCCTCCTCGGCAGCCAACGCAAACAGCTCTGCGCGCAATACTGGCGGCGCAAACTGAGGAATCGCTTGGCGCACCAGCAAGGGCTTCTTTTGCCAATGGCGACGCATGAATTGCGCAGCGGTCAGGCCACCGAGAAGAGGAAGGGGTTGTTGAATATCCATGGGAACAGGTCCACCCCTTTGCAGGGCCGTTGGTCAAACTGCGACAATTCTCCTATGGAAATTACCCAACAATGTGTGGTCGCACTGACCTGGACGCTGAAGGACACCCTGGGCGAAGAGCTCGATGTACTCGACGATCCCGTCGAATTCTTGGTGGGCGGTGACGACCTGCTGCCCCGAATCGAAGAAGCATTACAAGGCCACGGCCCCGGTGCCACGCTGGCGTTGCACCTGGAACCAGAGGATGCCTTTGGCGACTTTGATGACCAATTGCTGTTTTTGGAGCCCCGCACCCTCTTCCCTGTGGAGATCGAGGAAGGCATGACCTTTGAAGGCATCGCCTTGCCGGAAGGCTGCAATCCGGATGCACCTCGGACCGGCTTGTACACAGTGACCGAAATTTATCCCGAGCATGTGGTCCTCGACGGAAACCATCCCTTGGCAGGCATCGCTTTGAGGCTGCAATTGACGGTACAGGCGGTGCGCGAAGCCTCCGAGGATGAAATAGGCCGAGGCAGCGCAGGCACCGGGTTCTTTCGCGTGCAACCGCAAGCGCCAGGGAATTCGCTGCTCCACTAAAAATTAGAAATCAGCGGGCATTTCAAGTGCCCGTTGATTTCTGGCGCTACGAAGCGCCTTGAAGCGCTACACCTGAGTTACAGGCGCGAGATCTGACCGTTGTAGAGGCGAACGCGGTCACCAATGCGCAAGTCGCCGGGCGTGCTTACGTCATAGACCCGGTATCCACCGTGATCCAGTTGTACCGACAGACGATAGCCCTCGGCATAGCTCCCACTGTTGTTGCGCCCCTCAATGGCATTGCCTGCTACAGCGCCCCCCAGAACGCCCACCGCAGTCGCAGCGGCGCGGCCCGAGCCCTTGCCGACTTGGTTACCCAAAACGCCGCCTACGACTGCGCCCAGAATGGCGCCACCACCCGAGGTTTGCCCCTGTGAGCGACCCTGCAACACTTCGATGTTGGATACACGGCCGTACTCTGTGCCAGCGGGGTTGGAAGGGTAAGCGGGGGCCGGTGTCTGGTAGCCACCGGAATACTGGGGCTGGGGTGCCGAACGGTTGTGGCCACAAGCGGCCAGAGAACCGACCAGGACGAGCACGCCAGCAATGGCAAAGGGGCGGGAAGAACGGTTGATAGTCAGCATTTTTGATCTCCTTGATTCAAAGGCTGGCGCAGGACAATGAATGGTTTGTCTCGCTACGCACTGCCTTGATTGGAACAACGTATGAAGGACTCCAAGCGTAGACCCGCAGACCCCCTGCACGTCAGTAACAGAGCCTACGAAACGTAAGCAAAGGCCTACAACGGAAGATGCCAGAGCCCCTGAACCGGGGGCTGGCCCTCAACCTTTGCCAGTAGATCCGTAGCCGCCCTCGCCCCGCTCCGTGGCTGCAAATTCAGTCACGACGTTGAATTGCGCCTGCACCACCGGCACGATCACCAGTTGAGCGAGCCGCTCCATGGGCTCCAGCGTGAACGCCACACCACTCCGATTCCACGCGCTCACCATCAGTTGTCCCTGGTAATCGCTGTCGATCAAACCCACCAAATTACCCAACACGATGCCGTGTTTGTGACCCAGCCCTGATCGGGGCAAGATCAATGCGGCGTACCCTGGGTCTTTGATAAACACAGCGATACCAGTCGGAACGAGTTGCCATGCATTAGGTTGCAAGGTCAACGGTGCATCCAGGCACGCCCGCAGGTCAAGCCCAGCGCTGCCAGGAGTGGCGTAGGTGGGCAACTGGTCCGCCATGCGCGGATCGAGAATTTTGACGTCTATATTCACTGCTTTTTCTTTCCTGTCTTGCGCTGCTGGGCCACTTGCCGCAGTCGCTCCTGCAATGCGTCTGAACCGGCCAGGGCACCCGCGGCCTTGGCGCCCAGAGCGTGGGGCGCCGCCCGAGTCAACCAGCCCAGCCCCCACCACAATGCGCCCATAAAAATCAGCCCCGGCAACGAGCCCTGGCTGAACAAAAATAGCGCAATGGCGTGCAGCACCAGAAACCCAAGCAGCACGACGCGTACCGTGCGCAGCACGCCCAAAAGCGGCAGCAGAACCTGGACCAGATCAGGTGGCAAAGCCTGGGATGGGGGCGATGACCCTCCCGCTGCGGGGGGCTGGGCTGGCGCCTTCGGGCTCCGGCCCACCGTGGGTGGCGCCTTGCGCTCCGGGGGCAATGCCGTCAAACGCTCCACGTAGCTTGCAAAGTCGCCATCGGACGGCGTGTCCCATTCAGGTTTGGTGGCACCGGTTTTCATAAATGCTCCCTTTATGGAGAACCTCCATTGCGCACTGACTCACCGACTCGCGCAAGCTGCGGTGGAACCCGCAACGCAATCTCTTCGATGAGTTGCTGCGCCAGCACGCGCTTGGAGGCGCGGGGCAACTCGCGATGCCCATCCGCATCCACCAGTAGTAACGCATTGTCGTCCTGGCCAAATGCCGCAGGACCGATGTTGCCCACCAGCAGCGGCACGCCCTTGCGAGCGCGTTTGGCCGTGGCGTGGGCCAGCAGATCATGGCTTTCCGCAGCAAATCCCACACAAAAAAGATCGCCTTCCAGGGCATGCGCAGACTTGGCAACGGTCGCCAGGATGTCCGGATTTTCTGTGAAGGCCAAGGCTGGAGCGTTGCCAGAACCGTCCTTCTTGATCTTTTGCGCGGACGCACTGGAGGGCCGCCAGTCAGCAACCGCTGCAGTGGCAATAAAAACCGTTGCAGCCTGTACGCGCTGCTCCACGGCAGTCAGCATTTCCCGTGCTGACTGCACATTCACACGCCGCACGCCACGTGGGGTAGGCACATGCACAGGTCCTGCGACCAAGGTCACGTCCGCTCCCGCCTCCCGGGCCGCGCGCGCAATGGCAAACCCCATCTTGCCGCTCGACAGGTTGGTGATGCCCCGCACCGGGTCCATGGATTCAAACGTAGGCCCGGCAGTGATCAGTACCTTGTGACCCAGCAATCGCTTGGGGGTAAAAAAAGCGATCAACTCGTCCAGCAGCTCCAAAGGCTCCAGCATGCGGCCGTCGCCCGTTTCGCCACACGCCTGGTCTCCGTTGCCTACGCCCAGCACCACAGCACCATCCTGCGCCACCTGGGCCAGATTGCGCTGGGTGGCGGGGTGCGCCCACATCTCGCGGTTCATGGCCGGGGCCAGGAGCAACGGCACACGCTGCGCGGGACGTGCCAGGCACAGAAGGCTCAGCAATTCATCCGCCCGCCCCTGCACCAGCCGCGCGATGAAATCGGCGCTGCAGGGCGCAATCAGCACCGCATGCGCGTCTCGACTCAGGTTGATGTGGGGCATGTTGTTCGGCTCGCGCGCATCCCACTGCGAGCCATACACGGGCCTACCAGACAGGGCCTGCATGGTGACCGGCGTGATGAATTGCTCAGCCGCTTCAGTCATCACCACCTGCACGGTGGCGCCCTCCTTGATGAGCTGGCGGCACAGATCGGCCGCCTTGTAGCAAGCCACGCCCCCACTCAGACCCAGAACAATGTGTTTGCCAGCAAGCTCATTCATGGCGCGAATTTAGCAGACGGGGGTGACCCTGCCAGCCGGGTGTCGCCGGGGCGCCATCTATAATCCCGATTTCCCACCACCAGGAGACCTCTCGCGAGAGGCCCCCTTCAGACATGACCAAATTTGTCTTCGTCACCGGCGGTGTGGTGTCTTCCCTCGGTAAGGGAATCGCCTCAGCCTCCCTTGCCGCGATCCTCGAATCGCGGGGCCTCAAAGTCACCCTCATCAAGCTTGACCCCTACATCAACGTAGATCCGGGCACCATGTCGCCGTTTCAGCACGGCGAGGTTTTTGTGACCGACGACGGCGCAGAAACCGATTTGGACCTGGGCCACTACGAGCGTTTCATCGAAACGCGCATGAAGAAAACCAATAACTTCACCACGGGCAAGATTTACCAGTCCGTATTGGAGAAGGAGCGCCGCGGCGACTATCTGGGCAAGACCGTGCAGGTCATTCCCCATGTCACCAACGAAATCCAGGAATTCATCAAGCGCGGTGCAGGCATCGGCACCCCCGACGCCGTGGACGTGGCCATTGTGGAGATCGGCGGCACGGTCGGCGACATCGAATCGCTGCCGTTCCTTGAAGCAGTGCGCCAGATGAGCCTGCGCATGGGCCCCAACAACGCCGCCTTTGTGCACCTGACCTACCTGCCCTGGATTGCGGCAGCGGGCGAGCTCAAGACCAAGCCCACCCAGCACACGGTGCAAAAGCTGCGCGAAATCGGCATCCAGGCCGACGCCCTGCTGTGCCGCGCCGACCGCCGCATTCCCGAAGAAGAGCGCGCCAAAATCTCGCTGTTCACCAACGTGCCCGAATGGGGCGTGATCAGCATGTGGGACGTGGACACCATCTACAAGGTGCCGCGCATGCTGCACGAACAGGGCCTCGACGGCCTGATCTGCGACAAGCTGCGCCTGAACACCCCGCCCACCAGCCTCAAGCGCTGGGACGACCTGGTGTACGAAACCGAGCACCCCCAAGGCGAAGTCACCATTGCCATGGTCGGCAAGTACGTGGACCTGTCGGACAGCTACAAGTCGGTCAACGAGGCACTGCGCCACGCCGGCATGCGCAACCATGTGCGCGTGAAGATCGATCACGTCGATTCCGAAACCATCGACAGCGCCGACGCGGTGGCCAGGCTGTCCCAATACGACGCCATCCTGGTGCCCGGTGGCTTTGGCCAGCGCGGCGTGGAAGGCAAGATCAGCACGGCCCGATACGCTCGCGAGCACAAGGTGCCCTATCTGGGCATCTGCTTAGGGATGCAAGTGGCCACCATCGAATACGCGCGCCATGTGGCGGGCCTCGCCAAAGCCAACAGCACCGAGTTCGACCCCACTACGCCCCACCCCGTGATCGCGCTGATCACCGAGTGGAAGGACGCTGACGGCACCATCAAGAAGCGTGACGAGAACTCGGACCTGGGCGGCACCATGCGCCTGGGCGCACAAAGCTCGGATGTGTCCAAGGACACTCTGGCCCACAGCATCTACGGCGACGTGGTGACCGAGCGCCACCGCCACCGCTACGAAGCCAACGTGAACTACCTGGACCAGCTGCGCAAGGCGGGCTTGGTGATCTCGGCGCTGACGCAGCGCGAAGAACTCACCGAAATCGTGGAGCTGCCGCAAAACGTGCACCCGTGGTTCATTGGCGTGCAGTTCCATCCCGAGTTCAAGTCCACGCCATGGAACGGCCACCCGCTGTTCAACGCCTTCATCAAGGCCGCAGTGGAACACCAGCAAGCGGCGAAAGCCTGATCGAAAGGAAAGCCATGCAGCTGTGCGGATTCAACGTCGGCCTGGACCAGCGCTTCTTTCTGATCGCAGGCACCTGCTCCATCGAAGGTCTGGAGATGTCGCTCGATGTCGCAGGCCAGCTCAAGGAAGCCTGCGCGCCTCTGGGCATTCCGCTGATCTACAAGGGCTCGTTCGACAAGGCCAACCGGTCGTCTGGCACCAGCAAGCGCGGCGTCGGCATCGACGCTGGCCTCAAGATCCTGGACGAAGTGCGCCGCCAACTGCAGTTGCCCATCCTGACCGATGTGCACGACACCTCGCACGTGGCCGAGGTCGCCAGCGTGGTGGACGTGCTGCAAACGCCTGCCTTCCTGTGCCGCCAGACCGACTTCATCCGCGCCGTTGCGCAGTCGGGCAAGCCGGTGAACATCAAGAAGGGCCAGTTCCTCGCGCCCTGGGACATGAAGAACGTCATCGACAAGGCCCGCGACGCCGCGCGCGAAGCCGGCCTGTCGGAAGACCGTTTCCTGGCCTGCGAGCGCGGCGTGAGCTTTGGCTACAACAACCTCGTGGCCGACATGACCAGCCTGGCCGAGATGCGCAACTCCGGCGCGCCCGTGGTGTTTGACGTGACCCACTCGGTGCAAAAACCCGGTGGGCTGGGCGCCGTGAGCGGTGGCGCGCGCGACATGGTGCCCGTGCTGGCCCGTGCAGGCGTGGCGGCTGGTGTGGCAGGCCTGTTCATGGAAACCCACCCCCGGCCCAACGAGGCCTGGTCGGACGGCCCCAACGCCGTGCCCCTGAAGCACATGAAGGCCATGCTGGAAACCTTGGTGGCGCTGGACGACATCACCAAGAAAAGCGGATTCCTCGAAAACAACTTTGGAGCTTGAGACATGAGCAGTGGTTACGTCATCGCATCCGTTACCGTCACCAACCCTGAGCAGTACGAAGAGTACAAAAAGTGGAGCTCCCTGGCCATGCAGGCCCACGGCGCCGAAGTGTGCGTGCGCGGCGGCAAGGTCGAGGTGCTGGAAGGCGACTGGAACCCTGGCCGCACCGTGATCCTGAAATTTCCGAGTTTCGAAGCGGCCCGCGCCTTCTACGACACCCCCGAATACCAGAAAGCCAAGGCGGCCCGCGAAGGCGCGGCCGTCATGCGCATGGTGTGTGTCGAAGGCGTCTGATCCACGCGCCCAGACAGCTCATTAATTGATAGCTACTAGCGCTTATCCAATAAGCGCTAGAGCCCGATTTGATTTAAAACTTCTGCAAAAGGAAAACCATGAGTGCCATCGTTGACATCGTAGGTCGCGAGATTCTGGACAGCCGCGGCAACCCCACCGTCGAATGCGACGTGTTGCTCGAATCGGGCGTGATGGGCCGTGCGGCCGTGCCCTCGGGCGCGTCCACCGGCAGCCGCGAAGCCATTGAAATGCGCGACGGCGACAAGAGCCGTTACCTGGGCAAGGGCGTGCTCAAGGCCGTGGAATACATCAACACCGAAATCAGCGAAGCCGTGCTGGGCCTGGATGCGTCAGAACAAGGCTTTCTGGACAAGACCCTGATCGACCTGGACGGCACCGAGAACAAGAGCCGCCTGGGCGCCAACGCCATGCTGGCCGTGTCGATGGCCGTGGCCCGCGCCGCCGCCGAAGAGTCTGGCCTGCCGCTGTACCGCTACCTGGGCGGCATGGGCAGCGTGCAGTTGCCGGTGCCGATGATGAACGTGATCAACGGCGGCGCGCACGCCAACAACAGCCTGGACCTGCAGGAGTTCATGATCATCCCCGTGGGCGCACCCACGCTTCCGCGAAGCCGTGCGCTGGGGCGCTGAAGTGTTCCACGCGCTCAAGAAAATCATCCACGACAAGGGCATGAGCACCGCCGTGGGCGACGAAGGCGGCTTTGCGCCCAGCGTTGAAAACCACGAAGCAGCCATTCAGCTGATCCTGCAAGCCATTGAAGCCGCCGGCTACACGGCCGGCGACCAGATCGCCCTGGCTCTGGACTGCGCTGCCAGCGAGTTCTACAAGGACGGCATGTACGTGCTGGAAGGCGAAGGCGGCATCAAGCTCAGCGCCGAACAATGGACCGACATGCTGGCCACCTGGGTGCGACAAGTACCCGATCATCAGCATCGAAGACGGCATGCACGAAGGCGACTGGGACGGCTGGAAGCACCTGACCGAACGCCTGGGCGACAAGGTGCAACTGGTGGGCGACGACCTGTTCGTGACCAACACCAAGATCCTGAAGGAAGGCATCGACAAGAAGATCGCCAATTCCATCCTGATCAAGATCAACCAGATCGGCACCCTGACCGAAACCTTTGCCGCCATCGAGATGGCCAAGCGCGCAGGCTACACGGCCGTGATCTCGCACCGCTCGGGCGAAACCGAAGACAGCACCATTGCCGACATCGCCGTGGGCACCAACGCTGGCCAGATCAAGACCGGTTGCTTGAGCCGCTCGGACCGCATCGCCAAGTACAACCAGCTGCTGCGCATCGAAGAAGACCTGGGCGAAATCGCGCAGTACCCCGGCCGCGCTGCGTTCTACAACCTGAAATGAAGCTCCCCCTGAGCCGCTTCGCGTCATCCCCCTCTCCTGCGGGAGGGGGACGCACCCAGTGGCCCGGCCAAGCCGGTTCCACGGGTGCACTGGCCTGCAGCGTGCCCAGGACGCAGCCATGGCCTAGTGCTGCCAACCTGGCGGCGCGGCACGGCTCAAAGGACTGAACCGTCGTCGTCCATGGTTTCCCGCATCGTCCCCGTCATCCTGCTGGCCTTGCTGGTGGCGCTGCACGCCCAGCTTTGGCTGGGGCGGGGCAGCGTGCCGCGCGTCAACGAGATGCAGCGGCAAATTGACGTGCAAAAGGCGGCCAATGACCAGGCCAGGCAGGCCAACGAGCGCCTGTCGTCCGAAGTGCACGACCTGAAAGAGGGCCTGGACATGGTGGAAGAAAAGGCGCGCAGCGAGCTGGGCATGGTCAAGCCCAACGAAATCTACGTGCAGTTCACACCGCGCTGAGGCGCGGTTTTTCTTTCTGCCGTGTCTGCCCCGCCGACCGCTCCGCCGACGATTGCCGTGCTGGGCGCGCCCGGCACCGAGGCCGAGGCGCTCGCGTTGGGCCTGCAGCAGCGCATTGCCACCACCTCTGCGCAGATCGTCTGCGCCAACGAACCCGGCGACTGCCCGCAGGCCACCCTCACGCTGCTGATGGGGCTGGACCTGCCCTGCACAGCGGATCAACAGGCCGCACGCGAAGCGGCCGATGCCCGGCTGCGGGCGGTACTGGCGCGCGGCGGCACGGCCTACCGCGTGGTGTATGGACAGGGCGAAAGACGCATTGAGAATGCACTGAATGCTATTAAAAAGAGTAGCTATTAGCGCTTATGGGACAAGCGCTAGAGGCACTTTTGACTCAGATTCCAGCCCTAGATCGGCCCGACTGCGGGCCTGGAACTGCGAGAAATGCAGCGATCCGGAATGCGAACACCGGCTGTTTACGGCATTGACGGGACGCGACGCTTCCACCCGTTGATGCGTGAAGGGCGGGGCCAGGGTGAGAACAGGCGTCACCGCACTCTCTGACCGTGCAGCCCAGACCGAAGGAGCAAAGGCGCAAGGGCGCAAAACCCCAACGAAGGGTCAAAGGCCGCTACTGCCCCAGCCCGCGCTTGAGTTCCTTGAGCAGCAACACCACCTGGCTGGACCCATAGCGGTAGCCGCCGTTGAGCACCTGTACGGCTTTGTCCCATTCGCCCTGCTGGGCCAGCTCGACCAGGGTGGCGGCCTGTTCATGAAAGTATTTGTGGCGCGCCAGCAGCAGCGGGTAGGTGGGCTGGTCGCCCAGCACCTCTGCACCCACGCCGTGCAGCCAGCGGCCTAGCGCGCTGTGGGTGTCCCGTCGCACCAGCGCCGGGTCCACCCCGTAGGAGGTACGGCCTTCCAGGTAGTCCATCAGGCGGGCCTTCCAGCGCTCGTGGGCGTTGATGGCGGCATCGATGTCCAGAGCCGCCAGCAAGCTGTCTGGGTGGCGCGAGTCCGGTGTGGACGAGCTGTCAAACAGCGCAAGCGGCGCCGCGCTCACGGAGTTTGCGCGGCGACCACCCAGAACTCGGCGAAGAAACTCCATGACACCTCTCGTTAGACCCTTGCGCAGCGCGGTGCGGCCCTCATTGGCGCACGCTCTGCGGACAATTCCCCGGCGCATAACCGCATGGTTTTGGGCGACTGGGGAACAACGATGGATCTTAGGCGGGGTCCGCGTGCGGCATTGTCAACGATGGTCAACAGCGATTCACGATGACCGACAACGACTCACACGCATTCAAAATGCGCAGCCGCCCACGTTGGCGGCGTTGCGACTACCGACTATTGAATGCCCGTGGGCCCTGGGGGCTGCGCCACTGCGGGGGAGACAAAAATCTGCGCTGCATCCACCGCATCAAAGCGGTACTGCTGACCGCAAAACTCGCAGCCCACTTCGATGTTCTCGCGCTCGGCCAGGATGCTCTCGGCCTCTTCGGCGCCCAGGTTGCGCAGCATGTTGGTCACGCGTTCACGGCTGCAGGTGCAAGCGAACCGCGGGCCGCTGGCACCCTGCTGGGGTTCAAAGCGCAGCAGTTTTTCCTCCCAGAACAGACGGCGCAGGATGGTGTCCACGTCCAGCGTCAGCAGTTCCTCGCGCGTCAGGCTGGACGCCAGATGCGCGATGCGGTTGTAGTCCTCGTTGTGGCCGATCTGGTCTTCGTTCTCGCGGTGCGTGAGGCCGGAGGCCAGATTGCCCTCGCCCTTGATGGGCATGCGCTGAATCAAGCAGACCCGCAGCCACCTGGTCGTTCGCACCCAGCACCAGGATCGTGTCCAGCTGCTCGGACTGCAGCATGTAGTGCTGCAGCACGTCGGACAGGTGTTCGAGCTTTTCGTGGTGGTCGCCATGCAGTGGCACCACGCCCTGGTAGGGCTGCTGGCCGGGGTGGCGGTCCTTGGGGTCGAGCGTGATGGCGCAGCGGCCGCCACCAGCCACGTTCACCATGTCGCTCAGGCGGGCGGTGTCTGGCACCTCGCCGTTCACCGTAGCGGTGGCGCGCAGGCTCAGGTCGGACTGCACTTCCGCCACAGCCAGCTTGACGGGGCCATCACCAAACACCTGCAGCACCAGCGCGCCGTTGAACTTGATGTTGGACTGCATGAGCACGCCCGCGGCGGCCATCTCGCCCAGCAGTTCGCTCACGGGTGCGGGGTAGGCGCCGGTGGCAGAGTTGCTTGCGCGCACGCGCAGGATCTCGGTCCAGGCATCGGTCAGGCGCACGATCATGCCGCGCACGGGCAGGCCATCGAAAAGAAACTTGTGGAGTTCAGACACGCAGGGGGTTCCAGGAGAAAAAGTCAGCGGCGTTGGTTTGCCTGGCTGGTGAGGGTAAGCGGGTGGGCTTAGCCGATCTTGTGCAGGCCGGTTTGAAAGCGGCGTGCGTTGTCGATGTAGTGTTGGGCGCTCTGGCGCAGGCCTTCGATCTGCTCTGGCGACAGCGTCGCGAACGGCCTTGGCGGGGCTGCCGATGATCATGGAGCCGTCCGGAAACTCCTTGCCTTCGGTGACCAGCGCGCCTGCGCCCACCAGGCAGTTCCTGCCGATCTTTGCGCCGTTGAGCACGATGGCGCCGATGCCGATCAGTGATTCGTCGCCAATGGTGCAGCCATGCAGCATGACCTGGTGGCCCACCGTCACCCGTTCGCCGACCACCAGGGGCTGGCCGATGTCGGCGTGCAACACGCTGGCATCCTGGATGTTGGAGCCCGCGCCGATGGTGATGCTTTCGGTGTCGCCGCGCACCACGGTGCCAAACCACACACTGGTGTCCTCACCCAGCACCACGTTGCCCATGACCTGCGCGCTGTCGGCCACCCAGGCCGATGCCGCCAGCTGCGGCGACACGCCATCGAGTTCGTAAATTGCCATGCACCCACTCCGCAAAAGTTGAGGGGGCAAGCGCAGCGCCGCGCCCCGAGAGGTCGCCAATCGTTACAAAGCGTGTGCCTTGGCGCCGATGGCAAGGCCTAGAATTGTAAGGATGGAGCTTCGCCACCGTGCATTGCAGGTTTTGTGCCTTGCAGACCCCGAACAAAAAGCGGCCGCAGCGCTTGAACTGCAAGCGCAAGCAGCTACTCTTTTAATAGCAAACCACGCGCCTGAGCCGCCTGCAGACTCCAGCGCCCTGCCCGGCCGCCCTGCACGCCCCGAACTTCTGCGCCACAACGAGGTCGCCCGCCGCTCACCCGCCACGGCCCAAGGGCGCGCCATTCTGGTCCACGCCATTGCACACATCGAGTTCAACGCCATCAACCTGGCGCTCGACGCTGTGTGGCGCTTTGACGGCATGCCCCGTGCGTACTACACCGACTGGATGCTTGTTGCGGGCGAAGAGGCCAAACACTTTCGGCTGCTGCGCGACCACCTGCGCACGCAGGGCCACGATTACGGCGACTTTCCCGCCCACCAGGGCTTGTGGACCATGTGCGAGAAGACCCAGCACGACATCCTGGCCCGCATGGCCTTGGTGCCGCGCACGATGGAGGCGCGCGGGCTGGACGCCACGCCCCAGATCCAGGCCAAATTGCGCCAGGTGGGCACACCGGATGCACTGGCCGCGGTGGCCATCCTCGACGTCATCCTGCACGACGAGGTGGGCCATGTGGCCATTGGCAACCATTGGTACCGCTGGTTGTGCGAACGCGCGGGTCATGACCCTGAAACCCACTACGGCACCCTGGTGCGGCAATACGAAGCCCCGCGCCTCAAACCCCCGTTCAACGAATCCGCGCGCCGCAGCGCGGGTTTTTCCGATGCCGAACTGCGCTGGCTACAGCAAGTTTGAGAAATGCACACAGCCCTGAACCGCTTCGCAACCCGGGTGGCCGAGAGCTTGTGCACGCCACCAGGAATTCGATGACTCCTACAATCCGAGACGGGGCGCACCCTGTGTAGCCTGCCCCTTTTTTACGATGACACCCATGACCCACCCCTCCGCCCCAGGCACCCCTCCCGCGCCACCGGGCAACCAGACCTCGGTGGCCATGATCGCCCGCCAAGCCATCGTCAACGCGCATCAGACGGTGGTTGGCTATGAGCTGTTCAACCGCTCGCGCAGCGGCGCGGCCCACACGGCAGCCACCGATGTCATCCTGGTGTTTACCGCGCTTTCACATGCGGGCACCGATGAGCTGGTCGGCAAGAAGCTCATCTTTGTGAACTGCACCCATGAGAGCCTTTCCGGCGGGCACCTGGAATTGGTGGACCCGGACAAGGTGGTGCTGGAGATCCCCCCACTGGGCCACACCGCAGCCGAAGAAGTCGCCACGCGCATGCCCATTTTGGCGGAGCTGCGCGCCCGGGGCTTTCACCTGGCGTTCAACCACACCGTATTGCAGTCGGCCTACGCGCCCTGGCTGCCACTGGCCGACTACATCAAGCTCGATCTGTCGGTGCTGGCAGCGGACCAGCTGGCGGTGCTGATCAGCTATGCCGGGCGCAACTCCAAGGCTGAGCTGATTGCCGAGAAGGTGGAAACCGCCCAGCAGTACGACATGGTGTCGAGCCAGGGCGTCGAATTGTTCCAAGGCTACTGGTTTGCTCGGCCTTCGCTGGTGGAGACCAAGCTGCTCACGCCCTCGCAGGCCAGCATCATCGAACTGATCAACCAGGTCCGAAAACAGGCCAGCACTGACGATATTGAAGAAGTCCTGAAGAAGGATGCGGGGCTGGCGTTCAACCTGATGCGCATCATCAACTCGGCTGGTTTTGGGCTGAACCGCGAAATCACGTCCTTCCGGCAGGCCGTGATGTTGATGGGGCTCAAGAAACTGTTCCGCTGGGCGGCACTGCTGCTCACCGCATCGCGCAACAACGGCACGCCATCGTCCGTGGGCCAGACCGCCGTAGAACGCGGGCGGCTGATGGAACTGCTCGCTCTGGAGACCTTGCCGCCCGAAGAGGCCGACCAGGCGTTTGTGGTGGGTATCTTCTCGCTGTTGGATGTGATGTTGTCCATGCCCATGGAATCTGCCATTGGCCTGTTGAACGTGCCAGAGCCCGTGGCCGCCGCCCTGCTGCGGCGCGAAGGGTTTCTGGGCGATCTGCTCACGCTGGCCGAGGCCTGCGAATCCAGCGACGATGCGGTTTTTGACCGGACGGCCGGCTTGCTGCACCTCACCAGCCAGCAGATCAATCTGGCGCATTTGCAGGCGCTGGCCTGGGCAGACCAGCTGACAGAAGCGTGAGCCGACAGGCCGCCTGTGCAAACCAATCGTTCGCGCTTGCGACCTACGGGTCTAGAATCACCGAAGAGTCCCGCCATCCACTACAGCAGACCCCATGTCGAGCACACCTGAACAAGACACCCCGGAAGCTGCGTCCCTTACGGTAGAAGCCGTCGACGAGAACATTGCCATCATCGCCCGCCAGGCCATCGTGGACGAAAGCCGAGCGGTTTTTGGCTACGAGCTGTTTGACCGCTCCACCGCATCCGATTCGCACACCGCCGCCAGCGACGCCGCCCTGCTGTTCAATGCGCTGTCCTACGCGGGGACCGAAGCCCTGGTGGGCAAAAAGACAGTGTTTATCAACTGCACACATGACAGCCTTTCTGGCGGTCACCTGGAGTTGATCCACCCCGAAAAGGTGGTACTGGAAGTTCCACCCCTGCCCGACACCGCCACGCCGGAAGAGATTGAAGGACGCGTGCCTACCTTGCATGCCCTGCGAACACGCGGGTTCCGCTTGGCATTTGACCAGGCCGCCCTGCGCCGCGCCTACACAAGCTGGCTGCCCCTGGCCGCGTTCATCAAGCTGGACATGCAGGCCTTCAAGCCCGAGCTGGCAGGGCCGCTGGTCAAGTTTTCCACCACCCACAGTCAAGCCACGCTGGTCGCTGAAAAGGTCGAAACCGCCGAACAGTACGAACTGATGCGCGGTCTGGGCGTGAAGCTGTTCCAGGGTTACTGGTTTGCCAAGCCTTCGCTGGTCAAGGCCACCACCATCCGGCCCTCGCAGGCCACGATCATCCAGCTCATCAACCTGGTGCGCAAACAGGCCAGCACAGCCGAGATCGAAGATGTGCTCAAGAAAGACGCCACGCTGTCTTTCAACCTGCTGCGCTTCATCAACTCGTCGGGCTTCGGCCTGTCGTGCGAGATCACCTCGTTCCGCCACGCGGTGATGATCCTGGGCCTCAAAAAGCTGTTCCGCTGGGCCGCGCTGCTGATGACCACGTCGCGTGCAGGCGGTGCGCCACCCGCCGTGGGCCAGACCGCCATCGTGCGGGGCCGCTTGATGGAACTGCTGGCCGCCGAGTTGCTGCCGCCTGAAGAGTGCGACAACGCCTTTGTGGTCGGCGTGTTCTCGCTGCTCGACACCATGCTGGGCGTGCCGCTCGACAAAGCCCTGGAGTCCGTCGCCTTGCCCGAGCCCGTGATGGACGCCCTGCTGCGCCGCACCGGCGTGTTTGCGCCGTTCCTGGACCTGACCATTGCCTGCGAAAGCGGCGACGAAGTGGCGTTTGCCAACGCCGCCGAGGCCCTGCACCTGTCCAACCGGCAGGTCAACTGGGCCCACCTGCAGGCGCTGACCTGGGCCGAGAGCTTGAACGAAGAGTGAGTTCTGAGGCGGGCGACAGCTCCCCCGCCTTTTCTACCGCCACTCACAGCTTCAATGGCCTGCGCTTGCAGGCCATTTTCTTTTGTCTGTCCGAACTCACCCGCGTGGGTGGTGCTGCGCATGCAGCGACTTGAGCCGCTCCCGCGCCACATGGGTGTAGATGGTGGTGGTCGAAATATCGGCGTGCCCCAGCAGCAGTTGCACCACCCGCAGGTCGGCCCCGTGGTTGAGCAGATGCGTGGCAAATGCGTGCCGCAGCGTGTGGGGCGACAGCGGCACGGTAATGCCCGCCACCTGCGCCCATTTTTTCACGATGACCCAGAACATGGCGCGCGTCATGCCGCTACCGCGCTGGGTCACAAAAAGGTCATCGGTCTGCTGGCCACCCAGGATGGCGCCGCGCGACTCCTGCAGATAACGGTCTATCCACTGGCGGGCTTCTTCGCCAAAGGGCACCAAGCGCTCCTTGTTACCCTTGCCCATGACCCGCAGCACGCCCTCGTTCAAGCCCAGCTGAAAGGTCTTGAGCGTGACCAGCTCTGTCACCCGCAAGCCGCTGGCGTACATCAGCTCCAGCATGGTGCGGTCGCGCAGGCCCAGCGGGTTGCCCAGGTCGGGCGCGTTCAACAGGGCCTCAACCTGGGCCTGCGACAAGGTCTTGGGCACGCGCAGGGGTTGGCGCGCCGCCTGCAGCCGCACCGTGGGGTCGGCCGTGATGCGCCGCTCGCGCAGGGCCCAATGAAAGTAGCGGCGCAGCACCGTGAGGCGCCGGTTGGCCGACGTAGCGCGCGTGACCGCATGGCGTGCGGCGAAATAGCCCTGCAGGTGGTGCTCGGCGGTGTCATCCAAAGCCAGCGGGGGTTGCTGGCCGGCCAGCCACTGGGCGTACAGCGTGAGGTCGCGCCGGTAGGCGGCCAAGGTGTTGCGTGACAGGCCATCCTCCAGCCACAGGGCGTCCACAAAGGTGTCGATGGCAGTCAGGCTGGTTGGAAGCATCAAAAAACGATAGCACGTAAAAAAGCCGCCCGGGCAACCGGGCGGCTGTTGGACGATGCAAGCGCAGCGCTTATTCCAGCGTCAGCTTCTGCTTGACGACCACATCCTTGTAGACCGCAAACTCCGCCTTGATCTGCTCGGCAAACTGTTCGGGGGTATTGCCCACCACGATAGAGCCGGTGTCTTCGATACGCTTTTTCACAGCAGGGTCTGCCAGTGCGGTGCGCACAGCGGCGTTGATCTTGTCAACGATGTCCTTGGGCAGCCCCTTGGGGCCCAGGATGCCGTAGTACGCCATGCGGTTCACGGGCTCCAGGCCCAGTTCCTTGAACGTGGGCACATTGGGAAGTGCTGCTACGCGCTGGGGCGCGGCGACAGCGATAGCCACGAGGCGGTTGTCCTTGATGAAGGGCAGTGCAGACGGGATGTTGTCAAAAATGATCGGCACCTGGCCAGCCACGGTGTCGTTCAGTGCCGGGCCCGCGCCACGGTAGGGAATGTGGGTGACGAAGGTGTTCGACAGGCTCTTGTACAGCTCCATCTGCAGGTGGCCGATGCCGCCTGTGCCGGACGATGCGTACGAGTATTTACCGGGGTTCTTCTGCACTTCGGCCACAAACGACTTGTAGTCCTTGGCCGGGAAGCTGGGGTTCACGGCAATCAGATTGGGCGTGGCCGCAATGTTGATGATGGGCGTGAAGTCTGTCAGCGGGTTGTACGGGGTCTTGGGGTTGATGGCGGGGTTGGCGGCCGTGGTGGACACGGTGGCCACACCCAACGTGTACCCGTCGGGTGCCGAGCGAGCGGTTTCGCTGGCACCCACGATGCCGCCGCCACCTGCCTTGTTTTCCACGATCACGCTCTGGCCCAGGGCTTTGCCCAGCGGGTCAGCAATCACGCGCGCAATGATGTCGGTGGTGCCGCCGGGTGCAAAAGGCACCTGCAGCTTGATCACCTTGTTGGGGTAGCCCTGAGCGGCTGCGGTACCTGCTGCTGCAGCCAGAGCGGTCAGCGCGAGCCATTGACGACGATGCATGGAGTTCTCCTTCGTGCGGGGTGACAAACAGCGCTGATGGTATGCGCAACCGGCACTTTGGCGACCTGCGGATTCCACATAAGGGCTAACCCGGAGCCCTTGCCAAGGATCAAGTATTCTCCCCGCGTGAACTACGCCCAGCTCCTGCTCCCCGACTTCTCTCTCATCCTCTGCGGTTACCTGATCTGCCGGTACACCGCTCTCAACCGGTCGGTATGGCAGCCGGTGGAGAGCCTGGTGTACTACCTGCTGTTCCCGGTGCTGCTGTTCCAGTCCATCGTCAAGAGCCCGGTGGACATCGGCGCCGCGTCGGGCCTGATTGCTGCGGGGCTGACCATGGGCGTCACGGGCATTGCGCTGGCCTACAGCTTGCCGCACTGGCCTTGGCTGGGCAAACGCATCGATGCGCGCGACCACGCCGCCAGCGCGCAGGTGGCGTTCCGCTTCAACTCCTTCATTGGCCTGGCGATTGCCGAGCGACTGGCGGGCACCGAGGGCCTGCTGATGATTGCCGTGCTGATCGGCGTGTGCGTGCCGCTGTTCAACGTGGCAGCCGTGTGGCCCATGGCGCGGCACGGCCAGCACAGCTTTGCGCGGGAGCTGCTCCGCAACCCGCTCATCATCGCCACGGTGTCAGGGTTGATTGCCAACCTGCTGGGGTTTCAGATTCCAGAATGGGCCAGCCCCACGGTCAGCCGCATCAGCGCTGCTTCGCTGGCATTGGGGCTGATGGCCGCAGGCGCGGGTCTGCAGTTTGGCCTGCTTACGCGCGGCAAGGCGCTGAGCGTGGCGGTGTTGTCCATCCGGCACCTGGTGCAGCCCCTGCTGGCGTTTGCCATGGCGCGCCTGTTCGGGCTCAACGCCGTGCAGACCACCATGCTGCTCGCGTTCTCGGCCCTGCCCACCGCGTCTACCTGCTATGTGCTGGCGGCGCGCATGGGCTACAACGGGCCGTATGTGGCCGGGCTGGTGACGCTGTCGACACTGCTGGGCATGGTCAGCCTGCCTTTTGCCTTGGGGTTTCTCCGATGACCGATTCACGCATTGCCTCGCGTTCCACCTCCTTGGCCCTGGCACGGCGCCGCGCCCTCGTAGCGAGCCTGGCAGCAGTGGCGCTTGCGCCGCTGGCGGGCTGCGGGCGCAAGGCCCCACGCGCGCAGGCAGTGCCGCCCGATGCCACGGTACTGGCGCTGGGCGATTCGCTGACCTCGGGCGTGGGCGCATCGGCCGACACGGCCTACCCTGCGGCGCTGGCGCGGCTGACGGGCTGGAAAGTGGTCAACGGCGGCATCTCGGGCGACACCTCGGCCCAGGCGCTGGCGCGGTTGCCCGGGCTGCTGCAACAGCACACCCCCGCGCTGGTGATCGTGAGCATTGGCGGCAACGACTTTTTGCGCCGCCAGAGCGCTGCGACTACCCGCAGCAACATCCGCCAGATCTGCGCGGCACGCGCAGGCCAGCGGTGCGCAGGTGCTGCTGGTGGCTGTGCCGGAGCTGACGATGATGGCGGCCGTGGGCCAACTGAGCGACCATGCCATGTACGAAGAAATCGCCAGCGAACTGAAAGTGTCGCTGCACAGCAAGGGCTGGTCGGGCGTGCTGGCGCAGGAGCGGCTGCGGGCTGACCAGATCCATGCCAATGCTGCGGGGTATGAAGAGTTCACTCAGGGGCTGGTGTTGACCCTCAAGGACACCGGTCTGCTGGCGCGGTAGCCGCAGGAGCAAAAGCAACAGGCCGCATCAAAGCGGCATCCAATACTCTTATTTTGATAGCTGTTAGCGCTTATCCATAAAGCGCTAGAGGCCAATTTCATTCAAAATTCAGCGCCCAGGCCACATGCTCGCGCACCAGTTCGCTGGGGTCGTCCACGCGAGACTGCAGCGCGGCACCGCACTGCCTCGTCGCCCGTCGCACGCAGCGCATTGCCCAGCGCCACGGCCACATTGCGCAGCCAGCGCTCGTGGCCAATGCGGCGGATGGGGCCGCCTTCGGTCATGCGCAAAAAGGTGGGCTCGTCCCACGCAAACAGATGCACCAGTTGCTGGCCCGCCAGGCCCTTGCGCTCGTCAAAGTCCGGCAGGCGGCTGACCTGGGCAAACTTGTTCCAGGGGCAGATCAGCTGGCAGTCGTCGCAGCCGTAGATGCGGTTGCCCATCAAGCGGGCGCAGCTCCAGCGGAATCGGCCCGGCGTGCTCGATGGTCAGGTACGAGATGCAGCGCCGCGCATCGAGCCGGTGCGGCGCAATGATGGCCTGCGTGGGGCACACATCGATGCAGGCGCTGCAGCTGCCGCAGTGCGCCGACACCGGAGCGCTCTCAGGCAAGGCCATGTCCACGTAGATCTCGCCCAGAAAAAACATCGACCCGGCTTCCCGGCTGAGCACCAGCGTGTGTTTGCCGCGCCAGCCCTGGCCACTGCGCGCGGCCAGCTCGGCCTCCAGCACGGGGGCGGAGTCGGTGAACACGCGGTGGCCGAACGGGCCGATGGCCTCGGCGATGCGGTCGCTGAGTTTTTGCAGGCGTGCGCGCAGCACCTTGTGATAGTCCCGGCCCCGGGCGTAGACCGAGACAATGCCCTCCTGCGGGCGGGTCAGGCGCGACAGCTCCACCGCCTGCCAGCCTTCGGGCGCATCCACGGCCGTGCCCTGCGGCAAATAATCCATGCGTGCGGTGATCACGCTCACCGTGCCAGGCACCAGTTCGGCCGGGCGTGCGCGCTTCATGCCGTGGGATGCCATGTAATGCATGTCACCATGGAAGCCCTGCGCCAACCAGGCCTCAAGGCCCGGCTCTGCCGCAGACAAGTCCACCCCCGCCACGCCGATTTGGGAAAATCCCAGCTCGCGGGCCCACTCCTGCATTTGAGGAACGAGTTGACTGTTGCACCACATACCGGCCAGATTGTAGGAAGCGGCAACCATGCTGCTGCCGAAACTGCGCGCCATTTCACCTGGCACAGCGAGGACGACACCGCCGCCTTCGCGCAGCGCCTTGCCGCACAGCCCCTGCTGGCCAATGCTTTTGTGACCCTGCACGGCGACCTGGGCGCGGGCAAAACCACGCTGGTGCGCCACCTGTTGCGCGCGCTGGGCGTGCAGGGCCGCATCAAGAGCCCCACCTATGCGGTGGTGGAGCCGCACGAGGCGCCGGGCCTCTCGATCTGGCACTTCGACTTCTACCGCTTTGACGACCCCCGCGAATGGGAAGACGCGGGTTTCAGGGACATTTTTGCCAACGCGGGCCTCAAGGTGGCAGAATGGCCGGAAAAGGCTGCAGGGCTTACACCGCTTGCGGACCTTGCTATCCACATTGAAGCAATCGACGACACCGAAAGGAAGGTCACGCTGCACGCCCACACTCCCGCCGGGCGCGCCCTGCTGCAAGGACTATGACTGAATGAGTGACACCCCCAAACTAGTCCAGACCCGCCGCACCTTGCTGCAGGCCGGCAGCTTGGTGCTGTTGCTTGGCACGCAGCAGATCGCGCGGGGCGCCACTATTTTGGCGGTGCGCGTGTGGCCAGCCCCTGAGTATTCCCGCGTCACCATCGAGTCCGACGGCGCGCTGGTGGCCAAGCAGTTCTTTGTCACCACACCGCCGCGCCTGGCCGTCGACATTGAGGGCATTGACCTGAGCCCCGAGCTGCGCGAGCTGGTCGCCAAAGTAAAGCCCGACGATCCCAACATTGCCGGCATCCGTGTGGGCCAGAACGCACCCAACGTGGTGCGACTGGTGGTCGACCTGAAACAGGCCGCCATGCCCCAGGTGTTCACCCTGCCGCCCGTAGCCGCCTACCGCCACCGCCTGGTGTTTGACTTGTATCCCGCCGCACCGGTCGACCCACTGGAGGCCTTGATTGCCGAACGGTTGCGCGAGGCGCCTGCAAAGGCCACCCTCGCACCCAACCCACCGCTGACTGCGGCAGCCAACGCTGCGGCGCAAGCACCTGACGCCCCCGCCGTCAGCGACCCGCTCGGCGACCTGATTGCGCAGCGCACCCTGCAAACCGCCCCGGCGAAAGTGCCGCCAATCATGGTTGCGACGGCACCGATTGCCGCCGAATCGTCCCGCCCGGCCAACCGCGCTACAGCCACCCAAACCGACCGCATCATCATCGTGGCGCTGGACCCTGGCCACGGCGGCGAAGACCCCGGCGCCATCGGCCCCGCCGGCACGCGCGAAAAAGACGTGGTGCTGCGCGTGGCCCACCTGCTGCGCGACCGCATCAACGCCACCACCGTGGGCGGCAACCCCATGCGCGCTTACCTGACGCGCGACGGCGACTACTTCGTGCCCCTGGCCACCCGCGTCCAAAAGGCGCGTCGCGTGCAGGCAGACCTGTTCGTCAGCATCCATGCCGACGCGTTCACGGTGCCCACGGCCCGCGGCGCGAGCGTGTTCGCGCTGAGCCAGGGCGGCGCCTCCAGCACGGCAGCGCGCTGGCTGGCCAACAAGGAAAACCAGGCCGACCTGGTGGGCGGCATCAACGTGCAGTCCAAAGACCGGCATGTGCAGCGCGCGCTGCTGGACATGAGCACCACCGCACAGATCAACGACAGCCTGAAACTGGGCGCGGTGCTGCTGGGTGAGATCGGCGGCATGGCCAAGCTGCACAAGCCCCGCGTTGAGCAGGCAGGGTTTGCCGTGCTGAAGGCGCCTGATATTCCGAGCGTATTGGTCGAGACCGCCTTTATCAGCAACCCCGAGGAAGAAAAGCGCCTGCGCAGCAGTGCCTACCAGGAGCAGCTGGCCGATGCGCTGATGCGCGGCATCACGCGCTACTTTGCCAAGAACCCGCCGCTGGCGCGCAGCCGGTCGGTATAGGCCAGCCAGGCGTGGTTGACCGCCTTGCGCGGACTGCCAAGTGCAGGCAAAGTAGCTGGCACCACCTACGCCTTTGCATGCAGCCCGTGCATATCGCAGAGGCCAGCAAGGAGAAATGCCATGGCACTGCCACACGCCCAGTCCGGCCAAATCGTCAGCGTGCGCCCCCTCGGCGACCGCCTGCCTGAATCCGTCACCACCGCCATACTCAAAGCCGGCCAGCTCGAAGTCATGCGCGTGGTGCTGCCGGTGGGCAAATCCATGAAAGAACACCAGACTCCCGGCGAGGCCACCGTGCAGTGCATCGAAGGCGTGGTGGAATTTGTCAGCGAAGAGGGTGTGCAGCAACTGCACCCCGGCGATTTTGTGCACCTCGCGCCGCGCGCGCTGCACGCGCTCAAGGCCGTAGAAGATGCGTCCTTGCTGGTCACCATCTGCTTGAAACCGGGCGACGCAGGATAGAAATAGTGGAAAACGGTAGGACACCGGCCGCGTCCATCGTCCTACAGGCGCAAGCTTTTGGTGCCTACATACGCAGCTAAAGCCCCACGTGATAGTGAAGGCACAGGTCAAAGGTCAGAAGCAAGCAATCGCTGCTGAACCCCAAGGCCTGATTCCCTCATCACAAAGGACTCTAGCCATGAAAATCCGTCACATCGTTCTTGCTACCACTTGCACCGCAGCTCTCGCCCTGGGCGGTTGCGCTTCTAACCCAACCAATGCCCAAGTAGGCACTGGTGTTGGCGCCGTAGCCGGTGGCGTTGTCGGCAATGCCGTATTTGGTGGCCCCGTTGGCACCATCGGCGGTGCCGCTGCAGGGGCGCTGATTGGCCACGAGGTAGGTGAAGACCGCGATCAACGCCGTGGTTATCGCCGTTAATCCGGTCACCAATGCCTGACGTCTTGGAGTTCGGCATAAAAAGAGCTGCTAGCGCATATCTATAAAGCGCTAGCAGCTCTTTTTTTGATAGTAAATGGGCTGAGACTCCGTAGTCTCAAGCCGCCTTGGCCTGCCGCCCCGCCCGCCACGCGCCAAAGATGGCGATCAGGCCGGGTACAAAAATCATCGCCCAGATGATCTTGTCCAGGTTCTCCTTCACCCAGGCAAAGTTGCCAAAAAAGTACCCGGCGGAGCAGATGCCCAGCACCCAGATGAGCGCGCCACCCACGTTGTACGCCGTGAACTTGGCCCGGTTCATTTCTGCCACGCCCGCTACAAACGGGGCGAAGGTGCGGATGAAGGGCATGAAGCGCGCCAGCACGATGGTGATGCCGCCGTACTTTTCGTAAAAGTTGTGCGCCTGGTCAAACGCACGGCGGTTGAACCAACGCGAGTCTTCCCACTGGAAAACCTTGGGGCCAAAGAAGCGCCCAATCGAATAATTGCACTGGTCCCCCAAGATGGCCGCCACGATCAGGATGGTGCAGGCCAGCGGAAAACTCATCATTCCTGCGCCGCACAGCGCACCCACGATGAACAACAGCGAGTCGCCGGGCAGAAACGGCATCACCACCACGCCCGTCTCGACAAACACGATCAGGAACAGCAGGGCATACACCCACGCGCCGTAGGCCTGCACAAACATCTCCAGGTACTTGTCGACGTGCAGGATGAAGTCGATCAGAAAGGTGACCAGTTCCATGGGGAGGCCGGCGGCAAGCCGGGCATTGAAAAAAACAGCGGGCATTATCCCCATCGGCCGATCCGCTCCGCCCCGATACCCCTGCGCGGCCCCGTCCTAAAATCCTCCGGGTGAACGACACCCCCTCCTCCCTCGCCGCGTCCTCCGCCCCATCCCCCACTAACAGCCGCCGCCCCATTCGCGACTTGCCCGACGAGCTGATCAGCCAGATCGCCGCGGGCGAAGTGGTGGAGCGCCCCGCCTCGGTGGTGCGTGAGCTGGTGGACAACGCGCTCGATGCGGGCGCCACGCAAATCACAGTGCGCCTGTCGGCCGGGGGCGTGCGGCTGATCACGGTGGAAGACGATGGCGGCGGCATTCCGCAAGAAGAACTGCCCGTGGCCTTGCGCCGACACGCCACCAGCAAAATCACCAATCTGAACGACCTGGAAACCGTGGCCACCATGGGTTTTCGGGGCGAGGCGCTGGCCGCCATTGCCTCGGTGTCGGAGATGTCGCTGCTCTCGCGCCCCATGGCCCAGGCCAACGCCTTTTTGCTGGATGCCCGCAGCGGCGAGCTGCGCCCCGCCGCGCGCAGCACTGGCACCACGGTGGAGGTGAAGGAACTGTTCTTCTCCACCCCCGCCCGCCGCAAGTTCCTGAAGACCGACGCCACCGAGCTGGCCCACTGCATCGAATCAGTGCGCCGCCACGCGCTGGCCCGGCCCGATGTGGGCTTTGCCATCTGGCACGAAGGCAAGCTGGTGGAGCAGTGGCGCGCCACCTTTGTGCCCGGCCAAGGCGCTGAAGTGCACGACGCGCTGGCCCGCCGCCTGTCCGACGTGCTGGGCGAAGACTTCGTCACGCAATCGGTCGCCGTGCAACACCGCGTGGGCCCGGTCACCGTCACCGGCCGCGCAGGCCTGCCCGACGCCGCCCGCTCGCGCCCCGACCACCAATACTGCTACGTCAACGGCCGCTTCGTGCGCGACAAGGTGCTCACCCACGCCGCCCGCAGCGCCTACGAAGACGTACTGCACGGCCACAAGCAGCCCATCTACGCGCTGTATGTCGAGATTGACCCGGCGCGCGTCGACGTGAACGTGCACCCCACCAAGATCGAAGTGCGCTTCAGAGACAGCCGCGAGGTGCACCAAGCCGTGCGCCACGCCGTGGAAAACGCGCTGGCCGCGCCCCGCGCCGCCGCGCTGGCAGCGGCTGCTGGGGCTGCCGCTTCAGCAGACACAGGCTCTGCGACACCGGGCAGCATTGAGAATTTCAAGCCAAATCAGCCTCTAGCGCTTAATAGACAAGCGCAAGCAGCTATCAAATTTGAAGAACGAGGCCACCATGTGGCCGACCTGCAAGCCCTGTGGGGGCCAAGGAAAGACGATGCGATCGCACAGTCTGCAGGGCTCGCTGCACCGCTGGTGAACTGGGGCACTGCGGCCAACACCGGCCAGGCGGGCGCCATGCCGCAACCCGTTGCACCCACGTCATTCCCCCAACCTGCCGCAGCCTGGGCCGACACCAGCGCCAATACTGGCCATGAAGCCACCTGGCCCCAAGGCCAGGGCGGCAACGATGCCGCATGGCCGCTGGGCAAGGCCGTGGCCCAGCTGCACGGCGTCTACATCCTGGCCGAAAACGCCCAGGGCATGGTCATCGTGGACATGCACGCCGCGCACGAACGCATCGTGTACGAGCGCCTCAAATCCCAGGTGGACAGCGGCGCCCGCATCGCCAGCCAGCCCCTGCTGATCCCCGCCACCTTTGCCGCCACCCCGCAAGAAGTCGCCACCGCCGAAGAATCGGCCGAGGTGCTGGCCACGCTGGGCATGGAGGTCGTCCCCTTCTCCCCCAAAACCCTGGCCGTGCGCGCCGTGCCCACCACCCTGGCCCAGGGCGACCCGGTCGAACTGGCCCGAAGCGTGCTGGCCGAACTGGCCGCGCACGACGCCACCACGGTGGTGCAACGCGCCCGCAACGAAATCCTGGGCACCATGGCCTGCCACGGCGCAGTGCGCGCCAACCGCAAGCTCACCATCGACGAGATGAACGCCCTGCTGCGGCAGATGGAAACGACGGACCGCGTCGGACCAGTGCAACCACGGGCGGCCCACCTGGCGGCAGTTGTCGATGAAAGAGCTGGACGCACTGTTTTTGCGCGGGCGCTGAGGCGGCGCACCGGAGCAGTCCTGTCCGCGACAGTCAGCCAGCTCAGGACTCGCGCATCTTCGCGAAGGCTGCCAGCTTTTCGTACTTGCCGCTCTCTTCTGCCATGAAGCGGGCAATGTCTTCGCGCCCGGTGGCCAGCACCATGCCGGCGTCTTCCAGTTTCTTGCGTACGGCGGGGTCTTGCAGCGTGGCTTGCAGGTGGCTCGCCAGCAATGCGGTAACGTCGGCAGGCAGCCCCTTGGGGGCCATCAGGGCGTACCATCCCACCAGCTCATAGCCCCTGAGGGGCGCAAACTCAGTCATCGCGGGCACCTGGGGCAGGCTGCCCAGGCGCTGGGTGCTGCTCACGGCCAGCGCGGTGATGCGGCCGCTGCGGATGAAGGGCATGGCCGAACTGGGTGACAGCACGGCAAAGTCGAGGCTGCCGCCGGCCAGGTCGCTGGTGAGCGGCGCCACGCCCCGGTAGGGAATGTGCGTCATGTACACACCCGCCTTTTGCTTGAACAGCTCGCCCGCAAAGTGCAGCGTGGAGCCCACGCCCGAGCTGCCGTAGCTGTACTTGCCCGGGTTGCGCCGCAGCAACTCCAGCAGTTCAGGCATGGACTTGACGCCCGTGTGCGGCGCAGCCGTGAGCACCACCGGGGCGGTGGCCATCATGCCGATGGGTGTGAAATCGTTGAGCCCATCGTAGCGCTGCGCGGGGTTAACCATGCGCGTGCCCACCAGTTCGTTGCTAGAGCCCACCAGCAGCGTGTACCCATCGGGTGCCGAGGTGGCTACGCGCTGCGCGGCAATGGCGCCCGCAGCGCCGCCCTGGTTGTCCACCACCGCGGTGGCCTTGAGGCGCGGGGCCATGGCATCGGCCAGCACGCGGCCAATCAGGTCCACCGAGCCCCCAGCGGGGTAGCCCACCACCAGCTTGATGGGTTTGGAGGGATAGGCCTGTGCATGCCCCGGCAGTGCCAGCCCGGCGGAGCCCAAGGCAGCCAGCGCGCGCAGCACGTCACGGCGTGATGAAGATGTGCCGTGGAGTGCGTCGGCAGAGGTGAAGAAGATGTTCATGGTCGTAGCTCGCAGAAGGGGGGATGGAAAAGAGCGTCAGGCCGCCGCGTTGGCCACCAAAAAGTGCTCGGTGAGCTGCACCCAGTAAGAAGCCGCCACCGGCAGGATGCGGTCATTGAAGTCGTAGCCCGGGTTGTGCACCATGCAGCCGCCCGTGCCATGCGTCTCGCCCACGCCGTTGCCCACGATGAGGTAGCTGCCGGGGCAGGCTTCGAGCATGAAAGAGAAGTCTTCGCTGCCCGTCAGAGGTTGCAGGTTGGGGATGAGGGCCTCCTCCCCCAGCCAGTCCACCACCACCTGGCGGGCGATGGCGGTGCAGGCGGGGTCGTTGACTAGCGCGGGGTAGCGCCAGCGGTACTCCACCTCGGCCTCAGCCCCCAGCGCAGAGGCCTGGGCATGGGCCAGCGCGGTGATGCGCTCACGTAGCTGCTGGCGCACCTCGGGCCGGTAGGCGCGCACCGACAGGCGCAGTTCTACCTCGTTCGGAATCACGTTGGGCGCATCGCCCGCATGGATGGCGCCCACGGTGACCACGGCCATGTCGCGCGGGTCCACATTGCGCGACACCACGGTTTGCAGCGCCAAAATCAAATGGGCCGAGGCCACCACTGGGTCCCACGACAAATGGGGCGCCGAGCCGTGCCCGCCCTTGCCGCGCACCTTGATGATGACGGTGTCAGACGACGCCATGAACGAACCCGGCATGAAACCAAACTGCCCTGCCGGAAAGCCCGGCATGTTGTGCAGCGCAAAGATGGCGTCGCACGGAAACAGTTTGAACAGACCATCCTCCACCATCTTGCGGCCACCGCCCAGGCCCTCTTCGGCGGGCTGGAAGATCAGGTGCAGGGTGCCGTCAAAGGCCCGTGTTTGCGCCAGGTGGCGCGCTGCGGCCAGCAGCGTGGCGGTGTGCCCGTCGTGCCCGCAGGCGTGCATCTTGCCCGCGTGGCGGCTGGCGTAGGGCAGGCCCGTGGCTTCGTGGATGGGCAGTGCGTCCATGTCGGCCCGCAGGCCCAGGCGCTTGCTGCCCTGGCCTACACGCAGTGTGCCCACCACACCGGTGCCTCCCAGGCCCCGGTGTACTTCGTAGCCCCACTCGGTCAGGCGCTCGGCCACCAAATCACTGGTGGCAAATTCTTCAAAAGCCAGCTCGGGGTGGGCGTGGATGTGGTGGCGCAGGGCCACCATTTCGGCCTCTAGCACGCGGATACCGGGCAGCACGGAGGTTTGCAAAAGGTCTTGGGTCATGCGGCGTAGTCTAGGCAGCGCCTGGCAGCGGCAGAAGACCAGCATTGCTTGGCCCGACAAGCTGCGCCATGCCTCTGCAAACCCAAGGCACAGAAAGTGCATCATCCCAGGCATGGACACCGCGCGCACGCCCCCTCACCTGTCGATGAAGCTGCACCAGATCCGCTACTTGGTAGCGTTGGCAGAATGCGGCAGCGTGCGGGCAGCAGCGCGCAACCTGGGTGTGACCCAAGCCGCCGTGACCCAGGGCCTGCGCGAGCTGGAAGAGGCCCACCGTCTGCCCCTGTTCCAGCGCCACAGCAGCGGCATGGTGCTCACAGCCGCCGGGCAGGTGCTGCTGCGGCACGCCCAGCTCGTCACCGGCCAGCTGGAGCAAGCCGAGGCCGAGATGGCCGCACTGCGCGACCCGCAGGCCCACATCCGCCTGTCTGTGGCCGTCACGCCCTGGATTGCCCACAGCCTGCTGCCCCCCGTGCTGGCCAGCTTTCGTGCCGAGCTGCCACAGGTGCGGCTGGAGCTGTTCGAGGGCCTGTCGGCCGTGGCCCTGCCCCGCCTGCGCGAGGGCAGCATTGACCTGCTGATTGGCCGCGTGCCCACTGGCAGCGCCGCGCAAGACCTGCATGCCACGCCGCTGTTTCGCTACGAGGCGGCCGTGGTGGTGCGCACCGGCCACCCGCTGGCACAAGCCCGGTCGCTGCACGAATTGAACGACTGCGACTGGCTGCTGAACTACACGCCCAGCGAAGAAAGCGCCATTTTCGAAAAGCTGTTTTTGCGGCACGGCATCACGGTGCCCACCCGGCGCATCCATCTGGTGCACTCGGCATCGCTGCTGCTGCACCTGGTGGCGCACAGCGACATGGTGTCGTTTTGCCCCTGGCCGCTGATAGAGACCGAAGGCCCCCACGGCCGCATCACACCGCTGCAGCTGCAGGAACCCTTTGAGCCACACACCGCCGGGGTGCTACAGCGCGGCCACGGCCCCTTGCCTTTTGCGGCGCAGCGGTTTGTGGCGCACCTGCTGGAACAGGTACATGCCTGCCGGCACACGGCCGATCCGCAGTTGCAGCGGGTGTTTCGCTCGATCGACGTGCTGGATTAGGAACCTGCTCAAAGACAACGGCCATGCAGGTGATGGGCTTGCATGGCCGTTGGTGCTGCGCGCCGCGCTGCGGCACGCGCTTATCCGGTGCCCGGTATCAGTTGTCCCGCGCAGCCTTGGCTGTGTCCGGGAAGTCGCTGAACACGCCATCCACGCCCAATTGGAAGAACAGTTTGTACTCGGCCTTGGGATCACCCTTGAAGTCCGATGCCAGGCGTTTGGCCTCGTTGCGGAAGGTGTAGGGGTGGACCAACAGGCCCGCGGCGTGGGCATCCTTCACCACGTTGGTGGGCGCCATCATCACGCGGTCGCGGTCGTCGATCACACCGTCACCATTGAGGTCGTCGGCCTTGCCGTCATTGTTGGCGTCCACCTGTTTGGAGGGGATCAGATACGGCTTCCAGGGGCCGATGCCGTCGGCGTAGGTCTTGACTTCCTTCAGGCCAGCGGGCGTGAGCAGACTGGCAAAGGTGCGCGCATCGCCTGCCACGGCAAAGTCATACGGTTTGTCGTAGGGAGCGGTCAGGTCCATGCTGCCGTTGGGATTCACATCGTTGGCGTCTACCAACTGCACCAGGCGGATCTGCGTCTTGGTGCGCAGGTATTTGAGGTTAGACACCTCGAACGACTGCACGATGACGGGAGAGCCCTTGGTGGTGTAGCCGTACTTGGCCAGCGTGGCGAGCAACCGGTCTTCCAGTTGCAGACCCAGGTTGACGTGGTACGTGGGGTGTTTTGTCTCGGGGTACACGCCCACGGTGCGGCCGGCCTTGGCTCCTTCGCTCTTGGCCAGGTCCAGCACTTCGTCGAGTGTGGGGATCTGGAACTTGCCGTTGTTCGACTGGTCGCGGTCGGCCATGGGCTGGATGGCGCGCAGGGTCTTGATTTCGGCCAGGGTGAAGTCCGATGCAAACCAGCCTTCTTCTTGTACGCCGTCCACCATCTTTTTGGTCTTGCGGCCCGCAAATTCTGCGCGAGTGGACACATCGGTGGTGCTGGTGATGTTGGGCTCGTGGCGGGCTATCAGCACGCCGTCTTTGGTGGCCACCAGGTCGGGCTCGACAAAGTCGGCACCCAGTTCAATGGCGCGCTTGTAGCTCTCCAGCGTGTGCTCGGGCAGATAGCCGCTGGCGCCACGGTGGCCAATGACCAGAGGTTTGTCGCCACTCAGCGTGGGATAGGGGTTGTCGTCATTGCCGCCACAGGCAGCCAGCGTGGCCACCAGGGCCATCACACCCAATTTCGCACCAAAAATGTGCATTCTCTTCTCCTCGTTGTGTTTAGAACTGCCGAACTGTGTGCGCAACCTGTGACAAAGCCGTGACGCTCGTTTTTCTGTCCGATGCCAACGTCAACCGCCTGTTAGAACGCACCAAAATGCGGCAACTCAGTCGCCGCATTCCCCACCATTGTGCAGAGACATGGGCATAGACGTATAACTTTTAGACATAATTCGATGCTGCAGCGCGCCATTGCCTGCCCACCGTCTTTGATTCAGAAAGTCTCTAGAAACATGAAACACACGTCTGCAGGCAGCTTCCTTTCGCACGTCGCCCAACGCAACCCGGGGCAGCCCGAGTTTCTGCAAGCAGTCACCGAAGTGATGGAAAGCCTGTGGCCCTTTATTGCAGAACACCCCCGCTACGCCGAGCACGGACTGCTGGAGCGCCTGGTGGAGCCCGAGCGCATCGTCATGTTCCGCGTGTCCTGGGTAGACGACCACGGCGGCGTGCAGGTCAACCGCGGCTACCGCATCCAGCACAGCATGGCGATTGGCCCGTACAAGGGCGGCATTCGGTTCCACCCATCGGTGAACCTGTCGGTGCTGAAGTTTCTGGCGTTCGAGCAGACCTTCAAGAACGCGCTGACCACGCTGCCCATGGGCGGCGGCAAGGGCGGCAGCGACTTCGACCCCAAGGGCAAAAGCCCCGGTGAAGTGATGCGCTTTTGCCAGGCTTTTGTCTCGCGAGCTGTTCCGCCACGTGGGGGCCGACACCGACGTGCCCGCCGGCGACATCGGCGTGGGCGGGCGCGAGGTGGGCTTCATGGCCGGCATGATGAAAAAGCTCAGCAACCGCGCCGACTGCGTGTTCACCGGCAAGGGGCTGTCGTTTGGCGGGTCGCTGGTGCGCCCCGAAGCCACCGGCTACGGCACGGTGTACTTTGCGCAGGAGATGCTCAAGTCCAAAGGCCGCTCGCTCGACGGCATGCGCGTGTCGGTGTCCGGATCAGGCAATGTCGCGCAATACGCCGTCGAAAAGGCCATGGAACTGGGAGCCAAGGTGGTCACGGTCTCGGATTCGAGCGGCACCATCGTGGACGAAGATGGCTTTACCCCCGCCAAGCTGGCCGAGCTGATGGAGGTGAAGAACCACCTGTACGGCCGCGTCAGCGACTACGCCAAGCGCACTGGGGCAAAGTTTGAAGCGGACGTGCGCCCCTGGCATGTGCCGGTGGAGGTGGCCCTGCCCTGCGCCACGCAAAACGAGCTGGACGCGAAAGACGCAGCCGTGCTGATCAAGAACGGCGTGGTCTGTGTGGCCGAGGGCGCCAACATGCCGTCCACCATCGAAGCGGCCAAGGCGTTTGAGGCCGCAGGCGTGCTGTATGCCCCTGGCAAAGCCAGCAACGCTGGCGGTGTGGCCACATCGGGCCTGGAGATGAGCCAGAACGCTGCCCGCCTGTCGTGGCCGCGCGAGGAGGTGGATGCGCGTCTGCTGCAGATCATGCAAGGCATTCACGCCGCCTGCCTGCACTACGGCAAGCGCAGCGACGGCACAGTGAGCTATGTGGACGGGGCCAACATCGCCGGCTTCGTGAAGGTGGCCGACGCCATGCTGGCGCAGGGCGTGGTGTAACAACCCGCTGCGGGCTGGTACATCTTTACACAGTGCTCACACAATGGGCACGGACTCTGCTTGCGGTGTTAGAACTTTCTGACATGAACCCGAGTCTGTCCCTTCCATGAAGCGCACCGCCCTCCTCGTTTCCCTGACTTTGGCCATCGCCGTGACGGCGGGTTGCGCCACCCTCGACGCCAAACAGCGCGAGTGGATCTTTCAACCCAGCGACCGCAGTTGGGGTGGCGCTCAGTCCACCGCCGATATGCAGGATGTGTGGATCGACTTTCAGTCTGAAAGCTCCAGCAAAGCCGAACGGCTGCATGGCCTGTGGATGCCCCAAGAGCGCGCTGACGCCCCGGTGCTGCTGTATCTGCATGGTGCGCGGTGGAATGTGTCGGGCTCTTCTGGCCGCATCCGGCGCATGCAAGAACTGGGGTTTTCAGTGCTGGCCATCGACTACCGCGGCTTTGGCCAGAGCAGCGCCGGGCTGCCGTCCGAAGTCACCGCAGGCGAAGACGCCCGCGCGGCGTGGGACTGGCTGGCCCAGCAGCAACCCGGCAAGCCCCGCTACATCTTTGGCCACTCGCTGGGCGGCGCCATCGCCATCGACCTGGCCCGCCAGGTGCCGGACGAGCAGGGCACGATTGTCGAAGGCACGTTCACCAGTATTCCCGACGTGGTGAGCACCTTCAAATGGGGCTGGTTGCCGGTGTCGGGCCTTATCACCCAGCGCTTTGAATCTGTCCGCAAGGTGTCCGAAATCGGATCGCCCCTGCTGGTGGTGCATGGCAGCGAAGACAGACTCATCCGCCCCACGCTGGGCCGCCAGTTGTACGAAGCCGCACAAGAGCCCAAGCAGTTTGTGCTGGTGGAGGGTGGATCGCACCACAACACCAACTCGGTGGGGCAGCCCGCCTATCGGCAAGCCATTGCGTCGCTGTTCAAGCTGAAATAGCGCAAATACTTTCCGCCATCGCCCACCCAGCGGACAACGGCACCGCGACGGTGCATGCTGCCCCTCTCTGGTACGCTCAGACAGATATGTCTGCCCCCTCCGCCACCGCCGTGTCTGCGGCCGCCCCCGTCTCTATCAACCCAGGCCTGGCCATTCTGGTACTGGCCCTGCTGCTGAGCATCCAGCCCGTCACCACCGACCTGTATCTGCCTGCCCTGCCAGCCCTCACGCGCAGCCTGGGGGCGCCCATGTCAGCGGCGCAACTCACGCTCAGCGGCTTGCTTCTGGCGTTCGGCTGTTCGCAGATGGTGTGGGGGCCGCTGTCAGACCGGTTTGGCCGCCGCCCCATCCTGCTGGCGGGGCTGGCGATCTACACCGTGGCCTCCGTGGGCAGCGCGTTGGCGCCCACCATGGGGTTGCTCATCCTCTGGCGCATTGCCCAGGGTGCGGCCATGGGCGCCGTGGTGATGTGCGCGCGCGCCATCGTGCGTGACCTGTACACCCCGCTGGAAGGCGCACGTGCCATGTCCAAGGCGCTCACGGGGCTTGGCATCGTGGCCTGCATCTGCGCGCCAATGGGCGGGCTGCTGAGCGAATGGCTGGGCTGGCGCGCGGCGCTGATGGCGCTCACGGTTTACGCGGTCATCACGCTGACCTTGGTAGCCCTGCGCATGCCCGAGACGCTGGCACAGCGCAACCCGAAGGCACTGCAACCGCAGGCGCTGTTCGCCACCTGGAAACACGTGCTGCGCAGCCCCACCTTCTGGGCGTTTTCGCTGCAGACCACAGCCACCTATGGCGGGCTGTTCACGTTTCTGGCGGCGTCGTCGTTTGTTTTCATCGACGTGCTGGGGCTGACACGCACCATGTACGGCTGGGTCATGGCGTCGGCCTGCGCGGCCTACTTTGCGGGCACCTTTTTGTGCCGCAGCTTGCTCGTGCGGTATGGGCTGCAGCGCACGGTGGCGGTTGCTGGCGCATTGAGCGTGAGCGGCGGCACGCTGATGGCGCTGGTGGCGTGGATGGGCTGGCACAACCCGTGGGCCTTGATCCTGCCGTTTTACTTGTTCATGGTGGCGCATGGCGTTCACCAGCCCTGCGGGCAAAGCGGCGCGGTGGGCCCGTTCCCCAAGGCAGCAGGAGTTGCGTCGGCGCTCAACGGTTTCATGATGATGCTGGCCGCGTTCGCCATCGGCGGGTGGCTTGGCTTGCAGCTGGACGGCACCGTGTGGCCGCTGGTCAACGGCATCTGGTTCTGGTCCGTGGTGCTGGCCGTGATCTCGTGGACGCTGGTGCAAAAGTTCGGAGCGCCCCATGAACGCACCTGAGACCACGCCTGAAGCCACCCTTCCCGCCATCGCCCTGGCGGGCCCCACGGCGTCGGGTAAAACCGCTGGGGCCCTGGCCCTGGCCGCCGTGCTGGCCAAGCAGGGTTTGCCGGTCGAGATCATCAGCGTCGATTCGGCCCTGGTCTACCGCGGCATGGACATCGGCACCGCCAAGCCCACGGCCGACGAGCTTGCCGCCGTGCCGCACCACCTCATCGACATCCGCGACCCGCTGCAGGCCTACAGCGCGGCCGAGTTTGTGCAGGACGCCACCCGGCTGATGGCCGAGATCCGCGCGCGCGGCGCGCTGCCGCTGCTGGTGGGCGGCACCATGCTGTACTTCAAGGCGCTGTTCGACGGCATTGACGACATGCCCGCCGCCGACCCCGACGTGCGCGCGAAGCTGGAAGCGCAGGCCGCCGAGAAGGGCTGGCCCGCGCTGCATGCCGAACTGGCCCTGGTAGACCCGGCCACGGCTGCCCGCCTGGCACCCGGTGACAGCCAGCGCATCCAGCGTGCGCTGGAGGTGTGGCACGTCTCAGGCCAGCCGCTGTCCAGCTTTCACACTACAAAAAAAGGAGCTAATAGCGCAATACCAGCAAGCGCTAGCGCCCTTTTTTCCTTAGAACCCGATGACCGGGCCTGGCTGCACGAGCGCATCGCCCAGCGCTTTGACGCCATGCTGGCCGCAGGCTTCGTCGACGAAGTGACAGGCCCTGCGCGCGCGCGGCGACCTGCACCCCGACCTGCCCTCCATGCGCTGCGTGGGCTACCGCCAGGCGTGGGAAGAGCTGGACTTCCAGGCCAGCCGCCCTGCAGGCACACCGCTGAACATGGCTTTTCTGCGCGAGCGCGGCATTGTGGCCACACGCCAGCTCGCCAAGCGCCAGATCACCTGGCTGCGCAGCATGCCGCAGCGCCAGACCATTGCCTGCGACCAGCCCGGTGCCATCGCCAACCTGGTGCAAGCCGTGCTGCAGCGGCTGGAGCAGCGCACCCCATGACGCCGTTGCACGTAGACAACCTGGGCAAACACTACGGCGACACGCCGGTGTTTGCCAATGTGCATTTCACCGTGGCGCCCGGCGAATTCGTGGCCATCGTGGGCGACTCCGGGCGTGGGCAAATCCACCCTGCTCAATTGCCTGGCGGGGCTGGACAGCTGGGACACGGGCGGCATCACCCACGGCAGCACCGACCTGGGCCAGTTGGACGACACACAGCGCGCCCTGTGGCGGCGCGCCCATGTGGGGTTTGTGTTCCAGGCGTTTCATGTGTTGCCACACCTGGATGTGGCGCAGAACGTGGCCCTGCCGCTGATGCTGCTGGGCAAGAACGACGCGACCCGCGTGCAACAGATGCTGGACGCTGTAGGCCTGGCAGACCTGGGCGCGCGGCTGCCCCAGCAGCTCAGCGGCGGCCAGCTGCAACGCGTGGCCATCGCCCGCGCACTGGTACACCGCCCCGCACTGCTGCTGGCCGACGAGCCCACCGGCAACCTCGACCCCACCACCGCCGACCCGCGTGATGGACCTGCTGCTGGCGCAAACGCGCGAGCACGGCGCATCGCTGGTGCTGGTCACGCATTCGGACGCCGCCGCAGCGCGGGCGGACCGGGTGTTGCGGCTGACCGCCGAGGGCATCGCTGGCTAGCGGCGCTCTGCGCTCATCGCGCTTACTCGATGTTGAGCCGCTGCGCCGCCTTGTTCACTTTCTTGGGCAGGTTCAGCGTCAGCACCCCGTTGTCGTATTTGGCCTTGGCCTGCGCTGCGTCCACATCGGCAGGCAGCTGAAAGCTGCGGGCCACGGCACCGTAGTAGCGCTCGCTGCGCAACAGCTTCTCGCCCTCATGCTTTTCGTCGTGCTGGCGCACTTCGGCGCGCAGGCTGACCACATTGCCTTCCAGTGATACGTGGATGTCCTCCTTGGCCACGCCCGGCACCTCGGCTTGCACCGTGTAGCCGCCTTCGGTTTCCTTCACATCTACCTTGATCTGGCTGGGTGTAGGCAGGTTGTCGCCGTGCAGTGGGCGCACGTAAAAGCCCGGCGCAATGTCCTTGAAGAAGTCATCAAACAGACTGCCGCGTGCAACGAGAGAGTTCATGGTCTTGCTCCTGAAAAAGGGTTGAACAACCGGGCCCAAACAGGCTCGTGAATCAAAGATAAGAACGGCCCCGCCCCCCTTCAAGGGGGTTGCGATGCAAGGTTGATCTGCCTCAAACACCGTGCGCCACGCACCAACGGCCACAATGCAGGCCATGCTCGCGCTGCTTCGCACCTTCTCCTGGCAAGACCTGCGCCACCACCCCTGGCGCAGTGCGGCGGCAGTGGCGGCCGTGATGCTGGGCGTGGCGCTGGCGTTTGCGGTGCATGTGATCAATGCATCGGCACTCGACGAGTTTTCGCAGGCCGTGCGCGCCGTCAACGGGCAGCCCGACCTGGAGGTGCGCGCCATGCAGGGCAGCCTGCCCGAGGCGCTGTATGAGCGCCTGGCGACGGACCCGCAGGTGACGCACGCCAGCCCCTTGCTGGAGTTGGCGGCCGTTGCGCAGTCGGCCAACAGCAACGATGGCGCACCGCCACTCGCCAACGCCAATTCCATGCGCGTCACACTGCGCGTGCTGGGCGCCGATGCACTGCTGCTGCCCACCATCGCCCCCGCACTGATGCCAAGGCCCTGGGACACGGCAGACAGATTTGCCCTGTTCGCACCGGCCACGGTGTTTCTCAACACCGCAGCGCTGCAAGCGCTGGGCCTGTCCACCGCAGCCCCCGCGCAGCTCCCCCGGCTGACGCTGCAGGCCGGCCTGCAGGCACCGCTTTCTGTTCAGGTGGCCGGCACCGTGACGGCGGGCGGCGCGCCGCTGGCGGTGATGGACATCGGCGCCGCGCAAGACCTGTTTGGCCGCGCGGGCCAGCTCAGCGGCATCGACCTGCAACTGCTGCCCGGTACCGACCGCAACGCATGGGAGCAGGCCGTGCGCGCGCAGCCCGGCTGGCCCGCCAACGCGGTGCTGGCCCAGCCGGGCGACGCAGCGCAGCGCATCAGCAACCTGTCGCGCGCCTACCGCGTCAACCTGACGGTGCTGGCGCTGGTGGCGCTGTTCACCGGTGCGTTTCTGGTGTTCTCGGTGCTGGCGCTTAGCGTGGCGCAGCGTGGGCCGCAGTTTGCGCTGCTGGCCGTGCTGGGGGCCACACCACGGCAGCGTCTGGCGCTGGTGCTGGCCGAATCGGCCGCGCTGGGGCTGGTGGGCAGCGCGCTGGGCATCGCGCTGGGCACCGCGCTGGCTGCCACCGCCTTGCAGTTGCTGGGCGGCGACCTGGGCGGCGGCTACTTTGCGGGCGTGCAGCCCGCGCTGCAGTGGAGCGCCCCGGCCGCGCTGGTGTACGGCACCTTGGGCGTGGCGGCGGCGCTGGTCGGCGGCTGGTGGCCCGCACGCGCCGCGCAACTGCTGCCGCCCGCACAGACCCTGAAGGGCCTGGGCACCGCAGCCAGCCAGGCCGACAAAGGCACGGTGGGCATCGCGCTGGTGGTCGGCGGTGCGCTGCTGACCCTGGTGCCGCCCGTGTTCGGCATTCCACTGGCGGCCTATGTCGCCATCGGGCTGCTGCTGGTGGGCGGCATCGCCTTGCTGCCCTGGGTCATGGCCAGGCTGTTGGCATGGCTGCAACCGCTGGCGGCGCGCCATGCGCTGCCGCTGCTGGCGCTGGAGCGCGCGCGGCGCATGCGCGGCAGCGCCGCCATTGCGGTGGGCGGCGTGGTGGCCAGCCTCAGCCTGGCGGTGGCGCTGACGGTGATGGTGTCGAGCTTTCGCGGCTCCGTCACCCAGTGGCTGGACGCCGTGTTGCCATCGCCGCTGTACGTGCGATCTGCCATCAGCGGGCGGCACGGGCGGCACTGAGGCTGCATTGCTGCCCGCTGGTTTTGCCGAAGCCGTCGGCCAGTTGCCGGGGCTCGATCGCGTGCAGGCCCTGCGCGCCAGCCCCCTGCAGCTGTCGCCCACCCTGCCCGCCCTGATGGTGCTGAGCCGCCCACTGGGCGACGACCCGGCGCAGGTCCTGCCCCTGGTGGGCAACGCCCTGCCCGTGCCCGCAGGCCGCACGGGCGTGTACATCAGCGAGGCGGTGGTCGACCTGTACGACCTGCGCCCCGGCATGGAGTGGCCCGCACTTTCTAAGGCTTTTAGCCCTCTAGCGCTTGATGGACAAGCGCAACCAGCTATCTTTTACATAGCAGGCATCTGGCGCGACTACGCCCGCCAGTCCGGCGCCGTGGTGATGGACCGCGCCGTGTGGCTGCGCCTGACCGGCGACGCCCGCACCAGCGACCTGGCGCTGTGGCCCAGCGAGGGGGCAGACATTGGCGCACTGCAGGCATCGATACGCGCACTGGCCGCTGCACAGGCGGGCCGATCAGGCAGCGAAGCGGCAGGTGCCCGCGATGGCGGCAGCAGCGGCAGCAACGACGCCCTGGTGGAGTTCGCATCCTCCGGTGCCATCCGCGAACGCTCGCTGCGCATCTTCGACCGCAGCTTTGCCGTCACCTACTGGCTGCAGGCCGTGGCCATCGGCATCGGCCTGTTCGGCGTGGCCGCCAGCTTCAGCGCGCAGGTGCTGGCGCGCCGCAAGGAGTTCGGCCTGCTCGCCCACCTGGGCCTGACACGGCGGCAGATTTTGGCGGTGGTGGCGGGCGAAGGCGCTGCGTGGACGGCGGTGGGCGCGGTGGCCGGCGTGCTGCTGGGACTGGTGGTGTCCGTGGTGTTGGTGCACGTGGTCAACCCGCAGAGTTTTCACTGGACGATGGATCTGAATGTGCCCGGCGGGCGGCTGCTGGCGTTGTGCGCTGGCGGTGATCGTGTCGGGGACGGTGACGGCGTGGCTGGCGGGGCGGGCGGCGGCGGGGCGGGATGCGGTGATGGCGGTGAAGGAGGATTGGTAGCGAGGCCGAAAAGACGTCACTTTAGTATGCGGCTGCAGGAAAATATGGTCTCTCCTTACTTGCGCTCCGTTGCTCGCACTAGCTTTTTCCGAGTCGGACTGCCTCGATAGCGACTAGGTGGACGCAGCAGCTTGCGGCGTGCCTACATTAGACTGAGAAAATGCAGAAGCACGACGATCCCGCAGCGCCTGTTCAGTTGACCTTGCGTGAAGCCGATGCGCTGGACACTGTTGACGAAAAGAAACTCACGGACTATTTGTCCGATCTCGCCCCGGAGATCGGATGGATCATCATCTACTTCAACTCGCTTGAAGACGCCGTTGCGAGTTTCATCCGCGAAGCTATCCTTCGCGATTCGATACAGGACGAGAGAATGGATGTTTTCCTGGCCGGCATGCTTTTCTCCGCAAAGGCAAGAGCACTCCTCGATCTGTACGGGCAGATGCTCGAATCTGGCGCCTTCGCGGTCACACCAGAGGATCTACGCAAGGTCGACGTGCTACTAACCGAATGCGCGACTCGTCGAAACGAGTACGCACATGCAGACTGGATCGGGATGAAGCTTGGTGGGTACGTGCGCGTCAAGTCTCAGTCCAAGCGCAATGGCATCAGCCACCGCTACAAGCGTTATGACTTGTCGCGGATACAGGCAGACGTGGACTTCATCAGCGAAGCACGAGACACGCTTTATGAGTTCAACGAACGCATGTGGGATCAGCTCCGTGAACATGATCGAGTCCCGCGCGAACAACGGTAGTCGCGAGCCAGGGAACTCTGCATCGTTCGCTATTGGGGCAGATGCCTGATGCGCGGACGATCTACAAAGCGCATTGATGATGACTCGCTACTTGGCTTCTGCGAAATCAGTACAAAGGTCTGACCTTGGGTGAACGCTGAAACCAATATTCAACCCCGCCTACCCGACAATCCCCCCATGACCCTCCCCTCCCCCTGGCTCCACGAAGCCATCGCCCGCATCGAAGCCGACTACCAGCGCAGCGCCGACACCCACCTGATCCCGCTGCGCCTGCCCGCTTTTGCCTCACACGGCATCGACCTGTACCTCAAGGACGAATCCACCCACCCCACCGGCAGCCTGAAGCACCGGCTGGCGCGGTCGCTGTTTTTGTATGCGCTGTGCAATGGCTGGGTGCGTGAGGGCTCGACCATCGTGGAGTCGTCCAGCGGCTCCACGGCGGTGAGCGAGGCCTACTTTGCGCGGCTGCTGGGGCTGCCTTTTGTGGCGGTGATGCCGCGCACCACGTCGCCCGAAAAGATTGCGCAGATCGAGTTCCACGGCGGGCGCTGCCACTTTGTGGACAGCGCGGGCGCGGTGTATGACGCCGCCCGCACCATTGCCGAGGAGACCGGCGGCCACTACATGGACCAGTTCACCTATGCCGAGCGCGCCACCGACTGGCGGGGCAACAACAACATTGCCGAGAGCATGTTCACGCAGATGGCGCGCGAGCGGCATCCGGTGCCGCGCTGGATTGTGGTGGGTGCTGGCACGGGCGGCACCAGCGCCACCATTGGCCGCTACGTGCGCTACCAGCGGCACGCCACCGAGGTGTGTGTGGCCGACCCGGCGGGTTCGGTGTTCAGCGCCTACCACCGCACGGGCGATGCGACGCTGACGGCGCCGGGGTCGCGCATTGAAGGCATTGGCCGCCCGCGTGTGGAGCCGAGTTTTATCCGCACGCTGGTGGACCGCATGGTCGATGTGCCGGATGTGGAATCGGTCGCCGCGATGCGGGCGCTGTCGCAGCTGCTGGGGCGGCGCGTGGGGCCGTCGACCGGCACCAACTTTGTGGCCATGCTGACGCTGGCCAGCGAGATGCGCGAGCGGGGCGAGCGTGGGTCCATCCTGTCGCTGCTGTGTGATGCGGGTGAGCGGTATTTGCCTACGTATTTCAATACGCAGTGGGTAGACCAGTGTTTTGGCGACTGCTCGGCAGCGCAGCAGAAAGTGGATGCCTTGATCGGCTGAGCGCCCACCATGCACAGCACCACACGCCGCCAGTGGCTGATGTTGTCCAGCCTGCAAGCCGCCGGGTTGTGTGCAGTGTGGCCCGGTGGGGCACACGCCCTGCCCGCCCGTGCGCTGACCTTTCCACGTGACCATGGCAGTCACCCCGAACTGCGCACCGAGTGGTGGTACATCACTGGCCATGTGCAGGCGCAGGGCAGGCCCTGGGGCTTTCAGCTCACGTTCTTTCGGTCGCGGGTGGATGCCACGCAAAACCTGAAGTCGGCATTTGCAGCCAAGCAGCTGCTGTTTGCGCATGCCGCTGTGACGGATGTGCAGGGCCAGCGCCTGCTGCACGACCAGCGCATTGCGCGCGCGGGCTTTGGCGTGGCGCAGGCGAGCGAGGCAGACACGCGCATTCGCCTGCAGGACTGGACGCTGGTGCGCAGTGACACGGCAAGTAGCCCAGGCGAGCGGGGTGGAAGCCGGTACACGGCACAAATCAGCAGCAGCGAGTTCGCCCTGGACTTGCAGTTCGACAGCACCCAGCCGGTGCTGCTGCAAGGCCAGCAAGGCCTGTCGCGCAAAGGGCCGGATGCAACGCAGGCGAGTTACTACTACAGCCAGCCGCAACTGGCCGTGACCGGCACGCTGACGGTGGGTGGCAAGCGTCTGGCGGTCACCCCTGGCAGTGGCCGCGCATGGATGGACCACGAATGGAGCGAGGCGCTGCTGCACCCCGAGGCGGTGGGCTGGGACTGGATCGGCATGAACCTGAACGATGGCAGCGCGCTGACGGCGTTTCGGCTGCGCAGGGCCGATGGATCAGCATTGTGGGCAGGCGGGTCGTTTCGCGCGCCGGGTCAGGCAGCGCAGATTTTTGACGCGAGCGCGGTGGCTTTTGCGCCCGAGCGCTTCTGGACCAGCCCCCAAAGCGGCGCCCGCTACCCGGTGCAATGGCGGGTGGAAACGCCCGCTGGCCGCTTCAGCGTGCATGCATTGCTGGATGCGCAAGAGCTGGACAGCCAGGGCTCCACGGGCGCCATCTACTGGGAAGGCCTAAGCGACCTGCGCGACGCGGGTGGCGGCACGGTGGGGCGCGGCTACCTGGAGATGACGGGGTACGCAAAGCCGATCCGTCTGGGTTGAACCACGGTCAGTCAGCGGCACTACGGTTTTGATAGCTGGTAGCGCCCATGAAAAAAGGACTTCAGATGCTTTTCACCTGAAGTCCTTATGCAGCAAGCGGTAGCAGCTCACTAATCGATAGCATCAGCCCCTGCTGGAGCGACGGCGTGCCATCCAGGCAATGATCTCGCCCATGATGCCGCGGCGGAAGGCCAGCACGCAGATCACAAAGATCAAGCCGGTGACCATGGTGACCGATTCGCCCAGCGTCTTGAACCACTCGACACTGGTCAACGCTGCCAGCAGGTTGCCGAATTCGCCGATCTTGTTCTCCAGCAGCACCACCACGGCCGAGCCGATCAGCGGGCCCGACAGCGTGCCCAGGCCGCCTACCAGCGTCATCAGAATCACCTGGCCTGACGCCGTCCAGTGCACATCGCGACAGCGTGGCAAAGCCCAGCACCAGGGTCTTGAGCGAGCCAGCCAGACCGGCCAGCGCAGCCGACAGCACAAAGGCCAGCAGCTTGAAGCGGTGCGTGTCGTAGCCCAGCGAGATGGCGCGGGGCTCGTTCTCTTTGATGCCCTTGAGGACTTGGCCAAACGGTGAGTGGATGGTGCGCACGATGACCAGGAAAGCCGCCACCACGATGACCAGCGCCACGTAGTACATGACCAGATCGCTTTTCAGATCGATCACGCCAAAGAGCTTGCCGCGCGGCACGCCTTGCAGGCCGTCTTCTCCGCCAGTAAACGGCGCCTGCAGACACACGAAAAACAGCATCTGGGCCAGCGCCAGCGTGATCATGGAGAAGTAGATGCCCTGGCGGCGAATGGCGAGCCAGCCAAACAGCAAGCCCAGCAGTGCGCCGCCGCCCGTGCCCAGCAGCAGACCCAATTCGGGTGTCAGACCCCAGACCTTGATGGCATGGCCCGCCACGTAAGCGGCCCCGCCCAGGAACGCGGCATGGCCGAACGACAGCAGGCCCGTGTAGCCCAGCAGCAGGTTGAAAGCCGAAGCAAACAGTGCAAAGCACATGAGCTTCATCACAAAGATCGGGATAGGCGCCCAGAAATGGCGCTGCGACCAGGGCCAGCAGCAGCAGGCCGTAGCCGACGAAAGCAAGGTTCTTGGTATTCATGCTGGCAGCCCCTTATTTTTCTTTGCCGAACAGGCCGGCGGGGCGGATGAGGAGAACGATGACCATGATGACGAACACCACGGTGGACGAAGCTTCGGGATAGAACACCTTGGTAAAGCCTTCGATGACGCCCAGGCCCAGCCCGGTCAGGATGGAGCCCATGATGGAACCCATGCCACCGATCACCACCACGGCGAACACCACGATGATGAGGTTCTGCCCCATGAGCGGCGTGACCTGATAGACCGGCGCAGCCAGCACGCCGGCGAAGGCGGCCAGTGCCGCGCCAAAGGCATACGTCAGCGTGACCATGACGCGGCACGTTGATGCCGAAGGCCTCGACCAGGCGAGGGTTCTCGGTGCCTGCGCGCAAGTAGGCGCCGAGCTTTGTTTTCTCGATCACATACCAGGTGGCCAAGCACACCACGACGGACGCGACAACCACCCAGGCCCGGTAGTTGGGCAAGATCATGAAGCCGAGGTTGGTGGCGCCTTCCAGCAGCTCGGGCGTGTCGTAACCCAGGCCAGACACACCGTAGATCGAGCGGAACACGCCCTCGATCAGCAAGGTGAGACCCAGCGTGAGCAGCAGGCCGTACAGGTGGTCGAGCTTGTAGATCCAGCGCAGCAGCAGCCGCTCGATCAACACCCCGAACAAGCCCACCACCAGCGGCGCCAGCACCAGCATCAACCAGTAGTTGATGCCCAAATAGTTCATGGCCATCCAGGTGATCAGGGCGCCCAGTCATGAACAGCGCGCCGTGCGCAAAGTTGATGACGTTGAGCAGGCCGAAGATCACGGCCAGCCCCAGGCTGAGGATTGCGTAAAACGATCCGTTGACCAGCCCTAGCAGGAGCTGGCTCAACAGGCCGGGCAATGAGACACCAAAGATTTCCATGGGAGGCAGCAGCAGGTGGAGAGAGTTCAGATCAGAGGGCGGCAACAGGCCCGGCCAACCCCTGGGGGTGGCTGGGACTGCTGAAGCCCATCAGGGGTTTACTTCCAGAGCGGGCACTTGCTCTCGGCCTTGGTGGTGAACACCGAGTCGCCAGGGAGCTTCTTGACCAGCTTGTAGTAGTCCCAGGGCTTGGTGGATTCGGAAGGCTTTTTCACTTCCATCAGGTACATGTCGTGCACGTAACGGCCGTCAGCGCGGATCTGACCCGAACCGAAGAAGTCATTCATCTTCATGCCCTTCCAGGTCGCCATCACCTTGTCGGCGTCCACCGTCTTGGCAGCTTCCACAGCCTTGAGGTAGTTCATGGTGGCCGAGTAGTCAGCGGCCTGAATTTCGGTGGGCATGCGCTTGGTCTTTTCGAAGAACTTGGCCGCAAATTTGCGCGTGTCGTCGTTCAGATCCCAGTACCAGCTGGTGGTGAACTGCAGGCCCTCGGTGTTGCGCAAGCCAAGGCTGTGCACGTCGCTCAAGAAAATCAGCAGGCCCGCCAGCTTCATGGTCTTGCCGATACCGAACTCTTTGGCGGCCTTGATGGCGTTGATGGTGTCGCCACCTGCATTGGCCAGGCCCAGGATCTGCGCCTTGGAGTTTTGCGCTTGCAGCAGGAAGGACGAGAAGTCCGACGCGTTCAGCGGGTGGCGCACCGTGCCTACCACGTTGCCACCCTTGGCCTTGACCACGGCGCTGGTGTCAGCCTCCAATGCGTGGCCGAAGGCATAGTCAGCCGTCAGGAAGTACCAGCTCTTGCCTCCGGTGTCCACAATCGCCGAGCCGGTGCCCTTGGCGAGTGCGACCGTGTCGTAGGCATAGTGAACGGTATAAGGCGTGCACTGGTCGTTGGTCAACGCCGAGCTGGCAGCACCATTGTTGATGTACACGCGCTTTTTTTCTGCGGCCACTTTGGCGGTAGCGAGAGCGGTGCCGGAATTGGTACCGCCGAAGATCATGGTCAGGCCTTCGGTGTCGATCCACTCGCGGGCCTTGGAGGCTGCGATGTCTGCCTTGTTCTGGTGGTCGGCGCTCATCAATTCGATGGGCATGCCCAGCACCTTGCCGCCAAAGTCATCAATCGCCATCTGGATGGCCACTGCCCCGTTCTTGCCTTCCACGTCCGCGTACAGGCTGGACATGTCGGTGATGAACCCGATCTTGACCTTGTCCTGCGCGTGCGCGGCCGAGGTGGCCAAGCCCGCGGCGCCCAGCATCAGTGCCAGCACTTTGAGTTGTTTCTTCATGGATTTGTCTCCTGTTGGTGTGGTGGAAGAAATCGGTGGAGGAAAGTGTGAGGTGTGGACTCAGACGCCCAGCAGCTCGGTCAGTACGGGCATCTTTTCTTCAAGCTCAGAGGCTCCGAACTTCTCGACGATGCGGCCATGCTCCATGACGTAGAACCGGTCGGCCAGCGGTGCGGCAAAACGGAAGTTCTGCTCCACCATGACCACCGTGTAGCCCTTTTCACGCAGCATCTTGATCATGCGGGCCAGGGCTTGGACGATGACCGGCGCCAAGCCTTCAGAAATTTCATCGAGCAGCAGCAGGTTGGCGCCAGTGCGCAGGATACGAGCCACGGCCAGCATCTGCTGCTCGCCGCCCGACAGGCGTGTGCCCTGGCTGTTCTTGCGCTCCGCCAGGTTGGGGAACATCTCGTAAATCTCTGGCACCGACATGCCGGGCTTGCCGGTTTTGAGGGCCGGTGGCAGCAGCAGGTTTTCTTCGCACGACAAGCTAGCAAAGATGCCGCGCTCTTCGGGGCAGTAGCCCACGCCCAGGTGCGCAATGCGGTGCGTTGCCATGTTGACGGTTTCCACGCCGTTGATCTTGACCGAGCCCTTGCGCGCACCGGTAAGGCCCATGATGGCGCGCATGGTGGTGGTGCGGCCTGCGCCGTTGCGGCCCAGCAGGGTAACCACTTCGCCCGGCTGGACGACGATGTCGACGCCGTGCAGGACGTGGGATTCGCCGTACCAGGCTTCGAGATTGCGGATTTCGAGTGCAGGAGTGCTCATTCAATGCGCTCCCTGCAGTTGGCCATCGGTGGTGCCCATGTAGGCTTCCATCACTTGGGGATTGTTAGAGACCACTTCGTACGGCCCTTCGGCCAACACAGCGCCACGCTGCAGTACGGTGATGCAGTCGGCAATGGTGGAGACCACCTTCATGTTGTGTTCCACCATCAGGATGGTGCGGCCTTGGAGACACTTTCTTGATCAGCTGCGTGACGCGGTCCACGTCTTCGTGGCCCATGCCTTGCGTAGGCTCGTCGAGCAGCATCAGTTCGGGCTCCATGGACAGCGTGGTGGCGATCTCCAGCGCGCGCTTGCGGCCATACGGCAGGTTGACGGTCACCTCGTCGGCCATGTCCTCCAGGCCCACTTCTGTCAGCAATTGCATGGCGCGGTCGTTCAACTGGCTGAGCGTGCGCTCGCTGCGCCAGAAGTGGATAGGACGTGCCCAGCTTGCGCTGCAGGCCCAAGCGTACGTTCTCCATCAGCGTAAGGTGCGGGAACACCGCAGAAATCTGGAACGAACGAATCACGCCACGGCGCGCGATTTGCGCGGGCTGCTCTCGGGTGATGTCGTGTCCGTTAAAGCGGATCACGCCCGAGGTGGGCTCCAGGAACTTGGTGAGCAGGTTGAAGCAGGTGGTCTTGCCCGCACCATTGGGACCAATCAGCGCATGAATGGAGCCCCGGCGAACGGACAGATTCACATCGCTGACTGCGGTGAAGCCTTTGAACTCTTTGGTCAGGCTGGTGGTTTCAAGAATGACGTCGCTCATTGCGCCTTGGCCGCTCCGTAGGGGTGCTGAGGAAAAGGAGCCTTGCTGCAAGGTCTCCAAGGAAGTGTCTGTGTATCGAATCGCAGTGCATGGTATGCCCCCCTACCCGTCGGTAGATACTGGGACTAATGCCTATGTATTAATGCCTAAGGGTCTTGCCCCAGTCGCCGCACAAGGGCCCGGGCACCGCCTTGTAACGCCCGCCCGCACTCGATATGGCGGTGTGGACAGGGGCACAACGGCACCGTTTGCAGAGGAACGGAGCGCGGTCGTTCGCTGACTTTTTGCTTACATCTCATTGCATGGAATGCCGTTTGGCGGTGGGCCGGGCCCTCTTGCTTCCCGTAGCTATTGCCAAGACACGACCCGCAAACGACAAGCCCGGGCTCTACACTGCCGCATGGCATCTACCCTCACGAATCCTGCCCGGGGCGCTCCCCGCTCCTTGTCCGGCCTCCTCCCGTTTTTGCGCCCCTACCGCCTGCGCATTGCGCTGTCGGGGGTGTTTCTGGTGCTCGCGGCGCTGGCCACACTGGCGTTTCCACTCGCCTTGCGCACCCTCATCGACGGTGGTTTGGCGAGCACCGCCGACAAGGGCGCGCAGGCGATGGCGTTGCGCGGGCACTTTGAAATGTTGTTTGCCGTAGCCGTGGGGTTGGGGGTGTTTTCGGCCGCCCGCTTTTACATGGTGAGCTGGCTCGGGGAACGGGTGACGGCCGATTTGCGCGACGCGGTGTACAGCCACGTGCTCCAACAGAGCCCCCAGTTTTTTGAAACGACGCAGACCGGCGAAGTGTTGTCTCGCCTGACCGCCGACACCACGCTGGTGCAAACGGTGGTGGGCTCATCCCTCTCGATGGGTCTGCGCAATGCAGTGATGGGCATTGGCGCCCTGGCCATGCTGATATGGACCAACCCTTATGTGATGTCGGTGGTGCTGCTGGCCGTCGTGCTGGTGGTGCTGCCCACCATGTGGATCGGCCGGCGTGTGCGCAGGCTGTCGCGCGACAGCCAGGACCGGGTGGCGGACTCCAGCGCCATCGCGGCCGAGGTGCTGAACGCTGTGCCCGTGGTGCAAAGCTATACCGCGGAGCCACGAGAATCCGCACGCTTCGCGCAGGCGACGGAGAACGCGTTCCAGGTAGCCGTCAAACGATCTAAGGCGCGCGCCGTGCTGGTGGCGTTCATCATCATCGCCAACGCGGCCTTGCTGTTGTGGGGTCTGTACCGAGGGACCGAGGCAGTGCTGGCGGGCAAGATGAGTGCAGGCCACCTGGGGCAGACCGTGGTGTACGTCATCCTGCTCGCGGGCGCCGTGGCCGTACTGGGCGAGGTGTATGGCGACCTGCTGCGCGCTGCAGGCGCCACCGAGCGCCTGATGGAGCTGCTGGCCAGCCGCTCTCCTGTGGCGGACCCAGCCGTGGCAAAGGCATTGCCCACGTCGGACAAAGGCCTGGAGGTGGAGTTTGTCAACGTGCAGTTTCACTACCCTTCACGCCCGGACCAACCCGCGCTGCATGACTTTTCGCTGCACCTGGCGCCCGGCGAAACCGTCGCCCTGGTGGGGGCCAGTGGTGCCGGCAAAACCACCGTGTTTCAGCTGCTGCAGCGCTTCTACGATGTGGACACCGGCACCGATGGTGCGCCGCTGGGCCACATCCGCCTGAACGGCGTCGACATCCGCGACCTGCAACTGGACACCTTGCGGTCCCACACGGGCACCGTGCCCCAAGATGCCGTCATCTTCTCGGCGTCGGCCATGGAGAACATCCGCTATGGCAACCCGCAGGCGACCGATGAGGAGGTGAAGGCCGCCACACGCTCGGCCTTTGCGCACGACTTCATCATGGCCTTGCCCGAGGGGTACGACACCTTCCTGGGCGAGCGCGGCGTGCGCCTGTCCGGCGGGCAGCGCCAGCGCATCGCCATTGCGCGTGCCATGCTCAAGAACCCACCCTTGCTGTTGCTGGACGAAGCCACCAGCGCGCTGGACGCCGAGAGCGAACGCATGGTGCAGGCCGCACTGGACACCGCCATGCAGCGCCACACAGGCCGCAGAACCACGCTGGTGATCGCACACCGCCTGGCCACCGTGCAGAACGCAGACCGCATCGTGGTGCTGGAGCATGGCCGCATCGTGGAACAAGGAACCCACACCGCGCTTTTGGCGCACGACGGCGTGTATGCGCGGCTGGCTGCCTTGCAGTTCACGGCATGAAAAGAGTGACCGTTTCCGTTGGCCACGACAAGGACGGCACTCCAACGGCACACAGCCTTTCAAGAGATTGCGCATGGACCGCAGGCTTGGGATGCTAGATAGCTATCAAATTAATAGCTGCCAGCGCTTATGAATAAAGCGCTAGAGGCCAAAAAGACCAAACTTTTTCTTTCACGGAACATGCCGCAGGCCCTGCCAGCAGGCCCGGACATCGCGGCTTATTGCAAAGTCTCTTTGACGGCGGCGGGCAACGCCAGGGGCAACACGGCGATCCCCTCTTCCAGCAGTTCGACGGCTTCTTCGGCAGTTGCCTGACCCCGAATCGCGCGCTCCTGCACTTCCCCGTGGTGCATGCGCCGGGCCTCTTCGGCAAATCGGCCGCCGACGTCTTCGGTGCTGGCCACAATCTTGCGCGCGATGTCTAACCAAGCAGCCTGCATGGCCGGAGGAAGCATGCTGGCATCCAGCGGAGCCTGCGAGATGGATCTGGAAACGGGAGACAGTGCACCGGATGGCTCTGATCCGTGGGACGAAGACGCCGATGGCGCCAAAGGCGCGCGCGCGCCCAGGTTCAACCGTGGAGCACTCAAACGTTTCTCGATGTGATCATCTGCACACAACGGGCACTGCACGAGGCCGCGTTGTAGTTGGTCCTGAAAATCGTCTTCAGACCCGAACCAGCCCTCAAACACATGGGCCTGCCGACATTGGAGGTCGAGCACCTTCATCGCAATGGTCGCCGATGGCTGCTGTCAGCCGTGGCGGCGCAGCAGATACCGGTAAATAAAACCCGGGAAGGCCAAGGTGAGAAACAGTGTGCCCGTGATCGCGTAGAACTCCCACCCTTGGGGCGCAATCTGGCCCGCACGGCGCTCCAGCAACAGCGCCATGCCGCCCACAAGAAAATACAGCACGATCAGCTCTGCCAGGCGCACAAGCAAGGCCTTGCGCGGTCCCGCCACCGGCCCGACCACCAGCCAGCGGTGGTTGACAAATGGCAGGTTGGCAGCGATGAAAGCCGCCACGATCACCAGCCAGACGGAAGCAGTCAGGGACACAACAGGATCAGCGAATGAATGGGGTGCTGCTTCGGCTTGTTCTGACCGAAGCTCAAGTACCCAAGGCGCGCACCACGGCGTCAGCGCACAGCGTCATCAAGCCGCCAGGCAGCAAGCCCAGGCCAAGGATCAGAGCGCCGTTCAGCGTCAGCACCACGCGCACGTCCACAGGGGCCGACACGGTGGATGCAGTCAACGGAGCATCGAAATACATGACCTTGACCACGCGCAGGTAGTAGAACGCGCCAATCAACGACATGATGACTGCGAACACCGCCATGGCGATATACAGGCTTTGGCCTGAAGCCACCAGCGCCTGCAGTACCGAGAGCTTGGCGTAGAAGCCCACTAACGGCGGGATACCAGCCATCGAGAACAGGCACACCGCCATCACACCGGCATACAGCGGGCTGCGCTGGTTAAGGCCTGCAAAGTCCGAAATCTCTTCGCTCTCAAACCCTTCGCGCGCCAGCAGCAGGATCACGCCGAACGCAGCCAGCGTGGTCAGCACATAGGTCACCACATAGAACATGGAAGCGCTGTAGGCGTTCTCTACGGCAGTGGCATCCACGTTGCCGTTGATCACACCCGACATCAAGCCCAGCAGCACGAAACCCATCTGCGAAATGGTCGAGTACGCCAGCATGCGCTTGAGGTTGGTCTGCGCGATGGCTGCGAGGTTGCCCACCAGCAGCGAGCCGATCGCCAGCACCGCCAGCATCTGCTGCCAGTCAATCGCCAGCGGCAACATGCCATCGACCAGCAGGCGGATGATGATGGCAAACGCGGCCAGCTTGGGCGCGCCACCAATCATCAGCGTCACCGCGGTGGGAGCGCCCTGGTAGACGTCGGGAATCCACATGTGGAAAGGCACTACGCCCAGCTTGAATGCCAGGCCGGCCACCACGAACACCAGGCCGAACACCAGCACCTGGTGCTTGATCTGACCGGCGTTGATGGCCTTGAACACCTGGCCAATGTCCAGCGAACCGGTGGCACCGTACATCATGGACAGGCCGTACAGCAGGAAGCCGCTGGCCATCGCGCCCAGCACGAAATACTTCATCGCGGCTTCGGTCGCGGTGGCGTTGTCGCGGCGCAGGGCCACCAGCGCGTAGCTCGACAGCGTCAGCAGTTCCAGGCCCATGTAGATCACCAGGAAGTTGTTGCCGGAGATCATGATGAACATGCCCAGCAAGCGCGAACATCGACAGCGTGAACAGTTCACCGCCGCGCAGCATGTCGCGGTCGGCCGCATAAGGACGGCCGTAGACCAGGGTGACCATCATGGCCACGGTGGCAAAACACTTGAGCCAGTTGCCCATGGCGTCGCTCACGACCATATTGCCAAAGCCGTAGAACGTGTTGCCACTGCTGGCATACATCGGCCTGCAAGGTAGCCACCACCGCCAGCGTGAGCATGGTCAGCACATAAGTGCCCGTGCGGCGAGGGCTGTGCACACCCAGATCGACCAGCGCAATGACGCAGGCCATGGTCAACAGCACAATTTCGGGGTAAATCGCTATCCAGCTGATGTTGTCAATCATCTCGAATCTCTCAGTTCAGTCTGGTCAGTTCAGCTTCGACAGTGCGACATGCTTGAGCAGTTCCGCGACCGAAGTGTCCATCACGTCCGTAAACGGACGTGGGTACAGGCCCATGCCCAGCACGGCAATCGCCAGCAGCGACATCACGAGGAACTCGCGGCTGTTGATGTCGTTGAGGTCCTTGACGTGGTCGTTGGCCACCGGGCCCAGATACACGCGCTTGAACATCCACAAGGTGTAGGCCGCGCCAAAAATCAGCGCTGTGGCCGATGCCAAGCCAATCCAGAAGTTGGCCTTGACCGCACCCAGAATCACCATCCATTCGCCGACGAAACCAGCGGTGCCCGGCAGGCCACAGTTGGCCATGGCAAACAGCAGCGCAAACGCCGTGAAGTTGGGCATGGTGTTGACCACGCCGCCGTAGGCAGCGATCTCGCGCGAGTGCACGCGGTCGTACAGCACGCCGATGGACAGGAACATGGCGCCCGAGACAAAGCCGTGGGCAATCATCTGCACCAAGCCACCGGAGACACCCAGATCGTCGAAGATGAAGAAACCCAGGGTCACGAAGCCCATGTGCGCCACGGACGAGTAAGCGACCAGCTTCTTCATGTCCTTCTGGACCATGGCCACCAGACCGACATAGATCACCGCGATCAGCGACAGCGTGATCATCAACCAGGCCCATTCGCGCGAGGCGTCAGGGGCAATCGGCATCGAAAAGCGCAAGAAGCCGTAGGCTCCGAGCTTTAACATGATGGCGGCCAGCACGGCAGAGCCACCGGTGGGCGCTTCCACGTGCACATCAGGCAACCAGGTGTGGAACGGGAACATCGGAACCTTCACCGCAAATGCAGCAAAGAACGCGAAGAACAGCAGAGTCTGCGCCGTGCGGCTCAGAGGCAATTGGTGCCAGGTGGCGATGTCAAAGCTGCCGCCGGACTGGTTGTACAAGAAGATCAGTGCAATCAGCATCAGCAGCGAGCCAAGCAGCGTGTACAAGAAGAACTTGAACGCTGCATAGATCTTGTTGGGGCCGCCCCAGATACCGATGATCAGGTACATCGGGATCAGCGTGGCTTCAAAGAACACGTAGAACAGAATGCCGTCGAGCGCCGAAAACACACCGATCATCAAACCGGAAAGAATCAGGAACGCGCCCATGTACTGGTTGACGCGTTCGGTGATCGACTCCCAAGAGGCGATCACCACGATGACCGTGATAAAGGCCGTAAGGGGCACAAACCAGAACGAAATGCCGTCGACACCCAAGTGGTAATAGACGTTGAAACGTTCAATCCAGGCGGCCTTCTCGACGAACTGCATGGCTGCCGTTCCGATCTGGAAACCGTCATACAACGGCAATGTGACCAGAAAACCGATCAGCGCCCCCACCAATGCCAGCCACCGTACCGCACGGGCATGCTCATCCCGCCCAACGGCAAGCAGCAGCACACCAAAGGCAATCGGCGTCCAGATTGCAAGACTCAACAGACTCATTTTGTTGTTTTCCTTATTTGATGAGCTGCAGGATGACGTCGCCCCAGACAAACCAGGTCATCAAAGCGAACACCCCCAGGATCATGACCAGTGCGTAGTGGAAGATGAACCCGGACTGGAACCAGCGAACCACTCCCGACACACCACGCACCACTTTCCAGGAACCATTCACCAAGCCGCCGTCGATGACGGCTTGGTCGCCGACCTTCCACAAGCCGACACCCAGCGCACGTGCACCGCGGGCCAAAATTTTCTCGTTGATCCAGTCGAGGTAGTACTTGTTTTCCAACAAGGTGTACAGCGGCATGACACGCGCCTTGATGCCCGCGGGCAGCGCCGGGTTGACCATGTACATGTAGTACGAGGCTGCAACGCCAGCCAAAGCCAGCCAGAACGGTGCCGTCTGCAAGCCATGCAGCGCCATGCCGACAGGGCCATGGAAGATTTCAGCCAGCTTGGCCATTGCGGGGTGCTTGGCCGCATCCACAAAGATCACGTCCTTGAAGAAGTCTCCAAACAGCATGGGCTGGATGAACATGAAACCCACCACCACCGAGGGAATGGCCAGCAGTACCAGCGGCACGGTTACCACCCAGGGGGACTCGTGTGGTTTGGCATCGTGCCCGTGGTGATCATCATGGCCGTGATGGTCGTCGTGGTGCCCACCATGGTGTGCGTCGGGGTTCTGGTCGAAGCGCTCCTTGCCATGGAACACCAAGAAGTACATGCGGAACGAATAGAAGGCAGTGACGAACACGCCCGCCAACACGGCAAAGTGCGCGAATCCAGCCGCTGGCAATTGGCTGAAGTGCACCGCCTCGATGATGCTGTCCTTGGAGTAAAAGCCCGAGAACAGCGGCGTTCCGATCAGCGCCAAGGAGCCCAGCAGCGAGGTGATCCACGTGATGGGCATGTACTTGCGCACGCCGCCCATCCAGCGGATGTCCTGGTTGTGGTGCATGCCCATGATGACCGAGCCCGCGCCGAGGAACAGCAGCGCCTTGAAAAACGCATGGGTCATCAGGTGAAACACGGCCACCGAGTAGGCCGATGCGCCCAGAGCCACGGTCATGTAGCCCAGCTGGGACAGCGTGGAGTAGGCCACCACGCGCTTGATGTCGTTCTGGATGATGCCCAGGAAGCCCATGAACAGGGCCGTGATGGCTCCAATCACCAGGATGAAGTTGAGGGCTGTGTCGGACAACTCAAACAGCGGCGACATGCGTGCCACCATGAAGATACCGGCCGTCACCATGGTTGCCGCGTGAATCAGCGCGGAGATGGGTGTGGGGCCTTCCATCGAGTCGGGCAGCCAGACATGCAGCGGGAACTGGGCCGACTTGCCCATAGCGCCGATGAACAGGCAGATGCAGATCACGGTGATCAGCATCCAGTCTGTGCCGGGGAACGACATGGCACCCAGTTCGCCAGATTTGGCAAACACTTCGCTGTAGTTCAACGTACCAGCGTAGGCAACGATCAGGCCGATACCCAGGATGAAGCCGAAGTCACCCACGCGGTTGACCAGGAAGGCCTTCATGTTGGCGAAGATGGCCGTGGGCTTGTTGAACCAGAAGCCGATCAGCAAGTACGACACCAGACCCACGGCTTCCCAGCCGAAGAACAGTTGCAGCAGGTTGTTGCTCATGACCAGCATGAGCATGGAGAACGTGAACAGCGAGATGTAGGCAAAGAAACGGTTGTAGCCTTCGTCTTCTTCCATGTAGCCGATGGTGTAGATGTGCACCATCAGCGAGACGAAGGTCACCACCACCATCATCATGGCCGTGAGGCTGTCCACCAGGAAGCCCACTTCCATCTTCAGGCCGCCCACCACCATCCAGGTGTAGAGCGTCTCGTTGAAGCGTGCGCCATCGACCGCCACGCTCTTGAGCGTCATGGCCGACAGGACGAACGCTACCAGCACGCCCAGAATGGTCAGGGTGTGGCTCAGCCGGCGACCGATCCAGTTGCCGCCGAAGGTCGTGCCGAAGATGCCGGCCAGCAGTGCGCCCGCCAGCGGTGCCAGCGGCACGGCCAGGAGCGTCGAAGCAGAGAGGGTTTGACTCATTCTTGAGAACCTTGGGAATACGGGTGGCTCATCAACCCTTGAGGGTGTTGAGGTCTTCCGCGTTGATGCTGGACTTGTTGCGGAACAGCAGCACCAGAATGGCCAGACCGATGGCCGACTCGGCGGCCGCGACGGTCAGGATAAAGAACACGAACACCTGCCCATGCATGTCCCCCAGGTAGTAGGAGAACGCCACAAAGTTCATGTTGACGGCCAGCAGCATCAGCTCGATGGCCATCAGCAGCACGATCAGGTTCTTGCGGTTCAGGAAGATCCCGATCACCGCCAGCGCGAACAGCATCGCACCGAGCGAAAGAAAGTGGCCCAAAGTCAGCGTCATGCTTTTTTCTCCTCGGCAGCAGGCTCTACCGGCACTTCTGGCGCGGGCTTCTGGGTCGCGGCAACCTTCACCACCTCCAGGCGATCACGGGCACGTACCCGAACCTGGGCTGATGGATTGATCGCCTTGCTGTCTTTGCGCTGGCGCAGCGTCAACGCGATCGCGGCAATCATGGCAACCAGAAGAATCACCGCCGCAATTTCGACGGGGTAGAGGTACTCGGTGTAGAGCAGGATGCCCAGCGCCTTGGTGTTTGAATACTGCACTACCTGGCCCGCTGCATTCACCACTGCAGCAGCAGCCTTGGGTTCATCCATGCCACGGAAACCGCCCATCAGCACAGCCGCCATCTCCAGCGCGATGAGCGCTCCCACCGTTGCAGCGAGTGGGAAGTGTTTCCAGAACCCCTTGCGCACGGTATCGATGTGAATGTCCAGCATCATCACCACGAACAGGAACAGCACCATCACCGCGCCCAGATACACCAGCACCAAAGCAATGGCCAAAAACTCTGCCTTGAGCAGCAGCCAAATCGCTGCCGCCTGCGAAAACGCAAGGATGAGGTACAGCACTGCGTGCACAGGGTTGCGTGCAGTGATCACCCGGAAGGCCGCGAAAAGCAGCACAACCGAGAAAAAGTAAAAGAAACCAGTCTTGGCGTCCATGAATCGGGTCTTTATAGAAGTCTGGCGGAAGGAAGGACTCGCTACCGCTCAGCGGTACTTGGCGTCTGCCGCCTTGGCCGCAGCAATTTCACCCTCGTACCGGTCACCGACGGCCAGCAACATGTCTTTCGTGAAATACAGGTCACCGCGTTTTTCACCGTGGTATTCGAAGATGTGCGTCTCGACAATCGAATCCACGGGGCAGCTTTCTTCGCAGAAGCCGCAGAAGATGCACTTGGTCAGATCGATGTCGTAGCGCGTGGTGCGGCGCGAGCCGTCCTCGCGTACATCGGACTCGATCGTGATTGCCATGGCGGGGCACACGGCCTCACACAGCTTGCAGGCGATACAACGCTCTTCGCCGTTGTCATAGCGGCGCAGGGCGTGCAGGCCACGGAAACGTGGCGACAAAGGCGTCTTCTCTTCAGGGAACTGCACAGTCACCTTGCGGCGAAAGGCGTAGCGGCCCGTCAGGGCCATACCCTTGAGCAGCTCCACGAGCATGAAGCTCTTGAAAAAATCCTTGAACGAAAAAGGTGCAGCAGCAGCAACAGCAGTCATAGGTGTCCCCGCTTATTTCCAGATATTCCAAGGCGAGAGCAACCACCCGCCCACAACGACCAGGCACACTAGCGTGACTGGAATGAAGATCTTCCAGCCCAGACGCATGATCTGGTCATAACGGAAACGCGGGAAAGTCGCGCGAATCCAGATGAACATGGACACGACCACAAAGGTCTTGAGGCCCAGCCAGATCCAACCAGGAATCCAGTTGAACAAGGCACTATCGATGGGGGACAACCACCCCCCCAGGAACATCAGCGCGGCCAGAATCGACACGAGCCACATACTGGCGTATTCAGCCAGGAAGAAGATGGCGAAGCCCATGCCGGAGTACTCCACCATGTGACCAGCCACAATCTCGGCCTCGCCTTCCACAACGTCAAACGGATGGCGGTTCGTCTCTGCGACCCCCGAAATCAAGTAGACCAAGAAAACTGGCAGCAACGGGAGCCAATTCCAAGACAGGAAGGTCAACCCCTTGTCGGCCGCCATCCCGCGGCTCTGCCCCATCACGATTTCGGTCAGGTTCATGCTGCCGGATACCATGATCACGATCAGCAAACAGAATCCCATCGCGATTTCATAGCTCACCATCTGCGCGGACGCACGCAGAGCACCCAAGAATGCGTACTTGGAGTTCGATGCCCAGCCGGCAATGATCACACCGTAGACCTCAATCGAGGTAATGGCCATCACCAGCAGCAAACCCGCATTGACATTGGCCAGAGCCACATCAGGGCCAAAGGGAATGACCACCCAGGCAGCCAGCGCAGGCATGATGGCCATCACCGGCCCCAGCACAAAGAGACCCTTGCTTGCAGCCGTGGGCTGGATGATTTCCTTGGTCAGCAGCTTCAGCGCGTCAGCAATCGGTTGCAGCAGACCGAATGGGCCTACGCGATTGGGGCCGTGGCGCACTTGCATAAAGCCCAGCAGCTTGCGCTCCCACAAAGTGAGATAAGCCACCGCCCCCATCAACGGCGCGAGGATACATACGATCTTGATGAAGATCCACAACACGGGCCAGGCGATACCCATCCACCAACCGAACGGCAGGAGATTCAGCCCCCCGTTGTACAGCGCGTCAATCATGCTGCCACTCCTTCACCCGCAGCCATACGGGCATCGGTGGTCAACTGCAGCGAGGTGGCGCGGCGCACCAAGCCATCCAGCTGATAGATCGACGCGACCGCAGGCTCAGCCACATCAGCCCCACCCGTGAGGCACATGACCCACAGCATTGGACAGTTGTTCGGCTGGCAACATGGTCATCGTGCCTGCGGGGGCGTTGGTGGCGCGGGCCAGCACGTCTTGCGAGGTCTCGAAGTCGAAGCCGGGCACGCTAAGCAGGTTGGCCAGGACGCGCAGTACCTTCCAGGCGGGACGCGTGTCGCCCAGCGGACGCACCACGGCGTGGAAGCTTTGCAGGCGTCCTTCGGCGTTGACGAAACTACCCGAGGTTTCGGTGAACGGAGCGATGGGCAGCAACACGTCGCTGATGTCCATATTGGCTTTGAACGGACTCATCGTGACGACCATCTGGGCCTTGCCAATGGCTGCGCTGGCTTGGATACCGTTGGCGGCGTCAAACGCAGGTTCAGTGTTGAGCAGCAAGACGGCTTTCAGTGCACCGGACAGCATCTGACCTGCGTCAAAACCGCTGGCCACAGGATGGGCGCCAGCAAACTGGGCGCCCACGGTGTTGGCGGCTTCGGTGAGATAGCCGACGGTGGCGCCGGTCTGCCCACCGATCCAGTTGGCCAAGGCCAGCAGCGCTGAGGCCTGGCCGTGGTGCGCAGCAGCGTTGCCCAGCAGCACGGCCTTGCGCTCACCACCCAGCAGCGAGCGGGCGATGGCCAGGCTGGCCTCGGAGGCTTCGGCCGCACCCAGGGGGGCAGCGACGTTCTTTTCCTGGGCGATGGCCGAGGCGATGGAGCCCAAAGCCTGCACCCACTGGCCTGCGTTCTGCAACAGTTGATGCTTGATGGGCATGGCCCAGTCGCCCACGGAGGAGTCGACCACGCTCAGTTGGCCACCATGGCGCACGGCATGGCGCACGCGCAGGGCGAACAGCGGATGGTCCTTGCGCAGGTTGGAGCCCACCACCAGCACGCGCTGCAGTGTGGACAGCGAGGCGATGGACGTGCCGAGCCAGCGGATGCCTTCAGGCGCCGTGAATTCGGCGTTGCGCAGGCGGTAGTCGATGCTGTCGCTGCCCAGGCCGCGCACCAGGGCGGAGGCTAGGTACAGCTCTTCGAGCGTGCTGTGCGGGCTGACCAGGGCGCCGATGCTGTTGGCACCGTGGTCGGCCTTGATGTTCTTGAGGCCATTGGCCACGTATTCGAGCGCGGTCTGCCAGTCGACGCTCTTCCAGACACCGCCCTGCTTGAGCATGGGCTGGGTCAGGCGTTCGTCGCTGTTGAGCGACTCGTACGAGAAGCGGTCGCGGTCGGCGATCCAGCATTCGTTGACGGCTTCGTTCTCGAACGGCACCACGCGCATGACCTTGTGGTTCTTGACCTGAACGATCAGGTTGGCACCGGTAGAGTCGTGCGGGCTGACGGAACGGCGACGCGACAGTTCCCAAGTGCGGGCGCTATAGCGGAACGGCTTGCTGGTGAGGGCCCCGACGGGGCAGATGTCGATCATGTTGCCCGACAGCTCGGAGTCGATCGTGTCGCCCACCACGGTGGTGATCTCGGAGTGCTCGCCGCGGTGGATCATCCCAAGTTCCATCACGCCAGCCACCTCCTGGCCGAAGCGCACGCAACGGGTGCAATGGATGCAGCGGCTCATTTCCTGCATGGAAATCAGCGGACCCACATCCTTGACGGGCACCACGCGCTTTTCTTCCTCGTAGCGCGAAGAAGAGCCCCCGTAGCCCACGGCCAGATCCTGCAGCTGGCACTCACCGCCCTGGTCGCAGATGGGGCAGTCCAGCGGGTGGTTGATCAGCAGGAATTCCATGACCGACTGCTGGGCCTTGATGGCCTTGTCGCTCTTGGTGCGCACGATCATGCCCTGCGTCACCGGCGTGGCGCAGGCGGGCATCGGCTTGGGTGCCTTTTCCACGTCCACCAGGCACATGCGGCAGTTGGCGGCAATGGACAGCTTTTTGTGGTAACAGAAATGGGGAATGTAGGTGCCGGCCTTTTCAGCTGCATGCATCACCATGCAGCCTTCGGCGACTTCTACCTTCTGCCCGTCGAGTTCGATTTCAACCATATGCGTTTCTCGCGATCAGGCGGAGGCAGAAGCCTGCGGTGTGTCTTTGCGGATCAGCGCTTCGAATTCCGGACGGAAGTGCTTGATCATGGCGCGCACCGGCATGGCCGCTGCGTCACCCAGTGCGCAGATGGTGCGACCCTGGATGTTGTCTGCCACCGAATTGAGCAGGTTCAGGTCGCCATCGCGCCCCTGGCCGTGCTGGATCCGGTCAATCACGCGCCACATCCAGCCCGTGCCTTCGCGGCACGGCGTGCACTGGCCGCAGGATTCGTGCAGTAGAAATAGGACAGGCGCAGCAGACTTTCAACCATGCTGCGGGAATCGTCCATCACGATGACAGCGCCCGAGCCCAGCATGGAGCCGGCCTTGGCGATGGAGTCGTAGTCCATCGTGCATTCCATGATGACGGACGCGGGCAGCACCGGCGAGGACGAGCCGCCGGGGATCACCGCCTTGAGCTGGCGGCCCTTGCGCACGCCACCTGCGAGTTCGAGCAGCTTGGCAAACGGCGTGCCCATGGGCACTTCGTAGTTGCCGGGCTTTTCCACGTCGCCCGAGACCGAGAAGATCTTGGTGCCGCCGTTGTTGGGCTTGCCGCACTCGAGGTAGGCCTGGCCACCGTTGCGGATGATCCACGGCACGGCCGCGAAGGTCTCGGTGTTGTTGATGGTGGTGGGCTTGCCGTACAGGCCGAAGCTGGCCGGAAACGGCGGCTTGAAGCGCGGCTGGCCCTTCTTGCCTTCGAGCGATTCGAGCAGCGCGGTTTCTTCGCCACAGATGTAGGCGCCAAAGCCGTGCGCCGCATGCAGCTGGAAGCTGAAGTTGCTGCCCAGGATCTTGTCGCCCAGGTAGCCGGCGGCGCGCGCCTCTTCGAGCGCTTCTTCGAAGCGGTCGTAGGTCTGGAAGATTTCGCCGTGGATGTAGTTGTAGCCCACGGAGATGCCCATCGCGTAGGCCGCGATGATCATGCCTTCGATGACGATGTGCGGGTTGAACTGCAGGATGTCACGGTCCTTGCAGGTGCCTGGCTCGCCTTCGTCGGAGTTGCACACGAGGTACTTCTGGCCGGGGAACGAGCGGGGCATGAAGCTCCACTTGAGGCCGGTGGGGAAGCCTGCGCCGCCGCGACCGCGCAGGCCCGATTCCTTGACGGTGGCGATCACCTGGTCTTGAGTCAGGCCTGCGCCTTCGCCCTGCGCCAGGATCTTGCGCAGCGCTTCGTAGCCGCCGCGCGCTTCGTAGTCCTTGATGCTCCAGTTCGTGCCATCGAGGCCCGCAACGATCTGCGGATTGATGTGGCGGTCGTGGAAGCAGGTCTGGACGCCAGTGGCCTGGAACTGCGAGAGCATCTGTGCGGCGGTGGTCATGCTTGTCCTTCCGCAGCCTTGAGGCCATCGACCAGTTGGTCGAGCTTGTCGTTGTCCATGAAGCTGCACATGGTGCGGTCGTTGACCAGCATCACGGGCGCATCGGCGCAGGCGCCCAGGCATTCGCACTGCTGCAGCGTGAACAGGCCGTCCGGCGTGGTCTCGCCCATGGTCACGCCGAGCTTCTTCTCGAGGTGGTGCAGTGCCTTCTGGCCGTCGCGCAGCTGGCAAGGCAGGTTGGTGCAGACGTTGAGCTTGTACTTGCCCGTCGGCTGCTGGTTGTACATGTTGTAGAACGTGGTGACTTCGTGCACCGCGATCTGGGCCATGCCCAGGTAGTCGGCAATCACGGCCTCGCTCTGCACGCTGACCCAGCCCTGCTCCTGCTGCACGATGGCCAGGCAGGCCATCACGGCCGACTGCTTCTGCTCGGGCGGGTACTTTGCTACTTCGCGCGCAAAGCGGGCGATCGTGGCCTCGGTGATGGCGGCGGTGCCAGCGGTCAGGTTCTTCGATTCAGACGTACTCATCGGTCAATCTCCCCGAACACGATATCCATGGTGCCGATGATGGCCACTGCGTCGGCGATCATGTGACCGCGGGCCATCTCGTCGAGCGTGGCCAGGTGCGCGAAGCCGGGCGCACGGATCTTCAGGCGATAGGGCTTGTTGGCGCCATCGCTGACCAGGTAGATGCCGAACTCGCCCTTGGGATGCTCGACGGCGGCATACGCCTCGCCTTCGGGCACATGGAAGCCTTCGGTGAACAGCTTGAAGTGGTGGATCAGCTCTTCCATGTTGGACTTCATGGATTCGCGGTCAGGCGCAGCCACCTTGTGGTTGTCGGTAATGACAGGGCCGGGATTGGCGCGCAGCCAATCCACGCACTGCTTGATGATGCGGTTGGACTCGCGCATCTCCTGCACGCGCACGAGGTAACGGTCGTAGCAGTCGCCCGTCTTGCCCACCGGAATGTCGAAGTCCATACGGTCGTAGACGTCGTAAGGCTGCGTCTTGCGCAGGTCCCAGGCGATGCCCGAGCCTCGAAGCATGGGGCCTGTCATGCCCAGGTTGAGTGCGCGCTCTGGCGGGACCACACCGATGCCCACCGTGCGCTGCTTCCAGATGCGGTTGTCGGTGAGCAGGGTCTCGTACTCGTCCACACAGGCGGGAAAGCGCTGCGTGAAGTCGTCGATAAAGTCGAGCATCGAGCCCTGGCGGTTCTTATTCAGCGCCTCGATGGCCTTGGCGTTCTTGATCTTGCTGACCTTGTACTGCGGCATGGAGTCCGGCAGGTCGCGGTACACGCCACCCGGACGGAAGTACGCCGCGTGCATGCGCGCGCCGGAGACGGCTTCGTACATGTCGAACAGGTCTTCGCGCTCACGGAAGGTGTAGATCAGGATGGTGGAGCTGCCGCAGTCATTGCCGTGCGAACCCAGCCACATCAGGTGGTTCAGCAGGCGCGTGATTTCGGAGAACATCACACGGATGTACTGGGCGCGCTCGGGCACTTCCAGGCCCATCAACTTTTCGATGGCAAGGCAGTAGGCGTGCTCGTTGCACATCATGGACACGTAGTCCAGGCGGTCCATGTAGGGCAACGACTGGATGTAGGTCTTGTGCTCGGCCAGCTTTTCGGTGGCGCGGTGCAAGAGACCGATGTGCGGGTCGGCACGCTGGACGACTTCGCCGTCGAGCTCGAGCACCAGGCGCAGCACGCCGTGCGCTGCAGGGTGCTGCGGTCCGAAGTTCAGGGAATAGTTCTTGATTTCAGCCATGGTGGATCACATGGGGCGCAGGGCGCCTTAGTGCAGGCCTCCGTACTTGTCTTCGCGGATGATGCGCGGCGTGATCTCGCGCGGCTCGATCGACACGGGCTCGTAGACCACCCGGCGTTGGTCTGCGTCGTAGCGCATCTCGACGTGGCCGGACAGCGGGAAGTCCTTGCGGAAGGGGTGGCCGATGAAGCCGTAGTCGGTCAGGATGCGGCGCAGGTCGTTGTGGCCGTCGAAGACAATGCCGAACAGGTCGAACGCTTCGCGCTCGTACCAGTTGGCCGAGTTCCACAGATCGGCAACGGAGGCCACAACCGGGAAGTCGTCATCGGCGCAGAACACCTTGACGCGCAGGCGCTGGTTCAGACTGACGGATAACAGGTGCGACACCACGCAGTAGCGCGCGCCTTCGTTGACCTCGTCGGCGTAGGCGGAATAGTCGACGCCGCACAGATCGATCAGCTGCTCGAACTGGCAGCCGGGGGCATCGCGCAGCTGCTGCATGGCCGCGAGGTAATCGGCAGCGGAGACTTCGACAGTGACCTCTTCGAGGGCCAAATGGATCTTGCGGACCTTGTCGCCCAGCACGGCGACAACGGTGTCCTTGATTTTTTCAGGGCGAATGGCAACAGATGTCATCGTCGACCCTCAGACGCGCGCAATGGTGTTGGTGCGGCGGATCTTCTGCTGCAGCTGGATGATGCCGTAGATGAGCGCCTCGGCCGTGGGCGGGCAGCCTGGCACGTAGACGTCCACCGGCACGATGCGGTCGCAACCGCGCACCACGGAATAGCTGTAGTGGTAGTAGCCACCGCCGTTGGCGCACGAGCCCATCGACAGCACCCAGCGGGGCTCCGACATCTGGTCGTACACCTTGCGCAGGGCAGGCGCCATCTTGTTGCACAGCGTGCCGGCCACGATCATCAGATCGGACTGGCGGGGGCTGGCACGAAACACTTCGGCACCGAAGCGGCCGATGTCGTAGCGGGCAGCCGCCGCGTGCATCATCTCGACCGCGCAGCAGGCCAGACCAAAGGTCATGGGCCACAGCGAACCGGTTTTGGCCCAATTCACCACGGAGTCGTAGCTCGTGGTGATGAAGCCTTCCTTCATCACGCCTTCAATCATTGCATCAGTCCTTGTTGAAGCCCGCTCTTATTCCCAGTCGAGGGCGCCTTTTTTCCACTCATAGACAAAGCCTACGACGAGGATTGTCAGGAAAATCACCACCGCCACGAAACCTGCGCCACCCACCTCATGCAGCGATACCGCCCACGGGAAAAGAAACGCGATTTCGAGGTCGAACAGAATGAAAAGAATGGCGACGAGGTAATAACGCACATCGAACTTCATGCGCGCATCCTCGAAAGCTTCAAAGCCACACTCGTAGGGGGAATTCTTCGCATCATCCGGACGATTGGGACCCAGTATGTAACCGAGGACCAAGGGGACAACGCCTACTGCGATGCCGACCAAGATGAACAAAAGGACGGGGAGGTACTGATCGAGGTTCATCTTGAGGATGTGCTCACCGCTGTGGCCTTGCCCGACATGACCCGGAACGAATCATGTGGGAAGACCTTTGTTTTGGTGCCGTCGGCGAGACTCGAACTCGCACAGCTTTCGCCACTACCCCCTCAAGATAGCGTGTCTACCAATTTCACCACGACGGCTGATTTTCTTGTCTGGATGGCATGAGGAACCTTGCGGTTTTGGCTTTCCAGACAATCCCGGATTCTACTCCGGAAAAACCCTGCTTCGGCTTACGCCGCCCAATTTCGGGCAGATTATTTGGTCGGAATCTGACCCGCACCCGACGCTGGTACAGCCGGAGCCACGACGGCATCAGACGCGGTTACCGAAGGTCCACCCGCAGGCACGTGTAGCGGCAGGCGACTCCAGCACGCTTCCCGAGCTTGCGGGGCGGGAATTGCCAAAATACGCCAGAGCCAGCGTTGCCACAAAAAACACCCCAGCGAGCACCGCCGTAGTGCGGGACAAAAAGTTGGCGCTGCCGCTGGCACCAAACAAGCTCCCCGAACTTCCACTACCAAACGCAGCACCCATGTCAGCGCCCTTACCGTGCTGGATCAGGATCAAGCCAATCATCGCCAGCGCCGTCAACATTTGCACGGCCAACACCACATTCACGATCGCATTCATTCTCTGTTCACTCCTGATTGAAATAGTTTTAAGCGCAGCCTCAATGGGCCGCTGCAATGATTTGTAGAAAGTCGGGTGCCTTCAGCGACGCACCGCCGACAAGCCCGCCATCAATGTCCGGCTGCGCCAGCAATTGCGCTGCATTGCCCGCATTCATGCTGCCACCATAGAGCAGACGAATCCGATCCGCATGCTCGCTTGCCGCAGCCAACTGCGCACGCAGCACCGCGTGCACTGCCTGCGCCTGTTCCGGCGAGGCCGTGCGCCCCGTGCCAATGGCCCAGACAGGCTCATAAGCAACCACCACTTCGCTGATGCAATGGCCATTGAGGTGAATCACCGCAGCCAACTGCCGCTTGACAACAACCTCCGTCTGACCTGCCTCCCGCTCTGCCAATGTCTCGCCGACGCAGATGATGGGCGTCACACCTGCAGCCAATGCCCGCTGCGCCTTTTCAGCCACAACTACATCGGTTTCGCCGTGATACTGGCGCCGCTCTGAATGCCCCACGAGGGCATAGCGCACACCAAAATCGTTGAGCATGGCTGCAGAGACCTCGCCGGTGAAAGCTCCGGCCTCATGCAGCGACACGTCCTGTGCAGCGACAGCAACGACCGACCCGGCAACAAGCGACTGGATCTGCGCAAAGTAAGGAGCAGGCACAGCCACCGCTATATCGCAAGCGGCACCACCAATCCCGGCAATGAGCGCTTTCAGCAATGCCTCGTTCGCAGCCAAGCTGCCGTTCATCTTCCAATTGCCAGCGATGAGTTTTTTCTTGCTATTCATGATCACCAGGTCAAAACGATCTTGCCAATGTGCTGGTTCGATTCCATCAGCGAATGGGCCTTTGCTGCGTCAGACGCAGCAAAAGTGCTATGAATGACCGGACGCACCTGACCCGCCTCAAGCAGAGGCCACACACGTTCACGCAGTGCACGCGCAATGGCGCCCTTGAAGGCAACAGAACGCGGACGCAAGGTTGAGCCCGTGATGGTCAGGCGACGGCGCAACACCAGTCCAGCATTGAATTCACTCTTGATGCCGCCTTGCACCGCAATGATGACGATGCGACCATCCTCGGCCACACACTCCACCTCGCGCGCCACGTAGTCCCCAGCCACCATATCAAGCACCACGTCGACACCCTTGCCGTCAGTGATGCGTTTGACCTCGACCACAAAGTCCTGCGACTTGTAGTTGATGGCGTGATGGGCGCCCAACGACAGACAAGCAGCGCATTTTTCATCGCTGCCTGCAGTTGCAATGACGGTGGCCCCGAAAGCGCGCGCCAACTGGATGGCTGTGACACCGATGCCGCTTGTCCCACCTTGCACCAACAGGCTCTCGCCCGTCTGCAGACGCCCGCGATCAAACACATTGCTCCATACGGTGAAAAATGTCTCAGGCAACGATGCGGCTTCGATATCACTGAGCCCTGCGGGCACTGGAAGGCACTGCGCCACTGGCGCTACGCACCACTCGGCATACCCACCGCCCGCAACCAGTGCGCAGACACGATCACCGACGCGAATGCCTGCTTCCGCCATCGCTGCAGCATCCCCGGACTCCACCACACCGGCCACCTCCAACCCAGGAAGGTCCGAGGTACCTGGTGGCGGGGCATAGTGCCCCAGTCGCTGCAACACATCAGGGCGGTTGATGCCACTCGCAAGAACACGAATAAGCACCTCACCAGCACCCGGCTGCGGCACTGGGCGCTCCCCTAGGCGCAACACCTCGGGGCCACCAAATGACGTGATCTCTACAGCGCGCATATTCCGGTTCATCGAAGAAGAATTTGAAAGATTATGACCGCTAGCGCTTTACGATCAAGCGCTAGCAGCTATCAAATCAGTAGCAAATGCTACTTACCCAACGACTTGGTCGGAGGTACCTTCCGATGGCAGGGCTTGTTGCTGTTGCTGCTGTTCAGCAGGCTGACGGCCACCGTCACCACGGCCGTGCTGATCGCGGCGGGGTTCGCGGTCACCGCGCTCTGCCGGTGCAGGACGGTCGCTACCACCGCCAGCAGGGCGTTCAGCCAACACCTTCATCGACAGCTTGACGCGGCCCTTTTCGTCGGTCTCCATGACCTTGACCTTGACGATCTGACCTTCAGTCAGGTAGTCGCCAACACGCTCAACGCGCTCGTGGGCAATCTGGCTGATGTGCAACAGGCCATCCTTGCCAGGCAGCAGGTTGATCAGCGCACCGAAGTCCAGGATCTTGGTCACAGGGCCTTCGTAGATCTTGCCAATTTCGACTTCGGCTGTGATCTGCTCGATGCGCTTCTTGGCAATCTCAGCCTTGTCAGCATCTGTCGCGGCGATGGTGATCGTGCCGTCTTCTTCGATGTTGATCTGGCAACCCGTTTCTTCGGTCAGCGCACGAATCACCGCCCCGCCCTTGCCGATCACATCACGGATCTTTTCGGGATTGATCTTCATGGTGAACAGCTTGGGCGCGAAGCTGGAGACTTCGGTGTTGGCCGTGCTCATCGCTTCCTGCATCTTGCCCAAGATGTGCATGCGCGCTTCCTTGGCCTGCGCCAAAGCGACCTGCATGATTTCCTTGGTAATGCCCTGGATCTTGATGTCCATCTGCAGGGCTGTGATACCACCGGTGGTACCAGCCACCTTGAAGTCCATATCACCCAGATGATCTTCATCACCCAGGATGTCGGTCAGCACCGCAAAACGGCTGGCATCCTTGATCAGGCCCATGGCAATACCGGCCACATGCGCCTTCATGGGCACGCCTGCATCCATCAGCGACAGACAGCCGCCACACACCGATGCCATGGACGACGAACCATTGGATTCGGTGATTTCCGACACCACGCGCATGGTGTAGGGGAACTCTTCTTTGGTCGGCAGCACTGCAATCAGCGCGCGCTTGGCCAAACGGCCGTGGCCAATTTCGCGGCGCTTTGTCGAACCCATGCGGCCCACTTCACCCGTGGCAAAGGGAGGCATGTTGTAGTGCATCATGAAGCGGTCTTCATACTCGCCAGCCAGCGCATCAATGCGCTGCGCATCGCGCTCCGTACCCAGCGTGGTCACCACCAGCGCCTGGGTTTCGCCACGCGTAAACAGCGACGAACCGTGGGCACGCGGCAGCACGCTGCTGCGGATTTCGATAGGGCGAACAGTACGGGTGTCACGGCCATCGATGCGGGGCTCGCCTGCCAGGATTTGACTGCGCACGATACCGGCTTCGATGTCGAACAGCATGCCCTCAACCTTCACGGAGTCGAATTCGACGCCATCCGCCTTCAAAGCCGCCATCACGGCAGCGTAGGACTCGCGGCAAGCTTGGGTACGGGCCTGTTTGTTGCGGATCTGGTAGGCGGCGCGCAACTTGTCATCAGCCAGGGCCACCACCTTGGCGATCAGAGCTTCGTCCTTGGCAGGGGCAGCCCACTGCCACATTGGCTTACCCGCATCGCGCACCAATTCATGGATGGCATTGATAGCCACATTGCCTTGCTCGTGGCCAAACACCACGGCGCCCAGCATGATTTCTTCAGACAGTTGCTGGGCTTCCGACTCCACCATCAGCACAGCAGCTTCGGTACCTGCAACGATCAGGTCCATTTGCGAGCTCTTGCGCGCCGTCTGGCCAGGGTTGAGCACGTATTCGCCGTTGATGTAACCCACACGGGCAGCACCAATGGGACCATTGAACGGAATGCCGGAGATAGCCAGCGCAGCGCTGGTAGCGATGAGCGCAGCAATGTCAGCGTCCACTTCGGGGTTCAGCGAAACGGTGTGGATGACCACATGCACTTCGTTGAAAAAGCCTTCAGGGAAGAGCGGACGGATGGGCCGGTCAATCAGACGGCTGGTCAGGGTTTCGTGTTCGCTGGGCTTGGCTTCGCGCTTGAAGAAGCTGCCGGGGATCTTGCCGGCAGCGTACGTCTTCTCGATGTAATCCACCGTCAGCGGGAAAAAGTCCTGGCCGGGCTTGGCACCTTTGGATGCGACCACGGTGGCCAGCACAACGGTGTCATCAATGTTCACCAGCACGGCGCCGGAGGCTTGGCGGGCGATTTCACCCGTTTCCATGATGACGGTCTTGTCACCCCACTGAAAAGTCTTCGTGACTTTATTGAAAATGCTCATGTTCAGCTCCTGTTTTAATAGCTGGTAGCGCTCTACCAGATTGTCTTGGAGGGCAATTCAGAACACGATGCCATTCCAATGAAAACCTCCGTCAATCAACGGAAACGACCTCATTGGAATGACACAGCTTCGCTCTGTTTTGCGGCTCCGAAGTAAAAAACGCCTGAGCTAGCGGACTAACCCAGGCGTTTTCGCATGCGATTGCAAATTACTTGCGCAGACCCAGCTTGGCAATCAGCGCGGTGTAACGGTCAGCGTCCTTGGCCTTCAGATAGTCCAACAGCTTACGACGACGGCTCACCATGCGCAGCAGGCCACGACGACCATGGTGGTCCTTGGCGTGTGTCTTGAAGTGGGGAGTCAGTTCGTTGATGCGGGCGGTCAGCAGGGCCACTTGCACTTCTGGGCTACCAGTGTCATTGGCAGCACGGGCGTTGGCCTTGACGACTTCGGCCTTGATGGAGGATGCGATCATAACTTTTCCTTGGATGTGGTCTGCCAGCAGTAGTGGCAGGCCATGGTTTTTACTTGCGCCTGCAGCTGGAACGGCCGCTGGCGTGCGTCTTGCACCATGCAAAACACTGCAATTATAACGCCGACGAAAATTTGACCTTGCCAATCGGCATTCAATCTTGAACACTGATGCCCAGTAGCTTAGCAACAACACTGAAAGCCCGCCATGACACCACCTGTTCATGCAAACTCTAAGCACACGACCATTCGCCCTTTGTACCAAAGCCGGTCAATCTTCTTGGCATTGGCTTGCGCCATCGCCTTGAGCGCACTCACCTTTCCCGCTAAAACCTTCGCCAAAAGCTCTGTCAAAGACAAAACCACCGCGACCAGCACTCCAACCAAAAAGAAGGGTGTGCGTAAGATTACGTATCAGCGCAGCGCGTCCGAAGAGACGCGCACCGAACGTGATCGAAGGATGTACAGAGAATGCAAGGGGATGCACAACGCGGGAGCATGCAAAGGTTATACACGCTAGCTGCAAAGAGAGCCGGCCTCCGCCCAAACCGTTCATCACTACACCCTAGCCTCTCATCAGCGATGCACCGAAAGTGCGAGCACAAACTCTTAGCATCTACCCATGCAGACATTGCAAACCCCAGCACACGCACGGCGCACCAACTTTGGCTGCCGCGCACCTCGCGGATTCACGATGATCGAACTGATGGTAGTGATTGCCATAGTTGCTGTACTGGCAGCACTTGCGGCCCCTAGCTTCAACCCGCTGATCGAGCGCTGGCGGGTACGGCAAGCTGTAGATGCTCTGCAATCCGCGCTGTACTACACGCGATCAGAGGCAATTAAGCGCGGCGGCAATATTACGATTCGAAAAGAACCCAGCGGCGCAAATGGCTGCCCACTGGCTTCTGGCGCAGGAGATTGGGATTGCGGCTGGTTCGTGTTTGTGGACACCAACGACAACGGCGCACAGGACGCCGGCGAAGAAATTCTCCAAAGATACGCGACCCCGCTTAACGTGGAGGTTGCACGGTCCGCCACTGCAGCTGACATCCGATTCGACCGCTGGGGAAGAGCCAATGCGCCCTTCGGTTTTTCCTTGGTCCCGAAAGGCAAGTCCACAAGCGACCCTTCTGCACGCGGCCTATGCATGAGTTCTGGCGGCCGCATCAAAGTCACCATCGATCCAGCCGATATACCTTGCGCTGGGTGAACACCATGCAATATCCCAAGTTCAAACATCAAAGCGGTATCACATTGATCGAATCCTTGGTAGCCATCGTCGTGGCTTCCTTAGGAATTTTAGGCATCTTAGGCGTACAGATGCGTACCCTGAGCGACACCCAAACCTCAGTCCGCCGCGCCCAGGCGATTCGTTTAATAGAAGACCTCAGCGAGCGAATGAAGGTCCACCCAAATGCGTTGGTGAGTATTGACAGCTATGTCATTGGCTGGAGAGCAGGCGCAGCACCTACTTTGCAGGCCGCCAAGCTTTGTGATGCCGCAACTTGCACCCAGGCCGAGTTTGCAGCTTACGAAGTGCGCGAGTGGAAACGGGCGGTGGAACGGGCGCTTCCTTTGGGCGACGCCAATGTCTTTTTTGCTCCAGGCGAACCCACAGCCGGCAGTCGCCGCCAGTTGGGCGTGCTCATCCGCTGGCGCGAGAACGAGCGCGACACCAGTGCAGCATACAAAGACGATCTAGACACCACATCGGCAGCGCTAGGCGGAGGCGGCGTCGCCACCTGTCCAGCCGATTTCACCTGTCACCTGCAGTACATACCGGTCAGCAGTCGCTGTGCGCCTTACTTTGCGGACGCAACAGTTCAGTACTTCTGCCCAGGTCCAAAAGTCTGAAGCAGCCCTGTTTCTATATTTACCAGCCATGCTCAGCATGAAACACAATCAAAAACGGTATACCGCCGAACGCGGAGTTACCCTTGTCGAGCTCCTTGTCGGCATCACCATCGGCTTGCTGACCATTGCGGTGGCATTGGGAGCACTCATGGTGTCACGCGGGGTTTCGGGCACAGTCAGTGACGCAAGCGAGATTCAACAGCAGGCTTCTTATGCGTTTCGTATTTTTGGCCAGCAGTTGCGTCAGGCTGGTTCACTCAAGCTCAAGCTATCTGCGGCGAAAGTAGAGGGAGATATTACTCCTCCACTTGTGGGTGATCCGGTGGCTTTTGAGACTGACTTTTCGGACGGCGTGAGCACATTCACCCTTGCAACTGACACCTTGAGCGGCCTCGATGCGCCCAGTGCGAGCGAGTACAAGCTCACCACGGGCTACCGCAACTATACGGATCCTGTTTACATCAACGCCGCCGCGCAGTCCCTTCAGCGCAATTGTTTAGGTGGGCAAGGCTCCGCAGCCTTAATACAAAGCCGCTTTGTACTAAACGCGGCGACAAACGAATTGAGGTGTGACGGCAACGGCCAAATTCAGCCTATTGTCCGCAACGTTGCGAACTTCCAAGTTCGCTATCTGGTGCAGAGCGCCAATGGTACCGGCAGTCCTAACCTCCGCTACGTTAATGCAGCCACTGTAGGCGCGCCGGGCAGTGCCGGATGGGCCCAGGTATTTGCTGTGGAAGTTTGCCTAGTCTTATACGGCAACGAGTCCATTGATCTGCCGGCCGGAAGTTCTTACACGGATTGCGACGGCGCCACCGCTGTCAATATGACCACCATTGCCGCGCCCCGCAACCGGCGTATGCACATGGTGTTTCGTAATGTTTACCAACTGCGCAGCCAAGGGCTGGCGGGCTAACTCATACAGCGTATCGCCATGCAAAGCATGCCTTCCCCTATCCTCCGCCCTCGACATCAATACCGAGGGCAACGCGGCATCTCGCTCATTGTTGTCATCGTTTTTGTAATGCTCTCCATGCTCTTGGCCTTATGGGCTTCGCGCACCTCGATGTTCAACGAGATGGTGGTAGGTAATGACGCCGACTACCAGCGCGCGTTTGAAGCAGCCCAAGCTTTGTTGCAAGACGCAGAACTCGACATCCGCGGCGAAAAGGCCGATGGCAGCGATTGCCGAATTCCGACTGCCACCGCCTGTCGGGGTGGCAATTCTAGTTCTGCACAAATCCCGTTAGAGGCCAAAGAAGTCGCCGACCTGCTGGCCGAGCTCGAGGCTATTTCAACCGGGCCGCGCTGCCGCGACGCACTTTGCCTCAAACGCACAGGCCGACAGGATTTCTGGAACAACACAGGGGCCACCGCAGACCTGACCACTCCGGGTGAAGACGTCTCGCTAGAACAGATGATGACCAGCGTCGCTGGCAACCGCATCGGGGCACGCTATGGTCAATACAGCGGAGCATCCGTCAATGCGGGCACCAACCCCATTCTCCGGGACACCTCAGCGGCCAACCGTGGTGGCTGGTACTGGATTGAAGTGCTTCCATACGACGCTGCTGCTGGCAATTCAGCACTCGTCGCTGGTGGCTCCAACAATCTGGCTCTGAACTTGGTTCCCAATGTGGTGTACCGCATCACGGCGGTGGCGCATGGCCGCAAGTTGAGAAGCGAAGGGGGAGTAGATGTGCCTGTGACACAGGCAGTACTGCAGCAAACCTACGCCCGCCAAAAGCTCAAAGATTGAAATTGCTATAAAAATACTAGCTGCAAGCGCTCTTTCAATAAGCGTCAGGGGCTTGTTTGATCAAAAATTCACCAGGAGCACACCATGCCCCACCACACACGCAACAGCGCACATTTCAAGAAATCTCTGATCGCCTTGGCAGTTGCCTCAGCGTTCGCACCCCATGGCGTTTGGGCACTAGATTTCGCTCAATCGCCTCCTGGCACGGTTGAGCCTTATGTTGCACCTAATGTGATCATTTCCGTGGATGACTCAGGGAGTATGGATTTTCGCTTGGACCAGGAGAATGCTGTCGGCGCGACCAATGGTACCGTCCCAAATGTTGATGGCAGTTGGCCCGTCACCAGCCGCCGTATGAATGTGCTCAAGTACGCGCTCAGGGAAGTGGTCAACGATACCACTCTGCTCCCAGACGGAAAGATTCGTTTAGGCTGGCAAACGCTACACAATAATGGAAATTCGCCTGGGGCCAAGAACATCAATAACGGGAATGTGAATTCAATACGACAGCTGGACACCACTCAGCGGAACAACTTTCTGTCCTTCATTAACAGCTTAAATCCCGGGAACGGCACACCGTCTCATCTGATGATGAGTCAAGCTGACGCCTACATGCGACAACCGCTTGACGTAAATAGTGCATGGGCCGCAGTACCGGGTACCACGGCAACACCTTACCTGGGTTGCCGACGCAATTACCATATTTATATGACTGACGGTCGGTGGAATGGTGCCGCGTCGGGTGGCTCACAAGACGACAACACCGTAGGCAAGGTGCTCCCGGACGGCACCGCATACGCTAACAATGCATTCACGAGGCTGTACCACGACGCTCACGCAGATACTCTGGCAGACTGGGCTTTCAGAAGCTGGTCAGAGCGCCTGCAACCCGCAGCGAGCCTGACCGGTGCCGTCACTCCAATCGCAGAGTACGACCAAGCCCCCGCCACAGAAATGATTGGCGGCGTCGCGCTCCCCAAGTACTGGAATCCGAAATACAACCCGGCGAATTGGGCGCATATGGTTACCTATACCATCGGATTTAGTTCCCTTGCATATACTTGGCCAGGGGCAGCCACAATCATTCGCCCCACACAAATGGTGCCTTTCGGGTATGACGGCAGCTTCCCGAATTTGGTGAACGGCACTCAAACGTGGCCGGCGATGAGCAACGAAAATAGGCGTTCATTGGATTTGTGGCATTCCGCGCTCAACGGCCGGGGTAGGTTCTTTGCGGTGGAGCAAGGTGATGATCTTGAAAAAGCATTCCGTTTGATCATTCAGCAAATCAATACGCAAAATGAGCCTGACCGAGGCTCCACAGCCACTAGCGGTAGCAACGTATCGCGTAATGATGTGGGCAAGTACGTGGCCAATTACGTCCCAAAGGAAGGATGGAGGGGGTGGGTTGAGGCAGAAACTGTGAAGACTGATGGCACCACCGTACCCGCCGCAGGCTGGAATGGAAAAAACACCGCAGACCTCTTGGATGCAACTGGTTTCGCCGTAGGCAGCCGCCTGATTCTGAGCTACAGCGACAAAATTACTAACGCAGCTACTGGCCAAGAGAAAGGGGGGGTCCCTTTCAAGTGGGCTGTCGACGAAAGCAATCTCAGTACAGCGCAGAAGGCTTTTCTCCAACTGAAAAGTGACGGCACAGCGGACACGTCGGGTGAAGATCGGCTCAACTACGTTCGAGGTGACCGCAGCAAGGAGGGTGTAGAAAGTCCGCCGGACTACCCAGCTGCGAAACCTTTCCGCGAACGAAAGTCCCGCCAGGGCAGTATCGTGAACTCCGATGTGTGGTACGTGGGTGCTCCAGTCAGCAATTATTCTTGGAAAGGTTATGCCGCTTTCACCCGCGCTAACAAGAGCCGACTACCGATGATTTACGTCGGAGGCAATGACGGTATGCTCCATGGCTTTTCGGCCGCCGACGGCACAGAAAAGTTGGCCTATGTCCCTCGCGGCGTGATTCCCGCTGTCGGCCGACTTTCCGACCCAGCGTTCAATCAGAATCACCGCTATTTTGTAGACGGGTCGCCAATGACCGGCGATGTTGACATGGGAACGGGCGACCCTAATGACCCAGTTTACGCTCCCAATTGGCACACGTTGTTGGTAGGTACACTGGGGGCAGGCGGCAAGGGTTATTTTGTGCTGGATGTGACCTCTCCGGGCACCACAGCACCGGCGGCAGGTAATTTTTCTGAGGCCAACGCACAACAGTTGGTGGTGATGGATAAAACCCGGCATGCAACAGAAGCGGTTGCAACCGTTGCGGTTTGCGAAGACGCCTCTGTTACCCCTGTTGCGGCGAAGGAAGCTTGCTTGGCCGCAGCCGATATAGGTCACATTTTTGGCAAGCCGGTATTGGACGAGACCAATCCGCAACGTACCACGCAGATCGTGCGCATGAACAACAATCGCTGGGCGGCGGTTATGGGTAACGGCTACAACAGCAAGAGCGGTCGTCCGGTGCTGCTGGTGCAATATTTAGACGGAGACAAAAAACTCTTGAGACTAGTGGCAACCGGCACTCAGGTCCCCAGCACTCCTGTAGATCCCGTAGCAGATACCAATGTAGTGGACAACGGGCTTTCATCACCACGGTTGGTAGACATCAATAGCGATGGGCGTCCCGATGTGGTTTACGCCGGCGACCTCAAAGGTAACCTCTGGAAATTCTTGCTTGCCGATGCCAATGACGCCAACTGGGGCGTTGCGCGCTGGGGTGCTTCTGCCGCCACTACAACTAACCACACCACTTCGGGAGTACCACTTTTCACAGCGAAGGGTGGAACAGAAGGGTCACCAGATTCGCGCACACTGGCGCAGTCCATCACGGCCGTGCCCTCAGTACGCGCCAATGACCGCAAAATGGATATCGATCCCAGTCCGACGGCCGAGAAGATGGTAGCAGTAGGCGGCATGATGGTAGCCTTTGGTACTGGCCGCAACGTAGACAAAGATGACCCCCAAAACGCCAACAAGCAAACGCTGTATTCCGTGTTGGACAATACCCGTTACAAACTGACGGGCGCAAAAAAAGACCGTGTCACCGTGTGTGCAGACGGATCACCTCCTGCGTCAGACGATTGCAGCAAACTGGTCAAATCGACTGCTGACCTGCCAACTGCTGTAACCCAAACCAGTTTGGTCAAACGTGAAATTCCAGCAACGTCAGTAAACACGCGTGACGGTAAACAGTTCTGGACGGTCGATGCGACCACCGCACTGGACTGGACAACGAAGAAGGGCTGGTATTTGGATTTGCCCGAAACCCGTGAACGTCTGCTCAAACCCATGGAGTTATACGACAGTAGCAATTTGTTGACTGTGTTCTCTCAAGTCCCCGCTAAAGGTTCACGGCTAGACCCAAGCGTGGAAACATGCGAAGCAGGTTCTGTGGACAGGGAGCGACAGTTTCTGACTCTGATTAACATCATGGACGGCAAGAGGCCTAGCGTGCAGATCTTGGACACGAATGGCGACGGAAAGTACAACCTGACGACGGATCAAGGTGCGTCGCGTATGACGGTCATGCCAGGTGCACAGACCATGATCAAACGCGGGGAGAAAACACGCCTTACTGGGAAAAAAATCGACGGTACGGATGACAATGAAGATCTTGCATTGATGCCCGAACAGTCCATGCGTCCCAGCTGGCGCCAACTGCGATAAGCTAGGCTGACACCTTTAGGAGCATCCTGCTTTATGAAGCACCAACATCGGGGTTTTACACTCATTGAGATCATGATCGTGGTGGCCATCATCGGCATTCTCACGGCCATAGCCCTGCCGAGCTACAACGAGTACATCGCGCGAGGGCATAGGGCTGACGCGCGAGCGGGGCTCTTACAGGCGCAGCAATGGCTGGAGCGTGCATCCACCGCGACCGGAACTTATCCAACTGCGCTGCCCGCCACCCTTACCTGGGCTACAGATGCGACTAAGCGCTATGAAATTGGCTTTGCCGCTGGCAATACCAACTCGACCTTCCAGTTGGTGGCCACCCGCAAATCGCCTGGAGCACAGGCCTCGGATCGCTGCGGAGACTTCACACTCACCAACGCGGGTACAAGGGGGGCCAACAACCTAGGATCCGGCGCCACCGTCGACGATTGCTGGAACAGATAGCAACTGAGCTACTATCCGGGCGCAATGGCTATTTCAGCGTCCGCACCAATGACCGAAGCGCTTGGGCTCGCGGCCCAAGCGCTTTTTCTCTCTAACTCCAACCCTCGCGTAGGCTGCGTTTTGGTGGCGCACGAACGGCGATATCCTTGGCCAAGGGTTCACCCAGCACGCAGGCGGCCCGCACGCCGAGGTCATGGCACTGCGCGACGCAGCAGACAAAGGCACCAACGTGCGCGGTGCTACCGCATATGTCACCCTGGAACCATGCTCCCATCAGGGTCGAACGGGACCTTGTTGCGATGCTCTGATCCGTGCCGGCATCGTCAAGGTGGTGGCCTCCATCGCCGACCCTAATCCATTCGTCTCAGGTCAAGGCTTTGCGCGACTGCGGCAGCTGGTGATCGATAGTCGAGATCGGCTCCGGAGCGCAGGAGTCCCGCGAACTCAACATCGGCTTCTTCAGCCGGATGATCCGCGGCACACCATGGGTTCGCCTCAAGACGGCGGCCTCCCTCGACGGCACCACGGCACTGAACAACGGCGCTAGCCAGTGGATCACCTCCCGCGCCGCGCGAGCGGATGGCCACGCCTGGCGGGCACGGGCCTGTGCAGTGTTGACTGGTATTGGCACGGTGCTGGATGACAACCCCCGGCTTGACGTGCGCGAAGTGCCTACGCCACGCCAGCCACACGTGGTGGTGGTTGACAGCCGGTTGCAGACGCCGCCGGACGCCAATCTTTTTCTCGCCAAGCGTGATTGCTATATCTATACCGCTGTTGAAAACGACGACAAGAAGGCTGTACTAGAGGCGCGAGGCGCACGAGTGATTCACTTGCCCCATTCCAGCGGCAAGGTAGATTTGGCCGCCATGCTGCGGGACTTGGGCCAGCGGGGAATCAACGAATTGCACGTGGAAGCGGGTCACAAGCTCAATGGGTCGCTGGTGCGCGAAGGTCTGGTGGACGAGTTCCTCGTCTATCTGGCACCTAAACTTCTAGGCCAAGGACTTGGCATAGCGAATTTTGGTCCACTGGATGCACTGGCGGACGGGTTGGCACTGGAGTTCAAATTCGTAGACACCCTGGGACCTGACCTGCGCATCGTTGCACGGGTCGCGGGACGTGATCGCTTCTGACCTCCTACCGGTTTAGCCCCTGCCTTGGCTGCATTGCAAAGAGCCGAGCGAAAACACATTGCGCCAGGAGGGCCCTAGCAGAGCTGGCGCTACGTCCGACAAACAAAGTACCGAAGTCCCCGTCACAATGGGCCGATGCGCTATCTGCCCGCCCCCCCATTTTTGGCAAACACCGCCCGCTACGGCTGGCTTGCTGTCACTGCCTTGTTCTTTGCGGGTTTGTTCGCAGGCTGTGCGGGCCTGCCAAAGGATGTGGACCGCCCGGTGTCCACCGCCCTCGCCTCCCCCGCAGATACCTCCCTGGGCCGTGTAGTTGACGCCCGTCGCACGGCGGCTGGCGGACGGCACCCCTCTGGATTTTTATTGCTCAGCGGCCCCCAGGATGCGTACAGCAGCCGTTTGGCGCTGGTAGATGCCGCCGAAAAATCGCTTGACCTGCAGTACTACGCCATTCATGCAGACGCCAGCACCGAACGCCTGCTACTAGGGGTGGTGGCTGCAGCCCAGCGCGGCGTACGCGTGCGTGTGCTGCTGGACGACTTTCACAGCACGGGCCGCGATGCCCAGGTGATGCGCCTGGCCTTTGTGCCCAACATCGAAATGCGCATGTTCAACCCGCTGACGGGCGCTCGGGGCTCCCCCCTGGGCCGCATGTTCAGTGTGCTGGGCGATTTTTCGCGGGTGCAGCAACGCATGCACAACAAGCTCTTCATCGCCGACAACGCGATGGGCGTGACCGGTGGGCGCAACTTGGGCGACGCCTACTTTGGCAACGCCGATGCCGGCAACTTTGTGGATCTGGACGTGCTGGCCGCAGGGCCCATCGTGCAGGACCTTTCCCGCAGTTTTGACAGCTACTGGAACAACGAGCGGGCCTACCCGGTGCAATCGCTGGTGACCCGGCAAGAGCTAGACAACATGCGGGAGAAAGTGCGGGCATCGGATGCTGCCCAGCGCGAGCGCATTGAAGGTCAAGGCGGTGCCCTGGCGCCCGACAACCAGCCCGTAGCCGATGGAAAACGCGCTACGACAGCCCAGCGCGCGCGCATCTGGGACTACCAGCCGATGGATCTGTCAAAAGCCCCGTTCACCTGGGCGCCCGCCGCCGTCCTTGTAGACAAACCCGCCAAAATTCCGCCCGACGGCACCTCGGTGGGCATGTTGCCCGAAAAGGCGCCCGCCCGCGCCACGCCGGTCGCCATCACCTCACGGGGCGCTCGGGCGGCAACGGCGCCCGCATCGGCGACCATAGCCGCCGCTTCATCTGCAAAATCCCGCTCTGCCGATAGCTCTACCGGAATCACCCCGACAAGCGGTACCCCCAATGCAAGTAGCGCCGCCAGCCCCGATGGCGCACCGCCCGCTGCGGTAGCCACCAGCAGCCCTACCACCCTGCGCGACAGCGAAACGCTGGAAGCCCAAACCGATACTGTGGTGGATGGCCTGCTGCAGCTGATGGGCCAGGCACGGCGCGACCTGCTCATCATCTCGCCCTACTTTGTGCCGGGGCCCGACATGAAACAGGCCTTTGCCGCTGCGCGTGCGCGGGGCGTTCGGGTACGGGTACTTACCAACTCGCTGGCCTCCAACGATGCGCCCATTGCCCACGCGGGTTACGCCCGCCACCGTCCCGACCTGCTGGCGATGGGGGTAGAGCTGTATGAGATGCGCAGTGAGCTGCCAGGCGTGCTCAGCGGCGCGCTAGGCTCCACCGGCAGCACGGGTGGCGGCAAAAGCGGGGCTACCGGCTCCATGGGCAGCTCACGCGCCATGCTGCATTCCAAACTGCTCATCATGGACGGCCGATTGCTGGTCATCGGGTCGATGAATCTGGACATTCGCTCGCAACGCCAGAACACCGAAATCGCGCTGCTCATTCGCAGCACCAGCTTGTCGCAGCGCGCCACGGCGCAGATCGAAACCGCGCTGAGGGAGGCCGCATGGACCGTGCAGCTGAACGATGGCGCATTGGTCTGGCGAGCACCCCAAGGCAGCGGGTTGAGCGATGCGACGTCGGAGCCCGACGCCAGCGCGCCCCTGCGGCTGATGCTGCAGTTGCTGGGGCCCTTGGCGCCCGATCACTTGCTGTGATTCGCAGCGTTTTTCGTTGACGCTTGCAAACCAGAGGTTGACCTATCAAGCCGCCCGGTTGCAATCCGCTGAATCATCGGCCTGCAGCGCGGCCAACCAGAGCGTGATGGCGCGCTGGTCCGTCATGGTGCGTACATGCTGGTACGCCACCTCGGCCTCGGCAAAACGCCGGCGCAGCAGGTTCAGCCATTGCTTGAGCCGGCCTGCGCGCTGGCGGGGCTCCAGGTCTTCGCAAACCAGGCTCCAGAAGGCTGCCATGTGGGGGATGAGATCGGACCACACCACCGTATCAGCACCGGGCTGCCCTCTGTCGGCAGCGCGAATGGCTCGGGCCAGGCCCGGGTCGGCCACCATGCCCCGGCCCAGCATCAAGGCGTCGCAGCCCGAGACCACGCGGCAGCGCTGCGCGTCGGCTACTGTCCAGATCTCGCCATTGGCCACCACCGGAATCTGCACCGCCGCGCGGATGGCCGGGATGTGCTCCCAGTACGCGGGGGGGCGGTAGCCGTCGGCCTTGGTGCGCGCGTGCACCACCACCTCGCAGGCACCGCCCGCCTGCATGGCTTGCGCGCATTCGCGCATCAGTCCCGTGTCGTTAAAACCCAGACGCATCTTGGCCGACACGGGCAGGTGCGCAGGCACCGCACGGCGCACGGCCGCCACCACAGTGGCAATGCGCTCGGGCTCTTGCAGCAGCGCCGCACCGCCGCCATGGCGGTTGACCACCTTGGCCGGACACCCAAAGTTCAGGTCAATGCCCTCGGGGCCCAAGGCTGCCAGGCACGCAGCGTTCTCGGCCATGCAGACCGGGTCAGACCCCAGCAACTGCGCGCGCACCGGCACCCCGGCCAGCGTGCGGCTACCGTTGCGCAACTCGGGCACATACCGCAGAAACACCTTGTCTGGCAGCAAGGTGCCGGTGATGCGGATGAACTCCGAAACACAGCGGTCCACCCCGCCCACCCGTGTAAGAACGTCGCGCAGCACAAAATCCAAAAGCCCCTCCATCGGGGCGAGCAGCAGGGTCATTGCAGTGGGTCGGTTGTGGCCGCCGTCGCACAGGGCACAGGCAGGCATAAGCCGTCAAAAATATGAACAAAAACAGGCTCTAGCGCTTATTCCATAAGCGCTAGCAGCTATCAAAAGTAAAGCAAACCATTGTTGCACCGTAACCCTTGCGCAGGGCAGCCCGACATTGTGCGGCAGCGGGTCATCTTGGCGTCACGGCGTGCTGGTGCAATCACCGGCACTAAGACCGGAGACCTCCCATGCTGCTGCACAAAACCGAAAAAGCCCGCCTGGAACTCTCGCCTGGCGTTCGCACCCTGAGTCTGCGAGAGCGATCGCTGCTGCTGCTGGCCGACGGCAAATCGCTGTCCGACCTGCAAGCCATGTACAACGGCATTGGCGCGCAGATTGTCGACAACCTCATGCGCCAGGGCTACCTCACCGGCCCCGCGGCACTGCCTGCAGGCACCGATTCACCAGTTGGCGCCATCCCGGCATCGACCCAGGCACCTTCCATTCAACGACCCGAGCCGGGTGAATCCCTGCGCTCGCTGGCAGGCGCACGCATGTACCTCTTCGATACCTGCGAGCGGCTGTTCGCCCGCCGCGACCCGGCATTGGCGCAGCAGTTTCGCGAGGCCCTGCGCGCCGCCAAAGACCGCGTGAGCATGCTGGATGTGGGTGAGGCCATGCTGGAAGAAGTTGCCATGACAGCGGGCGCAGAGCGTGCGGCCAGCCTGCGTGAACGACTGGAACAACTGCTGCCCTACACCGCTGCACAGCATTCTGGGCCGTTTGAACTGACCCAGCCAGCCGATCTGGATTGAGGCGCCTGGAACGGAGTTTCGGCTCTTATGGGCCAGCACCAGCGGTTTACCAACGCTGAACGCCCTGCCCGAACCACTGCTCCTTTTCAAGGAACAGATCTGAAAAATCAGGCAGCCGCCAGACGCCACAGCGACGTCACCTCGGCCGCACGCGCCGCATGCAGCGCATCACCTGCTTCAGTCGCCTTGGCGTGATGGGGTTTCACGTCATGCCGCCCCCGCACAACCAGACCAGCATCGGCAATCCAGCCCAACAACTGCTCGCGTGGGCGCAAGCCCAGGTGCTCGGCCAGGTCCGACAGGATCAACCAGCCTTCCCCCCCGGGCTCCAGGTGGTCCGACAGACCCGCCAAAAAGCCCTTGAGCATGCGGCTGCCTTCGTCGTACACCGCGCGTTCGATGGGCGAGCTGGCACGTGCAGGCACCCATGGCGGGTTGCACACCACCAGGGGCGCACGGCCGGGCGGAAACAGGTCGGCCTGCAGCAACTCGACCTTCGGCAGCACACCCAGTTGCTGCAGATTCTCGCGAGCGCAGGTCAGTGCGCGGGGATCCTGGTCCGTGCCCACCACACGCTGTACGCCTCGGCGTACCAACACGGCCGACAACACGCCCGTGCCCACGCCAATGTCAAACGCCAATGCCGTGCTTGGCAGCGGAGTGTCGGCCACCAGGCCCACGTACTCGCCCCGCACGGGTGAGAAAACGCCGTAGTGCGGGTGGATGCGATTGAGCGGGGGCGCGCCCAAGGCAGGTACTTCCACGCCTTTTTTGCGCCACTCATGCGCGCCAACCAGGCCCAACAGCTCGCGCAGCGTGGCCACCGAGCGTTCGCCCGTGGCCGGGCCCCAGGCTTCGGTGCAGGCCTGGCGCCAATCGGGAGCACGACGCAGGTCAATGCTGTAGTCGCCTTCGAGCGGGATCAGCACCGAGCCCAACACCCGCGCGCGCTGCGCCTGCGCCTGCCGGTGCAGGTGAAAGGCTTCGGCGGGGGTGGCGGCAGCGGCCTTTTCGGCGGCCTTGGCTGCAGCCTTGCTCAGTTTGGCCGACTTACCCGCCTTGGCGGACTTGCCTGACTTGGCATCGGTCCGGCGCATCAGCGCCTGTAGCAGCATGCGGGCGTTCTGAAAATCGCCCTGCCACAACAGCCCGGTGCCTTCGCAGGCCATGCGATAGGCCGTGTCGGCGGCCAAGGTGTCATCGGCAGTGACGACCCGGCGCGGGGCCGGAGCGCCGCTCTCGGAGCGCCATTGGGCTTGTTGAATCTGGCCCTGGCGGCTCCATTCGATCATTGAGTGCCTTTGCGTGATTACGCGTTGATGGGGCGCTTCAGGCGCACTTCTTCGATCTTGACGCCACCCACTACCGCCGTCTTGGCGGTGGAGAGTTCGCGCTTGAAACCCGCCAGTTCGTGGAACCGGATGGCGCGCTCGTTGCGCAGGGGCACCCATGCGGTGACATTGGTGCAGCCTTCTTCGTGCAGACCATCGCGGGCCGCGTCCCACAAGGCCAGGCCAACGCCTTGGTCCCAATGCGTGGGAGCTGCGTAGATGGCCCAGATTTCGCCGGTGGTGGGGCGGGATTTTTCGTCGCGCGAGCGGTCGTAGCCGACAAAACCGACGATCTTCTCGCCGTCAACAGCCACCTGGACCTGGGGCTCGCAATATTCAATGGCTTCGCGCCAGTAGGCTTGGCGCTTTTCAACCGACAAGGATTTCAAATGCTCGTCGGGTACCAGCCCTTTGTAGACCTCTTGGGCTGAGACGGTATGGATCTGTGCAATGGCTTTGGCATCGCGAAGCGTGGCGGGACGAACCTGGATACTGGACATGAAAAAACCGAACGAAAACGGGGGATGAAAAAACGAAAGGACCGGCATTGTCGCCGCAAACCGTTTTTCCCCCTGTACGGGTGGCTACCCATCCATAGAGAGAGATGGCTTTCAACCCCTTGCGCACCCGGTGCGAACGCTTCGGCCAAGCCCCGGTCAGCGCACCTTTCAGCACCCATTTTTTAGCGCTGTGCGGCGCCTTTTTGCCCATCAGGCCATGGCCATCGCGCCCGGATGAGACGGCCCTGCACCACCGCCTGCGAGGCTGGAGCGCTGCGCCAGGGCACGTTTGTTGCGGGGACGGGGCACATGCACTTCAGGCGGTGTGCCGTTCACGGCACCCAGGCTCAGCACCAGCGTGACCGTGCGCGATCCGCCATCGCGCTCGTCGGGCGCGTACGCGCGGTAGCTGCCGTTGCCCTGCCCGTGGCTGCGCTGCACGGTATGGAACGCCACCCGCGCGCCATTCACGCGGTGGCCGCCGAACGGCAACACGCGAATGCGCGCTTCGCGGTCCAGCGCCAAGCCCAGATAACCTGCCCGGTTGATCAGATCGGTGCGGATGGCCCGCCACGTCCCACCTTCATCGGTCGAAAACTGCCAGGTGCCCGCTTGCGCATCCAGGTGCTCGATAACCACGCCTGCCGCGGCCAACAGGTCAGGGCAGTTTTCTTCGACGATGTGGGCCAGGGTATTGCCCCCCAGCCCTGTGCTGCTGTCAGCGGTGCGGGTGGCGGCCGTTCGCCGGTGGGAGGTAACAGCAGAGAGAAGCGAGCTGTGGGCGTTGGCGTTGGCGCTGGCGGTCATGGAAGTCCCTTAAACAATGGGTGAACACAAAGGTTTGCGCATTGGTGCGCCCTCCTGGTGCGTTTCAATGCTTGACGGAAAGTCTAAAAAGTGCACGACCGTGCGTCCATCGCACAAATGGACTAGTCCGCAACAGGTCGTTGTGCGCAATACTTGTCTGTATGACCGCCCGCCTTTTGCTTGTGGATGACCACGCCCTGTTCCGCACAGGCCTGCGCCTGATCGTCCAGGACCACCCTTCCGTGGGTGTGATTGCCGAAGCCGGCTCCATTGCCGAGGCCTGCGCGCTGCAGGCCGCTGACACCGACCTGGTGCTGCTGGACATCCAGCTGCCCGGCATGAGCGGGCTTGACGGGCTGCGCCTGCTGCGCCAGGCCTGCCCGGTGGCCCGCATCGTGCTGGTATCCGCCAGCGTGGCGCCCGATGCCGTGCATGAGGCCCGCGGCCGCGGCGCCGATGGATTTTTGCCAAAGTCCGCCAACGCCGAAGACATCCTGGAGGCGATCACCTGCGCGCTGTCCGGCAAGCCGTGTTTTCCGATCAACAGCGGCAACAGCGCCACCACCCGCGGGCCCGACACGCCGTCGCTCACCACGCGGCAACTGGAAGTGCTGTCGCTGCTGTGCACGGGCAAGCCCAACAAGGTCATCGCGCGCGACCTGGGGCTGAGCGAAAACACCGTGCGCGTGCATGTGGCGGCCATCTTTGCCCAGCTGGGCGTCAACAGCCGCAGTGCTGCACTGCTGGCGGCGCAGCGCCTGGGCCTGTCCACACCCCAGCTTCATGACACCCTCTGAGACCGTGGCGGCGCTGGACGCGACCCTGCCGCCCACGCGCTGGGGCTGGCGGTTGTGGGAGCGTGATGAGGTGCTGCGCGAGCAGGTGGCTCTGCTGCGCCAGAACTTCCCGATGACGCTGCTAGCGTCGCTGGCCACGGCCCTCGGCACGTTGTGGGTGATGGCGCGTGTGGCCGATGCGCAGATCGTTACCGTGTGGCTGATCACCCATACTTTGGTCGTCAGCGGTGTGTACGCCACGCTGCGCAGCATCGCACCCTTCGAGGACCCCGCCCCGCAAGCAGCTCGCAAGCTTATCGGGTGCATGGCGCTCATGGGGCTGAGCTGGGGCAGCCTGGGGTATGTGGTCCTACACTGGGGAACGCCTGAAAGCGTGATCTATGCCGTCGGCATCATCAGCACCGTATCGTCTGGCGCGTTGGGGCTGGGCGCGCCGCTGTACCGCGCCTACATCACCTACCTGACCTGTGCCGTGGGCGGCGTGATGGTGGCGGTGGCACTGGCCGATGGGCCGGCGATGTGGCCAGCATTGTTTTTGACCACCGTTTACTACGCGCTCACCAGCCTGCAGGCCCGCACGGCGGACCGCGCCACGCGGCGCAGCATTGCCCTCAAGCTGGAGAACGAACGCCTGTTGAGCGAGCTGCGCGCCGAATCCCAACGCGCGCTCGCAGCGCAAGAGGCCGCAGAACGGGCCGACCGTGACAAATCCCGCTTTCTGGCAGCCGCCAGCCACGACCTGCGCCAGCCCTTGCATGCCATGGGCCTGTTCCTGGAGTCGCTGCAGCGCAGCCCGCTGAACGACCACCAGCGCACCGTGCTGCAACACGCGCACGCAGCATCAGGGGCTGCGGCCGAGATGCTCACCACCTTGCTCGACTACTCGCGGCTGGAGGCGGGTGTGGTGAAGGTGCGGCCCGATGCGTTTGCCGTACAACCCCTGCTCACAGCGCTGGAGCAGGAGTTTGGCGTGCAGGCCGACACAGCGGGGCTGGTGTACCGCACCCGCGAGACGTCGGCGGCCGCCCATGCAGATCGCTCGTTGGTGGGTCTGGTGATGCACAACTTCATCTCCAACGCCCTGCGCTACACCGCCCGCGGCGGGGTCCTCATCGCATGTCGCACGCGCGGCAAGCGTCTGGCGCTGGAAGTGTGGGACACGGGCGCGGGCATCCCTGAGCACCAGTGGGAAGAAATCTTCAAGGAGTTTCACCAGCTCGGCAACCCCGAACGCGACCGGCGCAAGGGCCTGGGGCTGGGCCTGGCCATCGTGCATCGGCTGGCACGCGAGATGAAAACGTCGGTCGAACTGCGCTCACACCCGGGCCGGGGTTCGGTGTTTCGCCTGTGGCTCGACCGATGGCAGGGTGCGCTGGTAGACGATGCCATCCCGGCGCTGGACGCGCGTGGATTGGTTGGTTTGAAGGTACTGGCCATCGACGATGACGAGGCCGTTCGCCTGGGCATGCAATCGCTGCTGCAAAGCTGGGGCTGTCACTGCATCACTGCAGAGTCGAGCACCGAGGCGCTGGAGTGCCTGGAAGACATTACGCCTGACGTCATCATCACGGACTTCCGCCTGCGCCACAAAGAGACTGGCAAACAAGTGCTGCAAGCCCTGCGTGCCTACCTGGGCGTCCACGTGCCCGCGATCATCATGACGGGCGACACATCGCCCCAGCGCCTGCGCGACGCGCAGTCCACCTCGGCCCTGCTACTGCACAAGCCGGTGTCCACCGGCCAGCTGCGCGATGCCATCGTGCAACTCATCACGCAACCGCCGCTGGTAGAGATAGAAGAATCTGACCCGCTGGCGGAAAATGCAGCTACAACCAGCGCCGCAGCAAACCCATGACCTGGTCGAACTTGGCGCCGTACGGCGGGTAAAACATCGAGCCCATCGACCAGCGCGATTGGACCAGCACCGATTTCTGGTGGCAAAAGCGCAGAAACCCCTGCTCACCGTGGTAGGCGCCCCAGCCGCTGTCGCCCACGCCGCCAAACGGCAGGTTGTCGTGGGCAATGTGCATCAACGTGTCGTTCACCGTCACGCCGCCGCTCACGGTGCGGCGCAGCACATCGTCGCGCACCGCTTCGCTCTGACCAAACCAGTACAGCGCCAACGGGCGCGGCCCGGCGTTAATGTGCGCAATGGCGTCATCCAGCCGCTCGTACGAAATCACCGGAAGGATGGGGCCAAAAATTTCTTCCTGCATGAGCTGCATCTGCGACGTGGCACCAAACACCAGCGTAGGCAGCATCTGGCGGCTGGCACCATCGCCCAGCGTACCCACGGTGTGGACCACCGGCTTGCCCGCAGCAGGGCTCGATGGTCTGCACCTCTGCACCCTGGGTCTGCGCCTGCTGCAGCATGGTGCGCAGGCGGGCGTGGTGGCGCGGCGTGATGATGGAGGCGTAGTCGCCATTGCCTTCAATGGTCGGGAAAAGCCGCTGCACCGCGGCCCGGTAGGCCTGGGTGAACTCACCTTCGCGGCCGCGGGGTAGCAGCACGTAGTCGGGTGCGATGCAGGTCTGCCCGGCGTTGAGCAGCTTGCCGTGCGCAATCTTCAGCGCCGCGTCCTGCATGTCGCAGTGGCCGTCAATGATGCAGGGCGATTTGCCCCCCAGCTCCAGTGTTGTAGGGGTGAGGTGCTGGGCCGCCGCCTGCGCCACCTTGCGCCCCACGGCCGTGGAGCCGGTAAAAACCAGGTGGTCAAACGGCAACGAGGCAAACAAGGCCGACAGGTTGGCGTCGCCCTGCACCACACAGAACTCGTCGGGCGAAAAGAACTGCGCCACCAGCAACGCCAGCTGGGCCGACGTATGGGGCGTCAGCTCGCTGGGCTTGAGCATCACGCGGTTGCCCGCGGCCAATGCGGTAATGGCAGGCGCCAGGGCCAGTTGCACGGGGTAGTTCCAGGGGGCAATCACACCCACCACGCCCAGGGGCTGGCGCTGAATCCACGCGTGCGCAGGCTGCAGGTACAGCGGTGTGCGGACTTTTTTAGGCTTCATCCACCGTGCCAGATGGCGCAGCGTGTGCGATAGCAGGGTGCGCAGCACAAAAAAGTCGGCCACCTCGGTCAGGCGGGTTGAACGCATTCCAAAGTCGGCCTGCACTGCGGCGGCGAGTACCGGTCCGTTTTCATCCAGCATCTTGCGCAAACGCAGCAGGCGCTCGCGGCGCACCAGCAAGGGCACATCGACATGCGCGCGGCTGGCCTGGCGTTGGAGGTCGAAGTGGGCGTGGATATCGGCTGGTGTCATGGTCTGATCATAGAAGACACCCCGACAGGTGCATTACAAAAAAGCCGGTGGGCCGTGCTGCGCGCAGCGCACAGGGGCCGTGGGCAATAGACAGGAAGAGGCGCGCGTCAGCGCACGTCACGGGCCTCGACGTCCTGCACGTCGGCAGCACCCGGCAAAACGCCGCCACGGCGCGATGCTGGGGCTTCGTCGGCGGAGGCGTCACCCCCGGCCGGTGGTGCTCCGCGCCGACCCGTCGACCACCGCTCGGACGAACGAAATGCAGTGCTGAAACCTGTGCGCGGGTCCATGCGCATGACCCACGGCGTGACAGGCCGACCGGTCAACCGGGCCCAGCCCGCGCGCAGCGACCACACAAGCGCCAGCACCATCACCGCGGCCAGCAGGCTCAAGAACAGCACCACGCCCATGACCACCACCACCAAGCGCAGCACCAGACGCAAAACGCCTGCAACAATTTCGTTCAAACGACACCTCTCATTCACAACCGGGGCGGGGCAACAGCCCCGGCCCCCACCCAGTTCACGCTTGCGGCACAGTGCCGAACTGGAACACGCCCGGTTCCAGCACCGGGTTCACACTGACTGGAATCACGCTTTTGGGCGGAAAACGCCCTTCCAGCAGCAGCTTGGACAACGGGTTCTCAATGCGCTGCTGGATCGCCCGCTTGAGCGGCCGCGCACCGAACACCGGATCGAACCCCACCTTGGCCAATTCGGCCAAGCGCGGCTGTCTGACACCTCCAGTTCGCAAATCCATCTTCGCCAGCCGGGTTTGCAGCAACTTGCAGCTGAATGCGCGGCGATGGACTGCGATGTTCTGCGCATCCAGCGCATGGAACACCACCGTCTCGTCGATGCGGTTCAGGAACTCGGGTCGGAAATGGTTCTTGAGCTCGCCCCACACCGCTTCCTTGATGTCGTCATGTGTCCTGCCCCACCATGGCCTGGATCAGGTGCGAGCCGATGTTGCTCGTCATCACGATCACGGTGTTCTTGAAGTCCACCGTGCGGCCCTGGCCATCGGTCAGGCGGCCATCGTCCAGCACCTGCAGCAGCACGTTGAACACGTCGGGGTGGGCCTTTTCCACCTCGTCGAGCAGCAGCACGCTGTAGGGCTTGCGGCGCACGGCCTCGGTCAGGTAGCCGCCCTCCTCGTAGCCCACATAGCCGGGCGGCGCGCCGATCAGGCGGGCCACCGAATGCTTCTCCATGAACTCGCTCATGTCGATGCGGATCAGGTGGTCTTCGCTGTCGAACAGGAAGCCCGCCAGCGCCTTGCACAGCTCGGTCTTGCCCACGCCCGTGGGGCCGAGGAACAGGAACGAGCCGGTGGGGCGGTTCGGGTCGGACAGGCCCGAGCGCGAGCGGCGGATGGCGTTGGCCACCGCGGCGATGGCCTCGTCCTGGCCCACCACGCGCTCGTGCAGCTTGCTCTCCATCTGCAGCAGCTTGTCGTTCTCGCCCTGCATCATCTTGGACACGGGAATGCCGGTGGCGCGGCTCACCACTTCGGCGATTTCTTCGGCGCCCACCTGGGTGCGCAGCAGACGGCGCGGGGCGGGTCGCGCCGTCTTTGCCATCTTCTTGCGCCTGCGCTTCCTTCAGCTGCTTCTCCAGCTCGGGCAGCTTGCCGTACTGCAGCTCGGCCACCTTGTTGAAGTCGCCCTTGCGGGTGAATTCTTCGATCTGGAACTTGAGCTTGTCGATGTCTTCGCGCACCTGCGCACTGCCCTGGGCCTGGGCCTTCTCGCCTGCCAGATTTCGTCGTAGTCGGCGATTTCCTTTTGCAGCTTGACGATCTCTTCCTCGATCAGCGCCAAAGCGCTTTTGCGAGGCCTCGTCCTTCTCGCGGCGCACGGCTTCGCGCTCGATCTGCAGCTGGATCAGGCGGCGGTCGAGCTTGTCCATGACCTCGGGCTTGGAGTCCATCTCGATCTTGATCTTGGACGCCGCCTCGTCGATCAGGTCAATCGCCTTGTCGGGCAAGAAGCGGTCGGTGATGTAGCGGTGGCTCAGCTCGGCCGCGGCCACGATGGCCGGGTCGGTGATGTCCACGCCGTGGTGCACTTCGTACTTCTCCTGCAGGCCGCGCAGGATGGCGATGGTGGCCTCCACGCGTGGGCTCGCCCACCAGAATTTTCTGGAAGCGCCGCTCCAGCGCGGCGTCTTTTTCGATGTACTTGCGGTATTCGTCCAGCGTGGTGGCGCCCACGCAGTGCAGCTCGCCGCGCGCCAGCGCGGGCTTGAGCATGTTGCCCGCGTCCATCGCGCCCTCGGCCTTGCCGGCGCCCACCATGGTGTGCAGCTCGTCGATGAAAACGATGGTCTGGCCTTCGTCCTTGGCCAGCTCGTTGAGCACGGCCTTCAGGCGCTCTTCAAACTCGCCGCGGAACTTGGCGCCGGCCAGCAAGCGCCGCCATGTCCAGCGACAACACGCGTTTGCCCTTGAGCGACTCGGGCACCTCGCCCGCCACGATGCGCTGGGCCAGGCCTTCGACGATGGCGGTCTTGCCCACGCCGGGCTCGCCGATCAGCACGGGGTTGTTCTTGGTGCGACGCTGCAGCACCTGGATGGCGCGGCGGATTTCATCGTCGCGGCCAATCACCGGGTCGAGCTTGCCCATGCGGGCGCGCTCGGTCAGGTCCATGCAGTATTTGTTCAGGGCGCCGCGCTGGCCTTCGGCCTCGGCGCTGTCCATCTTCTGGCCGCCGCGCACGGCTTCAATCGCGGCCTCCAGGCTTTTGCGCGTGAGGCCGTTCTCCTTGGCAATTTTTGCGGCCTCGCCCTTGCTGTCGATCACGGCCAGCAAGAACAGCTCGCTGGCGATGAACTGGTCGCCGCGCTTGATGGCCTCTTTCTCAGTGGCCTGCAGCACACGGCCCAGTTCGGGGCCGCCCTGCACCTGGTCGTGGCCTTGCACCTGGGGCAGGCGCTTGACGGCGGCCTCCGCCGCTGCCAGCAGGCCCGGGCACGTTGGCGCCCGCACGCTGCAGCAGCGCCTTGGGTCCGTCGTCCTGCTTGCAGCATGGCCACGAGCATGTGCACGGGCTCGATGTAGGCGTGGTCATTGCCCAGCGCGATGGTTTGGGCATCGCTCAGGGCTTCCTGGAACTTGGTGGTGAATTTGTCGAGACGCATGGTGGATGTCCTCCGAATTGCAGAGCACGTGGGGCAGCTTCTGCCTGATTTCAAGACAGTGCTGCGGCCCACCCATTGACCTGCGTCAGCGAATCACCCAGACGCCCCAGCGTCGTTTACTACTATTTTAATAGCTACTAGCGCTTTACCAATAAGCGCTAGAGGCCAATTTTATTCAAATTTCCGTTGCATCTGGCAACGGTCCGCGCATCAGGCATTGCTCGCCGTGATGCCCCAGCGCGCCAGCGCCGCGTCGTCGCTCACCCGCGCATCCACCCAGCGCGCTCCCTGGGGGGTTTCTTCCTTCTTCCAGAACGGCGCCTGCGTCTTGAGGTAGTCCATCAAAAATTCGCAAGCCTGAAAGCTCTGGCCCCGGTGGGCGCTGGTCACGGCGACCAGCACGATCTGATCGAGCGGCTGCAGCAGCCCCACGCGGTGGATCACGCGGGCGCCAAAAATGTTGAAGCGCCGGAAGGCCTCATCCACCATGGCTTCGATGGATTTCTCGGTCATGCCGGGGTAGTGCTCCAGCTCCATGGACGAGACCTGGTCGCCCTCATTGCGGTCGCGCACCGTGCCGATGAAACTGCACACGGCACCTACACCCTTGTTCTCGCGGCGCAACGCAGCCACTTCCGTGGACAGGTCGAAGTCCTCGGTCTGGACGGAAACGCGGGGCAAAGTCATGGCAAAACTCTCAAGAGGCTGATAACGAAAAACAACAAGGCTCGGTCAAGGCGACCGGTGCAGTCGGGGCGCAGCCAGCAAGGCGCGCTCTTCCTCGACCACCTTGTGCAGCTGAGCCAACGAGGGTGACGGCGGCAATTGGGCCAGCAGGGTCTGCAGGCGCGTGACGTCACCCACCGTGGGCGCCACCTTGATCTGCGCGATGGCGGCGTCCACATTGCCGCCGCGCACCAGCGCCAGCACTTTGGCCGGCCATTCACTTTTGTTTCGAGCCATAAATAGGTAAAAAGGTTTGTCTGTACGATTCGCCCGCACTGTAACCCGCAGTGCAGACACCTCAGAACGTGTTGACGATCTCAAAACAGGCTCTCATCTCCGCCCATGGCCACACAAACCATTCAGACCGCTCTGTATAAGCTTTATCCGTCGCCGCGCAACACGGTGCGCGACGTGTTCGCGCACCAGGTCTTCGTGCCCCACCCCTACGCCATCATCGACCTCGATGTGATGGAGCTAGCGGGCAAAACCACGCTTTTTGGCGCCTGCCGCCTGTCGGACATGAAAATGGGCCAGGTGGTGACGTTTGAGCTGCCCTCCGACCAGGCCAAGTTTGAACGACTGTTCACGCCCGACTGAACGGTGCCCATGGACGACGACAACCAGATCCACGTGCCGCCCTCTTTCATGGCGGTGTACACCAATGCCCGGGGGCGCCTGACCGAACGCGCGGATGCCGTACGTACCCGCTATGAGCTCTGCGAAGACCTGGCGGGCCACCTGGTGGAACATGCGCAGACGCTGTACCACGTGCAGGCGCCTTCAGAGTCCGAGATCCTCAACCGAATCCATGCCGGGCTGTGCACCCCAGAATCGGGTGTCTCCATCGCGGAGGCCACCTGGATCGTCACCCGCCTCGCCGAGCTGCTGGCGTGGCCATGCCCCGCGCTGGTGGCGCCGCAGCCCGACGCCCTCGCACTGCCGCCGGCGCACTGAACCGGCCTTTGCGCCCGACAAACGCTTGGCTATACTGCGCCCCATGCCTGTGCACTCCTTCTTTGCCATGTCCACCGCTCCTGCGGTGGCATTGCAGTGCACGGTCAAAGCCAAAAAACCCCAGCTCATCTGACCGGAGCTGTGTGGTTCCGTCCCGGATGAGCGACGGAACCCTTGGCACAAAACTCCCCCTTTTTTGTTTCCTGGCATTCAGCGCGCGCACCTGTGACGGTTCTTCCCCTGGTCGAACCTTGAAAGGACGTTTCGCATGCCCGCAGTCTCTGCCTCCCCCACCCCATTCCAGGGTCTCTGGATTCCCCTGGTCACACCGTTCCATGACGGCGCCGTGGACCACCCAGCGCTTGCAAAGCTGACCACCCGCCTGGCCACCCAGGGCGTGGCGGGTTTGGTGGCCTGCGGCTCCACCGGCGAAGCCGCTGCACTCGACGAGGCAGAGCAACTTGCCGTGCTGGAGACCGTGCTAGGCGCCGCACAAGGCCTGCCCGTGGTGATGGGCCTGTCGGGCTACCACCTGGGCCAAACACTGGAATGGGTGCGCACCCTGGCGCAGTACCCGGTGGCCGGGCTGCTGGTGCCCGCACCGCACTACATCCGCCCATCTCAAGAGGGCTTGCTGCACTGGTTCCGCACCCTGGCCGATGCCAGCACCGTGCCGTTGATCGTCTACGACATTCCCTACCGCACAGGCGCCTCGCTGACCACAGAGACCCTGCTGATGCTGGCAGACCACCCACGCATCCGCGCCATCAAGGACTGCGGCGGCAACACCGGCCAAGACGCAGGCACTGATCGCCGACGGGCGCCTGGCCGTGCTGGCGGGCGAAGACGCGCAGATTGTTCGCGACCCTGGCCCTGGGCGGCCAAGGCGCCATTGCCGCCAGCGCGCACTGGCAGGCGTCACGTTTTATCCAGCTGGTGGAACTGCTGCGTGCAGGTAATTTGCCCGAGGCCCGCCGTGTGTGGCAGACCTTGTTGCCCTGGGTAGAGGCCTGCTTCGCCGAACCCAACCCCGCGCCGCTGAAGGCCGTGCTGGCGCAAGCGGGTTGGATGCGCAATGAGCTGCGGGCGCCGATGATGGCGGCCTCAGCCGCGATGGAGCAGCGCCTGCGAGACGCTGCCTGACCTCAGCCCCCGGTAACTGGTGGGAAAAACGCCACCTCAGCCCCATCGACCAGGTTTGCGGATTCATCGCTCAAGGTCTGGTTGAGCGCCATACGCACTGCCTTTCCGCGCGCCAGACTGCTGGCATGGGCACCGCCGCGTGCGATGAGTTCGTCGCGCAGCGCGCCCAGCGTGGTGGCAGAAGTCTCGACCGCCTCGCTGCCTTGGCCGATGGCCTCGCGGATGGAGGCGAAGTAGCGCAGGGAGATCTTTTTCATCGCCGGGCCGCCCCAAGATGAAAAGCGGCCCTCTCGGGGGGCAGCGACCACACACAGTGGAGAGCGTGGGGGTGATTTCTCATGACAGTAACTCGGCAAAGGAAATGAACCGCACCGTATCGCCCGGTGCAATCGTCTGGCCCGCCGCGTTGTCCACCACGCCATCGCCCCAGGCGGCAGACGTCAAAACGCCTGAACTCTGGTTGTTGAACAGGTCCAGCCCGCCCGCGGCGTTGTGCCGCACGCGCAGAAACTCGCGGCGTTTGTCGGCCTTGGCCCAGGTGAAATCGGCGCGAGACGCTACGGATTGAGGAGCAACATCCACCACACCCTGCAGCCGCAGCACAAACGGGCGCACCAGCAGCGCAAACGTCAGAAAGCTGGACACCGGGTTGCCGGGCAGCCCCATGAAGTGCGCGGCGCCGCTGTCTTCGCCCCCTTTGCGCGGGATCTGTCCGTAGGCAAACGGCTTGCCGGGCTTCATGGCGATCTGCCACAGGTCGAGCGTGCCCAGCGTTTCCACCGCAGGCTTGATGTGGTCTTCTTCGCCCACGCTCACGCCGCCGCTGGTCAGGATCAGGTCGTGTGCGGCGCTGGCCTGTCGCAGGGCGTCGATGGTGGCGTCGCGCCGGTCGGGCACGATGCCAAAGTCAGTCACCTCACACCCCAGGCGCAGCAGCATGGCGCGCAGGAAGAAACGGTTGCTGTTGTAGATGGCGCCGGGGCGCATCTGCTCGGGTGGCACATCGCCGGGCATGACAAGTTCATCACCTGTGGAGAACAGCGCCACGCGCGGGCGGCGCGCCACCTGCAGCTGGTGCAAGCCGATGCTGGCGGCCAGGCCCAACTCGGCCGGGGTGAGGCGTGTACCCGCTGACAACACCACCGAGCCACGGGTGATGTCTTCGCCCGCCTTGCGGATCCACTGGCCCGGCTTGGGAACGGCGTTGATGCGCACCTGACCCGGGCCATCACCATCTGCTGCACCGGGCAGGGCAACGCAGTCTTCCTGCATCAGGATCGCATCCGCGCCTGCTGGCACCGGTGCGCCTGTGAAGATGCGGGCGGCAGAGCCCTGCGCCAGCGCATCCCCTGAACTGCCCGCGGCAATGCGCTGAGACACCGGCAGCACAACGCCCATAGCGGCCACATCGGCACAACGCACGGCATAACCGTCCATAGAGCTGTTGTCCGCTGGTGGCACCTGCAGCGATGAGACGCAGTCTTGCGCCAGCACCCGGCCATCGGCATCAAACGTAGTGACTGTGTCCGTGCCCGGCAAAGGGTTTGCCTGGGCCAGCAGGTCGGTCAGCGCTTCGTCCAGCGGCTTGAGCGGCTTGTTCATTGCGGGGCGCATGGCAGCAGGCCCCCGTGCAGCTCCCAGTTGTATTCAAACCGGTGGTCGTACTTGATCAGCCAGTCCACCACTTCAGACGGTGCGTTCAGGTCCAGCAAGGGCAGCTGGGTGGGCACTGGCAGGCCCTGGGGTGAATCGGTGGCCACGGCGGCCACAAAGTCGTCGTCGGGGTAGCGCACGGGCTTGGCCACCTGGCCGGGTTCGGGCGCGCGCCACACTTCCACCTTGAGCAAGTCGCTGTCCTTGAAACCTTCCACCAGCACCCAGTCCACGCCCTGGTACAGCTCGGCCAGCAGGTGGTGCACGCTGAGCGTGGCGGGCTGCTCGAACTCGCGCACCAGCATCAGGCGCTTGTCCGATGCGGCCACCACCTCAAAGGCGCCCGCCTCACGGTGGCGGTACGTGTCCTTGCCCGGGTGGTCGATGTCGAAACTGTGGTGGGCGTGCTTGACCACCGACACCCGCAGCCCTCGCAGCCGCAGCTCGGGGATCAATTGCTCGACCAGCGTGGTCTTGCCACTGCCGGAAAAGCCGGCAAAACCTACAACTTTCATCCATTGCTCCTTGGTTAGCTATTGCTTTTATAGCTGCTAGCGCTTACCAGATAAGCGCCAGGGGCATTTTTTATCTCAAATCACGCAACCTGAAACCGCCCGCGCCCGCAAGGCAGCGGCATCCGGTCCGGCTGCCAGCCTCACGCCTACTGGGCGGGCGCGCAGTGGCGTTCGATGTATTGCTTGACCAGTTGCACATTGGCCGGCATGACGTGCAAGCGCTTGGGCAGGTCTTCGATGCCCGCAAACTTCTCGGGCCGCTCGGGCGCATGGCCCAGGGCTTCGACGATGGTTTCGGCAAACTTGATGGGCAGCGCGGTCTCCAGCACGATCATGGGCACCTTGGGGTCCTGATGGTGTTCGCGCGCCACCTTCACGCCGTCGGCCGTGTGGGTGTCGATGGTGACGCCGTGGCGCTCGAAGTTGTCCTTGATGGTGGCCAGGCGGTCGGCGTGCGTGCTCCTGCCGCTCTCGAAACCGTATTTGGTGGCGGCTTCGGCAAACAGCGGTTCGGCGCTCAAGTCGAACCTGCCATAGGCGGGCAGCGCTTTGGCAAACAACGCGTTCGTGCGCTGGCCGTTGCGGCCCAGCAGATCAAAGATGAACCGCTCGAAGTTGCTGGCCTTGCTGATGTCCATCGAGGGGCTGGAGGTCTCGTGCGTGTCGGCAGCGGCGCGCACGCGGTAGGCGCCGGTGCGAAAGAACTCATCCAGCACGTCGTTTTCGTTGGTGGCCACCACCAGCTTGTCGATCGGCAAGCCCATGCTGCGCGCCACATGGCCCGCGCAGACGTTGCCGAAATTGCCCGAAGGCACGGTGAAGCTGACCTTCTGGTCGTTGGTCTCGGTGGCCTGGATGTAGCCCGCAAAGTAATACACCACCTGCGCCAGCAGGCGCGCCCAGTTGATCGAGTTGACGGTGCCGATCTTGTATTTGCGCTTGAAGGCCAGGTCGTTGCTGACGGCCTTGACGATGTCCTGGCAGTCGTCGAACACGCCTTCGATGGCGATGTTGTGGATGTTCTCGTCCTGCAGGCTGAACATCTGTGCCTGCTGGAAGGCGCTCATGCGGCCGTGCGGGCTGGTCATGAAGACGCGAATGCCCTTTTTGCCGCGCATGGCGTATTCGGCCGCGCTGCCGGTGTCGCCGCTGGTGGCGCCCAGGATGTTGAGCTCTTCGCCACGGCGGTTGAGTTCGTACTCGAACAGGTTGCCCAGCAGTTGCATGGCCATGTCCTTGAAGGCCAGCGTGGGGCCATTGGACAGGGCTTCGAGCCACAGGCCGTCTTCAAGGTGGCGCAGGGGCACGATCTCGCCGGTGCCAAAGACTTCGGCGGTGTACGTCTTGGCGCACAGGGCTTTCAGGTCGGCGGCAGGGATGTCGTCGATGTACAGCGACAGGATCTGAAACGCCAGCTCGGCGTAGCCTTGCTCGTGGTACGCCTTGCGCAGCTTGGTCAGCATCGCATCGCTGACCTGCGGGTAGTGCTCGGGCAGGTACAGGCCGCCATCCGGTGCCAGGCCTTCCAGCAGGATGTCGCAAAACTTTTTGCGGTCGGCGTGTCCGCGGGTGCTGATGTATTTCATGGTGGGATCCCGTCGGTATCTGTGAGTGTCGTGAACAGGCTAGAAGCTGATGCCGTAGACACGAATGTCAATGTAAAGGCGTGAGGCGATCAGCAGGAAGAACCCGCCGATCAGGATGAGCCAGTGCAGCGCGCGGTCCTGTGTGTTGTCCGTGTGGTCCAGAAGCGCGAAGTACAGCCAGGCAGCAAAAAAGCTGCCCGCCCCATTGAGGAAGGCCTGCACGCGCGGCATGGAATGGAAAAGGGCCAGCGTGATCAGCACGCCGAACCAGAACGCCAGGTGCCATCGCGGCAGCTCGACCGCCGACAGCTTGAGTAACGCCACCAGAGTGAGCGCGGCGACCAGAGTGGGCATGGCGAGGTGGCATCACGGATCCGTGGCGAGCGGTCAGTTCAGCTCTTCCTTGCGGATGCGCGTGATGGGCGCCAGCACCGTGGGCAGGGCCTGCATCTGGGCGATGACGGCGTCCATGGTGCCCTCACGGATGTCGTGGGTCAGGATGATCAGGTCGGTCTGTGTGGAGCCTTCACCGCCCACTTCGTCGGCCTCGCGCTGCAGCACCGCGTCGATGCTCACTCCCGCCTCGGCCAACAGGCCGGTGACCTTGGCGAGCACGCCGGCCTGGTCGGCCACGCGCAGGCGCAGGTAGTAGCTGGTGACCACTTCGCTCATCGGCAGCACGGGCAGCGTGCCCATGGCGTCGGTCAGCGTGTTGGCCTGGAAGGCCAGGTGCGGCACGCGGTGCTCAGGGTCGGCCGTGTGCAGGCGGGCGATGTCCACCAGGTCGGCGATCACGGCGCTGGCGGTGGGCTCGCTGCCCGCGCCCTTGCCGTAGTACAGCGTGGTGCCCACGGCATCGCCCTGCACCACCACCGCGTTCATGGCGCCTTCGACGTTGGCGATCAGGCGCTTGGAAGGCACCAGGCTCGGGTGTACGCGCAGCTCGATGCCCTTGTCGGCGCGCTTGGTGATGCCCAGCAGCTTGATGCGGTAGCCCAGTTGCTCGGCGTATTTGATGTCGGCGGCGCCCAGCTTGGTGATGCCTTCGACGTACGCCTTGTCGAACTGCACCGGGATGCCGAACGCAATCGCGCTCATCAGCGTGACCTTGTGCGCAGCGTCCACGCCTTCGATGTCGAAGGTCGGGTCGGCCTCGGCGTAGCCCAGGCGTTGCGCTTCCTTCAGCACCACGTCAAAGTCCAGGCCCTTGCTGCGCATTTCGGACAGGATGAAGTTGGTGGTGCCGTTGATGATGCCGGCGATCCACTGGATGCGGTTGGCGGTCAGGCCTTCGCGCAGCGCCTTGATGATGGGGATGCCACCGGCCACGGCCGCCTCGAAGGCCACCATCACGCCCTTGGCCGAGGCGGCCGCGAAGATCTCGGTGCCATGCACGGCCAGCAGCGCCTTGTTGGCGGTGACCACATGCTTGCCAGCGGCGATGGCTTCGAGCACCAGCGCGCGGGCAATGCCGTAGCCGCCGATCAGCTCAATGACGATGTCGATGTCGGGATTGGCAATGATGGCCCGGGCGTCGTTGACGACCTGGATGTCAGCGCCCACTACCGACTTGGCGCGCTCCACGTCCAGATCTGCCACCATGGTGATCTCGATGCCACGGCCAGCGCGGCGGCTGATCTCGTCCTGGTTGCGCGCGAGCACGTTGAACACGCCGCTGCCAACGGTGCCGATGCCCAGAAGGCCTACTTGGATGGGTTTCATGGGATTTTTATCAGTCAAAATGGGCCCTAGCGCTTATCCATCAAGCGCTAGCAGCTATGAAATTATGAGTAACTGCGCTGTTCAAAGCACGGATCACGCAGCCGCCGCCAGTTGCGTGCGCTTGCGGTACTGCTCCAGGAAACGCGCCACGCGGCCAATGGCGTCGCGCAGGTCGTCTTCATGGGGCAGGAACACGATGCGGAAATGGTCGGGCGCCGCCCAGTTGAAGCCCGTGCCCTGCACCAGCATGACCTTGGTCTCTTGCAGCAGTTCCAGAAAAAACTGCTGGTCGTCTGCGATGGGGTACACCGCTGGATCAAGGCGCGGGAACATGTACAACGCCGCGCGCGGTTTCACGCAAGTCACCCCCGGGATCGCCGTGATGAGTTCGTAGGCCAGGTCGCGCTGCTTGCGCAACCGGCCGCCTTCGCCCACCAGCTCATTGATGCTCTGGTAGCCGCCCAGCGCCGTCTGCACCGCCCACTGGCCGGGCACGTTGGCACACAGGCGCATGTTCGAGAGCATGTTCAGGCCCTCGATGTAGTCCTTGGCGGGCTTCTTGTCGCCCGACACCACCATCCAGCCCGCGCGATAGCCACAGGAGCGGTAGCTTTTGGACAGCGAATTGAAGGTGAGTGTGAGCACATCCTCGCTCAGCGCGCCAATGGCGGTGTGCTTGGCGCCGTCGTACAGCACCTTGTCGTACACCTCGTCGGCAAAGATCACCAGGCCGTGTTCGCGTGCAATGGCGACGATGCCCTTGAGCAGGTCGTCCGAGTACAGCGCGCCGGTGGGGTTGTTGGGGTTGATGACCACGATGCCCTTGGTGCGGGGCGTGATCTTGGAGCGGATGTCGTCGAGGTTGGGCATCCAGCCATTGGCTTCATCGCACACATAGTGCACAGGCGTGCCACCCGACAAGCTGGCAGCGGCGGTCCACAGGGGGTAGTCGGGCGAGGGCAGCAGCAGCTCGTCGCCGTTGTCCAGCAGCGCATTGGTGGCCATCACGATCAGCTCGCTGGCGCCGTTGCCCAGGTAGATATCGTCGAGCATCACACCCTTGATGCCCTGCTTTTGTGTCTCGTGCATCACCGCCTTGCGCGCGGCAAAGATACCTTTGCTGTCCGAGTAACCGGCCGAGTTGGGCAGGTTGCGGATCATGTCGAGCTGAATTTCTTCCGGCGCATCAAAGCCGAACACGGCCAGGTTGCCGATGTTGAGCTTGATGATCTTGTGGCCGTCTTCTTCCATCTGCTTGGCCGCGTCCATGATGGGCCCCCGGATGTCGTAGCAGACGTTGGCGAGCTTGGCGGATTTTTGGACGGTTTTCATGCGCTGACGGTGGTGCAGTGGGGTCAGGTGGCGGCCAGAGCGGCTGGCACCTTGGCGAAACCTATAATTTGACCACAGTTCACAAGCGCACCTTTGCTCTGCCCAGGCCCTGCGCGCCGCTACCGCACCGGCGTGGTGCTGCCCGCAACCCACCCCAACGCCCATGAAATTCCAGCCCGACCGATCCAGCGCACAAACCATCAACGGCTATGGCCCCGGCTGGATCGGCGTGGATGCGGACAGGATCACCCACAGCGTCATCATTGGCTCCGGGGGCTTGCGGCAGGCATGGCCGTGCACGCGGTTTGAGGACCTGACGCCCGAGCACTTTGCGCAACTGGCGGAGCTGGAGACCGAACTCGTCATCTTCGGAAGCGGCAATCGCAACCGATTCCCCCCACCCGCCTGGCTGGCGCCGCTGATCGCCCGTCGGTTGGGGCTGGAGACCATGGACACGCCCGCCGCCTGCCGCACCTACAACATCCTGGCCAGCGAAGGCCGCAATGTGGTGGCTGCGCTGATATTGGAGTCGTGATTGCCGAGAGCGCCGCACCTGCCGCGCCATGACATGCATACGCATACGGCACGCCAAAGAAGGATGTCGCATCGGCTTAATCACACAGATGTGCAGCCTGAATGAAGTGACCTCCGCCCCGATGGGACACACTGTCTTACATTTGGCCGGGAACCGATTTCAGGGTAAAATCACCGGTTGCGGTCGGGGGCACCTACAAGAGCAATAACACACCAGCTCCCCCGGCTTACCAACGACTACATCCTGAGAGATTGAAGTGATATGGCGATCGTTGTCAACAAACCCCTCCCTGAATTTGAAGCCAACGCAACAGGTGGACTCAAGGTTTCCAATACCTCCCACCTTGGCCAAGTTCTGGTTCTCTACTTCTATCCCAAGGACAACACACCTGGCTGTACCACGGAGGCCATGCAGTTTCGCGACCGATACAAGGACTTCGTGAAGGCTGGCGCAGCGGTTTTTGGCGTCTCCCGCGACAACATGAAGTCGCACGATGAGTTCAAGGAAAAGCTGGAACTCCCCTTCGAGCTCATCGCTGATACCGAAGAAAAAATGTGCCACATGTTCGGTGTGGTCAAGAACAAGATCATGTACGGCAAGAAGGTCAAGGGCATCGAGCGCAGCACGTTCCTGGTGGGCCCCGACGGCCTGCTGGTAGCGGAATGGCGTGGCCTGAAAGTGCCTGGTCACGTGGACGACGTACTGAAGGCCGTCAAGTCCATCAAGGCCCTCAAAAAGGCGGCCTGATCGGCGCACTGGGGCATTGGCGCTACACGCCATGCCTGTGCATCCCGTTTTGCCCGGGCCGGACACACGGAATAGGCATAATGGATTGATGCATCTGGTTCCCGCAACGCCTGCCCCCTCCCCCAAAGCCGCCTTGGCCTCCAGGCGGCTTTTTGCTTTCTGATCACCATTGACCGAGGCCCTGCCACCATGCCCCTGCCCCCAGCACCCAGCCGACGCGCCGCCCTTCTCGCACCTGAAGCTTTCGACGTGGCCGCCCGCCCCCGCGCAGCCCAGACCGCCATCACACCAGACACGGTTGCCGTAGCCGCACCTGCCAAGGCCCCGACAGGACGCGCACGCGCTTCGGCGCCCGCTGCCCCGAACGCGTCTGCTCCGTTGGTCCAGGTGGAGACACGGGGTCGCATGCCAGAGCCTGTAGCCGCCCCAGCAGGCCGCGCCCGCACAGAAACCGTATCCTCTGCGCCAGCGCCCGCAGCCCGCAGCACCAGCCGCCGCGCATCGGCCAAGACCGAAGACGCGCCTTCCGCGGCAGCCCCCCTGGCGGCGGCGCCGTCGCCCAGCCGCAGCAAGCGCAGCCGTCCCCAGGGCCCGGCCAAGCTGTTTGTGCTGGACACCAATGTCTTGCTGCACGACCCGACGAGCCTGTTCCGCTTTGAAGAGCACGACATCTTCCTGCCGATGATCGTGCTGGAAGAGCTGGACGGCCACAAAAAGGGCATGACCGAAGTCGCCCGCAATGGCCGCCAGACCAGCCGTACCCTGGATGCACTGGCCGGCGTGCAGGGCGCCGACATCGCCCGCGGCCTCAAGCTGGACTCCACCGGTCAACGCGCCGCGGGCGGGCACCTGTTCTTCCAGACTGCACCACTGGACTACAGCCTGCCCACCAGCCTGCCCCCGGGCAAGGCAGACAACCAAATCCTGGGCGTGGTTGAGGCCCTGCGCAAGTTGCATGCCCCGCGTGAAGTGGTGTTGGTGTCCAAGGACATCAACATGCGCGTCAAGGCGCGCGCCCTGGGCTTGAATGCCGAGGACTACCAGAACGACAAGACACTGGAAGACGGCGACCTGCTTTACGCGGGCGTGCTGGCACTGCCCCCAGACTTCTGGGCCAAGACCGGCAAGAACGTGGAGAGCTGGCAAAGCGGCGCACACACTTACTACCGCATCGGCGGCCCCATCGTGCCGCAACTGATGATCAATCAGTTCGCGTACTTTGAAGCCCCCGGCGAGCCCAGCCTGTTCGCGCGGGTGAGCGAGATCCGCGAGAAGACGGCGGTTTTGCAGACCCTCAAGGACTACGGCTCCGCCAAAAATGCCGTTTGGGGTGTGACCACCCGCAACCGCGAGCAGAACTACGCCATGAACCTGCTCATGGATCCGGAGATCGACTTCGTGACGCTGACGGGCACGGCGGGCACCGGCAAGACGCTGCTCGCCTTGGCCGCAGGCCTGACCCAGGTGCTGGACGAGCGCCGCTACACCGAGATCATCATGACCCGCGCCACGGTGAGCGTGGGCGAGGACATCGGTTTTCTGCCGGGCACCGAGGAAGAAAAAATGGGCCCCTGGATGGGTGCGCTGGACGACAACCTGGAGTTTCTGGCCAAGGGTGATGGCGGCAACGCGGGCGAATGGGGCCGTGCGGCCACGAATGAACTCATCCGCAGCCGCATCAAGATCAAGAGCATGAACTTCATGCGCGGGCGCACCTTCCTGAACAAGTACGTGATCATCGACGAGGCGCAGAACCTGACGCCCAAGCAGATGAAAACGCTGATCACGCGCGCGGGCCCCGGCACCAAGATCATCTGCATGGGCAACCTCGCGCAGATCGACACGCCGTACCTGACCGAAGGTTCCTCAGGCCTGACGTATGCCGTGGACCGCTTCAAGGGATGGCCACACAGCGGGCACATCACGCTGGCACGCGGCGAACGGTCGCGCCTGGCGGACTTCGCCAGCGAAGTGCTATGAGCAAAGGCACCTGACCATGGCGTTGTGGATGACGGCACTCAAGCTGGTGCCCTGGGGGGATGTCATAGAGGCAGCACCCCAGGTCCTGCAAGCGGCCAAGAAACTGATGGGGAAAACACGCGCCGCGGGCACAGCGCCTGCAGCGGGTTCAACGGGCACCCTGACCGGAACGGAAGACAGCCCGTCGACCTCCGTCACCGCTCAACTTCAGCACCTGCGCGAGCGTGTAGCGCAACTGGAGCAAGAGCAGCAGGACTCCGCCGCGTTGATCCAGTCGCTGGCGGAACAGAATGCAGTAGTGATCCGCGCAGTGGAAGCCTTGCGCCTGCGCAACCAACGGCTGGGCCGTGCCCTGGTGGTTCTGGGTGCCTTGGTCGTTGGGGTTCTTGTATGGATACTGCGCCAGCCCTGATCACAAACAGCAGCCCAAACACTCCTAATTCAATAGCTGCTAGTGCTTATGCAATAAGCGCTAGCAGCTATTTTCATTAGAAATCGTCGCCCGAACCCATCGCCAGGTTTTCGAACCGCGTCTGGTTCTTCTGGAAGAACAGCTTGATCGTGCCGGTGGGGCCGTTACGCTGCTTGCCGATGATGACCTCGGCGACGTTGGGCTCCTTGGAGTCCTTGTTGTAGTAGTCGTCGCGGTAGATGAACATGATGATGTCGGCATCCTGCTCGATGGCGCCTGACTCGCGCAAGTCGGACATCATGGGACGCTTGTCGGTACGCTGCTCCACCGAGCGGTTGAGCTGCGACAGCGCGATCACCGGGCACTGCAGTTCCTTGGCCAGCATCTTCAAACCGCGCGAAATCTCGCCCAACTCGGTCGCTCGGTTGTCCGAACTGGCCGCAGATCCGGAACCGCTCATCAGCTGCAGGTAATCGACCACGATCAGGCCCAGCTTGCCGCACTGTCGCGCCAGACGCCGGGCATTGGCGCGCAGCTCGCCGGGGGTGAGACCCGGGGTTTCGTCAATGTGCAGCGAGACGGTGCGTAGCTTTTCAATCGCCTCGGTCAGCCGTGGCCACTCGTCGTCCGTGAGCTTGCCAGTGCGCAGATTGCCCTGATTCACCCGGCCGATCGAGCCCACGATACGCACGGCCAACTGGGCGGCGCCCATTTCCATGGAGAAGATGGCGACCGGCAACCCTTCGTTGAGCGCCACGTGTTCGGCAATGTTCACTGCAAACGAGGTCTTGCCCATGGAAGGGCGCGCCGCCAGTACCACCATGTCGCCCGCCTGAAGGCCGCTGGTCATGCGGTCCAGGTCGGCAAAGCCTGTGGGCACACCGGTCACATCCACCGGGTTGTCGGCCATCTCCTGGACGCGGTCCAGCAGGTCGATCACCAGGGTGTCGAGGGACTGAAAGCCCTGTTTGGTGCGCGAACCTTCTTCGCCAATGGCAAAAATCTTGGACTCGGCCTCGTCCAGAATGCGCTCTACCGTCTTGCCCTTGGGATTGAAGGCGTTGGTGGAGATTTCGTCGCTGGCCGTGACCAGTTTGCGCAGAATGGCCCGCTCGCGCACGATTTCGGCGTAGCGGCGGATATTGCTGGCGCTGGGCACATATTGCGCCAGCGTGTTCAGGTAGGCCAGCCCCCCCATCTCATGGGCTTTGCCCAGGTTCTGCAGGTTCTCAAACACGGTGATTACGTCCGCCGGCTTGCTGGCGTTGATCAACGCGCCAATGGCCGTGTAGATCATCTGGTGCTCGTAGCGGTAGAAATGGCTCTCTACCAGCAGATCACCCACGCGGTCCCAGGCGTTGTTGTCCAGCAGCAGCCCGCCCAAAACGCTGGACTCGGCCTCGATGGAGTGCGGCGGCACGCGCAACTGCGCGATCTCACGATCCGCCGTCGGCGGCGGAGCGAAACCTTGGTCATCCAGCGGGGGAAAGACTGCGGACATGGGGTGTTTCTCCGGGGCAAGGCCTGACTGAATGCAACCCCGGGGCCTGGCGGCTCGGCGACCGGGGGATAAGCCTGTGGGTAATCCGTGGATTACCGGTGGGCAATCATGTACAAATAACAGTGTTCAAAAGACAAAAGCCGCCCAAGGGCGGCTTTTGCAATAAGTCACAAAGGACGATCAGGCGGTTTCGCCGTAGACCGACACGTTGACTTCAACGACCACATCGGTGTGCAGAGCCACGCTCACCGCAGTTTCGCTCACGACCTTGATGGGGCCGTTAGGGAGACGAACTTGCGACTTGACCAGCTTGTAGCCTTGCTTGTTCAGCTCTTCAGCAATGTCTTGGTTGGTCACGGAACCAAACAGACGGCCGTCCACGCCAGCCTTTTGTGTCAGCTTGACAGTGGTACCAGCCAGCTTCTCGCCTTGGGCTTGGGCTTCTGCCAGCTTGGCGGCTGCAGCTTTTTCGAGCTCAGCGCGCTTGGCTTCGAAATCAGCCTTGGCCGATTCGGTAGCGCGGCGTGCGCGGCCCGAAGGAATCAGGAAGTTGCGTGCGTAGCCGTCTTTGACTTTGACGATTTCGCCGAGGTTGCCGAGGTTCACAACCTTGTCGAGCAGGATGATTTGCATGGGTTGTGCTCCTTAGATCTTGTGCTGGTCGCTGTAAGGCACCAGGGCCAGGAAGCGAGCGCGCTTGATGGCGGTGTTCAGCTGACGCTGGAAGATGGCGCGCGTGCCGGTCAGGCGTGCGGGGATGATCTTGCCGTTTTCGGCGATGAAATCACGCAGCGTGTCGACGTCTTTGTAGTCGATTTCTTCAACACCGGTCACCGTGAAGCGGCAAAAGCGCTTGCGCTTGAACAGCAGGGACTGGGTGTTGCGCTTTGGGCGCTTGTCTTTGTTGAACTTCTTGAACGTGGCCATTGCGGACCCCTTGGAAAATTAATTTTGTTGAATATCCTGGATATGAAGGACAGCGTTCTTGCCATTGCGCGGGGTTGCCAGAAATCCACTGAAAGTCCAGAGACTTCCGATGTTCTGCCTTGCCAGACGCTCGGCCATCGCACCGAATGCGACAGCTTTCATGGCGGCCTTGACTTCACGGGGCTGGCCTGCTTCGGTCTGCTGAGACTCATGTTCGAGTCGCAGCGCGATGGCAGGTAATCCAGCAGGTGTGTAACGCAGGGACTCAGCCTCTGCAATACATGCGGTCAAGACTACGCGGTTCTCCACTCCAACGGGCTGGATCAGCGCTCGGCGCGTTCTGCGCGCTCGCCGCGGTCAGGACGCTCGCCACGCTCACCGCCAGCAGCTGCATATTCAGCTTGGCTGGCCTTGCGGGCTTCTTCGCGCTCGACGGTCTTCATCATGGAAGACGGACCGGCATCGGCCTTCTTCTTCTGAACCGTCAGGTGGCGCAGCACGGCGTCGTTGAACTTGAAGGCGTGCTCCAGTTCAGCCATCACGGCCTGGTCGGCTTCGATGTTCACGCACAGGTAGTGGGCCTTGGCCAGCTTGTTGATCAGGTACGCCAGTTGACGGCGGCCCCAGTCTTCTACACGGTGCACTTTGCCACCGCCAGCGGTGATCATGCCCTTGTAGCGCTCCAGCATGGCTGGAACTTGTTCGCTTTGATCCGGATGGATCAACAAAATGATTTCGTAATGACGCATGCATACTCCTTTTGGGTAAGACCACCCACTGCGTCGAGAAGTGGTGTGGCAAGGGAAAGCCTGCGATTATAGCCCGGCCTGCGCCGCTTGTACACTCAGCGCGGTTGCAACCTAGTCCAACGCCCGCAAAATTGACGCCTCGCGCGTACACAGCCCTTGCAAAAACAGAGGTTGGGCCGACATGCCTTACAGCAAAGCGATCCCAACACGCGGTCAAGAGGCACATGCCCCTGACGAAGACCTTGATTTCCATCAGCGTGCCCCCAACTCCCGCGCGTACTGTTTTATTTACCTTTAGACCAAGACATGTCAGATCAAAGCCAAACCACCGCACCCCAGAATGCCCCTGCACCCGAAGAAGTAGAAGCCGCCATGGCTGCCCACGCCTCCGACGAGCTGGCGCGCCTGCAGGGCGAGCTGGCCGAGCTCAAGGCCAAAAGCGCCGATCTGGCCGACCAGTTTCTGCGCGCCAAGGCCGAGGCCGAAAACGCGCGGCGCCGCGCTGAAGACGAAGTCTCCAAGGCCCGCAAGTTCGGCATCGAGAGTTTTGCCGAGAGCCTGCTGCCCGTGGCCGACAGCCTGGATGCCGCCCTCGCCATCAAGGAAGCCACACCCCAGCAGCTGCGCGAGGGCGCCGACGCCACGCTGCGCCAGCTGACCTCTGCGCTGGAGCGCAACAAGGTGCTGGCCATCAACCCAGAAGCGGGCGCCAAGTTCGACCCCCACCAGCACCAGGCCATCAGCGTGGTGCCTGCCGAGCAGGAAGCCAACACCGTGGTGGCCGTGCTGCAAAAGGGCTATGTGATCGCCGAGCGCGTGCTGCGCCCGGCCCTGGTCACCGTGACGGCTCCCAAGTAAGCCTCAAAAAAATCGACCTGGAAGACTTGAACCAAACCAAGTTATCCACAAGTTACTAGCCATCCAAACCAATCAAGCATTCGGAGAAAAAATCATGGGAAGAATCATCGGCATTGACCTCGGGACCACCAACAGCTGCGTGTCCATCATGGAAGGCAACACAACGCGCGTGATCGAGAACAGCGAAGGTGCGCGTACCACGCCCTCCATCGTGGCTTACCAGGAAGACGGCGAAATCCTCGTCGGCGCCTCGGCCAAGCGCCAAGCCGTGACCAACCCCAAGAACACGCTGTACGCCGTCAAGCGCCTGATCGGCCGCAAGTTCACCGAAAAAGAAGTGCAAAAGGACATCGACCTGATGCCCTACAAGATCGTGGCCGCCGACAACGGCGACGCCTGGATCGAAGTGCGCGGCAACAAGCTGTCGGCCCAGCAGGTGTCTGCCGACATTCTGCGCAAGATGAAGAAGACCGCCGAGGACTACCTGGGCGAGCCCGTGACGGAAGCCGTCATTACCGTGCCTGCGTACTTCAACGACGCACAACGCCAGGCCACGAAGGACGCTGGCCGTATTGCAGGCCTCGATGTCAAGCGCATCATCAACGAGCCCACCGCTGCGGCCCTGGCCTTTGGCCTCGACAAACAGGAAAAGGGCGACCGCAAGATTGCGGTGTATGACCTGGGTGGCGGCACGTTTGACGTGTCCATCATCGAAATCGCAGACGTGGACGGCGAAAAGCAGTTCGAAGTGCTGTCGACCAACGGCGACACCTTCCTGGGCGGCGAAGACTTCGACCAGCGCATCATCGACTTCATCATTGACGAGTTCAAGAAAGAGTCGGGCGTCAACCTCAAGAACGACGTGCTGGCCCTGCAGCGTCTGAAGGAAGCCGCCGAGAAGGCCAAGATCGAACTGTCGAACTCTGCCTCCACCGACATCAATCTGCCGTACATCACCGCAGATGCATCGGGTCCGAAGCACCTGAACATCAAGCTGACGCGCTCCAAGCTGGAAGCCCTGGTCGAAGAACTGATCGAGCGCACCATTGCCCCTTGCCGCATGGCGATCAAGGATGCCGGCGTGTCGGTGTCTGACATCCATGACGTGATCCTGGTCGGCGGCATGACCCGCATGCCCAAGGTGCAAGAGAAGGTCAAGGAATTCTTCGGCAAGGAACCCCGCAAGGACGTGAACCCTGACGAAGCCGTGGCTGTGGGTGCTGCAATCCAGGGCCAGGTGCTGTCGGGCGACCGCAAGGACGTGCTGCTGCTGGACGTGACTCCGCTGTCGCTGGGTATCGAAACCCTGGGCGGCGTCATGACCAAGATGATCCAGAAGAACACTACCATTCCGACGAAGTTTGCTCAGACCTACTCCACGGCGGATGACAACCAGCCTGCCGTGACCATCAAGGTGTTCCAGGGCGAGCGTGAAATCGCGTCGGGCAACAAGCTGCTGGGCGAGTTCAACCTCGAAGGCATTCCACCCGCAGCGCGCGGCGTGCCGCAGATCGAAGTGTCGTTCGACATTGACGCCAACGGCATCTTGCACGTAGGCGCCAAGGACAAGGGCACAGGCAAGGAAAACAAGATCACCATCAAGGCCAACTCGGGCCTGTCGGAAGAAGAAATCCAGCAGATGGTGAAGGACGCCGAGCTGAATGCTGCCGACGACAAGAAGAAGCTGGAGCTGGTGCAAGCCCGCAACCAGGGCGAAGCTGCGGTGCACAGCGTGAACAAGAGCCTGACAGAGCATGGCGACAAGCTGGAGGCGGGTGAAAAAGACGCGATCACTGCAGCCGTGAAGGCCCTGGAAGACGCGCTCAAGGGCGAGGACAAGGCTGCGATTGAAGAGAAGACCACCCTGCTGATGGCGGCCAGCCAGAAGCTGGGCGAGAAGATGTACGCCGACTCGCAAGCCGCAGAAGCAGCCCAGGCAGCTGGTGGTGCTGATGCTTCAGCGTCTGCATCTTCTTCGGGCAAGCCAGCAGACGATGACAACGTCGTGGATGCCGAAGTCAAGGAAGTCAAGAAGGGCTGAACGAGCCCCCGTTGACCCGAGCCGCCGCGCAATGCTCGTAAGGGGCTGCGCGGCGTTCCTGTTCCAACCGGGTTCTGAATCACCATGTCCAAAAGAGACTTTTACGAAATTCTGGGTGTTCCCAAGAACGCCTCGGATGAAGAAATCAAGAAGGCCTATCGCAAACTTGCGATGAAACACCACCCTGACCGCAATCAGGGCGATGCAGCCAAAGCCGCCGAAGAGAAGTTCAAAGAGGCCAAAGAGGCCTACGAGATGATCTCGGACCCGCAAAAACGCGCTGCGTACGACCAGTACGGTCACGCAGGTGTGGACCCCAACATGCGCGGCCCCGGGGGCCCGGGTGCTGAAGGTTTTGGTGGATTCGCCGAGGCTTTTGGCGACATCTTTGGCGACATGTTCGGCCAGCAAGGCGGGCGCGGGCGAGGCGCGGGCGGCCGCCAGGTCTACCGCGGCAGCGACCTCAGCTACGCCATGGAGATCACGCTGGAAGAAGCTGCACGCGGCAAGGACGCGCAGATCCGCATCCCCTCGTGGGAGAGCTGCGACACCTGCCACGGCAGTGGCGCCAAGCCCGGCACCAGTGCCAAGACCTGCGGCACCTGCCAGGGCGCAGGCACGGTGCAGATGCGCCAGGGCTTCTTCAGCGTGCAGCAGACCTGCCCGCACTGCCGCGGCACGGGCAAGATCATTCCCGAGCCCTGCACCACCTGCCACGGTCAGGGCAAGCTCAAGAAGCAAAAGACGCTGGAAGTGAAGATTCCTGCGGGCATCGACGACGGCATGCGCATCCGCAGCACCGGCAACGGCGAGCCGGGCACCAATGGCGGCCCACCCGGTGACCTGTACATCGAGATCCGCCTGAAGAAACACGACATCTTCGAGCGCGACGGCGACGACCTGCACTGCCAGGTGCCCGTGAGCTTTATCACGGCCGCGCTGGGCGGCGAGATCGAAGTACCCACGCTGGCTGGCAAGGCGGCCATCGACATCCCCGAAGGCACGCAGGCCGGCAAGCAGTTCCGTCTGCGCGGCAAAGGTATCAAGGGCGTGCGCGCGAGTTATCCGGGCGACCTGTACTGCCACATCGCGGTCGAGACACCCGTCAAGCTGACAGAGCACCAGCGCAAGTTGCTGCGTGAGCTGGAGGATTCGCTCAAGAAGGGTGGCGGCCGCCATTCGCCCAGTGGCGAAAGCTGGACAGACCGGTTGAAGAACTTCTTCAGCTGATCTCGACCTCCAGGCCGCTCAGGCCAGTCCCACAAGAAACCGCCAGCGGCCTTCCGGCCCTGGCGGTTTTTTCATGTGTCGGTTCGGGGCGCCACCTCCGCGGTACAGCCAACACCACCCTTCTTGACCTGGAGCAAGAAACCCCCAGTGACTGCCCCCCAAGCGGAGGCCGCGCAGTACGATGAAAACGCATTGACGCGCCGCCCCGGCACGGCTGAACCAGGAGCATTGGCACATGACCGTCAACATCACCTTTCTGGGTGGCTCCGGCACCGTCACCGGTTCCAAATACCTGGTGCGCTACAACGGCAAAGCCCTGTTGGTCGATTGCGGCCTGTTCCAGGGATACAAACAACTGCGCCTGCGCAACTGGCAGCCCCTGCCGGTGGCGCCCCACCAGATCGACGGTGTGGTGCTGACCCACGCCCACCTGGACCACAGCGGCTACCTGCCCCTGCTGGTACGCGACGGCTACACCCATGCCATCCACTGCACGCCGGGCACGCGCGATCTGTGCACCATCCTGCTGCCCGACAGCGGACACCTGCAGGAGGAAGACGCGGCCTTCCTCAACCGGCACCAACTCAGCCGCCACCAACCTGCCCTGCCGCTGTACACCCGGCTCGATGCCCTGCACTCTATGAAGCAGTTCCAGATTCACGCGGTTCAAAAGGTTTTTGAGCCGCTGCCCGGCTGGCGCGCCACCTTTTCGCCCGCGGGCCACATCCTGGGCGCTGCCAGTGTGCTGCTGGAGGTGGGTGGGCGCCGCATTCTGTTCTCGGGCGATCTGGGACGGCCTGACGATCTGCTCATGAACCCGCCCGAGGCACCCCCCCAGGCCGACACGGTGCTGATCGAGTCCACCTACGGCGACCGGGAGCACCCGCCCGAAACCTTGTTGGAGGAACTCGGCCCTGCACTGCAGCGCCTGGCCGCACGTGGCGGGATTGCCGTGGTGCCCGTGTTTGCCGTGGGCCGCGCGCAGGTGGTGCTGCATGCGATCGGTTTACTCAAGGCCCAGGGCATGGTGCCCACCGCGCTGAAAGTGTTTCTGGACAGCCCCATGGCCGTCAGCACCACCGGCCTCTTCCGGCACCATATGCACGAGCACCGGCTCAACAGCCGCCAGGTGCACGCGCTGGAACACGGCGCCACCATGGTGCAGACGCCCGAACAATCCAAGGGACTGGCCAAGCTGCACGGCCCCATGGTGATCCTGTCGGCCAGCGGCATGGCCACCGGTGGGCGCGTGCTGCACCACCTGGCGCTGCACGCGGGCGACCATCGCAACATGATCATCCTGACCGGCCACCAAGCACCGGGTACCCGGGGTGCGCGGCTGGCCGATGGCGAAAAGACCATCCGCATCCACGGCCAGGACGTAGAGGTGCGGGCCGAGGTGGTGCGTCTGTCGTCCGCATCGGCCCACGCCGACGGCAACCAGCTCATCGCCTGGCTGCGCAGCATGGGCCACGCGCCCGATCAGGTGTATGTGGTGCATGGCGAAATGGGCGCGGCCGACAGGCTGCGCCAACGTATCGAGCATGAGCTGCGCTGGCGGGCTGCGGTGCCCGAACATGGCAGCACGCTGATGGCATAAGTCAGCGTCCAAAACCTCTACTCATCAAAAAGAGGAGCTGCTAGCGCTTGTATTCATTGAGTTTCAATGTCAAAAGGACGCGAAACCCTTTTAAATCAAGAGCTACCAGCTCACGTTTTTGATAAATCGCTCCCTTGCACGATGAATGCCATCGCATTCAGCGATGACAACGGGTAAAAAATGGGTAGAAAATAGAAAGTCTTCTCAAAGCAAGAAGACAACACCCCACCCATGAAAAGCTCCGAGCGCAGTTTTGCGCGCCGTATCGACCTGACCTCGCTGCAACTGTTTGTGGCGGTGTGCGAGCTCGGCAGCATTGGCCGCGCGGCTGAGCGCGAATTCATTGCGGCATCGGCCGTCAGCAAGCGCCTGTCGGACCTGGAAACCGCCGTGGACACCGCCCTGCTGTACCGCCACAGCCGGGGCGTCACCCTCACACCCGCTGGCGAGAGCCTGCTGCACCATGCCCGCACCGTGCTGTTTGGCCTGGAGCGCATGCAGGGCGAACTCAGCGAATACGCCGACGGCGTGCGCGGCCATGTGCGCATGCACGCCAACATCTCGGCCATCTTCCAGTTCCTGCCCGAAGACCTGGGTGCCTTTGCGCGCGAGCACAGTCAGATCAAGATCGACCTGCAAGAGCACCTCTCCAGCGATGTGCTGCACGCCGTGCAGGAAGGCGCCGCAGACCTGGGCATCTGCAACGTTGGCATGGCCAGTGGCAACGGTGCGCTGGAGTTGCAAACCCGCCCCTACCGTGCCGACAATTTAGTGCTCGTTGTGCCCCGGGCGCACGATCTGTCTGCGCTGTAGCTATCAATTTTGAAGAAATCCTGGACTGGGACATTGTGGGCCTGCACGCCAACAGCAGCATCAGCCTGGCCATGCGCGCGGCCGCGGCAGCCGCCGGTCGTCCGCTGCGCCAGCGGATTCAGGTCACGGGGCTCGACGCCATGTGCCGAATGATCGACAACGGCCTGGGCGTGGGCCTGCTGCCAGACCGGGCGTTTGAGCTGATGCGTGGCGTAGGCAATCTGCAGGCCATCCCGCTGAACGACGCCTGGGCGCACCGCGAGCTGCGCGTGGTGGCCCGCGACTTTGACGCCCTGCCCGTCACGGCGCGGTTGCTGGTCGAACACCTGGCGCCGCGGACCGGATCGACAACTGCACCCGATACGACACACGCTACCGCGCCCGATTGAACGCCCCGCGCCAGCGCCACATCACTAAAATCACCCACCCACCTGAAAAAGAAAGCCACGCCATGGGACGCACCCTGTACGACAAGATCTGGGACGAGCATGTCGTCCACACCGAAGAGGACGGCACCTCCATCCTCTACATCGACCGCCATCTGGTGCACGAGGTAACCAGCCCCCAGGCGTTTGAAGGCCTGCGCGAGGCGGGCCGCAAAGTCTGGCGCATGAGTTCCATTGTGGCCACCGCCGACCACAACACGCCCACCACGGGCTGGGAAAACGGCTACGACGGCATCACCGACCCCATCAGCAAAGAGCAGATCACCACGCTGAACGACAACATGGCGCAGATCTCGCCCGCCGCGTTCTTCCCGTTCATGCACAAGCGCCAAGGCATCGTGCACGTGATCGGCCCCGAAAATGGCGCTACGCTGCCCGGCATGACGGTGGTGTGCGGCGACAGCCACACCAGCACGCACGGCGCTTTTGGCGCGCTGGCCCACGGCATCGGCACCTCCGAGGTCGAGCACGTGATGGCCACGCAAACCCTGCTGGCCAAGAAGGCCAAGAACATGCTGGTGCAGGTCGACGGCACGCTCGCCAAAGGCGTGACGCCCAAGGACGTGGTGCTGGCCATCATCGGCAAGATCGGCACGGCCGGCGGCACGGGCTACACCATTGAATTTGCAGGCTCCGTCTTCCGCGCGATGAGCATGGAAGGCCGCATGACCGTGTGCAACATGGCCATCGAAGGCGGCGCGCGCGCGGGCCTGGTGGCGGTGGACGACAAGACCATTGAATACGTCAAGGGCCGCCCCCTGTCGCCCACGGGCGTGGAATGGGACCAGGCCGTGGCGTACTGGAAGACACTGCACTCCGACGCAGACGCAGTGTTCGACACCGTGGTCAAGCTGGACGCCTCCGACATCGTGCCGCAGGTCACCTGGGGCACGTCGCCCGAGATGGTGCTGGGCGTAGACGCCCGCGTGCCGGACCCCGACAAGGAAAAGGACGCCAACAAGCGCGGTGCCATCGAGCGCGCCTTGACCTACATGGGCCTGCAGCCCAACAAGGCGATCAACGACATCACCATCGACAAGGTGTTCATCGGCAGTTGCACCAACAGCCGCATCGAAGACATGCGCGAAGCCGCCGCCGTGGTGAAGAGCCTGGGCCGCAAAGTGGCCAGCAACGTGAAGCTGGCCATGGTGGTGCCCGGCTCGGGCCTCGTCAAAGAGCAGGCCGAGCGCGAAGGCCTGGACAAGATTTTTGTCGCTGCAGGCTTTGAGTGGCGCGAACCCGGCTGCAGCATGTGCCTGGCCATGAACGCCGACCGCCTGGAACCCGGCGAGCGCTGCGCATCCACCAGCAACCGCAACTTTGAAGGCCGCCAGGGCGCTGGTGGCCGCACCCATCTCGTCAGCCCCGCCATGGCCGCAGCGGCCGCTGTGCACGGCCACTTTGTGGACATTCGTCAATTTGCCTGAAGGAGTTTTGCCATGAAAAAGACCGCAACCCTCATCGTGCTTGCCATCACCTTCGTGCTGGCCGGATGCAACACCGTCAAGGGCGTGGGCCAGGACGTGCAGCGCGCTGGTGGCGCACTTGAACGCGCCGCCAACAAGTAACAAGGCACCCATGCAGAAATTCACCTTACTCAAGGGCCTCGTGGCCCCGATGGACCGCGAGAACGTCGACACCGACGCGATCATCCCCAAACAGTTCCTCAAGTCGATCAAGAAGACCGGCTTTGGCGTGAACCTGTTTGACGAATGGCGCTACCTGGACCACGGCGAGCCGGGGCAAGACCCCGCCAGCCGCAAGCCCAACCCCGACTTCGTGCTGAACCAGCCGCGCTACCAAGGCGCCTCCATCCTGCTGGCACGCAAGAACTTCGGCTGCGGCTCCAGCCGCGAACACGCGCCGTGGGCGCTGGACCAGTACGGCTTTCGCGCCGTGATCGCGTCCAGCTTTGCCGACATCTTCTTCAACAACTGCTTCAAGAATGGCCTGCTGCCCATCGTGTTGCCCGAGGCCACGGTGGCCCAGTTGTTCGATGAAGTGCTGGCCTTCCCCGGCTACCAGCTCACTATCGATCTGGAACGCCAAGTCATCGTGCGTCCCCAGGGCGAAGAGATTCCGTTCGACGTGCAGGCTTTCCGCAAGTATTGCCTGCTCAACGGCTTTGACGACATCGGCCTGACGCTGCTTCAGTCCGACAAGATCAAGGCGTTTGAGGCACTGCGCCTGGCGACCAAGCCGTGGCTCGCACACACCATGGTGTCGTGAGACGCTGCAAGTAAGAATATCAGTCAAATTGGCCTCTAGCGCTTTACCTATAAGCGCTAACAGCTATAAAAAACAAAGCAAATTCAATGAAAATCGCAGTTCTGCCGGGTGACGGCATTGGCCCCGAAATCGTCTCTGAGGCCGTCAAGGTGCTGGAAGCCCTGGAACTTCCGTTCGAGATGGAATCCGCCCTGGTCGGAGGCGTGGCGTATGACGCCCACGGCCATCCACTGCCTGAATCGACCCTCAAGCTCGCAAAGGAATCCGACGCCATCCTGTTTGGCGCGGTGGGCGACTGGAAATACGACACGTTGGACCGGCCTTTGCGCCCCGAGCAAGCCATCCTGGGCCTGCGCAAGAACCTGGGCCTGTTCGCCAACTTCCGCCCAGCCATCTGTTATGAGCAACTGGTCAGCGCCTCCAGCCTCAAGCCTGAGCTGATTGCGGGCCTCGATATCCTCATCATCCGCGAGCTGACCGGCGACATCTACTTCGGCCAGCCGCGTGGCCGCCGCGTGGCCACCGATGGCCACTTCCCCGGTGCCGAAGAAGCGTTCGACACCATGCGCTACAGCCGCCCCGAGATCGAGCGCATCGCCCACGTGGCCTTCCAGGCCGCCCGCAAGCGCAACAAGAAGGTCACCAGCGTGGACAAGGCCAACGTGCTGGAAACCTTCCAGTTCTGGAAGGACGTGGTCACCGACGTGCACAAGGAATACCCCGACGTCGAACTGCAACACATGTACGTGGACAACGCCGCCATGCAGCTCGTGAAGGCGCCCAAGGCGTTTGACGTGGTGGTCACCGGCAACATGTTTGGCGACATCCTGTCGGACGAAGCCTCCATGCTCACCGGCTCCATCGGCATGCTGCCCTCGGCCAGTCTGAACAGCAGCAACCAGGGCCTGTACGAGCCCAGCCACGGCAGCGCGCCCGACATCGCCGGCAAGGGCGTCGCCAACCCGCTGGCCACCATCCTCTCGGCCGCGATGATGCTGCGCTTCAGCCTGAACCAGGAAGCCGCCGCCCAGCGCATCGAAGCCGCTGTGCAAAAGGTGTTGGCACAGGGCCTGCGCACGCCGGATATCTACAGCGAAGGCACCACCAAGGTGGGCACGGCCCAGATGGGTGATGCCGTGGTCAAGGCGCTGGCCGCCTGAACCCTGCCGCTCAGCGTTCACAAAAAGGCGCCGGTCTTCCGGCGCTTTTTCGTTGTGGAGTCCAAATAGCACCTACAGCCAGGCGTTGTCGATGAACTCCATGATGGAGTAGCGCCGGTCCTCCAGCGGCCGCTCGCGCACGGCCGCCACGATCTGCGCGACGCCCTCTGCATACGGGGCATCGCCGTAGACACGGGTTTCCAGCTTCACGCTACAGGCACCATCCTCAATCAAAACCTCGTGGTACGCGTGGCGAGCAAGATGATCCGGGGGAATCTGCAGCACGCGCTGTTGAACTGCGGCATCGCGCACCGACCGGATCTCGTCCTGTGCAAGGCCCAGCGCCTGCGCCATGCTGACGGCCGTGCCCGGCAAGGAAGACTTCTGGGCCTGGTGCGACTCGGTGAGCCCGATGCGGTAGCCGCTAAAAAGATGTCCGCTGCGCTCCAGCATGGCCATGAACTTGAGCATGAGGAGGTTGGTATTGGGGCACAGGATGACTGGAAAGCCCACGGCCGTATGCTCCAGCGCAGACCCTGTGGCCAGTTCCACCAGGGGGGAGCGCGTGGATTCGCAGAACGCGCTGACGGCCTCCAGCTCGCGACCCGAGCCTGCGTGCACTACAACCGATTTTTTTGCACGCGGCCCTTCGCCTGCCCACGGCACAACCGCACTACGGTCCCCAGAAGGCAGCGCGCCCAGAAGCTCTTTGGCCAGCTTGCCTGACCCCACAACGATGACTTGCATTTCTACTTTCGAAACACCACAGAAAAAGCGATGACAGGACTGTAGTGCGGCGCGAGCTACAGGCATCAGGTCAGCACGAAGTCTCTGGCATTTTTCTGCCGCCCCAACCGACTGGTTGTGCCGACGGCACCCCGGAGCAATAACGGAATAGAGCCCAGCGCCCGCATCCGCTACAATGCCCGCCAATGTTTGCCGCCCACACGTTCGCTCTGAACACAGCACCCGCCGCCACGGCCGGTGTCGCTGCGCGCGCAACCATCACCAAAACCACGACCATTAAGGGCTGACTCAGCCTGGTTCGTCGTGCGCCCCTCCTGGCCTCTGACGAGCCAGGCGAGCAGTCCGGTCTGGCACTGTTTCTTAATATGAAAGGGCGTTGAAATGAGCAGCAACAAGTTGGTAGGTTTGGTCGGCTGGCGCGGCATGGTCGGCTCGGTATTGATGGACCGCATGGTCGAAGAAAAAGACTTCGACCTGATCGAGCCATTGTTCTTCTCCACATCCAACGCAGGCGGCAAGGCCCCGGCGCAGGCCAGGAACGAAACCACCCTGCAGGACGCTTTCAACATCGACGCCCTCAAGCGCTGCGACATCGTCATCACCGCCCAGGGCGGCGACTACACCAACGAGGTGTACCCCAAGCTGCGTGCCGCTGGCTGGAACGGCCACTGGATCGACGCCGCGTCCTCCCTGCGCATGGAAAAGAACGCGGTCATCGTGCTGGACCCTGTCAACATGCCCGTGATCAAGAATGCCCTGGCCAATGGCGGCAAGGACTGGATTGGCGGCAACTGCACCGTCAGCTGCATGCTGATGGGCGTGGGGGCGCTGTACAAGGCCGGCCTCGTCGAATGGATGAGCACACAGACCTACCAGGCGGCATCGGGTGGCGGCGCGCAGCACATGCGTGAGCTGCTCACGCAATACGGCACGCTGAACGCCGAAGTGCGTTCGCTGCTGGACGACCCCAAGAGCGCCATTCTGGAAATTGATCGCAAGGTCATCACCAAGCAGCGCAGCCTGTCTGCGTCCGAGACCGCCAACTTTGGCGTGCCGCTGGGCGGCAGCCTGATCCCCTGGATCGACAAGGACTTGGGCAACGGGATGTCCAAGGAAGAGTGGAAGGGCATGGCAGAGACCAACAAGATACTGGGCATGGGCGAAGGCTTTGACTCTGCGGCCATCCCCGTGGACGGCTTTCTGCGTGCGTGTAGGGGCCATGCGCTGCCACAGCCAGGCACTGACCTTCAAGCTCAAGAAGGACGTGCCCGTGGCTGACATCGAAGCCATGATCGCCGCCGACAACCCATGGGCCAAGGTCGTTCCCAACACCCGCGAAGCGACCATCAAGGACCTGACACCTGTGGCCGTGACCGGCACCATGACCATCCCTGTGGGCCGTATCCGCAAGCTGGCCATGGGCCCGGAGTACGTGGGCGCTTTCACCATCGGCGATCAGCTGCTGTGGGGCGCCGCCGAGCCGCTGCGCCGCATGCTGCGCATCTTGCTCGACGCCTGATACCTGAAACAGTCCGAAAAACCTGCGTACTAAGCGCGCCCAGTGAAGACTGGGCGCGCTTTTTTGCGACCAACGTATTGACACACCCAGTTACGGGTCGTTGGCAATTGGCAACATCTATACGCCCCAAGTCGGGGCGTCTGCACGCCTCTCAAAGCTTCAGCGCCACCTCAGCTTGTCAGTGCAAAACATTGATGCTATGGTGCTTTTTACATATTTTCACGCGCCGGGGCGGGATCAGACCATGAGAAAAAAAGCACCGCTCGTCCGAGCCGCAAAAAAACCTAATCAGTTGTTGGCAAACATGCATCGATGGAAATTTTCAGTCTTGGCGGCTGCGGCCGTTGCGTCGGCGGGCTTTTATGCTGGAGACGCAGCCGCTTTGGCCCTGGGTCGCATCACTGTGCAGTCTGCCTTGGGCGAGCCTTTGCGCGCCGAAATCGACCTGCCGCAGATCACCCCGGCTGAAGCCGACACCCTGCGCGCCACCACCGCCAGCCCGGAAGTCTTCCGCGCCCAAGGCATGGAATTCACGCCGACCATGAACAACCTGCAGATCCAGCTGCAGCGCCGCGCTGACGGCACCGCTGTACTGCGGGTCTCGAGCGATCGTCCGGTCAATGAGCCCTTCCTTGACCTGGTACTGGACGCCAACTGGGGTACAGGCCGCATCGTGCGCAGCTACACCATGTTGTTTGACCCACCGACCCTGCGCCGCCCAGCGCCAGCGGTCACCGCGTCACCCCAGATTTCCGCACCCGCGACTCAAGCACCTGCACCTCGTGCAGCCGCCGCCTCCCGCAGCAGTGATTCGGCTGCCGCACCGGCTGCACCCCGTCCAGCAGCGGCGCCCCGCGCAGCACCGGCTGATGGCGTGACGGTGCAGGCAGGCGACACCGCGGGCCGGATCGCAAACGCCTACCGTCCCGCCAGCGTCTCGCTGGACCAGATGCTGGTTGCCATGATGCGTGCCAACCCTGACGCGTTCATTCAAGGCAATGTCAACCGCCTCAAGGCAGGCGCTGTCTTGCAGATGCCCGATCAGGCTACGGCGCAGGCTATCCCTGCACCTGAAGCGCGCCAGATGTTGTCTGCGCAGGCCCGTGACTTCAATGAATTCCGTCGCAAACTTGCTGGTGCAGCGCCTTCGACCGAAGTGGCCGCCGCGCAGCGCTCGGCGACCGGCACGGTGCAGACCCGCGTAGAAGACAAGAAGCCCGCCACCACAGCCCCTGACAAGCTCACGCTGTCCAAGGGCTCGGTGGCTGGCCAAAAGGCGGCCGAAGACCAAGTGGCCAAGGACAAACAAGCCACCGAAGCCGCCACCCGAATGGCGGAGCTGTCCAAGAACATCACCGATCTGAACAAGCTCGGTGGTGCGTCGGCCCCCACTGGCGCAGCCGCTCCTGCTGCGGCCGGCGCAGCCAGCGCCCCCGCTGGCGTGGCCGTGCAAACACCCTCGGTGCCTGCCACCCCCACGGCACCGGGAGCCCCAGCATCCGAAACCGCCGCCAGCGCACCCACCGATGCTGCCATGCCCGCAGCAGATGCAGCCTCTGAGCCCGCATCCGCCCCGGTGGAGGCCCCCGTGGTGGCCGCACCTGTGCCAGCCCCGGCACCCGCGCCCGTGGAAGAGCCCGGTTTTCTGGATGGCTTGATGGAAGACCCCTTGCTGCCGCTCGCAGGTGGCGGTCTACTGGCCCTGTTGCTGGGGTACGGCGCCTATCGTGTAGTGCAGCGCCGCAAGGAAAATGCCGGGGTAGACAGCTCTTTCCTGGAGAGCCGCATTCAGCCCGACTCGTTCTTCGGCGCCAGCGGCGGTCAGCGCGTGGACACCGCAAACAGCGAGATGACCACTGGATCGTCGATGGCTTACTCCCCGAGCCAGCTCGACGCGGGCGGTGATGTCGACCCCGTGGCCGAAGCCGACGTGTATCTGGCCTATGGCCGCGACCTCCAGGCTGAAGAGATCCTGAAGGAAGCCATCCGCCACAACCCCGCGCGTGTTTCTGTGCACGTCAAGCTGGGCGAGATCTACGCCAAACGCCAAGACCGGAAGGCCTTTGAGGCAGTCGCCGGTGACGTGTTCAAGCTCACGCAAGGGGAAGGCCCCGACTGGGCGCGCATCACGGAACTCGGTCGCGACCTGGAACCTGAAAACCGCCTCTACCAACCCGGTGGCCGCCCTGGCATGGCCGAAGACGAATCGCCTTCCCTCCCACCCGGCGGCTTCGCAAGCACGTACACAGGCGCAGGCGCTGCCGGTGCGGCAGCAGCGTCCCCCCCCGATTTCGACCTGGATCTGGACCTGGATTTGCCCGATGACGCGCTGACCGAAGCGCCACCCGCTGCGGCCGGCGGCTTCGCAGCTGCGGCAGCGGCTGCCGCAAGCACCCGCCGCGCGGCCGATGACGCCGACGAGCCCCAGACCCTGCGCCCCGAGCTGGACCTGCCCGATCTGCCACAGGCGTCGGCACCGGCCGCATGGACTCCACAAGACACGGCTCCCAGCCCCATGATGGCGCCGCCCCCGGTCGCCAACCTGGACTTTCCGTCTGATGATCTGACCATGGCGCCGTCCGGCCCAATGCCCTTGTCCGGTGGCGCCCCTGATTCAGGTCCGATGGAATTCGACCTGGGCGAGTTGTCTCTGGACCTCAACGCCCCGACCAAACCCATGGCGGCAACTGCGGCCAAGGCTCCTGCGCCAGCTCCAGCGATAGCACAGGACTTTGCCGACGATGGCTCGGCTGCCGCGCAAGACGATCCACTGGCCACCAAGCTCGCATTGGCAGAAGAATTCAATGCCATTGGCGACACCGACGGTGCCCGCACGCTGATCGAGGAAGTCGTGGCTGAATCGAGCGGCGCACTCAAGACCCGAGCCCAGCGCATGCTGGCTGAACTGGGCTGATGCAGTCTCGTTTAGCGGCTGCAACTGTCGTACCGACTCTCGCGTCAACCTCAGCAGCCCCTGTCAACACACAACCCCGGGGCACCCGATGAGGGTGGCTTTGGGGGTCAGCTACAACGGTAGCAGCTACAGCGGCTGGCAAAGCCAGCTGTCCGGCAACACCATTCAAGACAAACTCGAAGCGGCCTTGAGCCGCTTTGCTACGCACCCCGTCAGCACGTTGTGTGCAGGCCGTACGGACGCGGGGGTCCACGGGCTGATGCAGGTGGTGCACTTCGACACGCCGCTGGATCGCCCGCCCTCATCCTGGGTGCGGGGCACCAACACCTTTCTTCCTGCAGACATTGCCGTGCAATGGGCCCAGGCGGTGCCTGACAGTTTTCATGCCCGCGCAAGCGCCGTGGCGCGCCGGTACGCCTATGTGCTGCTGCAGTCGCCCGTGCGACCCAGCGTGGATGCCGGGCGCGTGGGCTGGGTGTTTCGCCCCCTCGACCACGACGCCATGCGGCGCGCTGCGGACCATCTGCTGGGCGAGCATGACTTCAGTTCATTCCGCGCCTCAGCCTGTCAGGCCAAGTCACCCATCAAGACGCTGCAGCGCATCGACATTGCACGCCGCGGCCTGAGCGCGCCCCACCCCGAACTGGGCTGGAGTCCCTGCTACTGGCGTTTTGAGTTTGAAGCCAACGCTTTCTTGCACCACATGATTCGGAACATCATGGGCTGCCTGATCGCCGTGGGCCAAGGTGACCAGTCGCCCCAATGGGTGCAGCAGGTACTGGATGCCAAGTCGCGCAAGGTGGCAGCGCCCACGTTCTCCCCGGATGGACTGTATTTTCAAGGCCCGGTCTACGACGCCACCTGGGGTCTGCCCCAGCGCACGGCTGCGTATGATTGGCTGCCATGAAAGCAAATCAACCCGCCCTCACGCCCCCCCCTTCACGCACCCGCATCAAGATCTGCGGCCTGACCCGGGAAGCGGACGTGGACGCCGCCGTGGCGGCTGGCGCCGATGCGGTCGGATTCGTGCTGTACGCCCCCAGCCCCCGTGCGGTTACACCCCAGCGCGCTGCGCAACTGGCCAGGCGCCTTCCGCCCTTTGTCACACCGGTTTTGCTTGTCGTCAATGAGATTGCTACTGATGTGATAGCTGCCAGCGCTTTGATACCAAGCGCTACAGTCCAATTTCATGGTGATGAGTCACCCCAGGATTGTCTGGATGCTACTGGCGGTGGTACGCGTCCGTATCTGCGAGCTGCACGTATTCCCCTTGGTGACGGTGCGGCCCAGTTTGACCTCGTAAAATACGCCCTCGATTACTCCCACGCCCAGGCCATCCTGCTCGACGCCCATGTCGAGGGTTATGGCGGCGGCGGCAAGGCATTCAATTGGTCACTCCTTCCACCAAGCGTCGACTCTCACCTCGTTTTGTCTGGTGGACTCACGCCTGCAAACGTGATCGATGGCATTTTGCAAGTCCGCCCGCGTTGCCACACGCTGGCGGTTGATGTCAGCTCCGGCGTCGAAGCCGACGGCCCCGATGGCAAACCCATCAAGGGCATCAAGGACGCCGACAAAATTCAACGCTTCGTAGCCGCCGTGCGTGCGGCCGATGCACAACTTGCCAAGAATCCCCATGAATTCCTATCAGCAACCTGATCCTTCAGGCCATTTCGGCCCCTACGGCGGCAGTTTTGTCAGCGAGACACTGACCCACGCCATCCAGGAGCTACGCGAGGCCTATGCCCGCTACCAAAATGACCCCGCATTTTTGGCCGAGTTTCACTATGAGCTCAAGCACTTTGTCGGACGCCCCTCGCCGGTCTACCACGCAGCACGCACCAGCCGCGAAATGGGTGGCGCGCAGATCTACTTCAAGCGCGAAGACCTGAACCACACCGGCGCCCACAAGATCAACAATGTGATCGGCCAGGCCATGCTCGCCAAACGCATGGGCAAGCCCCGCGTGATTGCCGAAACCGGCGCTGGACAGCACGGCGTGGCCACGGCCACCATCTGCGCACGCTACGGGCTGGAGTGCGTGGTGTACATGGGCGCGGAAGACGTCAAACGCCAAAGCCCCAATGTGTACCGCATGAAGCTGCTGGGTGCCACGGTGGTGCCAGTCGATAGCGGCAGCAAGACGCTGAAAGATGCCCTCAACGAAGCCATGCGCGACTGGGTGGCCAACGTGGACAACACCTTCTACATCATCGGCACCGTGGCGGGCCCGCACCCTTATCCGATGATGGTGCGCGACTTCCAAAGCGTGATTGGCAAGGAGTGCATCGAGCAACTGCCCGCCATGCTGGCCGAACAAAAAGTCCTGGGCGACCAGCCCGACGCCGTGATCGCCTGCGTGGGCGGCGGCAGCAATGCGATGGGTATTTTCCACCCCTACATTCCATTCGAAAAGACGCGCCTGATTGGCGTCGAAGCCGCCGGCGAAGGGCTGGAGTCTGGCAAGCATTCTGCATCGCTGCAAAAGGGCAGTTCCGGCGTCTTGCATGGCAACCGCACGTTCATCCTGCAGGACGCCAACGGCCAAATCACCGAAACCCATAGCATCAGCGCCGGCTTGGACTACCCGGGCGTGGGCCCGGAGCATGCGTGGTTGCAGGAAACGGGACGTGCCGAATATGTCGGCATCACCGACACAGAGGCACTGGACGCCTTCCATTACCTGTGCCGCACCGAGGGCATCATCCCCGCGTTGGAATCCAGCCATGCAGTGGCCTACGCCATGAAGCTCGCCAAGACCATGCGCTCCGACCAGTCCATTCTGGTCAATCTGTCGGGTCGGGGAGACAAGGACATTGGCACCGTGGCCGACCTGAGCGGTGCTGATTTTTACTGCCGCCCCAGCTGCCAGGGGCAGTCTGTCAAAGGCGGCGAGCAATCCATCAAGGTGGTCAAATGAGCCGCATCGAATCCACCCTCTCGGCCCTGAAGGCCCAGGGTCGCAAGGCGCTGATCCCGTACGTCACGGCCGGCTTTCCGTTTGCCGACATCACCCCTGCGCTCATGCACGGCATGGTGGATGCAGGCGCCGACATCATCGAACTGGGCGTACCGTTTTCAGACCCCATGGCCGACGGCCCCGTCATCCAGAAGGCTGGCGAAAAGGCCCTGGGCCTTGGCGTTGGCATGGTGCAAGTGCTGGATCACGTGCGCGACTTTCGCAAACGCAACAGCACAACGCCGGTGGTGCTGATGGGCTACGCCAACCCCGTGGAGCGCTATGACCAGATCCACAGCGAAGGCGCCTTCGTGCGCGATGCCGCCGCTGCCGGTGTGGACGGAGTGCTCATCGTGGACTACCCGCCCGAAGAATGCGAAGCGTTTGCCGCCAGCCTGCGCGCGCACGGCATGGACCTGATCTTCCTGCTGGCGCCCACCAGCACGGACGAGCGCATGGCGCAGGTGGCGCGGGTGGCCAGTGGCTATGTGTACTATGTATCGCTCAAGGGAGTGACTGGGTCGGGCATCCTCGACACGTCTGCGGTGGAACAGATGCTGCCCCGCATCCGCCAGCATGTGCACATCCCGGTAGGCGTGGGTTTTGGCATCCGCGATGCCGCAACGGCGCAGGCAATTGGCAAGGTGGCCGATGCGGTGGTCATTGGCAGCCGCATCATCCAACTCATCGAAGACCAGGAGCACGCCAAGGTGGTGCCAATCACGATCGACTTCCTGCGCGGGATTCGCAAGGCCCTGGACGCCTAGTCGCATAATGCAGCCCGGCGCCTCCTTCGGGAGGCGCCCCAACATTCACACACGATCTGCTCCCAAGCCGCCAACGGTTTTTGCGGAAGATCGCGCCACTGAAGAGGAAACCACCATGTCCTGGCTCGAAAAACTTTTGCCCGCCAAAATCCAGCAAACCGACCCCACCGAGCGCCGCCAGGTGCCCGAAGGCCTGTGGATCAAGTGCCCGAGCTGCGAAACGGTGCTTTACAAGGCGGACCTGGAGCACAACCAGAACGTATGCCCCACATGCAGCCACCACCACCGCATTGGGGCCCGCCCCCGCTTGAACGCGTTTCTGGACGCCGAAGGCCGCTACGAGATTGGCCAGGAGGTGCTGCCGGTGGACGCCCTCAAGTTCAAGGACAGCCGCAAATACCCTGAGCGGCTGAAAGAAGCGCTGGAAAACACCGGCGAAACCGACGCCCTCATTGTCATGGGCGGCGCGGTCAAAAGCATTAACGTGGTGGCCGCGTGCTTCGAGTTCGACTTCATGGGCGGCTCCATGGGGTCCGTCGTTGGTGAGCGCTTCGTGCGCGGCGTCGAAACTGCTATCGAACAAAAGGTGCCGTTCATCTGCTTTACCGCCACCGGTGGCGCGCGCATGCAGGAAGGACTGTTGTCGCTGATGCAGATGGCCAAAACCAATGCCGCCCTCACCCGCTTGGCCAAAAAGGGCCTGCCCTATATCAGCGTGCTGACCGACCCGACCATGGGCGGCGTAAGTGCCGGGTTTGCCTTCGTGGGCGACATCGTGATTGCCGAGCCGAAGGCGCTCATCGGCTTTGCGGGCCCCCGTGTGATCGAATCCACCGTGCGCGTGACGCTGCCCGAAGGCTTTCAGCGTGCCGAGTTCCTGCAGTCCAAGGGTGCGGTCGACTTCATCTGTGACCGCCGCGAACTGCGCAACACTGTGGCCAGCAGCCTGGCCATGCTGCAGCGCCTGCCCGCTGACGCCGTGATGTAACCCAAGCTGCCGCGCTACCAACGCCACCTCCAGGTGGCATGGGTTACATCGGCATTTCAAATGCTACTTTTTTGATAGCTACTATCGCTTGATCAATAAGCGCTTGAGGTCAATTTGACTGATATTTTCAGATCAACGCATGACGCTGGCCTGCAAATGGCCCAGCACAATCATCGCCACCTGCAGCAACACAAGCACTACCAGCGGCGACAAATCAAAGCCCCCCACTAGCGGAATGAGGCGGCGAAACGGCCGCAAGATGGGTTCGCACAGCCGGGCGATCACATCGGCGAGCGGTGACCGCGCCTGTATCCAGGACATCACGGCATACACGATCAACAGCCCGATCAACCCCGACACCGCGACCCGCGCCAGACCGAACAGCGCCAGCCACGGCAACCAGGCCCACGCCGAAGTCGCACCCAGCAGCAGGGTAAGCAAAGCATATTGCACAAGCTGGAGCAAGGCGGCAGCCACCAGGCTCGAAACATCCCAGCGCCCCACCGGCGGGATCACCCGGCGCAGGGGCAGGATCAGCCAGTCGGTCAACGCAAAAACCAGCCCTCCAATCGGGTTCGAAAACGAGATGCGCTGCCACTGCATGTACAGCCGCAAAAGACACGCCCCCGTGAGCAGGCCACCAACAACGTCGAGCAGGAATGAGGCGATCTGGTAGAGCATGGATGAGACAAAAGCAGGAGGGGTTCTGCGAAAGCAGGCGACGTCATGGGATGATAGCGGGCCAAGGCACCGTCCTCTTCATGACACAACCCCTCACTCTGTCATCCCTGCCACTTTTCCCCCTCGGCTCGGTGCTGTTTCCCGGCGGCCTGCTGGCGCTGCGCGTGTTTGAGGTGCGCTACCTCGACATGGTGCGCAAATGCCACGCAGCAGGCGCTCCGTTCGGTATCGTTGCCTTGACCCAGGGCCGCGAAGTGCGCCAAGCGGGTGCGCCCGAAGAGCAGTTCAACGACATCGGCACCCTGGCCGTCATCGAACAGATGGGTACGCCGCAGCCCGGCCTGATCACGCTGCTGTGTCGTGGCAGCCAGCGCTTTCGCATCACGCGCCGCAGTCACCTGCCTCACGGCCTGTGGATTGCGGATGTAGACCATCTGGACCCGGACCTGACCATCCCCATTCCCGACGACCTTCAGAAAGCCGCCACCGCACTCGCCCAGGTGCTGCACACCCTGCGCCAGCGCGACCCCGACGCTCACATTGCGGCTGAACCCACTGCAGCGCAGCTCAGTGACTGCGGATGGGTGGCCAACCGCTGGTGCGAACTGCTGCCGGTGCCTCTTGAGCTCAAGCAACGCTTGATGGAACTGGACAACCCGCTGGTGCGGCTGGAACTGGTGGGGGATGTGCTGGAGCGCACGGGGATTGCGCCGTCCACATGACCACTTGCTTCGCAACACCTCTATTCCCCAGTTCTCTCGCACGCCCATGCTAAGCCGCATATTGGGTTGGTCACGCGCGGCCAAGCGTCTGATCGTCGTGCTGATGGATGTATGTATGGGTCTCATCGCGATGTGGCTCGCCTTCACCTTGCGGCTGGAGGCCCCCCACTGGCCCCAGGGCATGCAGTGGCTTGCCTATGCACTGGCCCCTGCCCTGGCGTTCCCTATCTTCGCCAAGCTCGGGCTGTATCGCGCTATTTTTCGATACACCGGGTTGACGGCGCTTATCACCACAGGAAAAGCGGTTGCCATCTACGGAGCACTTCTGGTGGTGTGCCTGTTCGCTGCTCAGTGGGAGGGTGTGCCACGCAGCGTGAGCATATTGCAGCCCTTGCTGTTCATGCTGCTGGTCGGCGCCAGCCGTGCACTGGGCTGGCTGGCGCTGGCCGGACGCAACCGCAACGCGCCCTATCGGCTGCTGATTTATGGCGCTGGCAGCGCGGGAGCACAGACTGCGGCCGGCTTGGGCAGCATGCGCCAATACGAGCTCAAGGGCTTTGTTGACGATGACGCATCCAAAATCGGCCGCAGCATCAACGGCGTGAGGGTGTTTGCAACACAAGCACTCCCCGATGTGGTTCGCCGCCTCGCCATCACAGACGTCCTGCTGGCCCTGCCCAGCACCACACGCCAGCGCAGGCTGCAGATCATCGAGAGCCTGCGCGCGCTGTCCGTGCGCATCCGCACGCTTCCGGGCTTGTCAGACCTCGCCAGCGGCCGCGTGACCGTCACTGATTTTCAGGACCTGGAGATCGAAGATCTGCTGGGGCGTGAACCGGTCGCACCCAACCCAGGGCTCCTGGGCAAAAACTTGTCTGGCACTGTCGTGATGGTGACGGGAGCGGGCGGGAGTATCGGCAGCGAACTGTGCAGACAGATCGTGGGCGAGGGGCCCTCGCAACTGCTACTGGTTGACCACAGCGAGTACGCGCTCTACACCATTCACCATGAGTTGCAGGCACTGGCGCAGCAGGGCGAGCACCAATGCGAACTGATTCCATTGCTTGCAAGCGTGACGCACGCCAAGCGTATGGAAGACATCTGTCTGTCGTACCGCCCCGCCTCCATCTACCACGCAGCCGCCTACAAGCATGTGCCGATGGTAGAAGCCAACGCGGGTGAGGGCATTCTGAACAACGTGTTTGGCACGCTCAACATGGTGCGGGTTGCCATCGAGCACGGTGCCAAGCACTTCGTGCTGATTTCGACCGACAAGGCAGTACGCCCCACCAACATCATGGGTGCGAGCAAGCGGGTGGCTGAAATGGTGCTACAGGCCATCGCGGCATCCACGGCTTCACCGTTCGGCGCAAATACGCTTTCCAGTCTCCCGGAGTGCCCGACGCGGCTGTCCATGGTGCGCTTTGGCAACGTGCTGGGGTCCAGCGGCAGCGTGATTCCGCTGTTTCGCAACCAGATTGCCACTGGCGGCCCCGTCACCGTCACGCATCCGGAAGTCACCCGCTACTTCATGACCATTGCGGAAGCAGCTCAGCTCGTTTTGCAAGCGGGGGCCATGTCCGAGGGCGGCGACGTGTTTTTGCTGGACATGGGGGAGCCGATACGCATCCTGGACCTGGCCCGGCGCATGGTTGGCCTGTCTGGGCTGACAGTACGCGATGAAGACCATCCAGAAGGAGATATCGAGATCGTGTTCACGGGACTGCGCCCGGGAGAAAAGCTTTTCGAGGAACTCCTGATCGGCGACAACCCGCTGCCCACACATCACCCTCGCATCCTGCGGGCGCGCGAAGAGTACCGTCCGTGGCATGAACTGCAGCACCAGCTGACCGCCCTGCAAGACGCTGTCAGCAACGGCAATCGCGCCGCCATCACCGCGCTGCTGCATCAACTGGTGCCGGGCTACCACCCCGAGCCCCCTTCTCCGACATGACCTCAGGCATGCTGCGGCCCACGCTGACCCTTCTGACGGGCAGTGCGGCGGCCCATGCCATCCCCCTGGCGCTGGGCCCTGCGCTCACGCGCACGTACGCGCCAGAGGCGTTTGGACAATTCGCACTGCTTTGGGCCGTCGCCACCAACATGGCTGTGGTTGGGTGCGCCCGCTACGAGTTCGCGCTACCACTGGAAACGGCCGAGCCCCGCGCCGCCCAGCTGATGGCCCTGTGCGCACGCCTGCTGTTGGCAGTGACCGCTGCATCTGCTGCCGTTGGCACCGTGCTTTACTGGGGGTACGAGATGCCGCTGGCCTGGGCGCTGCCCTGCGCTGTGCTGGCAGGCGGCGCGGTGCAATGGCTCACGATGTGGGCCACGCGGTCCCGGCGTTTCGGATTGTTGTCTGCCGCCCGCATGGTGCAGCATGGTGGTGGAGCCATTGCGCAGCTGCTGCTGGGCGCGCTCACAACCGGCCCCATCGGTCTGCTGGTGGGCAGCCTGGCGGCAACTTTGGGAGCGGGATGGATTCTGGCCCGCCCCGCCCCTGCTGGCGGTTGGGGGGCGATGTGGCATCAGCCCAAAACGGCCCTCAAGGCCATGGCGCAACAACATCGCGACTTCCCTTGGCTCAACACCCCGCACGCGTTCATGGGGGCCTTGCAAGACACGCTGGCCATTGTCCTTATTGCAGCGTGGACAGGGGACGCAGCGGCTGGGTTCTGGGCGTTGGCGCTGCGCTACCTGAAGGCTCCCGCGACCTTGATCGGTGGAGCGCTGTCGCAAACCCTGTATCCCAATCTGCTGAAGGCGAAGCACGCAAGCGACGCACGCGCGCTGGTGCGCAGGACCATCTTGGTGCTGGCCAGCCTGGCCGCCCCCCTGGCCATCGTGCTTTTGGCATGGGGCCCTGGTCTCTTTGCGCTGGCCTTTGGCGAACGATGGGCCGAAGCGGGCGTACTGGCCCGTGCAACGGCCTTGTACATCGCGCTGCACTTCATTGCATCTCCACTTGCCGTCGTCACAATGGCATGGGGCGCCCAGGCATGGGCCCTGAGGTTGGCATTGATCGGGCAGTTCGTGTTCTTTGCGGGACTGCTCTCCGGGCTCTACCTCGGAGGTCTGGACGGCGCCGGCTGGGGCGTTTCGGCCAGCATGCTGGCTTACTTTGCCTACTATTTCTGGGCATTGGCGAACTGGAAGGACATCCCTCATGAGAGCGCTGCTTAACCGCTGGCGACGCCGCCTATGGCAATTGCTGCTCTATCGCACAGCGTTTGGCGAGCGCAACCATTTGGGGCACTTTTTGCCGCATGCGCGAATTGCAGCCAGTACCTGCATCGAGGGCGCAGACGGACTTCAGTTGGCAGACCATGTATTCATTGGGCAGTTCAATTTTCTGGACGCTTCTGGCGGGCTGCGTATCGATGAAGGGGTGCAGATCACCAACTTCGTGAGCGTGGTCACACACAGCTCGCACCGCGCCGTACGCTTGATGGGCCGCAGCTACGCCACCCACAGCGCGCCTGCGGTGCAGCGCCCGGGATATCTGCAGGCTCCGGTGCACATCGGCGCCTATGCCTTCATCGGCCCCCACAGCTTGGTCGAGGCCGGCAGCCGGATCGGCAAAGGTGCGGTGGTGTGCGCCTATGCGCAGGTGCGTGGCGATGTGCCGGACTTCGCCATCGTGGCCGGACAACCGGCGCGCGTGGTCGGCGATGTGCGCATGCGCGACGCTGCGCTTTTGAAGCACCACCCAGACATGCAGGCGCACTATGAGGCCTGGGCTGGAGAGCTACCCACCCCCTCCAACACACCACGCGCTGAAAACCCGTGACCGAGCCCCTGCACCTGTGCTTGCTGGGCGATGCCACCAGCCCTCACATCCAGCGGTGGGCGCGTGAGATGCAGACCCGGGGCTGGCGCGTGTCACTGGTCACGGCACGCCCTGCGTCCATCGCAGGTGTTCGCCAGCATGTGCTGCGCCCGGTGCGCCGCTCGGTGCAATGGCTGCTGCGTGCGGGGGAAGCGCGCCGCGCTATTGCCGCATTGGCCCCTGACATCGTGCACGCACACTACACGACCTCCTACGGCTACCTGGGTGCCCGCGCGGGGCGGCGTCCGCTGGTGATGACAGCCTGGGGGAGTGATCTGCTGGTGACACCCCACACGAACCCGTGGATGCGCTGGCTCACCGGCTGGACATTGCGCCACGCCGACCTGATTACCGGAGACTCGCTGAGCCTGGTGGATGCCGCACAGGGCTTTCGCCCTGCCGCACCCGTGCACTGCATTCATTGGGGTGTGGAATTGGCCCGCTTTGCACCCGTGCCATGGCATGACAAGCCTGGCTTCGAGATCGTGAGCCTCCGCTCATGGGAGCCTAACTACAACGTTCCCACCATCATTGATGCCGTGGCGCAGTTGCACGCCCAACAGCTGGATCTGCCCGTACACCTGCACCTGCTGGGGGGCGGGTCGATGGAAGCTGCATTGCGCGCCCAGGTGGCAGCGCGCGGCCTGCAAGGCCTGGTCAGCTTTCACGGCCGCCAGGATGATGCTGGCATGGCGCGCGTGCTGGCACGCTGCAAGGTGTCGGTGTCGGTGCCCACGCAGGACGCCACCTCCGTGTCGGTGCTTGAGAGCATGGCCTGCGGCCTGGCGGTTGTGGCAACACAGCTGCAAGCCAATGCCCAGTGGCTGGAACCCCACTGGCTGGTGCCCGAGCGCAGCAGCGACGCACTGGCCAAGACGCTCGCCGTCCTGGCCCAGGACGGCACCACTGCACAAGCCGCGGGGCAACGCAATGCGACACTGATACAGCAACAGGGCGATCGCCAGCAGCAAATGGACCGCATGGACACGCTGTACCGTGAACTGTATGGGGCACGGCGCCCTGAACCCCAGAAGAATTGAAGCAAAATCAGGCCCTGGCGCTTTCCCATCAAGCGCAAGCAGCTACAAAAAATATAGCAACCACCCATGTTCTTGCACCCACCTGAGCCCCAGTGCCTGAGCGTCATCGTGCCCTGCCGCAACGAGGCATCGCACATCGACGCTTTCTGCGACAGCGCGCTGCAGCAGCAGTTGCCCGCAGGCTGGCGCATGGAGGTACTGGTGGCCGATGGCCGCAGCGACGACGGAACGCGCGAGCGGTTGCAGCAGCTCTGCGCTTCCGACCCGCGATTGCGGTGGGTAGACAACCCCGGACGCATCGTCTCCACCGGCCTGAACGCCTGCCTGCGCGAGGCGCGTGGCAGCGTGATTGCCCGTTTGGACGTGCACACCCGTTTTGCACCCGACTACCTCGCCCAGTGCCTGGCGACGCTTGTCCGCACCGGTGCTGACAACGTGGGCGGCCCCTGGGTGGCAGACGGTGTGGGCACTATCGGCCAGGCGATTGCCGCTGCGTTCCAGAGCCGCTGGGTGGTGGGTGGCGCACTTTCGCGCGACACGACCTACGAAGGTATCGTGGACACGGTCTATCTGGGCTGCTGGCCACGTGTCACTCTGGAGCGCTTTGGCGGGTTCGACGAAGCGCTGGTGCGCAACCAGGATGACGAGCACAACCTGCGCCTGCGCCTGGGCGGAGCCCGCATCTGGCAAAGCTGCCAGATCCGTTCGCACTACCGCCCGCGCAGTTCGCTGCGGCACCTGTTCGCACAGCAGCGCCAGTACGGCTACTGGCGACCGTTCGTGATGCGCAAACACGGCCAGCCGGGCTCAGCGCGCCAGCTGGTGCCTGCAGCATTCGTGGCAGCCTTGCTGGGCGGCGTTTTGCTGGCCCCGTGGAGTGTGCTGCCGCTGGCCGCGCTTCTCGCCACCTACATTGCCTATGTAGCCGCCGCCAGTGCACACGCAGCGGTGGTCAGCGGGCACAGGGCCGCCCTGCCCTGGCTGCCGATGGTGATCGCGGCCTACCACGTGGCCTACGGCCTGGGCACCTGGCGCGGCCTTTGGGATGTGCTGCGCGGCCGCATTCCTTCAGCGCAATTTGCGCGCATCACACGATGAAGCCCTCTGCGCACACGCCGTCACCCACGCAGTCGCCCACGCCGCCAGAACCCCAGGCCGTGGCCGCGCGGTATGCCCGGCGTGACGCCGCGCTCGACGCGCAGCGCTACAGCCTGTATGCCAGTGCATCAGCCCTGCAGGCCCAGCAGGAACGCTTGCGCGCGCAGCGCCGTCTATGGCTGGACCATGGCTGGAAAAACCTGGCGGACCTGCACATTACCGAAGTGGGCTGCGGCAGCGGTGGCAACCTGCAAGACCTGATTCGGCTGGGGGCCGAACCGGCGCTGCTGCAGGGCCTGGAGTTGCAGCCCGAACGCGCCGCACAAGCCCGCGAGCGCTTGCCCACTGGCGTGCGTATCACCGCAGGCGATGCGCTGCTGGCCGCCATCACACCCGGCAGCCAGCAGGCCGTGCTGGCCTTTACGCTGTTCAGTTCCGTGCTGGATGTCTCGTTTCGCACCGCCCTCGCCCACCAAATGTGGCAGTGGGTGGCACCTGGGGGAGGGGTGCTGGTGTATGACTTCACCGTCGATAACCCGCGCAACCCCGATGTGCAAGGCGTGCCTTTGCGCGAAGTGCAGCGCCTGTTCCCACAAGCCCACATCACATCGCGCCGGCTCACGCTTGCCCCCCCGTTGGCGCGCCGGCTGCCCGCTGCGCTGCTGTCCTCCGTGGCGGCATTGCTGCCTGCGGTCGTCCCCCTGGCCCGCACCCACCGACTGAGTTGGGCCGTGAAACCTATATTGCGTACGTCGTCATCATGAAAATCACCGTCATCGGCACGGGCTATGTGGGGCTGGTCACAGGCGCCTGCCTGGCTGAAATGGGCAACCACGTGGTTTGCCTGGACCGAGATGCCACCCGCATCGAGACGCTGCAGCAAGGCGGCATTCCCATCCACGAGCCTGGGCTGGACGACGTGGTGCGCCGCAACGTCCAAGGGGGACGCCTGCGCTTTACCACCGATATTGCCGAGGCCATAGCGCACGGCAGCGTGGTCTTCATCGCTGTGGGCACACCACCGCAAGAAGACGGTTCTGCCGACCTGCAGCACGTGCTGGCGGCAGCGCGCTCGGTGGGTGAGCACATGGCAGGCTACAAGCTCATCGTGAACAAGAGCACGGTACCTGTGGGTACGGCCGAGCAGGTCCGCCACACGCTGGCTCAGACGCTGGCTGCGCGCGGCCTGCCAGCGGATTTTTCGGTGGTGTCCAACCCGGAGTTCCTCAAGGAAGGTTCGGCAGTGCAGGATTTCATGCGGCCCGACCGCGTGATTGTGGGCAGCGACGACGAGCGCGCCACGGCGTTGATGCGCACGCTGTATGCCCCCTTCATGCGCAACCGCGAGCGCCTCATCGAGATGGACGTTCGCAGCGCCGAGTTCACCAAGTACGCCGCGAACGCCATGCTGGCCACGCGCATCAGCTTCATGAACGAGCTGGCGCTGCTGGCCGAAAAGCTGGGAGCCGACATCGAGAACGTGCGCATCGGGATAGGCTCCGACCCGCGCATCGGCACGCATTTTTTGTATGCGGGCACGGGCTACGGCGGTTCGTGTTTTCCCAAGGACGTGCGCGCGATGATCCGCACAGGCGAGGCCGCCGGGCAGCCGCTGCAGATCTTGCAAGCCGTTCAGTCCGTCAACGAAAGGCAAAAACAGGTGCTGCTCGACAAAATCACGGCACGCTTCGGCTCCAGGCTGGACGGCTTGCGCTTTGCGGTGTGGGGCCTGGCCTTCAAGCCCGGCACCGACGACCTGCGCGAGGCGCCCAGCTTAACGCTGGTGCAAGGTCTGCTGGAACGCGGCGCCAACGTGGCCGCATACGACCCGCAAGCCATGGCCGCAGCACAGGCCCAGTGGCCGCCGCACGCCCGCCTGAACTATGCCGACAGCGCCCACGCCGCGCTGCATGGGGCCGATGCCTTGGTCATCGTCACGGAATGGAAAGAGTTCCGCAGCCCTGACTTTGCCTTCCTCGCCAGCGCCTTGCGCCAACCCATCGTGGTGGATGGACGCAACCTGTTCGACCCCGCTACGGTCCAGGGGGCGGGCCTGGAGTACCTCCCCATTGGCCGTCGACCCGCCACGCCGGAGAACGCATGACCCACGCATCGAGCACCACCCTTCCGTTTTTGCCCTTCGCCCGCCCTGACATTGGTGAGGCAGAAATTGCTGCGGTGACTGAAGCCTTGCGCTCGGGCTGGGTGACCACCGGCCCCACGGCCAAAAAGTTCGAATCCGCCTTCACCGACTACCTGGGCGGCGGCCTGCACAGCGTGGCCGTCAATTCGGCCACCGCGGGCCTGCACCTTGCGCTGGAAGCGCTGGGGATTGGCCCGGGCGATGAAGTGATCGCCCCCACGCTCACCTTCACGGCCACGGTGGAGGTGGTGCGCTACCTGGGCGCCGATGCAGTGCTGGTGGATGTCGATCCAGTCACTTTGAACATGGACCCGGCCCGGGTGCGCGCTGCGATCACCCCCCGCACGAAGGCCATCATGCCGGTGCACTACGGCGGCCTGGCGTGCGACATGGACGCTATCCTGGCGATTGCCCATGAGCACGGGCTGAAAGTGGTGGAAGACGCCGCGCATGCGCTGCCCACCAGCTGGCGTGGCACGCTGGTGGGGCAGCTGGCGTCGGATGTGACGGTGTTCAGCTTCTACGCCAACAAGACCATCACCACCGGCGAAGGCGGCATGGCCGTGACACGCGACGAGGCCCTGGCCCAGCGCATGCGCGTGATGCGCCTGCACGGAATGAACCGCGATGCGTTCGACCGCTTCACCTCTAAAACACCAGCCTGGTACTACGAGGTGGTAGCCCCCGGCTTCAAATACAACATGACGGATGTTGCTGCCGCCATGGGAGTTGTGCAACTGGCTCGCCTGCCGCAGTTCGTGCGGCGACGCGAAACACTGGCGCAGCGTTACCACGCCGCGCTGGCAACCCTGCCCCTCGTACTGCCAGCCACCGCGCCAGCGGGCGACCAGCACGCTTGGCACCTTTATGTGGTGCGGCTGGCCCCGCAGGCACGCATCGGTCGTGACGTCCTCATCCAGGGGCTTGCGGATCGGGGTATCGGAACCAGCGTGCACTACGTTCCCTTGCACCGCCACCCTTATTGGCGCGACCGCTATGGCCTGACGCCCGAGCAGTTTCCCGCCGCCGACGCGGCATACCTTGGCATGGTGAGCCTGCCACTGTTTACCGCCATGAGCGATGCCGACCAGGATCGTGTCATTGCTGCGCTGCACGCGTTGCTAGGTGGTTGAACGCACGCATCGCTCACTGATGGCCAAGCGGCTCTTCGACATCCTGTTTGCCGCCAGCGCACTCCTGGCGCTTTCGCCACTGCTCGCCGTGCTGGCGCTGTGGGTGCGACTGGATTCGCCTGGGCCCATGCTGTACCGGCAGACCCGCGTGGGACGCCAAGGTCGACACTTTCGCATTGCCAAGTTCCGCACCATGCGCGTGGGAGCAGACCAGGCAGGACCTGCCATCACCGTCGGAGCCGATGCGCGCATAACACGCGCGGGCCACTTCCTGCGCCGTACCAAGCTGGATGAGCTGCCCCAGTTTGCCAACGTGCTGCTGGGCGACATGAGCGTGGTGGGCCCCAGGCCTGAGGTTCCCCGCTATGTGGCTCTGTACCCACCCGAGGTGGCGCTGCAGGTGCTGAGCGTAAGGCCTGGCATCACCGACCTGGCCTCGCTGGCGTTTCGCGACGAGAGCATGCTGCTGGCACAAAGCAGCGACCCTGAGCACACCTACGTGCACGAAATCTTGCCCGCCAAGCTGCACTACGCCTGCGAATACGTGCGCACCCGTACGCTGTGGCTCGACCTGCGCATCATTGCCCGGACTGCGACAGCGGTATGGGGCAACCCAGGACCCAGGCAGAAGCCCTAAAATCCGGGGTTTCGCTGTTTCGGAGCGCCGCCCTTCAAACGTCGGCGCGTGCAGTGGGCATGTTGCCCGCAGCGCGGACGCTTTCCGCAGCCCCAATCCATTTCCCTACCGCACTCCCGGCCCATGTCTGAACAGAACCCCGCACCCGCGCCCCAGGACGAAAACCAGCTCATCGCCGAGCGCCGCGAGAAGCTTCGCGCCTTGCGCGAGTCCCAAGCCGCGGGCGGCGGCGTGGCGTTTCCCAACAATTTCAAACCCGCCCACAAGGCCGCACAACTGCATCTGGACCACAGCGACGCTACCAACGAAGCACTGGAGGCCACTCCAGTGACCGTCTCCGTTGCCGGCCGCATGATGCTAAAGCGCGTCATGGGCAAGGCCAGTTTTGCCACGGTGCAAGACGGCTCGCTGGGTGCAGTGGGCGGACGCATTCAGCTGTACGTCACCCGCGATGCCTTGGGCGAAGACCTTTACACGGCGTTCAAGCATTGGGACCTGGGCGACATCGTAGGTGCCGAGGGCACGCTGATGAAGACCAAGACCGGAGAGCTTTCGGTCAAGGTGACCAGCCTGCGTTTGTTGACCAAGAGCCTGCGCCCGCTGCCCGACAAGTTCCACGGCATGGCCGACCAGGAGCAGAAGTACCGCCAGCGTTATGTGGACCTGATCACCGACGAGCACGCCCGCAAGCGCTTCATGGCGCGCAGCAAGGCCGTGAGTGGCCTGCGCGAATTCATGGTGAGCCACGGCTTTCTTGAAGTCGAGACGCCCATGCTGCACCCCATCCCGGGCGGCGCCAACGCCAAGCCATTCGTCACGCACCACAACGCGCTGGAGCAGGAGATGTACCTGCGAATCGCTCCAGAGCTCTACCTCAAGCGCCTGATCGTGGGAGGCTTCGAGCGCGTGTTCGAAATCAACCGCAGTTACCGCAACGAAGGTATCTCGGTGCGCCACAACCCCGAGTTCACCATGATGGAGTTCTACGCGGCGTACTGGAACTACCTGGACCTGATGGACTTCACCGAGACACTGATCCGTGAAGTGGCGATGAAGGCCACGGGTTCGCTGCAGATGACCTACCAGGGCCGCGCAGTGGACCTGACCCAGCCGTTTGCGCGCCTGACCATCCGCGAAGCGATCTTTCAGTACACCGAAGCGGGTGCCCACGTAGATGACGCTGCCTGGCTGATCAGCGCGCTCAAGAAGCTGGGCCTGAGCGAAGAAAAGAACAAGCTCTCTAGCCGCACGCTGGCCAGCCTGCAGGTACTTTACTTTGAAGAAACTGTGGAAGACAAGCTGTGGCAGCCCACTTTCATCATGGAACACCCCACCGAGATCTCGCCCCTGGCGCGCGCCAATGACACGCGCCCGGAGGTCACCGAGCGGTTTGAGCTGTACATCACCGGCCGCGAATTCGGCAACGGCTTCAGCGAGCTGAACGACGCCGAAGACCAGGCCGCCCGCTTCCATGCCCAGGTGGCCGCCAAGGACAGCGGTGACGACGAAGCCATGTTCTACGACCACGACTTTGTGCGCGCGCTCGAATACGGTATGCCACCGACAGGGGGTTGCGGTATTGGTATTGATCGACTCATGATGCTGTTGACCGACAGCCCCAGCATCCGCGACGTGATCCTGTTCCCCGCCCTGCGCCGGGAGTCCTGAGAGGGCGCCTTGCCCATCAGATCACGCTGTTTTACCGGTCCCAGGAGTCGCCACCGTGCCCTTCACGCCCAGCAGCGTTCCCTACCCCGTCACCGAGGCCTCGCCCTCGGGTGGAGGCTTCTCGGTGCTGGTGGTGGAAGACCAGCGCTCGGTCAGGGCAGCCCTGGTCGCCGAACTGCAGCGGGCTGGCGTAGCGGACATCTTTGAAGCCCCTGAAGGCCGGACCGCGCTGCAACTGTTCAAAGCCCATCGGCCCGACCTGGTGCTTCTGGACATCAAACTGCCGGGCGAGGATGGTTACTGGGTGGCCCAGCAGATGCGCGAAAGCGAAGCGGGAGACTGGACACCCATCATCTTCCTGTCGGGTCTGGACAACGAGCTGGACGTGTGGCGTGGCATTGAAGTGGGCGGCGACGACTATCTCGTCAAACCCGTCAAGCCCATTGTGCTGATGGCCAAGCTGCGAGCCATGCGGCGTCTGCTGGACATGCGCCGCAGGTTGGTGTCGATGTCCGCCGAATTGCATGCGGCCAACCTGCGTCTGAACGAAATGGTGGAGGTCGACGCCCTCACGGGTCTCGTCAACCGCCGCGGGTTTGACCGCATTCTGCACAACGAGATTTTGTCAGCACGCCGTGATGGCACGCCTCTTACGCTCATGCTGTGCGATCTGGACCACTTCAAGCTGTTCAACGACGCCAGCGGCCATGTGCAAGGCGACGCCTGCCTGAAGGAAGTGGGCCGTCTGCTGCGCGAGGTGTGTGTGCGCCCGCGCGATGTGGCGTCGCGTTATGGCGGCGAGGAGTTTGCGCTCATCCTGCCCAACACCCCCCGCTCGGGCGCCATGACCTTTGCGCGGGCGTTGGGGCAGTTGCTGAAGGTGCGCGCCATTGCGCACGCTGATTCACCGTTGGGCGACACGCTGACGCTGTCGGGTGGCATCACCACCTGCGTACCAGACGACAGCACCAACGCCGAGAGCATGATCATGCGCGCCGACCAGGCCCTGTATGCCGCCAAGGCGCAGGGCCGCAATCGTTTCTTCAGTTTTGAAATGCAAATGGACACCGTGGAGCAATTGCGCAATTGAGTTTCTTTTCTGCTTTTTCATTCAGCGCGACCGAGCGCAACGCCCGCACTGCGGCTTCGCGCATGCAGGTCCTGACTGACCGCCTGCCCGACTGGGTGCAGGACTGGCTCGAAGTCATCGTCCCCGGCGTGCAAATCCTGTTGATCGTGTTCGTGGCCTGGCTGCTGCAGCGCAGTTTGCGCCGCCTGGTACGCCGCGCAAGCGCGCACTACCAATTGCCCGACGAATTGCTGGTGCCCATCAACGGCCTGATTCGCTGGCTCATCATCGCCAGCGCTGTGCTGCTGGTGCTGGAGCGCATGGGGGTGTCGGCCACAGTGCTGTGGACGGCCTTCACCGGGTTTGCCACCGTGGGGGCCGTCGCGTTTTTTGCCGCGTGGAGCGTGTTGTCCAACCTGTTTTGCGCGCTGCTGATCTTTACGGTCCGCCCGTACCGCATCGGGGACTACATCGAAGTTTTGGATACGGCAGAAAAACCGGGTGCCAAAGGCCGGGTGGTAGACATCAACCTGCTCTACACCACCCTCGAAGACCACGGCGAAGTGCACCACACAGCGGCCCATGGCGGTGCGTGGCTGCAGATACCCAACTCGCTGATTTTTCAGCGCGTGGTGCGCAGGTTCAATGGCGTACCACCGCCACCAGCACCCGCCGCTGAGCCCATCGAGGGTGCCGCAACGGCCTCAGTGGCGGCTCCAGCGCCAGTGGTGCCCGGGCCTTTCAATACGCCCTAGAAGGCGTCGGACTGGAACCCTGTCGGCTGCCCCCCCCGCTGCAGCCGATGTGGAAATATCGGCGCACCCCGTCCGGAGGACCGCTGGCACGCTCACGCGTTCAGGGCAGCAAATCCAGAGCCTGCAGATACGCGGGCTGATACATCAGGTCGTCCCAGGGCTGGGGCAGGGTTTCCGGCAGCAGTGCCAACCGGCGGGACTCACTGTCCACGCTGGGCTGCCATTGGCCCTTTGAAAGCGCAGCGTCCAGGCCATCTATCAATTCATCCACGGCCTTGCCGTCGCCGACGCTCTGGTTGCACAGCAGCACCAGGTCGCAGCCCGCAGCCAGCGCGGCAATGGCGGCATCGGTGTAGCTGACCACCTGGCCGTCCAAACGGCGGGCGCCTTCCATGCTGAGGTCGTCGCTGAAGATCGCGCCGTCAAAACGCATCTGGCGGCGCAGGATGTCCTGCAACCAGCGCTGCGAAAAGCCCGCCGGGCGGCTGTCGACCTTGGGGTAGATCACATGGGCGGGCATCACGCTGGTGAGCGTGCTGCTGAGCCAGGGGTACGGCGCGGCGTCGTCGGCCAGGATGGCCTTGAGGCTGCGCTTGTCCACGGGCACCTCGGTGTGCGAATCGGCCTTGACGAAGCCGTGGCCCGGAAAGTGTTTGCCGCAGTTGGCCATGCCCGCTTGCAGCAGGCCGTGCATGAGGCTTTTGGCCAGCAGCGCCACAACGCGCGGGTCGCGGTGGAAGGCACGGTCGCCGATCACGCCGCTCCGGGAAGCGCCGGGCCGCCCCAAGCTTTCCGGGCCCCCTCGGGGGCAGCCAGCGCTTGCGCTGGCGTGGGGGCATCTTCCGTCCAATCCAGGTCCAACACGGGGGTAAAGCTGAAATCGACACCACAGGCGCGCAGTTCAGTACCCAGTACATAGCCCGCGGCCGTGGCCGCGTTGGTGGCTCGCAGCGCACCGCTGCCGGGCACGGCCTTGGCGCCTTTGCCGTCATCCATCCACATTTCGCCCAGCGCGCGCATAGGCGGCAAATGCGTGAAACCATCGGTGCGAAAACGCTGCACGCGGCCGCCTTCGTGGTCTACACAGATCAGCAGGTCGTCGCGCACGGCCTTGATGCTGCTGGTGAGCTGCAACAGTTGTGCGCGGTTTTCCCAGTTGCGGGCGAACAGGATGACGCCGCCAGTCAACGGGTGGGCCAGGCGGCGGCGGTCGGCAGCGGTCAGCTCAAGGCCTGCCACGTCGAGGATGAGGGGGGCGTGTTCGGTCATAGGGTGTCAAACATCAGGTTGCTATTTAATACATAGCTACTAGCGCTTATCCATCAAGCGCTAGAGCCCATTTTTAATCAGATTTCTCTACCACACAGAAGCTGGCGGCATAGTCGGTTTCGTCGGTCACGCTCAGGTGCGCCTTCAGCCCTTTGGCATCGAACCATTCCTTGAGCGCGCCATGCAGCACGATCACGGGCTGGCCGCTCGGCAGCTTGGCCACCTCGCAGTGGCGCCAAGTCATGGGCATGCGCATACCGAGGCCAATGGCTTTGCTGAAGGCCTCCTTGGCGGAGAACCGCGTGGCCAGATAGCGCAGACCCCGGTCGGGCCAGCGCGCACTGCGCTCGCGCCAGGTGATCAGCTCACCTTCGGCCAACACCTTTTGGGCAAAGCGGTCGCCATGGCGCTCCAGGCTGGCCGCGATGCGGCGCACGTCGCAGATGTCGGTGCCAATGCCGTAGATCATGATTTTTTGAATGAAATTGGCTCCTAGCGCTTATCTATCAAGCGCTAGCAGCTATCAAATCAGGAATTGCTTGTCTGCGATGCAAAACCCGCCTCGATGCAACCCAAGTACGCTGTCACCGCAGTCGCATAGCCCAACTCCAGCGCATCGGCCATCAAGGCATGGCCAATCGAGACTTCGAGCACCCCCGGCACCTCGCGCACAAAGGCGGCGAGGTTGTCGCGGTTGAGGTCGTGGCCCGCGTTCACGCCCAGCCCGACATCCAGCGCGGCCTGGGCGGCGGCGGCGTAGCGCTTGATTTCGACCGTCTTGCTGGGGTGTGCCCCAGGCGGCGGCATAGGGCTCGGTGTACAGCTCCACGCGGTCAGCGCCCACGGCCTTGGCGGCGGCCATCTGCTCGGGCACCGGGTCCATGAACAGGCTCACGCGCACGCCCAACGCCTTGCACTCGGCGATCAGGGGCGCCAGGCGCTCGGCATCCTGCGGAAAGCTCCAGCCGTGGTCGCTGGTGAACTGGTCTTCGCTGTCGGGCACAAAGGTCGCCTGGTGCGGGCGAACCTCGCGGATGAAGTCCATCAGGTTCTGCGACGGATTGCCCTCGATGTTGTATTCGCGGTCGGGCCAGGCCTTCATCAGCGTGGCCAGCTCGAACACGTCCTGGCTGCGGATGTGGCGCTCGTCGGGCCGGGGGTGCACCGTGATGCCCTGAGCCCCGGCCTGCAGGCACAGCTCGGCCGCGCGCGTGACGCTGGGAATGCCCAGGTGGCGCGTGTTGCGCACCAGGGCGACTTTGTTGACGTTGACCGAGAGGGCGGTGCGGTGCGGTGGTGCGTGAGGTGTGGTGTCATAGGGCCTGCAGATCGATCATGAGCTGGCGGGTGCGCAGCATGGGACTGCCGCAATGGTATTGCAGCAGAGCGCGCAACTGGGGTTTGAGTTCTGCGGCCACCGGCGCGCAGGCGCGCAAGGTGGCGGTGTAGCTGGCTGCATCGTCGTCCAGCGCGCGCTGCAGCGCCTGCCACTGGCTGCCGAGCAGGCTTGCGCGGTCTGCGTTGACGCTGCGCGCAGCCCGCCTTCGGCCACCAGCGTGTAGCGCGTGGTGGCGTTGCAAGGGCTCCAACGTCATGGTCTGAGCATCCAGGCCCGGCAGCAAGCCGATCTCGCGCAGCAGCAGCAGCTCGAAGCTGCGCAACACGGGCTCTAGCGCATCGCCATGTTCGCTGGCCAGCACACGCACCACGCCAGCATAGGCATCGAACAGTGCAGGGTGCGGATCGGCGCGCGCCAGCAGGCGCAGCAGCAGCTCGTTGAGGTACATGCCCGACAGCAGCGCATCGCCCGTGGGCATCACATGGCCGCCCACCCATTCGGCGCCCTTCAGGGTGTGGATGTCGGCATTGCCATCGCCGGTGAGCGTGTACGTCACCAGCACGGGCTGCAACGGCAGCAGCACAGGGCGAAAGTTGGAGGTGGGCTTTTTGGCGCCCTTGGCCACCAGCGCCACGCGGCCCTGGCGCCGGCAGAACACTTCCAGGATCAGGCTGGACTCGCTCCAGTCGTAGCTGTGCAGCACGAAGGCGGGTTCATCGGAGACACGGCGCACAGGCATGGGTCGCTATGTAATAGATAGCTGATCGCGCTTAACTGCCAAGCGCTGGAGGCCGATTCTCTTTAAAACAAGATTCACTTCACTCGAACGCCAGGCGCATTCCCCGAAACCGCCCTGGCGCTCACTGATCAGAAGGCCGCGCGGCAGGCCACGCCAGCGGATGTCGCGGAACGGGCCTTGCCCGCCCGCTGACGTCGTCGTCCCCCTGAGGGGAAAGCGCCGCAGGCAACTCAGTGGGGAAATCACTCGTAGCCGAACGAGCGCACGCGCGCCTCATCGTCGGCCCAGCCAGAGCGCACCTTGACCCACAGCTCCAGGAACACCTTGGCGTCCATGAGCTTTTCCAGCTCTTGCCGCGCTTCGGTGCCGATGCGTTTGAGGCGCTCGCCCTTGTCGCCGATGACCATCATCTTGTGGTTGTCGCGCTCGACCACGATGGTGGCGGCGATCTTGACCATGCGCTTGTGCGCCTTGCTGGCTTCTTCCTCGAACTTGTCGATGACGACCGTCGAGGTGTAGGGCAGTTCGTCGCCGGTGAAGCGGAACAGCTTTTCGCGCACGGTTTCGGAAGCCAGAAACTTTTCGCTACGGTCCGTCAATTCTTCTTCGCCATACCACCAAGCCTGCTCGGGCAGGTACTTGGCGCAGATGCCAAACAGGCGCTCGATGTCGCCCTTGTTCTTGGCGGACATGGGCACGAATTCGGCAAACGGGTGGCGCTCCTGCATGCTCTTGAGCCAGGGAGCCAGTTCAGCGCGGCGGTGCACCATGTCGAGCTTGTTGGCCAGCAGCAGCGTGGGAATGCCAGGCTTGAACAGCGAGAGCACCTTGGCATCGGCCAGCGTGAAGTTGCCTGCCTCGACGACGAAGAGGATCAGATCCACGTCACCAATCGCACCCATCACGGTTTTGTTCAGCGATTTGTTGAGCGCTGTGGCGTGCCGGGTTTGGAAACCCGGGGTGTCCACAAAAATGAACTGCGTCTGCTCGCGCGTGCGGATGCCCGTGATGCGGTGGCGCGTGGTCTGCGCCTTGCGCGAGGTGATGCTGATCTTCTGGCCCACCAGGGCATTGAGCAACGTGGACTTGCCCACGTTGGGCTTGCCCACAATGGCGATCACGCCACAGCGTTGGCCCGGCACAGCCGCCGGAGCGCCCGCTGCTGCCAACATGGCTTCCAGATCATTTTGCACCGGAGCGCTTTCTGCACCTGCGTCACCAGCTACATCTTTGGTAGCATCATTCATAATTTCTTTGCTTTCAATGTGGCCAGCATGGCCTCCGCAGCGGCCTGTTCGCCCGCCCGGCGGGAGCCACCAATGCCGCGCTCGGTGAGGCCCAATTCAGGAATATCGCACTCAACATCAAAGGTCTGGCGGTGCGCGGCGCCTACGGTGGCGACCACTTTGTACTGCGGCAGCTTCATTTTGCGGCCCTGCAGCCACTCCTGCAACGCGGTTTTCGGGTCCTTGGAGGCTGCCTGCATCTGCGGGTTGATCTCCACGCCCTGAAACAAGCGGTGAACCAACGCCTCGGCGCTGGCATATCCCGCATCCAGATAGACCGCACCGATCAACGCCTCCAGTGCATCCGCAAGGATGGAGGGCCGCTGCTGCCCACCAGACTTGGCTTCGCCCTCGCCCAGACGCAAAACCTCAGAAACTTTCAACCGCAAAGCCAACTGGTGCAAGGTGTCTTGCTTGACCAGGTTGGCCCGCACCCGCGAAAGGTCTCCTTCCGGTAGTGCCGACAGCCGCTGGTACAGAAGGCTTGCCACGGCCAGATTCAGAACGGAATCACCCAGAAACTCCAGCCGCTCATTGTGGTCCGCAGAAAAACTGCGGTGCGTGGTGGCGCGCTGAAGGAGGGACGGATCGGAAAAAACATGCTGCAGACGGTCCTGCAGCGCTAAAAGGCCAGGATGCACTTATTTGGTCTGCTCTTCAAAGCGGTAAACGAGGAAGGCCGGGCCCGCCAGCGCGATTTCACGCGAGTACTTGAATCCCACCACGGTTTTGTCGCCGCGCTTCGTGATTTCAAGGTCACTGCCTTTGATCGACGTGATGTCGTCAATAGCCGCAGCCCGATCAAATGCCGCTCTGATCCCTGGAACTGTGCCTTCGAGCTTTGCCTTTTCCGCAGCTTTTTTAATGGCTACGTTCTCCAGGAAGATGGGCACCGACTGACCGCCAACAGCGAAAGCGGCAACTGCAAATACCCCGAAAAAAACGAGCCCAATGAATGACAAACCGCGCTGACGCGACCGACTGGTTGTGCGATGCAATTTCATAACCTACCCTCTCCTTGTGTTCTGCGACGGATCCCGCTCAATGAAATGGACCAATTCGCTTGAGACTACCGAAATTCATCCAGACAAAAAAGGCTTTTCCGACAATATTGCCCTCAGGCACAAACCCCCAATACCGCGAATCCAGAGAGTTGTCCCGGTTGTCGCCCATCATGAAGTAGTGGCCTTCAGGCACCTTGCAGGTGACGCCTTCGACACTGTAGCGGCAGTTGTCTCGGTAGGCAAAATTGCTAGCACCCTGCACAAAGGCGGGCACATCCGGATTGTTCAGCAGCCGATGAGGCCGGTTCCCCAGCTGCTCTTCAAACTGCTTGAAATAGCGCATGGAATCTTCTTCAAAAAAATCGGGCGCTGCTTTGGTGTCCACGGCTTGCCCGTTGATCGTCAGGCGCTTGTTGATGTAGGCAACCTCGTCGCCCGGCACACCTACAACCCGCTTGATGTAATCCAGGCTCGGTTGCGGAGGGTAGCGAAACACCAGCACATCACCCCGCTCTGGCTTGTTGCCCTCGATGATCTTGGTATGGATCACCGGAAGGCGGACGCCATAGGTGAATTTGTTCACCAGAATGAGGTCGCCGACCAACAAGGTCGGAATCATGGACCCCGAAGGAATCTTGAACGGTTCAAACAGAAACGAACGCAAAAAGAACACAGCGGCAATTACCGGGAACAGGCCCGCTGTCCAGTCCAGCCACCAGGGCTGCATGAGAATACGCCCCTTAGCTTCTTGGGCATCCACATCCACTTGCCGAATGCCCATGCGATCCAGTTCGGCGCGACGTTGTGCGGCGGCGTCTTCGATGGCCTGCGCTGCCCGCCGACGGCGGGGAAGAAAGTACAGCCGCTCGGCAAGCCAGTACGCCCCTGTGACCACCGTGGCCAGAAACAGCAAAAGCGCAAAGTTGCCTTCGATGGCACCCATGTACCAAGCGCCGATGTAGCCAGCAAAAGCCGCCAACACCATGGCGGTGATGATTTGCATGAACTGCATCAGTCTTCCACCTGCAAAATAGCCAAAAATGCCTCTTGTGGCACCTCAACCGAGCCGATCTGTTTCATGCGTTTCTTGCCTGCTTTCTGCTTCTCGAGGAGTTTGCGCTTGCGGCTGACGTCACCGCCATAACATTTTGCCAACACGTTTTTGCGCAAGGCCTTGATGGTCTCGCGCGCGATGATGTTGGCGCCGATGGCCGCTTGGATGGCCACGTCATACATCTGGCGGCTGATGATTTCGCGCATTTTGGCGACCACAGCCCGCCCGCGGTACTGGGACTGAGAACGGTGCACGATGATGGACAAGGCATCCACCTTTTCACCATTGAGCAGAATATCGACCTTCACCACGTCGGAGGCACGATATTCCTTGAACTCGTAGTCCATGGAGGCGTACCCGCGTGACACCGATTTGAGTTTGTCGAAGAAGTCGAGCACGATTTCACCGAGCGGCATTTCATACGTCAGCATGACCTGACGACCGTGGTACGCCATGTTCATCTGAACGCCGCGCTTTTGGTTGGCCAGCGTCATCACAGGACCGACATAGTCCTGGGGCATATACAAATGCACCGTGACGATGGGTTCACGGATTTCTTCCAGCCGCCCTTGGTCTGGCATCTTGGAAGGGTTCTCGACCATGATCACTTCGCCATCGGCACGGACCACCTGATAGACCACGCTGGGAGCGGTCGTAATGAGATCCTGGTCGAACTCCCGCTCCAGACGCTCTTGCACAATTTCCATGTGCAAAAGCCCCAAGAACCCACAGCGGAAACCAAAACCGAGCGCCTGGCTTACCTCGGGTTCGTAGTGCAACGACGCATCATTGAGCTTGAGCTTTTCCAGCGCATCGCGCAGAGAGTCGTATTCACTTGCTTCGGTGGGGTACAAACCAGCAAACACCTGGGGCTGGATTTCCTTGAAGCCTGGCAACGCCTCAGCGGCGGGGCCCGCATTGTTCGGCAGTTTCTTTTCGAGCGTGATCGTGTCGCCCACCTTGGCGGCTTGCAGCTCCTTGATGCCGGCGATGATGTAGCCCACCTGGCCTGCATCGAGCGAGTTGCGCGGCTCGTTGGCAGGCGTGAACACGCCGAGGTTGTCCGCGTTGTACACCGCACCACTGGCCATCATCTTGATGCGCTCGCCCTTGAGCAAACGGCCATCGACCACGCGCACCAGCATCACCACGCCCACGTAGCTGTCAAACCAGCTGTCGATAATCATCGCGCGCAGCGGCCCATCGGCATTACCGCGCGGCGCAGGCACCTTAGCCACAATGGCTTCAAGGATCTCATCAATACCCATCCCGGTCTTGGCGGAGCAGGGTATCGCATCGGTCGCGTCGATGCCGATCACATCTTCGATCTCAACCTTCGCATTGTCGGGATCAGCATTGGGTAGATCCATCTTGTTGAGCACCGGCACCACCTCGACACCCAGATCCAATGCGGTGTAGCAGTTCGCAACGGTCTGCGCTTCTACGCCCTGAGAGGCATCGACGACGAGCAGCGCGCCCTCGCATGCAGACAACGAACGGCTCACCTCATACGAGAAGTCGACATGGCCCGGCGTGTCGATCAGATTGAGGTTGTAGACCTGCCCATCCTGCGCCTTGTATTGCAGCGCCGCGGTCTGCGCCTTGATGGTTATCCCACGCTCTTTTTCGATGTCCATCGAGTCCAGAACCTGAGCCTCCATATCACGATCTGACAAGCCTCCGCAGCGCTGAATCAAGCGGTCGGCAAGCGTCGACTTGCCATGGTCGATGTGCGCAATGATGGAAAAATTTCTGATGTTGTTCATCAACGGAAAGCGTCAAGTGATTGAATTAAAACAATGCGCACAAGAAAAAAGGGCGCGTCGAATGGCGACGCGCCCTGAACCAACAATCATTGGCAACTGCGATAGTTGGATCTTCATTGTAGGCAAAAAGCCCGTCGGAGAAAGCCCGAGCAATCTGCACCTGAGGGGAGTTGCCAAGCTGCAACAAGGATTTTATACACAGCTTATTCACAGTTGCATCAGCAACAACGCTGGACAACTTGTGGGTGAGCTGTGGATCACCTGTGTATTGCACAGAAACATCCCGCATCGTGAACGTGGCACCCGTCGATATGCAATTGGCATTGAACAGAGGCCTCTATTCTATCGAATTTGATCCAAGATCAAGCACAAAGTTAGCGCAGGCTAACATCTAACTCGATCTCAGAAACTGCTGGAAGTATTCGTCCAGGGTCGGGGAGCAGCGAAAGCCCCCGCATTCAAGCAGGGATTCAAGCCGTTCGCAAACGACCGCAATCCTCAACGAGCGGGTCGAATCAACGCATACTGCGCCCACTCTCCACGGCGATACAAAATGTTGATGGGCTTGCTCTTGTCGGCCTTGCTCAATGCGGTCTCGAATTCCTTGACTCCTGAGACTTCCGTGTTGGCGATCGACAAGATGATGTCACCTTCCCGCAGCCCCGCACGCGCAGCAGCATCCGTCGCCGCCGTGACTGCGACACCACCTCGAAGCTTCAGCTCTTTCTTCTGAGCATCGGTCAACTCCATCACGGCCAAACCAATCTGTTGCGCGGCCACTGACGCCTTAGGCTTCTCCTCACGCTCCGGCGCCTTTGCCACAGCGGGCTTGTCCGCCTCTATTTCGGCAATCGTGATAGCCAGGTCACGCGAGGCTCCCCGTCGGAAAACCGTCAACGTGCTCTTATTGCCCGGTTTGGTATTGCCCACGAGGCGCGGCAGGTCCGCCACCTTCTCGATCGGCTTGCCGTCGAAGCGCGTGATGATGTCTCCCGGCTCCACGCCTGCCTTGTCCGCAGGCGAACCCGTCTCCACGCCTGTCACCAGTGCGCCCTGCGCCTTGCCAAGGCCAATGGATTCCGCAACATCCTTGGTGACTTGACCAATCTGCACACCGATGCGCCCGCGGGTGACGCGTCCTGAAGCACGCAACTGCTCGCTTACGCGGATTGCCTCGTCCATGGGGATCGCAAACGAGATCCCCATGAAGCCGCCTGAACGCGAATAGATCTGGCTATTAATACCGACCACTTCACCACGCATGTTGATGAGTGGCCCACCTGAGTTACCGGGGTTGATGGCGACATCCGTCTGGATGAAAGGCAGGTAGTCGCCTGTGTCACGCTGCTTAGCACTCACGATGCCTGCTGTGACCGTGTTCTCCAGGCCGAAAGGCGAGCCAATCGCCATTACCCACTCTCCAACGCGAAGGCGGCTGACATCACCCACTTTCACCGCGGGCAGTCCGGACGCTTCAATCTTCACTACCGCGACATCCGTGCGCTTGTCTGCGCCGACGAGCTTGGCCTTGAACTCACGCTTGTCGGTGAGGGTGACGATGACCTCGTCCGCACCTTCCACCACGTGGGCGTTTGTCATGACAAAACCATCGCCCGTCAGAATGAAGCCTGATCCCACGCCGCGGGGCTGGGGATCTTCCTCCTGTTGTGGACGCTGTGGCCGCTGCTGGCGAGGCGCATTCGGAATGGGCACGCCGAAACGGCGGAAAAACTCCAACATCTCTTCATCCATACCGTTGGTGTTGCCGCGGGCAGCGGCTTTTTCCACCGTTCGGATGTTGACGACGGAAGGGCCTACCTGGTCCACCAAGTCCGTGAAGTCGGGTAACCCTCTTACCACTGCAGACGGCTGCGCGTTCGCGACTCCATGCGGCAACACCAACACACTGGATGCTCCGGCAAAAACACTGACGAGTGCTGCGGAGCGCAGCGTATCCCAAACAAACTTTGGCATCATTGACCTTTCATGATTGCTAGCGACTGCTGTCAACAAACTGTGTGTGATGTGAAGAGTGTGCAGCGATTTGGTTCCCAAGCACACAGCCACCGCCGGATGACCATTCAGACCGCCCGACTCCAATGGCGCTTGGTCCCCGCGGCAATAGTGGGTTGGAATGGTGCGAAAACTCAGCGAGCGCGCTCAAGCTGACCTGCAAAAAGACGCAGTGTCTGAAGCGGCACCTCACCCACCACTGTGACCCAAGTGTCTGGCGGCACACGCTGCGCAAGCATTTGAGTAGCGCCCATGCTAGACACCTGTGGCTCGGCGGAATGACGCTGCGAATCGAAGGACTCAAAAAACAGCGATACCGAAGCCAGTCCATCCGAGTAAAGACACTGGAGCACACTTGGAGCGTTTTCTGACGAAGAGACCGAACGACGATGGCAACTTACTGCGATAAATCCCGCCACCGGCTGGCGCAAGATCCAACCTTCAGCCAACGCGGTGGTGCTGACCACGGCAGGAGCGACCACCTTGAAACCCGCCGTAGCGTCCATCATGCGAGACAACTGGTCTGCGCGAACCGAAGCGTTCAAATCCAGCTCAGAGAAAGCGGCTTGCTCCAACACCCGACCATCCCCACCCAACGTTTGAAGTTTGACGATCAGCCCTGTGTCGCGCTCGCTCCACAGCCGATAGCCGAACCGCAGAGAGTCTTGCGGCTTGAACCACACCACATCGGCCACATGGCCCGCGACCCTCTCTTGCCCTAAAAGGCGTACCCCATAAAACTGAGAAATCGAAGCACCGCTGACGACCGGAACCCGCGGAAAAATGCCGGACGCTTCACGCTGATCTGTGCGAACCACCCGAGACTGCGGCAAGAATGTACGCACCTCATCGTTGCGCCGAAAAATGGTGCGTGGTGTGCCACTGAGCGCTTCTACGCGTTCCAGTTGCTGCGCGCCATCACAGGCATGCCATATTCGCGAGCTGGCCATCGCTCCTGCTGACGACAACACCACGAAGGTTCCGGTGTACGCCCGAGCACACGGCGCCAAGCGCACCCGTTCAATCCATTGCGCCGCATCACGTTCGACCGCTGGTACAGGACTCGTTGCTTGACCAGACAAATCAGCTGCAGGCGCAGCAGCAGCCATGGATAGCCCTATGGTCTCAAGCGCCAGCGCAAACAGAAGCGCGATGCAACCACGAGGCAGGCTGCGGATTTTTTTCACCAGTTTAAAAGTGATCATCACCCGCTCTCAGCATCACAAACTATCCAGCAAAGAGTCCACCTCAGCGACCCGGAGATTCAAACGTCGCGTTGCGCAAGAATCCTGCGGGCATCTGCAATGCAGATGTGCTGCCGAACTGCTTATGTGCGGCCAGAAGTTCATCGAGACGGGGGTCACGGAGCATGACCTGCTGCCCATCGCTGTCAACCACAGCCACCACCGGTGCTGAAGGCGTGGCCGACCGAGTAGGAGCGGAAGCCAATTGCCCCCCGGGCGTCTGGCCCGTACCCTGCAACGTGGCCAGCGACGTCCACCCAATTGCCGCAACAGCCGCCAGCGATGCAACGCCAGCAACCATCTTCCACCGAAAAACTGATGCATTGGCAGCCCTGTCCAAGCCAGGAGCAGCAACCTCGGCCAACAACGGCTCGGCAGTCCGCGGCGAAATGGGTTCTTGCGCAAGCTGATCACGCAAGCGGGCCATGAACGCCGGATTCGCGGGCCGCGCTAGTTCCGATGAGCGCAGCACGTCCCCTACCAGGTGATAAAGCTCCCAGGTCGACCGCCCCTGATCACTGCAGGCAAATGACACAGCATCACGCCACTCCCCATCCTGCAGCTGTCCATCCGCCAGCGCCGAGAGCTGTTCACGTTGACTCAATTCATCGATCATCATGGTGTTATCCAAAGACCCGTCGTTACCTGATATAGCCTGATTCATATCTATGACCTCACCAACGTTTGCCTGACTGGTTCTCAAGCAAAGGCCGCACGCGTGCCGAGATAGCTTCGCGCGCCCTGAAAATCCGGGAGCGCACCGTGCCGATGGGACAACCCATTGCGGTAGCTATCTCCTCGTAACTCAGCCCTTCGATTTCGCGCAACGTTACAGCTTGGCGCAAATCGTCGGGCAATGCCTCCATCGCCGCGTTCACGGCCTGCGCAATTTCTCGGGCTGCGAGTACGGTTTCGGGAGTTTCTTCGCTGATTAGTTCATGCCCAAGCCGGGAAGTTTCATCATCATCGTCAGCGCCACGCAAGGCATTCTCTGAAATCACCGGATTGCGCTTCATGTCCATCAGCGCTTTTTTCGCGGTATTGACAGCAATCCGATACAGCCAGGTATAAAACTGCGCATCCCCTCGAAATTGATGAAGTGCGCGGTAGGCCCGAATAAAAGTCTCCTGCGCAATATCAGGAATGATGTCGGTGTCACGAACCATGCGCCCGATGAGTCGCTCGATGCGACGCTGGTATTTGATGACCAGCAACTCGTAGGCACGCTGATCGCCCGCTACCGTGCGCTCCACCAGTTGGAGGTCGCTGTCTTCAGAGGGGGAAGGCGGAATTGCAGTCATGGGTACTCGGGATTCACACCCTACGGCTGTTGGCCGGGGCGGTTTCGTCAGCGTTGTCAGCGCCCGGTCTGGCGCGCGAATATACCGCACGGCGCAAGTCCATCCAACGCTCTGGCTGGCTTGAACGCTCTAACCATAGCCAGATACGGCTACGCCCGGCGGGCAGTACAGACACCCAAAGACGGGTCTGCAAGTCCAGAAAGACGTCGGGGGGCACGGAAAGTGCCCACGACACCCCATTCGGGTCTAGATCTAAAAGATACCAATGGATTCCATCCCAATGCAGCGCACCACAAAACTGAGCGCGCCAGCACTGCAAAGCACCAATCCCGGCGAGGCACCAGAGAATCCAGGCAACACACTTCAGCGGTGCGGCCGTCCCTGCGCCTTGAATGGACCAAAGAGCCAAAGCACAAAAACCGAGGACCAGCAGCGATACCAAGACCACCGCAAATGCGGCACTACGCCCGAGAGGGTAGGAGACAGCAGGCGGTCGCCGCGAGATTCGGCTCATTCCGGCCCACACACGTGCAAAGAAAGTGGCTGGATTTCTACGATGTATAGCTCTTGCGAGCCGACAAAAGCCAAATGCTCACAAAGAGCACGAGCTCGGCCAGAAAAACCAAGAGTATTCAGTGCCTTCAGATGCGCTTGAATACCAACGTTCCGTTGGTGCCACCAAAACCGAAATTGTTTTTGACCGCGACATTGATCTTCATGTCCCGCGCAGTGTTGGCGCAGTAGTCCAGATCACACTCAGGATCCTGATTGAAGAGATTGATAGTAGGAGGAATCTTCTGCTCGTGCAGGGCCAGCACGGTGAACACACTTTCAACTCCACCCGCTCCACCCAGCAAATGGCCGGTCATGGATTTGGTCGAACTGATCACGGTCTTGTATGCATGCTCGCCCAAGGCCGCCTTGATGGCATTCGTTTCGTTTAGGTCACCCAAAGGTGTGGACGTGCCATGAGCATTCAGGTAGTCGACCTGATCAGCATTCACACCCGCATTGCGCAAGGCACTGAGCATTGCGCGGCGAGGGCCATCCATGTTGGGGGCTGTCATGTGGCCTGCATCTGCACTCATGCCAAAACCGCTGAGCTCGGCATAGATCTTGGCGCCGCGGGCTTTGGCGTGCTCGTATTCTTCCAGCACCATCACCCCGGCACCCTCGCCCAGCACAAAACCGTCACGGTCCTTGTCCCAGGGCCGAGACGCGGTCTTGGGATCGTCATTTCGGGTGGAGAGAGCACGCATGGCAGCAAAGCCGCCAATGCCGAGTGGAGAGACAGTCGCCTCGGTTCCACCGGCCACCACAATGTCGGCGTCCCCGTATTCGATCATGCGCCCACCTTCGCCAATGCAATGCAGGCCCGTGGTACAGGCTGTCACTACAGCTAGGTTAGGCCCCTTGAAGCCGAAACGCATGGACACATGGCCAGCCACCATGTTGATGATCGATGCAGGCACAAAAAACGGCGTGATGCGCCGAGGCCCGCGACTGACCAGTTCAGCATGGGTGTTTTCGATCAATGGCAGGCCGCCAATGCCAGAGCCGATGACACACGCAATGCGCGTGGCCAGGTCCTCATCCAGCGCCTCGCCCGTTGGCAAGCCAGCGTCCTGCACTGCCTGCGCAGCCGCGGCAATGCCAAAGTGGATAAAGGAATCCATCGCGCGCGCATCCTTTGCGCTGATGTACGACTCCAGGTCCAAGCCTTTGACCTCACCCGCAATCTTGCAGGCAAAGTTCGACGCATCGAACTTGGTGATGAGGTCAATGCCGGATTGGCCGGCAAGGAGATTGGCCCAGGAATCGGCCACCGTGTTGCCCACGGGGCTGACGCAACCCAGGCCGGTCACGACAACGCGACGACGGCTCATGCGTAAAAAACCTTCTGCTGATCGCTTGAGTCAGGCGCAATGCGCCGCTCAGGCCTTCTGGTGGGTGTTGGCGTAGTCGATGGCGTTTTGCACCGTGGTGATCTTTTCGGCGTCTTCGTCAGGGATCTCGATGCCGAATTCGTCTTCCAGTGCCATCACCAATTCAACAGTGTCGAGCGAGTCGGCACCGAGGTCTGCCACGAAGGCCTTTTCATTGGTGACTTGAGACTCTTCCACACCGAGTTGTTCGGCAATGATTTTTTTGACGCGTGCTTCGATATCGCTCATGGTTTCCCTCTGGGGGTTGTAAATGAATCCGCGATTCTAGCCGCTTCAGGAGAAGCCCCTCAGCAGCCCGCCGTCCGGATGAACCGGCGTTAACTTGTCTCAATTACATGTACATGCCGCCATTGACGTGCAACTCCTGCCCCGTCACATAACCAGCTTCGCGCGAAGCCAGGTAGGCGACCGCATGGGCAATGTCTTCGGGTTTGCCCATATGTCCCAAAGGGATCTGCGCATTCAGGGCCTTTTGCTGCTCTTGCGGCAATGCAGACGTCATGTCCGTCTCAATAAACCCGGGCGCGACGCAATTGACCGTGATGTTGCGACTGCCCAGCTCGCGAGCCAATGCGCGGGTCATACCCGCCACACCGGCTTTAGCTGCAGCATAGTTGGCTTGCCCCGGATTGCCGGAAGCTCCCACTACACTCGTAATACTGATGATGCGCCCGAACCGCTGCTTCATCATGGGACGAACGGCGGCGCGGCTCACGCGGAAAACCGCCTTGAGATTGGTGTCAAGCACTGCATCCCAGTCGTCGTCCTTCATGCGCATGGCCAGAGTGTCACGAGTGATGCCTGCATTGTTCACCACCACATGTAAACCACCTTGCTGCTTGACGATAGCGTCGATGAGCTCCTCAATGGCGGTGCCGTCATTCACGTTCAAATTGGCGCCGCGGCAGCCAGGATAGGATGCCAAGGCCTTCGTGATGCGCTCTGCACCCTCGTCCGTGGTACCAGTGCCCACAACCTGATAACCACGGGCGGCGAGCTCCAGAGCGATGGCAGCTCCAATGCCGCGCGACGCGCCGGTCACCAGCGCCACTTGCGCCGTCTGGGTGGATTCCGTCATGCCAACAACTCCCGGGTTTCAGCCAAGGTGGCCGTATCAAGCAATGCAGCACCGACCAGCTCCGGATCGATGCGTTTGGTCAGGCCCGCCAGCACCTTGCCGGGGCCACTTTCAACAATATGGGTTACACCACGCGCCTTCAGCGCGTGCACACACTCCACCCAGCGCACGGGGCCAAAAGCCTGACGGTACAGCGCATCGCGAATCGCGTCACCATCCTGCTGCACCGCGACGTCGACATTGTTGACCACAGGGATCTGAGGCGCGGCAAGCTTCACGTCGGCCAGTGCCACACGCAGCTTTTCGGCCGCCGGCTTCATCAGACTGGAGTGGAAAGGGGCCGAAACCGGCAGTAGCAGCGCACGCTTGGCGCCCGCAGCCTTCAGCATTTCGCAGGCCTTATCCACGCCCGCTTTAGTGCCTGCAATCACGGTCTGCACCGGGTCATTGAAGTTGACGGCCTCAACCACCTCCGCCGATGCCGCTCCAAAAGAAGTCAGAGCTTCAGCACAACCGGCAACCACTTTGGATGCGTCCAAGCCCAAAATCGCTGCCATCGCACCCGTACCTACTGGCACCGCTTCCTGCATGGCAGCGGCGCGCAAACGAACCAGTGGTGCCGCCTGCGTCAGCGTGAGGACACCGGCCGCGACCAGGGCCGAATATTCCCCGAGCGAATGACCCGCCAACGCCACGGGAGCAGCGCCGCCCTCGGCGCGCCAGACACGCCAGGCGGCAACGCCTGCCACCAGCATCACAGGCTGGGTGTTGGTGGTCATGGCGAGCGCTTCTTTCGGGCCCTCCTTGATCAACAAGGCGACGTCTTCGCCCAAGGCGTCCGATGCTTCTTGCAGGGTCTGTACAACCACAGGGTGGTCACCCCACCCGTCAAGCATGCCGACCGACTGGGAACCCTGCCCCGGAAAGACAAATGCAAAAGACTTCATAAAAAATCCAAAATATGAATGAAATTAGCCTGCTAACGCTTATTGATAAAGCGCTACTAGCTATAATTTCAGGAGCACTGCACCCCAGGTGAAACCACCGCCCACCCCTTCAAGGAGCAGCGTTTCACCCTTCTTGACCTGGCCTGTGCGAACCGCGTGGTCCAGCGCCAGCGGAATGGAAGCCGCAGAGGTGTTGCCGTGTTGATCCACTGTGACAACCACCTTGTCCATGGACATCTTCAGCTTACGGGCCGTACTTTGCATGATGCGGATGTTGGCCTGGTGCGGAATCAACCAGTCAATATCAGCCTCGGTCAGACCCGCCTTGGCAAGAGCGGCATGGGCGGCTTTTTCCAGAACGCCCACCGCCAACTTGAAAACCGCCTGACCATCCATCTTGAGCACGGGATCGCCCAACACCTGCCCACCCGACACATTGCCCGGCACACACAGAATGTCGACGTGTTTACCGTCCGCGTGGAGGTCGCTCGACAAAATGCCGGGCGTCTCCGAGGCCTCAAGCACCACGGCGCCAGCGCCATCGCCGAACAAAACACAGGTGGTGCGGTCGTTGAAATCCAGAATGCGGCTGAAGACTTCGGCGCCAATCACCAGCGCACGGTTGGCGGCACCCGTCTGGATCATGGCATCCGCCACCGACAGGGCATACACAAAACCACTGCACACCGCTTGCACGTCAAATGCGGGGCAGCCATTGGCACCCAGTTTGTTCTGCAAGATACAAGCGACCGAGGGAAACACCATGTCCGGCGTGGACGTGGCCACAATGATCAGGTCGATGTCGCTGGGCTGTAAGCCGGCCGCCTGCAAGGCATTGCGTGCAGCCTCCAAACCCAGATCGCTGCTGGTCACGTCTGGCGCTGCAAAGTGGCGCGCCCGGATACCCGTGCGCTCCACAATCCATTCATCTGAGGTTTCGATGCCGCGTTGGCCCAGTTCGGCCACCAGATCGGCGTTGGTCAACCGGCGGGGGGCAGATAGCTGCCGGTACCGGTAATGCGGGAATAGCGTCTCATCTAATGTGTGGTCGCCGCCACGCCAGGCTTGGGCTGGGCATCTGCTGGCACCAGAAGAGGCGCCGCATGCGCAATCCGGGTCCGGACACGGTCGAGCAAGTTGTTGCGGGCTGCATCATACGCCCGGTTCAACGCCTGCTCGAACGCCATGGCGTCGGCCGATCCGTGGCTCTTGAACACCAGCCCGCGCAGACCCAAAAGCGCCGCGCCGTTGTAGCGGCGGTAGTCCATGCGCTTCATCAGCGCTTTTAGAACCGGATAGGCAACGATCGCAGCCATTTTGGTGAAGATGTGGCGAGAAAACTCTGCCTTCAATCCGCCGATAACCATCGACGCGACACCCTCGCTCGCTTTCAGCGCGACGTTGCCCACAAAGCCGTCACACACCACGATGTCGACAGTCCCTTTAAAAATGTCATTGCCTTCAACATTTCCATAAAAATTCAAATCACCACAGTTAGCCGCTGATCGGAGCAACTCGCCAGCTTTTTTAATGACTTCGCTGCCTTTAATAACCTCTTCGCCAATGTTGAGCAGGCCCACTGTGGGCTCATCGACATCCTTGAGGACGGAAACCAGGGCCGAACCCATGACGGCAAACTGCAGCAGATGCTCCGCCGAGCAATCCACGTTAGCCCCCAGATCTAGCACTGTGGTTGCGCCACCTTGTGCGTTTGGCAACTGCGTGGCAATGGCAGGACGGTCAATACCGTCCAGTGTCTTGAGCAAGTAACGGGCAATGGCCATCAATGCGCCGGTGTTACCGGCAGAGACAGCAGCAGACGCGGTTCCATCCTTGACCTGCTGAATCGCCACACGCATCGAAGAATCCTTCTTCTTGCGCAGGGCGACTTCTACAGGATCGTCCATGGCCACCACTTCGGAGGCAGGAACGATGGTGGCACGGTCGTGCGAAAACGCCTGCAAGCTATCCGGCAGACCGACAAGCAGCAGACGGGCGTCAGGGTGGTGGTCGAGAAACTGGCGGCACGCCGCGAGCGTGACGCGGGGGCCATGGTCGCCCCCCATGCAGTCAACAGCCAGTGTGATCATGGGCGACTTGTCCGGCCGGCCAGGCAGGCCGAAAGATAAATACGACGGTCAAAACAAAGGCCCGCGCTACAATTTCAGTAGCAACGGGCCTTTTGGATAGGGCGAAGATCAGGCTTCAGACTTGTTCTTCAGCACCTGACGGCCACGGTAGAAACCGTTGGGGCTGATGTGGTGACGCAGGTGCGTTTCACCGGTAGTGGGTTCCACTGCAATGCCTGGAACGTTCAGGGCATTGTGCGAACGGTGCATACCGCGCTTGGAAGGGGACTTTTTGTTTTGCTGAACGGCCATGATGGCTCCTGATCTGGAATAGGTTGGTAGAAACGCGATCAGCCCAAAAGACACGATGGGGTTCGCGTGAAGCCCACGATTATAACCCAAATGATTTTTGGGTCGCCTGATTAACCCTTGTCTTCTTTGCGCAGCGACGCCAACGCGGCAAAGGGATTGGGCTTTTCTGCGTTGGCTTCCTCGAAATCGTCATCCGAAGATGCCAGCGGTACCGAGGTGGGACATTCGTCGTGTTTTGGCACGACAGGCAGAGCCATCAGCAATTCATCCTCGATCAGCTCATGCAAATCGAACTCGCGGCTCATGGCAAGCAGGTCCTCTTCGCTCTCATCGTCCAAAGCCTCTGCTGTGGCCTCGTCCGCCACGAAACGGAACTCTCGTTCCACTTCCAGCGGCACATCCACAGGGGTCAAGCAGCGCTGGCATTCCATGGGGAAACTCGCCCGCACTTTGATACGCAGCCACACCTGACCAATACCGCCCAGCGCTGTTCGCACTTCACCTATCGCCTCCCAGTCCACCAGAAGGTCCGGATGCAGGCCTTTGGCCTCCTGCGCCAGGCGTTCGTACTTCAAAAGTGACTCGTGTCCCGACAGTCGCGCGCCCGCCTGTGCGAAGGCTTTGACGTCGAGGCGCAACGGGGAGAATTCCTTGGTCATGGGCGCAGTGTAAGAGAATCGGCGCATGCATCAATCCCCCTCCCTGCAACGCCCTCTGGTATTGGGCTCAACCTCGCGTTACCGCCGTGAATTGCTTCAGCGATTGAACCTGCCTTTTGACGTCGCTGCCCCGGATGTGGACGAGACGCCTTTGCCCGGCGAAGCCCCACGCGCGCTGGCCTTGCGCCTGGCACTGGCCAAGGCACGCGCCGTGGCACAGCAACACCCAGACGCGGTGGTGATCGGATCAGACCAGGTGGCAGACCTTGCTGGCGAGCCGCTGGGCAAGCCGGGTGAGCACGAACGTGCCGTGCAACAGCTGCGCCAGATGCGCGATCAGACCGTGGTGTTCCAGACCGCCGTAGCCGTGGTGTGTATTGCCACCGGCTTTGAGCAGGTGGACCTGGCGCCCGTGGAAGTGAAGTTCCGGGCGCTGACCGACGAGGAAATCGAACGCTACCTTCGCGTCGAGCAGCCGTATGACTGCGCTGGCAGCGCCAAGAGCGAGGGCCTCGGCATCTCGCTGCTCGACGCGATCCACAGTGATGACCCCACTGCCCTGATCGGCCTGCCTTTGATTCGCACCTGCCGCATGCTGCGCGCTGCAGGACTGGTGTTGCCATGATGAGTGCACCAACCGCTACCACGAGCAACGGCAACAGCGAAAGCAAGGGCAGCCTGTACCTGGTGCCGGCACCGCTCGATTTTGGCTGCGACACCCAGGCCGCATTGCAAGACGCCCTGCCCTCCGCCACGCTACAGATAGCCGCGCGCCTGACCCACTGGGTGTGCGAGAACGCCAAAAGCACCCGCGCCTACCTCAAGCGCATCGACACCCTGCACCCCCTGGCGGCGCCCTTGCAGCAACAAGTGATCACGGAGCTGCCCCGCGAGGTTCATAAAAAAGGGGATCACGGTGACAAGGGCTCCGCCCCGTTCGACGCCCGACCGCTGCTCGCTGCCGCCCTGGCGGGGCACGACATCGGTCTGGTCAGCGAAGCCGGCATGCCCGCCGTGGCCGACCCGGGCTCGTCGGTCGTGCGTGCCGCACACGACCTGGGCATAACCGTGGTTCCGCTGGTGGGCCCCGTCTCACTGCTGCTTGCACTCGCTGCCAGTGGGCTGAACGGACAAAACTTCGCCTTTGTGGGCTATCTGCCGCAGGACGGACAAGAGCGCACCCAGCGCATCAAGGAGTTGGAGGCCACGGCCAACAAAACTGGTCAGACGCAGCTTTTTATTGAGACCCCGTACCGCAACGCGGCGCTGTGGCAAGCGCTGGTGCAGACACTGCAACCCCAGACCCGGCTGGCATTGGCCAGTGGGTTGACGCTGCCCTCCGCCCGCATTCACAGCAAGCTGGTGCACCAATGGCGACAGCAACCTGCACCGCCAGACAACCGCACCCCGGTCGTTTTCGCGTTGGGGCGATAACCCACAACGCTTCTCGCGATTACTATACTTTTGATAGCTCTTAGCGCTTATGGAATAAGCGCTAGAGGCCAATTTGGCCAATATTTTAACTGCGCCAAGTCGGAAGCCCGATGGCCGACGTGGCAGCCTGAGTGAATTCAGCGCAGCTGGGGCCCCGCCCCTGAAAGCGACTTGACCGCCCCCACACCCATGGCAGCCCCGAAACGCTTGACCAGACGCTCTGCCACGTTATCGCGGCGGGTGTAGTCGATGATGTCCTCGGCCTTCACCACCTCGCGCGCTACGTAGTCAAGATTACCCAGCTTGTCGGCCAGACCCATTTCGACCGCCTGTTGTCCCGTCCAGAACAAGCCACTGAAGGTGTCTGGCGTGGTTTTCAGCCGATCACCCCGGCCCGCCTTGACCACTGCAATGAACTGCTGGTGGATCTGGTCGAGCATGGTTTGCGCGTAAGCACGTTGCTTTTCGGTCTGCGGGCTGAAGGGGTCGAGAAAGCCTTTGTTCTCGCCCGCTGTCAGCAAGCGGCGTTCCACGCCCAGCTTTTCCATGGTGCCGGTAAAACCAAAGCCGTCCATGAGCACGCCGATGCTGCCCACAATGCTGGCCTTGTCCACATAGATGTCGTCAGCCGCGGCGGCGATGTAGTACGCAGCCGAGGCGCAGGTTTCTTCCACCACAGCGTAGATTGGCTTGTTGTGTTTGGCCTTCAGGCGAATGATCTCGTCGTTGATGATGCCCGCCTGCACTGGGCTGCCACCGGGCGAATTGATCAGCAGAACAAGGGCTTGCGAGCCTTCGTCTTCCAGCGCGCTGCGCATGGCGGCCACCACAAACTCGGCACTGGCCTCAGCGCCCGAAGCGATTTCGCCTTTGATGTCCACCACGGCAGTGTGCGGGGTACTTTTGCTGGTGCTGGGCGACGCCTGGCGCAGCGCGGTAAACACCACGGCAGCGATCAGAACCAGCCAGGCCAGTCGGAAGAAAATTTTCCAGCGGCGGGCGCTGCGTTGCTCATTGAGTGCGGAGAAGGCCAGCTTTTCCAGCGTGGCACGCTCCCAACCGGGTTCACGCGGTGAATCGCTCACAGATGCTCCTGAATTTGTAGCTGCTTGCGCCCACAAGTCGGGCGCGGGATTGCTTTTGGGGTCAAAACCCGAGGAACCGGGTTGCTGGGGATCGGTCATGTCATGCGTCCTGGCGCTGTGCGGACGCAGGCGTCAGCACATAAGGTCATTCATCCAGATTTTGCCTAGAACTCGACGGGTTGCAGGTGGTGCGCAGTATGCCAGTGCACCACACCATCGGTCTCCGACAAAACAATCTTTACCAGCCCGCCGCGGCACGGCCCGCCGGCACATTGCCCGGTGTCAGGCACGTAAGCCGCCCCATGGGTGGCACACAGCAACCACTGGCCCGTGTCGTCAAAAAACCGGTCGGGCTGATAGTCCATTTCCATGGCTACATGGGTGCAGCGGTTCAGATAGGCATGGGGCAGCCCTCGGTACCGGATGGCGAAGGCGCGGCAGGTCTGCCCCGCATACCGCACATCGAACGGAACTGCCGGGCCGCTGTCGACCAGGTCGCCGCTATTGCACAGTGCGAGGGTTTGCTCGGGCTCGGTTGTCATGGGAATTGAAGGATCGATTGCAGCGCTGTGTTCAGGCGTTCAGCAGCAGCCAGTCGTGCAGCTCACGCACCGAGTGCGCGACATGCAGAGGGTTCAGCGCATGGAACACGTCGGGTTCATGTGCGCCGTAGCTGACGCCCACACTGGCGCAGCCTGCGTTGACCGCCATCTGCAGGTCATGCGTGGTGTCGCCAATCATCAAAAGGCGCTCGGGCGCGACATCGAACTCGGCCATCAATTCCTGCAGCATGAGCGGGTGGGGCTTGCCCGCGGTCTGGTCTGCGGTGCGCGATCCATCAAACACGCCGCGCAAATCTACCGAGTGCAGCGCCTCATCCAACCCACGCCGACTTTTGCCCGTCGCCACGGTCAGCAGGTGACCGCGTTCGCGCAGATCGTTCAAAAGCGGCAGGACGCCCTCGAACAGGCTCAGGTCGTCTTGGTGCTGGACGTAGTGAAAGCGGTAGCGGTTACCAAGGTCGTTGTACTTTTCAGGCGGCACATCGGGGGCGGCATGGGCCAGCGCCTGTGTGAGTGCCATGCCAATCACATACGACGCTTCTTGATCGGTCGGCACGGTGCCCCCCACATCGCGCACAGCGGCCTGGATGCAGCGAACGATGATGGCGGTGGAGTCAAACAAGGTGCCATCCCAGTCGAAGGCGATGAGGTCGAAACGGCGCGGGCGGGTGGTTTTGGCAGACATGAAATCGTTCGCGCGTTAGGGGGCTGAAGAGACGAAATCGCTCAGCTCGGGGGGCAATTCGGCATTCAACGCCACACGCTCCCCGGAGGCGGGGTGGTTGAACTGTAACCGCCAGGCATGCAAGAACATGCGCTTCATCCCCTGCTTCAGCAAGCGCTTGTTCAGCTCGAAGTCGCCGTACTTGTCGTCACCCACGATGCCATGCCCTTGGCTGGCCAGGTGCACGCGGATCTGGTGGGTACGGCCTGTTTTGATGGTCACCTCCAGCAGCGACATGGCGGGCAGGCCCTGCGCAGTGCGGGCAGGCAATCCACTGCGCACCTTGACCAGCGTGATGGAGCGCATGCCATCCGGGTCGTCGGCCGTGGTCACACGCACGCGGCGCTCACCGTCTTCCTGCAGGTACTTGTGCAACGGAAGATCGATGACCTTTTTGTTGGCGGGCCAGGCCCCCGTGACCAGCGCCAGATAGGTCTTGCCAGTTTCGCGTTCGCGGAACTGGTCCTGCAAGTGAGTGAGCGCTGACCGCTTCTTGGCGACCAGCAGGATGCCCGAGGTGTCGCGGTCCAGCCGGTGCACCAGTTCCAGGAACTTGGCGTCCGGCCGTGCTTGGCGCAGTTGCTCGATCACACCAAAGCTCACACCACTGCCACCATGCACCGCCACGCCAGCGGGTTTGTCGATGGCGATCAAGTGATCGTCTTCCAGCAAGACGGGGAATTCGCGCGCGGGCGCTGGGCGCTCGGCCTTTTCGGCCACCTTGTCGGAGATGCGAACGGGCGGCAGGCGCACCACGTCGCCCGCCTCTACGCGGGTGTCCGCGCTCACGCGGCCTTTGTTGATGCGCACCTCGCCACTGCGGATGATGCGGTAGACATGCGTTTTGGGCACGCCTTTCAACTGGCGTATCAAAAAGTTATCGAGCCGCTGGCCTGCCGAGTCCTCATCGACCTCGACGAGCCGGGCTGCCGGGGGGTTGGAGCCCAGGGCGGGGTCGGATGGCGGTTTGCCCCCTATAATGTGTTTCACCTGCGCGTTGCTGTGTAAGTGGTTGATTTGTCTGGAGTTTAGTCCACACAGCCCTTGCCCCTCGTGCAGGCAGGTCGATGCCAGCGGGCGTCGTGCGCGCAGATTGCAGGCCAGATGCCTGTGGTGGCCAGCACGCCGTACGGCGGGCTGACAGATTGAAACACTGATACGGAATCCCCCAAGCTGGCAGATGTTCCCTACCCGGGCGCAGCCTGTCAGCGGATCAAAGCGAGCATGTGGTTGTTGATGGCATGGATGATGACCTTGTGGCGAGGGCTGCGGCCTTCGGTTGCATGCTCAAAATCGCCCTCAGCGCACAGCCAGCAAGCGCAAAAAGCTATTCTTTTAATAGCAAAACTGCGTTCCTACCACTCGCCCCCATCCACGCGCCCCTGCCTCTCGATGCTGCGCTAGAGCGCGGCAGATCATTGGCAACTCCGGCAATTCCCTTCGTTTCGATGCGTCAGTCCAGGCATTCACAGCTCCTGTAGAGCTTGTCGTATTGGTTTGGAAACTGTGGGCGGCAGCCCGCGCAGCCCTCCTCTTGTCGAGGAGGCAAGGCTGCACCGCTGCTGTCCGCGAAACACTGAAGGAATCGCATCATGAAGCGGATGCTCATCAACGCCACGCAGCCTGAAGAACGGCGCCTGGCCATCGTCGACGGACAAAAGCTCCTCGACTACGAAATCGAAATCGAAGGACGCGAGCAGCGCAAAGGCAACATCTACAAGGCCGTCGTCACGCGCGTCGAGCCCTCGCTGGAAGCCTGTTTTGTCGACTACGGCGAAGACCGCCACGGCTTCCTGCCGTTCAAGGAAATCTCGCGCAGCTACTTCACCCCCGGTGTCTCGCCCAGCCAGGCGCGCATCAATGAAGTGATCCGCGAAGGCCAGGAACTGCTGGTCCAGGTCGAAAAAGAAGAGCGCGGCAACAAGGGCGCCGCCCTGACCACCTTCGTCTCGCTGGCCGGACGCTATGTAGTGCTGATGCCCAACAACCCCCGTGGCGGTGGCGTTTCGCGCCGCATCGAGGGCGAGGACCGTGCCGAACTCAAGGAGGCGATGGACCAGTTGGAGTATCCCAACGGCATGTCCATCATCGCGCGCACCGCTGGCATTGGCCGCACCGCACCCGAGCTGCAGTGGGACCTGAACTACCTGCTCAAGCTCTGGACCGCGATTGACGGCGCTGGCAAGGGCGGCAAGGGCGCCTTCCTGATTTATCAGGAATCGAGCCTCGTCATCCGCGCCATCCGCGACTACTTCAACAACGACATCGGTGACATCCTCATCGATACCGACGACATCTACGAACAGGCGCAGCAGTTCATGGCGCACGTCATGCCCGAGCATGCCGCCCGCGTGAAGCGCTACCGCGACGACGCCGCCCTGTTCAGCCGCTTCCAGATCGAGCACCAGATCGAATCGGCCTATGCCCGCACCGTGCAGCTGCCCTCGGGCGGCGCCATCGTGATCGACCACACCGAAGCGCTGGTTAGTCGTGGACGTGAACTCGGCCCGCGCCATCAAGGGCGGCGACATCGAGGAAACCGCCACCCGCACCAACCTGGAAGCCGCCGACGAAGTGGCGCGCCAGATGCGCCTGCGCGACCTGGGCGGCCTGATCGTCATCGACTTCATCGACATGGAAGAGTCGAAGAACCGCCGCGAAGTGGAAAACCGCCTGCGCGACGCGCTGCGCCAGGACCGCGCCCGCGTGCAGTTCGGCACCATCAGCAAGTTCGGCCTGATGGAAATGAGCCGCCAGCGCCTCAAGCCCGCCTTGAGCGAAGGCTCGTCGATCCCCTGCCCCCGCTGCGGCGGCTCGGGCCATATCCGCGACACCGAATCTTCGGCGCTGCAGATCCTGCGCATCATTCAGGAAGAGTCCATGAAGGACAACACGGCCGCCGTGCACTGCCAGGTGCCGGTGGAAGTGGCCTCGTTCCTGCTGAACGAAAAGCGCACCGAGATCGCCAAGATCGAGCTCAAGCAGCGCGTGGCCGTGCTGATGGTGCCCAACAAGACGCTGGAAACCCCCAACTACCGTCTGGAACGCTTGAAGCACGACGACCCACGCCTGGACCACGTCGAAGCCAGCTACAAGCTCGCCGAAGAAGTGGAAGACCCCACGGCCGTGACGCGCCGCTCGCAGGAGCCCACCAACAAGCAGACGCCGGTGATCAAGGGCGTGCTGCCCGACGCACCCGCGCCCATCGCCGAACCGCGCGAGCCACGCCCTGAAGGCGGCGGCCGCCCACCCCGTGGCGGCCAGCGCACTGCGGCAGCCACGGCTCCGGCATCAGCCCCTGTGGCCGCACCGGCACCTGTGGCAGCAGCTCCGCAAGAGCAAGGCTTCTTTGCCTGGCTCAAGAGCCTGTTCGGATTTGGTGATACCCCGGCTGCTCCCGCAACCGTGGCGGCGCCTGCCCCCGCCCCTGCGCCTGAAACCACGGGCCGTGGCGAACCCCGCCGTGATGGCCGCAATGGCGAAGGCCGTGGTGGCCGCGGTGGTCGCAATGGCAACCGGGATGGAAACCGCGACGGCAACCGCGACGGGCAATCACAGCGCGATGCAGGCCCCCGCGACAGCAACCGTGAAGGTACCAACGAAGGCCGTGGCCGCCGGGGCGAGCGCTCTGCCGAAGGCCGTGGCCCGCGCGACGCTGAAAACCGCCCCCCTCGCGACGGCAATCGCCCGGAAGGCGAAGCACGCGAAGGCCGTGAGGCCCAACCAGGACGCGAAGGACGCAATGGCCGCGACGGCAACCGCCCACGCCGCGATGCAGAGCCCCGCAACCAGGCCGCTGGCCTGAACGGCGACACCACCCCAGCGCACGCGCAGGTGGAAGGCCCGAACGGCAACGGTCCTGAAGGCGCACCCGGCACACAACCACCCCGTGAGCGCGGCCCCCGCCGTGAACGCGGCGAACGTGGCAACCGCGGCGAACGCGGTGACCGTGGCGAACGCGCACCCCGTGCGGCAGAAGCCCAGGAAAACGCCATGGCGGTGCCCACCGCAGCAGCGGTACCCGGTGACTTTGTGGACACAGCCCCGCTGGCCACACTGCCCGACCTGGACCTGACCGGCAACGAAGCACCCGCTACCGAAGAGCAGCAGCGCCGTGAACGCCGTTCACGCGACCGCTACGGCCGTGACCGTCGCGAGCGTGGCGAACGCGGCCCCCGCGACAACGGCAATGCCGACGCCGCAACCACTGCTGCAGCAGCCGCGCCCGCGATGATGGATTTCGATCCCGCCGCTGGTACGCAGGCCGAGCCAGCGGCAGCGCAGGACGAGGCACCACGCCGCAGCTACTTCAGCGCACCCGCCCCGTCGGCAGACGCTGCGCCCGCAGTGGCAGCACCCGCCCCTGTGGCAGCGCCAATACCGGCTGCCTTGGCACCGGCACCCGTGGTTGCCAGCAGCCCTGTCGCTCCCGCAGCTCCGGTGGCTCCAGCAGCCCCTGTTGTTGTGGCACCGGCACCGGCCCCAGTGGTGACTGCGGCGCCTGCCGCGGTCGCTGCAGCCCCTGTCGCTCGTGCACCCGCACCTGCGCCCGTAGCGGCGGCTCCGGCCACCAGCGGCATGCCACGGGTTCAGGCGTTCACGCTGCCCATCGATGCGCTGCAGCAAGTGGCTGCCACATCGGGCCTGCAATGGGTGAATTCCGACGCGGACAAGATCGCTGCTGTGCAAGCAGCCATTGCGGCCGAGCCACAACCCATCCGCGTACCACGCGAGCGCCCACCCGCCGTGACCGTGGACGAAGGCCCGCTGGTACTGGTGGAGACCCGACGCGATCTGTCGGCCATGACCCTGCCGTTTGAGCAGCCACCGACGGCTTGATGCCTGTCTAGAGCCTGCAGCCTCGGCTGTGGCTCTCCCTGCAAGAAGGCGGCCCAGGCCGCCTTCTTGCATTGGGGCCTTCCAATACAGCCCAGCCGCGTTCGGCGCTTGCGATATCCCTCCACCGACCGCGCTAAAAACCGAGACGGCTTTTCAGCAGGTACCATTTTGGGTCGCGACCCTCGCGCCGCCCTTCGCGGTGTTCTGCGCAGCACGCGGTTTCGTTCAGGCGATCGCCGCCGACCACCGCTTGCTTTATCTTCCCTGATCCACGGACCTCCGGCCCCACCCCATGCTGCTCCTGCTGTCCCCCGCCAAATCGCTCGACTACGACACGCCGCTGCCGGAAGGTTTGCCCCACACCACGCCCTCATTCGTGGCGCAATCCGCAGCGCTCATCGACGTGCTGCGCACCCAGTCACCCCAAGACATTGCTGCGCTGATGGATCTGAGCGACAAACTCGCAGCGCTCAACGTGGCGCGCTACCAGGCCTGGCGGCCCCGATTTACGGCTACCAACTCGCGCCAAGCGATGCTGGCTTTCAACGGAGACGTGTACGAGGGCCTGAATGCCCGCACCTTGTCCGCCGCAGACCTGGAGTGGGCGCAAGGCCATGTGGCCATCCTCAGCGGGCTGTACGGCGTGCTGCGGCCGCTGGACCGCATGCAGCCCTACCGCCTGGAAATGGGCACGCGGCTGGCCACCGACGCGGGCAGCAACCTGTACCAGTACTGGGGCAGCCAGATTGCCGAACACCTCAACACCCGCCTGCGTGCCGACACCACGCCCGTGGTGATCAACCTCGCGTCGCAGGAATACTTCAAGGCGGTGGACCGCAAAGCCCTCAAAGCGCGCGTCATTGACTGCGTGTTCGAGGACTGGAAGGGCGGCACATACAAGATCATCAGCTTTCATGCCAAACGCGCCCGCGGCCTGATGGCGCGCTATGCCATCACGCACCGCATTGCCACACCCCGCCAGCTGGAGGGTTTTGACCTGGACGGCTATGCCTTTGCACCAGCATCATCAAGCCCCGAACGGCTGGTGTACCGTCGCAAGACGGCCGCCGCCTGAGCCACAAATACCGCCACCAGACTTGCAACCCCATCGACGTTGAAGGACCGCCATGGCATCGCACTCTGAACAGCCACTGGACAGCACCCTGACCACCGAGCGCGCCAGTGCCGCGCGCCAGGTCATCACGCCCGAATTGCGCCGCTGGATCATCGAGCAGGCGCAGGCTGGCTACGAAGCGCCTGTGGTGCTGCAGTCCATGCGCGACGCTGGCTGGAACGAGGACGTGGCCGCCGATGCGCTCGAAGTCACGCTGCAAGACCACCTCAACGAGTTGGCCATGCAACAAGGCCAGCCCGCCGCCGTGCCCGTGCCCGAACCCCTGCTGGACGAGTCACCCGCCCAGGTGGACTGCGGCGACCGCAGCGTAAGCGTGCTGCTGGCCATTGCGCAGCCGCGCATCGTGGTGTTTGGCAACCTGCTGTCGGCCGAAGAATGCGATGCCTTGATTGCCGATGCGGAGCCACGCCTGGCCCGGTCCCTGACGGTGCAGACCAAGACAGGTGGTGAAGAGATCAATGCCGACCGGACGAGCGACGGCATGTTCTTTCAGCGCGGCCAGACCCCGCTGATCCAGCGCATTGAAGAGCGGATTGCTCGCCTGTTGAACTGGCCCATTGAAAACGGCGAAGGCTTGCAGGTGCTGCACTACCGTCCCGGCGCCGAGTACAAGCCGCACTACGACTACTTCGACCCCGCCGAGCCAGGCACGCCCAGCATCGTCAAACGCGGCGGGCAACGCGTGGGCACGTTGGTGATGTACCTGAACACCCCCGAAAAAGGCGGTGGCACCACGTTCCCGGATGTGCATGTCGAAGTGGCGCCGCAACGCGGCAACGCCGTGTTCTTCAGCTACGAGCGCCCTCACCCATCCACCAAAACCCTGCACGGCGGGGCCCCCGTGATCGCGGGGGAAAAGTGGATCGCCACCAAGTGGCTGCGCGAGCGTGAGTTCAAGTAACACGTTGCTTTGCAAGTTAGACAAAAATATAAGCAAAAACAGGCTCTAGCGCTTATCCAGTAAGCGCTATTAGCTATTAATTTAAATAGCAACTCCATTATCAAACCGGCCATGAACACGCCAGAACAATCCCAACTCGGCAAGGCATCGGCCTATATCGACCAATACGACGCCTCGTTGCTCTTCCCGATTCCCCGCCAGGCCAAGCGGGCCGAAATAGGCATTACCGGAGCAGCGCCTTTTTTTGGGGCTGACCTGTGGACGGCGTTCGAGCTTTCGTGGCTCAACCTGCGCGGCAAACCGCAGGTGGCGCTGGCGCACATCACCGTGCCCTGCGAGACGCCCAACATCGTGGAGAGCAAGTCGTTCAAGCTGTACCTCAACAGCTTCAACAACACCCGCTTTGCCGATGCCGCCGAGGTGCAGGCCCGCATCCGCGCCGACATCAGCGAAGCCGTGTGGCGCGGTGCAGAACACCCTGCCACGGTGGGAGTCAAGCTGATCAGCCCCGACCTGTTCGACCAGGAGCCCGTGCATGAGCTCGATGGCCTGAGCCTGGACCGGCTGGATGTGGAATGCACGCGGTACCAGCCCGCGCCTGAGCTGCTGACGGCCACGTTCAACGAAGCGCCCGTGACCGAAACCCTGACCAGCAACCTGCTCAAAAGCAACTGCCTGGTCACCGGTCAACCCGACTGGGGCAGTGTGCAGATCAGCTACAGCGGCCCGCAGATCGATCAGGAAGGGCTGCTGCAGTACCTGGTGAGCTTTCGCAACCACAACGAGTTCCACGAGCAGTGCGTGGAGCGCATCTTCATGGACGTGTGGACGCGCTGCAAACCCATCAAGCTGACCGTGTACGCACGCTACACGCGCCGCGGCGGCCTGGACATCAACCCGCTGCGCACCAGCCACCCACAGGGCCTGCCGCGCAACGTGCGCACGGCGCGGCAGTAGAGGCCGTTGCGAAAACGATGGACCTGACCGCAGGCCCCATCACGGCATATTGAACACGTCCACCGAGCGCCCCAGCGACTCTGCGCTGTCCTTCAGACCCTGCGCAGCGGCGGTGGACTCTTCCACCAGTGCTGCGTTCTGTTGCGTCACCGTGTCCAGCTGGGTCACCGCTTCGTTGACTTGAGCGATGCCTTGTGACTGCTCCTTGGTCGCGCTGCTGATCTGCTGCACCAGCGTGCTCACGCGCCCCACAGCATCCACCACGCCCTGGATGGTGGTGCCCGCGTGGTCCATCTGCTGGGCGCCGCTGGCGATCTGGTTCACCGTGACGCCGATCAGCCCACTGATCTCTTTGGCTGAACTGGCGCTGCGCTGCGCCAGCGCCCGCACCTCGCCCGCCACCACCGCAAAGCCACGGCCCTGCTCGCCTGCGCGAGCCGCCTCTACGGCTGCGTTCAGCGCCAGCAGATTCGTCTGAAAAGCAATGCCCTCGATCACTCCCACGATCTCGCTGATCTTGGTGGACGACTGCTTCATCCGCTGCATGGCCGCGCCCACCTCTTGCACTGCCTGGCCGCCGCGTGTGGCGATATCGCTGCTTTGCGCGCTCTCGTGCGACACCTTGGCGGCCGTCTCGGCCGTCTGCTGCACCGTGCTGGCCAGTTGCTCCATCGAAGCCGCGGTTTCTTCCAGGCTGCTGGCCTGTGACTCTGTACGGGCCGACAGGTCCATGCTGCCGCGCGTGATTTCAGCGGCTGACTGGGTGAAGTTGCGCACTTCGGTGCGCACATCGCCCACCACTGCGCGCAGGTTGACCTGTGTTTGCTGAAGGCGCTGCATCAGCGCACCCAACGGCTGTGGGTAATCTGCCCGGATGGAGGTGGTGAGGTTGCAGGCCGAGATGTCTGACGCAAACCGCGTGGCATCGTGCACGCCGTTCAGCACCGTGGCTTGAAACCGCCACAACACCCACCCAGCGCCCAGTACCAGCAACACCACACGCGCCGTCCATGCAGTGGCGCCCTGCAGGCCCAGCGCGTCTGGCACCAACGCCAGGAGCACCAGCACCGCCAGCATCAGCGCCATGCGCGGCAGCAGCGCCATGTTCGCCAGGCTCTGCCCCCGGCCACGCAGGCCGCGGTGGCGCACGTTGCCCGACTCCAGATAAAAGCTGCTGGCCCCGGACGATGTCTCGCTGCGCATCTGCGCGTACAAGGCTTCGGCAGCGGCCGCCTCTGCTGCGGTGGGTTTGGTGCGCACCGACATGTAGGCACGCGGCCTTCCGCCCTCCAGGATCGGCGTCACGTTGGCACGCACCCAATAGTGGTCACCGTTCTTGCGGCGGTTTTTGACCAAGCCTGTCCACGGCTCGCCCCGGCCAATGGTGCGCCACATGTCCTTGTAGGCCTCGGCGGGCATGTCGGGGTGGCGGATCAGGTTATGCGGCTGGCCGATGAGCTCTTCGTAACTAAAGCCGCTGACGCGCACAAATGCCGGGTTGCAGTGGGTGATCTCGCCCTTGGTGTTGGTGGTAGACACCAGCAGTTCGTGGCCAGGAAAGTCGAAATTTTGCTGGGTCACCGGCAAGTTGATGCGCATGATTTTTCCTGATGGGTCCTGCGGCAAGCACAGGCAATGCGGCACCGTGTTTGGTTACCGCCTGATACCAATCAAGTCTAACGGCCAACCCAAGCGCTGCGCACCTAAAGAGTGCGCCGTGTGCTCGGGTTTATTTCGGCTTGTACGCTGCAACGGCCTTGGCCAAATCCGTAGTTTCCTCACACTGGGCGCAGATCGCTTGCAGTTTGGCGAGCTGTGCTTCGGCCTGTGCCTTCTGCCCGACCTTGAGATAGGCCATGCCCGAATACTCCAACGCCCCTTTGTGGCGGGGGTCCAGAGCCAGCGCCTTGTTGTAGGCCGCAAACGCCTCGTCGTATTTGCCCAGCCAGCGGTTGGAATAACCCAGCAGGTTGTAGGCATCGGCGTTCTGCGGGTTCTGGGCCACGACCTTGCTGAAGCTGCTGGCGGCCAGGGCCCAGTTCTTGGCGTCGATGGCTTTTTTGCCCACGACAAAGTCGTCAATGCGCGCGTTCTCCACCGGCGTGGTGGGCATGTCGGCCGCACGGGCCGCTTGCAGCGCCAACGTGGGCGCCAGCAAGAACGCCAGGCTGAGCAGGGGGGCAGAGATGCGGGTGCGACGGAGGATGGAAGACATGGAAAGACTCCTTGAAAAAGGTGAGGCAACAAGACAAGGGCAGCATGGCCCCATGCCGGGTATCGGCACCTTGGACAAACGCTGGGGATGGCGAAACGGATGCAACGCGCAATCGAATTTTTCAAAAATAAATTCGACGGGCTCGTCAGCGCCCCTTGGTCACCACAGCTTGGCGCAGTTTCCGGTGTACAGCACGGTGCCGCTGGGCACCTGCGGGCTGGCTGACGACTCGACTGTCACCATGAGCTTGGTGACCTTGGACAGCAATTTTTCCGACGTGTCAGGCAACGCAGACACCGCAGAGCCCGTCACAGGCACCACGCCCAACACAAACGGCGCGCCATCGGCAGGCACGGCCCACAGCACCAGAGGCGGGTTTGCACCCGATGCGGAGGAGACGGGGGGAGTGATGGGGCCGATGACCTTCACCGTGAGGGTGCGGCCATGGCGCAGCGAGCTCACCAGCACCTTGCCGCTGCCTGCAGCGTCGGTCAGCAGGCCCACATAGGCCTGCGGCAACTTGTCGCCCGCGCGCAGGCCACCTGGTCGCTGGTCACAAACAGGGTGGGCACCATCGCTACCAAGGCCACGGTGGCCACCACGCCCACCACCAAACCCGCCAGCCCCTGCAGCAGGCCCCAACGCCCCCACAGGGCGGCGACCCAGCCGACCGGAGCAGAAGCGCTCCCCGCAGCAACGCCCGAACCCGCCCCAGCCGTCCGCGCACCGAGCGGCCGCGTGCGCGCCTCAATGGCGGCCCACACACGCTGCGGCGCCTGCTGCTGCGGTACGGAGCTTGCCAGCAGGCCCATCCGCCCTTCCCACTGCGCCACCAGCAACTGCACGTCGCTGCGCTCGCGCAGCAGCCGCACAAACCGGCGGCGCGCACCACCCTGCAGCGTGCCCAGTACATAGGCAGACGCCAAATGCTCCAGCAGCGCGGGGTGCGTGTACCTCATGCGCCCACCCCTTGCGCGGCCAGACAGTGTTTGAGGCGCTCCAGGCCCCGCCGAATCCATGCCTTGACGGACCCCAGCGGCGCGCCCATCTGCGCCGCCACCTCCGAATGCGACAACCCCTGGTAATACGCCAGCGCCAGGCTTTGGCGGTAGCTTCCGTCCAGTGTATTCATGCAGCCATCAATGTGCAAGGCCTGGCTGGCCTGCTCCAGCAACTGCAACGCGCTGGGTGCGGGGGCCGATGCAGAGGCAGTGACTGGAGCATTGCCTTCGCCATCGTCTCCGTCGCTGCCTGCAAGCTCTGCGGTGTCGTGCCATGCGCTTTCAGGTCGGCGCGCGCGGGCGCGCAAAGCGTCCAGCGCCTTGTTGCGCACGATGGCAATGAGCCAGGTCATGGGCTGGATGGCCTGCCCGCCCACCTCGCTGCGATAGCTGCCTGCACTTTTCCAGATGCTCACATACGCCTCTTGCAGCACATCCTCGGCCGCCTGTCCTTGCCCCAACATACGCACGGCAACGCCAAACAGATGCACATGGGTGCGCTGGTATACCTGCGCAAAAGCGGCATGGTCTCCTCCTGCGGCAGCGTAAAGCAGCGCCTGCAGGCTGACAGATGGAGCATGGGTGGCAGTGGACATACGCAAGAAAGTATAGGAATGCCGCAGGCCGGCGGACCGCCAGAGACGTGGGTGTTTATGCCGATTGCCACCACCACGCCCCGCGATGACGGTGGCGTGAATCTGCCCTAAAAAAGCGACGCCGTACCACCCCCAGAGCCACCCGAGCTTTCTGCGGCGCCTGGCTTGCGCCGCCGGGCATCCACCGGCGCGGCAGCCCGTGGCTCCAGCACGGGCTCTTCGCCCCGCCGTGCCAGCGTGCTGGCCCGCACCCCCAGAAGACGCAGGCGCTTGTCCAGCGGCACCCGTTTAAGGCACTGCCCCGCCAGCTGGCGGATGGTGGCGCCGTCGGCCGTGTAGATGTTCGCCGTGTGGTCGCGCGTGGCGATCTTGAAGTCGTCGTAGCGCAGCTTGATGCCGATGGTGCGGGCCACATAGCCCTTGCGCTTCAAGTCCTCTGCGAGACGCAAACACAGGTCGGTAAAGATCGCGCCCAACTCGGCCCGGTCGCGCACGGCGTGCAGGTCGCGGTCAAACGTGGTCTCGCGGCTCATGCTGACGGGCTCGCTCTCGGTCACCACGGGGCTGTCGTCGCGGCCCCACGACACGCGGTGCATCCAGGCGCCGCTGGACTTGCCAAAGTGTCCCATCAGCCACTGCTCGTCCTGCGCGGCCAGCTGTCCAATCGTCTCGATGCCCAGCCGCGCCAGCTTCTCGCCGGCCTTGGGCCCAATGCCGTTGATCTTGCGCACGTTCAGCGGCCAGATCTTGGTCTGCAGGTCTTCCTCGTAAACGATGGAGATCCCGTTGGGCTTGTTGAACTCGCTGGCCATCTTGGCCAGCAGCCGGTTGGGCGCCACGCCGATCGAGCAGGTGAGCCCGGTCACGTCAAAAATGCTTTTCTGTATCAGCCGCGCCAGCACCCTGCCTCCTTCGCGCTGGCCGCCGGGCACGTCGGTGAAGTCGATGTACACCTCGTCCACGCCCCGGTCCTGCATCACCGGCGCGATGTCCATGATGGTGCTTTTGAACAGCCGCGAAAAGCGGCGCACCTCGTCAAAGTCCACCGGCAACACAATGGCCTGCGGGCACAGCTTGGCCGCCTTCATCATGCCCATGGCCGAGCCCACGCCAAACTGCCGCGCAGGGTAGGTGGCGGTGGTGATCACGCCCCGGCCCACGTAGTCCTTGAGCAGCGGAAAGTCCTCCACCGGGATGAAATGCCGCTCGCGCAAGCCCTCACCATCCGGGCCTTGCAACAGCAGCTCATCCACCTTGCGCCGCCCGCCACCGATCACCACCGGCAGGCCCTTGAGCTGCGGATAGCGCAGCAGTTCGACAGATGCAAAAAAGGCATCCATGTCGAGGTGGGCGATGCGGCGCAGCTTGCCTTCGGGCTGGGCCGGGGCAGCCGGGCTGTTAGCAGCGGTGTCAGGGTCGGGAGCGGTCACGGCCGTTATTGTGCGCGGCGGTGTGACAGGCTGCTGCCAAGCCCGCGCAGCTGCCAGTTCAGAGGAACGCCATCCTTTGCGTGCGCAAGGCGTCCCGGTCGATGCTGGCGTGCAGCAGCTCCATGTCTGCGCGGCACACGCCCTGCTGTGCGAAGTGGGCCTGCCAGCCATCCACCACGCGTGCCACCTGCTGAATCAGTTCAATGGCACGGGCCTTGCTGAATGCCGAATTCGCTCAGCTCCGTCAGCGCGTTCTCCAGGCTGGACTCCGCCCCCGCCTTGCCCACCAACATGGCCTGGTAGCCCAGGTTCTGCAGCGAGGGCACCACGTCGTAGGCGGGGGTCAGCTCGTAATAGCCATCCAGCCCCAGGCGCAGGCTGTGGTTGCGCTCGTGGTCGTCGGTGTTGTCCATGAGGATGTTGAACACCATGCGTTTGAACAGCTCTTCGCGCTGCGCGCCCTGCCGGTCGGGGTGGCCCAGGCGCAGCAACACGGTGGCCAGCGCGCTGTAGCTCTCGGGCAAACGCGCGGCACGCAGCACGGTGCGGGCCGACAGGCAGTGCAGCCGGTAGTCGCCCACGCGGTCAAAGCGCTCAATGGTCAGCGCATGGCGCGCCTTGCCGTGGCGTGGAGGGATGGGCAACACGCCGGTGGCCGCCACGCGGATGCCTGCCTTGGCGGCCAGGGTCATGGTGGCGTGTTCGACCAGGGGCGTGTCCACCGCGTCATCCAGCTCGCTGAACTTGATGACGCAGGCCCCGGCATCGGTCTGCAGCAAGGCCTTGGGCCGTGCGCCGCCCAGCGTCACACCGGGCTGGATCAGCCGCTGCATGGCTGCCGTCACGGGCGCCTGGGTTTGCAGGTCTTCCACGGCGGCGCTGAGTTGGGCCAGGTCACGCAGTTGCGGATAAGGCCCCAGCTGGCGCGGAATGTATTGGTCTGCCGACACCGACACGCCTAAAGCGCCAAACCGGTCATCGCCCTGCAAACAGCAGCATCTCCAGAATCGACAGCCGCGCGGGCCGGTCGACGTGGCGGATGATGCGCTCGCCCCAGCGGTCGGGCCGCGCATCGTCGATGGCGCCGGGCGCACTGCCCCGTTCGCCCGCAGTGAACTCCTGGCCCTGCACCAGCGGCAGGTCTTCGCTCAGCGCAAAGTTCCACCACTGCGGGGCATAGGCAAACGTTGCGCAGTCGGCCACCAGTTGCGACAGGCGCAACTCGCCCACCAGCATGGGCTGCGCAGGGTTCACCAGAGCCCATGCGTAGAGCTGGTCCTGCGGTACGTAGTTGTGCGGGGTGACTGCACCGGTCATGTCGAAACCTTTGCGGCCGGATGCAGCAACGCGGCCAGGCCTGCTGCCGTGTTGTTGGCCGCCTTGGCCGCAGGCGAAGGCACGGTTGCAGCGGCCGCCGTGCGCTTTGCCACCGGATGTGCGGGCTTGCGCGCGCCCCGCACGCGGGTGACCTCGCGCTCCAACGCAGCATGGTCAGCCTGCGGTGCCACCAAGTCCGCCACGGCTACGGCAGGATTCACCAGCCACATGCACATCACATACGAAGCCATGGCGACCGAAGGATCGCCCCGCTCAATGCGCGCCATGGTCGGCTGCGACACCCCCAACCGCCGCGCCCATTGCGCCTGCGATTCGCCACGCCGCTTGCGGGCGATGGCAATGTTCTGCCCCAGCAACTCAATCTGCTGCAGGACGGCCTGGGGATAGTCCGTCGGACTGGTGTTTTGTCTTGGCATTCATAGATAGTAGCTTTATTGTCTTTTTATGCAAATCTATGAATATTGTTGGCCATATTGAAGACAGCGGGAGAGGACTCGCCATATTCAGTCGCCAAAAATATTCATAGGTCGTCTATTTCATTCAAAAAAGCAAACTCTATGAATAATTTAACTCCTCAGTGCCTCACTGCTTCGCCATCGCAGCACTGCGAATCCCTTGCAACGTGCCCGTGGGCGTAATCGCCTCAGGGTCGATCAAACAGTGCAGCACGCTGGGCAAACCACTCGCACGGGCGCGGGCCAGGGCGGGCGCAAAGTCATCCGTGCGCTCCACGCGTTCGCCATGCCCACCAAAGGCCTGGGCATAGGCCTTGAAATCGGGGTTTTTGAGCTGAGTGGCGCTGATGCGGCCGGGGTACTCGCGCTCCTGGTGCATGCGGATGGTGCCGTACATGGCGTTATCGAGCAGCACCACGATGATGGGCAGTCCGTATTGCACGGCGGTCGCAAATTCTTGCCCGTGCATCAAAAAGTCGCCGTCGCCCGCAAACACGACCACCTCGCGCTCTGGCCACAGGCGCTTGGCGCCCACGCCCGCGGGCAGGCCGTAACCCATGGAGCCACTGGTGGGCGCTAGCTGGCTGGCGTAGGTGGTGAACGGCCAGAAGCGGTGCACCCAGGTGGCAAAGTTGCCCGCGCCGTTGCAGAAGATGGTGTTGGCTGGCAGCGTGGACTTGAGGTGCTGCATGACCTGGCCCATCTGCAGATCGCCGGGAATCTGGATGGGGTTGGTGTCGCTCCACAGCACGTATTCCGACCGCGCCATTTCGGCATGGGCCTGCCAGGCCACGGGCGCTGCAGGGCGCACACTGGCCAGCGCCGCAGCAAAGGCCTGGGGAGTGGCGTGGATGGCCTGCGCGGGCCGGTACAGCTTGCCCAGCTCATCCGCATCGGCATGCACATGCACCAGCGGCTGCGCGGGGTTGGGGATGGCAAACAGCTCGTAGCCCTGCGACGGGATCTCTGACAGGCGCCCGCCCACCACCATCACAAGGTCCGACGTACGGATGCGAGCCAACAGGCGCGGGTTCACACCCAGGCCCAGATCGCCGCCGTAGCAAGCGTGATTGGCCGGGAACAGCATCTGGCGACGGAACGAGCAGTACACCGGCAGCGACCATGCTTCGGCAAATGCCACGAACTCTTGCACCGCCTGCTCCGACCAGCGGCTGCCGCCCAGGATGGCCACGGGCTGCTGTGCGGCTTGCAGGCGCTGGGCCAAATCGGCCATCTGCGTGGCGCCGGGGTGCGTTTCGGTCACCTGGTAAGGCAGCGCATCGGCCACCGTGGCGGCTTCGGTCAGCATGTCTTCGGGCAATGCCACCACCACCGGGCCGGGGCGGCCGGACGTGGCGACGTGGAAGGCGCGCGAGATCAGCTCGGGCACACGGGCAGGGTCATCAATCTGTACCACCCACTTGGCCATGGTGCCAAACACGGCGCTGTAGTCCAGCTCCTGAAACGCTTCGCGCCCCATCGCACCCGCGCGCCACCTGGCCCACGAACAGGATCATGGGGGTCGAATCCTGGTGGGCGATGTGCACCCCGGCAGACGCATTGGTGGCGCCCGGCCCCCGCGTCACAAAGCAGATACCGGGTTGGCCGGTGAGCTTGCCCTGGGCTTCGGCCATCATGGCGGCGCCGCCCTCCTGGCGGCACACGGTCACGCCGATGTCGGCATCGTGCAAGGCATCCAGAACGGCCAGATAGCTCTCGCCGGGCACGCAAAAGAGCTGCTTTACGCCATGGGTGATGAGCTGGCTGACCAGAATCTGGCCGCCGGTGCGCGAGGTGGTGTTTGGGGGTGTGGTGGTCATGTCAGGCAGTCGTTTCACAAAACAGGAACAAATCAGAACAGCGCCGTGCACGCGCGCTGGATGCGCGCGCAGGCCTCTTGCAGGTCGGCCATGCTGGCAGCGTACGAGATACGGAAGTAAGGCGCCAGCCCCAGCACGCTGCCGGGCACCACGGCCACGTGGAACTCGCGCAGCAGGTAGTCGCAAAAGTCTGCATCGGTGCGCAGCAGCATGCCACCGGGCGTGGTGCGGCCCAGCACACCTTCGCAGCTGGCAAAGGTGTAGAACGCGCCCTCGGGCACGCGGCAGCGCAGGCCCGGCGATGCGTTGAGGGCCGCCACCACCAGATCGCGCCGATCCTGGAACGCGCGACAGCGCTCGGCCACCATGTCTTGCGGGCCGGTAAGCGCCGCCACAGCCGCAGCCTGGCTGATGGACGAAGCGCACGACGTGGCCTGGCTTTGCACAACGGCCATCGCTGCAATCAGCGCCTTGGGGCCTGCACCATAGCCAATGCGCCAACCCGTCATGGCATACGACTTGGAGACGCCGTTCACCGTCAGCGTGCGCTCGCGCAGTGCGGGCATCACCGCCACGGGGGTGGCAAACGCATGGCCGTCATACAGGATGTGCTCGTAAATGTCGTCCGCCAGCACCCACACCTGCGGCTGGTTCAGCACCACCTCCAGAATGGGCCGCAGTTGGTCGGCGCTGTAGGCCGTGCCGCTGGGGTTCGACGGCGAGTTGATGAACACCCAGCGCGTGCGCGGCGTGATGGCGGCTTCGAGCTGCTCGGCCGTGATACGAAAGCCATTCGCTTCACTGCACGGCACCACCACCGGCACGCCGCCTGCAATCAGCACCATGTCGGCGTACGAGGTCCAGTACGGCGCGGGCAGGATCACCTCGTCGCCGGGGTTCAGGCTGGCCATCAGCGCGTTGTAGATGACCTGCTTGGCGCCCGCACCCACCGTGATTTCGTTGGTGGCGAATTCCAGCGCGTTGTCGCGGCGGAACTTGAGCTGAATGGCCGCCTTGAGCGCGGGCGTGCCATCGAGCACCGTGTAGTGCGTATCGCCCTGCGCCATGGCCTGCTGCGCGGCTTCGATCACATGGGCGGGCGTGTCGAAGTCGGGCTCGCCCAGGCCCAGCACGATGACGGGCTGGCCCTGGCGCTTGAGCTCGTTGGCAGCTTGGGTAATGCGCACGATGTCGGACACGCCGATGGAGCGGATGCGGTCGGCGGGCACGAAGTGGGCGGCTGGCGCAGCCGCTGCGGAAAGGGGAAGTGGTGCATTCATGGCGGCTCACGACAAAAGGTCAATGGATTGGGTGCGCAGGCTTCGACCAGCTCAGCCCGAACGGTTAAAGAGGTGCACGGAAGGCTTGCGCATGAGTCGCCTGTCGAACACGCCTAGATCACGTTCTTCTCCAGCAGCGGGCGGTTGTCCACCAGCCGCTGGATAGAAACGGGCGATAGATCCAGGCTTTGGTAGCGGCCGGTCAGCATCAGCTCGGCCAGCCCGCGCCCCACGGCGGGGCACTGCTGCAGGCCGTGGCCCGAGAAGCCGTTGGCAAACACGAGGTTGTCGCACGCCGGGTGCAGGCCCACGATGGCGTTGTGATCGAAGGTATTCATCTCGTAGTAGCCCGCCCAGGCGCCCTGCATGCGCAGCGCCTCAAAGCCCGGGATGCGCTCGGCCAAGGTAGGCCAGACGTGGTCGTCAAAGGCGTCGTACTCGGGCTCCAGCGGGGCAAAGTCGGCATCGTTGTCGGCCGCGGGCGCAAAGCCGCAGATAAAACCTTTGCCCTCGGGCCGCAACCAGATGCCGCTGGTGTCGATGAGCAGCGGGCAGCCCGGCAGCGCCGCAGGGCTGGCCAGGTTGAACACCGTGCGGCGCTTGCCCACCACCGGCAAATCAATGCCCGCCCAGCCAGCGATCGCGGCCGCCCACGGGCCACCAGCGTTCACGGCGTAGCGGCAAGGCAGCACAGTACCGCTTTGCAGGCGCACCGCGTTCACATGCCACACGCCATCGCTGGCCACCGTGTCCAGGCCCACGGCCTCGTCAGCCACATAGCGCACGCCCTGGCTCTGCGCTTTTTTGCGCAGCGCGGTGAGCAGCAGGTAGCCATCAAACCAGCCCTCGCCCGACAGGCCGAGCGAGCCCAGCGTCGACGTCCTGCAGCGCCAGCCAGTCAAAGCGCTCTTGCAGCTGCGCGGGGCTGAGCAGCGCCACGTCTGCGCCGTGCTGCCTTTGCAGCGCATGGTTCTCGCGCAGCGTGGCCTCGCCCGCTGCCGTCGCCAAATACAGGTAGCCGCCTTCATGCAGACCAATATCTGGCACGTCGCCGTTGCAGGCCAGCAGCGTGCCCACGTTTCGCAAAAAGCCAATGCCGTAGGCTGATATCTGGATGTTGATGTCTGTCGAAAACTGCTGGCGAATCGAGCTGGCCGACAGCGCCGACGAGGCGCGCGCATAGGTCGGGTCGCGTTCAACCACCACCACCTGGCAGCCCGGTTGCTGCAGCGTGAGGAAGTACGCAATGGCACTGCCGATGACACCCCCGCCGATGATGACGATGGGTTGGGATTCAATGGTCATACAGAAATCTCACATCTCACGCTGAACGAAGGCTGCACTTCGACAAGCTCAGTGCGAACGGGGTGAAGGTTCACGCTGTGCACAGCCCTTACCCGTTCGGGCTGAACCCGTCGAAGCCCTGCACGCACAGCGCTTTACCTGGGTTTCGACAAGCTCAACCCGAACGGGTGGGGGAAACCATCGCTCCCTCACACATCAAACGTCACACCCTGCGCCAACGGCAGCGCGGTGGAGTAGTTGATGGTGTTCGTCGCGCGGCGCATGTAGGCCTTCCAGCTGTCCGAGCCCGCTTCACGCCCACCGCCTGTTTCCTTTTCGCCGCCAAACGCTCCGCCAATCTCTGCACCGCTCGGCCCAATGTTCACGTTGGCAATGCCACAGTCTGACCCTGCCGCTGACATGAACAACTCGGCCTCGCGCACGTTCAGCGTGAAGATGGACGACGACAGGCCCGCGCCCACGGCGTTGTTCATGGCGATGGCCTCGTCCAGCGTGCTGTAACGCACCACGTACAGGATGGGCGCAAAGGTTTCGTGCAGCGCGGGGCCTTCGTGCTTTTGCAACTCCACCAGCGCGGGGCGCACGTAATACGCATGCGCACCGCCAATGCCTTCCACACGGCCACCGCCGTGCACTGTGGCGCCCAGCGCGCGGCTTTGCTCCAGGGCGGTTTGCATGCCATCAAACGCGGGGCGGTCGATCAGCGGGCCCACCAGCGTGCCAGCGGTGCGCGGGTCGCCCACCTGCACGTTGGCGTACACCTTGGCCAGCTGGGGCACCAGTTGGTCGTAAATGCTTTCGTGCACGAACAGACGGCGCAGCGTGGTGCAGCGCTGGCCCGCCGTGCCCATGGCCGCAAACGCAATGCCGCGCAAGGCCAGGTCCAAGTCGGCGGTAGGCGCCACGATGGCCGCGTTGTTGCCGCCCAGCTCCAAAATGCCGCGCGCAAATCGCGCTGCCAGGCGCGGGCCCACGCTGCGGCCCATGGCGGTGGAGCCCGTGGCCGACAGCACGGGCACGCGGGCGTCGTCCACCAGCACCTCGCCAATGTCGCGCTGGCCCACGATCAGTTCCAGCAGACCTTCGGGCGCGTCGCTTCCAAAACGGGCGATGGCGCGCTGTGCAATGGCATGCGTAGCCAGGGCGGTGAGCGGGGTCTTTTCAGACGGTTTCCAAACCACCGAATCGCCACACACCAGCGCCAGCGCCGCATTCCACGACCACACGGCCACGGGGAAGTTGAAGGCCGAGATCACGCCGCACACGCCCAGCGGGTGCCAGGTTTCCATCATGCGGTGGCCGACTCGCTCGGTGGCAATCGTCAGGCCGTACAGCTGGCGCGACAGGCCCACGGCAAAGTCGCAAATGTCGATCATCTCCTGCACCTCGCCCAGGCCTTCGGACGGAATCTTGCCCGCCTCGATGGTCACCAGCAGGCCGAGGTCCGCCTTGGCGGCGCGCAGCTCTTCGCCCAGCAGGCGCACCAGCTCGCCCCGGCGTGGCGCGGGCACATGGCGCCACGCCAAAAAGGCTGCATGCGCGCGGCCGATGGCAGCGGTGGCGTCAAACGGGCTGTGCTGCGGCACCTGGGCCAGCACCTCGCCCGTGATGGGTGAGCGCGCCGCCAGCGTGCCGCCGGTGTAGGCGGCGCGGGGCACACCCAGGCGTTGCAGCAGTTGGTCGACTTCGTGAGAGACCGAAGCGGAAGGCGTGGTGACAGAGGTGCTGGCAGAGGTAGCAGACATGGCTGTGGTGCGGTGGTGGTCGCAGGGCGGGCAGTGGTGGCCAAGCGTCAAGCAGCAAAGCGGACTAGAGGAACAAGCAGCAAAACGCCAATATCCGCCAATCGCCCGGCCTGGATAGCAAAAAAATGGAACAACTTGATGTCACAAATGGAATCAAGTGCCTTTTCAATCACAAAGCGGTCTGCGCTTGATTGAGTAAGCGCTAGCAGCCAAATTAGCTGTTTTAGGCCTCTTAAATTCATTCCCTCAGCGCATAACCTCCACATGCCTGCCGCCGTGCCTTTCTACCCTCCATCGCCGATCTGCTGGCGTTTGAAGCCGCCGCCCGCCACCACAGCGTGTCGCGCGCCGCCGCAGAGCTGCACCTCACCCAAAGCGCCGTGTCGCGCCAGATCCGCCAGTTGGAGGAGCAACTGGGCACCGCCCTCTTCCACCGTGTGCGCCAGCGCGTGGTGCTGACCGACGCAGGCCGCGTCTACGCGGCCGACGTGCAAAACGTGCTGCAGCAACTGTCGGCCAGCACACAAAAAGCCATGGCGTTCTCCAGCACCGACGGCCTGCTCAACCTGGCCGTGCTGCCCACGCTGGGCACCCGCTGGCTCATCCCGCGCCTGGCGCGGCTTCATGGCGCTGCACCCGGACGCAACTGGTCAACTTTTCTGCCCGCACCGAGCCGTTTGACTTTGCAGGCACCCCGTTCGACGCCGCCATCCACTTCGGCGCGCCACATTGGGCCGGCGCCGTGTGCCAATACCTGATGCACGAAGAAGTGGTGCCCGTGTGCAGCCCCGGCTACCAAAGCCAGCACGACATACACACCCCGCAAGACATCGCGCGCGTGGTGCTGCTGCAGCAAAGCACCCGCCCCACCCAGTGGGCCGAATGGTTTGAACGCGTGGGCGCCCCCACCAACCTGGCGCTGCGCGGCCCCCGGTCCGAACACTTCGCCATGATTGCCCAGGCCGCCGTATCCGGCCTCGGCGCCGCCCTGCTCCCGCGCTTTCTGATCGAACCGGAGCTGGCCGCAGGCAGCCTGGTAGAGCTATCGACCACCGTGCTGACCAGCAACGACGATGCGTACTACCTGGTGTACCCGGAGACGCGCGCGCAGACGCCGTTGGTGAAGGCGTTCAGAGATTGGGTGGTGGGGGAGTGCGCGGGGCAGGGACAAAAGTAAGCGCCCTGATCCACGCGGGTCAGCAGGCAGTGCCAAGGGAGCCGTGAAGGGCGTGTTCATTGATTTCCCAGGCACGGCTTGAGATCTTGAACAGCTTCTGAGGGCACGAGGCAACCTCGATTCCCGGATAACAGCGCTGCACACGCGGCGCAGAACCGGTTGACGGCGCAAGGCGCCGCACGCACCACAAGCCAACTCGCGCGTTGCGCCTCATCCAATACAGCACCCACACCAGCGAGATGTTTGTGAAAAATGTCACCGACTGTGTCACACCCTACGGTGGTAGGGGGTCACAAACCGCTTCTTCGAATTCAGAATCCGGCGCCTGAGCACGCTATTTGATGAATCATTCGAAGAAGAGAGAGCCCCATGAAACGCTGGATCAAATGGACCGCAGGCAGCGCACTGCTGCTGGCCGTCATCGTTGCCGCCACGGCGGCCAGCGGCCTGTATCTGGCCGAGCAAAAGCGCAACCGCTATATCGACATCAAGCCAAGGCCCGTGGCCTACACCACCGAAGCACAGACGATCGAGCGCGGGCGCTACCTGTATGCTTCGCGCGGCTGCACCGATTGCCACGGTGCGCAGGGCACGGGCCGCGAGTTTGTGAACGACGGCAAGGGCACGCGCCTCGCGGGGCCCAACATCACGGCAGCCGGCGTGGTGGCCCGCTACCAACCCGAAGACTGGAACAGCGTGATCCGCCACGGCGTCAAGCCCAACGGACGTCCGGTGCTGGTGATGCCCAGCGAGGACTACAACCGTTTGACCAATGACGACCTGAACGCCCTGGTGTCGTACGTGCGCCAGTTCAAACCCCAGGCGGGAACGCAAGCTGTGGTGGAACTGCCCCGCCCTGCCTGGGTGCTGTACGGTCTGGGCGCCATCCCCGATGCAGCCGCGCGCATCGACCACCAGCTGGCGCCGTCGCGCCCTGTGCCCGCGGGCTTGACGGTGGCCAATGGTCAGTACGTGGCGAACATGTGCATCGGCTGCCATGGCGCAGACCTGTCGGGCGGCAAGATCCCGGGCGGCCCACCGGACTGGCCCGCGGCATCCGACATCCGCCCCGGCAAGGACAGCGCCATGGCCCGCTACGCCAGCAGCGCCAGCTTTGTGACCATGCTGCGCACCGGCAAGCGGCCGGATGGCACGCCGATTCAGGTGATGCCGTTTGAGTCGCTGGGGCAGTTGAGCGATGTGGATGCGCAGGCGTTGTATTTGTTTTTGACTGCGCCTGGGGGGAGTGCCAAGGCCGGGGGTGCGGGCATCGGCGCAGCGCCGGGCAGTGGGGATGTGGGGCGTGGGGGCTGGGCTGCGGATGCGCAGCTGGTGCGGGTGGAGCAGCCGCAGGAGCCGCAGCATCGGCCGTCGAACGTGCCTTCGGTTTCTTCGGGGTTGCGGATGCCGGGGTGATGGTCTATCGAATCGGCATCTTTGCACTTGAACCAACCGTTCGGGCTGAGCTTGTCGAAGCCTTGCACAGCGCTTCGACAAGCTCAGCGTGAACGGTTCAAGTTGATTGAAGCCGGATCAATAACTTGGATTTATGGTGTTTCTGGCTTCTAGCGCTTATCCATAAAGCGCCAACAGCTATTATTTTTATAGTGACCACCGTGCCTGGGTTGTGGGCCGAAGCCGGGAGCCGCCCGGCGTTCGCAATCAACAAAGGCACGCACCACGATCAGCGCAAGGCTTCGACAGACTCAGCCCGAACGGTTGCAGGAAGCACACCAGCGTCGACAAGCCCGAACACGCCACCGCCGAGTCACTCAATGCCGATGCGCAACCTGCTCCCCATGTCCAGCAGGCCCCTGGCTGTAGCCGCCCATTGGGCCACCAGGCGTATTGGAAGGACTCGGTGCAGGCGGCGCCCTGCGCACCCGCGGCACCACGCTCAACTGCACGGTATCCAGCACCGGCCCCGGCACCACGTTCAGCGCCTTGCGCGGCAAATCAATCAATTGCTCGGCATGCCACACCCTTACCTGCGCGGCGCCATCGGGCACGCCGGGAAAGCGCGCAATGCCGTCGGCATCGGTCTTCAGCGTCCAGCCCGAATCGGTCACAAACACATGGCCGCGCATGGAGCCGTGCAGGTGGCAAGACAACAGAATCACCCCTGCCGTATCGAGCTTGATTTCGGTGAAGTTGGCGGGCTTGCCGTCGGCCTTGCCCGCAAGGCGCAGCTCAAAGCCGGTGTTGGCGTTGGCCGCCGCTGCCGACAACCCTGCCGCTGCACCGCGTACATGGTGGTCCCACCGGTCCTGGTTGGTAAAGCGTACGGTGGCACCGGGCTGGACCACCGTGACCGCGGGCACGAAACGCATCTTTTCCTGCTCGATGGTGGGGTTCGCCTGAAGCAGGCTGGGCGGTGTGCCGCCGCTAGCGCCGGGGTAAACCACCACCACAGCTTCGGGCACGGGCTTGCCGTCTCGGTCCAGCACCTGAATTTGAACATTTCCAGCGCTAGCGCTTATCCATAAAGCGCTAGCAGCTACAAAAATCATAGTATTTTTCATATCAAGGGCTTCAGCGGACAGTGATCACATCGCGGTGCATGGGCGCCAGCAAGGCCAGCAGGCGGTTTTGCTGGGCGAACGGTATGCCCTGGGCATCCATGGCGCTTTGTAGCACCTCCACCAGGGCGTTGAAGTGGCCCTTGTTGATATCCATGTCGGCATGGGCTGATTTCATGTCAGCACCTTCATATTTGCAAGGCCCCCCGCTCAGCTGGCAGATCTGGTCGGTCAGGCTCTCCTTGAGGGCGGCGGGTTTGACATCCTTGAAGTGGCCGCCGATGCGCGGGTCGATCACCAAGCGATTCACAAAATCGTCCATCAGCCGGGTGATGCCGGGCTTTTCGCCCAGGGCCTGGTACAGACCTGCAGGTGCTACAGCCGTGATGGTGCTGGTCTGGGCAAACGCAGGCTGGGCCAGGAGTCCGCACAGAGCGAGTGCAAGGGCGATGAGGGTTTTGGGGTGCGTCATAAGATAAATCTCCTCACTCAGAAAGCGACTTGGGCCGACAGGTAGTAACCCGTCTGGCGGCGGTTGTTGGTGACACCTGGCACGATGCGGCCCAGGTCCACATAGGCCAGCGTCAGCGACAGGTTCTTGCTGGGCGCCCAGGCGATGAAGATGTCCTTCCAGTCGTCCTCGCGCAGCCCGGCACCCAGGCCCGCTGCGGCGCCCAGCGCCTGCAGGTTGTTGGGCTTGAAGCGGTACTCAGCACCCACCGCCAGGTTCTTGTTGATGAGGTACGCAATAGAAAACTCGGGCTGCAGGCTGCGGCTGTTTTTGCCGGGTGCGGCAGAGCCAAAGCCCAGCAGGCCGTTCTGGTTGGCGTTGGTGTAGCGCAGCGTGCCGTTGACGAGCAGGCTTTGCGCCAGCAGCAGTTTGGTGGCGCTGACGTACACATCCGTCCCGCTGGTCTTGGTGCCCAGAAAATCCAGCACCGACCCAATGGAGCCAGGACGCGTCTGCTTGTGCTCCAGGCCGACTGCGATCTGCGGCATGAATGAATCTGCATCCAGCACGGCATCACCCGCCACCTTGACCTTGATACCGATCACGTCCATCTTGATGTGCTGCCCCGGTGTCACGCCAAAGGGCGCGACGCCGTTCAATGCAATAGCGGGAGATGCATCAAAGTCCTGCCGAGCCAGCGACAGTTCGACCCGGTCATGCACGCCCACCGCCACACCATAGCCCGTGAGGCCGAAATCCTGCGTGGCCGCGCGTGTGGCATAGCCACTGAAACCCACTTCACCAGCCGTCGCGTTGCTACCGATGACCGCCCAGGGCGTCAACCCGCCGCCAGCCGACCCGGCAATGGTGCTGACACCACCGGTGAGCAGCAGTTTGCCGGTGTCGGCATGGGCACAAACTGCGGAAAACGCCAGTCCAGCCGTTACAACAAACAAACGCGACGTATTCATAGCGGGGTTCCTGTCTTTTGTTAAAAAATGCTACAGCCCCGTAGTTACGCACGAGAACGCGCGCTGGATGCAAAAAATCTTGTGCGCTTTCAACGTTTTTTTGCGCCCCCCGGTCTAGTTGCGATTCGAGCGCAAGTTCACCCAGAAAAAGCGATCCTCTGGACCGTCCAGTAAAGCGACAACACCACAAGCGCCACCGAACCGCCGCGCACAACCACCGTGCGATAGAGAGACCAGCGAACCAAGACCACAGAAATCAAACACCAAAGAGCCACCACCATGAGCTGGCCTGCTTCCACCCCAAGGTTGAAACCCGCCAACGCCCACACCAACAGCGTGCCAGAAACGCCGGCTTCCACCAGGACGCCCGAAAAACCCAGCCCGTGTATCAGCCCAAAACCCAGAGCCAGCCACACGCTGTTCAGGCCCTTGACCGGAAACAGGTTGAGCAGCGCCGATATGCCGATGCTGATGGCAATGGCAGGCTCCACCCAGTTGCCAGAGACGGTGATCCAACCCAGACCCGCCAACACGAGCGTCACCGAGTGGCCCAGCGTAAAGCTGGTTACGGTGAGGAGCAGTGTTGTGATCCCGCTTCGAGGAGTTTTGTCCTCGGCATCGTCAGAAAAGCCTCCGCCAGCCGTTGGGGTTGACTTTCGACGCGGCAGCAAGGAGATTGGCAGCAACAAAGCCAACAGAAATGCCAGGTGGTCATACCCTTCCAGGATGTGGTGCACGCCTTCGGCGACAAAGTGCAGCATCGTGGCGAAGCCACCGCGGGTTGTGCTGGCCCCCTGCGCGCCTGCGTCACCAGCGGCAACAGCAAGCTGTGCTGTCCGTAGATCGCTGCTCGAACGACCGTCTGGCGCCAGTACGGCAGCCAAAGGCTGTTGGTTCAACTCGCCGCTTACCAGCAAGCGGTGGGTGGGGTCGATGCCCTGCATCAACCGATAGTTGACTGCCAAGGTCTTGGCCACCGGGCAGTCCAGCGCGGAGGCGAAACGCATATAACCGCCATCGGTGCGCTGCTCCAGAGCTTCAAAACGCCAGACCAGTGGCGTCACCACGTCACCGCACTGCCACTGCATCCCTGCACTCGCCCACTGGGCGACGGCGGGCGTGGCTTGTCGAATCTCCCCCCAGGTGAGCTGCCGGTCGCCATCCGCATCAAGCTGTTCGAGCGCTGCATCCACATCCTTGAGTGCAAGCGACAACTGCAGCCCCACCGCCGTGCCTGATGTACCCTGAGCTTGGGGCTGTACGGCATCGGATACGCGCAGGTACGCATCGCTTGCCTTGTGCGCCCAGGCGGGCGAAGCCAGCACAGCGGCACCCACCAACCAGGCGCCCCACACGCATTTTTTACCCAGCGTTTTGGCTGTTTGGACAAGCCGCATCATCGCGCTCCCTCGGTCTGCCAGCGAGCCAGGCGCGCATCCTTCAGGCCCGACTGGATCAGGGCCTGCCGAACAGTCTGGTGCGCCGGCACATCGCCAGATTTTTCTGATGTCTGTAACGCCAGCCACCAGTCCAGCGGCTCTTTCTGCAATGCCAGATTGGCTTGCGCAGCACGCCAGGCATCCGCAGGATCATCTTGCAACCACAGCGCGAGCAACGCACGCTCGCGGGCATGCGTATCCAGTGCCTCACCGCGCGCGACGATGGCGGCATAACGGCCTTGCAGATCGTTCCTCAACACCTGCCATTGCGCATCGCCGATCAACCGCAGCGCATGCGCGCGCCGCAGCAACACGCCATCACTGTCTGGCTGGTTTTTGAGGACGTCAATCGCGGCAGCAGCGCGGCTGCGGCGCAAAAGCAAATCAGCGTAGGCCAGCGCGGTATAGCCGTCGGACGCATCCGCAAGGCTGCGGCGGTAGGCAGCATCTGCGGCGTCGTCCCGACCAGCTCGCTCCTCGCTCTCAGCCAAAAGCGAAAACATCCAAGCCTGGTTCGACGCGTCATCCACTTGCAATGTCAGCGCCGTGAAGCCCTTGCGCGCTGCATCATGCTGGCCCTGCAGTGATTTGTTTTCCAACAGGCATGCAGCGGCATACAGAGCAGCGCCATGTCGCGCCACGTTGCGGCAAGCGGCCTCAGATTCGGCATAGCGTGCAGCCAAACGCTCCAGCGTGGCCAGAGTGAGCCAGCCCTGGGCATTGGCAGGGTCCGCCTGCAGGGCGCGCTGCAATGTGGCGCGTGCGGCAGAAAACTCATGTCGGCCTTGCTCCACAGTGGCCTGCAAAACCATCAGGTCGGTGGGTGCATCGGGCTGCCCCCACCAGCGGGCCATGGCGCCCTGCGCACGACCCAGGTAGCGCGGGTCCGACGTCTGGCGTGACAACGTGATCCAGCGGCGAGCGGCCTCCGCAGCAGCTTGGGGCGTGGCAGGCGCTGCACTGACCCGAGCGGGCAGCTTCTCGATCACCTCAGTATCTGAGCCTGGACGAATATCTTTTGGTATCGCTGCAAACGTTGCGCAACTCCACAGCGCAACGCCCAGGGCCCAAGACCAGCGAACAGAGCTTTTCATGTCGTCTTCCATCGAAAAAGGGAGGAGGTACTGACCAGAAAGTCGGACCTGCAGTGACCACGACGCTCACGCGAGACAGTGCTAGCGCGCCAGCGTGCGACCGTGATCACTGCAGAACCGTCAGAGCCGCGAATCAGGCTCTTCGGTCTCGGTGCTCGACAGCACGACTTGGTTCACGTCCTGGGGCTCAGCGGTTTCCGAGGCGCCGCTGGCCACAATGGGCTGCACGTAGGCAAAGGCATTCACCATCACGGGCCCTGTGCCTGGATCAGCGGTGTTGTCGCTTCCACCACCACAGCCCGCAATGGCAACCAGTGCTGCTGACGCGATCGCTAATTTTTGAATTCGAAGTTTTGAGTGCATGGTGTTGCTCCTTCGAATCAGAAGTTCTTGGCACCGGGCAGGGGTGGGTTCACGTACGGAAAGGCGGTGCGGTAGTCCGTGGCCTTGGTGCGAGATCCATCCACAAACGCCACGCCGCCAGCCGGTGCGTCGGCAGGCTTGCAGCCTACTTTCAACGCGTCAGCAGTACCCGTGACCGTGCACAGAGCGCCCATTGCAACCCGCAGAGACACATCCACCACATCGTCACCCAGGCGTCTGCCGTTCGGGAAGCCCGCCGCGTCACCTGCCACCACACCCAACGAACTCTGCGCACTGGCAGCAGTCGCTGCGATGCCTGTGTTCAGGCGCAGCATTTCAGCCAATGGGCCTCCTGATCCGAGAGCCGTCACGTTACCTGGGCGGTTCACGGTGGGCAGACCGGTCAAAAACGCAGTCATCAGGTCTGTGCGCGGGAAGTTGGTGGGCGCCTTGGCACCAAACAACACCTCGATCAACGCAGGCAGCGTGGGGTGGGTCACATAGTCTGCAAAGTTGGCCGCATCGTCCTTGGGCTTGGACGCGTTGAACTTGTCCTTGTCCTTGAGGCCAATCACCACTTCATTCACCAGTGGCATGCCCAGGCGCGAAACCTGTGTCCATGCGCCACCCGCCTTTTCGCTGGCTTGCAGGCCAGAGTCTGGCTTGCCGTTGAGCAACCGGGCCTGGCGCAGGCTCGCTGTCGTCCAGCCACCGATCACTTTTTCTCCCGAAGCAGCGGTCAAGCAATTGGTGGGCATTTCCACAGCGAGCGAGGTCACGTTCTTGTTGGCAATCTGCCCGGCGCCAAACGCAGCGGCATTCGACTCGCTGGTGATCACCGCGGCGGGCGCATTGACCAGGTCAAAAATGGTACCGAGCGATACAGCAAAGGGATCCTGGCGCTGACCGACAAACACCTTGCCGGGCGTGGAGCACCCGGGGATGTTGATGCCATAGACGTATTTGCCGGCATAGGCGTCATACGCAGCAGCGTTGCCCAATGACTTCTCTCCGATGTAGTCAATCGGTTTGGTGAAGGTGCTGCCTCCGCCCGCCATCGTGATCTGCTCACGCTTACCCGTGCGGCGATCGCCACGAACGATGAACATCTCATACTCTTCGCGGTAGGCGAGCGGATCAGTTGCTGCGCCGCTAATACCACCGGCATTGCGCAGCGGAATGGCCACTTTCTTTTTGGCACCCTCTGCGCCGATGTCCAGCGTGATGCCGTTGCCCGCGTTGTTCAGAGTGTTTTTGAAGCGGAACTGCAGCGTGATGTCTTCTGACGCATCGCCGTTGTTGTCAATATGGATCTCGTACAGCGCGTTGGGATCGAGGCTGAAATAGTTAGGCCCACCATACGCATCCTGCAAGGGAAGGTAGTTGGCAATCATCGTGACAAAGTCCGCTCGCCCCGGCTCGTAACTGTTGAACAGATAAAAATCGGCCCCGTCAACCTTGGGCTGGGTCGTGATGAACGGGGCCTCGCGGTGGCTGGATGCCAGACTGACACCAGCGGTGCAAACGGCCATTGCAGCGATTGCAACTAGATTGAGTTTCCTCAAATTCATGGAGATCTCCTCTTGGGTTGGTAAGGAAGCGGCGCCTCCCACCATCCATTACGCGCCCCAAACCCGTTTGGATGCAGCTTTTTTCTCAATGTCCTTTCTTTTCATTGATTGCGCGAAAAAGAGCGAATTTGGGCCATAGAAATCGGGAAACTACCGATGCAAAATCCACAAAACAAGCGCGGATCCGGAGTCACCAAAAAGAATCGGATCGCCGCAAATTCAAGTCTCTTTGCGAATCAAAGATCCCTTGAAAAGCACAGGTCCGGTCGGGCCTGTTGCACTGGGCACTCCGCCGCGTGGCTCCAAGCTGATGGCCAAGGTAGGGACTTCTTTCACATCGCCTTCATCGGCCACCAGCTTGAGCAGCTTGTCTTGCCCCAGCACGCCCAGTGAACGTGGGCCACCAGCGGGCGGCAACGCCCACAGTTGCAGTGACTTGTCTGCGCCTTCCTGGAACCCGCCCACACGCTGCAGCACAAGCTGGTTGTTTTTAGGGTCGAAGGTCACCAGCATCGAAGCGGCGGCCTTGTCATCGGCCAGCACGGCCACGTACTGGATCTGGGGGGTGGCCTGCAGTTGCTGCTGCAGCGTGGCAATCTGCGCGCCGGTGGTGGCGCGCAGGCCGCCGTTGACCTGCACGCCCACCACCACGGCCGCCAGCGTGGCGATAGCCCCGGCCGCAGCGGCGCCACGCCACACCAGCAGGTTGCGCCACCACCCACCCGCAGCCGCAGCGGCCTCGGGCACTCGCGCTGCCTGCATGGCTGCCGCGGCCTTGTCGGCCTGCACAAGGTTGTCGATGCGTGTCCAAACGGCCGGTGCGGGGTCGATGGCGGGCTGCAGTTCGGTCAGGCCGGACCAGCGGGTCTGCCATACCAGGGCAGCGGCGCGCACGGTAGCGTGTTCGCGGGCCAGAGTTTCAAAGCGGCGGCGAGCGCCGCCGCGCAGCGTGCCCAGGCCATAGCTGGAAGCCAGGCGGTCGAGCAGTTCGGGGTGTTGCGTAATATTCATGATTGACCTTTCGTGCTCAGGCGTACCGAGCCATACAGGTGCGTAACTGTTCCAGCCCGCGCCGAATCCAAGTCTTGACGGTGCCCAACGGCAGCTTGAGCTGCTCGGCCAGCTCACCGTGGCTTTGATCGCGCAGGTAGGCCAGGCTGACCACTTCGCGCTGTTTATGGTCTAACTTGCCCAGGCACTGGTGCAAGGCAAAGGCCTGTTCACTGGCGTCCGCGGCATCCATGGGGTTGGGCGAGTCACCTTCCAGAATCTGCGCCATCTCATCATCCAACTCGTTCATCAAGTCCGAGCGGTCGCTGGTGCGTTTGCGCAGGGCATCCAGCGCCCTGCTGCGCACGATGAGCCCCATCCATGCCATGGGCGGGCTGAGAGAGGCGCGGTAGTTGCCCGCTCCGCGCCAAATACCCATGAACGCCTCTTGCAGCACGTCCTCGGCCGCGTCGCGGTTGCGAACAATGCGCAACGCCAGGCCAAAAAGCGGTGACGAGGTGCGCTCGTACAGCTTTTTGAGCGCGGAGTCATCCTGCGCGGCGATGCGGTCTAGAAGGTCCATCAGTTCGTTGTCTGGTTGGTGGGTGCTCATGCGCCCATTCTCTGGGATAGGCCGGTTTTCACGGGGATTTGTTCAGGGTTGCTGTAGGTGAATACGCCACAGCGAGCGCTTTGGATGTAGCCAGCGGCCAAAAAAACTCTGTTTTCTGGCGCAAGGGCCTTACGAGGTAACCCCAAAGGGAATCGCCCCATTGCCGAAATAAGCGAACCTCGGTTGAATCCAACGGGTGGGCGGCACCGTAATCCAGAGATCGACGTCGCTCCACGCGCTCTTCCGGGCAGCCAGCGCACTCCATCCGTTTCAACAGCCACCCATGCAAAGCCCGCTCCTGCTCTCGCTTCCACCGCTTCGCGTTCGCCCTTTTGCCATGCTGGCAGCACTGTTGCTGCTGGGCGCGGCCCACAGCCCTGGCAAGGCGCAATCCGTGGAACGCGGGCGCGCCGTGTATGCCGCGCATTGCAGCGGTTGCCACAGCGTGGACATGCATGGAGACGGCCCCGCCCATGTGGGGGTGGTAGGCCGCCGCGCAGGGGCGCTCAAGGATTTTGACTATTCACCCGCGTTGCGCCGCAGCAAGCTGCTGTGGACACGCGCCACGCTCAAGGCCTGGCTGACCAACCCCGAGGCGCTGATCCCTGGCCAGGGCATGGACTACCAGCTGGACGATGCGCAGGAGCGAGAAGACGTAGTGGCCTATCTCGCCACGCTCAAACGCCTGCGTTGAGGCAGCGCGCGGCTCATGCGGATCAGCGATCTAATCAAATTTGATAGCTAACTGCTGCATCCCGGACGATTGCATAGACTCGAAACGCTATTCACTCTTTATGGCCAGAGCCATTCTGCAATTGAATCACCCCTGTTTTTGCACTAGCCCCAGAAGTTGGACTGTCAGGATTACGCCGGTCAGGCGGTGCCTTTCAATCGGTACTCCACCGGACTGAGCCCCCTGTGACCGGCACTTGATACGGTCGTGGTTAGCGTAGTGGAAGTAATGATGCACGCCCGCTTCAACCTCATCAAGGCTATCAGGTCCATGCAGGCCGAGAGGTAGCGCTTTTGGCCGTAGAGATTGAACTCGGTAAAATCCGTCGTCGATTTCTTGTTCGGTGCGGTCGCGCAGAAGTCCCGCTGCAGAACGTTGGTACGTGGGCATCGCTGGCGCCAAGAAAATGCCGGAAGCGCTTCTTCGCCCGGATCAGCGCACGTAGTCCCATCTTTTACATCAGACGCTGCACGCACTTGAGGTTAACCGGCTGCGCCGTTGAATTTTGCATCGCTGCTGTGATCCGCCAGTATCCGTAGCGACGCTTATGCTCGTCATAGACAGTGCGAACTCTGGCCTCCATAGGCTTTGCTGTTCGGCACATTGGGCCGCCTGGAACTGGTAGTAGAACGTGCTGCGTGCCAAGCCTGCAATCTGCAACAGACCCGTAAAAATATAGTGTTGCCTCAAACTGGAAATTAGACGCGCTTTGTCTGGGCAGCTGACTGCTTCGACCGGTTTAAGGTCTGCAATTTTTTACACACGCGACCACCGCCCGCAGTCGGTCGTTCTCTGCCCGCAGTGCATTACCCAGGTGGATTGCAAGGACTCTATCAACTCTTGCAAAACAGCTCTGGCCATGAAGAGCGGATAGCGTTTAGAGCCTATGCAATCGTCCGGGATGCAACAGCGCTACGGACCTTCGCTCAGAGGTTCTCGCGAACCCGGCTGTGGGTGATCAGCCCTCCCAGCACCACCCCAGCTGCCAAACTAGTGTGCCCGCTGTAGCTCACCAACCCCATGCCCCACCCCTGCACTTGCACGATGGCGTAGAGCGCCACCAGCAGCGCAGACCAGCCCAACAGCCTGAGGGCACGGGTGGCTTTGATTGGCAAGGCTCTGCCGAACAGGTCTACCTGCTGGCGCTCGGTGGCCAGCGCCAGGGCCAGGAAGCCTGTAATGCAGATCACGAACGTGAGAAGGTGCATCAATGCCATCACCGCAAGCCCTCCTCAGCGATGGGGGCGCCCGGGTGCATGCCCGGATGCGCAGCGGATGTCGGTGCACGTGGCTTCGCAGCTGCGGCGGATGCCGTAGCGCGCTGCTGTTTAGGTTGGTGGCGCGCAGTGCGCACCGCCAGCCAAACATGCAGCCCCGCCAACACCCACAGCATGAGTTCGAAAGCCTGCAAACACCCAGTCGCCCTGCAGCAGGCTGCTCCACAAAGGTCGCTCGGTGATGACAGCACTGACCACGGGAAGCAACGCCAGCAATGCCGCAGCGGCCCAGAACTGCTCGACCCACGCGCGCCTTGCGGGGCGCAGCATGGCGTGCAGCAAGGTGAGCGCCCAGATGGCAAAGAACACATGCACCTCCCACGCCGTGCGCTCGGCCATGCTGAGTGGCAGCAGACGGTTGCCCCACAGGAAGCCTGCCATGGCGATGGAGAGGCCCGAAATGCTGGCAATGTTGAGCCGCTCCACCAGCGTAAAACCGAAGTGGGGGCGCGCAGGGTTGCCCAGTTTTTGGCGCCGCTTGACGGTCCACATGACCAGGCCAGTGCCCACCATGGCGGTGCCGGCCAGGCTGACGATGAAGTACAGCCAGCGCATGGGCACATCACCAAAACGGCCCAGGTGCAGGGCGTACATCACGCCCCGCGTTTCGGCGGCGGGGCCCACGGTGTCTTTGGTCAGCAGCCGTTGGCCTGAGACGCCGTCAAACACCATGTACTGTGGGCTCATGGACACGCGGCCAGCCTCGCCGCGCACCACGCTCACGCGCGCTGCTGAGTCGCCAGGGTTGGCGATGATGACCCGGCTCACGTTGTACTGCCCCCAGCGCTCCTGGCCCTGGCGCACCATGGCGTCGACGGGCGCCAGCGGCGCAGTCTGGCCTGTGGCCTTGACGGGCTGGACGGAGGGACTGGTCTCGGCGGTGAGTTCTTGGCGTTGGGCCGGGGTTTTGTAGGCCGCTTGCTCGCCCCACGGCATGTACAGCGCCATCAGGGTGACCAGGCCGGTGTAGGTGATCATGAGGTGAAATGGCAACCCGAAGACCGACAGCGCGTTGTGCGCGTCCAGCCATGATCGCTGCCCCTTGCCCCAACGGAAGGTGAAGAAGTCCGTGAAGATCTTCTTGTGCGTGATGACTCCGCTGACGATGGCGACCAGCATGAACATGGCGCAAAAGCCCGCCAGCCAGCGCCCCCAGCGCACGGGCATGTAGTGAAACTGAAAGTGAAACCGGTAGAAGAACTCGCCGCCCACCGTGTCGCGGGCAGCGACCTTTTCGCCAGTGGTGGCGTCAAAGGTGGCGTCGTCAAAACCACGCCCGCCCTTGCCCTCGCCGCGCGGCAGGCGCCAGAAGCTGCTGACCGTGGCATGGCGTTCATCGGGCAGGCGCATGCTCCACTGCGTGCTGCCCGGCGCAATCTGGCCCAGCTGGCCGACGATGCGCTGGGCGGCCTCGGCGGGGTCCGGCGTTTGCGCAGGGTGGTGCAGCTCGGGCCGCATGTACTGCGAGATTTCGTCTTTGAAATAGCTCACCGTACCAGTGAGGAACATGGCGTACAGCAGCCACCCGCACAACAAGCCTGCCCAGGTGTGCAGGTCTGACATGGTCTGGCGGATGCCCGGCGCCTTGGGCGCAGTGTTGTTCGAAGATGTCGAGATCATGGGTTGGCTCCGGAAGACCAGACCGCCCAGGCAGCGGCAAACAGCGGTATCGCCACTACGGCCAGCCCGGCCCAGGCGCGCCACGCGCTGCGAACGGCAAACACCCAGATCACCGCACAGGTGTAGATGGCAAAACTGGCCAGCATGCCCGTCAACACGGCCTGCGGACGGCTCATGGGCAGGGCCAGTACCGCCACGCTGGCCAAAGCGGCCACCGCATAACCACCGCCAATAGCGGCCACGATGCGCGACACCAGCGGGCCTGTGCGCCAAACACCGCGCAGCACGGCCATCATGAGTGGCTCTCCACGCCTGACTCAGTGCAGGTCGGTTTCATTTCAAATCCTTGAGCAAAGGAAGGCGCAGCAGTCGCTCAGAAGTCGACCGCAGCAGACAGCATCAACGTGCGGGGCGCGCCCACGGTCACGTAGTTGCTGACCACCCAGTAGTTCTTGTCAGCGACGTTTTCGAGGTTGGCGCGGAACACCACGGGCTTGCCAGCCACTTTGGTGGCATAGCGGGCGCCCAGGTCCAGGCGCGTCCACGCGTCAACGCGCAGGCGGTTGGCGGCGTCGGCATAGACGGCCGAGGTGTTGATCACGCGGCCGTTGATGCTCAAGCCTTGTACGGGCGTGTCCCAGTCAAGGCCCAGGTTGAAGGTGCGGTCTGGCACACCCGCTGCGTTGTTGCCCTGGTTCACGCCACCGGCCGTGCGCGTGAGCTTGGCGCTGTTGAACGACGCGCTGGCCATGGCGCGCAGGCCCCGCTGGATCTCGCCATAGGCCGTCAGCTCCAGGCCACGGTTGCGCTGCTCGCCGCCAAAGCTGTACACGTTGGTGACTGGGTCGGTGATCGAGCCAGGTCGCTTGATCTGGTAGACGGCGGCCTGGGTCGTCAGGCGGCCCCAGTCCACCTTTACACCCACTTCGTTCTGCTTGGACTTTTGCGGTGCAAAGTTTCGCCCGCGTTGGCGGTGGTCGGGCCTGCCGTAGCGCCGCGCGCGAGGCCCGCCGTGTAGTTGGTATAGACCGAGACGTTCTTCATTGGCTTGAAGACCAGGCCGGCCAGGGGCGTGACGGCACCCTTGTCGTACTGGCTGGTCTGTGCGCCAGAGGTCACGCTGTAGTTGGTCTGCTTCATCGTCTGATGGCGCAGGCCCAGCGTGACCAGCACGCTGTCGTTGGCGAAAGCCATGGTGTCGGCCACCGCCACGCTGGATTGTTCGGTGACCAAGCTGCGGCCTGGCGCGCCACGCGCCACGGTCATCGCTGGCAGGGGCGCGGGGTTGTACAGGTTGGAGGGGTTGGTGGTGGTCGACGTGGCATAGAAGTAGCCCGTCTCCTGATCGAGGTAGTTCGCACCCACAGCCAGGGTGTGGCTCACGCCACCGGTTTTGAACTTGGTACGCACGCCCACGTCGGCCGCTTTGGACTTGGGTGTATTGGTCGTAGTACGCGTTGGACACGTTGAAGTTGCCCAGCGCATCGGGCCGCCCGCTGGGGAAGGTCTGCTCGTAGTCCAGGTCGGTGTAACCCAGGCTGCCGTACAGCGTGGTGCTGTCGCTCAGGTCGTGCTCGATGCGCGACATGACGGTCTTGACGTTGTCTTGCAGCTTTGTGCCGGGATAGAAGTTCAGGCGCGCGTCGGGCACCGCTGGCACGGCCAAGGCGCTACCAGCAAAGCTGGTTTGTGGGCGGAATTCCTTGGTCTCTCCGCGCGTGGCCAGCGCGTCCATCGACCAGCGGGTGCGGGCGCCGATGTAGTCCAGACCCACCGAGCCGAGGTTCAGGTTCTGCTTGCCGCCATCGATGTTGCCCTCGCCGCCGCGCACGAGACCATTCACGCGCACGCCCCACTGGTTGTCCTCACCAAATCGGCGGCCTACGTCCAGGTGGGCGCCCAGCTGCGACTTGCCCATGTAGGTGGTCGTCAGACGCGTGAGGGGCGCGTCGGCGGCGCGCTTGGTGACCACATTGATGCTGCCGCCGATGCTGCCGCCAGGGCCCACGCCATTTGCCAGGGCGCCAGGGCCTTTGAGGACTTCAACCCGTTCGATCATCTCTAGCGGAACGCGGGTGCTGGGCGAAAGCCCGAACAGGCCGTTCATGCTGATGTCGGTGTTGGACACGGTAAAACCCCGCACCTGAAAGTCGTCGCCAAAGCCACCGCGCGAGGTCAGGGTGCGCACTGAAGCATCGTTCATCACCACGTCGGCCACGCTCAAGGCCTGCTGGTTCTGGATCAGCTCCGACGTGTAGTTGGTGGTACTGAAGGGCACGTTCATCAAGTCGGTATTGCCCAGAATGCCCAGGCTGCCGCCCCGCGCAAACTGTCCGCCTGAATAGGTTTTTTGCAGACCTCCAATCGCCTCCGCCTGGTCGGACACGATCACCTCTTTAAGCGCCGTGCCCGACGGCGCGGCGGCGCCTGCATGGGTGGTGCCAGCCGTTTGCGCCGCCACCCCTGCTGCGGCAAGTGCGAAACCAGCACCCAGGCACTGGCGAATCAACAGTGCCAGCGGGGCTGGCGCAAATCCGTGTTTTGTGCGATGTGTGGAACTGGTCGTGGAGTACATGGAGGGGCCTTGAAGAAATCAAAAACGGGGGAAAGCGGGCGAACAAAAGCCGGCAGGGCCGGCGGACTGCGGCGTGGCACCTTCGACAGTCGGCGCCACGGGTTCAACGTTCAAATGAACGTCCGCAAAAGATAACGATAATAGCAACGATTCTCATTCTAATTCATAAAAATCGCGATAAAAGGCCGCTGTAGCGACAGTTAAAACGCCACGCTCACGATCTGAGGGATGTTGTTCTGGTGGCCCAGCGCGTCGAAAACACGGCGCTGCCATTTCCACCCGCGAACGCTGCGCCGTTGCCTTGGGCGCATGACAGAACGGGCTATCGGCGGCCCGTACCTTCCGAGTGTCCCGAAGCGTGCGGCACGATAGGTATCAGCTCTTCTGGCCGACAGGTCTCCTCACTATCGACCAGTCGAACCCACATACCGGTCCTGCGGATGATCACGTAGTCCACGCTGACGAGCCTGCCTTTGAACATGAATTGAGTTCCGGGCTTGTAGAGAATCATTGTGGTTTGGGAGCGGCAGCAGCCGCGGCGATGACAGAAGGTGACAACCGATAGTGCCGGGATATCGCCCCACACGCTGACGGGGTGCTGAAAAGCCCACCACTGCGCTGGCTTGCTATTGACGAGGGCACTTCGCCTCCCATCCACCGCCGACCGCGACATTGAGCAGAGCGCGCGGGCAAAAAAAAGCCCGCTCGGAGCGGGCTTAACACTTGCATGGTGCAAGCGGGAGGGATGTCGAGAGGGAATCGACGCCTGAATAGTAAAACTGCATCTTTTGTACAGCTGTAGGACAGTGCCGACGATGCCGCGCGGTCACCCGTAACTTCTGTCACGGGGCGCAAATACACAGGTGAGATTCGCCGTTAAACACCTTGCACCCGTGCACAGCTCCGGCCATGCAACCCCTCACGCGCGTTACGCAAGGTCACGCTGGCATCCGGCGCGCTCGGGTATGGTGATGGCTTCATCCGGAGGACCCAAATGATCAAAACTTCTTTTGCAACTGCGGCCAGCGTTGCGATGGCTACAGTGTTGATGACGACTGGCTGCACAGGTTATGGCCAAGCCCCCGCATCACCGCCCGCCAGCAGCCCCAGCGCCACGGCGCCAGCACCCGCCGCCCCTTGCAACGCACAGCCTGCGCAGTCTGCGGTGGGCCAGAACAGCACGGCATCGGTCATGGAAACTGCCCGGCTGCGGTCGGGGGCGCAAATGGCGCGCATTCTTCGGCCGGGGCAGATGATCACCAAGGAGTTCAACGCACAGCGGCTGAACCTGGAGGTGGATGGCAATGGCCGCATCCTGGCCGTGCGCTGCGGTTAACGCCCAGTGGCCTAACCGTCTCGGCCGGGCTGCCGACCTGAGCCGGCTGGTGCACTGAGTGCTCAGTCCGCCAAAAACAGCTCTTGCAGATTGCTCAAAAAGTCAAAACCCCGCTCGGTCGGGCGGACGTGGGTTGCATCACGCTCGATCAGGCCCTTGTTTTGCGCCGCTTCCAGGCCTTTGGCGATGGTGCTGAGGGGCAGCCCCGTTCGGTCCATGAAATCCTGCAACGCAAAACCGTCCCGCAGGCGCAGGGCGTTGAGCATGTATTCAAACGGAAGTTCGGCGCGCTTGACGTCTTCGTCCTGCGCCACTGCATGCCCTGCCAGCGCATTTTCCATGTACAGCCGCGGCTCGCGAAAGCGCACTTGCCGCACCACCCGGTGCGCAAAGCTCAGCTTGCTGTGCGCGCCCGCGCCAATGCCCAGGTAATCACCAAACTGCCAGTAGTTGGTGTTGTGAAAACACGCGATGCCCAGGCTGCGCATAGGCGGAGATCTCGTAGCGTGCCATGCCCGCCTGGCCCGTCATCTCGGTGATGCGGTCGAGCATGGCGTAGGCCTGGTCGTCCTCGGGGATCACCGGGGGAAACTTGGCGAAGTAGGTGTTGGGCTCGATCGTCAGGTGGTAGATCGAGATGTGCGGCGGCTGCAAGGCCAGCGCCGTGCTGCATGTCCTGCTCCAGCTCTTGCCAGCGTCTGGCCCGGCAACGCGTACATGATGTCGAGGTTGAAGGTGTCAAACGCCTGCGCGGCCTCCTCGACCGCCGCCAAGGCCTGGGCGCGGTCATGCACGCGGCCCAGCGCCTTCAGGTGCTGGTCGTTAAAGCTCTGCACGCCGACCGACAGGCGCGTGACACCCGCGCGCGGAAGGCGCGAAAGCGGTCTTTCTCGAACGTGCCGGGGTTGGCCTCCAGCGTGATCTCGCAGTCGGGCGCCAGCCGCAGGCGGGCGCGGATGTCGCCCAGCAGCCGGTCGATGGCTGCGGGCGAAAACAGGCTGGGCGTGCCGCCGCCGATGAAGATGCTGTGCACCGTGCGGCCCCAGATCAGCGGCAGCGCGGCCTCCAGGTCGGCCATCAGGGCGTCGATGTAGCGCTGCTCGGGCACGGCACTGCTGGCACCGCCCTCCCGGCCTCGCGATATTCATGCGAATTGAAGTCGCAGTACGGGCACTTCTTGAGGCACCAGGGCAGGTGCACATACAGCGACAACGGCGGCAGGCTGGGCAGTTGCAGCAGTACCTGGGCGCATGTAGTGCTGGATGTCGCGCACGGGGGCTGCAGTCGTTGCGGCAAGCGTTGGCTCAAGATGAATAGGGATGGTCATAGAACTAAAACTATCAAAACAATAGCTGCCTGCGCTTGATAAATAAAGCTTTCGATATCAAAACCATTTGAAGTCTTTGAATATCAAGCGCTACCAGCTCCTATTTTTATAGCCAGCGTGCGCGCATCAACTCCAGCATGTGCTGCGCCGAGCGCCCCCGGTGGCTGTGGGCGTTTTTCACCTCCACAGGCAACTCGGCAAAGGTCTTGCCAAATTCGGGGATGAACATCACCGGGTCAAAACCAAAGCCGTTGCTGCCACGGGGCTCTGCTGTGATCTCGCCCACCACGCGGCCCACGGCAATCAGCGGCTCGGGGTCTTGCGGGCTGCGCACGGCCACCAGGGTGCTGACCATGGCGGCACGGCGGTTGGCCACGCCCTGCAATTGCTCCAGCAGCGCACGCACATTGTTGTCGTCGCTTTTGTCGTAGCCGAACTGGGTGCAGTAATACGCGGTATCGACGCCCGGCAAACCGCCAAAGGCGTCCACACACAGGCCAGCGTCGTCGGCCAGCGCAGGCAGCCCGGTGTGGGCCGAGGCGAAGCGCGCCTTGGCCAGGGCGTTTTCCACAAAGGTGCGAAAAGGCTCCTCGGCCTCGCCCACGCCCAGGTCGGCCTGGCGCACCAGCTCCACACCCAGCGGCGCAAACATGGACTGCAGCTCGGCCAGTTTGCCGCGGTTGTTGGATGCAAGAACGATTTTCATAGTCAAATTGGCATCTAGCGCTTATTCAGTAAGCGCTAGCAGCTATCAATTAGTGAGTATTGCCTGTTTACACGGCCTCAAGCAGTGCCCGCTGCTGCAACTGCACCAGCTCTGCAATGCCTTTTTCGGCCAGCGCCAGCAGCTGGTCCATCTCGGCGCGGGTAAACGCCACGCCTTCGGCCGTGCCCTGCACTTCCACAAAATGGCCCGCGCCGGTCATCACCACGTTCATGTCGGTGTCGCAGCCCACGTCTTCGACATATTCCAGGTCGAGCAGCGGCGTGCCCTGAACAATGCCCACCGAGATGGCCGCCACAGGTTGCAGCAAGGGCGTCTGCGTGATCTTGCCGTTAGCGAGCAGCGAGTTGACCGCATCCTGCGCCGCCACCCAGGCGCCAGTAATGGCAGCGGTGCGTGTGCCGCCGTCGGCCTGGATCACATCGCAGTCGAGCTGAATGGTGCGCTCGCCCAACAGCTTGAGGTCGAACACGGCGCGCAGCGATCGGCCGATGAGGCGCTGGATCTCTTGCGTGCGGCCGGTCTGTTTGCCACGCGCGGCTTCGCGGTCGCTGCGGGTGTGGGTGGCGCGGGGCAGCATGCCGTATTCGGCTGTCACCCAGCCCTCGCCGCTACCGCGCTTGTGGGGTGGCACACGCTCTTCCACCGAAGCAGTGCACAGCACCTTGGTGTTGCCGAACTCGATCAGCACCGAACCCTCGGCGTGCATGGTGTAGTGGCGGGTGATGCGCACGGGGCGCAGTTGATTGGCGGCGCGGTCGCTGGTGCGGATAAAAGTGGTCATGGTGTTTTGGTCAAAAGAAAGCAATTCGGGTCAGCATCGCCACGATCAATCTATGCAGCGAGTGCCATAGGCCAGCAACCGGCCACGGCCGCCCCGCGCTGGCGGGGTGCGCCTTCCCAAACGGCTCAGCGCTTCGAGAAAAAGGTGAAGTCGCGTTGCGCCTCGGGCCGAGGCGATGGGGTCACGCCTTGCGGGCCGCCGAGCGGCGAATCGCTTCGTTGATTTCGGCAATGGACCGCTCGATGGCGGCGTCGTCCAGGTCGTCCACCAGCCCGTCGAGCGGACCGGCCTGGATCGTGGAGGCAAACACGTCGTCACTGATGCTGTCGGTCGACACCCCCTGGGTGGACTCGAACGCATCGGGTGTCTCCCATTCCAGGGCGATCACCGTGACGTTGTCACTGCTGTCCCCCGCCTTGCGCAGCGCTTCTTCCACCAGGTCGGGCACCGAATGCGACACCGTATGGTGGGCCAGTTGCTTGGAAATCTCCTCGTCACTGAGCGTGCCCCATAGGCCGTCCGAGCACAACAAAATGCGGTCGCCCTGCTCCAGATACACCGGGCCCGTGATGTCGTAGATCGGCTTGGTGGGCGACCCGAGGCAGGTGAACAATACGTTGCGGTTGATGCGCTCCAGGCCAGGAGGTGGCGTGTTGCGCAACTCCATGTAGGAGTGATCGCGGGTGCGGGTCAGCAGATCACCGTCCCGCACCATGTACAAGCGCGAGTCGCCGCAGTGCACCCAGGTGGCGGTGCCACCCTGCAACACGGCCGCCACCAGCGTGGTGCGGGGCGTGTCGAGCATGCCTTTGTCGGTGGCGTAACGCAGGATCTGGTGGTGGGCTGCCAGCAGCGCACCCGACAGAAACTCCTGCACATCCTTGAGCTGCGGTTTGGCCTGGCGCTGGAACAAGGCCGAGATGGTCTGCAACGCGATTTGCGCAGCCACTTCGCCCTCTGGGTGACCGCCCATGCCGTCTGCCAGCACAAACAAGCCCGATTCGCGCGTGTAGCAATAGCCCATGCGGTCTTCGTTCCTCTCGCGGCCACCGCGGCGGCTGATCTGGAATACCGAGAACTTCATAGGGACTCACGCAAAAAACGATGCGCAAAGGCATCGTTCATGAACACATGCTTTGCCCGAACCTGCTCTGCATGAGTCGGGTTCATTTGGGCTTGGCTCCAATGCCGGTGGCTTCACCCACCTTTTGCACATTTTTCTTGGTGTCAGACACCAGGGTGTCGAACTGCAGGCGCATCTTCTCGCCCACGGTGAGCTTGGTGTAGCGGCGCTCGCCCTCGCGGCTGAGCTCCTTTTGCAAGGCAAACACCGACTGCGGGCGCGACAGCGGGTCGAGCGCCATGCACCACTCGACCACCTCGATCAGGTTGTCGGAATACACGCCGCGCAGCTTGGTCAGCGCCAGCGACAGGCGGTCTTTTTCGATGCGCTGGGGCGCCTCGTTGGGCGGATAACCCTGCATGCAGGCGTAGATGCAGGCGCCGATGGCGTAAATATCGGTCCACGGCCCCATCGACGAGTCGCGCCGGTACATTTCGGGGGCGGCAAAGCCTGGGGTGTACATCGGGCGGATGAAATTGCCTTCTTTGCTCAGCACTTCGCGCGCAGCACCAAAGTCGATCATCACCGCCTTGTTGTCGTCGGTGATGAAGATGTTGGCGGGCTTGATGTCCAGGTGCAGCATCTTGTGCTGGTGCACGATGCGCAAGCCGCGCAGCACTTCGTCGAACAAGCGAGCGGATGGTGGATTCGCGGAAGACCTTTTGCGTCTTCAGGTCGCGCGCGGTGATGATGAAGTCCTGCAGGGTTGCGCCCTCCAGGTAATTCATCACCATGTAAACGGTTTCGTTTTCGCGGAAGAAATTGAGCACGCTCACCACGGAGGCATGCGAGATCTGCGCGAGTGCGCGTCCTTCCTCAAAAAAGCTCTTGAGGCCCAGGCGGTAAAGCGACAGCTTTTCGGACTGCACCTTCGGCAGCAGTTCGCCAGGCGCACGTGTAGCCAGCGATGATGGGAGGTATTCCTTGATGGCAACCTGCTGGCCTTCGGTGTCGAGGGCCAGATAGACCACACCAAATCCGCCGGAGGACAACCGGCGCACCACGCGGTAGCCGCCAATCACGGTATCGGGCGGCAAAGGAGCCGGTTTGATCTTTGACATATTTTGCGAAGATGACTCGGGGGTAGAGCGGAACCCGGATAATCGCGGGATCGCAAGCAACCATCAAAAAGTCCAATGCCAGTTTACAGCATGACCGGATACGCCAGCGCACAGCATGGCGCGTCTGCCACTGGCGCTGAAACCGACGCCCGCGCACCGCAGTCCCGAAGGCTGGGATTGGAAATCCGGTCGGTCAATAGCCGCTTTCTGGACCTGTCGTTCCGGCTGCCCGACGAATTGCGCGCCATGGAGCCCGCGCTGCGCAGCCTGCTGACCGCGCGCCTCAAGCGCGGCAAGGTCGAAGTCCGCGCAGCGCTGGAGAATGAAGACAGCAATACGCTGCAAGATCCACCCGCTCGCCTGCTTCAGCGTCTGAACTCCCTGCAAGACTCCGTCAAAGCCTGGCTGCCCAGTGCCGCCCCGCTCACCGTTGCCGACGCCCTGCGCCTTTGTGCCAATGCCCATTCCGGCACTGAAGACTGGAGCGAAGCCGTGCCAGCACTGGCTGAAGAAGCGCTTACGGCCCTGGTTGCCGCCCGAGAACGCGAAGGCAAGCGCCTGGCTACCATGCTGCTGGACCGGGTCAAACAACTGCGCACCTTGGCACAACAGGCCGTGCCCATGGTTCCGCTGCTTGTGGAGCAGCAACGCCTGCGTTTCATGGAGCGCTGGAAAGAAGCCATGGCACTGACCGATGGCACCACGTTACCCGAGGCCGCACGGGACCGCGCGCTGACAGAAGCGACCGCCTTTGCCATCCGCATCGACGTGGCCGAAGAGATCACGCGGCTCGACTCGCACCTCGATGAAATCGAGCGGCTGCTCAAAAAGGGCGGCGAAGTGGGCAAGCGTCTGGACTTTTTGATCCAGGAACTGCACCGCGAAGCGAACACGCTGGGCTCCAAATCCGCAGCACTGGACCTGACCCGCGTGAGCGTGGACATGAAAGTGCTGATCGAGCAAATGCGCGAGCAAGTGCAAAATATCGAGTAACACTCATTTTTTGATAGCGCATGGCGCACATCAACTATGGACTATCCAGGTAATCTCATCGTAGTGGCGGCCCCCAGTGGCGCCGGCAAATCCAGCTTGGTCAAGGCCTTGCTGGAGCTGGACTCCCACGTTCACCCTTCTATCTCGCACACCACACGGACGCCCCGCGGCCAGGAAAAACACGGCCGCGAGTATTTCTTTGCATCGGAATCCGAATTCGACGCCATGATCCAGGGCAACGCGTTTGTGGAATGGGCCCATGTCCATGGCAATCGTTATGGCACGTCCAAAAGAGCCATTGAAGAGCGCATAGCCCAAGGCTCAGATGTGATCCTGGAAATCGACTTTCAGGGGGCTTTGCAGATCAAGCAGGCTTTTGCCAATGCCGTGCTGGTCTTCATCCTGCCGCCCAGCTGGGAGGAACTGCGGTCGCGCCTGGAACGGCGGGGCGAAGACTCTGCAGATGTGATCGAAGTGCGCCTCAAGAATGCCGCCATCGAGATGGCGCAAGTAGAAAAATTCGACTTCGTTATAATCAACGAGTTGTTTGAGCGCGCGCTTTTCGACCTGAAAGCCATAGTTCACGCCCAGCGACTCAAGTACGCCGCACAGCGCCGCGCCCGTGCTGACACCTTCCAGTCGCTCAATATCACCTGAATCCCCGGAGTAAATCGATGGCCCGCATCACTGTAGAAGACTGCCTGGAAAAGATCCCCAACCGCTTCCAGCTCGTGTTGGCCGCCACCTACCGCGCTCGCATGTTGAGCCAAGGCCATGCCCCCCGCATCGAAAGCCGCAACAAGCCCGCGCGTGACTGCCCTGCGCGAAATCGCCGAAGGCAAGGTTGGCCTGGAAATGCTCAAGAAGGTTCCTGGTTGAGCGTTTTCCTGGGTAACGCCCTCAAAGAGCACCGCGGCTGCGGTGCTTTTTTTTGCCCCACGGCGGCCTGATGCCCACCCGCGCTACATTTAAGGCATGAACGCGGTGCTCAATTCACCTTCTGCAACGCCATTCCGGGCTGGCGATTCACCCCTGCCTGGAAGTCTTTCGGCCGCCGCAGCCGCTGCCAACGCAGCTGCGGCCAGCTTTGCGGCGCTGACGGACAGCCTCGACTATCTGGACGCTTCGAGCGTCGAACAGGTTCGTCAGGCATACCGCTTTGCTGACGAAGCGCATCTAGGCCAGCTGCGCAACAGCGGCGAGCCCTACATCACCCACCCTATCGCTGTCGCAGCCCAGTGTGCGACCTGGAAGCTGGACGCACAGGCCCTGATGGCGGCCCTGCTGCATGACGCCATGGAAGACTGCGGCGTCACCAAGGCGGACCTCATCGACCGCTTCGGCGCACCCGTGGCGGAGCTGGTGGACGGGCTGACCAAGCTCGACAAGCTCCAGTTCAACACCCGCGAAGAAAACCAGGCCGAGTCTTTCCGAAAAATGCTGCTGGCCATGGCGCGCGATGTCCGCGTCATCCTGATCAAACTGGCGGACCGCACGCACAACATGCGCACGCTGTCTGACATGCCCCGCAGTAAATGGGGGCGCATTTCGTCGGAAACGCTGGAGATCTACGCACCGATAGCGCATCGGCTCGGGCTCAACCAGACCTACCGAGAACTGCAAGACTTGTCTTTCCGGCATCTGCATCCTTGGCGCTACGCCACGCTGTCCAAAGCAGTCAATAAATCGCGCAACCGCAGACGAGATTTGGTCCAGAAGGTGCAGACCGAAGTGGATGCAGCCTTCTCGAAAATCGGCATGAAGGTGCGATTGGCCGGGCGTGAGAAAACCTTGTATGCCATCTATCAGAAGATGGACTTCAAGCATCTGAGTTTTGCGCAGGTAACGGATATTTACGGGTTTAGAGTCATTGTCCCTTCGGTCACTGACTGCTATACCGCCTTGGGCGTGTTGCACCAGATGTACAAGCCCGTGCCTGGCAAGTTCAAAGACCACATCGCGATTGCAAAGCTCAACGGCTACCAGTCTCTGCACACCACGCTGGTAGGCCCATCGGGCGTCAATATCGAGTTCCAGATGCGCACCGATGAGATGCATGTGATTGCAGAGGCGGGTGTGGCGGCGCATTGGCTCTACAAAGCGCAAGATGGCGACGGCACATCGGCGGAGCGCCTTGGCACAAAGTGGCTGCAGTCGTTGCTCGACATCCAGAACGAGACGCGGGATGCTGCAGAGTTTTGGGACCACGTGAAGGTCGATCTCTTCCCCGACGCGGTTTATGTCTTTACGCCAAAGAGCCAGATCATGGCGTTACCGCGTGGCGCCACCGTCGTTGACTTTGCCTACGCCATCCACAGCAATGTGGGCGATAGAACAACGGCAGCCAAGATTAACAATGAGCAGGTGCCCTTGCGCACCGAACTCAAGAACGGCGATGTGGTTGAAGTGATCACTGCGCCCGTTTCGACACCCAACCCCGCGTGGTTGGGGTTTGTTAGAACGGGCCGCGCGCGCTCAAAGATTCGACACTATCTCAAAACCCTGGCACAAGCCGAATCAGAAGGCTTGGGCGAAAAACTCCTGACCCAGGCTATCCGCGCCGAAGGTCTGGAGCAGCTGCCAATCTTGGACGCCACCACGCAGCCTCTGTGGGACAAGCTGCTTCGCTTCACTGGAAACCGGACACGCAGCGAGCTCATGACGGATCTCGGTCTGGGCAAGCGTATTGCCAGTATCGTGGCGAAGCGTTTGATGGTGTTGATGTCGGAGCATGGTCATCGCCCTGATGCCCTACTCATGTCACGGGAGCGCTACACGTCGCACGAGACTTTGTCGCAAGGCGCCGTCACGCTCGACGGCAGCGAAAACGCGTCCGTACAGTACGCGTCTTGTTGCCGCCCCGTGCCTGGGGACAGCATTGTTGGCTACCTGGGGCGTGGCGAAGGCTTAGTAGTCCACAACGTGCACTGCAGCGTCGCCAAGCGACTTCAACACAAAGACAGTGAGCGATTTATTGCTGTCGACTGGTCCGATGAACCCACGCGAATGTTTGAAACCGGCGTGGTTGTGACAGTCACCAACGGCAAAGGCGTGCTCGCCCGGGTGGCGGCGGAGCTGGGAAGCTCGGAGGCGGACATTACGCACGTGGACATGGACGACGAAGCTGCGCTGGACACGACCGACCTGCGCTTCATTGTGGCAGTGCGTGATCAGGCCCATCTGGAAACCGCGTTGCGTAACCTGCGGCGCACGCGGGCTGTGATCAAGGCAGTTCGGATCACGCCGCAGGCCTGAGTTGGCTCCACCAAGCACCACTGCTCAGCGGTTGCGCTCGGCAGTTGATGTGGTGAATTGGGTTGTTTCGACTACTTGGAAGAATCCACCGGCAGTGGATATCGCACACTTAAAATTTCCAGATTCCGAACGCCTCCCGGTGTCGGTAGTTGGACTTCGTCGCCTACGCGGGCCTTGAGCAACGCTCGTGCAACGGGTGCAATCCAGCTCACTTGCGCCACATGGCTGTCGGCCTCGTCAATGCCCATGATGGTGATAGCGCGTTCGACTCGCTCATCATCCACATAGGTCACCGTCGCCCCGAAGAACACCTGATCGCTTCCTGCGTGAATGGTAGGGTCAACCACCTCGGCAATTTCAAGTCGTTTTGTCAGGAAGCGGATACGGCGATCTATCTCACGCAAACGTTTTTTGCCATAAAGATAGTCCCCGTTCTCTGATCGATCACCATTGCTCGCCGCCCAATGAACGATATCGACAATCTTGGGACGTTCGTTGTCGATGAGATCCAGCAACTCCGCGCGCAAACGAGCGAATCCCTCAGGGGTGATGTAGTTCTTACCCCCGACGGGCAGTGGTGGCAGCGCTAACTCCTCGTCGTCGTCGGCGCCATCGGTTTCTTTGGTGAAAGCCTTGCTCATTGCCAGCATCCTCCGAGAAAGACAAAACCTACAGACAAATGAAAAAGCCTGCAATCTTGCGATTGCAGGCTTTAAACATTGGTGCGGCTGGCAGGAATCGAACCCACGACCCCTTGGTTCGTAGCCAAGTACTCTATCCAGCTGAGCTACAGCCGCTAAGTTTCGAATTATAGCATGATTTTTTGATTACTCTAAAAATCTTTGCCTTGTTGGATTCTTTGCCGCTTCACCAGCAACAACTCCAACACAATTCAACTCAAGCTGAGATTGTAGTGCAACCCCTAGTCACAAAATCCGAATCGCAGAGATTGTGGCGAGAAAAAAGCGACGTTCCTAGGATGCAACCACGCAACGGAGAATGGTAGGGCGTGTTGGACTTGAACCAACGACCAAAGGATTATGAGTCCTCTGCTCTAACCAACTGAGCTAACGCCCCAAGCCATGCTCCAACGCTATACAACGGGGCAAGCGCCGTATTGTAGGGGTGTTTACTTGCGGTAACTCAGTGCGTTGGAGACGAGCTTGGACGTGATGTCCACTATCTGAATCATCCGGTCATAGGGCATCCGGGTAGGACCAATCACCCCCAGGGTTCCAACTACCTTTCCATCGACCTCGTACGGTGCACTGACTACCGAGAGCTCCTCAAAAGGAACCACATGGCTTTCGCCACCAATGTAGATACGCACTCCCTCCGCTTGGCTCGATATGTCCAAGAGCCGCAATATCTGCGTTTTTTGTTCAAACAGGTCAAAAGCACGTCGCAAGTTACCCATGTCGTTGGAGAAATCACTCACAGCCAACAGATTGCGTTCTCCAGAAATCACGACCTCATCCTGCGCTTCTGAGAGCGCTTCTGAACCCACATTCACGGCCGCTTGCATGAGGGAGGCAATCTCGCCGCGCAACAAATCCACCTCGGACTTCAGACGCTCACGCACCTGCTCCATGGCCAAACCTGCATAGTGGGTATTGAGGAAGTTTGAAGCTTCAATAAGCTGAGACTGGGAATAGTCCACATCCGTGAAGATGACCCGATTTTGCACATCGCCTTCGGGCGAAACAATGATGACCAAAAATCGTCGCTCAGAGAGTTTTAGAAACTCTATGTGGCGAAACACAGAGGTCCTCCGCGGCGCCATCACCACGCCAACGAACTGCGACAGGTTGGACAACAACTGCGCTGCGTTAGCGATCACTTTCTGAGGCTGTTCGGGGACCAGATGTGCATGCGCCAAAGGGTCTCGCTGCACAGTCAACATCGTGTCCACGAACAAGCGGTAGCCGCGCGCTGTGGGTATCCGCCCAGCCGAGGTATGCGGACTCACGATCAACCCTAGCTCTTCAAGGTCTGACATGACGTTGCGGATCGTGGCAGGCGACAGATCAAGCCCCGAGGCTCGAGACAAGGTTCTGGACCCTACAGGTTGTCCGTCGGCAATGTAGCGCTCGACCAGGGCTTTGAGCAACAACTTGGCACGGTCATCGAGCATGGAATGATTTTAATGATGTAATTTCGCGATGACGTCCAAATTCCGCCATGTCGCGCTTATAGGTAAGTACCAGACCTCATCCTCAAGCTCGTTAGGCGACAGTTCTCGACAAGCGTTGGAGGACATCGCTCGCTTTCTAGAGCAGCAAGGGTGCATAGTGTCTCTGGAGACAGAGACCGCCAGCAATACCCGACTGACGCAATATCCTGCGCTGAATGTAGACGACATTGGCACCCAATGCGATCTGGGTCTGGTGGTGGGGGGGGATGGCACGATGCTCGGCATTGGTCGACGGCTTGCCAGGTTCGGTACGCCGCTGATAGGCATCAATCAGGGTAGGCTCGGCTTCATAACGGACATCCCGTTTGATACCTACCAGGCGACGCTGCCGCCCATGCTTCAAGGGGAGTATGAAGAGGACGTGCGCCCTTTGATGCACGCCACTGTCGTACGAGATGATCGGGTGGTTTTTGACGCCCTTGCAATGAACGATGTCGTCGTGAACCGAGGCGCGACGTCAGGCATGGTGGAGTTGCGCGTGGAAGTGGACGGGCGATTTGTCTCCAATCAGCGTGCAGACGGGCTCATCATTGCCTCGCCGACGGGCTCAACGGCGTATTCATTGTCGGCGGGAGGCCCCATGCTCCACCCATCAATCCCTGGCTGGGTGCTTGTACCGATTGCGCCACACACCTTGTCCAACCGACCTATCGTGCTCTCCGATGCGACTGAGGTAGCGGTTGAGGTCGTCAGCGGCAGAGACGTCAGCGCCAACTTTGACATGCAGTCGCTAGCCTCTTTGCTGCACGGGGACCGTATCTTGGTTAAAAGGTCCGAACACTGCGTGCGGTTCCTCCACCCTCAAGGTTGGAATTATTTTGCGACCCTGCGCAAAAAATTGCGCTGGAACGAGGGAGGCTCTTGACCATGGCACTCAGACGCATCACGTTGCGTGATTTTGTGATTGTGGAGGCCCTGGAGCTTGAGCTGGGTAAGGGGTTCACGGTCCTGACCGGTGAAACAGGTGCAGGTAAATCCATTTTGATTGATGCACTTCAACTGGCACTGGGCTCGCGCTCTGATTCAGGTCTGGTACGTGAAGGTGCGCTGAAAGCAGACATCTGCGTGGAATTCGACTGCCCGTCCCATACGCAGCCATGGCTTGACGAGGCGGGTTTCGAGGCGGAAGACTTGCTGCTGTTGCGTCGCACAGTGGATGTACAAGGGAAAAGTCGAGCATGGATCAACGGAACGCCCGCAACAGCAACCCAACTGCGTGCATTGGGCGACATGCTGCTCGACATTCACGGGCAACACGCTTGGCAAAGTTTGACACGCCCCGAATCGGTCCGTGGTCTGCTGGACGCCTTTGCGGGAATCAGCACTGCAGACGTGTCTGCGCGATGGGCCACTTGGCGCTCAGCTCAGAAAACCTTGCAGCAGGCGCAGCAGGCGCAGTCCACACTGCAGCAAGAGCGCGAGCGCCTGCAATGGCAAATCGGCGAAGTCGACAAACTCAGCCCTGCCGACGGCGAGTGGAGCGACCTGGATGCCCAGCACAAACGGTTGTCACATGCCCAGGCATTGCTGGAGGCAGCTGGTGGAGTGATTCAGACCCTCCAGGAAGACGAGACAGGCGTCCTCGCGGCCCTCACCCACGCACATGCACTCCTCCAGGCGCAGGAGCACATTGAGCCAGAGTTTTCAGGACTTGCGGACATCTTGTCATCCAGCTTGGCGCAAGCCAGCGACGTTGCCCATTCGCTGCAGTCTTATCTCCGGCATGCCGAAGTCGATCCGGAGCGCCTGGCTGAACTTGACGCTCGTTTGTCGTTGTGGATGACACTGGCGCGAAAATACAAACGCCCACCTGGCGAACTGCCTGCGCTGCTCCAGGGATGGAAGTCGGAACTGCAACAGTTGGATGCGGCAACTGATCTGGAAAAGCTCTCGGCCGCAGAGGCATCCGGTGCAAAGGGCTTCCAATCGGCAGCGCGATCGCTGTCCCTGGCCCGCGCAAAGGCGGCTCCCAAGCTTTCGATTGCCATCACGCACGCCATGCAAGGCCTTGGCATGGAGGGCGGTCAGTTTGAGGTGTCTTTATCCAAAGCCTCAGAGCCCGCATCCCATGGGGTGGACGAAGTAGTTTTCTTGGTGGCCGGACACCCGGGCATGACGCCCAAACCCATTGGCAAGGTGGCTTCTGGCGGGGAACTGTCTCGCATCTCCCTCGCGATCTCGGTAACCACCAGCGAACTGGGTATGGCGCCCACCTTGATTTTTGACGAAGTGGATTCGGGTGTTGGGGGCGCTGTTGCGGAGACCGTAGGGCGATTGATGCAACAACTCGGAACCGACCGCCAGGTGCTAGCGGTGACGCATCTGCCTCAAGTCGCTGCTTGTGCAGACAATCACCTCAAAGTTGCAAAAAACAAAAGTCCCAAAGGCACAACCAGCACAGTGCAAACGGTGACCGGCGACCAACGTGTGGCAGAAATTGCACGCATGCTGGGCGGAGAGCGGCCCACAGACACCACGCTAGCCCACGCGCGCGAGATGCTAGATATCACATCAAAAATTTTGGAGAAAGAAGCCTGATGGCCCTCGAAATTGTCCTGATCACAGGCATGTCAGGGTCCGGCAAATCAGTTGCGTTGCACGCACTGGAGGACGCTGGCTATTACTGCGTGGACAACCTTCCGCCAGAACTCCTTCCAGCTTTTGTCGCCCTTGAACATCGCCATCATGGCAACCGGGTGGCGATTGCCATGGATGTACGCAGTGCAACATCACTGCACCAGGTGCCCCAAGAGTTAAACCGACTTCGCAGCCAGGGTGTGTCAGTGCAGTCCATCTTTCTAGACGCCACCATTGACACTTTGGTTAGGCGATTCTCAGAAACGCGACGTCGACATCCCTTGTCGCATGACGATCTGCAACAGGGCAGAAAGGCCTTGGTGCAGATCATTGAGCTGGAGCGCGAACTGCTGGCGGATCTGCGCGAACAATCGCATGTGATCGACACAAGCACCATCAGGGCGTCGCAGCTACAAAGCTATGTCAAAAGCCTGATGAGTACATCGCAAGGCCAGTTGACCTTGGTATTTCAGTCGTTTGCTTTCAAACGTGGCATCCCCATGGATGCAGACTACGTCTTTGATGTGCGGATGCTTCCCAACCCCCACTATGAACCAACGCTGCGAGATCTCACAGGGCTGGACGAGCCCGTTGCAGACTTTTTACGCCAACATCCAGATGTCGATTTGATGCGAACACACATCGCTCAGTTTCTGGCGCACTGGTTGGAGTTACTAGACCGCAACCATCGCAGCTATGTCACCGTTGCTATTGGATGCACTGGCGGGCAGCACCGATCTGTCTACTTGGTGGAACGGCTCGCCGAGGTTTTCAGTGATCGCTGGACCGCTCTGAGGCGGCACCGAGAGCTGGATGGACGATGAAAAAACCGGGCGCCTAGATTAAAGGCGCTCACAACAGCGACGCTTGCGTGCCACTCAGCAGTTTACGGATAGGTGCGGGCAGTCCTACCCTGTCCCATTGATCGGGAGACAGCCATTCACCCTCACTTGGCGGCCGGTCTAGCTTCATGCCTCGAATTGCAACGGGATGAAGATGCAGGTCTCTGTGCGTGAGCACATGGAGAAACGGTGGTAGTTCTTCCTGAATGAGCTGCCGTGAATTCCCCAAGGTTGCCACGAACGCTGCCATCGACGACACATCCGGAAAAACTGGGACGCAGTGCATGCCTGCCCAGATACCGCTCGGCGGACGCCGCTCCAACCACACACGCCCTTGCTGATCTTGCATAACCAGCAACCGCCAGGATTCGGACTTGCGCAACAACTTGCGCGTTTTGACGGGGTACCGTTCGGGCGCTCCTTCTGTGCGGGCTGTGCAAAGCGCGCTCAACGGGCATTGGCCGCACCGTGGCGACCGCGGTGTGCAGGTAGCGGCCCCAAGGTCCATCAAACCCTGCGTATACCGCGGCATCGTGGTTTCTAGACCTTGCTGTGGCAGCAACGATTCTGCAAGATCCCAAAGCAGACGCTCGTTTCGCGCTGAAGCCAGGTCCTCTTTGAACCCCAGTAAGCGCGTGAGAACACGACGAACGTTAGCGTCCAGGATGGAAACTCGCTGAGAAAAGCAAAAAGCTGCGATAGCACCAGCCGTAGAGCGCCCAATACCCGGGAGCAATACCAGCACTTCCGCCGTCTTAGGAAAGACGCCGCCGTGCTCGGACACGACCATCTGGGCGCAGCGATGGAGATTGCGTGCACGGCTGTAGTAACCCAAGCCACTCCACAACCCCAGCACTTCGTCCTGAGTCGCCTGCGCCAACGCCGCGACATCGGGAAATCTGTCCAAAAACCGTGCGTAGTAATCGAGCACCGTGGTCACCTGCGTCTGCTGCAGCATGATCTCCGACAGCCAGACCCGATAGGGATCTCGGGTCTGCTGCCAAGGCAGATGGTTGCGCCCGTGCGTAGCTTGCCACGCAACGATGCGCTCCGCCACCGAAGCCCCACCAACAGCCGCAGTCATGCGGTCAAGAGTTGCTGATCAGAGGATACCGACTCTAGCCCGGGCACAGAAATGAGTTGAGAGGTCAACTGTTGCAGCTTCTGCTCCAACTGGATCAACTCGTCCTCGCCCGACTCAATTTCGGCAATTCGTTCTACCAAACCACTGGCCGCTTGCTGGATCCGATCTACTGCTTCAATACGCCGCGCAAAACTCCTTCGCCGCTCGCGCAACTGCGCGTCCAACTGCGCCGTGGCAGACTTGCTCCACAGCTCCAGATCGTTTGCGGCAGACTCATACACCGTGCGCAGACGCATCGCCAATGCACGGACCAATCGTTCCGCAAATTCAGGCTGCGCCAGTTTGAGCGCATTGCCCATGCCAAGGTACTGCAAATGACTTTGCTCAATCTGATTCAGATCGTGCGTGAAATGCTCTAACTGGGGCGGTGGCGGCACCTGCAAAGAGAATCCATACTCGGCGTTCAATTGGCGGAACGTGCCGCCCAACATGGCCTGAATTTCTGTGCCCGAGGCCTGCGCCTTGTCCAACGTACCGCGTAATTTATCAAAGGTCTGGATGTAAATTTTCTTTACCCCCAGCTTGAGACCCTTCTGTTGAAGGGTTTGCGCCAACTCAGCCAATTCCACCTTGAGGGCCTTAGCACCAAGTTGCTGGAAAACATCACGCAAAAGTTTGAGATGCACGGCGCGAACTGCCTGAATCTTGGCGGTACTCAGATCAAACTCACGCTGCTCTTGCTCAACGCGATGGCGCATCGACTCAATCACCGACGCATTTTTGCCACGCAGACTGCGCAGTTCAGCCATCTGGTCGTCAAGATCACGGCGACGGATATTGATCACTCGCGACGTTTCACTGCGCAAACTTGCCACACCTGTGGCCACAGCAGCCCGAAGGATGGACTGACGTCGACCCATGATGCCTTTGGCCAGCGCCTCCTCAAGCACCGGCAATCCACTGGTCTCCAGCAGCACATCGTCCGCCGTAATCTTGGCAACCAGGCCTTTTTGCGCCGACACTGGCACGACCCTGTTGAGCGGTACACCCAGCATCTCTGCGGACGTGCTGCATTGGCGCTCCAACTGCGCCTGCACTTGCTCTGCAGAGTTGAGCGTGTCCCACAGCGTGTCGATCTTGTTCAACACGACCAGCCGCGCATCCATGCTGTCGGTCGATATGGCCAAGTGCTCTCGCCAAATCGAAAGGTCCGAACGCGTGACTCCCGTATCCGCACTCAAGATGAATACAACCGCGTGCGCCTGAGGGATCAGATTGACGGTGAGTTCTGGCTCCGCCCCGACCGCGTTAAGACCGGGGGTATCCAGAATCACCAAGCCCTGCTTGAGCAATGGGTGTGGGATATTGATGATGGCGTGGCGCCACATGGGCACCTCGACCAGCCCCTGGGCGTCCGGGACAGGGTTCTCATCGGTCAAATCATCGTGCCAAAACCCCAGCGCGCGGGCATTGTCCAGACTGACCTTGCGAATCTCTGCAACTTTCTCCAGCGCCTTCGCGATCTGATCTGCGTTGCTGACATCCAGCGGGATCTCTTGCCACCGGTCTGGCTTAACGCGCCACTCCGCCAAACTCTGCATCTGCAGACGCGTTTCAATAGGGAGCAACCGAAGACTGGGCGCCACGTGAGCGTCATAGCCCAGTTCGGTGGGACACATGGTGGTCCGCCCTGCACTCGCGGGCATGATGCGACGCCCATAGTCGGCAAAGAAGATCGCGTTGATCAGTTCAGACTTGCCACGAGAAAACTCTGCAACAAACGCCACCATGACTTTGTCACTGCGAACTTGCTCTTCCAGGCGCTGCAGCCGCTCCTGCACCGCCGCATCCATAAGCTCGTGCGACGACATCCACTCGGCCAAACGCTTGAGCTGCTGGGCGAACTCGCGCCGCCAGACGCCATGCTGGTCGAACTGTTCGTTGAATGAAGGTCCCACTTTGCTCCCAGAGATCTATGAATGGCCTACGGAGTAGGCATACACAAAATATAGCATCGACCGCAAGCGGGCTGTCATTTACCCACCATTTCACCCATGAGGGGGGCTACGAGCGTTGGCATTGGGGACAAAAGTAACTACTTCTCTGCCCCTGGCGGAGCAACCGAATCGGGGTTCGGCACACATGACAGGGAGCACCCTCACGGCCATAAACATTCGCCTGGGTCTGGAAATGCCCATTTGCGCCGTCAGCGTTGGTAAAGTCGCGCAACGTGCTCCCTCCCATTGCCACTGCGCGCGCCAAAACCTCCTTGATCGCAACGTGCAATTTTTGAACCTTCCCTCGCCCGATACGAGATGAATTGGCTGTGGGCCGAATGCCCGCCAGAAACAAGACTTCAGACGCGTAGATATTGCCCACTCCCACCACCAAACGCCCCCCTAGCAGCAACTGCTTTATAGGCATGCGGCTTTTTTTCAGGCCCACCTGAAAGTTTCCAAACACAAAAGCCTCGGACAACGGCTCCATCCCCAGCGAGCCAAGTAGCTTGAAAGCGATCGCATCCGACTCACTATCCGCATAGACCACTGCGCCGAAACGACGAGGGTCATGCAAACGCAAGACTCCTTGGGTGGTCACAAGGTCGAAATGGTCATGCCCCCCCGGCGGCGGAAGGAACTGGCTAAAACGCAAGCTGCCGGACATTCCTAGGTGGACCAACAACAAACCAGAGTCCATATCAACCAACAGGTATTTACCGCGCCTGCGCAAGCCCGTTATGTGCCGACCCACCAACATATCTGGCTCACAACCCAACGGCCAACGTAGCGGCTTCCCCACAGCCACCGATTCGATTCGACTCCCCGAGATGGCGTCAACGAGACTGAGACGTGTCACTTCCACTTCTGGCAACTCAGGCATAAAGGAACCTAGGCAACAGGTTATCGGGCATGGATTATTATGGCCCGATGGTGCTATCACAACGCTTTCGGACCGCTGCTTTGACTGCCGCAATATCGGTGGTCGCCCACACAGGATGGGCACAGCCCAGCAGAGATCCCGCGCCCGACAGCGCGTCCGCAGTGGTCTCGAACCCGGCCTTAGATGCCGAGCTGTTCTATGAAATTTTCCTCGGCGAACTCAGCTCACGAACAGGGGACCCGGGCGCTGGCTATGCACTGATGTTAGAAGCAGCCCGGCGGACCGGAGATGGTCAGCTCTACCAGCGCGCGGCAGATATCGCCCTGCAGTCTCGCTCAGGAGACTACGCACTTGCGGCAGCGATGGCCTGGAAGGAAGTGCAACCCCAATCTCGCGAAGCAAATCGCTATGTACTGCAGATTCTGATCGCGCTTAACCGGATTGGCGAAACGCCTGCCCTGCTCCGACAGGAGTTGGCCCAATCACCCGCCCGCGCCAAGGCGAGCACACTTGCCGCACTTCCGCAAATGTATGGCCGCGCGAGCGACAAGGCGCTGGCAGCCAAGGTGGTCGCAGAAGCTTTGGTCGACGAGTTAACCCACCCCGCGACGGGCCCCATTGCCTGGGTATCGCTGGGCCGCGTGCGACTAGCCGCCGGTGACAAAACCGGGGCTCTGGACGCAGCACGCAGCGCACAGACATTGGACAACGCCAACGAGGGCGCAGCGCGCCTCGCTCTGGAGTTGATGGAAGAGAACACCCCGGACGCAGAACCGTTGGTCGTGCAGGCGCTTGCCAAGCAACCTGTCCCCGAATTGAGATTGGCCTACGCCCGCGTTTTGCTGGGGCTTCAGCGCTTTCCAGACGCCGCCCGGCAGTTGGAGCTGGTCACCCAAGCCAAGCCCGAACTGGCAGAACCTTGGTTGGTGTTGGCATCGCTGCAGTATCAGGACAACCGCCTTCCCGAGGCTGAAAAATCACTGCAACGGTTTATCGAACTCGCAGCGGCAAGCACGGAGGATCAGGCACGTGAGCGAGGTCTCACGCAGGCTTATTTGCTGTATGCCCAGATTGCTGAAAAGAAGCAAGACTACGCGGCAGCGGAATCGTGGCTTGGTCGCATCACCAATGTGGAAGAAGTGTTCAGCGCTCAAAGTCGCCGCGCGTCCTTGCTGGCTCGGCAAGGGAAACTAGCGCAGGCTCGCGCACTGCTTCGCAGTCTTCCCGGCACAACCGCTGATGAAAAGCGCATGAAGCTTTTGGCCGAGGTCCAGCTCCTGCGCGATCTCAAGATGTACCAGGAGGCTTACAACACGCAAGTGGAACTCGTGGCCCTGGCTCCCGACGACACAGAATTGATTTATGACCAAGCCATGCTGGCGGAAAAAGCTGGCAAGACAGACACCATGGAACAGTTGCTGCGGCAGCTGATTGCACAGCAGCCGCAATATCACCACGCCTACAACGCCCTGGGATACTCCATGGCCGAGCGAGGCGTTCGGCTCGACGAAGCAAAACAGCTCATTCTGAAGGCACTGGAATTCGCACCTGGCGACCCGTTCATCACCGACAGCCTCGGCTGGGTGGAGTTTCGCCTCGGAAACAAGGCAGACGCCAAGCGACATCTTGAAACTGCGTACCGGACTCGCCCTGACGTGGAGATTGCAGCCCACCTTGGAGAGGTGCTTTGGAGCATGGGTGACCAGGACGGCGCACGCAAAGTCTGGAAAGAAGGCCAGCGCGTCAACCCCGATAACGAAACGCTCAAAGAGACCCTCACACGCCTCGGAGTGTCACTTTGACACATTCGAACATCCGCGCACCCGGTTTCTCCTCTGCCCAGTCGCTCCCGCTCACTCGCGCGTGGCGGTGGTTGTTGGTGCTTTGTCTTTTGTCGATGGTCGGTTGCGCGCAGCCCCTAAAGCCCCGAGAGGGAGAAGAGAACTTCTGGAGCGGCCGACTTGCAATGCAGGTAGAAGACCAAGCCTCGCAATCTTTCTCTGCACTCTTTGAGCTCCGCGGCGATACCCAAAACGGGGGGCTCGTCCTCATTAGCCCGCTCGGCAGTCGCTTGGCACAACTGGACTGGCAGGACGGGCACGCGCAGCTCGCCACCGGCGCACAAGAGGTACGCACCTCTGATTCGCTGGAGAACTTGCTCCAGGACGTCACTGGCGCACGCATTCCTATTGCAGCACTTTTCAGCTGGTTGCAGGGTACCCAGGCCACTGCGCCGGGATGGGAGGCTGATCTGTCAGGGCTAGCGGAAGGCCGCCTCATCGCACGCCGCGACAATCCAGCACCCAAAGCTACTCTGCGTATTGCGCTGACCAAGTAACCTGTCTGCAGCACTACGCCTGCGCTATCCCGATTCCCCCATGCTTGCCTTGTATGACGTGCCGGCGCCGGCCAAACTCAACCTTTTTCTCCACATCACAGGCCAGCGTGCGGATGGATATCACCTTCTGCAATCAGTATTCATGCTGATTGATTGGTGCGACACCCTGCATTTCGAACGCTGCTCTGGCGCCCACATCACCCGCGAAGACCTGGGACCCAAACTCCCCGATGATGACCTGACGGTCAAAGCGGCACGCGCATTGCAATCAGCTACCGGCTGCGACCAAGGGGTGCACATCGGCGTATTGAAGAGCGTGCCAGCGCAAGCGGGGATGGGCGGGGGCTCTTCGGATGCGGCGACCACCTTGCTCGCACTGAACCGCCTGTGGGGGTTGAAACTGCCTCGCACGGTTCTTGAAAAGATCGGCCTTGCACTCGGAGCTGACGTGCCATTTTTTTTACGTGGCCACAACGCTTGGGTGGAGGGAATTGGTGAGACAATCACGCCGCTTGAGAGAACGCACCAACTGCCATCGGCGTGTTTCGCGGTTGTGAAACCTTCAGCAGGCTTGGAGACAAAATCAATTTTTTCGTCACCGAGTTTGAAACGCGATTCAGATAGTGCTACAATCTTAGGCTTTGCTGCAGCACACTTTGACTTCGGTCGAAACGACTTGCAGCCAGTTGCTCAGGCACTTTGCCCCGCCGTAACCGAAGCCATTGAATGGCTTGGGGTTCGAGGATTGCAAGGCCGAATGACAGGCTCAGGAAGTGCAGTGTTTGCGCAAATGCCACATGCAGTTGATTTGAGTGGAGCCCCTGAAGGCTGGCAAGTGAAGGCATGTGACAATCTGATGATTCATCCTCTGGCAGGTTGGGCATCAGAACAGAATTAAGGTTAGCTGCTTTCGGCAGTTGACCTGTGTAGGGGAGTCGCCAAGCTGGTTAAGGCACTGGATTTTGATTCCAGCATGCGAAGGTTCGAATCCTTCTTCCCCTGCCAAATTTCTTTTCGCGTACGGGCTTTTTTTTCAGACTGCTGGGACGCTCATGCAAGCCAACAACCCCGACTTCATGGTTTTCACCGGCAATGCCAATCCAGGCATGGCAGCTGAAATCGCCCAACACCTCGGCACCACCCTTGGCGCTGCTGACGTGGGTCGCTTCTCTGACGGTGAAGTCACCGTTGAAATCAAGCAAAACGTGCGCGCACGGGATGTTTTTGTTGTTCAGTCCACTTGCGCACCGACCAACGAAAACCTCATGGAACTGCTGATCATGGTGGATGCGCTCAAGCGTGCATCGGCCGAACGCATCAGCGCCGTGATCCCTTACTTTGGTTACGCCCGTCAGGACCGTCGTCCCCGCTCATCGCGCGTGCCCATCACTGCCAAGGTGGTAGCCAACATGTTGCAGGCGGTGGGCGTAGCCCGCGTGCTGACCATGGATCTGCATGCCGACCAGATTCAGGGCTTTTTCGACATTCCGGTGGACAACATCTACGCGTCTCCTGTTCTGCTGGGCGATTTGCGCCAAAAGAACTACGAAGACCTGATCGTGGTGTCACCCGACGTGGGCGGCGTGGTGCGCGCCCGTGCACTGGCCAAGCAGCTCAACTGCGATCTGGCCATCATCGACAAGCGCCGTCCCAAGGCCAACGTGTCAGAAGTCATGCATGTGATCGGCGAGATCGAAGGCCGCAACTGCGTGATCATGGACGACATGATCGACACTGCTGGCACCCTGGTGAAGGCTGCCGAAGTGCTCAAAGAGCGCGGTGCCAAAAAGGTGTATGCCTACTGCACCCACCCTATTTTTTCCGGCCCCGCCATCGAGCGCATCGCACAAGGCAGCGCGCTCGATGAAGTGGTAGTGACCAATACGATCCCTTTGAACGACCACGCCAAGGGATGCACCAAGATTCGCCAACTTTCCGTGGCTCCGCTGATCGCCGAGACGATCCAGCGCATTGCCAAGGGTGAGTCGGTCATGAGTTTGTTCTCCGATCAAGACAACCTGTTCTGACAGCGCCTCCTTCGGAGCGTTGCAGATCGGATTGCACGCAAGCCTCCTTCGGGAGGCTTGTCTGTTCGAGAACATTGTGTGGACCTGCCGCCAAAGTGGCGCCCCAGGTCTTTTTAAAACGGGGGTTGACTGGTCGCGGTCACCCCTTTTCAGGAGCTAACTATGAACTTCGTCGCTTTTGAGCGCGCCAAGCAGGGCACGGGTGCGAGCCGCCGTCTCCGCAATTCGGGCAAGACCCCCGGTATCGTTTACGGTGGTACCGCCGCCGAGCCCCAGCTCATCGAGCTGGACCACAACGCACTGTGGCACGCTCTCAAGAAGGAAGCATTCCACTCCAGCGTTCTGGACATGGAAGTTGCTGGCACCACCTCCAAAGTGCTGCTGCGTGACGTGCAATACCACCCCTACAAGCAACTCGTTCTGCACATCGACTTCCAGCGCGTGGACGAAAAGACCAAGCTGCACATGAAGGTGCCACTGCACTTCTCCGGCGCCGAAGAGTCGCCCGCAGTCAAGATCGACAAGTGCATGGTCAACCCCATCGTGAACGAACTCGACGTGACCTGCATGCCTTCGGACCTGCCAGAGTTCATCAATGTGGACCTGTCCAAACTGGAAAAGGGCACATCCCTGACCCTCAAGAACGTCAAGCTGCCCAAGGGCGTGACTGCCAAGATCCGCGGTGGTCAGAACAACAACCCCGTTCTGGTGTCTGTGGTTCCTCCTGTGGTCGTGGTCGAGACCCCCGTCGAAGCCGCTCCTGCCGCCGATGCCAAGAAGGGCAAGGGCAAGAAGTAATTCCCGAGCCGCAGCGTTAGCGCTGTGTGCAAGTCAGTCTGCCTCGGCGGCACTGACTACCCAACGGCCCACTGTGTGGGCCGTTTTCATTGGTGCAGCCTCTTCTTTGAGGAGCAAGCACCAACCACCCACGGATAATTGCCCAGATGATCAAGCTGTTTGTAGGCCTTGGAAACCCTGGGCCAGACTACGAAGCCACCCGCCACAACGCAGGGTTCTGGTGGATTGACGCCCTGGCGCGCGAGCTGAAGACCACCCTGGTGCCCGAGCGCAGCTACCACGGGCTTGTGGCCCGCACGGTGGTGCACGGCCAGAACGTGTGGCTGCTGCAACCGCAGACATTCATGAACCTCTCGGGCAAATCGGTAGCGTCGCTGGCGCGCTTCTTCAAAATCCTCCCTGAAGAAATTCTGGTGGTGCACGATGAACTCGACATCACACCCGGCCAGGTCAAGCTCAAGCGCGGCGGCAGCCATGCGGGACACAACGGCCTGCGCGACATCCACGGGCAACTGGGCTCCCCAGACTACTGGCGCCTGCGCATCGGCATCGGCCATCCGGGGGTAAAGACTGAAGTCGCCAACTGGGTGCTCAAAAAGCCCTCACCCGACCAGCGGACCCTGATCGAGGACTGCATCGTCCATTCGCTCAAGGCCTACCCGGCCATGCTGGCAGGCGAAATGGACAAGGCGACTTTGCTCATTCACACCACAAAACCACCCCGACCCAAGCCACCTCGCCCGGTGGAAGATTGAAATTTTCCAGGCCTCAAATACTACATATTTGATAGCTATCAGCGCTTGATAGATAAGCGCTAGAGGCCAAAAACACCAAATATTTACGAACCGGCAACCGCCTGAAGCCGCTGAAACTTCTGCCACAGGGTTTCACGGTTTTCCACATGTTGCGGGTTCACGGGGATACAGGCGACGGGGCAGACCTGCACACACTGGGGTTCGTCAAAGTGCCCCACGCACTCCGTGCACTTGTTCGGGTCAATTTCGTAGATCTCCTGCCCCAGGTAGATCGCTTGATTGGGGCATTCGGGCTCGCACACATCGCAGTTGATGCACTCGTCGGTGATCATCAGTGCCATACAGCCTCCCGGGGCAAAGCGCCTGAAAGGATGGCAAGGGGAGGTGCGGCGCAGTTCATGCTCCGTATTATCCCGCGCTGGTGGCATGTGCCTTGCATGCCACACTGCAACCACCACCGCTGACGGGGATGTTTTTACCGTTATGCTGTGTATACACATTAATTTTGACGCGCTTGCGTCTGACCTCTTTCCCACGCAAACCACGCACCCCACCCATGGGCCTGTTTTTTCTCAAGCGGTTTATCACCCTCCTGGCCACGCTGATCGGCGCGTCCATTGTTGTGTTTCTGGTGCTGGAGATCCTGCCCGGCAATGCCGCCCAGATCCTGATGGGCCCCGACGCCTCGCCCGAGGCGGTGGCTGCGCTGGCCAGCAAGCTGGGGCTGGACCAGCCGGCCGGACTGCGCTACTGGCAATGGGTCAGCGGCCTGGTAGTGGGCAACCTGGGCGACAGCTATGCCTACAGCTCGCCGGTGCTCGATCTGGTGCTGGAGCGCCTGGCGCTGACCGTGCCGCTGGCTCTGATGGCGATGGCCCTCACCACGGTGCTGGCCTTGGCGGCGGGCGTGTATGCGGCCTCCCGCCACAACAAGATCGGCGATGTCGGCGTGATGGGGCTGGCGCAGATCGGCATCGCCATCCCCAACTTCTGGTTCGCCATCCTGTTGATCCTGCTGTTCTCCGTCAAGCTGCAATGGTTCTCTGCGGGTGGGTTCCCGGGCTGGACCGAGGAAGCAGGCGGTGGCCCGGTCGAAGCCATCAAGGCGCTGCTACTGCCCGCGATTGCGCTGGCCGTGGTGCAGGCGGCCATCCTGGCGCGCATCACGCGCTCTGCCGTGCTGGAAGTGCTGCGCGAAGACTTTGTGCGCACCGCGCGGGCCAAGGGCCTCTCGCAGCGTGCTGCGCTTTGGGGCCATGTGTTGCGCAACGCGATGATTCCGGTGATTACCGTGATGGGGCTGCAGTTTGCCAATCTGCTGGCGGGCACCATCGTGGTGGAGAACGTTTTCTACCTGCCCGGCCTGGGTCGCCTGATCTTCCAATCGATTTCCAACCGTGACCTGATCGTGGTGCGCAACTGCGTGATGCTGCTGGCCGCCATGGTGGTCATCGTGAACTTCGTGGTGGACATCCTGTACGCCGTCATCGACCCGCGTGTCAAAGCCAGTGATATCTGATCTGCCATGAGCGCCGTACCCTCCCCTACTCCCCAAAACGCGGTGCCCGCTGGCACTGCGCCCCCCAATTGGCTGCACCGCGCACTGCGCCATCGCAGCTTTGTCATCGGCGCCGTACTGTCGCTGCTGTTGATCTTGCGCTGCTGCACTGTCGCTGGTCTGGACGCCCTGGTCGCCCTACGAAATGGACCTGGCCTCCAAGCTGCAGCCCCCCACTGGCAAACACTGGCTGGGCACCGATGCCTTTGGGCGCGACGTGGCCTCGCTGCTGCTGGTCGGAGCACGCAACTCGATTCTGGTCGGCGTGATCGCAGTGGGCATTGGCCTGACGATTGGTACCGCGCTGGGGCTGCTGGCGGCGGCCAAGCGGGGCTGGGTCGAAGAACTCATCATGCGGCTGGCCGACTTTACGTTTGCCTTCCCGGCCATCCTGTCGGCCATCATGCTGACCGCCGTGTTTGGTGCGGGCATCGTCAACTCGATCATCGCCATCGGCATCTTCAACATCCCGACCTTTGCGCGCGTCACCCGCGCCTCGGCCAACGCCGTCTGGTCGCGCGAGTACGTCCTGGCATCGCGCGCCTGCGGCAAGGGCAGCTGGCGCATCACCATCGAGCATGTGCTGCCCAACATCCTGTCGGTGCTGATCGTGCAGGCCACCATCCAGTTCGCCATTGCCATCCTGGCCGAGGCCGCCCTCTCCTACCTGGGCCTGGGCACGCAGCCGCCCCAGCCTTCCTGGGGCCGCATGCTCAGCGAGGCGCAGACGCTGATGTTCCAGGCGCCGCTGCTGGCCGTGTGGCCCGGCGTGGCGATCGCGCTGGCCGTGCTGGGGCTGAACCTGCTGGGCGACGGTCTGCGCGACCTACTGGACCCGCGCCTGTCTCGCAAGCGCTGAACACGGCACGAAAAAGACCACCAGAACCCCAACGATGTCTCTGTTAGAAGTCTCCAACCTCCGCATCCGCCTGCAGACCCACCGCGGCCCGGCCGACGCCGTGCGCGGCGTCAGCTTTTCGCTGGCGCGCGGCGAAACCCTGGGCCTGATCGGCGAATCGGGCTGCGGCAAATCGATCACCGCCATGTCGCTCATGGGCCTGCTGCCCGACAGCGCCGAGGTCACCGGCAGCATCCGCTTCGACGGCGAGGAACTCGTCGGTCGCACCGATGCGCAGATGTGCAAGATGCGCGGCAACCGCATCGGCATGATCTTCCAGGAGCCGATGACGGCGCTGAACCCGGTGCACACCATCGGCCGCCAGGTGGCCGAGCCGCTGCGCCTGCACCGCGGCATGAACGCCGCCGCGGCGCGCACAGAGGCCATGGCACTGCTGGACCGCGTGGGCATCCCCAATGCCGCCCAGCGCGTCGATGCCTATCCGCACCAGTTCTCGGGCGGGCAGCGCCAGCGCATCACCATCGCCATGGCGCTGGCCTGCGGGCCCGACCTGCTGATCGCCGACGAGCCCACCACCGCGCTGGACGTGACCATCCAGCAGCAGATCCTGGACCTGATCAGCGACCTGGTGGCCGAGCGCGACATGGCGCTGATCCTGATCTCGCACGACCTGGGCGTGATCGCGCAGAACGTGGACCGCATGATGGTGATGTACGGCGGCAGCGTGGTCGAAAGCGGCTCGACCGCGTCGGTGTTCTCGGCCATGGCACACCCCTACACACGCGGCCTGTTCGCCGCCCGGCCCGCATCTGGGTGCAGTGCACGCACCGGGCCAGCGCCCGCGCCTGTCCACCATTGCCGGCACCGTGCCCGAGCTGGTGGACCTGCCTGCCGGTTGCCCGTTTGCCGGCCGCTGCAGCTACACCGTGGACGCCTGCCACCACGAACAGCCACCGATCACCCTGGTGGCGACCGACGAAGATGGTGCCCACGAGGTGCGCTGCCTGCGCCGCGAGGCCATCGACCAAGCCCAGAGCGCCCAGGCCGTGAAGATTGTCGAGGTGGCCGCATGACCGACGCACAAACCGCTGCTGCAGCGCCCTCGCCTTTGCTTCAGGTGAAAGACCTGGTGCGCGAATACACGCTGCCGCGCGAACACCTCTTTCGCCCACCCGGCAAGGTGCATGCGCTCAACGGAGTGAGCTTTTTCGATCGAAACCGGCCGCAGCCTGGGCATCGTGGGCGAATCGGGTTCGGGCAAATCCACCCTGGCGCGCACGGTGATGGCGCTGGACGCGCCCACCGCCGGCACGGTGGAGCTGCTGGGCCGCAACCTGCACCAGTTGCCGCCAGAACAACTGCGCCAGGCGCGGCGCGATTTCCAGATGGTGTTTCAGGACCCGTACGGCTCGCTCGACCCGCGCCAGACGGTGGAGCGCATCGTGACCGAGCCGCTGCAGGCCCAGGGCGAAACCAGCCGCGCTGCGCAGCGCGAACAGGCCGGCCAGGTGCTGGCGCAGGTCGGCCTGCGCACCAACGACCTGGGCAAATACCCGCACGAATTTTCGGGTGGGCAGCGCCAGCGCATCGCCATTGCGCGCGCGCTCATCACGCGGCCCCGGCTCATCGTGGCCGACGAGCCGGTGAGCGCGCTCGACGTCTCGGTGCAGGCCCAGGTGCTCAACCTGATGCAGGACCTGCAGCAACAGTTCGGCATCACCTACATGCTGATCAGCCACGACCTGGCGGTGGTCAACCACCTGTGCGACGAAGTGGTGGTGCTGTACCAGGGCCGCATTGTCGAGCGCGGCTCGCCCGCAGAGCTGTTCCGCAACGCGCAGCATCCCTACACCCAGTCGCTGGTGGGCGCTGTGCCGCAGGTGCAGCCTGGTCGGGCGCGGGCACGACGGGCGGCAGCAGCAGCAGCCCAAGCCGTCGCTGCGGCGAAAACCGCATAACCACATGCGCACGTGATGGTGTACAAAGCTTTTTGCGTTCCCCGGTAACAAATTGCACCGGGGCTTTTTTCTGGTTGTTGTCTGGTTTTTTGTCTGGAGAGTCCGAACATGCTGAACCGCCGTACCGTCCTAGCCACTGGCGCCATCGCCGCCGTGCCCCTGTCCACCTCGCTCGGCGCCCTGGCGCAGGGCCGCAAAGATGCCGTGACGCTGGCCATGACGCTGGAGCCACCAGGCCTGGACCCGACAGCCGGTGCGGCCTCGGCCATTGCCGAAATCGTGCAATACAACATCTTCGAGACGCTCACCAAGATCAATGCCGACGGCAGCGTGTCGCCCCTGCTGGCCGAGAGCTGGGAGGTCTCGCCCGACCTCAAGACCTACACCTTCAAGCTGCGCCGCGGCGTCAAGTTCCAGAACGGCGAGCCGTTCAACGCAGCCACCGTCAAGTTCGCGTTTGACCGCGCGGGCGGCGAAAAGAGCACCAACAAGGACAAGCGCACGTTTGCCAACCTCACCACGCAGGTGGTCGATGACTACACCGTGGTGCTGCTCAACAAGGACATCGACCCTGACCTGCTGTTCGTGCTGGGCCAGGCCACGTCCATCATCGTCGAGCCCAAGAGCGCCGACACCAACGCCAACAAGCCCGTGGGCACCGGCCCCTACCAGCTGGGCACGTGGAACAAGGGTTCGTCGGTGGTGTTGACGGCATGGGACGGTTTTCGCGCCCCCGCCACCATCAAGATCAAGCGCGCCACGTTCCGCTTCATCTCCGACCCGGCTGCGCAGGTTGCAGCGCTGCTCGCAGGCGACGTCGATGCGTTCCCTCGCGTCACGCCGCGCAGCGTGGCGCAGTTCAAGGCCAACCCACGATTCCAGGTGGTGATCAGCGGTTCGCGCGCCAAAACGATTCTGGCCATGAACAATTCCAAGAAGCCGTTGGACGACGTGCGCGTGCGCCGCGCCATCGCCTCGGCCATTGACCGCAAGGCCGTGATCGAAGGTGCGGGCGACGGCTATGGCGCGCCCATCGGCAGCCACTACGTGCCCGGCGCGTTTGGCTATGTGGACACCACGGGCGTAAACCCGTTCGACATCGAAAAGTCCAAGAAGCTGCTGGCCGAAGCGGGCATCAAAACGCCGCTGGAGCTGACCCTGACCCTGCCCCCACCGCCCTACGCCCGCCAAGGCGGCGAGGTCATTGCGGCGCAACTGGCCAAGGTGGGCATCATCGCCAAGATCCAGAACGTGGAATGGGCGCAGTGGCTGAGCGGCACCTACGGCAACAAGAACTACGACCTGACCATCATCAGCCACGTGGAGCCGTTCGACCTGGGCAACTTTGCCAAGCCCGACTACTACTGGGGCTACAACTCGCCCAAGTTCAACGACCTGTTCAACCAGATCAAGAACGCAGCCCGCCCGGCCGACCGCGCACGCCTGTTGGGCGAAGCACAGCGCCTGCTGGCTGACGATGCGGTGCACGGGTTCCTGTACTCCAACCAGTGGATTTCGGTGGCCAACAAGAACCTCAAGGGCCTGTGGAAAGACATGCCCGTGTTTGTGAACGACATCTCGTCGCTCTCCTGGTCTTGATATTCGGACACCCCCCTGAGTCGCTTCGCGCCTTCCCCCCGCTCTCGCATTGCTGCGCAATGCGGGCAGGGGGACGCAGCCCTCGCTGCGGGGCGGCCCTTGCTCGGCTGCCCGAGCCTGGTGCCGCGCCAGTTTCGAGGGCTGCAGGTGGCGCTCAGCGCATTGGATACCTGAAATGCACGGAGCAATTAGCTCCTAAATAAATAGCTGTTAGCGCCTACTGGATAAGCGCTAACGGCCTTTTTTACTTGTAGAACCCCGACATGACCGCCCTGCACGACCTGCCCGCCCACGACCTCCTTGCCGCCTACCGCCAGCGCACGCTGTCCCCCGTGGAGGTCACGCAGGCCGTGTTGGCGCACATCGAGCGGTGGGAGCCCCACATCCGCGCCACGTATCTGCTGCGCCCCGAGGCAGCCTTGGCGCAGGCCCGCGCGTCTGAAGCCCGCTGGCTGCGCGGCGAGCCCATGGGTGCACTCGACGGCGTGCCCAGCACCATCAAAGAAAACATCGCCACCGAAGGCGACCCGACCCCGCTGGGCACCGCCGCCGTCGAGCTGGTGCCCGCCGCTGCCGATGCCCCGCCCGCCGCCCGCATGCGCGAAGCCGGGGCCGTCGTCGTGGCCAAGACCACCATGCCCGACTACGGCATGTTGTCGTCCGGCCTGTCCACCTTCCATCCGCTGTCGCGCAACCCCTGGGATGTGAGCAAAGGCCCTGGCGGCTCCAGCGCAGGCGGTGGCGCTGCAGCCGCCGCAGGCTACGGCCCCCTGCACATCGGCACCGACATTGGCGGATCGTTGCGCCTGCCCGCCAGCTGGTGCGGCATCTTCAGCCTGAAACCCAGCCTGGGCCGCATCCCGATCGACCCGCCCTACACCGGCCGCGCTGCAGGCCCCATGACGCGCACCGTGGCCGACGCCGCGCTGATGATGCAGGTGCTGAGCCTGCCCGATGCGCGCGACAGCATGAGCCTGCCCGCGCAAGACATCGCCTGGAGCCAGTTCAACCAGGGCGCCGAGCGCCTGCGCGGCTTGCGCATTGGGTTGCTGCTGGACGCGGGTTGTGGCCTGCCGGTGGAGCCCGAAGTAAAAGCAGCTGTAGAACGCGCAGCCAAACTCATGGAGGCCGCAGGCGCCACCATCGTGCCCATGCAACCGTTCATGACGCAGGCCATGCTCGACGGCATGGACCACTTCTGGCGCATGCGCTCGCACATCGACCTGCAGGCACTGCCTGCGGCGCGGCGCGACAAGGTGCTGCCCTACATCCGCACCTGGGCAGACAGCGCCGACCGGCATGAGCGGCACCGAGGTGTTCCACGCCAGCCACCAGTTCCACCTGACGCGCGTGGCCACCGTCAAGGCCTGCAGCGCCTTTGACTACGTGATCTCGCCCGTGGCGCCCAATGTCGCCTTCCAGGCCGAGCTGCCCTCGCCCACCAACGACCCGCTGCGCCCGCTGGAGCACATCGGCTTCACCGTGCCGTTCAACATGTCCGAGCAGCCCGCTGCGTCGGTCAACTGTGGCTACACCAGCACCGGTTTGCCCATTGGCCTGCAGATTGCAGGCGTGCGGTTTGACGACCTGGGCGTGCTGCAGGTCGCGCATGCGTTTGAGCTGATCCGGGACCCGCAGAAGGCCTGGCCACAACCGCCTGCGGTTTAACGCTTGGCAGATGGCGCGTTGTTGGTAACCTTGCGGGTTTGAAGCGTCGCTCGCACGGCGCTCTCCCAGGTCAAAAGACGCCCTGGACAGCCCAACAACACAACCTCTGACGCATACCACCGCATGGACATCATCATCCTGGCGATCCTTCTCGCCACCGGCACCTTTCTGCTCAACTCCAAGGAGCAGCGCAAACGCATCGCGCTGCTGGGCAGCCATCTGGCCAACTACCAGATCGAGAAGCTGATGGAAGCGCTTACCGGTGGCTATCTGCGCGCATTGGGCGAAAGCACCGACGAGCGGCGCACCCAGATCTGGAATCTGCTGAGCACCACCGAGGCGCAACTCACCGAACAATTCAGCCGCTTCGCCGCAGACTTTGCCAAAGAGCCCGAGGCCACCACGCGCGTCAGCCGCCTCGCCATGGCGATTCCGTTTGCAGAAAAGATACTGCCCAGCTTCACCTTCGACATGCGCAAGGCCCTGGCCATCCACGCGCGGGGCATCGCCCATGTGGTGCAGAACACCAGCCACCTGTCGCCCAAAGACCGTGCCTTCATGATGTCGGCCGAGCTGTTCCTCATGCAACACACCTGCCACTGGTTCTGCAAATCCAAGACCATTGCCACCGCCCGCATGCTGGCGCGCCACCAGACGCCGCACGAGCAACTGATCGCATCCGTGTCGGCGGAAACACGCAATGCCTATCTGACGTTGATCAAGGGCGGCTGAACGCTGCTGCCCAACAATGCGCCATGCCACATACCGCGCCATCACTGACCGACAGCCTGGGCAACCCCGTCACTCTGTGTGACACCGCCAGCGCAGCGGCGCTGAACGACTTCGTCGAAGGCTTCATCGCCTGCGAAGCCCGCGCGGTGAATGTGCTGAACGCGGCGCAAGACACCAGCCCCATCGTGCAGGCCTGCTGCGCCGCGCTGCACATGTTTGCCGAATCGGCCGACGCATCGCGCAACGCCCGCCCCTTCATCAACCAGGCGCTTGCCCACGCCTCCGAGGCCAGCGACCGCGAGCAGCGTTTTGTGGCCGCTGTTGCTGCCTGGGTCAACGGTGACATGCCCCGCGCCATTGCCCTGCACGAAGAACAGGCCCGCCAACACCCGCGCGACCTGGCCTCCCTCAAGCTCGGCCAATACCATTTGTTCAACCGGGGCGACTCCCCCGGCATGCTGCGCCTGGCGCTGCAGGCCGTGCCCGCGGCTGCCGACGTGCCCTACTTGCACGGCATGCTCGCCTTTGGCTGGGAGCAATGCCACCTGCTCGACCGCGCCGAAGCCTCCGCACGCCACGCCGTGAACATGTGCCGCAAAGAGCCCTGGGCCCACCACGCACTCGCCCACGTCATGCTCACCCAGGGCCGCATCCGCGAAGGCACCGACTTCATGGCCAGCGTGAGCGACACCTGGACGGGTCTGAACTCCTTCATGGTCACGCACAACTGGTGGCACCAGGCGCTGTTCCTGCTGGAGCAAGACCGGCACGCCGAGGTGCTGGCGCTCTACGACCAGCCAGGTGTGGGGCGTGGTCAAGGAATACACGCAGGACCAGATCAACGCGGTGTCACTGCTGGCGCGACTGGAGCTGGCGGGCGTGGACGTGGGCAACCGCTGGGCCGATGTGGCCGACCACCTGGCATTGCGCCTGGCCGACCACGTGCTGCCGTTTCTGGACCTGCAATACCTCTACGGCTTGGCACGCGCAGGCCGCACGGAGGCGGCGCGCACGTTGCTGCACAACATCGAGGCCCACGCCGCCAATCGCACCGAGGCGCACGAACGCGCCGTGTGGCAGCAGGTGTGCGTGCCTGCAGCGCACGGCCTGATGGCGCATGCGCAAGGCGACTGGCCCACGGCGGCGGAGAAGCTGGGCGTGGCCCTGCCGCGGCTAGTGGAGATTGGCGGCAGCCACGCGCAGCGGGATCTGTTTCACCAGATCTGGCTGGATGCGCTGCAGCGCAACGGGCAGTGGGCGGCAGTACAGAATTCGCTTCAGCCGTTGGTCAATGCGCAGCCGGAGTCGGTGCGGTTGGCCAAGCAAGTGAAGGTGGTGAATGGGGCGCTGCAGTTGCCGGTGGCATAAGGATCGGTCGGTCATTGCTGAGAACAGCGGTCGGGCTACTCCTTTCGAGCGCAAGCTTTAGGTATCTGATCTGCGCGTAACCCCTCTGGTACGACCTTCGAGAACGCGGCGATTTCAGCAACGACTTTCACATCAAGATACGTATCCGGACGGCTAAATCGAGGGCTCAGCTGTTCGCGCAGATGAGAATCAAAGGCTTTGAAACTTGCGCTGCGGCGGTCGACAGCGCGTGCTCCTCTTCGGATATCGGGGGCTCGTACACGCCGTAGCCCTCACACCTCCGACGTATGCCCCTTGTCATCACCAGCCTTCCCGCCGGTACCCGGTTTACGATCACTGCCGAGGCCGAGATGCCCACGATCACGGCGACTGCCGCTCTGCAAGGCCATGCCATTCCCCAGGGGGCAGCACCCATATACGAGTGGTCAGCCACCCTCACTTTTGATGGCAGCGCGCCAGCCACGAGTGCGACATTTGGCGGAGGGCGCAGTACGCAGCACAGCCGCATTGCGCAGCAGACAAGCGCCAACCCCCAATGGCGCATCCCTTTCACCGAAGTGCGTGGAGGCCTTTTGTCAGTGCAAGTCGTCATGCGCGTGGGAACCATGGAGCATCGCGCACGCGTGAATTGGACCATCGTAGGTACCAATCCTACGGGTACGGCGATTCGGGCTTTTGCAAATGGCATTGGAGCCAACCGTGCAGTTTTTCGAAAGAAAATGCGTCAGGAGAGTTCGCTGCAGCAGTTCCGTACACCCAGCAACTGGCCCAAATACAGCAGCGATGGTCTGGGTGGCGTCGGCCTGTGCCAACTCACACGCCCCGCGCCCACAGCCGATCAAACCTGGAGCTGGAAAGAGAATGTGCGCGGAGGGTGGGCCCTGTACCTGGAAAAAGAACGCATCGCGCGCGCCTATCCCCGCAATGTGCGCAACGGGGAGCGTTTTCGCAACCTTGTTACGGCCTGGAACCGCGTCCGCACTACCCAAGGCCTGCCTGTTTTGCCCGTGGAACTTCCTGACTACACGCCAGAGCAGCTCGAACTCGACACCTTGCGTGGTTTCAATGGCTACGCAAACAGTCTGCATGAGTACCGCGTGCGGGTGGAAAACGGAGCGCTTTTTGTGACCGTTGACCCCAATGGCACGCGCGGTTTTGCAGAATGGGAACGGGTGCCGGTCGCAGACCGAGGCACCGTTGGAGATCCCAACTATGTCGAGAACGTGCTCGCCCAATCGGACTTCTAGCTGTGCGAATCCACTTCGCCCACTCAGCGGTCCGCACCGCTTCACTCTGCTTACTTGTGCTGGGTTCACTCCTTTCAGGGTGCTCACGCGAACCGCCCCAAGCCACAACGCCTTCGTCGACATCTACATCAGAGGCCATGCCTGCAGCGCCAGACCCCGCCAGCGCAGCCGGGCACGGCAGCGCTCAGCACCTGTATGCGGTGTACTGCAATGGCACCGTCGACCATCTGGATTTGCAATTGCAGGCCAAGGTGGGGAGCTTTCAGCTGTCTGCGCGCAGCGGTACGCCTCCCGCCATCGCTGCGCTACCCGACCCGGGTGTTCGCCCCGACAGTTGCCTGGCACGGCCTGCCGTACCGGCGGTCAAACAAGAGCAGTCAGCGGGGGTGGCTCACATCGTTGCGTCAGACCGGTTCACCCGCAACGACGCTGATGGGCGCAAGCCCTATAGCCTGCTGACTTTTGCGGTGCCCGCCTGGACCCTTCAGGCAAAGCGCGATCTCGGAAACTTCGACGTGCTCAACGGGACGCCACCGCGCATTACCCACAGTAAGGATCGAGCACCGGAGGTGCTGTCAGCGGGCAGCGATGACACTGCAGCAATCCTCTCCGAGGCCCAGCAGTTTGAAGGCGGCGCATCACTGAAATTCATGAACGCACTGGCCTCATCTGCCAGCGCGGTACTCGTTGAATACGCCGACCCCAGCAAAACAGGCAGCGAGGTTGCGCTGATCGACCGCGCGCGGCGCAGTATCGTTCGCATTGATGGCGTGCCTGGTAACGACCCTGAACCCGCACTGAGCCTGGCGCCCGGCGGAACGTTTGTGCTGCACTCGGTACGGGCGATGAAAGCGACACAGCGAGGGCCGCAACTTGCGGCGACAGGCGAGTTGCGGCTGTACGGGGTGGACGGCAAACTGGTCCGTCGGTTAACCGATGACCGCGTGGCCGGAGACTGGCACCCCATTGCCCTGACTCCACAGGGTCTGGCCGTCTACACCGACCGGCGCGGCAACTACCGCTTCGTCTCTCTGGGAATGACCTTCGGCGCAGACCCGGTGGTGGACCCAAACACTGACGACCTGGACGGCACGCGCCCGGGTGTTATCTACGCTGGCGGGTAACAGCGCCGGTTGGGTTTACCGCACCACCAACTTCGTCTGGTCATACACCGGCTGCTCCGGCAAATCCGCCAGATGCCGCACGTCGGCCCAGTCCAGCACCTCCACCGCATCGCCGTCCACCCGCACGCGGTTGAAGCCCGCGTTGGGGATGTCGCTCTGGCGGGGGCCGTCGAGGCCCGTGCCGCGGGCGGTGCGCCAGATCATGTCGAGCACGCCGCCGTGGGTGACGACCATCACGGTCTTGCCGGTGTGCTGCAGGGCGATGCGGCGCACGGCGTCCATCACGCGGGTGTGGAACTGGCGGGTGGTCTCGCCGCCGGGCATGGCGTAGTCGGCTTCAAAACGCAGCCATTGGGCCCAGGCATCGGCGTGTTCCAGTTTCACGTCGTCCACGCGCTTGCCGTCCACCACGCCAAAGGCCTGCTCGCGCAGGGCGCTGTCGGTCAGGGTGTCGATGCGGGCCTGGGGGAACAGCACCTGCAGGCTGGGTGTGGCCGTCTGCTGGGTGCGAATGAGGTCGCTGCAGATGAGGTGATCGACGACGGGGCGGTCGGCGGCCAGGCGCTCGGCCAGGCGGCGGGCTTGTTCATGGCCGGTGGCGTTGAGGGGGACGTCCACGTGGCCCTGAAAACGCAGTTCGCGGTTCCAGTCGGTCTCTCCGTGGCGGATAAGGATGAGTTCGGTCATAGAGCGTGCTATCTGCTTTTACGTGTCCACAAAAGCCGGGGAGAGGCCCGGCAACTAGGCGCAAGACGCCGCGCCGCGGTATCCATACCGCAAGCGGCTTGCAACAACGTTGCCGGGCCTTTCCCCGGCTTTCCCACAGGGTTGGGCCAATAGGCCAGCGCTCGCGCCTTGCGATCACTGGCCTATGGGCCCAACGTGGACACGTATAAGCAGATAGCACGCTCCACCCATTATCGAATGCATACACATTAATGCAAGCGATTTTGGCCTCTAGCGCTTATCCAGCAAGCGCTAGCAGCTATGTTTTTTATATCAGCCCATCAAGAAACGGGCTGGAGCGTTCGAGACGCAGGTTCGCACGTCATCGCATGGGCACGACGAGCACCTTGCGGCGGGGTCGGCAGCCCGGCCCGTCGTAGGCAGCGCTGTCACGCTCCCAGCCGGAGCCGGGTGAGGTTTGCGAACACACGCGTGCGCCGTCGACCTTGCTGCGCCAGTAGTACCAGGGCGCTGGCGCAGCCGATACGGCGGAGCCCACGCTCCAGAGTGCCAGAGCCAGCACGACCGCAGCAGCCATGCCCGAGGCGGCATTGGCTGTGTGTGGGTAGCGTGGTGAGGGCATGGACATGAGCGTGAGGCTTGCAACCAATTCAACAGATCAGCAGGCCACGCGGTAGTTCACGCCAACAACCGATCAGCGGCGCATCATGGGCAGGTCGATGGGCTTGCCGTTGAGCACCACTTTGCTGTCCTCCATGCGCACGGCGCTGGTCAGGTGGGAGCCTTCCTGCTTGACGAAGCCCTGCGCCTGGGCCATGCCCAGCATGGCGTCGATGTCTTCGGGCTTGGGGTCTTTCTGGCCCGCAGCCTGTGCCAAACGTGGCAGCCAGGCCTTGGGCACGCGCACGCTGGCGTGCAGAACGCCGCTCTTGAGCAGGGCGGGAACCCAGGCTCCTTCCGCAATTTGCGTTGCATCGGGTGCGCTCTTGAGTTCAACGCCGTACTCCAACTCGCCTTGCTCGCCGTCCACCTTGGCCGACAGCTTCATGGCGTAGGCCGGTAAGGCCGCCAAAAACTTGGGTACAGCCTCCATCAACGCTGCGCTCGCTGGCGATTCGGCGGCCGACAGCGCCGTGCCCGGATCGGCCCGGTAAGCGTCCATCAGCGCCCGTTGAACCAGCTTCACGCCTTCAACATCGATGCGGCTCACGGTTTCGTTGAACTCCAGCGCCTGTAACGCCACCGGGCCCACGCTACCCGTGCCGCGCAGGGTGGTGACCCAGCCCAGGTGGGCGCCGGTGCGCGCGATGGTGACGCCGTACGAAAGATCTTGCAGTGCCACCAGCGGCTCGGGCGCAGCGCTTGCGGCGGCAGTGGTGGCTGCAGCGCGGGTTACCGTCACTTTGCCAAACGTGCCTTTGCCGCTGCCAGGCGCCAACAGCCACAGGCCGTCTTCCAGCTGAAAGTTGAAATCGCCCTTCATGCCTTGCATTGCCACGGCAAAACGCTCAGCCGGGCTTTCTGCAGAGGCAGGTTCGTCGTCGCTCTCATCGCTCTTGCTCTGAAGATTCATGGTGATCTCTGGCCAGGCGTAGTCGCCACTCAGGCGGCTGCGGTCGGCGTTCAGGGCCATCTTGTAAATCAGGGGTTGCCAGCGCACCAGTTCTTCACCATCACCCACCTCTCCGGCGGGCCAGGCCAGCGCGATGTCGTGGCTGCCGGTCAGGCTGCGCACGGTGGTCAATGTAGGCGAGCTGACCTTGGCAAAGGCCTTGCGCACGGTGTCGTCCACACCTTCCACATTGCTCACACGTGTCTCGACCACTGCGGCCGCCAGGCGCCAGCCAGCCAACGGGCCATGGCGCACGGTGTTTTCCACCGTGATGCGGATGGGTTTCGGGACGCCCGCAATGGCGGCGTCACCCTCCTCCGCGGCTTCGTCGTCTTCTCCGGGCGCAGGCGGTGTCCACTGCAGTACCAGTTGGCCTTGCGATGACCAGAAACCTTTGGTGTATTGCTGCGACACCAGAACCTCGGGGCCAAAGACCTTGCTCACCTCGACCAGAGCCTCCTGGTAGGCGCTGTGCGCGCGTTGGCCCATGGCCCAGGTAGCGGCGCCATAGCCTGCTACCACCAGCACCGCTGCGGTGCCCAAAACTGCTTTTTTGTTCATTTTTGCCTATCGTTGATCAGCGCTTCACCCTCCCTCCCATGGAAGAGCGCTGGCGAGAATAGCAGCGGGCCGTGACGTGTGGCACAGCTGCCCGGCTGCCGCGCAGGTCAATGTGTTGTGCGCTCCCTACGTGCTGTTTCTTACTGTTTCACTTTGGTGCAGCCAGGAGCGAGCGACAGCAGCGCCGCTGTCTTCTCGGCAGACGAAAGTTTTGGTGTTTTAGGCATCTAGCGCTTTATCCATAAGCGCTAGCAGCTATATATTAAATAGCAGGTGCATGAGCACACTCGCCCACCATGCTCAAGCCGTCACGATCCAGCCTTCAAGAGGGTCCAGCCCCTGCGGCAGGCCGTACAAGGCGTCGCCACTTTCGGCATGGCGCTGCTGGGCCCACGCCGCCTGTAGCAGGCACAACACGGCATCCATGCTGTCGCCGCTGGCATCGTCCACCAGCGCATCGCGCTGTGCGTGGCTGAGCTTGAGGCGCAGGCCCAGCCGTGTGCTGCCCAGCTCCAGCGCGTTCACCAGGTCCTTGCGGGCAATCAGGCGGTCCGGGGTCTGCTTCGCGCGGTCGTCGCTTTTGTAGCTGCGTCGCGCCAGCACCTCGCGCGCGAGCAGGCCGGGGTAGGCCTCCAGCGCCACACGGCGCAGGTCGCCTGCGCACAGGCCGGGCAAGTGCACACCCGCATCCAGCAGCAGCGGCACGCCCGCGTGCAGCATGTAGGCGACGGGCGGGTTCACCCATTTCATGGACGGGCTGGAGCCCGCAGGGCCATCCGTGGCGCGGTGGGCAAACTTGCCGCCCACGGGGCGCGCATCACAAAACGCGGCGAACTGGCTGCGGATCTGCTCCCGGGTGAGGCTGCGGTAGTGCTGCATGCAGGCCTGCCAGTCCGTGGGCCAACCCAGCGTCTGCACCAGCTCGCGCGGCAGGCCAAAAGGCAGGTCGAACCCGCCCACCCAATCGCCAGGCTGAGACAGCCATTGGCCGAACGCGGCCAGGGTGTCCAAACGCTCCAGCGCCATGAGCTGCACGCGCGCGCCCTGGCGCTGGCCCAGCGCCAGCACGATGGGTTTGCGCTTGGTGGGGCTGCTGGAAAAGTCGCAGCCGATCAGCATTGGTGTGGCGGCAGTGTTCATCAATGGCAACCTCACTACCCCAGTGCCAAGGCGGTAACGCCCGCGGCAATACACACCGCGCCGAAGATGCGTGCGACACGGTCGCCCTCGCCCAGCAAGTGCCCTCCAATGAGCGCTGCAAACAGCATGGACACCTCGCGCGCCGGAGCCACGTGCGACAGGGGGGCCTGCTGCATGGCGTACAGCACCAGCACATAGGCCACCGGGCTGACCACCGCCACCAGCAGCGCAAAACGCCACTGCGCCAGCCACAGCGTGCGAGCAGTGGGCAAGTCACGCAGCACCACGGGCGCCAGCAACCCCACACGCACGAAGTTGCCCATGTAGTCGATGAGGATGGGCGACATCAGCAAAAACTTTACGGCATAGCCATCGACCACCGTGTAACTGGCAATGAAGGCGCCCGTGAGCAAGCCGTACAACATGCCCTTGTGCACACGCGCCCGTGCGGCGGGGTCGTGCGCGGCGCGTAGCAGGCCGGGGCCGCCCGCGATCAGGAAGACGCCGCCCACCACGCCCACGATGCCCAGCGCACCCAGTGCCGAAATCTGCTCGCCCAGCAGCGTGATGGCCACCAGCGACGACAAGAGCGGCCCCGAGCCACGCGCCAGCGGGTAGACCACCGTGAGGTCCGCCACACGATAGCCACGCAGCAGGATGACGAAGTAAGCCACATGCAGCAGCCCGCTGGCCACCACAAAGCCCCACTCCACCGGTCCCCACAGTGGCACGGCGTCGCGCCCCAGGTACCACCCCAGCGGCGCCCAGACGACCATCATGATCACCGAGGTGAAGAACGCAAACCGCGAGTCACCCCCGGCCTTCTTGGCCACGATGTTCCAGCAGGCGTGGATGAGGCCGGCGAGGATGATGAGGGCGAAGGCGGTGGGGGTCACGGGTGAAAAGGAGCAGCTTGAATGGAAAAAGCCGCAGCTCCATGGGGGCTGCGGCTTGGTGTGGCGCTAAAAAGTTTATCGATTCAAGACTGCGTACCGCCCACAGCGCCCGCAACTGGCGTGGACCAATCCGGCGGCCACCGTGCAAGGGCCGCCCCGCCGCACTGGTGGCGTCCCCCTGCCCGCACCGCGCAGCGGTGCGAGAGCGGGGGAAGGCGCGCAGCGCCTCAGGGGGGTGATCTCTAAGCCCTTCCGATGATGGAGGCGGTGGCCATCAATTCTTCAAGCAGCGCAAACGAGACCTTGCCCGACACCGAATACGGGTCCAGCTCGGGCTTCTCCGAATACTTGAGCAGGATCGAATGATTGATCTTGGACATGTTCACCTGCCCCATCGTCCAGCCGCCAAAGCGACGTTCGGCGATTTCTTCGTAGTGCAGCAGCTCTACATTCTTGTGGCGCTGGTCCCGTTGAATGTGGCCATACAGCTCATTCACCGCAGCGCGGCCGCCTTCAATGGCTTGCAGAAACACACCACCGCCGTAACACAGCACACCGGTAATACCGCTGCCCGGGTTGTGCTGGCGTGACTGGGTCAAGATGGCTTCGATGGCGGCGGGCGAAGTATCGACCGCGCGGCTGGCGTAAAGCAGGCGTACCAACATGGGTTAGTTCTTTCCTGGGATAAGGGACAAAAATTCGCGGCGCAGCGACGGGTCTTTGAGGAACACGCCGCGCATGACCGAGTTGATCATCTTGCTGTCCATGTCGCGCACACCGCGCCAGGACATGCAAAAGTGGCTGGCTTCCATGACGATGGCCAGGCCGTCGGGCTGGGTCTTTTCCATGATCAGGTCGGCCAGTTGCACCACGGCTTCTTCCTGAATCTGGGGGCGGCCCATGATCCAGTCCACCAGGCGTGCGTATTTGGACAGTCCAATCACGTTGGTGTGCTCGTTGGGCATCACACCAATCCAGATCTTGCCGATGACGGGGCAGAAATGATGGCTGCACGCACTGCGCACGGTCAGCGGGCCCACGATCATCAGCTCATTCAGATGCTCGGCATTGGGAAACTCGGTGATGGGAGGCTGCTCAACATAGCGGCCCTTGAACACCTCGTTCAAATACATCTTGGCCACGCGGCGCGCAGTGTTGTTGGTGTTGTGGTCGCCCACCGTGTCAATCACCATGCTGTCGAGCACGCCCTGCATCTTGACTTCCACTTCGTCCAGCAGTTTCTCCAGCTCACCGGGCTCAATGAACTCAGAGATGTTGTCGTTGGCATTGAAGCGTTTGCGAGAGGCGTTGATTCGCTCGCGGATCTTCACGGATACGGGGGTACCTTCTTCATCCGGCGGGGTGGGCGTCATATCGGCGGCGGGTTGACTGGACATGCACGGCATCGTACCAGCGAACGAGACTCAGAGGAATTTAAGGGTTTTAGGCCTCAAGCGCTTATTCAATAAGCGCCAATAGCTATATTTTTTATAGCAAACGCAGCGCAAAGTATCCACCGAGACGCTCGGCCTCTCAGTACCGGTTACCGGTAATCCACAGCGCCAGGCGCATCAGCCCAAACGCCACGCGGTCCAGCACGCGCTGGCGCAGCGGGCGGCCTGCGTAGCGCGCCGGGTCCATGCGCCGGCCTGCATGCTGCATGGCGTGCACCAGCCGCTGGCGCAGGTCGATGGCAAAGGCGGCGTCTTCCACCACCACGTTGGCCTCGCGGGCCAGCAGCAGGGACAGCGGGTCGAGGTTGGACGAACCCACCGTGGCCCAGGGCCGGTCGCCGTTGGCGTCGATCACCGCAACCTTGGCGTGCAAGAAGCTGGGCGCGTATTCGTAGATCTCCACCCCGGCTTCCAGCAGCGCGCCATACACGGGACGGGCCGCGTGGTACTGCATGAAGTATTCGTAGCGCCCCTGCAGCAACAGGCGCACGCGCACGCCGCGGCGCGCGGCCATCACGAGCGCGCGGCGCAGTTTGCCGCCGGGCATGAAATAGGCGTTGGCGATGATGACCTCGTGCCGCGCCGCACCGATGGCACGGCGGTAGGACTGTTCGATGCGGCTGCGGTTGCGCACGTTGTCGCGCAGCACCAGCGCGGCGCGCATGGGCGGCGCCCCATCCGCAGACTCAGCGAGCTTGGCCGCGTGTTTGGCGGCGCTGGCAGCGCGCAGGGCCTGCAGCGCCTCGGGCAGACGGCGCTGGCGCGCGTCCCGCACAGCCTGCATGCGCCACCACAGCTGGTCCATGGTGTCACTGGCAAGGCCCACCAGCGTGCCCGTGGCTTGCACTGCAAAGTCAAACCGTGGCGCGTCGAGCGTGCCGTAGTTGGGGTCGTGAAAATCGTCCAGCACATTGATGCCACCGCAAAACACGGTACAGCCATCCACCACACACAGCTTGCGGTGCAACCGGCGCCAGCGGTGCGGCAACAGCAAACCCAAAGGCCCCAGGGGGGAGTACACGCGGTACTGCACGCCCGCGGCCTGCAGGCGCTCGGCCCATGCGCTTGGCAAGGTGCCCGTGCCCACCCCGTCCACCACCAGCTGGGTGCGCACACCGCGCTCGGCCGCGCGCATCAACGCCTCGGCCACAGCCGCGCCCGCGCCGGTGAAGTCAAAGATATAGGTCTCAAACTGGATGTCCGACAGCGCCGCGTCCATGGCCTCGATCAGCGCAGGGAACAGCTCCTCAGCCCCTTGCAGCAGGCGCAGGCGGTGGTCATCGGCAAACTCGAATCCACGCACCGTGGCAGAAGGCTTTCTTCTCATCTCGGCGATCAGCAGTACGCCGCTGTACCGGCAGCCCGCAGCACTGGCACGCACCCATACCAGTGCCACCGTGGAACTGGCTTTGCCAGGCCACGGGTGGCGTCCCCCCTGCGGGGGGAAGGCGCGAAGCGACTCAGGGGGGCTTCATAACCTGAATTCGGCGATCAACGGAAGGTGGTCGGACATGCGCCACCAGATGCGGCCCTTGGGCACCTGCAGCGACAACGGCGTGAGGCCACGCACATACACATGGTCCAGCTGCGCCAGCGGCAACCGCGCCGGGTAGGTAAACATGCGCGGCGCCTCAAATTCGTACAGGAAAAAGCCCGCCAGCATGCGCTTGATCTGCTGGCCCCAGTCGTTGAAGTCTCCGGCCACCACCAGCGGTGCATCGCCCGGCACTTCGCGCTCGATAAAGCGTTGCAGGCGCTCAATCTGCCGAACGCGGCTGCCGGGTATGAGCCCCAGGTGCACCACGATCACATGGATGCGGCGGCCATGGGCATCCACCTCCACATGCAGCAAGCCGCGCTGCTCGAAACGGTGGTCTGAAATGTCTTCGTGCTGGTGGCCAATCACCGGCCAGCGGGACAGCAGTGCATTGCCGTGCTCGCCATGTTTGGTGATGGCGTTGGTGCGGTACACCGCTTCGTAGCCCTCGGGCGCCAGATAGTCCGCCTGCGGCACCTCGGGCCAGCGGCGAAAGTACGCTTGCTCCCCGCGGTTGAGCTTGCGCACCTCCTGCAGGCAGACGATGTCGGCATCAAGCTGCTCCACCGCCAGGCCCAGGTTGTGAATCTCCAACCTGCGCACGGGCCCGATGCCTTGCACGCCTTTGTGGATGTTGTAGGTCGCCACCCGCAGAATGTCGTCGTGTTCCATGAGCCTCGTCGGAGTAGTTGAGCGCGTTTGCCAGTGCCAATGCCGGGTCTGCGATGAAGGATTGTGTCGCAAGCCGCGTCCGCAGCGGGTTTGCCAGACATCTGCGCCGCACGGGCACCCTTACACTCTGATACTCCTACTACCGAACTGCGGCGCCAGTCCCCACCCTCGATGGCTACTGAAAAAGAACAATCCGCCCCGCCTCCGGTGCTGGCACTGATTGTTGACAGCAATGCCACGTCGCGCAGCATTCTGGTCGGGCAGTTGCGCGAATATGGGGTGACGCGCATCGTGCAATGCACGCGCGTGCAAGACGCGCGCAACCGGCTGGAGCACACCGTGTTCGACTATGTGCTGTGCGAGCAGTATTTTGGCGAAGGGGGCTACTCCGGCCAGACCCTGCTGGACGACCTGCGGCGTGCGCAGCTGCTGCCGTTCTCTACCGTGTTTTTCATGGTCACGTCCGAGGCGTCGTATGCCGCCGTGGCCGAGGCAGCCGAGTCCGCGCTGGACGGCTACCTGCTCAAACCTTTCACGCCCAGCGCACTGTTTGAACGGCTGAGCCTGGCGCGCCTGCGCAAGATTCATCTTCGTCCCATTTTTGACGCCATCGAAGCCGAAGATTTCGAGCGTGCTGCCAGCCTCTGTGTAGAGCGGTTCGAGTCCCGCCAACCGTATTGGCTGTATGCCGCACGCATTGGGTCGGAGTTGCTGCTGCGGCTGGGCCGCCACGACGAGGCGCGCACTTTGTTCGAGGCCGTGATTGCGGCGCGCGCCCTGCCCTGGGCCAAATTGGGTGTGGCCCGCGCGCAGATCGAATCGGGCCAAGCGGCACGCGCCATCACCACCTTGCAAGAGCTGATCGGCGAAGACCCCTCGTTTGCCGACGCCTACGACGTGCTGGGCCGCGCGCAGGTGGAGCTGGGCAACTTCTCCCAGGCCATCGAGACCTACCGCACCGCCAGCAGCCTCACGCCAGACTCGGTGGTGCGGCTGCAGAAGCTGGGGATGATGTCGTACTACATGGGCGACCGCGAAACGGCCACCAAGGTGCTGGCGCGGGCGGCGGTGCTGGGCATTGATTCGAAACTGTTCGATTTTCAGTCGCTGGTGTTGTTGACGTTCTCGTACTTTGCAGAAAACGACCGCAAGGGCATTGAGCGCTGCATGGCGGACTTTGGCCGCATCATGGAGCGGCACCATGACAGCCCGCGCGTTCAGCGATTTACCGACGTGGCCAGGGTGCTGCAGTTGATTCAGCAGCGGCAGTTCTCACAGGCCGTGGAATCGATCCGCACCATGGCCAACGAGATCACGGGCAGCAGTTTTGATTTTGAAGCCGCGTGCAACCTGGGCAGCCTGTTGGCCGTGCTGGCCGCGACATCCATTGATTTGTCAGAGGGCGAAAGCTGGATTCAAGCGCTCGGCCTGCGCTATGCCAACACCCGGGGTCTGACCGAGTTGCTGGCCAATGCCTGCAATCTGCACGAGCCCTACGCCGCTGTCGTGCGCGACTGTCTGCTGCACATTAACAAGACCGCCGAAGCGGCCATGGCGCAAAGCCTGTCCGGCGACCCGGCAGGCGCTGTGCGAAGACTGCTGCGAGAAGCGGAACGCACGCTCAACTCCAAGCTGGTGGACATGTCGCAGCAGGTGCTGCTGCGGCACAGCGCACGCATGGAAACTGCAGACGCACTGCAGCAAGACATCGATGCGCTGCGCCAGCGTGTGGGCAGCGCACCGGCGCGTGCCATTCTGGGGCAAGACAACGAGCGCAGGCCAGGGGGCGTGGTGTTGCGGGTGCGCGGTGCGGCCGATGGCCCTGCGCGCATTCCGGCGCCCCCGCAAGACAGCCTGGCCACCGCCGCCGACCCCATCGACCCGCCCGACCCCGCCGCCCAACTGCGCCTGCGCCCCGTCTGAAAGCAGGCGACACAAGCGCGTGCGGTCACTGCGCAAGCCACTGTCAATACTATTAATTTAATAGCTACTAGCGCTTTACCAATAAGCGCTAGAGGCCAATTTCATTCAAAAACAAGGTCCACAACAGCAAAGGGACGGACCACCGCACCGCACGCTCGCTCCTGCGGTCACGCTCGCGCCTGCGTGAACCGGGGCAACAGCAGACAGGCCTCTGCATTCGACGCAGAAAAGCAGGCGTCTGCCGCCTGCTGCCACGGCAGCCATTGGTAGGCATCGTGTTCGCGCGGGCTCAGTACCACGGGCGTTCCTGCGGGCACGCACAGGCCAAACACCCGCTCTCGGTTGCGCACCACGCCCGGCGCATACCGGTACAGCCACTGGGGCCAGATGTCATAGACGTTTTCAAGGCACCAGTCCGTCAGCATGCAGCCGGTGGCCTGCACGTCGATCCCCGTCTCTTCGTGCACCTCGCGGCGCGCGGTGCAGGCAAACGGCTCGTTCAGGTCATCCTTGCTGCCTGTCACCGACTGCCAATGCCCTTGCCCGCCCGTACGGCGAATCAGCAACACGTCGAGTGCGGGGGTGTGGATGACCACCAGCACCGACTCCGGGATCTTGAAAGACTGCAGTGGCATACACCGTGCCTGCCCATGCTCCTATCGGAGCCCCTTGGTGGCCACCGGAGGTGGCAGTTCCTTGGCCTGCAGCAATTGCACCTGCGTCACCAGCTTGTTGTGCGAATCGAAGAACGCCGCGGCAATGACCTTGCCTTCGTTGGTATTGCTCCAGCCTGCGCCCCCGGCGCCACCCATCCGGCCCCACAGCACACCGGCAGCGCCCAGGTCGGTGGTGCGTGCGGCACCGGTGGCGGCTGCCACTTGCTCGGTGGTTTCGTTGTCCGTCAGCAGCAAGGCGGTCTGGGCTTCCTTGAACTTGACCTGCTCTGCCAGCCCCACCAGGCCCGCGATGTCGCGCAGCACCGGGATCATGGCAATCAACCCGGCGATGCTGCGGCCCGCATCCTGCTCGCTGAACGTAAGGCTGGGGGTCAGCGTGTATTGCGCCTCATACCCCTTGCCCTTGGCCACTGTGGAATGAGGGCGCAGCACACCCGCTTCTTTGAGTTCTTGCTCCTGCACGGTGCCCCGCAGCCCCGCTGCACGATCCACCACCCTGAAACACCCGCTTTGCTGGGCTATGAGCCGGATGAGCGGCACAGGGGAGGCCGGTAGGCGGTAGGAGCTGGACACGGTGTAGCCATTGGGGTTCTCCGCCAGCGCCAGCGTAGCCACCGGCTGGGCGCACTGGGTCAGGGCCTTGTCTGCCCCTTGCGCACCGGCGGGGCCCGCGGAGCCTGACACCACCGAGCCGCCCTCGCCCAGTTCCGTCTTCTTTTCGCCGCAGCCCGAAATCAGCGCGGCCAACAATATCAGCGCCAGTGGCGCACCACTTTTCAGGGAGCAACGCATAGCAACCTCGCATTCAATTGCCGAACAGGCAAACAACGGCAGAGCAGATCAAGAAACAAGGACAAGCCCCATGAAAAAAGCGGTATCGACCACAGGCCGCTACCGCTTTCTTTCAATGTGACCCAATCATGAAATGACGGGAGAACCAATGATCTGGGAGATCAGTCGGCTTTGACGGCATCCGGGTTGCGCAGGCGGATGTGCAGCTCGCGCAATTGCTTTTCGTCCACCACCGACGGCGCCTGGGTCAGCAGACACTGGGCGCGCTGGGTCTTGGGGAAGGCGATCACGTCGCGGATGGATTCGGCACCGGTCATCAGCGTCACGATGCGGTCCAGGCCAAAGGCCAGGCCGCCGTGCGGAGGCGCGCCGTACTGCAGCGCGTCCAGCAGGAAGCCGAACTTGAGCTGGGCTTCTTCGGGCGTGATGTTGAGGGCGTCAAACACCTTCTGCTGCACATCGGCACGGTGGATACGGACCGAGCCGCCACCCATTTCCCAGCCGTTGAGCACCATGTCGTAACCCTTGGAGATGCACTTCTCGGGCGCCGTGACCATCCAGTCCTCGTGGCCATCCTTGGGGCTGGTGAACGGGTGGTGCACCGAGTTCCAGCGCTGGTTGTCCTCGTCGAACTCGAACATCGGGAAGTCCACCACCCACAGCGGTGCCCAGCGGCTTTCGAACAGACCCGTCTTCTTGCCGAATTCGCTGTGGCCGATCTTGATGCGCAGAGCACCGATGGCGTCATTGACGATCTTTTCCTTGTCGGCGCCAAAGAAGATCAGGTCGCCGTCTTGTGCGCCCGTGCGTTCCAGGACCGCCTGCAGGGCCGCGTCGTGGATGTTCTTCACGATGGGGCTTTGCAGGCCATCACGGCCCTTGGCCAGCTCGTTGACGCGGATGTAGGCCAGGCCCTTGGCGCCGTAGATCTTGACGAACTCGGTGTAGGCGTCGATCTCGCCGCGGCTGATGCCACCGCCTTCGACCGAACCACCCGGAATGCGCAGACCCACCACGCGTCCGTTCTTCATGTTGGCGGCGCCCGAGAACACCTTGAAGTCCACGTCCTTCATCACGTCGGTGAGTTCAGCGAATTCGAGCTTCACGCGCAGGTCGGGCTTGTCCGAGCCATACAGGCGCGCAGCGTCCTGGTACGTCATGACAGGGAACTCGCCCAGGTCCACGCCCAGCGTGTTCTGGAACACCGTCTTGATCATGCCCTGGAACATGTCGCGGATGTCCTGCTCTTCCATGAACGATGTTTCGATATCGATCTGGGTGAATTCAGGCTGGCGGTCAGCACGCAGGTCTTCGTCGCGGAAGCACTTGGTGATCTGGTAGTAGCGGTCAAAGCCCGCCACCATCAGCAGCTGCTTGAACAGCTGGGGCGACTGGGGCAGCGCAAAGAAGTGGCCGTCGTGCACGCGGCTGGGCACGAGGTAGTCGCGCGCGCCTTCGGGTGTGCTCTTGGTGAGCATAGGGGTTTCGATGTCGATGAACCCATTGGCGTCCAGAAACTTGCGCACCTCCATCGCCACCTTGTAGCGCAGCATGAGGTTGTTCTGCATGTAGGGGCGGCGCAGGTCCAGCACGCGGTGCGTGAGGCGCGTGGTTTCCGACAGGTTTTCTTCGTCGATCTGGAACGGAGGCGTGACCGAAGGGTTGAGCACGTTCAGCTCATGGCACAGCACTTCGATCTGGCCGGTCTTGAGCTTGTCGTTGGTGGTGCCCGCAGGGCGCGCGCGCACTACACCCTTGACCTGCACGCAGAACTCATTGCGCACGTCTTCGGCCACCTTGAACATCTCGGCGCGGTCGGGGTCGCACACCACCTGCACATAGCCTTCGCGGTCGCGCAGGTCGATGAAGATCACACCACCGTGGTCGCGGCGGCGGTTCACCCAGCCCGACAGGGTGACGGTTTGGCCCAGCAGGGCTTCGGTCACAAGACCGCAATAGTGGGAACGCATGGCCATGGCAATAACTTCCGGCGCCGCTGTGGCGCATTAAAAAGATTCACTTACTGGGAGGCACGAGCGTGGGGTCCGGGGGAGCGACCACGCCCATCGAAACAATGTATTTGAGGGCTGCGTCCACGCTCATGTCGAGTTCGACGCAATCGCTCTTGCGCAGCATCACAAAGTAGCCACCCGTGGGGTTGGGCGTGGTGGGCACATACACACTGACAAACTCGTCGCGCAGGTAGGCGGCCACTTCCCCGTTCGGGGAGCCCGTCACAAATGCCACCGTCCAGACCCCTTCACGGGGCCACTGCACCAGCACGGCTTTGCGAAATGCGTTGCCACTTTCGGAAAACAGCGTGTCCGACACCTGCTTGACGCTGGAGTAGATGGAACGAACGACCGGAATACGGTGCACCACGGCATCGCCCCACTGCACCAGCTTGCGCCCGGCAAAGTTGCTGGCCACCGCACCCACCACCAGCAAGATCACCAGAGTCAACACCACGCCGAAACCGGGGATGTGGAATCCGATCAACCGGTCTGGGTGCCATGCGACGGGCAAGATCTGCAGGGTCTGGTCCAGCGTGCTCACGATCCAGTTGAGCACCCAGGCCGTAATCACCCCTGGCACGATCACCAGAAGGCCGGTCAACAGCCATTTGCGCAGGGCAGACATCAAGGACTCAGGTAGACGGAGTTGAAGAAGGAGAAGAAGTGCCACCAGCGCTTGTTGCACTTACGCTGGCAGCTTCTTTTTTAGGAGCATCGACAGCAGCATTAGCGGCTGGCGCGGCGGCAGAAGCAGGCTCGGAAGCAGCACCCGGCTTCGCATCGGTGGTCGGGGCGCCGCTATTGCCTCCCCGAAAATCCGTGACATACCAGCCCGAGCCCTTGAGCTGAAACCCAGCGGCAGTCACCTGCTTGGTAAAGGCTTCTGCGCCGCAAGCGGGGCACACCGTGAGCAGAGGATCCGAGATTTTTTGAAGCACATCCTTGGCATGGCCGCAGGAGCCGCATTTGTAGGCGTAAATAGGCATGTCAGAGTGTTGAGGGAAAGTGCAAAACCCTCAATTATAGGCGGCACGCCCATCCGCAAGCCCCACGCCACCGGCATGGGGCTTGGCTTTCAGCTTGCGCTGCCTTCGTAGTGCGTGACCTCACCCTTGTGGTCATCGATCCACTGCGGCGCCAAAGAGCCGCCAATCATCCCGACCAGCGCCGCCAGCACACCCGCCAACTGCTGCGGGAACGCTTCGGACAACATGGGGCTGGCCACAAACAGCAGCCAGACGCCCAGACCCAGGGCCACCGCCAAAATGGCGCCCTGAGTAGTAGCCCGCGCCCAGTACAGGCCGAACACCAGCGGGACAAACGCCCCTACCAGCGGAACCTGGTAGGCGCCTGACACCATTTCATAGATTGATGTGCCCTGCATGGTGATGGCATACGACAACACACAGGCGGTGAAAACAAACACCGAAATGCGCATGGCCTTGAGGGTCTGCGCGTCGGTCATACCGGGGCGCAGGTTGTGCAGGATGTTCTCCACGAAGGTGGTGGAGGGCGCAAGCAACGTTGCCGAAGCGGTGGACATGATGGCCGACAGCAATGCGCCAAAAAAGGCGATTTGCAGAACCATCGGCATGCGTTCCATCACCAGGGTGGGCAGAATCTTTTGCGGATCGTCCTTCATGAGCGCCTCGGCCGCCTCAGGCATGATGAGTACCGATGCCGCGACCACGAACATGGGAATGAAGGCAAAGAGCAGATACAGCACGCCGCCGATGACGGGGCCCTTGCGGGCAGTCTCGGCACTGTTGGAGGACATCACACGCTGGAATACGTCCTGCTGGGGAATCGATCCCAACATCAGGGTGATAGCCGCGGCAATGAAGAACAGCCACTCCTTGACGCCGCCGGTGGGGAAAAACTGAAACTTGCCCTCGCGCGCAGCAAACTCGATCACCTTGCCCGCGCCCCCGGCCAGATCTGCGGCGTACCACGCGATGGCGATCAGGCCCAGGGCGATCACGATCATCTGTACAAAATCGGTCATTGCGACCGACCACATCCCGCCGTAGAGGGTGTAGACCAGCACGATGACCGTGCCGACCACCATGCCAAGCGTGACGGACACCGCGCCCTGGGTGAGCAGATTAAAAACCAGGCCCAGCGCCGTGATCTGTGCAGCCACCCAGCCCAGATAGCTGAACATGATGATGGCCGAGCAGGCCACTTCAATCACCCGCCCGTAACGCTGGCGGTAGTAGTCGCCCAGAGTGATCAGGTTCTTTTTGTACAGCTTGTAGGCAAAGAACAGTCCGACCAAGATGAGGCACATCGAAGACCCAAACGGATCTTCAACCACCGAGCCGAGGCCACTTTCCACAAATCGGGCCGACACCCCCAGCACGGTCTCTGAGCCAAACCAGGTGGCAAACGTGGTGGCAATCACCACCGCAAGGGGCAAACTGCGTCCGGCCACCGCATAGTCGGCCGTGTTGTGGACGCGCGTGGCGGCATACAGGCCAATACCGATTGAGATAAGCAGGTACAGAACGATGAACGTGATCAGCATGGCGCCGCTCCGAAACTCCAAGGGGGGTTGCAAAACTGCAAAGCGCGCCGTTCAAACCACACCGGTAGGTGGCGCCCCGCAGACCAAAAGGTGACCACTTCTTTACGAATGTCGTAACAAAAGTTGCTGCGGATTATGGAGGCAACTTTCGTGCCTCCAAACACGTTCTTCCGCGTTTCTAAAAAATCCGCAAGCGCACGAAAAGCTGCATCGCCAGCAAACCCAGGACAAACCCCAGCCCGCCATAGATGATGGACTGCAGCAAGCGGTTGGTTCGCCTTTGCGCCTCCAGCAAATCGCGCAACGCATGTTGCTGGTCTGCAGGGCGTTGGCGCAAGGCGTCGTACAGCAGGCGTGGCAGCTCTGGGATCAGCTTGGCGTAGTGCGGCGCTTCCGTTCGCAGCTCGCGCCACAGGCGCTGGGGCCCCATCTGCTCCAACATCCACTTTTCAAGGAACGGCTTGGCGGTGCTCCACAGGTCCAGCTCCGGGTCCAGCTCACGGCCCAGGCCTTCGATGTTGAGCAGGGTTTTTTGCAACAGCACCAGTTGGGGCTGGATCTCGACATGGAAGCGGCGCGAGGTCTGAAACAGGCGCATCAGCACCATGCCGAGCGAAATTTCCTTGAGTGGGCGGTCGAAGTACGGCTCGCACACAGCGCGGATGGCCGATTCGAGGTCGTTGACGCGGGTCTCGGGCGGCACCCAGCCGCTTTCGATGTGCAGCTCGGCCACGCGCTTGTAGTCGCGCCGGAAGAAGGCCACAAAGTTCTGCGCCAGATATTCCTTGTCGGATTCGGTCAGGGTGCCCACGATGCCGAAGTCGAGCGAGATATAGCGACCGAACGTCGCCGGCTCCAGGCTCACCTGGATGTTGCCCGGGTGCATGTCGGCATGAAAGAACCCGTCGCGAAACACCTGCGTGAAGAAGATGGTGACGCCATCGCGCGCCAGCTTGGGGATGTCTACACCCGCATCGCGCAAGCGCTCCATCTGGCTGATGGGCACGCCCTTCATGCGCTGCATCACCATGACCTCGGGGTGGCAAAAGTCCCAGAACATCTCGGGGATCAGCACCAGATCCAGCCCCTGCATGTTGCGGCGCAGCTGGGCGGCATTGGCGGCCTCGCGCACCAGGTCCAGCTCGTCGTGCAGGTAGTTGTCGAACTCGGCCACCACCTCGCGGGGCTTCAGGCGCTTGCCGTCGGCAGACAGCCCTTCGACCCAGCCGGCCATCATGCGCATGAGGCTCAGGTCCTTCTCGATCACCGGCAGCATGCCCGGGCGCAGCACCTTGACGGCCACCTCGCGCGCAATGCCGTGGCGGTCGCGCAGCGTGGCGAAGTGCACCTGCGCAATCGAGGCACTGGCCACCGGCGTGCGGTCGAACGAGGTAAACACCTCGTCCACCGGGCGGCGAAACGCCCGCTCGATGGTGGCAATCGCGATGTCGGGGTCGAACGGCGGCACCCGGTCCTGCAGACGCGCCAGTTCATCGGCGATGTCCGCGGGCAACAGGTCGCGGCGCGTGGACAGCACCTGGCCGAACTTGACGAAGATGGGGCCGAGGCGCTCCAGCGCCTCGCGCAGGCGCTGGCCGCGCGGTGCGTCGAGGTTGCGGCCGATCGAGAGAACGCGCGAAAGCAGTCGCAGCCAGGGTTTCTGGAAGCTGTCGAGCACCAGCCGTCCAGCCCGTACCGGAACACCACCCAGAGGATGAACACCCCCCGCAGGAAGCGCGTCATGCGTCGGCCCGGCCGAATCCGCTGCCTGGCGTGGCCGGGACAGAAGGCGCAACCGCTGAAGCAGTGCCACCCGCCGCAGGTGCCACGCGAGCACCGACAAACTGGCGCAGCGCCTGCGCAGCGCGGCCAGCGACCTGGGCCACGGTGTGCGCGGGGGCATCACCGATGACACGGGCCAGGTCTTCCTCCACGTCCCAGCGCACATGATCGACCAGCCAGTTGATCTCGGCCGCCAGCTGCACGTCGCCTTCGATGCGAATAGCCGGCTTGTCGCCACGCAGGGCCACCTGGGCCAGCGTGAGCGGAGACGTTTGGGTCACCGTCAGCTGCAAGTCGGCACCGCGCCCTCGGGCGGCCAGGTCGAGCAGGCCGGCCGGCGTGATGACCAGCGCCATCGAATAGGCCCGCCACTGCACGCGGACGACACGGCCTTTTTGGCGCACCAGGCGGTCCATGGCCTCTCGCTCTTGCATCAGCACATGGTTGAGGAACAGCACCATACGCTGCTGCACCTCGTTCACGAGCCACTGCGGGGGTTGCGGGCCGGCGGCCACACGCTCAAAGAGGCCGTCCAGAAACGAAAAGGGGACTGTGGTGTTGCCATAGTCCCCGATTATTCCCTGAACTGGGAAAGCCCCCAATGTGGGGCTTTTGCTTTATTGCAGTGCCTGCACGCCCGCCACCAGCCAGCCACTGTTGCCGGACTTGGGTTTGGTCATGTTCCACACCTCGCGGAACGGGCTGGGGCCGGCCGAGAGTTCTTCGCGGATCATGCCGGAGAACTCGACGCTGGCCATGTAGTCGTCGCCCAGTTCTTCGATGCCCAGCAACTGGGCGTCAATCATCACCACATCGGTGTGGTTGGGCTGCGCGCCCGGTGGGATTCGCGCTCGGCCAGCTGGGTGCGGATCTCGTCGAGCATGCTGTCGGTCATCATCGAGCGCAGCGTGGTGATGTCCGAACCGTCCCAGGCAGCCTGCAGCGTCACGAAGTTGCGCTTGGCCGCTGTCAGGAAACCGTCGGTGTCAAAACCTTCCGGCACACCCCAGTTCTGCGAACCTGACAGCCCCGAACCGATGACCACACCCGTACCGACCTGGCCACCAGGCGCCTGGCGCGAGGCATCAAACGCCATGCTGCTGCGCTCCCAGGGGCGTGCGGACGCATCGTTGCCGACGTTGTTGGGGCTGTACTGCGGCGGCACTTGTGCCGCTGCTGGCGTTGCGGCACCCGCGCCCTGGAACGCAAACGGCGCACCACCGGCCGCGGCGTTGCCGCCGTTGCGCGAGCGCATCACCATCTTGAAGATGGCGAAAGCCGCAAAGGCCAGCAAGGCAATCATCAGGATGTTGCCGAACCCTGCGCCCAAACCGAGCGAGCTGGCCAACCAGGCCAGGCCCAGGCCAGCGGCCAGACCGCCCAGCATGGCACCCCAGGGCTTCTTGGCAGCGGCGGCTGCGGGCGCGGCTGCTGCACCGGGCTTGGCCGCTGCAGCGTTGTTCACGTTCTGCGCCGGTGCGCCCGGCGTTGCAGGCGGCGTGGCCGAATCACGTTGGGTGACATTGCTCGACTGCTTGCCCATCGACTTGCCGCCACCCATCCGCTTGGCATCCGCGTCGGCGTGTGCAAACGCCAGCATTGCCACCAACACTACAGACCACAGTTTCATCATGAATTCTCCGTCTCCGTTAAATCTATTCCGAGCATTCCGAGCGCAGCGCTCAGCCATTGCTCAACACTTGATTCCAACATGCAAGGCCACAATGCCCCCCGTCATGTTGTGATAGTCCACATGCCCAAAGCCATTTTTTTGCATGAGGCTTTTGAGCTCCTCCTGCCCCGGATGCATGCGAATGGACTCGGCCAGGTAGCGGTAGCTTGAATCGTCGCCCGCCACCAGCTTGCCCAAACGGGGCAGCACCTTGAACGAATACCAGTCGTACGCTTTCTCCAGCGGCTTGGCCACTTTCGAAAATTCGAGCACCAGCAACTTGCCGCCGGGCTTGAGCACACGGCACATCTCGGCAATCGCCTGGTCTTTGTGCGTCATGTTGCGCAGGCCAAAGGCCACGCTCACCACGTCAAAGTGCGCATCCGGAAACGGCAGCTTTTCGGCGTCGCAGACCAGCGTGGGCAACACCACTCCGGCATCGATCAGGCGATCACGCCCCACGCGCAGCATGGCTTCGTTGATGTCGGTGTGCACCACACGGCCCGATGCGCCCACCTTTTTGGCGAATGCCATCGCCAGGTCGCCGGTGCCGCCCGCAATGTCCAGCACCTGGCTGCCTTCACGCAGGTTGGCCACCATCACGGTGTAGGCCTTCCAGGCGCGGTGCAGACCCGCCGACATGAGGTCGTTCATCACGTCGTATTTGGACGCGACCGAGTCGAACACGCCGCGCACGTGGCGCGCCTTTTCCTGCTCGTCGACCGACTGAAAACCGAAGTGCGTGGTGCTCATAAAAATCATGCTAGGCGCGTGAACGCCAGAGGTACAGCGACAACCCCGCACTGAAATGGGGCATCTGTCGCAATTACGACAACGCCATTTGAAAGAAAATAGCCGCTAGCGCTTATCCATAAAGCGCCAAAAGCTATTCTTTTAATAGCAACTCAATCGGCAGGGGCAACACCCGCTTACGCTGCGCAGTCCGGCTCAACCCGCGTCAGTGGCTGCCGCAAGCGTGGCCACCCGCACCACCCTTGGGCACCATGGGTTCGTCACGGTTGGCGCCCGCAGCGGCCAGGCGTTCGGTGTATTGGATCCACAGCGCATCTTGCTGCTGGCCCAGTTCGTACAGGTAGTCCCAGCTGAAGATGCCACTTTCGTGGCCGTCGGAGAAAGTGGGTTTCACCGCGTAGTTGCCCACGGGCTCCAGGTTGACCAAGGTCACTTCACGCTTGCCGGTCTGCAGCACTTCCTGTCCCGGCCCGTGTCCTTGCACCTCGGCCGAAGGCGAATACACCCGCATCAGCTCGAAAGGAATACGGAACGTGACGCCGTCAGAAAAGCCCACCTCCAGCACCCGCGATGCCTCGTGCACTGTGATTGCCTGCGGCGTGGGAGCGCCCGTTTTCAAACCTGCCATGGATTCACCTGTGGGAAAACTGTTGTCAAAAGACAAAAAAAGACCGCGGCTATTGTCCCACCCACAGGCGGGCATGCCCCGGGCAGGGTTACCGGGCGGGGCTAGCGGATGCGAGCTTGGACAGTTGCCCCTGCAAGCGCAATCTCCAGCGCTGGCAGCCGGGCCAGGATGGCCGCTTCTTGCGCGGCCGGACTGGGCCGCTGTGCCGCCGCCCACACGGGCGAAGGAAAGTGGCTGTCCCGCTCAAACCGCGCAATCACATGCCAGTGCAGGTGCGGCACCATGTTGCCCAGCGCCGCAAGGTTGATCTTGGTGGGCGACAAGTGCTGGCGCAGCGTCTGCTCCACCACGGCCACAGCCTCCATGCAGTACACACGATCCTGCGGCGTCAAGTCGGAGAACTCGGCCACATGCGCGTTCCACACCACGCGGTAAAAGGCAGGGAAGCCCGCCTCCTGCGCGCGGATGACGCGCAGGCGTTCTCCGCGCCAGACCAGCACGCCACCGTCTTCGGCGCACAACGGGCAGGTCGTCACACGAGCACCCGCTCAATGCCACCATCGTTGGCCTGCTGCACGTACTCGGGCATCCAGTTCTCGCCCAGAATCTCGCGCGCCATCTCGACCACGATGTAGTCGGCTTCGAGCAAACCGTTGTTCAGATCGCCTTCGTAACGATTCAGGCCTTGCAGGCAGCTGGGGCAGCTGGTGAGGATCTTCACGTTGTCCTTTGCTGCCCACCGCACCGCTGGCACGCAGCTGGGCCTCGCCCTTGCGGATCTCTTCTTCCTTGCGAAAGCGCACCTGGGTCGAGATATCGGGCCGCGTCACCCCCAGCGTGCCGGACTCGCCGCAGCAGCGTTCGCTCTTCAAGACCTGCTCGCCCACCAGCGCCTTTACCGTCTTCATCGAGTCCTGCAGCTTCATCGGGTTGTGGCAGGGCTCGTGGTACAGATAGGCACCCTTGCCCTGCAGAGCTGATGCCCTTTTCCAGCAAGTATTCGTGGATGTCGATGATGCGGCTGCCCGGGAAGATCTTGTCGAACTCGTAGCCCTGCAACTGGTCGTAGCAGGTGCCGCAGCTCACCACCACGGTCTTGATGTCGAGGTAGTTGAGCGTGTTGGCCACGCGGTGGAAGAGCACCCGGTTGTCCGTGATCATCTTCTCGGCCTTGTCGAACTGGCCGCTGCCGCGCTGCGGGTAGCCGCAGCACAGGTAACCCGGTGGCAACACGGTTTGCACGCCGGTGTGCCACAGCATGGCCTGCGTCGCCAAGCCGACCTGGCTGAACAAGCGCTCAGACCCACAACCCGGGAAGTAAAACACCGCCTCCGTCTCGGCCGTGGTGGCCTTGGGGTTGCGGATGATCGGGACGTAGTCCTTGTCCTCAATATCCAGCAGCGCGCGCGCCGTCTTCTTGGGCAAACCGCCCGGCAGCTTCTTGTTGATGAAGTGGATCACCTGCTCCTTGATCGGCGCCGTGCCCACCGTGGCGGGTGGCTTGGTAGTTTGCTTGCGGCCCACCTTGCGCAGCAGGTCCACGGCCAGACGCTGGGCCTTGAAGCCCACGTCCACCATGGCCGAACGCATGAACTTGATGGTGTCCGGGTTGGTGGCGTTGAGCATGGTCATCGCCAGCGCGTTGCCGGGGCGGAAGGTCTTCTTGCCCATCTTGCGCAGCAGGTTGCGCATGTTCATGGTGACGTCGCCGAAGTCGATCTTCACCGGGCACGGGCTCTCGCACTTGTGGCACACCGTGCAGTGGTCGGCCACGTCTTCAAACTCTTGCCAGTGCTTGATGCTCACGCCCCGGCGGGTCTGCTCTTCGTACAAAAACGCCTCAACCAGCAGCGAGGTCGCCAGGATCTTGTTGCGCGGGCTGTACAGCAAATTGGCGCGTGGCACGTGGGTGGCGCACACCGGTTTGCACTTGCCGCAGCGCAGGCAGTCCTTGACCGAATCGGCAATGGCGCCGATGTCGCTCTGTTGCATGATCAGTGACTCGTGACCCATCAACCCAAAGCTGGGGGTGTAGGCATTGGTCAAGTCGGCGTGCAACGGAAGTTTTGAAGCCAAATTGGCCTCTAGCGCTTTACCACCAAGCGCTGGCAGCTCCTGATTTCGGAGCAACTTACCCTTGTTGAAGCGGCCTTCTGGGTCCACCTTGCGCTTGTATTCTGCAAACGGGCGCAGCTCTTCATCGGTCAAGAACTCCAGCTTGGTGATACCAATGCCGTGTTCGCCCGAGATCACGCCGTCCAGGCTCCGCGCCAGCACCATGATGCGGGCCACCGCCTCGTGCGCCGTCTGCAGCATTTCGTAGTCGTCGCTGTTGACCGGCAGGTTGGTGTGCACGTTGCCATCGCCGGCATGCATGTGCAGCGCCACCCACACACGGCCCTTGAGCACGCGTTTGTGGATGGCTACGGCCTCGTCCAGGATGGGCTTGAACGCGGCGCCGGTGAAGATGCCTTGCAGCGGTGCGCGCAGCTGGGTCTTCCAGCTGGCGCGCAGCGTGTGGTCCTGCAACTGGGGGAACAGGGTGTCCACATCGTGCAGCCAGCCTTGCCACAGGGCGCGCACTTCTTCCACCAGGGCAACGGCCTGCGCCACGCGCTCCTGCAGCAGCTCGGGCGAGGGCACTTCGTCATCGGCGTCGTGCTTTCCCAGCGGCAGGTTGCCTCGTTCGAAGAACTCGGTCAGTGCATCGCACAGCTTGATCTTGTTGCGCAGCGACAGCTCGATGTTGATGCGCTCGATGCCGTCGGTGTACTCGGCCATGCGCGGCAGCGGGATCACCACGTCTTCGTTGATCTTGAAGGCGTTGGTGTGGCGGCTGATGGCGGCTGTCTTCTTGCGATCGGCCCAGAACTTCTTGCGGGCGTCGGCCGTGATGGCAATAAAACCTTCGCCGCTGCGGGTGTTGGCCAGGCGCACCACTTCGCTGGTCACGCGGGCCACGTCGTCGGCGTTGTCACCGGCGATATCGCCAATCAGCACCATCTTGGGCAGGCCACCATTGCCCTTTTTGCTCTTGGTGGCGTAACCCACCGCCTTCAGGTAGCGGTCGTCCAGATGCTCCAGGCCCGCCAGCAACACGCCGCTGCGCTTTTGCTCGGCGAACATGAAGTCCTTGATCTCGACGATGGACGGTACAGCGTCCTTGGCGTTGCCGAAAAACTCCAGGCACACGGTGCGCGTGTGCTCGGGCATGCGGTGCACCACCCAGCGCGAGCTGGTGATGAGGCCGTCGCAGCCTTCCTTCTGAATGCCCGGCAAACCAGCCAGGAACTTGTCCGTCACGTCCTTGCCCAGGCCTTCCTTGCGGAACGTTTTGCCGGGAATAGCGAGGCGCTCGGTACGCACAGGCGTTTTGCCGTCGGCTTCGAAATACTGCAACTCAAAGGTGGCCACTTCCACGTCATGGATCTTGCCCATGTTGTGGTCCAGCCGCGTGACTTCGAGCCACTGGGCGTCGGGCGTCACCATGCGCCAGCTGGCCAGGTTGTCGAGCGCCGTGCCCCAGAGCACGGCCTTTTTGCCGCCCGCATTCATGGCGATGTTGCCGCCAATGCAACTGGCTTCGGCGCTGGTCGGGTCCACCGCAAACACAAAACCCGCGCGCTCGGCCGCATCGGCCACGCGCTGGGTCACCACCCCGGCTTCGGTCCACACGGTGCCCACTTCGTGGTCCATGCCCGGCAGGCGGCGCATTTCCACCTCGGTCATGGCTTCGAGCTTTTCGGTGTTGATGACCACGCTCTTCCACGTCAGCGGGATCGCGCCGCCGGTGTAGCCGGTGCCGCCTCCGCGTGGAATGATGGTCAGGCCCAGTTCGATACAGCCTTTGACCAGGCCCGCCATCTCGACTTCGGTGTCGGGCGTGAGCACCACAAACGGGTATTCAACCCGCCAGTCGGTCGCGTCGGTCACGTGGCTCACACGCGAGAGGCCGTCGAACTTGATGTTGTCCTTGGCCGTGAGGCGCCCCAGGGTCTTCTGGATTTGACGGCGCAGTTGCGCGGCCTGCTCGAAGGTGGCGTTGAACTCGGCCACCGCACGGCGCGCGGCCACGACCAGTTCACCCACCAAGCGATCGCGCCCGGCATCGTCTGCGGGGGTGCGGCGCTTGTCGATTTCTGCCAGACGGTGCTGCAGCGCATCGACCAGCAGCTTGCGGCGGCCCGGGTTGTCCAGCAGGTCGTCCTGCAGGTAGGGGTTGCGCTGCACCACCCAGATGTCGCCCAGCACCTCGTACAGCATGCGGGCGGATCTGCCGGTGCGGCGCTCTTTGCGCAACTGGTCCAGCACCTCCCAGGACTCGGAGCCCAGTAGACGGATCACGATCTCCCGGTCGGAGAACGAGGTGTAGTTATAGGGAATCTCGCGCAGACGGACAGGCTCGGCGGCCTGCGTCTGCAGGGCAGCCAACGCAATCGGAACATTCATGGGATCAACCTGGGTGGGCGGGGCGCGCCCCTTGTGCCTTGGGGTCAGAATTTTATGCCACCGCCTGTGGGCGTGCCGCCTGGCACCGGATGCCGGGGCAGCCCAGACGGTGGCGGATACAGAAATTTAAATAAAAACAGCCCGAATCGCTTATCCATCAAGCGCTAACAGCTATCTTTACAGTAGCACCCTCAGAACAGCACGCGGCTGCGCAGCGTCCCGGTCACCTTGGCCAGCTTGTCCAGCGCCATATCCGACGATGCGGCGTCGATGTCGATCACCACATAGCCGATCTTTTCGTTCGTCTGCAGGTACTGGGCCGAGATGTTGATCTGGTTGTCCGAAAAGATACGGTTGATCTCGACAGCACGCCCGGCACATTGCGGTGGATGTGCAGCAGGCGGTGCTTGCCGGGGTGCGCGGGCAGCGCGACTTCGGGGAAATTGACCGACGACGTGCTGGTGCCGTTGTCGCTGTACTTCACCAGCTTTTCTGCCACTTCCAGGCCAATGTTGGCCTGCGCCTCCATGGTGGAGCCGCCGATGTGGGGGGTCAGAATCACGTTGTCCAGGCCGCGCAAGGGCGACTGGAACTCGTCCTTGTTGCTGCGTGGCTCGACCGGGAACACGTCGATGGCTGCGCCCAGCAGTTTTTTCGCCCTCAGGGCATCGGCCAGCGCCTCAATATCCACCACCGTGCCACGCGCGGCGTTGATGAGGATGCCGCCGGGCTTCATGGCGGCAATCTCCGCCGCGCCGATCATTCCCTCGGTGGACGGCAGCTCGGGCACGTGCAGGCTCACGATGTCGCTCTGGGCCAGCAGGTCGTGCAGGTGCTGCACCTGGCGGGCATTGCCCAGCGGGAGCTTGTTGACCACATCAAAAAACGCCACGTGCATGCCCAGCGCCTCGGCCAGCACCGACAGCTGCGTGCCGATGGAGCCGTAGCCCACGATGCCCAGGGTCTTGCCGCGGATCTCGTAAGCGTTGTCGGCCGACTTGAGCCAGCCGCCGCGGTGCGCCACCGCGTTCTTTTCGGGGATTCCGCGCAGCAGCAAGATGGCCTCGGCCAGCACCAGTTCGGCCACCGAGCGGGTGTTGGAGTAAGGCGCGTTGAACACTGCAATGCCGCGCTCGCGTGCTGCATTCAGGTCCACCTGGTTGGTGCCGATGCAAAAGCAACCCACCGCGACCAGCTTGTGCGCCTGGGAAAAAACCTCTTCGGTCAGCTGCGTGCGCGAGCGGATACCGACGAAGTGCACGTCGGCGATCTTGCGCTTGAGTTCTTCGTCCGACAGGGCGCCCGACACCATTTCGATCTGGGTGTAGCCCGATCCCCGGATCACATCCACGGCGGAGGGGTGAATACCCTCCAGCAACAAAAATTTGATCTTGTTCTTGTCCAGTGAATTGGTGGTCATGGCAGTCGAAGTTTGGTAAAAAATGAAGCGCTGTTACAACTGGCACAGCACAGACCGTTGGCTCCGTACGAGTATGCACAAGCATGGTGCATTGCACAAAACCTTGCCGCACTCGGCAAATGTCTGCGCAGCTGTCACAAAAGAGTCACAATCGCACCCCTTGCAGGCACCCCACGGGGTTTCCCCGGTTGTTACACACAGGGTGCCATGCGACAACGACACACCACTGTCACATGGGCTGCCTAGCATCCGCCCTTTGTGCATTTCGTCATCCTTGGAGGAACATTCATGCAAGTTAAGCATCTGGCAGTTTCCGCTGCCATCGCCCTGTCATTCACTGCGCCGGTTCAGGCGCAGCAAGTAGAGATTCAGTGGTGGCATTCCATGAGCTCTGCGCTGGGCGAGTGGGTCAATGACCTCGCCAAGCAGTACAACGCCAGCCAGACCAAGTACAAGGTTGTGCCTACCTACAAAGGCACATATGACGAATCGATGACAGGCGCCATCGCCGCCTTCCGTGCCGGCAATGCGCCGCACATTCTGCAAGTGTTCGAAGTGGGCACTGCCACCATGATGGCCAGCAAGGGCGCCATCGTGCCTGCAGCCAAGGTGCTGAACGACGGCGGCTTCAAGTTCACCCCGTCGGAATACGTGTCCGCCGTGGCCGGTTACTACACCGCCCCCAACGGCCAGATGCTGAGCTACCCGCTCAACAGCTCCACCACCATCTTCTATTACAACAAGGATGCCTTCAAGAAGGCAGGCCTTGACGCTGACAAGCCACCAAAGACCTGGCCCGAAGTGTTTGCTGCGGCCTCCAAGCTCAAGGCCAGCGGTCACAGCTGCCCCTTCACCACCAGCTGGATCAGCTGGACGCAGCTGGAAAGCTTCTCGCTGTGGCACAACACGCTGTTCGCTTCCAAGAACAATGGTTTTGACGGCAACGACGCTCAGCTGCAACTCAATTCGCCGCTGCACGTTCGCCACTTCGACAACCTGGCCAAGGCTTCCAAGGAAGGCAGCTTTGTCTACAAGGGCCGCGGCAATGCAGCCGACGCTTCGTTCCCATCGGGCGAATGCGCCATGATCACCGGCTCGTCGGGCCTGTACGCCCGCGTGTCCAAAGAAGCCAAGTTTGCTTACGGCATCTCCACCCTGCCTTACTACGCTGACGTGCAAGGCGCGCCGCAGAACACTGCCATTGGTGGTGCCAGCCTGTGGGTGATGTCCGGCAAGAAGGCCGAAGAGTACAAGGGCGTTGCGGACTTCCTGAACTTCCTGAACGACTCCAAGGTGCAGGCCGCCAGCCACCAGCGCACCGGCTACCTGCCTGTGACCATGGGCGCCTACAAGCTGACCGAAGCGTCGGGCTTCTATGAAAAGAACCCTGGCACCGATGTCGCCGTGACGCAGATGATCAAGAAGGCCACCGACAAGTCCCGCGGCATCCGTCTGGGCAACTTCGTGCAGATGCGCTCCATCATTGACGAAGAAACCGAACAAATCTGGGCTGGCAAGAAGACTGCCAAGGAAGCCCTGGACACCGCAGTGACCCGCGGTAACGAGCAACTGGCCCGCTTCGCACGCGCCAACAAGTAAGTTCTGACCAGCGTCTGTTGATACCGTCCCGGCCTTCGGGCCGGGCGGTGTCTCAAGCCCGCCGCCCCCGTAAACCATGTGGTTTGCTGGGGCGGCGGGTTGTCTTTTTGGCCGCCGGGCCTTATCCCGGCATTTGTGGGCACACCAAAGTGCGCAACACGCTCTAAGAGTCTGGACATGGAAAAACGCGTTCTTTTTCGCTCTGCATGGCTGCCGTGGGTGCTTCTGGCACCCCAGCTGGTCATCATCAGCGTCTTCTTTTTCTGGCCTGCAGGCCAGGCACTGGTGCAGTCGTTCCAGATGCAGGACACCTTCGGCTTCTCGAAGGAATGGGTCGGCTTTGACAACTTCAAGGCGCTTTTCGAAGACCCGGGGTACCTGGCCTCATTCAAGACCACGGCCTTCTTCTCCATCCTGGTGGCCGTCAGCGGGATCAGCCTGTCGCTGATGCTGGCGATCTTTGCGGACCGCATCATCAAAGGTGCATTGGCCTACAAAACCGCCCTGCTGCTGCCTTATGCCGTGGCCCCTGCGGTGGCCGGCGTGCTGTGGATGTTCATGTTCTCGCCCTCGCTCGGTGTGGTGGCATACATGCTGCGGCAGTCGGGTTTTGACTGGAACCACATGCTCAACTCCGACCACGCAATGGCATTGATCGTGATTGCGGCGGTGTGGAAGCAGATCTCCTACAACTTCCTGTTCTTCCTGGCGGGCTTGCAGTCCATCCCCAAGTCGCTCATCGAAGCTGCAGCCATCGACGGTGCCGGCCCCTGGCGCCGGTTCTGGAGCATCCAGTTCCCGCTGCTGTCGCCCACCACCTTCTTCCTGCTGGTGATCAACGTGGTGTACGCGTTTTTTGACACCTTCGCCATCGTGGACGCGACCACACAGGGCGGCCCGGGCCGCGACACGGCCATCCTGGTCTACAAGGTCTACCACGACGGCTTCAAGGCCATGGACATGGGCGGATCGGCCGCGCAATCGGTGGTGCTGATGGCCATTGTGGTCGTGCTGACCGTCATCCAATTCCGCTACGTCGAGAAGAAAGTGCAGTACTGAAATGGTTGAACGCAGTCCCTATCTCACCGCGTTCTCGCACCTGATCATGGTGCTGGGCGTGATCATCGTGGGCTTCCCGCTGTACCTGGCATTTGTGGCGTCCACCCACACCGCGCAGGATATCGTGCAGGCCCCCATGCCCATGCTGCCGGGCAGCAACTTCTGGCAGACCTACCACGACACGCTGTTTGGCGGCGGCGCGGGCGCGGGCTCTACCGCGCCGGTCTCTCGCATGATGTGGGTGAGTTTTGTCACCGCCATCGTCATCACCGTGGGCAAGATCGCGATCTCGCTGCTGTCGGCGTTTGCCATCGTGTACTTCCGATTCCCCTTCAAGGGCATCTGCTTCTGGCTGATCTTCATCACGCTGATGCTGCCGGTAGAAGTGCGCATCGGGCCCACGTACGAAGTGGTGTCCAACCTGGGCATGCTCAACACCTATGCGGGCCTCACGGTGCCGCTGATCGCGTCGGCCACCGCCACCTTCCTGTTCCGCCAGTTCTTTCTGACGGTGCCGGACGAACTGGTCGAAGCCGCCCGCGTGGACGGCGCCGGCCCCATGCGCTTTTTCAAGGACATCCTGGTGCCGCTGTCGCGCACTTCGATTGCGGCGCTGTTTGTGATCCAGTTCATCTACGGCTGGAACCAGTACCTGTGGCCGCTGCTGGTGACCACGTCCGAGGACATGTACCCCGTGGTGATTGGCATCAAACGCATGATTGCCGGTGGTGATTCGGGCAACGAATGGAACATCGTGATGGCCACCGCCCTCTTGGCCATGCTGCCGCCCGCCCTGGTGGTTGTGCTCATGCAGCGCTGGTTCGTCAAGGGCCTGGTAGATACCGAAAAATAAGACAAAACCCCTTCTAGCGCTTATCCCATAAGCGCTAGCAGCTATCAAATTAATTGCATCATGGCATCCATATCTCTTCGCAATATCGTCAAGCGCTACGGCGTGGGCCCCAAGGCCAATCAAGTCATCCATGGCGTGAACGCCGAGGTCAAGGACGGTGAATTTGTCGTCATCGTCGGCCCCTCGGGCTGCGGCAAGTCCACCCTGTTGCGCATGGTCGCGGGCCTGGAAGAAATCTCCGGCGGTGAACTGCGCATTGGCGACCGCGTGGTAAACGACCTGGAACCCGCGCAGCGCGATATCGCGATGGTGTTCCAGAACTACGCGCTGTACCCGCACATGTCGAACTTCGACAACATGGCCTACGGCCTGAAGATCGCCAAGGTGCCGAAGGACGAAATCAAGGCGCGCGTGGACAAGGCCGCCAAGATCCTGGAACTCGGTCACCTGCTGGAGCGCAAGCCGCGCGAACTGTCGGGCGGCCAGCGTCAGCGCGTGGCCATGGGCCGCGCCATCGTGCGCCAGCCGCAGGTGTTTCTGTTTGACGAGCCGCTGTCCAACCTGGATGCCAAGCTGCGCGCCCAGACCCGCCTCGAAATCCAGAAGCTGCACCGCGAACTCGGCATCACCAGCCTGTTCGTGACACACGACCAAGTCGAGGCCATGACGCTGGCCGAACGCATGATCGTGATGAACGCCGGCAACATGGAACAGTTCGGCACGCCCGAAGAGGTCTACCACACGCCCTGCCACCACGTTTGTGGCCAGCTTCATCGGCTCGCCGCCCATGAACCTGCTCAAGAACGCGCCCAGCGCTGCGCCAGGCACCATCCTGGGCATCCGCCCCGAGCACCTGGATGTGACCACCGGCGACGGCTGGGCCGTGACGGTGGAAACCGTGGAGCTGCTGGGTGCCGAACGCCTGATCTACGGCCGCATCAATGGTGAACAGCTCATCGTGCGCGTCGAAGAAGGCACCCATGCACCCGCACCCGACTCGGTGATCCACGTTGTGCCGCGCCCCGACCGCCTGCACGCGTTTGATGCGAGCACCGGCAAACGCATCGCTGCCTGAGTCCATGCAGCCAACGCCGGGCACCAGCAGCGGGACCGGGGTTCAGGCCACCGTCCCGGTGCTGGCGTCTTTGAACCTCGCAGAAACCCTGCAGTTCTACACCGCACGCCTGGGCTTTGCCGCGCTGCTGGAGATGGACAACTATCTGATCTTGCAGCGCGACGGTTGCGAGCTGCATTTCTGGCCCTGTAACGACCGCCACATTGCCGAAAACACCTCGTGTTATGTGCGCGGTGACACCGCTGTGCTGCACGCCGACTTTGCGGCGCGTGGCCTGCAGCTGGCCCTTCCGGTCGTCCAGCCCTGGGGCATGAAAGAGATGTATGTCATCGACCCCCATGGCAACCTGCTGAAATTTGGTGAACCCGCATGAGCGCACCCTCGCCCACCCCCTCCATCGATTCTTCCTCCACCCCTTCGTCCGCACTCGCCCCCTGGCCCTACCCCCGCTGGATCGCCCACCGTGGCGCTGGCAAGCTGGCCCCTGAAAACACCCTGGCCGCCTTCCGCCTGGGTGCGCAATACGGCTACCGCATGTTCGAGTGCGACGCCAAGCTGAGTGCCGACGGCGTGCCGTTTCTGATGCACGACGCAACCCTGCAGCGCACCACCAATGGCCGGGGCACCGGTGGCGACCGGCCCTGGAGCGATTTGGCCCAACTGGACGCTGGGGCATGGCATTCGCGCAGCTACGCAGGCGAGCCGCTTCCCACGCTGGACAACGTGGCGCGTTACTGCATTGCCAACGGGTACTTCCTGAACATCGAAATCAAACCGACGCCCGGCACAGAAGCCGAGACCGGCCGCGTCGTCGCAGCCCATGCGGCGCGGCTGTGGCACGGCCAGCCCGTGCCGCCACTGCTCACGTCGTTCCAGCCCGCCGCCCTGGCAGGTGCGCGCGACAGCGCCCCCTACCTGCCGCGCGGCCTGTTGCTCGACACGCTGACCGATGGCTGGCTGGACACGGCCCTGCAGCTGGGGTGCGTGGCCGTCGTGTGCAACCACGCGCTTTGGTCGACGGACACCGTGGGCCGGGTGCATGGTGCCGGTCTGCGCACGCTGAGCTATACCGTCAACGACGACTGGGCAGCCCAGCGGCTCATCGACCTGGGAACGGACGGCATCATCACCGACCGGGTGGACCTGTTCAGCCCTGCATCGGAGGCCTGATAGGCCCCCGCAACAGGTTCGACGAACCTGGTGTCCAGGCAACCCCAGGCGCGGGCCCGCACCACGCTGCTGCGCGGCCCTCTCTCCAAGGCGCTGCGCCGCCCACAGCGGCACTGGCGGCCGCACAGCACAATAGGCCCATGAGCCAGCCCCACACGCGCTTCACATCTGATCTGCAGCGCCACCACCACTCCCCCTGCTCCACGCGAGCGAGCCTTTACCGCGCATTCTTGCTGCGTGCGCTGCTGTGGTTGTCACTTGCCTTCTGCGTGAGCGCATTGGGCACGACAGCGCTGGCGCAAGCCAAACCCGCCACAGCCCCCGCGTCGGCGGCCAGCCAGCCAGGGCTTGAAGCACCTCCCCCCAGCGTGGACGATTTGCGCAAACAGCTCGATGCCATCCCCCAAAAGCTGGGCGAAGACGATGACGGACGCAAGCTGCTCAACGACGTCAACGCCATCGGCAGCGCCGCCGAGCAGTTGGCCGCACGCCGTACCGAAGAACTGGCAGATCTGGACTTGCGCCTTGCCGGCCTGGGCCCGGCACCCGAGAAAGGGGCCGCGCCCGATGCACCTGATGTTGCCGAGCAGCGCTCCAACCTCGGCAAACAACGCGCCACAGTGGATGCAGAACTCAAGCTCGCACGCCTTATCACCGTAGACGCCGAACAGCGCGGCACCGAGCTGATTCGCCAGCGAAGGGAGCTTTTTCAGACCGCGCTCACCACCCGCATCGACTCGCCGCTGAGCGGCAGTTTCTGGCGCAATCTGCGCAATGCCCTGCCTGGCGACACTGCGCGGCTGCAAGCGCTGGGGCGCGATCTGGACCAGGCCGCGACTGCCGCCATGCAACCGGGCCACCGCGGCGCAGCCATCACCAACCTGGTGGCGGCCTTGCTGCTGGCGGTGGCAGGCACCTGGCTGGCCGAACGCCTGCTGGTGCGCCTGGTGCCCGCCAAGTTGCCAGCCGGGCGGCTGCGCAGGTCGCTGCTGGCCTCGGCGTCGGTGCTGATTTATGTGCTGCTGATCGGTCTGGCCGCGCAGCTTGCCTGGAGCGGGCTGGAAGTGGGCGGACAGCTCAACGATAACCTCCAGGCACTTGCCCAGGCCACCGTGCGGCTGGCCATCTTCTCGGCGTTTGTGATCGGGCTGGGGCACGCACTGTTGTCACGCAAACGCAGTTCCTGGCGGTTGCCGGACATTTCGGACGATCTGGCCACGCGCCTAAGCCCCTACCCCTGGTGGATCGCCATCCTCGCGTCCCTGAGCGGGCTGATCACCGAAGTCAACAGCATCATCGGCGCCAGCCTGGCAGCAGAAGTTTCAGTGCATGCCGTGACGGCGCTGGCAATGGCCTCCATCGTCGCGTTGGCGCTGCGCCACCTGCGCACGCCCGCCCCCACACTTGCGACAACCGCTGCAACGCCCGCCAAAGATGGGGCGACCGACAGCGCTGCGGACGAAAGCCAGACCGACGCTGGCAGCCCTTCAGACGCCCCAGCCCCGTCCGAACGCCCCGTCTGGTTGGGCCTGTTGGTAGCGTGTGCCGGCATCGCCATTGTGGCCACGGTGCTCATGGTGGCCTTCGGTTTTGTGGCGCTGGCCGGCACGCTCACACGCCAAATGCTATGGACCGGCGTGGTGTTTGCCACCACTTACCTGCTGTTCCAGTTGGTGGATGACTTGTGCGAGGCGCTGATCTCGTCGCGCGGCGGCTTTGGCGAGCGCCTGCACAAGGGGCTGGGCATCGACGCCAAGCTGCTGGACCAGGCATCGGTGCTGGGCTCGGGCGTGTTGCGCGTGGCGCTGTTTTTCTACATGGTGATTGCCCTTCTGGCGCCGTTTGGCACGGGGCCAGACGAAGTCTTCCGGCGCGGCACCAGCATGGACCAGAGCCTGAAGATCGGCGACATCACCCTGGCCCCGCAAGCGCTGCTGACGGCCCTGGCGGTGCTGGTGGCGGGGCTCCTGCTGATCCGCGTGCTCAAGCGCTGGCTGGTGGAGCAGTATCTTCCCAACACGTCGATGGAGCCGGGCATGCGCAGCTCCATCGTCACCTTGCTGGGCTACGTGGGTGGCGTGATGGTAGTGGCCGCAGCGCTGGCGGGCCTGGGCATCAGCGTGGAGCGCATTGCCTGGGTGGCCAGCGCGCTGTCGGTGGGCATCGGTTTTGGGCTGCAGGCCATCGTGCAGAACTTCATCTCGGGTCTTATCTTGCTCGCCGAACGCCCCGTGAAGGTGGGCGACTGGGTGGTGCTGGGCACTACCGAAGGCGACGTGCGCCGCGTGAACGTGCGCGCTACCGAGATTCAGCTGGGCGACCGCTCCACCGTCATCGTGCCCAACTCGGAATTCATCACCAAGACCGTGCGCAACATGACATTGGCGGGAGCCCCCGGGCGCGTGCTGCTGCGCCTGCCCGCACCGCTGGACGTGGACGCCAAGCGCATGCGCGACCTGATCCTGGCGGCCTTCACCGAGCACGAAAGCATTCTGGACACCCCCGCACCCATCGTGCAGCTGGAAGACATCGTGAGCGGCACGCTCACCTTCCTGGCGATTGGCTATGTGAGCAACCCACGCAATGCGGGCGGGGTCAAAAGCGACTTGCTCTTTGCCATTCTGGAATCGCTGCGCAGCGCAGGCCTGGCCCTGTCACCCCCGGCCTCCACCAGCGTGGCACCGTTCACGCCTGCGCTGGCCACCGATGGGGCCACCGGTTTGCCCACGGTCAGCGTGCCCCAACCGCAGGCCAGCTCGGGCGAGGCGCGCCCGGCGGCGGGCTGAGAAACCCGTTCACCGGCCGATGACGGGGCGGGCGGCAGCGCCACACGGCTTTCGTTTTGATGGCGCGGACAAGCCTCAGCCGCGCCAGCCGCGCACCAAAACCCACTGGCAGGTGGCGCAGGCCACCACCAGCGCGGCATAGGTCAGCATCTTGCCGTCTCGCCCCCACACCACCAGGCCCGCCGCGAGCACGGCGACGCCCACTCCAAAAATAATAGCTACTCGCGCCCACCAGGAAAGCGCTACAGGAGCTTTTGATCGAAAAACTCTGCCAGACAACCCCAGCAGCACCGCCATGGCGGCGGCGGGCGTGACGAAGTTGAGCAGGTGGTTGAAAGCGTCCAGGGGACCCATGGAATTGACCCAAATCAAGGCTTGAACAAGCAACGCTGCCGGTTCGGTCCAACAATTTTATAATCGGGGACTATGGCAGTCTGGGCCCTCGGCATCAACCACAACACCGCGCCGCTCGATCTGCGCGGCAAGTTCGCGTTCGCGCTCGACCAGATTGCACCCACGCTGCATGGTTTGCGCGAGTCGCTGGGCAACTCTGGCGGCGGTGCCAGCCGCCACCCCGGCGTAGAGACCGCCATCATCTCCACCTGCAACCGCACCGAAATCTATTGCGCGGGCGAAGCCCCCGCCATCGACCACACGCTGGGCTGGCTGGCCCACAGCGGCGGTGTCAGCACTTCGCTGCTGCGCTCGCACTCGTACACCCTGGAAGACAGTCTGGTCGCCCGCCACGCATTCCGTGTGGCCAGCGGGCTCGATTCGATGGTGCTGGGCGAGGCGCAGATTCTGGGCCAGATGAAAGATGCGGTGCGTGCGGCTGAAACGGCCGGCGCACTGGGCACCACGCTCAACCAGTTGTTCCAGCGCAGTTTTGCCGTGGCCAAAGAGGTGCGCAGCAGCACCGAGATCGGCGCCCACAGCATCAGCATGGCCGCCGCGGCCGTGCGCCTGGCGGGCCAGCTGTTTGAAGACCTCACCAAGATCCGCGTGCTGTTTGTGGGCGCGGGCGAAATGATTGAGCTTTGCGCCACGCACTTTGCCGCCAAAAACCCGCAGGGCGTGGCCATTGCCAACCGCACGCTGGAGCGCGGCGAAAAACTCGCCAGCCGATTCGGTGGCGAGGTCATGCGCCTGGCCGACCTGCCCGAGCGCCTGCACGAGTTCGATGCCGTCATCAGCTGCACCGCCAGCAGCCTGCCCATCATCGGCCTGGGCGCTGTCGAGCGTGCGCTCAAAAAGCGCCGCAACCGCCCCATGTTCATGGTCGACCTGGCCGTGCCGCGCGACATCGAACCCGAGGTGAAGGCGCTGCGCGACGTGTACCTGTACACCGTGGACGACCTGGCCAGCGTGGTGCAGACCGCGCAAGCCAACCGCCAGGCCGCTGTCGCGCAGGCCGAGGCGATCATCGATGCGGGCGTGCAGAGCTTCATGCACTGGATGGACTTGCGTGGCCCGGCTGGCGAAGCCGGTGGCGTGGTGCCGCTGATCCAGCAGCTCAATGCGCAAACTGACGAATGGCGCGCCGCTGAGATCGCCCGGGCCAAGAAGCTGCTCGCCAAGGGGGAAGACTGTGGACGCCGTGCTCGATGCCCTGTCCCGCGGGCTGACCCAGAAGATGCTGCACGGCACGATGGCCGAGCTGCGTGCGGGCGACGCAGACATGCGCGCCCAGACGGCGCAGACCGTGTCGCGCCTGTTCCTGCGCTCGCAAAGCAAAAACAGCCTGTAGCGGCGCTCAGTTGCAGCGCTGGGCGCAATGGCCCGCTTCACCGTCTCCGCCGTTTAATTTTTAAGCCAAATTGGCCTCTAGCGCTTATTTATCAAGCGCAAGCAGCTACAAATACAGTAGCAAACCCCTGATTCTCCGCATGAAACCTTTTCTCAGAACCCAGCTGGAGCGCTTTGCACTGCGTCTGCAAGAACTCGACTTCTTGCTCTCGCGCGAAGACATCATGAGCGACATGGCGCAGTACCGCACCATCTCGCGCGAACACGCTGAAGTCACACAGGTGGCGGGCCGCTACGCCCGCTACCAGCAGCGCGAGGCCGACCTGGCCGGTGCGCGCGAGATGCTGGCCGACCCCGACATGGCCGAAATGGCGCAAGAAGAAGTCACTGCCGCCGAAGCCGAATTGCTGCAGTTGGAAGACGAACTGCAGCGCCTGCTGCTGCCCAAAGACCCCGACGACGCCCGCAACGCATTTGTGGAAATCCGCGCCGGTACGGGCGGTGACGAGTCGGCCCTGTTTGCGGGCGACATCACGCGCATGTACATGCGCTACGCCGACCGCGTGGGCTGGAAGGTGGAGATCGTGAGCGAGAACGCGGCCGAGCTGGGCGGCTACAAGGAAATTGTGTTGCGCATAGAAGGCCAGCCCGGCACGGGCCCCTCCGGTAGCGGCGTATACGGCGCGCTCAAATTCGAATCCGGTGGCCACCGCGTGCAGCGCGTGCCCGCCACCGAAACACAAGGCCGCATCCACACCAGCGCCTGCACCGTGGCCGTGATGCCCGAGCCCGACGAACACGAGGCCATCAAGCTCAACCCGGCCGACCTGCGCATCGACACCTTCCGGGCCAGTGGCGCGGGCGGCCAGCACATCAACAAGACCGACTCTGCCGTGCGTGTGGTGCACTTGCCCACCGGCATCGTGGCCGAATGCCAGGACGGCCGCAGCCAGCACGCCAACAAGGCCAAGGCCCTGCAGGTGCTGCAGGCGCGCATTCAAGAAAAAGACCGCAGCGAGCGCGCCGCCAAGGAGGCCGCGCTGCGCAAGGGCCTGATCGGCAGCGGCGACCGCAGCGACCGCATCCGCACGTACAACTTCCCGCAAGGGCGCCTGACGGACCACCGCATCAACCTCACGCTGTACAAACTGCTGTATGTGATGGAAGGGGACCTGGGCGACGTGCTGCAGGCCCTGGCCCACGCGCGCGAAGCCGAGCAGCTGGAAGAGCTGGAAACCGGCACGACGGGCTGAGCTGCATCAGAATTTGAATAAAATTGGCCTCTAGCGCTTATTCCATAAGCGCTAGCAGCTATTAAATCAGTAGTGAATCCCCTCGCCTCCACCCTCGCCCAGGCACTGCACCAAGCCCGCACTCTGGGCCTGGAACGCATCGACGCGCAATTGCTGATGCTGCACGCGCTGGCACGTCCCGATGCGGGCCGCGCCTGGCTGCTGGCACACGACACCGATGCGCTGGAACCGGCCGTGCACGATCAGTTCATCGCCCTGTGCCAGCGCCGCGCGGCGGGCGAGCCCGTGGCCTACCTGACGGGGCGCAAAGAGTTCTACGGCCTGCCGCTGCACGTAGACGCCCGCGTGCTGGACCCGCGGCCCGACACCGAAACACTGGTGGACTGGGCGCTGGAGGTGCTGGCACCGCTGCCCGCCCCTCGCGTTGTCGACCTGGGCACCGGCAGCGGCGCCATTGCGCTGGCACTGCAACACCAACGCCCTGACGCCCAGGTGCTGGCAGTGGATGCCAGCGCCGACGCACTGGCCGTGGCGCAAGCCAATGCCCTGCGGCTGGGCCTGGCGGTGCAGTTTCAACACACCAGCTGGCTGATGGGCGTGGACGGCCTGTTTGACGCCATCGTCTCCAACCCGCCCTACATCGCCAGCGCCGATCCGCACCTGGCAGCACTCACCCACGAACCCCTGCAGGCCCTGGCCAGCGGCACGGATGGGCTCGAACGACATCCGCACCATCGTCGCCCAGGCGCCCGCGCACCTGAAGCCTGGCGGCTGGCTGCTGCTGGAGCATGGTTATGACCAGGCCGAGGCTGTCCAGGCTCTGTTGCTCGCACAGGGTTTTGCAGCACGTAAAAAGCCGCAATGACCTCGCGGGCATTGCGCGTTGTACCGGCGGTCAGTGGCAGCCGGCGCAGACAGTGAAATAATCCACCCCATCCCACCATAGCGGCGGCATCGCCCGCCCAGACCCCTTTTTCAGGAGCCCCCCATGAGCGACCCCCAACAACGCATCGACGCCCTCGTCAAGTCCAGCGACGTTCTGCTGTTCATGAAGGGCAACGCCAGCTTTCCCATGTGTGGCTTTTCCGGCCGCGCCATCCAGATCCTGAAAGCCTGCGGCGTGGACCCGAAAGCCGTGGTCACCGTCAACGTGCTCGAAGACGAAGAAATTCGCCAGGGCATCAAGGAATACAGCAACTGGCCCACCATTCCGCAGCTGTACGTGAAGGGCGAGTTCATCGGCGGCTCGGACATCATGATGGAGATGTACGAGTCGGGCGAACTCAAGCAGGTGTTGGGCACCGAGGGCTGAAAGCGCCCTCCACCGCATCGCTGCACACAAAGGCCGCCTCAGGGCGGCTTTTTGCTTGGTGACAACACAAGCACCATTCAGGGGCTTATCCGATATTGCAGCGGGCATGTTGTGTGCTTGAATGGTTGCGTGACGTAACCATCACAGGAGCATGCAATGACCAGCCATAGCCTTGTTCCCCAGCCACCCGCCCTGCGTCTGCCGGTGGCCCAGATGCGCAATGTGTTCCACCCCGGCGACGTCGAGCGCAAGCTCGCACGGCTGCAGGAGTCGGGCAACCAGCGCGAATACGAAACCCTGCGCACCGTCTACGAACGCATGCTGGAGCGTGGCCCCGAGCGGTTTCAGGTCAAGCCCTCGGGCATCCCCGACATGGCCAGCCTGTACGAGCAGTTGCCCAACTTCACGGAGGTGCTGGACGACATCAAGCGCCATGTGGCGCTGGCGCAAGACAGCAGCGATGGCCTGGAAGTCACGCCCATGCTGCTGCTGGGCCCGCCCGGCATCGGCAAAACCCACTTTGCACGCCACCTGGCCGAGCTGCTGGGCACGGGAATGAACCTGCTGCCCATGAGTTCCATGACCGCAGGCTGGCTGCTGTCGGGCTCGTCCGCGCAGTGGAAGGGCGCACGGCCCGGCAAGGTGTTTGAGGCGCTGGTGGAGGGCGAATACGCCAACCCGGTGATCGTGGTGGACGAAATCGACAAAGCCAGTGGCGATGCGCAGTACGACCCGCTGGGTGCGCTGTACAGCTTGCTCGAATACGACACGGCCCAGAGTTTTACCGACGAATTTGCCGAGGTGGCGATTGATGCCAGCCAGGTGATCTGGATCACCACCGCGAACGACAGCCGGGGTATTCCAGACCCTATCCTCAACCGCATGAACGTGTTTGAGGTGGAGGCACCGTCGCTGGACCAGGCGAGGACCATTGCGCGCAACCTGTACCAGGGCATTCGCGCGGGCCACGACTGGGGTCGCCTGCTGGACCCAGAACCTCTGGACGATGTGTTGGACCACCTGGCCCAGATGCCGCCGCGCGAAATGCGGCGGGCACTGATGACAGGTTTTGGCAATGCGCGGCTGGACCGGCGCTCTACAGTGGAGATTGCGGACCTGCCCAAAGCAGCATCGGGGCGCGGCCGCATCGGCTTTGTGCAGTAGCCAGCGTGAGGTGCAGGCGGGGCCGCTGAACAGGCGCGCCCCCCGTGTCTAAACCAGGGGCGCACAGATACACTTGGAAGGCCCGTGAGGCACGGCCCCGTGCTCTGCAAACCTTTCCATGACCCTGTCCCAAAGCCTTTTTGTCATCGCGCTACTGATTGCAGCCAGCGCATTCTTCTCCATGGCCGAGATTTCGCTGGCGGCCGCACGCCGCCTGCGCTTGCGGCAGATGGCCGACGAGGGCGATGCGCGCGCCGACATCGTGCTGCGCATGCAGGAGCAGCCAGGCGACTATTTCACCGTGGTGCAGGTGGGACAAAACGCAGTGGCGATTTTGGGCGGTATTGTGGGCGAAGGGGCGCTGAGCCCGCATTTCACAGAGTTGGCCGGGCTGTGGCTTTCCGAGTCGTCTGCCCAGACGGTCGGTTTTCTGGCGTCGTTCCTGATCATCACCTCACTGTTCATTCTTTTCTCAGACCTGTTCCCCAAGCGCCTGGGCATGGCCAACCCGGAGCGGCTGGTGGTGCGGCTGGCGCAGCCCATGGCGTGGTGCACGGCCGTGTTGCGTCCAGTGGTGTGGTTCTACAGCCGCGGGGCCGACTTGCTCTTCCGGGCGTTGGGACTGTCGTCATTGCGGGATGACCGCATCACCTCGGATGACATTCTGGCGATGATGGAAGCGGGCGCACGCGCCGGTGTGCTGGCCGCGCGGGAGCAGCAGGTCATCACCAATGTGTTTGAGCTGGACACCCGCATGGTGTCCAGCGCCATGTCACCACGCGACCGTGTGGCGTTTTTCTTGCGGGACGACCCCGACTCGGTGATCCGGTTGCGCATTGCGGCCGAGCCGTTTTCGACCTACCCGGTGTGCGAAGGCGACATCGACCACGTGGTGGGGTATGTGGATGCCAAGGATCTGTTTCAGCGCGTGCTGAACAACCAGCCCATCTCCCTGGCCGACGACAGCCTGGTGCGCAAGGTGCTGATCGTGCCCGACCGGCTGACTCTGTCAGAGGTACTGGAGCAGTTCCGGCAAGTTCACGAAGATTTCGCGGTGATCGTCAACGAGTACAGCCTGGTGGTGGGCGTGGTCACGCTGAACGACGTGATGAGCACGGTGATGGGCGACTTGGTGATGGGCCCGGCCGATGAGGAGCAGATCGTGCGGCGCGATGAGAACTCGTGGTTGATCGATGGCGTGACGCCGGTGCAGGACGTGTTGCACGCCCTGTCGCTGGACGAACTACCGCACGCTGATGAATACGAAACACTTGCGGGCTTCTTGATGGTGATGCTGCGCCGGGTGCCCCGCCGCACCGACAGCGTGAGCTGGGGCGGCTACAAGTTTGAGGTGCTGGATGTGGACAGCTACCGCATCGACCAGGTCATGGTGTCCCGCCTGAATGTCCCCGGCAGTGACGGGAATGCTCCGATGACCAAGCTGGAAGGCTCCGCGGCTGCCAACTAAAAATAGGTGGGACGCAGTCAGCTAGGACGCTGTGGCAGCCACCAAGGGCCCAGGTGCTGCGGGCGTTGGCAGGAGTTGGGGCTTTTCGGCAAACGCCCAGTTGCGCTGCGCAGCAAACACGGCGTTCGGATAGGGTGGTTTGCCGCGGCTGCCGTTGTACCGGCCGAGCGCCATGAACAGATCGCCCCGCTCGCGGTCAATGTAGTGGCGCAGGATCACGCAGCCAAATCGCAGGTTGGTCTGCATATGGAACAGTTTGCCCGGGTCCCCATCGCCAATCACCCGCGTCCAGAACGGCATGACTTGCATGTAGCCCCGCGCGCCCACACTGGACACCGCATATTTGCGGAACGCGCTTTCGACCTGTATCAGGCCCATGACCAGGGACACCTCCAGCCCCGCGCGCTTGGACTCGTACCACACGGTCTGCAGAAAATCACGCCGCACTTCCCATTCAGGCTTGCGTCTGCGCAGCCGATCGCTTTGCGTGCCAAGCCAGCGCAGGTAGTGCAGGCGCGCTTCGGTCGTGATGAACTCGGGCTCGGGCGGAGCCTGGTTGGCCACGGCGGAACTGAGCGCGGTGCGCACGGAATCCATCAACGGCTCCTCCAGCTGACCTCCTGCATGCGCCGCATGCGGTGCCGCCAAGCCACACCGCAGGCGCCGCCAGTGAGGAAAGCGACGCAATGGCAGCACGCCGCGACAACGCCAGACCAGGGGTTCCGGTCACGTCGGCAGAGGCAATGGTAGGTGCGCGGAAACTCATACAGCCATGCGGCCCTTCACATGGGCCAGGATATCGGTGGTGGCCACCTTGGTGGCAGCTGCGTCACGGCGGTGCTGGTACTCGACGACACCTTCCTTGAGGCTCTTGTCCCCAATGGTCACGCGGTGTGGCACGCCAATCAGTTCCCAGTCGGCAAACATGGCACCAGGGCGCTCGCCACGGTCATCTAGGATGACATCGATACCGGCGGCCAGCAAGTCGGCGTACAACGATTCGGCCATGGCCTTGACGGCCTCGCTGCGATCCATGCCCACGGGGCAGATGACCACGGTGAACGGCGCAATCGCGTCGGGCCAGATGATGCCGCGCTCGTCATGGTTTTGCTCGATCGCAGCCGCGGGCAGGCGCGTGATACCGATGCCGTAACAGCCCATCTCAAAAAACGCAGGCCGCCCGTCGTCGCCGAGGAAGGTCGCGTTCATGTCCTTGCTGTACTTGGTGCCGAGGTAGAAAACATGGCCCACTTCGATGCCGCGTTCAATCGCCAGTTCCCCCTTGCCGTCGGGCGAGCGATCACCCGCCACCACATTGCGCAGGTCTGCAACGGCATCGGGCTCGGGCAGGTCACGGCCCCAGTTCACGCCGGTGATGTGGAAGTCCACCTCATTGGCGCCGCAGATCCAGTCGGCCATCAGCGCGACTTCGCGGTCGGCGACGATCTTGAGCGGCTTCTTGAGCCCGATGGGCCCCAGATAGCCGGGCTTGCAGCCAAAGTGCTCTTCGATTTCAGAGAGCGTGGCAAAACGGAATCCTGCCAGACCGGGCACCTTGCCGACTTTGATCTCGTTCATGTCATGGTCACCGCGCAACAGCAGCAGCCAGACCTGGCTTTTGACGATCTCGCCTGCTTCGTTGGTTTCATCGGTGGCCAGCACCAGCGACTTGACGGTGGTGTTCAGCGGCACGCCCAGCAACTCGGCCACATCGGCGCAGGTGCTCTTGCCGGGGGTGGCGGTCTTGGTCATCGCCTGCGCGGCAGCGCCCCGCGGTCCGGTGGGGGCCAGCGCCTCGGCTTTCTCCATGTTGGCGGCGTATTCGCTCTCGGGGCAGTAGACGATGGCGTCCTCACCCGTGGCTGCAATCACCTGGAACTCTTCTGAGAGGTCGCCACCGATGGCGCCGCTGTCGGCTGCTACCGCACGGTACGTCAGGCCAAAGCGGTCAAAAATGCGCCGGTAGGCCTGCGCCATGACCTGGTAGCTGGCCTTGGCAGCCGCCTGGTCGCGGTCAAAGCTGTAGGCATCCTTCATGATGAATTCGCGGCCGCGCATCAAGCCAAAGCGGGGGCGGCGCTCGTCGCGGAACTTGGTCTGGATCTGGTAAAAGTTCTTGGGTAGCTGTTTGTAGCTCTTGAGCTCCTGCCGAGCGATGTCAGTGATCACTTCTTCGCTGGTGGGCTGAACGACGAAGTCACGGCCGTGGCGGTCCTGGATGCGCAGCAGCTCTGGGCCCATCTTGTCAAAACGCCCTGTCTCCTGCCACAGTTCAGCAGGCTGAACCACAGGCATCGCCAGTTCCACTGCGCCAGCGCGGTTCATTTCTTCGCGCACGATGGCTTCCACCTTACGGATCACCCGCAGGCCCATGGGCATGTAGTTGTAGATACCTGCGCCCAGCTTCTTGATCAGTCCAGCCCGCGTCATGAGTTTGTGACTGACCACTTCGGCATCGGCCGGAGCTTCTTTGAGGGTGGAGATAAAAAATTGGGAGGCTTTCATCGGACTCGATTTCGGGCAGAACAGACCGGCCCACTTGCCGCACGCTAGGCGCCGTGCATAATGGACACAGTTTAAAAATTTGGGGTTTGATTATGCTTGACCGGGACGGCTTTCGGCCGAACGTCGGCATCATCCTGCTCAACCAGAAAAACCAGGTGTTCTGGGGCAAGCGTATACGCACCCACAGCTGGCAGTTTCCGCAGGGTGGCATTGACCGGGGCGAAACCCCCGAGCAAGCCATGTTCCGCGAACTGCACGAAGAGGTGGGATTATTGCCCAATCACGTACGCGTGGTGGCCCGCACCCGGGACTGGTTGCGCTATGAGGTGCCTGACCGGTACATCCGCCGCGATGCACGCGGACACTACAAGGGCCAGAAACAAATCTGGTATTTGCTTCAGCTGGTGGGACACGACTGGGATTTGAATCTGCGCGCCACCAACCACCCAGAGTTTGACGCTTGGCGCTGGAACGACTACTGGGTTCCGCTGGATGTGGTGGTGGAGTTCAAACGGGGCGTCTATGAGATGGCGCTTACCGAGCTGGCTCGCTACCTGCCGCGCCACGAGCAGCGCAACCGCTATCTGCGCAGCGGCATGCGCACCCGAGAGGGCGAGCACGCGGGTACCATGTTCCGAACCGGATCAATGCTGATCAATCCGGGAATGGAGCTGCCTCCCGGAGCCAGCTTCGACCCGGACCCGCAAAACAGCATGCCGGGTGATCTTGATGCATTGCCAGCTGCCGCTGCGCCGCGTGAAACACACTAACAAAAACGCCTGCTGATGCAGGCGTTTTGTTTTGGCAATCCGTTCGCTACTGCGCTTGACCCTATTCATCGCGGACCAACGATCAAATCATCGCACCCGCATCAGCAGTGGTATTGGCGCAATCGCCGCGTCACGGCTTTGCGACAAGTACCAAGTTGTCTCGGTGCACCATCTCGGACTCGGCCACGTAGCCCAGCAAAGACTCGAACTCTGCTGAAGGTTTGCGGCACAGTCTGCGGGCTTCTGCGGCGGCATAGTTTGCCAAGCCCCGGGCAATCTCGACGCCGGTATTGTCGCGAATGGCAATCACGTCACCCCGCGAGAAATCCCCTTCGACCGCGGTCATTCCGATCGGCAACAGACTTTTGCCTTCATCGCGCACCTTGGTTGCAGCACCGCCGTCCACCACCACCGATCCACGCAGTTGCAGATGGTCCGCCATCCACTGCTTGCGCGCCTGCTTCTTCTGCGTCTGGGCAACCAGCAAGGTGCCCAGCGCCTCGCCACGGACCAAACGAACCAAAACATCAGATTCACGCCCCCAGGCGATGACTGTGGAGGCCCCCGATCCAGCCGCGCGCTTGGCCGCCAGAATTTTGGTGATCATCCCGCCCTTGCCGATGCTGGACCCGGCGCCACCCGCCATAGCCTCCAGCGCCAAGTCCCCTGCTTTGGCTTCGTGCACAAACTGCGCAGATGGATCACGGCGAGGATCTGCGGTGTAGAGCCCCTTCTGATCGGTCAGGATGATCAGCGCATCGGCCTCTACCAGATTGGCTACGAGAGCGCCCGAGCGTATCGTTGTCGCCAAACTTGATCTCGTCGTTGACGACCGTGTCGTTCTCGTTGATCACCGGCACCACCCCCAAACGCAACAGCGTGAGCAAGGTGGAGCGTGCGTTCAGATACCGCTCACGGTCAGCCAAGTCCGCATGGGTCAGCAAGACCTGCGCGCTGCCCATGCCCTGCTCGCGCAGTTTGGTCTCGTACATCTGGGCCAGCCCCATCTGCCCCACCGCAGCTGCAGCCTGCAGTTCATGAATTTCGCTCGGCCGAGTCGTCCAGCCCAACCGCTTCATGCCTTCGGCGATGGCGCCACTGGACACCATGATGACCTCGCGCGGTGCGCCGCCTTCGCCACGCACCAAAGCCGCCAGCTGGCGACTCCATTCGCCGATGGCCGTTTCATCCAGGCCTCGGCCTTCGTTGGTCACAAGACTGGAGCCCACTTTGACCACGATGCGACGGGCATCTCGCAACACGTTGGAAACCATTTTTAAGTATTTTTGGCCTCTAGCGCTTATCCATCAAGCGCTATTAGCTATTATTAATATAGCAAACGCAGTGCAAAGCCAGCCAACGAATCAAGCGGGAGCATCACCCGCAAACCGTGGATCGACTTCGACTGGCTCATTTTCTATGCGCTGCTCCGACTGCACGTGGCGGAAGATGGCGTGGATCAGCGGCTCACAACCCTCGCGCGTGAGCGCGGAGATCTGGAACACGGGCCCCTTCCACTTGAAGCGCTTGACGAAATCTGCCACACGCGCCTCCCGCTCTTCTGTGGGGACCATGTCGAGCTTGTTGAGCACCAACCAGCGCGGCTTGTTGTACAGCTTCTGGTCGTACTTTTTCAGTTCGTTGACGATGGCTTTGGCCTGCGCCACCGGATCCACCGCATCATCGAACGGCGCCATATCCACAATGTGCAGCAGCAACCGCGTGCGCTGCAGGTGGCGCAGAAACTGATGCCCCAGTCCGGCGCCTTCCGAGGCGCCCTCGATCAGCCCCGGGATGTCGGCCACCACAAAACTCTGCTCCGGGCCCACACGCACCACCCCCAGATTCGGATGCAAAGTGGTGAAGGGGTAGTCAGCGATTTTCGGGCGGGCATTGGAAACGGCCGTGATGAAGGTCGACTTGCCCGCATTGGGCATGCCCAGCAGACCAACGTCTGCGAGGACCTTGAGTTCAAGTTTCAGGTTCTTCTTTTCACCCGGCCAGCCTGGCGTCTTCTGGCGCGGGGCGCGATTGATCGCGCTCTTGAAGCGCATGTTGCCGAATCCGCCGTCTCCGCCCTTGGCAATGGTGACCACTTCGCCGGGATTCAGCAGCTCGTACAACACCTCACCCGTTTCCGCGTCGGTGATGATCGTTCCCACCGGCATCTTCAGGGTGATGTCAGCACCAGCTGCGCCAAACATGTCCGAGCCCATCCCGTGCTCGCCGCGCTTGGCTTCGTGGCGGCGCGAATACCGGAAATCCACCAACGTGTTCAGGTTCGGATCCGCCACAGCAAACACATGCCCACCACGCCCACCATCGCCACCATTGGGTCCGCCGAACTCCTTGTACTTTTCGTGCCGAAACGACACGCAGCCATTGCCGCCGTCACCGGCTCCAATGTCAATAAAGGCTTCATCGACGAACTTCATGGGATATCCAGTTTACAAAAGAGGGCTGCACCGACACAACTTCAGGCTGCTGATTTTGACGGAACAGCGCAACGCCTTCCAGGCGCGGCAGACAGATGGAGCGAGTGCACCATCGTAAAGGCCAAACAACAAAGCCCCGGCAAAGCGGGGCTTCGGTGGCAGCCTAAGGAAAACCTTAGGCGGGGGTCACATTGACCGTGGACTTGGACAACGCACCCTTGACGCCGAACGACACGTGGCCGTCCACGAGCGCAAACAAGGTGTGATCCTTGCCCACGCCGACATTGTTGCCGGGGTGGAAACGTGTGCCGCGTTGGCGCACGATGATCGAGCCAGCGCTGATCAGTTCACCACCGAACGCCTTGACACCCAGCATCTTTGGCTTGGAGTCGCGCCCATTTCGCGTAGAGCCGCCGCCTTTTTTCTGTGCCATGACTCAGCTCCTTCGATTAAGCAGCAATCGCACCGATTTGCAGTTCAGTGAACTGCTGGCGATGACCTTGGCGTTTTTGATAGTGCTTGCGACGGCGCATCTTGAAGATGTGCACTTTGTCGTGCTTGCCGTGTGCCACGACAGTTGCCGTGACGGTTGCGCCGGACACCAGGGGTGTACCAACCTTCAATTCAGCGCCGTTTCCGACTGCCAAAACTTGGTCGATCACAATTTCCTGGCCTACGTCCGCAGCAATCTGTTCTACTTTAATTTTTTCGCCGGAAGCAACGCGATACTGCTTGCCGCCGGTTTTTATGACCGCGTACATGTTGACCTCTTGATATGAGTTCCGCGGACGAATTTCCGCAGAGCCCGAGATTGTAGCGCATCGCGCCCAATGACGCCACTGCGCCAGGAGAACGCCGGTAGTCGTCGATTTCGAATGCTCAAGACCGTGCCTCTGGCTTCCTATAATCCGGGCACTTTCTGTGACCACCATCTTGACTGACCACACCGCCCCTGCAGCATCCCCCCTCGCGCTCGTTGCCCAAGACATGCAAGAGGTTGACAATGTCATCGGCCGGCGCCTGACATCCAGCGTACCCCTGGTGGCCCAGATATCGCAGTACATCATTGCGGCAGGTGGTAAACGCTTGCGCCCTGCCCTGCTTTTGATGATGTGCGGCGCACTCGGATATCGCGGAACACATCATTTCACCCTCGCTGCGGTGGTCGAACTGATTCACACAGCCACGCTGCTCCATGACGATGTCGTTGATGCATCCACGTTGCGGCGCGGGCGCCCCACAGCCAACGAGGCTTTTGGCAACCCAGCCAGTGTGCTCGTGGGAGACTTCCTGCATACCCGCTCGTTTCAGATGATGGTGGAGGTGGGGAGCATGCGCATTATGGAGATCCTCTCAGAAGCCACCAATGTGATAGCCGAGGGGGAAGTGCTTCAACTCATGAACATGCATGATGCTTCTCTGGATGAAGCAGGTTACCTGAAAGTCATACGGTCCAAAACCGCGAAACTCTTCGAAGCCAGTGCGCGGCTAGGCGCGGTTCTTGCCGACAGCCCGCCCGAAATGGAAGCGATCTGCGCAACCTATGGACAGGCGCTGGGCACCGCATTCCAGATCATCGATGATGTACTCGACTATGACGGCGACGCTACGGAGATGGGCAAGAACCTAGGCGACGACCTCAGGGAGGGCAAGTCGACACTACCGCTGATCGCAGCAATGCAAAGGGGCACGCCAAATCAAGCGCTTGTTGTACGCCAAGCCATTGAACAGGGCTCCACGGAGCGGCTTTCGGAAATTGTGGCCATCGTGCGCGATACCGGTGCGCTGGAAGTGACGCACGCAGCCGCGCATGGAGAAGCTCGCCGCGCGATAGCTGCCGCAAAACAGCTCCCTCACAATGCGTATTCGGCCGGATTGATCGAGCTTGCAGCACAACTGCTTGAACGTAGACACTGAAGCAGACCGCGAGACCTCACAAAATCTTGCATCCAGCCAAGGGAATTGAGGTCGCTTTGGCATCGATTCGCCCTCTTCGCCAATTCGGGAAATGAGCACTTCCAAGCAAGGAAATCGATAGTTTCCACATTTCATGCGCGCGAAAATCGCCCACTGTTTCCGGCAGTTGCCTTACTTCTGTGGCGCTGTTGCCAATATCCAAAGCTGTACAGCCCCCAGCTGATCGGTGATGATAGGATGGTTTCTTTTCCACACCTAACACATTACCGGTTACATGGCCGCTGTTGATACTGCCCCCAAAGAAGCCTCTGCGGTCGCCCTTCCAGGACTGGGTCGGGCACTGATGTCTGCGGGCAAACTGACCCAAAAGTCAGCCGAGGACATTTACAAAAAATCACAAATAAGCCGCACGAGCTTTATCGCTGAACTCACCGGCTCGGGAGCAGTGTCAGCAGCTGATTTGGCGCACACGGTGTCAGCGGTTTTTGGTGCGCCATTGCTGGATCTGGAAGCGATTGACCCACTCAGATTACCCAAAGAATTGCTCGATGTCAAAATATGCAATGCATATAAAGTCGTCGTTCTTAGCAAGCGTAATAATCGACTAATCGTAGCAACCGCAGATCCTACAGATCAAGAAGCAGCGGAGAAAATAAAATTCACCACCCAGATGGGCGTGGATTGGATTATTGCAGAGTACGATAAGTTAAGTAAATTGGTGGAGGCCACGACCAAATCCACCGGCGAGTCGATGGACACGCTGACTGCGTCAGGGGGTGGAGATTTTGAGTTTGACGATGTTGCCGTTGAGGATGTTCCGGACAACAATGACACGGGCGCAGCTGACGTAGAAGATGCCCCCATTGTCAAATTTCTTCACAAAATGCTGCTCGACGCATTCAACATGCGAGCATCGGATTTGCATTTCGAGCCCTACGAGCACCAGTACCGCGTTCGCTTTCGCATTGACGGGGAATTGAGAGAGATTGCGTCCCCACCAATTGCGATCAAAGACAAATTGGCCTCCCGCATCAAGGTGATTTCCCGACTGGATATTTCCGAAAAGAGAGTGCCACAAGACGGGCGGATGAAACTGAAGGTCGGACCGGATCGCGTCATTGACTTTCGTGTAAGCACCCTGCCAACACTTTTCGGCGAGAAAATTGTTATCCGTATTCTCGATCCCAGTAGCGCAAAGCTCGGCATCGACGCACTTGGATATGAAGCCATAGAAAAAGAGCGGTTACTTGAGGCGATTGGCCGACCTTATGGGATGATTCTGGTTACTGGCCCTACCGGCTCCGGCAAAACAGTTTCTTTGTACACCTGCTTGAATCTTCTCAACAAGCCGGGCGTCAACATAGCGACAGCAGAAGATCCATCGGAAATTAACCTCCCCGGTGTAAATCAGGTCAACGTAAACGAAAAAGCTGGCATGACGTTTGCCGTGGCGCTTAAATCCTTTCTTCGTCAAGATCCGGACATCATCATGGTGGGGGAAATCCGGGATCTGGAAACTGCCGACATTTCTATCAAGGCAGCGCAAACGGGGCATTTGGTGCTTTCGACATTGCACACCAATGATGCACCCACGACGCTTACGCGCATGCGCAACATGGGCATAGCACCGTTCAATATTGCCTCCAGTGTGATTTTGATTACTGCACAGCGTTTGGCACGTAAGCTTTGCCCACTTTGCAAGACACCAGCTGACATCCCGCATGAGTCCCTGCTTGAGGCAGGGTACTCAGAAGATGAAATCGATGGATCATGGGTCACGTACCGTCCGGTGGGGTGCTCTGCGTGCAACAACGGGTACAAAGGACGTGTGGGCATCTACCAAGTCATGCCTATTTCAGAGGACATTCAACGCATTATTTTGCGCGATGGAAGTGCCTTGGAAATTGCCGAACAAGCCAAGGCAGAAGGTGTGCGTTCACTTCGCGCTTCGGGCCTGTACAAGGCCAAACAGGGACTGACTTCTCTGGAAGAAGTACTCGCAGTCACCAACGAATAATGCTCACGAGGGACTAGTATGGCGACCGCAGCATCAAGAGACATCAAAGAATTTGTTTTTGAATGGGAAGGCAAAGACCGGCACGGAAAAGTCGTCCGTGGCGAAGTGCGAGCGTCTGGCGAAAATCAGGTTCAGGCCACGCTGCGTCGACAAGGTGTTTTCCCGACAAAGATAAAAAAGCGCCGGATGCGCTCGGGCAAAAAAATCAAGCCCAAAGATATCGCACTCTTCACACGGCAACTCGCGACCATGATGAAGGCGGGCGTTCCGCTGCTGCAGTCGTTTGACATTGTGGGCCGAGGCAATACCAATGCCAGTGTTACCAAACTGCTCAACGACATTCGTTCTGACGTGGAGACCGGGACATCGCTGAATGGGGCTTTCCGCAAACACCCAATGTATTTCGACAGCCTCTACTGCAATCTGGTAGAAGCCGGCGAAGCCGCTGGTATTCTTGAGGCGCTGCTAGATCGTCTTGCCACTTACATGGAGAAAACGGAGGCGATCAAATCAAAAATCAGATCTGCCTTGATGTATCCTATTTCGGTGATTATCGTGGCCTTCGTTGTGGTTGCAGTGATCATGATTTTCGTGATCCCCGCCTTCAAAGAAGTTTTTACCTCTTTCGGTGCGGACCTCCCCGCTCCCACACTGTTCGTGATGGCGATCAGTGAGATATTTGTGAAATGGTGGTGGCTGATCTTTGGCGGCATCGGTGGCGGTTTCTATTTCTTCATGCAAGCATGGAAACGCAACGAGAAGATGCAGATGTTTATGGATCGCCTTTTGCTCAAAATACCTATCTTCGGTGCTCTGATCGAAAAGTCCTGCGTTGCGCGATGGACCCGGACTCTGTCCACCATGTTTGCCGCAGGGGTTCCATTGGTTGAAGCATTGGACTCGGTCGGCGGCGCCTCGGGGAATTCCTTGTATTCGATGGCGACGGAGAAAATCCAGCAGGAGGTTTCCACCGGCACCAGTCTTGACCGCTGCGATGGGCAACGCGAACATATTCCCCTCCATGGTTCTGCAGATGTGCGCCATCGGTGAAGAATCTGGCTCCATCGACCACATGCTGGGCAAGGCAGCCGACTTTTACGAAGCCGAAGTAGACGAAATGGTCGCTGGTTTGTCCAGCCTGATGGAACCTATCATCATCGTGTTTCTAGGCACGCTCATTGGCGGCATCGTGGTGTCGATGTACCTGCCCATCTTCAAGCTTGGTCAAGTTGTGTAATGGGAGTGGATGTTTGGTTAGACGCGGCACTGGGGAGTGTTCTGGGGTTGCTGATTGGCAGCTTTTTGAATGTGGTGATCTATCGGCTCCCCAAGATCATGGAGCGCCAATGGACTGCAGAGGCTGCAGCCTACCGGGCCCATGAACTCGGTCAGGAGGCGCCTCCTGCTCCGGAGGCTTTCAATCTCCTCACGCCCCGCTCACGGTGCCAGTCGTGCGGTCACATGGTGCAGTGGTACGAGAACATTCCCGTTCTGAGCTACCTTTTTCTCCGGGGCCGATGCTCTGCATGCAAAACACGCATCAGCGTGCGCTATCCGTTGGTAGAAATCGCCACTGGCGCGCTGTTCTACTTTTGTATTCAACGCTGGGGAATCACACCCACAGGCATCATGTGGTGCGGCTTTTCCGCGGCCTTGGTAGCGCTTGCGTTCATTGACTGGGATACCACGCTGCTTCCGGACGACATCACGCTTCCTTTGATGTGGGCAGGATTGCTGGCGGCCGCCATGCAATGGACTGACGTCCCGCTATACAGCTCGGTGGTGGGCGCCGCGGCAGGTTATCTGTCGTTGTGGCTTGTCTACTGGGGTTTCAAGTTAGCGACCGGCAAAGAGGGCATGGGCTACGGTGACTTCAAGCTGTTTGCGGCCCTGGGCGCTTGGTTTGGGTGGCCCGCGCTCGTTCCTATTATTTTGATGTCATCGGTCATCGGTGCCATTGTGGGGATCGCGCTGAAAATATTCAGCAATTTGCGCGAGGGCGGGTATGTGCCTTTCGGACCGTTCCTCGTGGGTGCGGCGTTCACGGCCATGATTTTTGGTCCCAATGCCATCATTGAGTCCGTATTGAAGCTCGCGGGCCTTTGAGCCGGTCGGTTGGCTCTATGTCGGAACTCAAGTCGCCGCCCCTGCGCCTGGGCCTGACCGGAGGCATTGGCAGCGGCAAAAGTACCGTAGGCAATCTGCTCGCCTCACTGGGTGCCGCACTGATAGACGCCGACCAAATTGCCCGAGCCACCACGGGCCCTGACGGTGCTGCCATGCCCGCAATCCGAGCAGTGTTTGGAGATGCGTATGTCGATTCCAACGGCGCACTGGACCGCGAACGCATGCGCCAGTTGGCGTTCAACCGTCCTGAAGCACGGGCGCAGCTCGAAGCAATCGTGCATCCCCTGGTTTCGCTGCACAGCAATCTCCAGGCACAGCAGGCGGTAGACCGTGGTTGCGCCGTGATCGTGTTTGATATTCCACTGCTTGCGGAGTCTGGGCGATGGGCGCGAAGGCTGGATGCCGTGCTGGTGGTGGACTGCTCCCCAGAGACACAAATCGAGCGTGTCATGCGGCGCAACGGTCTCGCCAGAGAAGTCGTCCAAGCCATCATTGCGTCCCAGGCGACTCGGCGCGCTCGCCGCGCCGTGGCCGATGTGGTGATCGCCAACGACGGTGACTGCACGCTCGACGCACTGCACGCCCGCACAAGGCAGGCCGCATTGCTGTTCGGGCTATGATGCGAACGAAACCGTTTGTGTTTTCATCCCATGCCGTGCGCCACCGGCGTCAGAATACCCCCTGAGCCCCCAGGAACCCGCCAGCGTGATCCTTTACGAATATCCATTTAACGAGCGTCTCAGAACCTATCTGCGGCTTGAGCAGTTGTTCCGTCGGCTGGGCGAGTTGATTCCCCGCACGCATGCGCTGGACCACCACTTTGCGCTGGTCACCATCTTCGAGATCATGGACGTGGCAGCCCGCGCTGACTTGAAGTCAGATGTGCTCAAGGACATTGAAAAACACAAACACCAGCTCGACAGCTACCGCGGCAATCCCTCGATCTCCGAGGCCGCGCTGGATGCCGTGATTGCCCAGTTGGACCGCTGCTTTGTTGCGCTCAACACGCAGTCGGGCAAGTCCGGCCACTCGCTCACCGAAAACGACTGGCTGATGAGCATTCGCAGCCGGGTGGGCATTCCGGGTGGCACCTGCGGATTTGATCTGCCGGCCTACTATGCATGGCAGCACAACGATCCCGCCATGCGGCAACAGGCCCTGGAAGGATGGGCTTCCACCCTGGCGCCGCTGGCGGAGTCCATTTACGTGCTGCTCAAGCTGCTGCGGGACTCTGGCGTGCCTCAAAAAGTGGCTGCAGAGCGCGGTCAGTTCCAGCAGAACCTGCCGCAGGGCCGCACGTTTCAGTTGCTGCGCCTGCGCATCGACCCTGCGCTGAACCTGATCCCGGAAATCAGCGGCAATCGCTTGATCGTATCGGTGCGGTTGATGCGGCTAGAGGAGGATGCCCGTCTGCACGCATGCCCAGAAGATGCCGCATTTGAGCTGACCTTGTGCGCTTGAAGGCGCGCTACCATCGTGCGCATCGCTCAGCGACTGCACAAGCAAAAAGACTTTGAGGACACCGAGGATGGCTCACCCAGAACGCGACCGTGCGGCGCCCGCCACGCGCATCGTTACCTGCCCTTGCTGCGGCGGCGACAGCATCTACGCGCCGAGCAACGCATACCGCCCCTTCTGCAGCGAACGGTGCAAACAAGTAGACCTGGGCGCCTGGGCCAGCGAAGACTTTCGCATGCCCGCCGAAGCGCCCCCGGGTGATGCGCCACATGGCGATTCTTACCTGCCACACTGACAGGTCGTGACACGTCCCTGCGGCCGGACAGTGAGCATGCCAGCCCGCAAGTTGGCCACCAAATATTTGTATCGAATTGAATGAAATCAGGCCCTAGCGCTTATCCATAAAGCGCTAGTAGCTATCATTTTTGAAGCTCAATCGCCGTCAGTGATTGGCCGCGCTCTTCGGCCAGCCATTGCAGGACCGGATAGGCGCCCGGCAACACGGGCTCTACCGTCAACGGCATCTGCTGCCACTCCATCGACTGGCCTTCGCGCATTTCGAACTCCCCCGTCCATGCCCACACCTTGCACCAGTGCAGCCGCACCAGCGCGTGCGGGTAATCGTGCTCGGTCACCTTCCAGACACTGGCGGGACCGATGGTCACGCCCAGTTCTTCGATGAGTTCACGGCGCAGCGCCTGCTCCACCGTTTCCCCCGCCTCCAGCTTGCCGCCCGGAAACTCCCAGTACCCGGCATATGGCTTGCCGGGCGGGCGGGTGGACAGCAGCATGGCGCCATCCGGGCGCAGCAAGATACCTACGGCGACCTCGGTGTGGGGTCGTGCATCGGTGGCGGTTGCCGCATTGGAGGCGGATGCTTCAACCATCATGTCGCCCCGCATAGTCGCGCGCAAACTGGTAAGCCACCCGGCCGCTGCGCGAGCCGCGCTCCAGCGCCCACACCAAGGCTTCCGCACGGGCGGCTGCAATTTCGGCGGCTGGCACGCCCAGCGACGACAGCCACTGGGCCACGATGGTCAGGTACTCCTCCTGGCTGAAGGGATAGAAGCTGACCCACAGCCCGAACCGCTCGGACAACGAAATCTTTTCCTCGACCACTTCGCCGGGATGGACCTCGCCATCCGCGGTGTGGGTGTAGGTGAGGTTTTCGGCCATGTACTCCGGCAACAGATGGCGCCGGTTGCTGGTGGCGTAGATCAACACATTGGGCGTAGCTGCGGCCACCGAACCATCCAAGGTGGACTTGAGCGCCTTGTAGCCAGGCTCGCCATCCTCAAAACTCAAGTCATCGCAAAACACGATGAATTTCTCGGGCCGATCAGACACCACATCCACGATATCGGGCAGGTCCACCAGGTCAGCCTTGTCCACCTCGATCAAGCGCAGGCCTTGTGCCGCGTAGACATTCAGGCACGCCTTGATCAGCGATGACTTTCCGGTGCCGCGCGCGCCGGTCAGCAGCACGTTGTTGGCGGGTTTACCAGCCACAAACTGCTGCGTGTTGCGTTCGATCTTTTCCTTTTGCGGATCGATCTCTTTGAGATCTGCCAGCTGCATGGCCGCCACGTGGCGCACGGGCTCCAGCGTGCCATGGCCACTGCTGCGCTTGCGGTAACGCCAAGCGATGGCGGTAGACCAATCAGGCGCCCCCAAAGGCTGGGGCAGGACAGATTCAATGCGGGCGATGAGTTGCTCTGCACGCTCGATCAGATGGTCAATTTTTTGGTTCATTTTGGCCTCTAGCGCTTATCAAATAAGCGCTAACAGCTATGAAATTAGGAGCACTCGCTTCAAGACCGGTAATCGGCATTGATGGTGACGTATTCGTGGCTGAAATCGCAGGTCCAGACGGTGTCAGACGCATCGCCTCGGCCCAGCAGCACCCGCACCGTGATCTCGCTTTGCTTCATCACGCGCTGGCCGTCTTCCTCGCGGTAGGCCGGGTTGCGGCCACCTTTGATGGCAACGTGCACGTCGTCGAGGAACAGATCAATGCCCGTCTGGTCCAGGTCATCAATGCCGGCGTAACCCACTGCGGCCAGGATGCGGCCCAGGTTGGGGTCGCTGGCAAAAAATGCGGTTTTGACCAGCGGCGAATGCGCAATGGCATAGGCGACTTTGCGGCACTCGTCGTCCGTTTTACCGCCCTCTACTCGCACGGCGATGAACTTGGTCGCGCCCTCGCCATCGCGCACGATGGCCTGCGCCAGCTTTTGTGCCACGTCCAGCATGGCGGCCTTCAAGGCCCGGCCGTCTGCGCTGTCAAGCGTGGCAATGGGCGTGTGGGCCGCCTTGTTGGTAGCCACCACCACAAACGAATCATTGGTGGACGTGTCGCCGTCGATGGTGACGCGGTTGAAGGAGCCATCGGCCAGTTCGCGCGCCAGTTGTTGCATCACGGTGGGGTGCACACATGCGTCCGTGGCCATAAAACCCAACATAGTTGCCATGTTGGGGCGGATCATGCCCGCGCCCTTGCTGATACCGGTGATGGACACGGTGGCCCCACCGATCTGCACTTGCACCGAGAACGCCTTGGGCAGAGTGTCCGTGGTCATGATGCCTTCGGCGGCGCGAGCCCAATGGTCTGGCTTTGCATCGGCAATGGCTGCAGGCAGACCGGCTTCGATGCGCTCCACCGGCAGAGGCTCCATGATCACGCCGGTGGAGAAGGGCAGCACCTGCTCGGGCGCCACGTTCAGCTGCTTCGCCATGGCCACACAAGTTGCCCTTGCGCGCGCCAGCCCGTCAGCACCCGTGCCTGCATTGGCATTGCCGGTATTGATCACCATGGCGCGAATGGCCTGTCCGCCTGCGAGATGTTCACGCCCTACCTGCACCGGCGCCGCACAAAAGCGGTTCTGCGTGAACACACCCGCCACGCTGGCCCCCTCGTCCAGCAAAAAGACGGTGAGGTCCTTGCGGTTGGCTTTGCGAACCCCGGCTTCGGTAACACCAATACGGACACCGGCAATCGGGTGCAGATCAGCGGCAACGGGAGCGAGAAGATTGACGGGCATGGAAGTCCTTCTTAAAAACTGCGGCCGATTATCCGGAAATCCGTGGCACGCAAATGAAGACACGGGCCGCAGCCCGTGTCGTTTGGTCCTACTCAGTCAGCGCACAACTCAAGCGAGTTTGCCGTGGCACTGCTTGAACTTTTTGCCGCTGCCGCAAGGACATGGATCGTTGCGGCCCACGCGCATGCCGTCGGGCAATGCCTGGCCGACCGCCTGGGTGTCTGCCAGGGTGGTTTCCACTTCGCCAGTTTCGGTGGGGGCGGTGTAGGTCACGTTGGCGATGGCCTCGCCACGGGCTTCCATGTCCTGCGCTGCCTGGTCCAACTGGGCCGGTGACTGCACCTGCACGGTCATCAGGATCTTGGTGACTTCGTTCTTGACGCCATCGATCAGCTGGCGGAACAGCTCGAAAGCTTCGCGCTTGTACTCTTGCTTGGGCTGCTTCTGGGCATAGCCACGCAGGTGAATGCCTTGGCGCAGGTAGTCCAGCGAGCTGAGGTGATCGCGCCAGTTGGAGTCAAAGCTTTGCAACAGAACCATGCGCTCAAACTGCGTGAAATTCTCGCGGCCCACCTGATCGACCTTGGCTTCGAACGATGCATTGGCTGCCTGCAGCACCTTCTCGAGAATTTCGTCGTCCGTGATGGCGCTAGAGCCCTGCACTTCCTGCTGCAGGGCAATCGACACCTGCCATTCGTCGGCAGAGCACCTTCTCCAGCGCAGGCAGGTCCCACTGCTCTTCCACCGATTCCACCGGCACATATTGGCGAACCAGATCGGTCAAGCAGTCTTCGCGCATGACGGCAATGGTGTCTGACAGCTCGCTCGCATCCAGAATATCGTTGCGTTGCTGGTAAATGACCTTGCGCTGGTCGTTGGCCACATCGTCGTATTCCAGCAATTGCTTGCGGACATCGAAGTTGCGTGCCTCTACCTTGCGTTGGGCAGACTCGATGCTGCGGGTCACAATGCCCGCTTCGATGGCTTCACCATCGGGCATCTTCAGGCGGTCCATGATCGCTTTGACACGGTCGCCCGCGAAGATGCGCATCAGCGAGTCATCCAGGCTCAGGTAAAAACGTGAAGACCCGGGATCGCCTTGGCGACCCGAACGGCCACGCAGTTGGTTGTCGATACGGCGCGACTCATGGCGCTCGGTGGCGATGATGCGCAGGCCACCCAGAGCCTTGATCTTCTCGTGGTCCACCGCCCACTCTTCACGCAGTTTGGCAATCTGCGCTTCACGCGCAGCGGCGTCCAACGACTCGTCGGCCTCGACCGCGGCGACCAACTTTTCGATGTTGCCGCCCAGCACGATGTCAGTACCGCGACCGGCCATATTGGTGGCAATCGTGATCATGCCGGCACGACCTGCCTGGGCCACGATGTCGGCCTCGCGCGCATGCTGTTTGGCATTCAGCACCTGGTGTGGCAGGCCTTCCTTGTTCAGGAGCTGGTCGATGATTTCGGAGTTTTCGATCGACGTCGTACCGACCAGCACAGGCTGGCCGCGCTCATGGCATTCGCGGATGTCCTTGATCGCCGCTTCGTACTTTTCGCGCGTGGTCTTGTACACGCGGTCCAGCTGGTCGTCACGCTTGCTGGGACGGTTGGGCGGGATGACGGTGGTTTCGAGGCCGTAGATTTCCTGAAACTCGTAGGCTTCAGTGTCGGCCGTGCCGGTCATGCCAGCGAGCTTGTTGTACAGACGGAAATAGTTCTGGAAGGTGATGGAGGCCAGGGTCTGGTTCTCGGCCTGGATGTTCACGCCTTCCTTGGCTTCCACCGCCTGGTGCAGGCCTTCGCTCCAGCGGCGTCCCGACATGAGACGACCGGTGAACTCGTCCACGATCACGATCTCGCCCTCTTGCACCACGTAATGCTGATCACGGTGATAAAGGTGGTTGGCCCGCAGCGCTGCATACAGGTGGTGCATCAGCGTGATGTTGGCCGGGTCGTAGACGGAGGCGCCTTCGGCAATCAGGCCCTGGCTGGCCAGAATGCGCTCCGCGCTTTCATGGCCTTGCTCGGTCAGGAAAACCTGGTGGGTTTTTTCGTCCAGCGTAAAGTCGCCGGGCTTGGTCACGCCCTCGCCAGTGCGCGGGTCGGCTTCGCCTTCTTGGCGCACCAGCAGCGGCACCACCTTGTTCATGGCGATGTACATCGCCGTGTGGTCTTCGGCCTGGCCGCTGATGATCAGTGGCGTGCGAGCTTCATCGATCAGGATGGAGTCCACCTCATCGACAATGGCAAAGTTCAGGCCCTGCTGCACACGGTCGGCAGCCTCGTAGACCATGTTGTCGCGCAGATAGTCAAAACCGTATTCATTGTTGGTGCCGTAGGTGATGTCGGCACGGTAGGCTTCCTGCTTTTGCTCGCGTGGCATGTTGGGCAGGTTGATGCCCACCGTCAAACCCAGGAAGTTGTACAGGCGTCCCATCCACTGGGCATCACGGTTGGCAAGGTAGTCGTTGACCGTCACCACATGCACGCCCTTGCCAGACAAGGCGTTCAAGTACACCGGCAGCGTGGCGGTCAGGGTCTTGCCTTCCCCTGTGCGCATTTCAGCGATCTTGCCGAAATGCAGCGCCATGCCACCCAGCAACTGCACATCGAAATGCCGCATCTTCATGATGCGCTTGGAGCCTTCGCGGACTACGGCAAACGCTTCGGGAAGAATGTTGTCAAGCGATTCGCCCTTGGCCACGCGATCCTTGAATTCCTGCGTCTTGGCGCGAAGCGCCTCGTCCGTCAGCTTCTCGTAGTCGGGCTCCATCGCATTGATGCGAATGGCCGTCTTGCGGTATTGCTTGAGGAGCCGGTCGTTGCGGCTGCCGAATAATTTGGTGAGGAAGTTGGTGGCCATGCGAACAGGACCGCTTGCCCCGCTGCCAGCAGCGCGTCAAGCGACCGAAATCCCTAAGATGAATTGAGTTCAGGTGGGTCCGACGCGCGTGATTGCAAGCTTTGCAAACCCCTGCGGCGAACACCGGACCCGCGATTTTACCTGCCTGCTGCAGGGGCGGCCGTCGAGCCAGACAATGGCGACGGCTGGGCCGCCGCCACCTGAGCGCCAGTGGCGGTACCGCCAGCACTCAAAAACTTCTGCGGGTCCTGAAAAACCCCTTGCACCAGGACTTCAAAATGAAGGTGCGGTCCAGTCGAGCGCCCCGTGGTGCCAACTTCCGCAATCTTTTGCCCCCGGCGCACGATATCGCCTTGCTTGACCAACGTGCGCGAGGCGTGGGCATAACGGGTGACCAGCTGGTTGCCGTGGTCCACTTCGATCATGTTGCCGTAGGCCGAGTGGTATTCCTGGGTGACCACCACACCACCGGCCGCAGCCAAGATGGGCGTACCCGTATCCGCCTGAAAATCAAGCCCGGTGTGCAGGGCCGACTGGCCTGTGATGGGGTCCACGCGCCAGCCAAAGGCGGAACCTGCCGTTCGGCCGGTCACCGGAGCATGGGTAGGAATCATCTTTTTACGGATGTGCTGGTCGAAAAGACGGGATTCGAGCACGGTCATCAAATCCACCCGCTGGTGGGTCAGGCGCTCCATCTCATCGAGCGTGGCCTGCAATTCTTCCAACGACAAATCTCGCGCACCGACCAGCACACCACCACGCCCATCGGCTTTGGGAACATCGGCGGGCGCCATCCCTGCAAGTCCTAAAACCCGGTCACCCAGCGATTCGAGTTGCACCATGCGTGCCTGCATTTCGCCGACCCGTCGCGCCATGGCGTCCAGGTTGGCACGCATGAACCGGTCCCGTTCAGCGAACTCATCCTTGACAACAAGGCGAACCAGCGAACCCACGATAGGCCAACCTTCGCGTGCGCCTTTCAGGAACACCCAGTGGTACAGGCTGGCGGCCACGAGCATGAGGCACAACGAAACCGCAAAACCTGCCAGGAGCAAGCGCGTGCCAGACAGATGAATGGCCCGGCTACGAGCCAGCCTGGCGTCCGTGATAATCAGATGCACTACTAGTTCTCCACGCCCGAAGACGCCACACCATGAACCGCCGCCACTACGCAGTCACCCTGCAGCAAGCCAGCGAGGAATCTCCCACGCTGGCCAAGCTCACAGCGCTGACCCGTGACTCCAGTGATCGGCTCAAAGCGATTGAATTGCTGATTCCTGCAGCACTCCGACCCGCTGTCCAGGCCGGCCCCATTGACGGGGACAGCTGGTGCCTTCTGGTCAAAAGCAATGCCGCAGCGGCAAAAATACGCCAGCTGCTGCCTGCATTGCAGGCGCATTTGCGCAGCCGGGGGTGGGAGGTTAACGCGATTCGCCTGAAAGTTCAAACCTGACGACCTGCGTCTGAACTAGGGAATGCGAAAGAAAACAAGAATTTGGTGCCGGTTGTCGGAATCGAACTGACGACCTACCGCTTACAAGGCGGGTGCTCTACCAACTGAGCTAAACCGGCGAAGGCTGGATTCTATGTGAAAAAACAGCCTTAAAAATCGAAATCCACGCTATTTGACGCGTTTCAGCGAAGGACGCGCTCCACCCGAAGTCGGGGGAGGACGCGGTGCGTCTCCGCCGTCATCTTTTTTGCTCTCTTCCGTGGTCACCAGCTGCACCACCCGATCTTCCGAAACCGGGGCAGTCGCTGCAGGCTCCGCGTCCGAAGGCGCAATCACTTGCGCCAACGCTGTGGTGGTTGTGGCCACATCGCCCCCCACCAGGTTGTCGACCGGCGGAGGAAATGCCATGCCTTGGCCGTTCTCACGCGCATAAATCGCGATCACTCGCCCGACCGGCACCAGGATCTCCCGGGGCTTGCCGCCGAAGCGCGCCTTGAACTCGATGAAATCGTTGCCCAGTTGCAAAGAGCTGGTGGCATCAAAACTGATATTCAGAACGATCTCGCCATCCTTCACGTACTCCCGCGGAACCTGTACGGAATCATCCACACGCACCGCCACATAGGGCGTCAGCCCATTGTCAGTACACCATTCGTACAGAGCACGGATGAGATAGGGGCGCGTGGACGTAGATTCCTGAGCGTTCATGAAGAAGTAGGTTAGCGACTGCGGTAAAGGAGTGAATGGCAAGCAAGCCAAAGCTTACTTGCGCATCACCTTTTCGGAAGGTGTGAGCGCCTCGATGTAGGCAGGGCGCGAGAAAATGCGTTCTGCATACTTGAGCAGCGGGGCTGCATTCTTGCTGAGATCAATGCCGTAGTAGTCCAAACGCCACAGCAAGGGGGCAATCGCGACGTCGAGCATCGAGAAGTTGTCGCCCAGCATGTACTTATTCTTCAAAAACACTGGTGCCAGCTGCGTGAGGCGATCACGAATATGAGCGCGTGCTTTTTCCAGTGCCTTCTCATTGCCCTTGGTGGCTCGCGATTCGAGAATGTTCACGTGCACGAACAACTCCTTCTCGAAGTTCAGCAGGAACAGGCGCACACGCGCGCGGTCCACTGGGTCGCCAGGCATCAGTTGTGGGTGCGGAAAACGCTCATCAATGTACTCATTGATGATGTTCGACTCATAAAGAATCAGGTCACGCTCGACCAGAATCGGCACTTGGCCGTACGGGTTCATCACACTGATGTCTTCGGGCTTGTTGTACAGGTCCACATCGCGGATTTCAAAGTCCATGCCTTTTTCGAACAGGACGAAGCGGCAGCGGTGGGAGAAGGGACAGGTCGTACCCGAGTAAAGCACCATCATGGTGGGAGGCTCCTAAAAATCAAAAGAGTGGGACGCTGAAAGCGCCCACTCTGTAAAAACCCAATGGCACCCCGAAGGGTGCTTTCGATGGATCCAGCGTTTACTTGACGTCCTTCCAGAAGGCTGCGTTCAGCCTCCAGGCGATGAGTGTGAACACACCGAGGAAGATCAGCACCCAGACACCGACGCGCTTGCGGGTGTTTTGTGCGGGCTCTGCCATCCATTGCATGTAATTCACCAGGTCACCGACCGTCTGGTCGTATTGCAGTGGGGTCATGAGACCGGGTCTCACCTGCTCCCAGCCCTTGAAAACCTGGGTCTTGTGACCATGGCTTTCGTGCTCTTCGAACACGGGACGGCGATCGCCCTGCAGTTCCCACAATGCGTGGGGCATGCCCACATTGGGGAACACAAGGTTGTTCCAGCCCGTCGGCTTGGCTTCGTCGCGGTAGTAGGTACGCAAGTAGGTGTACAGATAATCTGCACCCGAACCACCAGCGCCAGCACGCGAGCGGGCAATGACCGTCAAATCGGGGGGGTTGGCGCCAAACCAGGCCTTGGCCTGCTTGGGATCAATGGCCGCCTTCATCGTTTCGCCGACTTTGTCGGTCGTGAACAGCAGGTTGTCCTTGATCTGTTGGTCCGAAAGACCGATATCTTTCAGGCGATTGAACCGCATGAAAGCTGCCGAATGGCAGTTCAGGCAGTAGTTAACGAAAATCTTGGCGCCGTTTTGCAGAGAAGCCAAGTCGTTCGTCTTGTTGGGCGCCTTGTCCAGAGGAATGCCACCACCTGCGGCAAACGCAGAACCCACAGCGAGACCGAGGGCAGCAACCAGCGTGAGGAAAATTTTCTTCATTGTTGTTATCTCCTGGGACTCAGTGTGCAACAAACGTCACACGGTCAGGCACGGGCTTGGCCTCGCCAATGCGGCTCCACCAGGGCATCAACAGGAAGAAGCCAAAGTAGAACAGCGTCCCCACTTGCGAGACCCGCTCACCCAAAGGCGATGGAGGCTGCACACCCAGGTAGCCCAGGATCAGGAAGTTGATCACGAAGATGCCGTACAGGTACTTGTGCCAGTCAGGACGGTAGCGGATCGATCTGACCGGGCTGAAGTCCAGCCAAGGCAGGAAGAACAGGATGATCACAGCACCACCCATCACCACCACACCCCAGAACTTGGCATCAATGGCCAGCATCAGCGCACAGGCCACGACGGCTGCACCAACAATGCCGATCTTGATGAAACTGGGCAACTTGGCCTTGAAGACACCAAATGCCGCAGCTCCCACCACGCACAGAATTAGCGCATACATCATCTCGCTGGTGATGGCACGCAGCATCGAATAGAACGGGGTGAAGTACCAGACCGGCGCAATGTGCAGCGGCGTCACCAGCGGATCGGCCGGGATGAAGTTGTTGTACTCCAGGAAGTAGCCACCAAACTCGGGCGCAAAGAACACCACGGCCGTGAACGCCATCAGGAACATGCTCAACGCAAAGATGTCGTGCACCGTGTAGTAGGGATGAAAAGGAACGCCATCGAGAGGCTTGCCGTTGGCATCCTTGGGGGCCTGAGGACCCTTGATTTCCACACCGTCGGGGTTGTTAGAACCCACGTCGTGCAGCGCCAGCAAGTGGGCTACCACCAAGCCGAGGAGAACCAGCGGCACGGCGATCACGTGGAAGCTGAAGAAGCGGTTCAGCGTGGCATCACCCACCACAAAGTCACCACGGATCAGCAAAGCCAGATCAGGGCCGATGAAGGGAATGGCGGCAAACAGGTTCACGATCACCTGGGCGCCCCAGTACGACATCTGACCCCAGGGCAGCAGATAGCCCATGAACGCCTCGGCCATCAGGCACAGGAAGATGGCGCAACCGAAGATCCAGACCAGCTCACGCGGTTTGCGATAGCTGCCGTAGATGAGCCCACGGAACATGTGCAGGTACACAACCACGAAGAAGGCCGAGGCCCCGGTTGAGTGCATGTAGCGGATCAGCCAGCCCCAGGGCACATCGCGCATGATGTACTCGACCGAAGCAAACGCCAGATTGGCGTCAGGCTTGTAGTGCATGACCAGAAAAATACCGGTCACGATCTGAATCACCAGCACGACCAGCGCCAGCGAGCCAAAGATGTACCAGAAATTGAAGTTCTTCGGAGCGTAGTACTCCGACATGTGCACCTTGTAGGCGTCAAACGCGGTCGGGAAGCGGTTCTCGAACCAGTTCGTGACCTTGGCGCCTGCTGAGGCGTTGGGGGAGATTTCCTTGAATTCAGCCATGTCGATTTACCTCAGGCCTTCTTGTCTTCGCCGATCAACAGCAGTGTGTCGGACAGGTACATGTGCGGCGGCACTTCCAGATTGTCAGGCGCCGGCTTGTTTTTGAAGACCCGGCCAGCCACGTCGAACGTGGAACCATGGCAGGCACAAAGGAAACCACCGTGCCAGTCGTCGGGCAGGGAGGGCTGGGGTCCAGTCTGGAACCTGTCGCCTGGCGAGCAGCCCAGATGGGTGCAGATGCCAACACCCACAAACACTTCTGGCTTGATCGAGCGATGCTGGTTTTTGGCGTACTCGGGGGTGGGGTACGTATTGCGATCCGATTTGGGATCGGCGAGTTGCGGCTCGGTCTGCGCGAGGGACTCCAGTTGCTTGGGAGTGCGCTTCATGATCCACACGGGTTTGCCACGCCATTCGACCGTCAGCTTTTCGCCGGGCTGGAGGGCCGAAATATCCACCTCTACAGCGGCACCGGCCGCTTTGGCTTTTTCCGAAGGCTGAAAACTACTGACGAAAGGCACTGCAACTGCCACTCCGCCAGCGGCACCGGCACATCCGGACGCAATCAGCCACGTCCTTTTACTGGTGTCGACTGGTGTGTCACTCATGGGGATCCTCGGTAAACATCGCTATTGTTTGGGTCAACCGCGAATTGTAGCGGAGTGAAAATGGTTATTTCAAGGCGCTGGACTGTCTTGACAGGACATTGGACTGGGCAATACTCCGACATCACCATTCACAAAGGGAGGAACATCATGGGAATGATGCAAGAGTTCAGGGAGTTCGCGGTCAAGGGCAATGTGATTGACCTGGCGGTAGGCGTCATCATTGGCGGCGCGTTTGGCAAGATCGTGGACTCGGTGGTCACCGACCTGATCATGCCGGTGGTGGGTCTGGTGTTTGGCAGGCTTGATTTTTCCAACCTGTTTGTGGTGCTGGGCACCGTGCCCGCGGGTACTGCGATGACACTGGATGCGGTCAAAAAAGCGGGCGTACCCGTTTTTGCCTATGGCAATTTTTTGACCGTGGCGGTCAATTTCGTCATTTTGGCGTTCATCATTTTCTTGATGATCAAGCAGGTCAACCGCCTTAAGCGCGAAGCCCCTGCACCAGCGACAGCACCCGCCGTGACACCCGAAGACATCGTGCTGCTGCGTGAGATTCGCGACAGCCTGAAGAAGTAACAGCAACAGCCACAACAGCTGCAGCTACTGCAAGGCCGCTTCAGCTGCAGAGCGATCGCGCCATGCGCACTGCCTCGATGAGGCTCGCGGGGTCGGCCACACCCTGCCCTGCAATGTCGAACGCCGTGCCGTGGTCCGGGCTGGTGCGCACAAGGGGCAGGCCCAGGGTCACGTTCACCCCCTTGTCCACACCCAGGTACTTCACCGGGATCAGCCCCTGGTCGTGGTACATCGCAATCACCACGTCGAATTCGCCCCGGCGCCCCGGCGTGTTGCGCGCACGCATGAACACGGTGTCTGGCGCCAGCGGGCCCGACACGTCCAGCCCCTGGGCTCGCGCGGCAGCGACGGCCGGGGCGATGATGGTGGCCTCCTCGTGGCCGAACAAGCCGCCCTCGCCTGCATGGGGATTGAGCCCGGCCACGGCGATGCGGGGCGCGCGGCCCAGGCTGCGCCGCAGCGCGGCATGGGTGATCTGCAGGGTCTGCAGCACGTTGTCGAAGGTGACCGCCGCAATCGCTTCGCGCAGCGACATGTGGATGCTGACCAGCACCGTGCGCAGCTCGTCGTTCGCGAGCATCATGCGCACCGGCATTTGCGCCACGACAACGCCCTGGTAAGCGGCGGCCTCGGCCTGCAGCAACTCAGTGTGGCCCGGGAAAGCAACCCCCGCGGCGGACAGCGCCTCCTTGTGCAACGGCGCCGTCACCAGCGCAGCCACCTCCCCGCGCAACGCAGCGCGTGCGGCCCAGATCACGCTGTCGGCAGCCGCGCGTCCTGCGTCTGCGCTGACTTGCGCCCAAGGCTGCGGCCCTGCAATGCCGGGCAACTGAAGCACGGGGACACAGCGCGGTGGTACATCCCATGCGTCGGCTGGCGCGGCAATCTGCGCCACAGGCACCGTCGGAACGCCCGCGCGCGCAATTGCTTGCGCAGCGCGCCGCAACGTGGCCACATCTCCCACCACAAAACACCCGCTCAAATCGGACTGCGCATCGCGAAAAGCCTTGGCCACCGTTTCGGGGCCGATACCTGCAGAGTCTCCTTGGGTGATGGCAATGGGTTTCATAAAATATGAGTTAAATTGACCTCTAGCGCTTATCTATCAAGCGCTAATAGCTATAAATAAGTGAGTGACCGCAGCATTCCAGAATCTCTGCTATGCCGGGTTGTCAATCTCAATGAACTGGTGAGTCAACCCAAAGCGCCCGGCCACCTGCGCTGCCACAGCGGGGGCGCCATACCGCTCCGTGGCGTGGTGCCCGGCAGCGATAAAGCTCACCCCCATCTCGCGCGCCAGATGCGCCTGAGGCTCCGAAATCTCCCCGGTGATGAACGCATCGGCACCCGCCGCAATGGCTGATTCGAAGTAGCCCTGAGCCCCCCCGGTACACCAGCCCACACGGCGGATGGGGCGAGGCGCTTCGCCATCTGCCGCTTCGGGCTGTACCAGCGTCACCGCGCGGCCCAGCGCGTGGGTCACGTGGTCAGCCAGCGCCTGCCCGTCCGCAAATGCGGCGGGCGCCACACAACCCAGATCCTGTTCGCCAAACCGTGCGTCGGCCACCCAACCCAGCACGCGGCCCAACTGGACGTTGTTGCCCCATTCGGGGTGGGCATCCAGCGGCAGGTGGTAGGCATACAGGTTGATGTCGTGCGCCAGCAGCAATTGCAGGCGCTGCTTCATCCAGCCCGTGACGCGGCCGTCCTGCCCGCGCCAGAACAGGCCGTGGTGCACAAAAATGGCATCAGCGCGGGCGGCAATGGCTGCCTCAATCAGCGCACGGCTGGCGGTCACGCCACTGACGATGCGCGTGATCTCGGCCTTGCCTTCGACCTGCAGGCCATTGGGGCCATAGTCCTTGAAGCGCTCGGGTTGCAGCAGGCCGTCAAAAGCCTGCAAGAGTTCAGTGCGTGAAATGCTCATTGCGGTATTGTCGCTGCCGCCCAAAAGGAACAAGGCGCCACGGAGGCGCCTTGTTCACATTCAGCCGCTTAGTCCATCGGTCACCGGTACAGCACCTGAGGCAGCCACAAGCCAATGCCAGGGAACTGATACAGCAGCACGATGGCCACAATCTGGATGCCCATGAACGGCAACATGCCCGCAAAAATCTGGTTGAGCGTCACATGTTTAGGCGCCACTCCTTTCAGATAAAACGCACTCATGGCCACCGGAGGGCTCAGGAATGCAGTTTGCAAGTTCAACGCCACCAGCAGGCCGAAAAACAGCGGGTCCACGCCAAAGTTGTCCAGCAGCGGGATGAAGATGGGCATGAAGATCACGATGATCTCGGTCCATTCCAGGGGCCAGCCCAGAATGAAGATGATGACCTGCGACAACACCAAAAACTGGGTTTTGGTGAGGTTCATGCTCAGCACCCATTGCTCGACCAACTCTTGCCCGCCCAGCAAGGCAAACGCCGCAGAAAATATCGCCGACCCCACAAACAGCCAGCACACCATGGCACTGGTCTTGGCCGTCAGGTACACAGACTCTTTGACCACCCCAAACGTCAGCTGCCGATAGGCCGCCGCCAGCACGAATCCGCCAAAGGCTCCTACAGCAGCGGCCTCCGTCGGGGTGGCCAGGCCAAACACGATGGATCCGAGCACCGAAAGGATCAGGATGAGCAGCGGGAAGAAGCTGGACAGCAGCATCTTGAAAACCTCCAGCCGCGCGTGACTCAGGATGCCGTAGAACACGGCCAGTGCCAGCGCTCCCACGCCTAAGCCAATCCAGTAACCCAGGGGCGCAGGCTGGGTGGTGGATGCAGGTACGGCTTCGCCAGCTGCAGCAGCATCTGCCGACCCGGGAGGATCAGACACCCCGCCTGAGGCGCCGGGGGGTTCGGCCACCGCGTCTGCAGTTGCAGCAGAGGCGTCCGCGCCGGGCGGCTCTGTCACGCCGCCGGCTGCGTCGCTGGGCGGCTCCGACAAGCCCGACCCGCCGGGCTCGGCAAGTCCCCCGCTGTCGCTGGCCTGCTCGTCCTCGTTCGACCCGGCACCCATGGGCTGCAAACCTTCATAGGTCTCCACCACGGCGACACGGGTCACACTCTGGTAGCTGGACACGGCCACCAGCGCAAACAGCAGAGCAGGCAACAATGCAACGCCAAGCTGGCCCAGGAGATAACGGGTAGACACGGCCTGGTTGCGCTTGCCCTTGAGGGCGTTGATGAGGTTGCCCACAGCCCACCCATCAGACGTCGCACCGATGGCCTTGAGGCCCGGTGGCAAAGGCACCACCCGCTGCGCCGCGGAGAGCTGCGGCGCCCACTGCGGCTTGATCTTGGCCATCAACACCACATACAGGATGTACAAACCGGCGAGCATGATGCCCGGGAAGAAAGCACCCGCATACAGCTGCACCACCGACACACCCGCCGTGGCGCCATACACGATCAACAGCACCGAGGGCGGGATCAGAATGCCCAGACACCCTCCCGCGGTGATGACCCCCGCGGACAGCCGCACGTCATACCCCGCCCGCAGCATCTGCGGCAGCGCCAGCAGACCCATCAGCGTGACCACCGCGCCCACGATGCCCGTGGCCGTGGCAAACACCGCACAGGTGACCAGCGTGGCCACGCCCAACGAGCCCGGCACACGCGACAGTGCCAGATGCAAGCTGTGAAAGAGCTTTTCAATCAGGTTGGCGCGCTCGACCAGATAGCCCATGAAAACGAACAACGGGATCGAGATCAACACGTCGTTGCTCATCACCGAAAACGCGCGTTGCACCATCAGATCAAGCGTTTGCTTCATCGCCCCAGCGGCAGTCTGGTCCCCGGAGTGGTAGGCGAAAAACGCAAACAACATGCCCATGCCCATCAGCGTGAACGCGGTCGGAAAGCCCAGCATGATGGCCACCACCACCAGCGACAGCATCAACAGACCATAGTGACCGTTGGTCATCTTGTCGACGCTGAACACCATCCCCAACGCCGCGATGACGATGAGCCCCATCAGCGTAAAGCCGAAATACAGTTCCTTGCGAATCTTCATCACTGGCCGCCTTTCTTGTTCACCACCAGGCTGTCCAGCGCTTCAATGTCTGCGTCTTTCACGTGCACCATCTGCTTGAGTTTGTCGACGTCCACTTCCTCCACATCACCCTCGCGCCGCGGCCATTCGCCGGTTCGAATGCAGATCACGCAGCGGATGATTTCCACCACCCCTTGCAGCAGCAAGAAGGCCCCGGCCAGCGGCACCACAAACTTGAACGGGTACACAGGCAGCGGGTCTGCGTTAAAGGTCTGCTCCCGCATGCCCAACGAATCCTGAAAGAAGTACCAGCCCGCGTAAGTCAACGCGACGATGCCCGGCAAGAAGAACAGGATGTAGAGCAGTAAATCAATCCAGGCCTGCGTGCGCGGCTGGAAAAAGCCGTAAAGCACATCGCCCCGCACATGGCCGCTTTTGGCCAGCGTGTAAGCGCCTGCGGTCATGAACAGAAACCCGTACAGCATGATCTGGGCGTCCAGCACCCAGGCATGCGGTGTGTTGAGCACATACCGGGAGAACACTTCCCAGGTGATCAGCGCGGTGAGGCCAATCACACTCCAGGCACAGGCCTTGCCGAACCAGGTCGAGAGCCGGTCGACGGCCAGTAAAAGTTTTTGCATGACTACCCTATGGCGGAACATAAAAATGGGCGCCGGTTGGCGCCCATGGGCATTGCAGCGCGGGTCGCCGCGTGGACGCACACATCAACGTGCGCGGCGCGGGGCCCACACTGCACTGCCCCCAAGGGGCCGCAGCCCGTCAGCTCTTCTTGGCGCCGCGCCCAAAGTAGTGGTTGTAGGCCATCTTGAAGTCCACGGTGTAGTCGTTCTGCCATTGGCCAGCGCGCTGCGCGAACACTTTTTGCGAGTCCAAAATCTTCTGGAACATGGCGTTCTCTCCGCCTTTTTTGGTCATGATCTTGTCCCACGCCGCCAGTTGCCCACGCAAGATGGCATCTGGCGTTTTGTAGAACTTGACACCCTGCTTCTTGAGTTCGTCGTAGTCCTTGGAATTGCGCTCGATCGCCTTCCAGCTCATGTCGGCACTGGCAGCCTGCACGGCGTAGTCGATGATGGATTTGAGCTCCGCAGGCAGCGCCGTGAGCTTGCTTTTATTGAACAGGATTTCGAACTGCTCGCCACTTTGGTGAAAGCTCTGCAGCATGCAGTTCTTGACCACATCCGGAAAGCCCAGCAAGCGGTCGGACGATGCGTTGTTGAACTCGGCACCATCGATCAGGCCGCGGTCCAGCGCGGGCACGATTTCGCCGCCAGGCAGCGGGTTCACCGCGGCGCCCATGTCGGTGTACATGTCCACCGCCAGGCCCACGGTGCGGAACTTGACGCCCTTCATGTCCTCTGCCTTGGCAATTGGTTTCTTGAACCAGCCAAATGGCTGCGTGGGCATGGGGCCGTAGAGGTACGACACCACATCCAGATTCAGGCCTTTGTAGATTTCTTCTAGCAGCTCTTTGCCACCGCCGTAGTTGTGCCAGGCCAGCAGCATGTTGGGGTCCATGCCGAAAGAAGGTCCGGAGCCCCACAAAGCCAGCGCCGAGTTCTTGCCATAGTGGTAGGCCACCACACCGTGTCCGCCATCAAGCGTGCCTTTGGCAACCGCCTCCAGCAACTGAAACGCTGGCACCACGGCGCCCGCAGGCAACACCTCGATCTTGAGGCGACCGCTCGCCATGTCATTGACCTTTTTCGCGAAGTCCAGCGCGTACTCGTGAAAGATGTCTTTGGCAGGCCAGGTGCTCTGAAAGCGCAGACTCGTGGTCGTCTGCGCCGTGGCGACCATGGGTGCGCTCAGGGCGCCTGCCGCAACGGCGGCTCCCTTGAGCAGGCTGCGGCGGCGCGGTGTGTTGCTATGCGTCATAGATGTCTCCGTAATGTTGATGCAATCTACTGTTGCAATTTGATTGTCGGCATCGCTAGCGCGCGCCCTACAGGGTTTACACCATCGGCAAAATGACGAAAGCGGCAAAAAGGATGAAAAAAATTTCAGGGATACCCTCCTCCGAAAACGTCGGACTGCCTGCGCCCCCGCAAGCCCCTCGACACGGGCGGACAAGCCATTCAGCGACAATCCCGCTGTAGCTGCGCTGTACGGCGAAACCGCAATTTACGCCCCTGCCCTTGAGTCACACACCCACACCATGAAGCGCATTTGGCTCCTCTTCTCTCAAGCCGTGACCGTGCTCGTTGCTGCTTACTTCGTAGTTGCCACCTTGCAGCCCGGCTGGCTGGACAGGGGCGCCACGCGCTCCGGGGCAGGGATAGCGTTGATCGAAGCCCCGGGCGCGCCCACTTCACAACCCGCCTCGGGCAGCTTCAGCGCCGCAGCGCGCAAGGCTTCGCCCGCGGTGGTCAGCATCAACACCAGCAAGGCGGTACGGCACCCGCGCAGCAACGACCCCTGGTTCCAATTCTTTTTTGGCGATCAAGGCAGTCAGTCGCAGGCAGGGCTGGGCAGCGGTGTGATCATCAGCCCCGACGGTTACATCATGACCAACAACCACGTGGTGGAAGGTGCCGACGAGATCGAAGTGACACTGACCGACAGCCGCCGCACCCGTGCCAGCGTGATCGGCACGGACCCGGACACCGATCTGGCCATCCTCAAGATCGACCTCGACAAATTGCCCGTGATCGTGCTGGGCAACTCGGACCAGCTGGACGTGGGCGACCAGGTGCTGGCCATTGGGAACCCATTTGGCGTGGGCCAGACCGTGACCAGCGGCATCGTGAGCGCCCTGGGCCGCACTCAGCTGGGCATCAACACGTTTGAGAACTTCATCCAGACCGACGCCGCTATCAACCCCGGCAACTCGGGCGGCGCGCTGGTGGATGTGAACGGCCATCTGATGGGTATCAACACCGCCATTTATTCACGCTCGGGTGGCAGCATGGGCATCGGATTTGCCATCCCGGTGTCCACCGCACGGCTGGTGCTGGACGGTATCGTGAAGGACGGTCAGGTGACCCGTGGCTGGATCGGCGTGGAGCCCAACGAGCTGTCACCCGAACTCGCCGACACATTTGGCGTGAAGAAAGCCACCGAAGGCGTGATCATCACCGGCGTGCTGCAGGACGGACCTGCAGCGCAGGCAGGGATGCGACCGGGTGACGTGATCGTTCAGGTGGATGGCAAAAAAGTGGGGAATGTGTCGGAGCTGCTCACCGCAGTGGCCGCCCTCAAGCCCGGCACGGCCTCAGCGTTTACCGTGCAACGCGGCGACACGATGGTGGAGCTGAATATCAGCCCTGGTGTGCGACCCAAGCCCCAGCGCAATGTGAGAAGGTAGAAGGAGGCTCCCCCTGAGCCGCTTCGCGTCTTCCCAGTGCGGGGGACGCTTCCAGCGGCCCGGCGAAGCCGGTTCCGCTGCGGCGCTGGCGATGGGAGCATGCCGATGCTCAGCGGTGAGCGTGCAACACGGCAGCACCGCCGACGAGATTGGAATGGCTTGATTAGCTATTGTAAATATAGCTTTTAGCGCTTATGGGATAAGCGCCGGAGGCCATTTTGATCACTAATCCCACCGATCAGGGATTGGAAGCAGGTTCGCTGCTTTCTTCTGGCGCCTTGGTGTGCTTGATGAAAATCTGCGCGGCCCAGATGCCCACCTCGTACAGGATGCACATCGGGATCGCAAGCGACAACTGAGACACCACGTCCGGCGGCGTCACGATGGCAGCAATCACGAACGCCAGCACAATAAAGTAGCCACGAAACTCCTTGAGCTTCTCGACGCTGACCACGCCCATGCGGGCCAGCACCACCACCGCAATCGGTACCTCGAAAGCCAGGCCAAACGCCAGGAACATCGACAACACAAAGCTCAGGTAGGCCTCGATGTCTGGCGCGGCGGTGATGCTCTTGGGCGCAAAGCTCTGGATGAATGCAAACACCTGGCCGAAAACAAGGTAATAGCAAAACGCCACGCCAATGAAGAACAGCAAGGTGCTGGAGATAACCAGCGGCAGCACCAGCTTTTTCTCATGCGAATACAGGCCTGGCGCCACAAAAGCCCACACCTGCCACAACACAAAAGGCAGTGCCAGCAAAAAGGCGGCCATCAGCAAGATCTTGAGCGGCACCATGAACGGCGAGATCACCGAGGTGGCAATCAGCGTAGCGCCCTTGGGCAGGTGGGCGACCAAAGGCGCCGCCAGAAAGTCGTACAGCTCGCCAGGACCAGGAAAGAAGAACAGGATCGCCGCCGCGATGCCGATGGCGATGATGGCCTTGACCATGCGGTCACGCAGCTCCATCAGGTGCTGAACAAACGGCTGTTCACTGCCGGCCAGTTCGTCTTCTTTGGAAGGGGTTTCGGACATGTTGAGTTTTCGTGGGCGTCAGGGTCGTCGCCCGTACAGCGCGTAGAACGCTGCTGGCTGCTGCATCAGTGGAATTTTTGGGGGCGGTAACGGGCCACGCGGGCCGCGCCAGACTGCGCTTTGGTGCGCACGCCGCTCTTGGACTTGTACCACTGGGGCATGGCTCCGCGTTTGAGGCGCCAGTTTTTGCCCGGGTGTTTATAGGCTGGCACCACTGCCGACTGGTCCTGCAGCGCTGCATTGGCATCACTGGCGGTACCCGTGGCCTCAGACCAGTCTTTTTCAAAGTCGCTGGCGCTGGTCTGGATGGAATTGTGCACATCCCGTGCAGCACCTTCCACCGTGTCCTTCATTTTCTTGAGCTCGTCAAGCTCCATGGACCGGTTGACCTCGGACTTGACATCGGCCACATACCGCTGCGCCTTGCCCAGCAGAGTGCCGACCGTGCGGGCCACGCGGGGCAGCTTCTCGGGCCCGATGACAATCAATGCCACCGCGCCGATCAGCGCCATCTTGGACAGGCCAATATCAATCATGAATGGTCAAGCGCCAATGCCAATGCGGGTACCAATGCGGAACGCTCGCTCAGCTTTTTTGCTTGGCTTCGACATCGATGGTGGTCTTGTCAGCGGCTTGGCTGTTGGCAACCTGGCCGGCGGGTGGCGTCGCTGCAGCGTCGGCCGAGCCGTCCTTCATGCCGTCCTTGAAGCCCTTGACGGCGCCCCCGAGATCGGAGCCCATGTTCTTGAGCTTCTTGGTGCCGAACACCATGACGACGATCAGCAGCACGATCAGCCAGTGCCAGATGGAAAAAGAGCCCATGGAATATCTCCTAACGAATTGCAATCATTTTAGACGGGGGGCGTGACAGGAGTTCACCGCCCAGGCACAACTGCGGGAATCTCCCTGCACAACCCGTCAGCCTGGTTCAGCCTTTGAGCCATGGGCGCGGGCCACCCATCACATGCACATGCAAGTGATGGATTTCCTGCCCACCTTCAAGCCCCGTGTTTACCACGACGCGAAAGCCACCTTCCGGGTACGGGTTGCAGCCCTGCTCCAAGGCCAGTCGGGGAGCCAGCGCCATCATGCGCCCCAGCACGCCCGCGTGATCTGCGGTGACCTGCGCCATGGAAGGGATATGAGCCTTGGGCACCATCAAGAAATGCACCGGTGCCCAGGGATGGATGTCGTGAAAGGCGAAGATTTCTTCGTCTTCATAGACCTTCTTCGAAGGAATCTGGCCTGCGATGATTTTGCAGAAAAGGCAGTTCGGATCGTGCATGGTGAGGAAATGAAGATACAACGGGCCGTTTGCAGCAGCAAGGCGATGTCAGACGCTCATGCATTGTCTGCGATCTTGATGGTCGGCCGCACACCCACATCCTTGCGGTGCGCATGCAGCCATTCCTGCCCCGCCGCGCGGCCCAGAGCAAACAGCTTGCGCACAAAAGACATATCAGCGCGGGTCTTGCTATCTGCACCAAAAGGTGCCAGCACCGCGCCACCGTCGATGCGGTGCATGCGCACGCTTTTGTAGCGGCGCGCATCGAGCTTGCCCTCGGCCAACAGACGGCGCACAAACTCGATGGCGCGCAACTCGGCCAGCAGGCTGGCGTTGAAGGTGACTTCGTTCATGCGCTCCATGATCTCCTGGCCTGAATGGGGCAGCTCCAGGTGTTCGATGGGGTTGATCTGCACCAGCAGGATGTCGGAAGTCTCAGTTTGGTAGATCAGAGGGTGCAGCGCGGGGTTGCCCGAGTAGCCACCGTCCCAATAGTGCTCGCCGTCGATCTCTACGGCTTTGAACAGCATGGGGAGGCAGGCGGATGCCATCACCGCATCCGCACTGAGCCGAGGGCCTGAGAAGATTTCGCCGCGCCCGGTTCGCACGTTGGTGGCGCACACAAACACCTTGGGGCCACGGGGAGCAGCGTGGTGACGGTGGGCGGAGCACAGCAGCTCAAAATCCACCTCACGCTCCAGCATACGGCGCAGCGGATTGATGTTGAGCGGATTGGTCTGATAGGGCGACAGCCACTGGCGCATCATCCCCATCATCGGGTTGGCGGCCGAAAGGGGGGAGCCCCACATCAAGCTGCCGAGTGTGCCCACGCCCTCCCACAGCCGGGTGAGCGTCTCACGCGCCGCTACGCAGCCCGCGAGGTGCGCTTCGTGCGGGTCTTTGTGCTCATGCGCGGCCTTGGCAAAGCCGTGGGCCATCGCCACGGCATTCATGGCACCCGCGCTGGTGCCACTCACCCCGTCAAACTGCCACTGTCCATCTTCGAGCAGCGCATCCAGCACCCCCCAGGTAAGCGCACCGTGGGAGCCCCCGCCCTGCAGGGCCAGGTTCAGGCGGCGCAACGGTTGCGGGGGCTGCAATGGCGGTAAAGGCTCAGGCATCCACCGCCTGGTTCTTGCTCATGGCCAGCATGCCGCGCACGATGCGGTACAGGAACCACAGCGAAATGATGCCCCACGCAATCCAGCCCGGCGCGATCAGCAACAGCCACAGGGGCGAAGTCACCACGTACAGAACACCGGCCCAGATGACCGACCGGATGCGCCACGAGAAATGGTTGGCCTGCCAGGTGCCTTCGGCATCCCCCCGTTTGACCAGATCGATCACCAACGCAATGATGAGCAACAGCGCGCTGGCCTGGGCGCCAGGCACCACAGCCCCCACCGCCACGATCAGGTGCAGTACATAGCTGACCCAGCCGATGTTCTTGAGGCCCTGGGCCTTTTCCTCGTTGCTCTGCACATCGATGATGTCGTTCATGGAGACCCTTCTTCAGTGGACCGCGCAACAGCCTTGCGCAACGCTTTTTCCTCGATGCCGCTGGTGCCCTCCCGGCGCTCCAATTCGGTCAACACATCGGCAGGCGTAAGACCGTAGTGCGCCAACGCCACCATGGAGTGGAACCACAGGTCGGCCACTTCATAGACCAGCTTGGACTTGTCGGCACCATGGTCCACGTCCTTGGCAGCCATCACCACTTCGGTGGCTTCCTCGCCAATCTTCTTCAGGAACGCATCCGGCCCCTTGTGCAGCAGGCGCGAGACATAGCTTTTGTCCGGGTCGCCGCCATTGGCAGGCTTGCGGCTTTCAATGATGGCCGCCAGCCGGGCGAGAGAATCGTTGGAACTCATGGCTCTTACTTGTAGATGGATTCGGGGTCTTTCAAGACCGGATCGACCGCGTGCCATGCGCCGTCCTTGAGCACGCTGAAAAAACAGCTGTGGCGGCCGGTGTGGCAGGCAATGCCGGGCTCGTGGCCCACTTGTGTGACCTTGAGTAGCACCACGTCGTTGTCGCAGTCCAGGCGAATCTCGTGCACGGTTTGCACGTGGCCAGATTCTTCGCCCTTGAACCACAGCTTCTTGCGTGATCGGCTGAAGTACACGGCCCGGCCCAGTTCTGCCGTTTTTTGCAGGGCCTCGCGGTTCATCCAGGCAAACATCAGCACGTCGCCCGTGCCTTGCTCTTGCGCAATCACGGGCACCAGGCCCTGCGCGTCCCACTTCACTTCATTGAGCCAGTTCATGCGTGGAATTGTCGGTGATTTGAATGACCGCCCTCCATGCGGGGCGAGGTGATTTGAGGCCATTTTGGCCTCTAGCGCTTATTCAGAAAGCGTTAGCAGCTATCAAAATGAGAGAAAACCAGGAAACGAGGGTGCGGCAGCAGAGCCGTCAAATACCATGTGGCGTGCCACGCGAACAGTGACGACGACTACAAAAAAATAGCTGCTAACGCTTATCTATCAAGCGCTAGAGCCTGTTTTTATCAAAAATTCACTTCCCACCGTGAGGAACACCCACTTGCGGTCCCAGTTTTTGCGGCCCAGGTACTTGATGGCAAATGCATAGCGGCCAGGAGGCAGAAAGTCTTGCGTGAGGGTCTCCTGCTGAGTGACCACCGGCTGGCCATTCACGCGCACGCTTTGCTGCGCTACCAGTTCGGACTCGCTCTCCAGATCCTGGCCATCGAGGGCATAGACGGTGACGTCTGGCTCTTCCTTTTCTTCGCCCACGTGGGGCAAACCCATGGCGTTGGGGCGCGTGAGCACATCGAGCGCCACCTTGCCGTCCACGGGTTCACGCACGATCCAGTAGACCTCGCGAACGTTGTCGTTCAGCTCCTTGAGCAGGGCCTTGAGCTTCGTGTATTCAGCCTTGTCGACAATCACTTGCACGGGCTTGCTGCCGATCGTCGCGTCGAAGCATCGCCCGATGCGGTCGACGCAGGGCGCTCGGTCAAAGTAGCCGCTCGCATACGAAGGCGCTGGCACCTGGGCGAAAGCGGGCGCCACCGCCAGGCCAGCCAGAGCCGACACCAGGGTAAGCACCCGGCGCACAGAGTTGTCCCGCCGGTTCACAGGCGCACGGGGATGCCCCGTCCTGCCATGTGCTGCTTGGACTGACCGACGGTGTACTCGCCGTAGTGGAAGATGCTGGCGGCCAGCACCGCGTCGGCACCGCCGATCTGGATGCCGTCGGCCAAATGGTCGAGGTTGCCCACGCCGCCCGAGGCGATCACAGGCACGCTGACGGCGTCGCTCACGGCGCGGGTCAGCTCCAGGTCAAAGCCCGCCTTGGTGCCATCGCGGTCCATGCTGGTCAGCAAGATTTCGCCCGCGCCGCGCTGCGCCATTTCGGTGGCCCAGGCGATGGCGTCCAGGCCCGTGTTCTTGCGCCCGCCGTGGCTGTACACATCCCAGCCCGCGCCCACGGGCTGGCCGTTGGCGCCAATGCGCTGGGCATCCTCGGCCGAGCGGCGCTTGGCGTCGATGGCCACCACGATGCACTGCGCGCCGTACTTGGCAGACACGGCGTTGATCACATCGGGGTTGGCAATCGCGGCCGAGTTGAAGCTGGTCTTGTCGGCGCCCGCATTAAGCAGCCTGCGCACGTCTTCCACCGTGCGCACACCGCCCCCCACGGTAAGTGGAATGAACACCTGGCTGGCCACGGCCTCAATGATGTGCAAGATCAAATCGCGCCCGTCGCTGGTCGCGGTGATGTCGAGGAACGTGAGTTCGTCTGCGCCCTGCGCGTTGTAGCGAGCGGCAATTTCAACCGGGTCGCCCGCGTCACGCAGCTCGACAAAATTGACGCCCTTGACCACACGGCCTCCGGTGACGTCAAGGCAAGGGATGATGCGTTTGGCAAGCATGGCGCGTGAAAAAATTGAATTGAGGGAGGGTGAGATACACGGGGCGGACCGTCCGCCATGCGGGCCGTTGGATAGACCAAATACCGCACTGCCGCATTTTCTGCCCGATTGTCCACTGTCTGGCGTGCTGTGGAGTTGCCTCGGCAACTGGCCAACGGTCTCGCTCAGCCTTGCAGGCTTGCAGCCACGCCACTTTGCCAGCGCCAGGCATCGTCGCACATACGCTGGATTCCGTGCTGGGCGCGCCAGCCCAGCAATCGCTCGGCCAACGCAGGGTCCGCCCAGCACTTGGCGACGTCGCCGGGGCGGCGCGCCACCACCTGATAGGGCACAGCGCGGCCGCTAGCCTGCTCAAACGCTTTGACCATCTCCAGCACTGACACCGGCGTGCCGGTACCCAGGTTCACCGTCAGCAGCCCCGCGTGGTCCCGAAGGTAGCGCAAGGCCGCCACATGGCCATCCGCAAGGTCACACACATGGATGTAATCGCGCACGCCGGTGCCGTCGGGCGTGGGGTAGTCGCCCCCGTACACGCTCAGGCGATCTCGCAGGCCCACGGCCACCTGGGCCACATACGGCAACAGGTTGTTGGGCACGTCCTGGGGGTCTTCGCCAATGAGGCCGCTCTCGTGCGCGCCCACAGGGTTGAAGTAGCGCAACCGCGCAATGCGCCAGAGCTCGGGCTCTGCCGCCTCCACGTCGGCCAGCACCTGCTCCATCATGAGCTTGCTGGCACCGTAGGGGTTCTGTGTCGACAGGGGCGCATCCTCACGGATGGGCACCGATGCGGGTTCGCCATACACGGTGGCAGATGAAGAAAACACCAGGGTGCGCACGTTGGCAGCCTGCATGGCGCGCAACAGGTTCACCGTCCCGGCCACGTTGTTGTCGTAGTAGCGAAGGGGTTCACGCACAGATTCCCCCACCGACTTGAGTGCTGCAAAGTGGATGACCGCGTTGATCGGGTGTTGTGCAAAAACACGCTGCAGCAAGTCGGCGTCGCGCACGTCGCCTTGAACCACAAGCAGGGACGCCCCGGTGATGCGCTCCACCCGCTCCACAACCGACGCGCGGCTGTTGCAAAAATTGTCCATCACCAAAAACGGCATGCCAGCCGCAGCCAGTGCCACACAGGTGTGGGAACCGATAAAGCCAGCTCCGCCAGTTACAAGAATCACAGACCAATCTCCTAAAAATGATGCGCGCGCTGCTTGCAGCCCTGTTTCACGCCACCCCTGCGCAGTCCAGAAGAGCGTTTATCTCCCAGTCAGGCGCACGCCCGCGACAGACCATTGCAAACGATTGTCAACGCACGTTCACAGCGTTCGCCTTGCACGGATACTGCGACACCTCAGGAATCGAGCACCAAAAAGCCCACTTCATTTGGTAACCGCCGGGAGCTTGAATCCAAAACGCCCCCCTTCGCGTACCCGCGGTATCAGACGACCGATTTGCGCACAAAAAATACACATCTAGAAACATATCGCCATAGGTTTTAACTATCAATACGCAGCTATTCTTGGTGACCAAAGCGATCTCCTGCCTCAGTAGATCAGCTTGTACTTCTGCTGCCACTCGTGGCGGTTCGGCAGCCAGATCCCTCATTCAAGCCACCGACTCCATGTTTTTCTCGCTGCGCCAAACCCTCAGGTTGGCCTTCTCCTTTTGTCTGTTGACGTTCTCTGCATTCAGTGCTCCTGCGATGGCGGCACCCGCCGTGGCGCTGCACTACAGCCGCCATGCGCCGCTGGAGGATTTGAAGCTGTTTGACATTGTGGTGGTCGAACCGGACCACGGCTACGACCCGGTTTCCTTCCGGTCAAAGGGCAGCGAACTGTATGCCTATGCCTCCGTGGCAGAAGTGCAACCCACGCGCAGCTACTTCAAGGACCTTCCAACCCACTGGCAGATGGCGCGCAACGGCCAGTGGAACTCGGTGGTCATCGACCAGACACCCGCTGAATGGCCGGCATTTTTTGCAGACGGGGTCATCGGGCCCTTGTGGAAGCAGGGCTACCGGGGTTTCTTCCTGGATACGCTCGATTCCTACCGGCTGGCAAGCAGTTTTGACGAAAAAGCCCAGCAGGACGGCCTGGTGCGCGTGATTGAAGGCCTGCACCAGCGCTTTCCCGGCATCAAGCTGATTCTCAATCGGGGGTTTGAAGTGATGCCCCGCCTTCAGGGCAAGGTCGAGATGGTGGCGGCAGAGTCGCTATACCGCGGCTGGAATGCAGGCAGCAAACGCTACGAAGAAGTGCCTGAATCCGATCGCCAGTGGCTGCTGGCGCAACTCAAAGCCATTCAGGAGCGCGACCGCATCCCGGTGCTTGCCATTGACTACGTACCGCCGCATGACCGATTACTCGCGAGAGAAACAGCCACAAAAATTCAACAAAATGGCTTCATACCTTGGGTGAGTGACAGCGATCTGTCCACCGTCGGCGTTGGCAGCGTGGAACTGGTGCCGCGGCGGGTGCTGATGGTTTACAACGGCGCAGAGTCCCCCGCGCTGAACTACAGCACCGCCCATCGGTTTCTGCAGATGCCGCTCAATCACATGGGCTATGTGGTGGACTATGCCGATGTCCGCAGTCCGTTGCCGAAGGGCGTCTACCGCGACCGCTATGCGGGGGTGGTCACTTCGTTTGCCGGATTTGTCCCCAGTGCCACCCGCGCGGAGCTGACAAGATGGCTGCTTGACCATATGGCCGCTGGCATGCCCGTGGCCATTGCGGGGGATTTCGGACTTCAGCCTGATCGCTCTTGGGCAGACAAGGCTGGAATTCAGGCGCAGGGCTTCACCCTCCAGGGTGCGCTGCGTAAGAGCCGGACCCACGCGATGATGGGGTTTGAGGTGGAAGTGCCGCCAACCGACAAGGACTATGTCCCCCTCCAGCTGGTAGGCAAGACCGCCGCCCAAGCAACGCCGTTGGTCGAGTTCAAGGACCAGAAAGGCCAGACGTTTGTGGGCGGTGCACTGACAAACTGGGGTGGTTTCATCAACGACCCTTTCGTGCTGGCAGACATTCCCGGCACAGACCAGAGCCGGTGGGTTGTCGACCCCTTCGCCTTTTTTGCCCAGGCGCTGAAACTCCAGCCCCTGCCCATTCCAGACATCACGACCGAAAACGGCCGTCGACTGTTGCTGGCGCATGTGGATGGAGATGGCTTTCCCTCAAAAGCAGAGTTTGCGGGGAGCCCGTTTGCCGCAGAAGTGCTGCTCAAGGAGGTTCTGGAGAAGTACCGCATCCCGCAGACCGTGGCGATGATCGAAGGCGAAACAGCGCCCCACGGTCTTTACCCGGCATTGAGCCCGCAATTGGAAGACATTGCGCGGCGCATGTACCGCCTGCCGCATGTGGAGATCGCCAGCCACAGCTACTCCCATCCGTTCCTGTGGGACACCAGCGTCAAGCATGGCCTGTTCGCGGAGAACAACGAGGCTGCTTTTAACATGGCCATTCCCAACTACGCGATGGATCTCAAGCGGGAGATTGCGGGCTCGGTGGACTACATCCGCAAACGGTTGGCGCCCAGCGGCAAGCCAGTGAAGGTGTTTCAGTGGACCGGCGACACCGCACCCAATGGACGCGCCCTTCAGATCGCCTATGAGGCGGGGCTGATCAATATCAACGGCGGCGACACGTTCATCTCGAAACTGAACCCCTCGCTGACCGCGGTTGGCGCGCATGGAATTACCAAAGATGGCTACCTGCAGGTGTACGCGCCCATCACCAACGAAAACATTTACACCAACTTGTGGGGCGGCCCTTTTTATGGTTTTACGCGGGTGATCGAGACGTTTGAGATGACAGACAAGCCGCGCCGCATCAAGCCGGTGGGCATTTACTACCACACTTACTCGGCCTCCAAGCCCGCGAGCTTGCGCGCTCTGCGCAATGTGTATGACTGGGCATTGGCACAGCCGCTGCACCCCGTGTACACGTCGGACTACATCCGCAAGGTGTTGGATTTTCACAGCCTGGCCCTCGGGCAGGATCGCCAGGGCTGGCGTGTGCGGGGCAATGGACACCTGCGCACGCTGCGCCTGCCCAGCAACATGGGCACGGTGGTATCCCAAGGCAGCCATGGCGTGGCAGGCAGCCGCGAAGGGCAAGAAGGAACCTATGTTCACCTGACTGGCGATAAGGCGTGGTTCCAGGTGGCCAGCAGCACACCAGCTACCGCAGTCACAACAACGGCAACAGAAAAGGCCAAGGTGCGAGCGCCTGTTTCTCTGTACGAAGCGAATGCCCGCATTGGCAACTGGTCCGTCAGCCCGGACGGCCTGAACACCGACTTTGCACTGCAGGGTCATGTGCCCTTGCAGTGGAGCCTGGCCGGCATGGGTGACCAATGCCAACTGCGTGCCGACAAACGCGTGATTCCCGCCCAAAAGTCGCCTGCGCCTGAGCGCTCCGACATCCGCACTTACCGACTTCCCGATGCTTCCGCGCAAATCCAAGTTACCTGCGCAGCCCGTTGAGCGCCCTATCCTGGCCCCCCATTGGCTGACAGCTGTGTTGGCCACCATGGTGGGCGGATCGCTCTGGCTGATGTATCCCCGCCAGGATCTCGAACGTCGTCTTACGTCGTCACCGCGCGACTCCAGCCTGTCCTATTTCTACCTGAGCAACTTGCTGCGCAGCGATCCAGAGAATCCCCGCCTGCAAGCGCTCATGGCACAACATGAAGCCAAGGAAGAAGCCGCTCGGCTGGCACGGGAGGCCCAGGACGCAAAAGTGGCCGAAATGCAGATCGCCAACCCGTGGACGCTGTGGAACGCATCGATGGACGAGTACCACGCCATCGACCCACAGGACACTGAGCGGCGTAGCGCGGCGCGCGCAGAACTGGTGCAGCGGCTGAACGCCCTGCTTGCCACCGATGTCCCACCCGGCATGCTGCCAAAGCTGGCGGGCCACGCCTTTCAGCTGGACGAACGGGCGCTGGGCATTGGCCTGTATCGGCAGATGGCAGCAACGACCAGAGTCCCGAGCGAAGCCTCGCAGCTGTACCGCCGTGCCGCCCGGGAGTCCCTGGCCATGTCAGCGCATGCCCAGGCGGCCGATTTTTATCTGATGGCTCGCCGCACCACCACAGATCGTGAGCAGGCGAAAGCGCTCTATCTGGACGCACTGGCGGCCATGCAGGCGTCCGGCAAACCTGCTGCAGCGCTGGATCTGGCTCAACGTGAATTAGGGGAGCTTGAAAACGACCCCCAGGTGCTGCGCGCACTGGTCGACCTGGCCCGTGCCTCCGGAAAGCCCGCGGTGGCGGAGCGTTATGTGAAGCGGCTCCTGCAACTGGCGCTGCTCCAGCAATGGCAACAGCAAACCGTCGCACAAGCCTCGGCAGAGAGCCGATACCAGCAGATGTCGGGAACAATGCCGACGGTGACCGCGGGCACCGGCAGGTACGAGGACCGCGCCTACCTGCTGGACGCTGCATTGCTGCGCTACCCCAATGCAGCGGGCGCGAGCATCGTACGCACAGCTCAAGGCGCTGCAGACGCCAAGAAGGCAGGACCTGGCATTCCGTTTGACGACAAGACTTACACGCTGGGGTACCAGGTGTTTCTGGAGAACCGAAACCTGGAGGATGCATGGCTGGTCGCTCGCTCTGCCGTACAGCAATCTCCCGGCGACCTCGCCTGGAGAGAGCGACTGGCCAGAGTGGCCGAGTGGACACAACGCAGCCCGGTTGCGCTGGAAAACTGGCTGGTGATCGCACGGCGAACCCAAAAAGACGAAGCCTGGCAGGCCGTGCTCAGACTGGCGCCAGGGCTGTTCGACGACGAAGCACTGGTTGAAGGACTGCGCTACGAGCTGCGCAAACAGCCGCACAACCAAAAACTGGTGCGCGAGCTGGTGCTGACTTACGAGCGTATTGGCACACCCCAGCCTGCCATCGACTTCCTCACCCAGCAGCCCGCCACCGCGGACAACCTGGAACTGCTCGCGGAGTTGGCCACCCGTGCGGGTGACCTGGATCTGGCGCTCCAAAGCTTTGAGCAGCTGTTCAAGGACCCTGAACAAATACAGCCCGAACGCGCCATGCGTGCCAGCGTTCTGGCCCTGCTGCGCGGGCGCGCAGCGCTCGGTATGTCCTGGCTGGAGGCCGCGCGCAAGCGTGTGACGGAATCCACACCTGACGCAGCCGACTTCTGGCGAATGACCGGGCAGCTGGCAGAAAAGCAGCGCCGCGATGCCACAGCACTGGAGGCCTATCGCGCACTTCTTGCGACCGATCAGGCCGACATGGGCGACTTTGACACGCTGGCCCGGCTTTTGAAGACCGACCACCCAGCTGAAGCGGCCGACATTGACCTGCTGGCATGGGAGCAGTTCGGTGAGCCACGCCATCTGATCTCCGCCTTGACCTTCCACGTGAGTCGCAGCCAGTGGCCCGTGGTAAAGCGCCTGCTTGAGCGAATAGACAAAGCCCCTCAGGCCAGCCGCAACGCTCTCCAGCCGCTGTTGCAGGCCCCCGAGTTCCTGCGTTTGGCTGGCCTCTTCCACCAGAACACAGGCAACGTCCCGAAGGCCGTCCAGATGTTTGAATCTGGACTGCGCTTGGCACCGCAGGACGAGGCGATGAAACAAGCCATGATCTGGTTGTTCATCGATGCCAACGACAACGTATCGCTGCGCAAGTTGCTGTCGCTCCACGAGGCTGAATGGAGCAAGAACCCGGAGATGCACGATTCGCTGGGCTCTGCCTACCAGGCACTGTCTTTGCCAGCCGTAGCGCTGGAGCGGTACTTTCGCCCGCGCATCGCCGCGAACCAGGGGGATTTCCTCTGGATGATGAACTACGCAGATGCACTGGACCAGAACCAGGAGACCGACAAGTCGTGGCGCTTGCGCAAGCATCTGCTGTCCGAGGAGTGGAACAAGGCCCAAGAGGGCAAGCGGTTGACACGGACCCAGGCCCGTCAACGCTGGTTGACAGAAAGTGGGCTGGAGGAAGCACAGCGCAATGCGCGGGCCCGGCTCATCCTGCAGCAAAAACCCGGCGATGCAGGCCTGGATGCGCTGCGTGAACTGTTGCGTCTGGACCGCGACGCGCAGGGCAACTATTCGAACGCCGCCGCAGAAACCGCCATCGGCTGGTTCCAGGACGCGGGTGAATACACCGCAGAACGCGCGTTTCTATGGCACCAGTACGCACGCAGCCAAAGCCTGCGAGCCAATCGGCCGCTCTGGGCAGACATCACGGTGGCACTGGCCGAAAAAGATCTCGCCGCTACGGGTCAGTTGCTGGACACGTTTGGCGAACGCCTGCCGCGCTACGACCGCGTCAACGCGGCCGCCGCCGTCCAGGACGTGCGCATGGCACAAACCGTGGCGTTTGAAACACAGGGCGATCAGCCGGACGACAACCCGCTCCATCTGCAGCTTACGGAAAACCTGCTGGCGTTCAGTGACCACGCGGGTGCCAACGTCGTGTCACGAGATCTGCGTGACCTGCGTGAGACCGAAACATCAGTGGGCTTGCACTTGGCGCTCACCCCTCGGTTGTCCCTTGACCTGGGTGCCCAACGCATCGAGCGAGTGGCAGGGCTCACCCAGCAACTGAGCAATCCGTCGCAAGAGCGCAGCGTGCGCATGGACCTGCGCTGGCAGGACAACGACAGCACCACCCTGCTGCACATCGCGCGCCGCGAAAGTCTGGCCAGCTACACCCCCGTACATCTGGAGCAGGAATGGCGCATCGACAATCGCCTGAGCCTGCGCATGGATGTCGGCATGCAACTGCCTACACAGGAAAGCACCGTGATGAGGATGGCCGGCATGAAAGACCGCGTCGGTGTAAGCCTGCGCTATCAGGCATCGCGCCTGGACCAGTTCACGGTAGAGCACTGGCAGGAGCGGTACAAACTGCAAACAGGTGGTTCCGTCGGCAGCGGGCGGCACTCGGCGCTGTCTTACACCCACACCTACCGCCTGGATGTGCCCACCCTGGACTTTGGGGTTTTCTGGTCGAACCACAGCTACAACAGGCGCGACCCGGTGGGGCTTTCGGGCGCTGATCTGGCTTTCACCCGCTACCTGCCGCCTTCGGTCACTGAAGTGGGCGAAGGCTACTTTCTGCCGGAGAACTTCAGTTTCTATGGGCTGCAGGTGTCTACCAACATGCGCTTCGAGCGTGACTACACCCGTGCATTTCTTCCCTACGCAAGCGCGGCGAGAACCTGGCACAGCAAGCAGGGCGCGGGCTACAGCTTGCGCCTGGGTCTGGCAGGCAGCGTGCTGGGCGGCGACCACCTGAACCTGAGTTGGGGCTTGGTCCGTGGCGGCACGCAGACCCCAGGGCTGAACCGTGAAATCCAGCTCAACTACCGAAAACACTATTGATGAACCCGCAAGAAAGGCTTGTGCAATGACGACTTCCACGCCCCTCATGAAAACACTGAAACTTTTGGCTGGAGCCGTTGTGCTGACAGCGCTGACCGCCTGCTCCACCGTGGATCGGGGCAGAGCCCCTGCCCTGCAGGCGGATGCCACCTGGACCGTTCTGCCCTTCGCCAACCACACCGAAACGCCCATGGCGGGCAACCGGGCCGAAAGCATCGCCGAGGCGCTTTTGCATGCCAAGGGCGTGGGCAAGGTCAAGCGCTACAGCGCCACCACCCAGCAGGAGGCGCTGTTCGATTCGGGCGACACCAAGCGGCAGGAAGACGCGCTGGCATGGGCCCGTGAACAGGGCATTCGCTACGCCCTCGCGGGCTCGGTGGATGAATGGCGCTACAAGGTGGGCGTGGACGGCGAGCCAGCTGCAGGTGTCACCCTTCAGATCATCGAAGTTGCGTCCGGAGACGTGGTGTGGAGCGGCGCCGGCGGAAAGAGCGGCTGGAGCCGAGAGGCCCTCTCCGCAGTGGCACAAAAACTGATTCGCGAACTGCTCAACTCCGGCTTGTCCGGGGCGCGCTAAGGACTGATTTAGGCAAACATGGCCAGCAATCCTTCCGAGCCATCCGGACGCCCAGTCCCCGGCGCAGCGGCCCCTGCGGGGGCCGCGACCGCATCTTTCACGGGCTCCCCCCTGGGCAAACTCACGGCCGTCGGTGATCGGCCGGTGATCGTTTTACTGGAGACGATCCTCGTGCCGCTGATCACGGTGGTGCTAGGGTATGCGTTAAATCCCGACGATCCGCTCGGTGTTCATGCGGAGTTTCATTGGGCTTGGCTGGCGCCCATCATCGTGGCGCTGCGCTACGGCCCATTGGCAGGCCTGGGAGCCGCTGCCGTACTGCTGGCGGGCTGGTTTCTGCTGAACCTCGGGCACATGGACCAGTTTCCGCAGATTTTCTTTCTGGGTGGACTCATCACCGTCATGCTGGTGGGCGAGTTTTCGAGCCTGTGGCGCGCACGCACGCGGCGTGCCGAGGCGGTGCAGTTCTACCTGGATCAGCGCCTGGAGCACCTGATCCGTCAGTACTACCTGCTGCGCTTGTCACACGACCGGCTGGAACAGGAACTCATTGGTCGGCCCATGTCGATGCGCGATGCGCTCAAGACGCTGCAAGGCCTGGGCAGCAACCCGGAAGACGCACAGGTGCTGCTTCGCCTGCTCTCCCAGTATTGCCAGATCAGTTCTGCAGCCCTTTACGTCGTGCGCGACGATCAGCTGGAGCACCAACCGCTGGCCACTCTAGGCACTCCCGTCAGCCTCCACAGCACTGACCCGCTGGTCTTGCAGGGATTGGAGACACGCACGCTATGCCATGTAGTGCAGGCCACAGTGCGTCAGGAGGCGAGCCGGTACCTCGTTGCAGCACCGCTACTCGACATTGGAGGCGAGGTCTACGGGCTTCTTCTCATCGATGACATGCCCTTTTTCTCGCTGCAGGATGAAGGCCTCCAAACCATCAATCTGCTCCTGGGCTACTACACAGATGGACTGTCGACCCATGCCCTGGCGTCGCCCCTGCTTTCCGAAGTCCCGGACTGCCCACCAGAGTTCGCTTTTGAGTTGCAGCGTCTTTGGCGCATGCAGGAGAGCACTGAGGTTCCCAGCGTGATCGTGGCATTGGAGTTCAACCAGTCAGCCATCGACCGGGAGCTGCCACAGCAGCTTCTGCGTCTCAAGCGCTTGATGGACGAAACCTGGTGGATCTCTGGCCCACGCCGTCAGGTGTTGGCTGTGCTCATGCCTTTGGGCGATGCCTCCACAGCCGAGGGCTTCATCGCGCGCCTTGAGGGCTGGATGGATGGCAAGGAAAACATGTCGCTGACACAGGCCGGGGTGTATCCGCACCAACTGCCGCTTGCGCAGGCCGAGGGTCCACAAGCGCTTTTGCACAAGCTGCACCAACTCGCCGATGCTTAATTCCAAACTGGGACTGTGGGCCATTTTGATGGAACTCGGCGCATGGGCTGGCCCCGCGCTGCTCGACGGCAACTCTGAAGCCGCGCTGCTCAGCTATCTGCTGGCCCATGCAGGAGCGAGCGTTCTGCTTGCCTTGTTCACGCTGCCAATGCTAGCGCCGCAACAGGCCAAGCCCCGCGCCCCCATGCTGGCGCTGATGGCCGTGTGCAGCTACGTGGTGCCTATCGCCGGCTTTCTGGGTGTACTGGTGGGCACACTGGTGCTGCGCTTTTACCGGTCTGCAGCCCATGTAGACGATTTCAGCTCGCTTCAGTTGCCAGAGTTCGACTTGCACCAGCGCATGCAAAACGGGTTCAGGCAAACGGGCCTGCGCGCGGTACTGGGCAACAGCGATGTGCCCACCCGCTCGCGCATGCGTGCCATGGTGGCACTCCAGCACGTCTCCGGTCGCATCTCGTCTCCCTTGCTGCGCAACGTCCTGAACGACTCCAGCGAAGACCTGCGCCTGCTTGCCTACGGCATGCTCGATAGCCTGGAGCGCAACATCAGCCGCTCCATCGACCAGGAGCTGGACACCCTGCGCAAAGCGCAAGCCAGCGAAGGCAGCGAGAAACTGGGGCCCATCGGCCTGCAGGCGGCAGAAAAACTGTCCGCGCTGTATTGGGAGCTGGTCTACCAAAACCTTGCGCAAGGGGATATGCGGGATCATGCGATCCGCGAATCACTGCGCTACTGCGATCTGGTTCTCGGTCAACAGCCGAACCACGCCCAGCACACCTTGCGCCGGGGCCTGCTGTTGCATGCCCTTGGGCGCAACGACGAAGCTGCGCGGTCTTATGACCTTGCCCTGGAACAAGGCCTTCCAGCCACCCGCGTGCTGCCTTACCTCGCAGAGCTGAGCTTCGAGCAGCGTGATTTTGAAAGAACGCGACAACTGATGCAACAACTCGACGAGTGGAGTTCCCTTCCCAAGCTGCGCCCGGTCATCGACTACTGGAGTGCCCGATGAGCCACCCAAAGGCCGAACAGGCAGATGTGGCCCTGCTGCTGGAAGGCACGTTCCCCTACGTCAGTGGAGGCGTTTCGAGCTGGATCAATCAAATAATCCGGGCGTTTCCCGAGTATCGGTTCGCCATTATTTTTCTGGGCAGCCAAAGCCGCGACTATCCCAAGTTCAAATACGAGCTACCGACGAACGTGGTGCATTTCGAGCAGCACTTTCTCTACGACCATCTCTCGGCAAATGACCTACCGCACGCCCGCGAGGGTGACAAGGCCACCTTCCAGGTCTTGCGCGACATCATCACCACGCTACGCCAGAGCCATACAGAAACCGCCCTGGCACTGCAAATGTTGCGTGCCGTGACCCACGAGATGCTACCCGGGGGAAAGTTTCCGCTGGAAGATTTTCTCTACAGCGAACAATCGTGGGAGCTGATCTGTGACACCTATCGCAGAGACTGCACAGACCCATCCTTTGTGGACTATTTCTGGACCGTGCGCATCATGTTCCAGCCCCTGTGGACTTTGGCTCGCGTCGTCCACGGCATGCCTGCCGTGCGCATGTCGCACAGCGCCTCGACCGGGTACGCCGGATTCCTGGGGGCCTTGCTCCATGACACCCGCGGCATCCCTCTGGTGCTGTCGGAGCATGGCATCTACACCAAAGAGCGCCAGATCGATTTGCTCAAGAGCGAATGGATCCGAGACAACCGCAACATCTTCCAGCGCGACCCTACAGAGCTTTCGTACTTCAGGCAGATGTGGATTCGCTTGTTTGAATGGCTCGGGCGGTACTGCTACGCGGCTGCTGACCCCATCATCGCGCTGTACGAAACCAACCGGCTGCGCCAGGTGCAGGACGGCGCAGACCCGGCGCGGACGTTCAACATCCCCAATGGCATCCAGTTGTCGCGCTTTGCACCCATGCGTGCCAAACGCCCCGCAGCTACGCCGCCCGTGCTGTGCCTGATCGGGCGCGTGGTCCCCATCAAGGACGTGAAAACCTTTGTGCGTGCCATGCGGCGCGTGGTCAACCAGGTGCCCGACGCGCAGGGCTGGATTGCCGGCCCCACGGATGAAGACCCGGCCTACGCGCAGGAGTGCCAGAACCTCGTGCGCAGCCTGGGCCTGGAAGAGCATGTGAAGTTTCTCGGCTTTCAGAAGGTGGAAGACCTCATGCCCAAGATCGGCTTGGTGGTGCTGTCGTCCATCAGCGAAGCCCTGCCCCTGGTAATTCTGGAGGGCTATGCCGCGGGTGTGCCCACGGTGTCTACCGATGTGGGTTCGTGTCGGCAACTCATAGAGGGGTTGAGTGACGAAGACCGCGCTCTGGGAGCCAGTGGAAGCGTGGTCGGCATTGCCGATCCCCAGGCCCTGGCAGACGCCGCCATTGCCTTGCTGGCCGACCCGGTGGAATGGCAGCGCGCCAGTGCTGCAGCGATTGCCCGGGTGGAGCGTTACTACACCGACACCATGATGTTTGACAGCTATCGCAAGGTCTACCGCCAGGCGTTGCAGGACCGGACAGCCCGGCAGGAGACGCACTGATATGGCCGGCATTGGATTTGAACTGCGGCGCATGCTGCGCAAGAACACCCTCACGGGGCTGATTCAGGCCTATACCTACGCAGGCGTGATTGGTTCCGGCCCCTGGGTGTTCTCCATCATCGGCATCCTGCTGGTGGGTATCTTTAGCGCTAGCGTGGTGGTGCCGAACTTCCTGGTGACGCAGTTTCAGACATCGGTCACCTACCTCGTGGCGTGCAGTCTGATCCTCACCGGGTTTGTGCAACTGGCCTTCACCCGATTCGTATCGGACCGGTTGTTCGAAAAACACCGTGACCTCATCCTGCCCAACCTGCACGGCCTGCTGCTGATCGTGATGGTCTTCGCTGCCGCAATAGGGTCTCTGTCGCTTTTTGTGGTGTTCCCTGGCGAAAGGCTGCTGTACCGCATGCTCATGCTGGCGGGCTTCGGCATCATGTGTGGTGTCTGGATTCTGGCAATCCTTCTGTCAGGCATGAAGCGCTACCGCGCCATCACCATTCTTTTCGGGGGTGCATACGCCCTGATCGTGGTGGCAGCGTTGCTCATGCGGCCGTGGGGCCTGGAAGGGTTGCTCGGTGGGTTTGTACTGGGTAATTTCGTGCTTCTGGCCGGCATGTGGGTGCTGGTGGTGCGGGAGTTCAGTCCGAAAGGGCGTTTGATTGCCTTTGACTTTGCCCGCAAGGAGCTGCTCTACCCCTCGCTGATGATGGTCGGGTTCTTGTACAACCTGGGCATCTGGGCTGACAAGTTCATGTTCTGGTACTTCCCCCCCACCTCCGACGCCATCATTGGCGGGCTGCGCGCGTCACTCATCTACGACCTGCCGGTATTCCTGTCGTACCTCTCGATCATCCCCGGCATGGCCGTTTTTCTGGTGCGCATCGAAACGGACTTTGTGGAGTACTACGATAAGTTCTACGATGCCGTCCGAAGCGGCGGATCACTGGAACACATCGAGGCCATGCGCGACGAAATGGTCTATTCGATCCAGCAGGGGCTGGGCGAAATCGCCAAGATTCAGACTCTGGCTGTGCTGGTCACGTTTGTGGCTGGCCCTGCCGTGCTGGATGCCCTGAATATCTCGCACCTGTATTTGCCACTTTTGCATGTGCAGGTGATCGGCGCTGGACTGCAGGTAGGGCTAATGGCTGTTCTCAACGTGTTTTTCTACCTGGATCACCGTCGCATCGTATTGCTGTTGTGCGCAGAGATGGTGCTGCTCAACATCGCCCTGACCGCTCTGACCCAGTACCTGGGTGCTGCGTACTACGGCTACGGCTTTGCGGTGGCGATGCTGATCACGCTTTGCACAGGCCTGATATTACTCACCCGCCAGCTCAACCGGCTGGAGTATGAAACCTTCATGCTTCAGTGAATGAACGGGAAGCAAGGTGAAAAGTGAAGGGGTAGCTGCCACAGCGGGCACACCCTGAATTTTTACCCGCAGGTGAACGCGTGGCAAAGGGCTTGGAAAGGTATGCAAACCATGCGCTTCTGGCACACTGGATTGCATTGCCGTCCTTGGCCACAGAGCCCCATCACCATGCATCCCCCTCCCAAAACACTGCTTCGTTCACTTGGCCTCCTTGGCGCAGCTGGCCTGCTGTCTGCTTGTGGCGGCGGAGGTGGAGGTACAGACACCCCGGCCACATCGATCCAGCTCACCGTTGCCACACCCACCAGCAGTGGCGGGGTGTTTGAGGTGCAAACTCCCGTTGCGGTGCAGACGCGGGTTCAGATCAACGGTGCTACCGCCGCCGATGGCACCCAGGTCAATCTAACGATGCCCGGCGGAGTTTTTTCACCCGCATCCATCACCACGCGAGATGGAGTCGCTGCCAGTTCCCTGACCGCGGCGACGCCCGGTGCCCAGACCATCACGGCCAACGCACAAGCCAACGGCACTTCGGCAAGCGCCACGCAAACCATATATCTTCGCCCCCTGCCGGCCAAGCTGGAAATTTTGGTTCCTGCGTACTTCGTACCTTCGAGCGGCACGGGCTGGAGTCAGATGGCTGCTTCAGCCGCCGGCACACCGGGTGTGCGCATCACCGCCATATTGAACCCCTCCAACGGCGTTTTCACCACGGCCAACGCCCCACTGCTGGGGGCAGCGCGTGACTTGGTGAGTTCAGGAGGGTCTGTGGTCGGCTACGTGTACACCCGCTACGGCAACGGCACGCGGTCGATGGCAGACATCAAGACCAACATCGACCGTTACCTGAGCCTGTACGGCCGCGATGTGATCAGCGGTATTTTTTTGGACGAGATGGCTTCGGACGCACGCCAGATCGATTTCTACCGCGAGATCTACAGCTACATCAAATCCAAGGACGCGGCACTGCGCGTGATGGGCAACCCGGGAACCGCCCCCGCTGAAGTGTTCTCTACCGCGGCCGATCTGCTCGTCACCTTTGAAGGCACCGCTGGCGACTACCAGAACTACGACCCGCGCAGCCGATCCGCCTGGCTCTACGCCTTGCCCAATGCGCGCCAGTCTGCGCTGGTGCACAACGCCGACAACTGCGCCGCCATGCAAGCCGCCGTGCGTTCAGCGGCTTCCGCCCGGTTCAATGCTGGCGTCGTTTATGCGACGGATCTGCGCTTCAACTTCAGCACGGGGGTGGGCAATCCGTGGGCCAGCCTGCCCACGTACTGGGGCTCATTGGTGAGCACGGTGCAAGCCGTCAACAACGGCTCAGCCCTGCCGACCTGCTGAGCTGCTGCAGAGGCAAAAAAGAAGGCCGGGTTGACCCCGGCCTTTTGAGTGCCACGCACAACTGAGCGCGGCCAACATTGGATGGCTGACGGTTCAGACAGCGTCGCCCAACTCGTCGGCACGCGCCTGCGCAGCTGCAAAATCAAGATCGCCCGAATAAATCGCACGGCCGCAGATCACACCTTCGACGCCTTCGCTCTCCACCGCGCACAGCTGCTCGATGTCAGCCATGCTACCGAGGCCGCCCGAGGCAATCACCGGAATGGTTAGCGCCTGCGCGAGCTTGACGGTGGCGTCGATGTTGATGCCCGACAGCATGCCGTCGCGGCCGATATCGGTGTAGATGATGGATTCGACGCCCCAGTCCTCGAACTTCTTGGCCAGGTCGACCACTTCGTGGCCCGTGAGCTTGCTCCAGCCGTCGGTGGCCACCTTGCCGTCCTTGGCGTCGAGCCCCACGATGATGTGGCCGCCGAAGGCGCTGCACGCGTCCTTGAGAAAGCCTGGGTTCTTGACCGCGGCCGTACCGATGATCACGTAGCGCAGGCCGCCGTCGATGTATTTTTCGATCGTGTCCAGGTCGCGGATACCGCCGCCCAGCTGCACCGGGATCTCTTCGCCCACCTCTTTGAGGATGGACTTGATGGCGGCGTAGTTCTTGGGAACGCCCGCGAACGCGCCGTTCAAGTCCACCAGATGCAGGCGGCGTGCGCCGGCATCCACCCACTTGCGCGCCATGGCGGCCGGGTCTTCACCGAAGGTGGTGGATTGGTCCATATCGCCTTGTTTGAGGCGAACGCAGTGGCCGTCCTTGAGGTCGATGGCGGGGATGAGCAGCATGGTGGTGAAGTTCGGGGGAGAAAAAGGGCGAGACAGCGCTCGGCCCGAACGGGTGGATGTTAAGAAAGAAAGGAATCAGGGGTTCCAGTGCAGAAAGTTGCGGTACAGGGCCAGGCCGTGCTCCGCGCTTTTCTCCGGGTGAAACTGGGTGGCAAAAATATTATCGCGTGCAATGGCGGCTGCGAACAAACCGCCGTAGTCCGTTTGCCCTGCGCAATGGGCAGGATTTTGCGGCACTGCGTAGAAACTGTGCACAAAGTAGAAGTAGCTGTTGTCGGGCACCCCCGCCCACACGGGGTGGACTTTGCCAGCATGGGGCATCTGCCGCACCTGGTTCCAGCCCATCTGGGGCACCTTGAAGCGGCTGCCGTCAGGCTGGGTGCGGCCTGCCAGGTCGAACTTGAGCACGTCGCCAGGGATCAGGGAGAGGCCCGGAGTGTCGCCTTCGGCGCTGTGGTCCAGCAGCATCTGCATGCCCACGCACACGCCAAACATTGGCTTGGTGGCAGCGGCTTCGAGCACCGATTCCTGCAGGCCGGACTCGCGCAGCTCGCGCATGCAGTCGGGCATGGCGCCCTGGCCTGGCAACACGACCCGCTGGGCCGCGCGCACGTCTTCAGGGCGCTGGGTGACGACCACGGTCCAGCCCGTGCCCTCGGCAGCGGCCTGCACGGCCTGCGACACCGAGCGCAGGTTGCCCATGCCGTAATCCACGACCACAACGGTTTTTGCTTCCATATTCATAGCTACTAGCGCTTATCCATCAAGCGCTAGCGCCCGATTTGACCTAAAAATTTCACAAAGAGCCCTTGGTGGAGGGAATCACACCCACCGAGCGGGGGTCGCGCTCAAGCGCCGCGCGCAGCGTGCGGCCGAAGGCCTTGAAGATCGTTTCGCACTGGTGGTGCGCATTGACGCCCTTGAGGTTGTCGATGTGCAGCGTGACGCCCGCGTGGTTCACAAAGCCCTGGAAGAACTCGTACACCAGTTGCGTGTCGAGCTGGCCGATGCTGCCCGCAGTGAACTTCACGTCGATGTGCAGCCCGGGCCGGCCCGAGAAATCGACCACCACGCGCGACAGCGCTTCGTCCAGCGGCACGTAGGCGTGGCCATAGCGGCGGATGCCCTTCTTGTCGCCCACAGCGCGCGCAAAGGCCTGGCCCAGGGTGATGCCCACGTCTTCCACCGTGTGGTGGCCGTCGATGTGCAGGTCGCCTTCGCAGTCGATGTCGAGGTCGATCAGCCCGTGGCGGGCAATCTGGTCGAGCATGTGGTCGAAAAAGCCGATGCCGGTGGAGAGCTTGGCCTGGCCGGTGCCGTCGAGGTTGATGCGCACGCTGATGCGCGTTTCGGCGGTGTTGCGGCTGACTTCGGCGATGCGGTCGGCCAGGGGATCGGTGGTCGTGGAGGTGACGAGTGCGGAGGAAGTCATAGGGAGGCTTGGAGTGCGGCCAGCATCTGCGCGTTGTCTTCGGCGGCGCCTACCGTCAGGCGCAGGCAGTTGGCCAGCAATGGGTGCATTGTAGAAACGTTCTTGACGAGGACCTTGCGGTTTTTCATGCCCTCGTACGCCTTGGCGGAATCCGCCACACGGATGAGGACCATGTTGGCCTCGCTGTCCCAGCATTTTTCGATGCCGGGCATCTGGCGCAGGGCTGAGACGAGCGTGGTGCGCTCGGCGCGGATTTCGGCGGCCTGAGCAGCAAACACCTCGGCGTGTTCCAGGGCGAACAGCGCGGCCTCGCAGTTGAGCACGCTCACGTTGTAGGGCGGGCGCACCTTGTCGATCTCGCTCACAAACGCTGCAGGCCCGATGAGGTAGCCCAAGCGCACACCCGCCAGGCCAAACTTGCTGAGCGTGCGCATGAGCAGCACGTGGGCGTTGCGCGCAGGCTCGGCCCGCATGCGGTCGATCCAGGTGCGGCTGGCAAAGGGCTGGTAGGCCTCGTCCATGACCACGATGCCGCCCTGCGCGCCTGCGGCGTCGATGATGCGCTGCACCGCGCCCTCGTCCCACAGCGTGGCCGTGGGGTTGTTGGGGTAGGCGATGTAGGTGATGGCGGGCTGGTGCTGGGCGATGGCGGCCAGCATGGCGGGCTCGTCCAGCTCAAAGTCAGCCGTGAGCGGCACGCCGACAAAGTCCAGCCCCTGCAGCTGCGCGGACAGGGGATACATCACAAAACCCGGCATGGGCGCGAGCATGGTGGCGCGCTGGCCCGTACCAGGTTGGGCGCAGGCAAGGGCCAGCAGGGTGATCAGTTCGTCCGAGCCGTTGCCCAGCACGATACCGTAGCCCTCGGGCATGCCGGCGTATTTGGACAAGGCGGCTTTCAGGTCGAGCAGGCGGTCGCCTGGGTAGCGGTTGAGCGCCAGCCCGCCCAGGCGCTGGCCCAGCGCGGCCTGCAGGTGCGCGGGCAGGCGGAACGGGTTCTCCATCGCGTCCATCTTGAGCATGCCGGTGGAGGGCTGCACGCCGTACGCGTGCATGGCGCGCACGTCGGGGCGGATGCGGGCCAGGGCCTGAAGCGGGGAAGATGGAGCGGCGTTGGTCATTCGGCAGTGTCCAGTTCGTTGGGGGTGACAAGAAAAGGGTTGATCGGCCGCACGGCGTCCATCGGCTGGTCGTGTGGCAACGCTTCGGTGAGCAGGTAGCGGCAGCCCTGCTGGTGGGCGGACGACAGGATGAGCGCATCCCAGTAGCTCAGGCGGTAGCGGTCCTGCAGATCCCAGGCGCCGTCCACGGTGTACGAATCCAGGTGCGGCGGCAGCCACACGCGCAGGCGGCGCACCTGGGCACGCACCTGCTGCAGCACGTGGGGGCCGTCAAAGCGCTGGATGGCCTGGTTGTACAGCTCGTTGAGCACCTGCGAGCTGATGCGGCCGCTGCGGGTCTGCCAGCAAAAGTTGATCCATTCGCGGGCGCGCGCCTGGCGGTCGGCATCGCGGTCGTCCACGCTGGCGAGCAGGATTTCGGTATCGACAAAGATGGGGACGGTGGCCATGCGTTTTGCCCCGTTCAGCGCAGAAACAAGGTTTCGCGCGGCACATAGGGCCCGCTGGACGCGCCCCAGGATTCAAACCCCAGCGCCTCGCGCATGGCCTGGGCGTAGGCGTCTTCCTGGCGCATCTTTTCGGCCAGCCATTCACCGAGCAGGCGCGAGACGCTGCTGCCGCGCTTGGCGGCTTCCACGCGCACCCATTCGGCAACGGTGTCGTCCATGGTCACGGTGATGTTTTTCATGGATTAAATATTACACGAACTTCGTGCACCACGAACTTCGTGTTGATTAAAACACCACAATCAAGCCGCCTTGCGGGGTGCCCCGCTCTGCAGCATCTGGCACGCCATATCACCCACGGTGCGCAGCGCCTCCAGATGGGCGGGCGACCAGTCACCCCCCACCCCAATGCGCAGGCAGTTGCGAAATCGCCCGCTGGCGCTGAACACCGTGCCGGGCGCGATCAGGATCTGCCGGGCCAGGCAGGCCTCGTGCAGTTGCACCGAATCGAGCGCGCGTGGCAGCTCCAGCCATAGCAGCAGGCCGCCGGGCGGGTCGCTCACGCGCGTGCCTTGCGGGAAGTGCGCGGCGATGATTCGGCGCACCTCGTCCATGCGCGCCGCTACGGCCGCGCGCAGCTGGCGCATGGCGGCGGCGTGGCCGGCCTGGGTGATAAGGTCTGCCAGAGCCAGCTCCAGCACGGCCGACTGGCCACCGGCCTGCAGGTCCTTGACGGCCGCGCAGCTTGTCGGCCCAGCGACCGGCCTCCAGCCAGCCCAGGCGCAGGCCCGGCGCCAGCGTCTTGGAGAACGAGTCGCACAGCATCACATGGCCCGTGGTGTCATACGACTTGACGGTGCGGCGCATGTCGTCGACCTCCACCAGATCGTTGTAGATCGCGTCCTCAATCACCGCCAAACCATGGCGCGCCGCCATCTGCGCCAGACGCTTGCGTTCGGCCTGGGGCATGCAACTGCCCAGCGGGTTGCTGAGCGTGGGCACGATCATCACGGCCTTGACGGGCTGGGTGTCCAGCGCGAGCTGCAGCGCATCCAGCGACAGGCCGTTGCGCGGGTGGGTGGGAATCTCCAGCGCCTTGAGGTGCAGGCCCTGCAGCACCTCCAGAAACGAAAAATGCGTGGGTGACTCCAGCGCCACCACATCACCCGGCTGCGTCACCGCGCGCAGGCACAGCGCAATGCTGTCCATGCAGCCGCCGGTGATCACGATGTTCTCAGGGTCCAGGCTGCAGCCCAGGCCGACGGCGTAGCGTGCGAGGGCGCGGCGCGCGTCTTCGTGGCCTGACGAGCTTGGATACGTGCACAGCAGGTTGCGGTGGCGCTGCGCGGCACGCACCACGGCGCGCCGCACCCGGTCGGGGTTGAACAGCTCGGGGCCGGGCGTGCCGCTGCTGAACGAGATGATGTCCTCGGGTTGCTTGTGGCCCAGAATGCGCTGGCCGAGCCAGTCCACAGACACCTCGCGCGGGCGGCGCAATGGCCGGGGTGTGCTGGGCTCGGGCAGGCTCACCGGGCGCGCCGCCACAAAGAAGCCCGAGCGCGGGCGCGCGGTGATCAGGCGCGCATCCTCCAGCCAGTGGTAGGCCTGCACCACCGTGGTCTGCGCCACGCCGTGCTGGCGGGCCAGCTCGCGCACCGAGGGCAGCTTTTCGCCGCGCGCCAGCGTGCCGTTGCGGATCAGCTGCGCGAGTTGCTCGGCGATCTGGAGGTACAGCGGAGGTGCGTCATCGGTGGCCATGCTGCATTCTGTACTGGCAGCTCCGGTCGATAGACAGTACAGAGGCCTCCCAGTACGTACAGTACAGATGGGCCGGTTCGCTGTTCTGTACTGGCCCAGATTGCCCGTGCCTGTGGCTGGTGGCCCGGCGGCAGGTGGCCGCACAGTGAAGGCATGAACTCGCTGCACACCCCCACCCCGCCGTCGCCCGCTCTGCCCACGCAGCCTGCGGTTCCCCTTACCCTGCAATGGAAGCGCCAGCCACTGCCGCCCCTGCAGGCCGTCCAGGTGCTGGACTTCCGCGCAGGCGACATCGCCCTGCTCGAAGTCGAACAAGGCCGCGTCTGGGTGACCTGCGATGGTCTGCTGGAAGACTATTTTCTGGAGGCAGGCCAGCGCCTGTCGTTCGCCGGACCCGTGCGGCTGCGGGTGAGCGCCGAGGGCCACCGGCCTGCGCGGCTGAACTGGGCGCAGCACCGGGCGGTAGAAGGGGCAGCGTACCCACCCGCCCCGGCGGCCACACCGCAGACAGTGACCGTGGTGCCAACCTCCTACGCTGCCGGCGGGGCCCTGCCCCGCGGCGCCATCAGCGCGGCTTGACCGGGCTCTTGAGGCGCATCTCTGCCGCCTGCGCGTGGGCCTGCAAGCCCTCGCCATAAGCCAGCTCGGCGGCGATGGTGCCCAGCACCTGGGCACCGGCCTCGCTCACCTCGATGAGGCTGCTGCGCTTCTGGAAGTCGTACACGCCCAGTGGCGACGAAAAGCGTGCCGTGCCGCTGGTGGGCAGCACGTGGTTGGGGCCCGCGCAGTAGTCGCCCAGGCTCTCGACTGGTATAGGCGCCCAGGAAGATCGCGCCAGCGTGGCGCAGCAGCGGCTCCCAGCGGTGCGGGTCGGTGCTGCTCACTTCCAAATGTTCGGGCGCGATGCGGTTGCTGATCGCGCAGGCTTCTTCCATGTCTTTGGTCAGGATCAGCGCACCCCGGCCGTTCAGGCTCTTGGCGATGATCTCGGCGCGTGGCATGGTGGGCAGCAGGCGATCGATCTCGCGCTGCACGGCGTCGATGTAGGCGGCGTCAGGGCACAGCAGGATGGACTGCGCCAGCTCGTCGTGCTCGGCCTGGCTGAACAGGTCCATCGCCACCCAGTCGGGCGGCGTGGTGCCGTCGGCCAGCACCAGAATTTCGCTGGGGCCGGCAATCATGTCGATGCCCACGGTGCCGAAACACGCGCTTCTTGGCGCTGGCCACATAGGCGTTGCCGGGGCCGGTGATCTTGTCCACCTTGGGCACGGTCTCCGTGCCGTAGGCCAGCGCGGCCACGGCCTGCGCGCCGCCGATGGTGAACGCGCGCGTGACGCCTGCCACGTAGGCGGCCGCCAGCACCAGGTCATTGCGCTCGCCCTTGTCGGACGCCAATTGCGACCCCGACCACCAGTGGCCACGCTGCCACGCACAGGCGTGGGCACCACCATGATGATTTCCTGCACGCCGGCCACGTGGGCGGGGATGGCGTTCATCAACAGGCTGGATGGGTACGCCGCCTTGCCGCCGGGCACATAAATGCCCACGCGGTCCAGCGGCGTGACCTTCTGGCCCAGCAGGGTGCCGTCTTCGTCGCGGTAGCTCCAGCTCTCGCCCGAGGCCTTTTTCTGCGCCTCGTGGTAGCTGCGCACGCGCTTGGCGGCGGCCTGCAGGGCGTCGCGCTGGGCCTGCGGGAATGGCGTCGAACGCGGCCTTGAAGTCGGCCTGGGTCAGCTCCAGCGCGGCCATGTTCGGTGCCGAGAGGCCGTCGAAGCGGGCGGTGTACTCCAGCACGGCGGCATCACCGCGCTTTTGCACGTCGGCCAGGATGTCGGCCACGCGCTGCTCGATGGCCGCATCGGTGTCGGCAGACCAATGCAGGCGGGCTGCAAAATCAGCCTCAAAAGTGGCCGCAGCGGTTGACAGACGGGCGGGAGCAGCTACCAAAGTCATAGTGGAATGGGCGTGGGTTCAGTTGGTTTCAGCGGGAATGGCCGAGGCAAACGCATCGATGATGCGGCGCAGCGGTGCCTGCTTGAGCTTGAGCGCGGCCTGGTTGACCACCAGGTAGGAGCTGATGTCCATGATGCGCTCGACCTCGACCAGGTGGTTGGCCTTGAGCGTGTTGCCGGTGGAGACCAGATCGACGATGGCATCGGCCAGGCCGATCAGCGGCGCCAGTTCCATGCTGCCGTAGAGCTTGACCATGTCCACGTGCACGCCCTTGGTGGCGAAAAACTCGCGCGCAATGCCGGTGTACTTGGTGGCCACCTTCAGGCGCGAGCCCTGTTTGACGGCGCGCTCGTAATCAAAGTCATTGCGCACCGCCACGCTGACGCGGCACTTGGCAATCTGCAAGTCCAGCGGCTGGTACAGGCCCTGGCCGCCGTGTTCGATGAGCGTGTCCTTGCCGGTCACGCCGATGTCGGCACCGCCGTACTCCACATAGGTGGGCACATCGGTGGCGCGCACCAGCACCACGCGCACGTTGGGCTGGTTGGTGGGCAGAATGAGCTTGCGCGATTTTTCGGGGTCTTCCAGCACCTCGATGCCGGCGGCGGCCAGCAGCGGCAAGGTTTCGTCAAAGATGCGGCCCTTGGAAAGGGCGAGGGTGATCATGTCATGCCGGTTGCTCTGAAGTGGGGCGCGGGCAGTGTGGCGGTGGACATCCGTTCGATGTCAGCGCCGATGCCGCGCAGCTTGGCTTCCATGTAGTCGTAGCCACGGTCCAGGTGGTAGATGCGGTCCACCACGGTCTCGCCGTCGGCCACCAGGCCGGCAATCACCAGGCTGGCCGAGGCGCGCAAGTCGGTGGCCATCACGGTGGCGCCCGACAGGCGGGCAGACGTCGAGGCCAGGCCTTCGATGACAGCCACCTTGCCATCGGTCTGGATCTTGGCACCCAGGCGCACCAGCTCGTTGACGTGCATGAAACGGTTTTCAAAAATCGTCTCGGTCACCGTGGACGTGCCCTGCGCAATGCAGTTGAGCGCCATGAACTGGGCCTGCATGTCGGTGGGGAAGCCCGGGTACTCGGTGGTGCGAAAGCCCTGGGCCTTGAGCGTGGCGGCGCCTGCGCTCTGCACGCGAATACCGCCTTCCACCGCCTGTACGGTGGCACCGGCCTCGCGCAGCTTTTCAATCACGGCATCCAGGTGGTCGGCACGCCCATGGCGCAGCACCACATCCCCGCCCGTGGCTGCCACGGCGCACAAAAAGGTACCCGCTTCGATGCGGTCGGCCACCACGCGGTGGGTGCAGCCATGCAGCTTGTCCACGCCCTGGATGCGGATGCGGCTGGTGCCGTGGCCTTCGATCTTTGCGCCCATGGCGATCAGCATCTCGGCCAGGTCCGAAATCTCAGGCTCTTGCGCAGCGTTTTCCAGCACCGTCTCGCCCTCGGCCAGCGCGGCAGCCATGAGGAAGTTCTCGGTGCCCGTCACCGTGACCATGTCGGTGGTGATGCGGGCGCCCTTCAGGCGCGTCCAGCCCTGCGGGCAGCTTGGCGATCATGTAGCCGTGCTCGACCACGATCTCTGCGCCCATGGCGGCCATGCCCTTGATGTGCTGGTCCACCGGGCGCGAGCCAATGGCGCAGCCGCCGGGCAACGACACCGTGGCCTCGCCAAAGCGCGCCAGCAGCGGGCCCAGCGCCAGCACCGATGCGCGCATGGTCTTGACCAGCTCGTAGGGTGCCTCGGGTGTGTTCAGCGCACCGGCATCGATACGCACGGTGCCGTCGTCGGCGCGCTCTGCCGGTCACGCCCATGTTGCGGATGAGCTTGAGCATGGTGCTCACATCCTGCAACTGCGGCACGTTGAGCAGGGTCACCGGTTCGGCCGTGAGCAGGGCGGCACACAACTCCGGCAAGGCAGCGTTCTTGGCGCCGGACACCAGTACCTCGCCTTGCAAGGTACGTCCGCCGCGAATCAGGAGTTTGTCCATCTCAAAAACTAAAAATATGAGTAAAAATGGCTTCTAGCGCTTATCCATTAAGCGCCAACAGCTATCAATAAATGAGTAACTATGCGATGGGCCTGTGGGAAGGCTTACTGCCCTTGCGTCGCCCACTCGGCCGGTGTGAAGGTCTTCATCGACAGCGCATGCACCTCGTCCGTGTGCATTTTGGCGCCCAGCGTGGCGTACACGCGCTGGTGGCGCTGAATGGAGCGCTTGCCCTCGAACTCAGCGGAGACGATGGTGGCATACCAGTGGCGGCCATCACCTTCCAGCGTGATGTGTTCACAGGCAAGGCCCGCAGTGATGATGTCTTTGAGTTGGTCTGCAGTCATGGTCAGTTTCTGATTTTGTAGCCGATGCGCAGCAGATGCACTGCCAGGAAGCTCACAGCCAGCCAGGCCGCGCCCACGATGGCGAGGCTGAGCCACGGCGAAGTATCGCTTTGGCCAAAAAAGCCATAACGGAACCCGTCGATCATGTAGAAAAACGGATTGAGGTGGCTCACGGTTTGCCAGAAAGGTGGCAGCGACTGGATGGAATAGAACACGCCCGAGAGGAACGTCATGGGCACCACCACGAAGTTCTGGAACGCCGCAAGTTGATCGAACTTGTCAGCCCACAGACCGGCAATCAGCCCCAGCGTGGCCAACAAACCAGCCCCCAGCACCGCAAAAGCCAGGATCCACAGCGGCGCCGCAAACTCCGGCCGCGCAAAGGCCAGCGTGACGATGAACACACCCAAGCCCACCACCAGCCCGCGCACCATGGACGAACCCACGTAGGCCACAAACCACGCCCAATGCGACAGCGGCGTGAGCAGCACAAACACCAGGCTGCCCATGATCTTGCTCTGGATCAGGCTCGACGAACTGTTGGCAAAAGCGTTTTGCAACACGCTCATCATCACCAGGCCAGGCACCAGGAAGGCGGTGTAGCTGATGCTGTCGTACACCTTCACGTGGTCTTCCAGCACGTGGCCAAAGATCAGCAGGTACAACACGGCCGTGAGCACGGGCGCAGCGACAGTCTGGAAGCTGACCTTCCAGAAACGCAAGACTTCCTTGTAGAACAGGGTTTGCCAGCCGGTCATAGCGCGACCTCTTCCATCGAAATGTTGGACGCCGAAGTGCCCGACATGACTTGCAAAAACACATCCTCCAGGTCGGGCCTGCGGATTTCCATGTCATGCACGTCCACACCGGCCACACGCAGCGCCGCCAGATGGCTTTCGATCTCTGCAGCGTCGTGCGCGGGCAGCTGCACAACGCGCCCGGTCACCCGCGCGACCATCGCCAGCGAGGGCGGCAGGGCGGTGTCTGTCTTGAACTGCAGAACGCTGCCGGAGGCCGCCTGCAGTAACTCGCTGGTGCGGTTCAGCGCCACGATCTGGCCCGACTTGAGCATCGCAATGCGTCCGCAGAGGGCTTCGGCCTCTTCCAGGTAATGCGTGGTCAGCAGCACGGTGTGGCCTTCTTTGTTCAGGCGCGCCACGAAGTGCCACAGGGTCTGGCGCAGCTCCACGTCCACACCCGCAGTGGGCTCGTCGAGCACGATGATGGGCGGCTTGTGCACCAGCGCCTGCGCCACCAACACGCGGCGCTTCATGCCGCCGGAGAGCTGGCGCATGTTGGCATTGGCCTTGTCGGTAAGGCCCAGGTTTTCGAGCAACTCGTCAATCCAGGCGTCGTTGTTCTTCACTCCGAAGTAGCCCAGACTGGATGCGCAACGACTCGCGCACATTGAAAAAGGGGTCAAACACCAGTTCTTGGGGCACCACACCCAGCTTGCGGCGCGCCTCGGCGTAGTTCGCCTGCACGTCACTGCCCTGCACCAGCACACGGCCACTACTGGCTCGCGCCAGGCCGGCAAGGATGCTGATGAGGGTGGTTTTGCCGGCACCGTTGGGGCCGAGGAGCCCGAAGAACTCGCCCTCTTCAATGTCCAGACTGACCTGGTTCAGTGCCTGAAAAGGGCCTTTGGGTGTGTCAAAGGTTTTGGAGATGGCTTGGAATGAGACTGCGGGCATGAGCCCACGATTTTACGGCCTTGACCCACACAACGCCCTGCGGCCCTCCGATGGCCTGACAAGGCGGCAAAAGCTGCAGCCGCCGATAGCCAACGGGGCGCTGGATTCGCGCCGCTGCCGCCCGGGTCTTGGGCGCTAGGTTGCCGAGGCCAGCAATCCATCCACCCCATACAAACCCGCCATGCCCATCAGCCCGGACGGCAGGCCTCGCACGGTGAAGGACTTGCCCAGCGACAGCGCCTCGCGGCGGCATTCCAGCAGCACAGCCAAGGCCGCGGTATCAAACACTGTGAGTGCATGGGCGTCTACCACCACGTCAGGCTCGCGGTGCACCTTGAGCCCCTGCATAAGCATGCCAAGACACGCCGTGGCCTGGCGGTGGGTGAGTTCAGGCGGGAGGACCAACATGGAGGCGAGTCTGGACAGGCTGGAAGGTCAATCAGCCTTTGCTGGCGTTGGCCTTGTTGCGGGCTGCCAGGGTTTCGATGAGACCATCAATGCCCTTGGCATTGATCTCCCGGGCGAATTGGCCGCGGTAGGTTTCTACCAGCCACACGCCCAGGACATTCAGGTTGTAGATCTTCCAGCCAGCGCCCTCACCAGGCGTTTTCTCAAGGCGGTAGTCAAGCTGTATCGGGTCACCACGGCCGACAATTTCAGTGCGGACCAGCACGTCTTTGTCCTCCGGCGCTGCACGCAGGGGCTTGACCTGAATCGACTGGTCGTTAACCTGTGCCAACGCACCCGCATAGGTGCGGACCAACAAAGTCTTGAATTCGTCCTGCAGGCGTTTTTGCTGCTCCGGCGTGGCCTGGCGCCAGCCTGGGCCCACTGCCGCAGCCGTCATGCGGCGGAAGTTGACGTTGGGCATCACGGTCTTGTCGACCAAGGCGATCACTTTGGCGATGTCTCCGCCCTGAATGGCCTTGTCGTCCTTCACGGTGGTGAGCACGTCGGCAGACAGCCGTTTGATCAGCGCATCGGGGGCCTCCTCGGCAGCCATCGCCATCAGTGGCAGGCCCAGCGACGTGGCAGCGGCCACACAGAGGGCCATGTGCCCCAGGGTACGTCGGTTCATCGTGTCCTCTACTTTCCATCAGACGGGGCAAAAGCCCGCGTTCGGTTCATTGTGGTGGCCGGGGCAGCGCCTCATGCGTCGCTGCGGTTGCGGAATGCAAGCAAGTGCAACACGCGCCGCCCACGGGTGGCCGCTGGCAAGACTGCCAGGGCGGTTGTGGCTTATTTGACAGGTGGCGGCTCAGGCGGCAGCACGCCATCATTGGCGTTGCGGTCCTCTTGCGCTTGCGTGCTCTGGGATTCTCCGGCCTGGCTGCGCACTTGCAGGAACACGTCCCGCGTGAAGCTGTATTTGTCCAGCGCCGCGCTGTCCAGCACATTGCCCGCGCGCAGCAGATTAGCGCGCACATCGACCGCGCGCAGCGCATACAGCGAATTGCGGGCAGACACCGGGTCCACATAGCTCACCAGATTGCCCTTCATGTCGATGGGCAAGTGCGAAGGTATCGCGCACCGTGGAGGGGCCCAAGATGGGCAGCACAACATAGGCACCGGTGCCCATGCCCCAGCGGCCCAGCGTCAGGCCAAAGTCTTGTCGGTAGCGTTCAATCCCCAGTTCGCTGGCCACGTCCAGAATGCCTCCCAGCCCGAAGAACGTATTCACGTTGACGCGCATGAACGTGGATGCCGCGGCTTCGCCGCGCAGTTGCAGCACGTTGTTCACAAATGACCACACGTCGCTCAGGTTGGCAAAGAAGTTGCTCACCCCGGTGCGCACGGGCGCAGGCGTGATGTCTTTATAGGCAATCGCCACCGGCTTGAGGACCATGGCATCCACCTGCTCGTTGAAGTTGGTCATGCTGCGGTTGTACGACTCCAGCGGATCGCGGGGGTCGGGGTTCGCCACCGTAGCGCAGCCCGAAAGCAGCACGATGCCGAGCGCCAAGGCAAGCCAGGCGGCCATGCGGCCACGGATGGACAAGGTCCCGGTAGAAGAAACCAGGTTCGTGGGTTTTGAATTCATCATTTTTTATCACCTGCCCCTGTGGGCCTGCTGCCATCTTCGGCTTGTCTGTACAAAAATTGTCCGATCAGGTTTTCGAGTACCACGGCCGACTGCGTTGCCGTGACGGTGTCGCCCGCGACGAGATTCTTCTCGTCCGCACCGGCTTCAATCCCGATGTACTGCTCACCCAGCAAACCGCTGGTAAGAATCTTGAGAGAGCTGTCTTTGGGAAACGCGTAGCGGTCCTCCAGGGCCAGCGTCACCCTGGCCTGATAGATCTTGTCATCGAACGTGATGGATTCGACGCGCCCCACCAACACCCCCGCACTGCGCACCGCCGCCTGGGGCTTGAGCCCACCGATGTTGTCAAAACGCGCGGTGATGCGATAGCCGGACTGAAAGCTGAGGCTGAGCAGGTTGGCCGATTGCAGTGCCAAAAAGACCAGCGCCGCCACACCCAGCATGACGAACAGGCCTACCCAGAGATCGTTTTTGGAGCGTTGCATTGTCTTTAGATTCCTCTTCACCTGCCAGCGTCGCCAGCGTCAGATACTGAACATCAGCGCCGTCAGGACAAAGTCCAGCGCCAGCACCGCCAGGGAAGCCATGACCACAGTGCGCGTGGTGGCCCGCGACACGCCCTCTGGCGTGGGCTTGGCCACATAACCCTGCAGCAGCGCCACAAAAGTCACCGTGAAGCCAAACACAACACTTTTGACAACCCCATTGCCCACGTCTTTCCACACATCCACACCGCCCTGCATCTGGCTCCAGAAAGCGCCTGCGTCGATACCAATCATGAGCACGCCCACCACCCAGCCACCAATGATGCCCACCGCACTGAACACTGCCGCCAGCAGGGGCATGGTGATGACGCCCGCCCAGAAGCGGGGCGCCAGAATGCGGCGCACCGGGTCTACCGCCATCATTTCCATCGCACTCAGCTGTTCGCCAGCGCGCATCAAACCTATTTCGGCCGTCAGCGATGTTCCGGCGCGGCCCGCAAACAGCAACGCGGTCACCACCGGCCCAAGCTCACGCACCAGCGACAACGCCACCAGCAAACCCAAGGCCTCAGACGACCCATACCGCTGCAGTGTGTAGTAGCCCTGCAGGCCCAAAACAAAGCCCACAAACAGGCCGGACACCGCAATGATGGCGAGCGAGTAGTTGCCCAAAAAATGCACTTGATCGCGCACCAGCGCAGGGCGTCGGAACGCTGCCCCGAACAACCGGACCAGCCGCCCAAAAAGGCGCGCGGCCATGCCGATGTCGGCAAGCTTCACTCTTACGGCAAAACCCAGGTCCGAAGGCTTGTACCAGCTCATTGCTTGCGCCCTTCGATGGGACCGAAATCTTCGGCCACGGCCGGACTAGGATGGTGGAACGGCACGGGCCCCGTGGGCAGCGCATTCACAAACTGATGCACCAGCGGATCGGTGCTGGCACGCACCTCTTCAGGCGTGCCCTGCGCAGCCACCACGCCTTCGCCCAGAATGATCACGTGGTCCGCGAGCCGAAGGGTCTCTTCCAGGTCGTGCGACACCACAATGCTGGTCAGGCCCATCGCATCGTTAAGTTGCCGAATCAACTGTGCGGCCGTGCCCAGCGATATGGGGTCAAGACCCGCAAAAGGCTCGTCATACATGACAAGTTCCGGGTCAAGCGCAATGGCACGCGCCAGGGCCACACGCCGCGCCATGCCGCCGGACACCTGGCTGGGCATCAGGTCGCGAGCGCCCCGCAACCCCACCGCGTGCAGCTTCATCAGCGCCACATCGCGGATCAATTCTTCCGACAGATCCGTGTGTTCGCGCAGCGGAAACGCCACGTTCTCGAACACGCTCAGGTCGGTGAACAAGGCGCCAAACTGGAACAACATGCCCATCCGCCTGCGTGCTGCATAGAGGCCCTCAGCGTCCAGGCGCCCCACGTCATGCCCGTCAAACAACACTTCGCCGCTCTGCGCCCGCTGCTGACCGCCAATCAGACGCAACACGGTCGTCTTACCGCCCCCCGATGCCCCCATCAGCGCCGTGACCTTGCCCCTCGGCACCGCCAGCGTGACGTCGCGCAGGATCGCACGATCCCCGTACGAAAACGTGACGTTGCGCAACTCGGCAAGAAGGGAAGGCTCAGACATTCAGCGGAATGGGCTCAGGAATTTAGGGCTGCTTCGGGCACCCACGCAGGATCTCTCACAGAAAAACAGCAGCGATGGTAGCCGAGAAATTAAACATACATACATGTATGTTTGCATTTAAGCCCCTGAGCTAAACGCGAGGCACCTGCGTCACGGCATCAGGCAAGCCCGAATTGACAATGGGGGATTGTGCCAAGAAAGGAATCAGACGGTTTTGGATCGGGCAATGGAGGTCGTGGCGTTGGAGATGGGCGTTAGCCACCGGCCAGCGTAGCTCCCCATCTCCAAAGTGCGAACCCTACCGAAGCAGGCGTGCCACGCCGTGTGCGACGCCCCATCAAAAACGGCGCCCCAAGGGCGCCGTCGCTTCGAAAAGCCTCCCTTTAGCGAGGCAGGTCCGAGTAACCCATCAGGAACTCATCCACCGACCGAGCGGCCTGCCGCCCTTCGCGAATGGCCCACACCACCAAAGACTGGCCTCGGCGGATGTCCCCCGCGGCGAACACCTTGGGCACATTGGTGGCGTAGCCTCCATCAAAATCCGTGGTCGCGCGCGCATTGCCGCGTGCGTCCTTGTCGACACCAAAGGCATCCAGCACGGGTGCCACCGGGCTCACAAAGCCCATGGCCAGCAACACAAGATCGGCTTTCAGGATCTGTTCAGAGCCCGCCACCTCGACGAACTTGCCATCCTTGAACTCCACCCGGACCGTCTTGAGACCAGTGACCTTGCCCTTTTCACCAATGAACTCTTTGGTAGAAATGGCGAACTCGCGCTCGCAGCCTTCTTCGTGACTGGAGCTGGTGCGCAACTTGATGGGCCAGTAGGGCCAGGTCAGCGGGCGGTTTTCCTCTTCTGGCGGCTGGGGCATCAACTCGAACTGCGTAACGCTCGCTGCGCCGTGGCGGTTGCTGGTGCCCACGCAATCGCTGCCGGTGTCGCCGCCGCCGATCACGATGACGTGTTTGCCATCGGCACGCAGCTGACCCTTGAGCTTGTCGCCCGCGTTGACCTTGTTCTGCTGGGGCAGGAACTCCATGGCGAAGTGAATGCCATCGAGATCGCGGCCCGGCACCGGCAAGTCGCGCGACTGTTCTGCGCCTCCGGTCAGCAGCACGGCATCAAACTCCTTGTTCAACTGCTCGGGCGTGACGGTTTCCTTGGCCCAGTTGGTGACTTTGGAATCTTTACCGAGGCCGTCCTTGGCTGCACCCACGAACACGCCGGTGCGAAAGACCACCCCTTCGGCCTCCATCTGCTTGACGCGGCGGTCGATGTGCGACTTTTCCATCTTGAAATCGGGGATGCCATAGCGCAGCAGCCCGCCTACACGGTCGTTCTTTTCGAACAAAGTGACGCTATGGCCAACACGCGCCAACTGCTGGGCTGCCGCCATGCCCGCAGGGCCAGAGCCCACCACCGCCACCTTCTTGCCCGTCTTGTGCTTGGCCACACGGGGCACGACCCAACCTTCATCCCAGGCACGGTCGATGATCGCGTGCTCGATGGACTTGATGCCAACGGCGTCATCGTTCACGTTGAGCACGCAAGCTGCCTCGCAAGGCGCCGGGCAGATGCGGCCCGTGAACTCGGGGAAGTTGTTGGTACTGTGGAGCACTTCGATCGCGCTCTTCCAGTCAGAGTGGTAGACCAGATCGTTGAAGTCCGGAATGATGTTGTTGACCGGGCAACCGCTGTTGCAGAACGGCGTGCCGCAGTCCATGCAGCGCGCGCCCTGCACCTTCGCCTGGCTCTCATCGAGGCCGATGACGAATTCCTTGTAGTGCTTCAGGCGCTCGGGCACAGGCTTGTAGCCCTCTTCGATGCGCTCGTATTCCATGAAGCCGGTGGTTTTTCCCATGACGATGTCCTTGTCTATGAATGCTGTGCAGATGGTTGTGGTCGTGCCTTATTTGGCAGGAGCCACTTCTTTTTTGGTAGCAGCTACCGCTGGTGTAGCGGACTCCTCCAGCACTTTTCGTTCATAAATTTCAGCCAAGGCGCGCTTGTACTCGGTTGGGAAGACCTTGACGAACTTGCTGCGCGACGCCGCCCAGTTGTCGAGCAGCTCGCGTGCACGCTTGCTGCCCGTCCAGCGGTTGTGGTCTTCCAGCAGCTTCTTGAGCTGGGCTTCGTCCGTCTGGCCGTTGTGCCAGATCGAGCGTGGCACCGTCGCCTCTTGCTCGGTACCCGGCAGGATGCGCTCCAGCGTGACCATGGACATGTTGCAGCGCGTATCGAACTGCCCGTCTTCGTCATACACATAGGCCACGCCACCGCTCATCCCTGCAGCGAAGTTGCGGCCCGTCTTGCCCAGCACTGCCACGGTGCCGCCGGTCATGTATTCGCAACCGTGGTCGCCCGTGCCTTCCACCACTGCCGTGGCGCCCGACAGGCGCACAGCAAAACGTTCGCCAGCCACACCGCTGAAGAAGGCTTCACCGGTGGTGGCGCCGTACATCACGGTGTTGCCCACGATGGTGTTGCGCACCGCGTCACCGCGGAAGTCGATGCTCGGGCGCACGATGACACGGCCGCCCGACAGGCCCTTGCCGGTGTAGTCGTTGGCGTCGCCGATCAAATACAACGTGATGCCGCGCGTGAGGAACGCGCCGAACGACTGCCCGCCCGTGCCTTCGAGCTGGATGCGGATCGTGTCATCTGGCAGACCTTCCGGGTGTACGCGCGTCACAGCGCCCGAGAGCATGGCCCCCACGGAACGATTGACGTTACGCGCCACTTCGATGAACTGCACGCGTTCGCCGCCTTCGATGGCGGGCTTGCTGCGCTCGATGAGCTTGCGGTCCAACGTATTTTCGATGTTGTGGTCTTGCACGTCCACGTGATAGCGAGGTACATCGGCGGGCACATTGGGCTGCGCAAACAGCCGGCCAAAGTCCAGTCCGCGTGCCTTCCAGTGTTCCAGACCCTGGCGGGTGTCCAGCAGGTCGCTGCGGCCGATCAGGTCGTCGAACTTGCGGATGCCCAGCTGGGCCATGATCTGGCGCACTTCTTCGGCGATGAAGAAGAAGTAGTTCACCACATGCTCGGGCTTGCCCGAGAACTTGGCGCGCAGAGCGGGGTCCTGCGTGGCCACGCCCACAGGGCAGGTGTTCAGGTGGCACTTGCGCATCATGATGCAGCCTTCGACAACCAGAGGCGCAGTGGCAAAGCCGAACTCGTCGGCGCCCAGCAACGCGCCGATGGCGACGTCACGGCCGGTCTTCATCTGGCCGTCGGCCTGCACGCGCACGCGGCCGCGCAGGCGGTTGAGCACCAGGGTCTGCTGGGTTTCAGCCAGGCCGATTTCCCACGGGCCACCTGCGTGCTTGATCGACGACCAGGGCGATGCGCCGGTGCCGCCGTCGTGCCCGGCGATCACGATGTGGTCGCTCTTGCACTTGGTGACGCCTGCAGCGATCGTGCCCACGCCCACTTCGGACACCAGCTTGGTGCTGATGCTGGCGTGCGGTGCCACGTTCTTCAGGTCGTGGATGAGCTGGGCCAGATCCTCGATGGAATAGATGTCGTGGTGCGGCGGGGGCGAGATCAGGCCCACGCCGGGCACGCTGTGGCGCAGCTTGCCGATGTAGTTGGAGACCTTGCCGCCCGGCAACTGGCCGCCTTCGCCGGGCTTGGCGCCCTGGGCCATCTTGATCTGGATCTGATCAGCCGACGAAAGGTACTCGGCCGTGACGCCAAAGCGCCCCGAGGCCACTTGCTTGATGCGGCTGCGCAGCGAGTCGCCGTCCTGCAGGGGCAGGTCGACTTCGACGTTCTCGGCGCCGATCACGCTCTTCAAGGTGTCGCCCTGCTTGATCGGGATGCCCTTGAGCTCGTTGCGGTAGCGCGCGGCGTCTTCGCCGCCTTCACCGGTGTTGCTCTTGCCGCCGATGCGGTTCATGGCCACGGCCAGCGTGGCATGCGCCTCGGTGGAGATGGAGCCCAGCGACATGGCGCCGGTAGCGAAGCGCTTGACGATCTCCTTGGCCGGTTCGACCTCGTCCACGGGGATGGCCTTGGCGGGGTCGATCTTGAACTCGAACAGGCCGCGCAGCGTCATGTGGCGCTTGCTCTGGTCGTTGATGATCTGCGCGTATTCCTTGTACGTGTTCCAGTTGTTGGCACGCGTGGAGTGCTGCAGCTTGGCAATCGCGTCGGGGCTCCACATGTGCTCTTCGCCACGGGCGCGCCAGGCGTATTCGCCGCCGGCATCCAGCATGGTTTCGAGCACGGGATCATCACCAAACGCCGCCTTGTGCATGCGGATGGCTTCTTCGGCAATCTGGAACACGCCGATGCCTTCCACGCGACTGGCGGTGCCGGTGAAGTATTTGCTGACGGTCTCGGTGTTCAGGCCGATGGCTTCGAACAACTGTGCGCCGCAGTAGGACATGTACGTGCTCACGCCCATCTTGGACATGATCTTGGACAGGCCCTTGCCAATCGCCTTCACGTAGTTGTAGATAGCCTTGTCGGCGGACAGGTCACCCGCCAAATCCTTGTGCATCTCGGCCAGCGTTTCCATGGCCAAGTAGGGGTGCACTGCCTCGGCGCCGTAACCACCCAGCACAGCAAAGTGGTGTACTTCGCGGGCAGTGCCCGTTTCGACCACCAGACCAGCGGTAGTGCGCAGGCCTGCGCCCACCAAATGCTGGTGAATGGCGGACAGTGCCAGCAGTGCGGGAATGGCCACCTGCGTGGCGCTCACGGCGCGGTCGCTGACGATCAAAATGTTGGCACCGCCCTTGATGGCGTCCACGGCTTGCGCGCACAGCGAGGCGAGCTTGGCTTCCACGCCTTCACGACCCCAGTCCAGCGGGTAGGTGATGTCGATGGTGGCGCTCTTGAACTTGCCTTGCGTGTACTTCTCGATGTCGCGCAGCTTGGCCATGTCGGCGAAGTCGAGCACGGGCTGGCTCACCTCCAGCCGCATCGGCGGGTTCACCTGGTTGATGTCCAGCAGGTTGGGCTTGGGGCCGATGAAGCTGTTGAGCGACATCACGATGGCCTCGCGGATCGGATCGATCGGCGGGTTCGTCACCTGGGCGAACAACTGCTTGAAGTAGTTGTACAGCGGCTTGTTCTTGCCCGAGAGCACGGCCAGCGGGCTGTCGTTGCCCATGGATCCGATGCCTTCCTCGCCGTTCTTGGCCATGGGCGCCATCAGGAACTTGATGTCTTCCTGCGTGTAGCCAAAGGCCTGCTGGCGGTCGAGCAGCGGCAGATCGGCCGGCTGGGGTGCCGACACCTGAGCGCCCGCGTCAATGCTGTCGAGCTTGATGCGCAGGTTCTCGATCCACTGCTTGTAGGGCTTGGTGTTGACGACGTTGGCTTTCAGCTCATCGTCATCGATCATGCGGCCTTGTTCCAGGTCGATCAGGAACATCTTGCCGGGCTGCAGGCGCCACTTGCGCACGATCTTGTTCTCGGGGATCGGCAGCACGCCCGACTCGGAACCCATGATGACCAGGTCGTCGTCGGTGATGCAGTAGCGCGAGGGGCGCAGGCCGTTGCGGTCCAGCGTGGCGCCGATCTGGCGGCCATCGGTGAACACGATGGAGGCCGGGCCGTCCCAGGGCTCCAGCATGGCGGCGTGGTACTCATAGAAAGCGCGGCGACGCTCGTCCATGGTGGTGTGCTGCTCCCAAGGCTCTGGGATCATCATCATCACAGCCTGGCTGATGGGGTAGCCCGCCATGGTCAGCAGTTCGAGGCAGTTGTCGAACGTGGCGGTGTCGGACTGGTCGGCAAAGCTGATGGGGTACAGCTTTTGCAGGTCGGCGGCCAGCACGGGCGAGGCCATCACGCCTTCGCGCGCCTTCATCCAGTTGTAGTTGCCCTTGACGGTGTTGATTTCACCGTTGTGCGCCACGTAGCGGTACGGGTGGGCCAGCGGCCATTCGGGGAACGTGTTGGTGGAGAAACGCTGGTGCACGAGGCCGATGGCCGAAACGCAGCGTTCGTCCTGCAGATCCAGGTAGTAGGTGCCCACTTGGTCGGCCAGCAGCAGGCCCTTGTAGACCACGGTGCGGCTGGACATGCTGGGCACGTAGTATTCTTTGCTGTGCTTGAGCTTGAGCGCCTGGATGTTGGCGCTGGCGGTCTTGCGGATCACGTACAGCTTGCGTTCCAGGGCGTCTTGCACGATCACGTCGTTGCCGCGGCCAATGAACACCTGGCGCAGGATGGGCTCCTTCTTGCGCACCGTGGGGGACATGGGCATATCGCGGTTGACGGGCACATCGCGCCAGCCCAGCAGCACCTGGCCTTCAGCCTTGATGGCGCGCTCCATCTCCTGCTCGCACGCCAGGCGCGAGGCGTGTTCCTTGGGCAAAAAGATCATGCCCACACCGTATTCGCCCGCCGCGGGCAACGTGACCCCCACAGAACCATCCGGCGCAGTACCTGCCCGGGCCATCTCTTCACGGTACAGCGCATCGGGGATCTGGATCAGGATGCCTGCACCGTCACCCATGAGCTTGTCGGCGCCCACCGCGCCGCGGTGGTCGATGTTCTCCAGAATCTTGAGCGCTTGCGTCACGATGTCGTGGCGCTTCACTCCCTTGATGTGGGCGACAAAGCCAAGCCCGCAGGCGTCGTGCTCGTTACCCGAAGAATACAAACCGTGTTGTTGCAGATGCTCGATCTCGGCGGCCGTGGTCATGGCGCACTCCTCATGTTTTCGCAGGGAGGAGAAGATTAGTGCATTGCAACATGGTTTGGCAAGCACATTAATCGGGGTCAGAACATAATTAAGAGCCAGATGTTGGCGCACTCATATTAATCGGGGACACATCAAAATTAATAGCTATTAGCGCTTATTCAATAAGCGCTAGAGGCCATTTTTACTTAAATTTTCTTGCCTGAGACTGGCCGACCCGCTTGCCCGCGTGCAACGCGGCGCTGCGTGTTTTTTTGTAGCTCTTCTACAAATTCAGGCCGACCCAGCGCCCAGCCGCTGAGCGCTGAGTCCGTCAATGCCGCCTGCTCTTGAGACCCAATCCCCGTCTGAACCAGTGCTGCGTAGGCCGCCTCCCGCGCGAAGGGCGTGTTGCCCAATCCCCAATAAAGCGCATGGGGCGTAAGCAAGCGGTCATGGCGCAATCCGAGCCAATGGGCATGGCTGGACCACGCGTAATCTGCCGCCTGCGCCACCAGTCCAGCCCGCACCGGATTCAAGTCCAGGTACACCATGCACGGAAGCAAGTAGCGTTCCGGGTCCAGGACGGTTGAACGATAGCGCCCCTCCCACAGCGTGCCCGTGCGGCCATGGCGTCGATTGAAATGCTGTACGTACCGCCGCCCCACAGCCTGCATCATTTGCGGCAAGCCATCGGTCGAAGCAGGCGTCGCCAACAGGTGAAAATGATTGCCCATCAGCACGTAGGCATGCACGGCCACCGCGTATTTCTGGGCGTTGTCGGCAAGGAGTGTCAGCATCAGCCCGTAGTCTTCGCTGTCGCCAAAAATGGGCTGACGGTTGTTACCGCGCTGAATGACATGGTGGAGATGACCAGGCAAGGTCAGGCGCGGCAGACGGGCCATGGGGTGTCAGTCCCCCATGGGCTCTGGGTCTTGCGCCACCGCTGCGGTCGATGGGATTGCTGCGGGCGCTAGCCCATACCGCACAGCCAGCACCTCATCGAGACCAAACTCCTCCAGAATGGCGCGCAGTCGCTCGGCTGCACTGCGCTTTTTCTGGCCGGTGTAGCGCGCAATGATCAGCTCATTTTTCATGCTGTGCTCCCAGCCCACCAACTCCGTCACCGTAACCTGGTAGCCGTTCGCTTCTAGATACAGACAGCGCAAGACGTTCGTGACCTGGCTGCCCAGCTCACGGGTGTGCAAAGGATGCCGCCACAGCTCGGCCAGCGGAGTGCGCGCTAACTGCAGCGCTTTGCCTTGACGAAGGCACGCCGCCATCTCGGCCTGGCAGCAGGGCACCAGCACCATCGCTCGGGCTCGTTTGTGCAAACCAAAGGCAATGGCGTCGTCGGTTGCGGTGTCACAGGCATGCAGGGCGGTGACGACATCGATCTGGGCAGGCAGCTCTTCGGTATCGGCAGATTCAGCGACCGACACGTTGAGGAAAGACATCCGCGCAAAGCCCAGCTTCTGCGCCAGGAGGCGAGATTTGTCGACCAGCTCAGCCCGGGTCTCCACCCCATAGATATGCCCTTGTCCCAATGCCTTGAAATACAGGTCGTACAGGATGAACCCCAAATACGACTTGCCCGCGCCATGGTCGGCGAGCGTGGGGCCGCGGCCATTGGCAGAAAGGTCTGCCAACAAGCGGCTCGATAAAGTTGAACAGGTGGTAGACCTGCTTGAGCTTGCGCCGCGAGTCCTGGTTCAGCTTTCCGTCGCGGGTCAGGATGTGCAGCTCTTTGAGCAACTCTACCGACTGGCCGGGTCGGAGCTCCGACAGCTCTGATGCCCCGCCCTGGGTTGCAGCCGCATTCTTTTGAGGCCCGCGATGCTGGGTCGCAAGAGAAGTCTTGTCTTTCATTGCGCCGCCCCTTTCACCACCGCAGGAGCTGACACACCAGCCGGACTGGCACCCACATCGAGGCTCGCCCAGCCCTCCATCCCCAGTGCCTCCAAGACTTCGATATTTCGCTCGAAGATGGCCTCCGCTTCAGGAAAAACCTCCACCGCACGATCAATGCTCTCCTCACGCAGCAGATGCAAGGTCGGATATGGCGCACGGTTGGTACAGTTGGTCACGTCGTCTGCATCGGTGCCAGCAAACTGAAACTGCGGATGAAAACTGGCGATCTGCAAGGTACCCGTCAAGTCCATGGCATCCAAGACAGCTTCTGTCTTTTCCAGAAAGTCATTGAAGTCGAGAAAGTCCTGCAGGCAATGCGGCAGCAGGATCAAGGTGGTGTCTCTGATCTTGGCAGACATTCCCGCCAAAGCACGCAACTCAGTGCGCAACAGCTCCAGCACCTCCGCGGGATCTTCCGTCAGGGTCACCGCGTAGTGAACCTGCCCTTTCACATGCACGCCTTTGGCAAAAGGGCACAGGTTCAGCCCGATGACGGCACGCTCCAGCCACCGGACTGTGTCGGAAACAAACAAGTCTGCGGTGTCCGAAGATCCGGCAGCGGGGACTGGCAGGTGTGAAGTCATGAAGCAGGCGCGCGTAGCGCTGTGGAGTGCCGGAGAATTTTACCGGGCATCAGTGCGCGGCCAACCGTCGTAGCCGTAGGCACGGACATGCATTCAAAGCACGCAAAGCCGTGCTGAAAAATCACTACCTCAGCTCAATAAGCGCCGCCCAGTGAGTCGTTCATGCTCTCGCGCGGCAAAGCGGTCCGTCATCCCGGCAATGAAGTCGGCCACCGCTCGGGCACGCAGCGGCCCATCGTCCATGGAGGCCTGCTCAGCAAAGGCGGCTTTCATTTCGTGGGGCGCCACGGTGTAGGCGGCAAACAGGTCCCGCACAATTTCTTGCGCATGGCCCGTGGTCTCCATCACCTGTGGGTGGCGGTAAAGGTTTTGAAACAAAAATCGTTTGAGCGTTTGCGACCGCTCCCGCATCGCATCGCTGAACATTACCAGCGGGGGGCACTCTCTGCGGACTGCGTCCACATGTGCAGGATTGCAATCGGCCAGTGCTTTCCGGGTGGCATCAATCACGTCATAGACCTGCGCACTGAGCATGCGCCTGATCGCTTCATACAGCAGGCGGCGATGGAGCGAAGGCTGCCCAAGCTCAGGGTGTTCCGCTTCGGCGTCAGCACGGTAACGGTCAAACAAAGGCACGTCCTGCAACTGCGCCAGCGTGATCAAGCCAGAACGCACACCGTCGTCAATATCGTGTGCGTTGTACGCTATCTCATCCGCGAGATTGCACAGCTGGGCCTCCAGACTGGGCTGCTCCCGTCTCAAGAATCGGCCACCCACCCCACCGGGCTCCTGATCCTCCAACTGCCGGGCATGCAGCCTGGAGCAATGCTTGAGCACCCCTTCCCGCGTTTCGAAGGTCAGATTCAACCCGTCAAACTGCGGATACCGCTCCTCCAACTGATCCACCACCCGCAGACTTTGCAGGTTGTGCTCAAACCCTCCATGCCCGACCATACAACCATGCAGCGCATCCTGCCCCGCGTGGCCAAAGGGCGTGTGCCCCAGATCGTGCGCCAGCGAGATGGCTTCCACCAAGTCCTCGTTGATGCGCAATGACCGAGCTATAGACCGCCCCAGCTGCGCAACCTCCAGCGAATGCGTCAGACGTGTTCGAAATAAGTCACCTTCATGGTTCAGGAACACCTGCGTCTTGTAGACCAGTCGGCGAAAGGCCGTGGAGTGAACGATCCGATCCCGGTCGCGCTGGTACTCGGTACGGGTGGGCGCAGGCACCTCGTAGAAGAGCCGCCCACGACTCTGCAACGGGTCGCAGGCATATGCGGCCAGATCAGAACTCTTATGACTCAAAATGATCACGACCGCTTATTAATACGGCGTAATATGCTATGCATTCGATAGCAAACTGTCAGGCGTACTATGCGCAGCAGGCATCAATCACCTCACGAACCAGCGCATCTGGCGCCGTGCGCAGAACCGCATTGCCTGGCCCATCAATGAGAACGAAACGGATCTCTCCTGCTTCGGACTTTTTGTCGACCCGCATTAACTCAAGATAACGGCCCGCATTATCGACTGCATCCAGAACCGGCCCCTTGGTTGGTAAGCCCGCACGCTTGATTAAGGTAGTGAGCCGTTGAACAAAAGCCTCATCAACCATCCCGAGGCGACGCGACAACTCAGCTGCCATCACCATCCCAGCGGCGACGCCTTCTCCGTGCAACCAGACTCCGTAGCCCATGCCTGCTTCAATGGCGTGACCGAAGGTGTGACCGAAGTTTAGGATGGCTCGGAGGCCAGATTCCTTCTCATCCTGACTGACGACCCACGCCTTGATTTCACAGCTCCTGCGCACACAGTGCGCCAGCGCGCCGGGGTCACGAGCCAACAATTGATCGACCGACACCTCCAACCAAGCCATGAACTCCATATCCGCGATAGGCCCATATTTCAGAACTTCGGACAGACCTGAACGTAACTCCCGCAGCGGTAATGTTGCCAAAGTGGACAAATCACATACAACCAATTGAGGCTGATGAAATGCGCCAATCATGTTCTTGCCGAGCGGGTGGTTAATGGCTGTCTTACCCCCGACTGACGAATCCACTTGGGCGAGTAGAGTCGTAGGCACTTGAACGAACTGAACGCCTCGCATATACGTAGCAGCAGCAAAACCAGTCATATCTCCTACGACACCACCACCCAGAGCGAACAATACCGTTTTACGATCACATCCATTAGACAAGAGGCCGTTATATATGGACTCTAGAGTCCGCCAGTCTTTGAACCCCTCACCGTCAGGCAACGATACCGAGTAAACCGCCGGATAGAAAGTTTTCAAACCATCCACTAGCTTTTCCAAGTACAAAGCGCCCACCACAGTGTTGGTTACAACAAGTGCAGAAGTCCCGACAGGCAGTGGCACATTGTCGAGCCAAGAACCCTCCCCGCCAGCATCTATCCAAATGCGGTAGCTCCGATCCCCCAAGTCGATAGGAACGCTTTCGTTAGCAGCTCTACTTATTGAGAGCGAATAGGAATCCGTCATATTTATAGATTCAACCAAAGGCTAGTCGACTTATTTTCTTGTATTGATACAGAAAATAAAGGTCGCGAGCTGGGCTATTAAGCAAAAAGCCCCTTGACCTGAGCCAAGGGGCGATCGAACGACCAGAGGAAATCGAAATTTCTTCAGTCGTTAACTAAACTATATCAACTAAGGGCACACGCCGCCATTCACGGCAATAGACACCTGCCGAGTCACGGACAAAGTATCCCGCGTTGCAGTAACCAGAAAATTAACGCAAGCAGCTCCTGCCGGTGGCGTTCCATTGATAACGCCATTGTTCCCTGCCGTAGCACTGGTCAACCATCCTGGTACTCCACTGAATATCCAGGTAACCGGCTTTGTGGTGTCCCCACCACTCGCAGAAAACGCATAAGCGTAGGAGCCAGTGCTCACTGCGGCAGGCAAAGGGCATGCCGTACCAACTGCAGAGCTACATCCATTGACCGTGAAGACCAGCGGCCCAATAGTAGGAGTCGTAGGAGTTGTAGGAGTTGTAGGAGCCGTAGGCGCTGCGGTCACCGTGATTTTCACGTTCTTGATAGCCACTGCGCCGGCACCATCGACAACACGCAATACAACTGAATAGTCCCCTGCTGATGCGCTGGTGGTTCCGCTAATCACCCCACTGGAATCCAACGTCAAGCCCGCTGGCAGGCCGCCAATGGTGGACCATGTAAATGGTCCTACGCCGCCTTCCAGTGAAAATGCATATGCGAAAGAGTTTCCGGCAGTAACAGCAATCGATTCAGCGCCAGAGATAACCAAAGGAGCACCGGATCCAACAGTATTACTGACGCTCACTGCATGCAGAGAGACGATGGGGTCCTGTATTCCGTTCGACACATCATTATCAAAACGATCAGTCGCGTATTCCAGCAAAATTGCTCCGGTATCAGACCCGCTCGAAAGAGAAATTTGTCCAACCCCACTGATCGTGCGTACCTGCAAAACGTTTCCACTCTGATTTCCTGACAGAAGGCGAGCTCCCAAGTAGGCGCCAAAAGGACGGATACTTACCTGCAGATTAGCACCCCCGCTAGGATTCGGAATCGGTTGATTGGCGTCATCCCTGACAAAAGCCTGAATACCTACATTATCTGGCACCAAACTGGTGTTCAGCTTTGATCCCAGCGCGAAGGGTGCCATGGTTGTCGCAATCACATTTGCCGGCTTGCCCGTGGCGGCACCAACTACGATATCAACACTGGCACTGGATACCAAATTGTCACTTGGATTAGTGACCGAGCAGGTGACGCGTGCCGTACCCGACTTGTTTATTGCGTGAAAGTGAAAAGATGCTCCGCCAGAGTTGGAGCCCAGCGTAACCGAGCGGAAGGCGAGTGGATTCCCATCGTCATCCTCGTGCTCGTCATCACCATCTAAATAATAAAGAGCACCAGAATCTAGACCACTGGCAAGATTACACGCGAAAATGTCTTCTCCGCCAGGAATAGGCGCCCCACCTTTTCGCGCCTCCACATAAATAGTAGTGGTGTATGAAGCATACGCGCCGATACCAGCCGGTTGATTTCCAATATTGATTGGCAACTGGGTTTTTTCAGCCCGCACAGAAATACTGTAAGGCAAATTCGAAGAGCCTGGGCTCCCCCCCCCACCTCCACAGGCAACCAACCCTCCCACGACCATCAGAGCAGAAAGCTTGAATATTTTTAGCATTTTACATCCTATCAACAACTATATTTCAACGAGCCGATGTACGTTCGGTGATAACTTTAGGCGTTATGAATACAAGCATTTCCTGTTTATTTGCTTGTTTAGTCCGAGTTTTAAACAAATTACCCAACGCAGGGATGTCACCCAAAACGGGAACTTTGCTCTCAGTGGTGTCTTCAAACAGCTCAAAGATGCCTCCAATAACAACGGTACCCCCATTCTCGACAAGTACCTGGGTCTTAATGTGCTTGGTATTTATAGCACGCACATTATTTAATACTTCGCCAGGGCTATCCTTGTTAACATCCAAGTCCAGAATAATATTTCCTTCCGGAGTGATTTGTGGCGTGACCTCCAACTTGAGAACGGCTTTCTTGAATGCTATAACTGTCCCGCCATTCGGGGCGGTGACTGGATATGGAAATTCAGTGCCTTGCTCAATAGAGGCCTTAGTTTGATCAGCCGTAACAACCCGCGGGCTTGATACAATTTTTCCTTTCCCGTCAGCTTCAAGGGCAGAAATTTCAAGGTTTAAAAATCTGTTTGCAGCGGAATTAAAAATAGATATTGCAAAGCTGGATGGATCGTACCCTCCTTGCGCCTGCGCGGGGAGGTTTACAAAATTACCCAGGGTGTTGACGGCGCCTCCAGCACTTGTCGACGAAACAGCATTGCTGTAACTTGTGCCGAATGCAACACGGTTGGAGCCTCCGATGCCATATCCGCCATCACCACCACGATTGGCGCGCAGGTCTGTCGCCCCGAGCCTGACGCCAAGAGACCGTCCGAAAGTGTCCGATGCCTCAACAATTCGCGCTTCAATCATCACCTGCCTGACAGCAACGTCGAGGGTAGAAAGCAATTGCCGAACTTCTTCAAGCTTAGTGGGCGTGTCCGTTACGAACAACTGATTGGTGCGAGGCTCAGCGATAGCACTACCGCGCTCGGACAAGAATCGGTTGGAAGTTCCTCCCCCACCACCGCCACTTGAAGTGGTTAGTTGAACAACCATATCCACGGCTTTTGCATAGTTCATCTGAAATGCTTGGGTCCTTAGAGGCTCCAACTTTTGAATCGCGGCAGCAGCTTCGTAGTCCTTTTTGGTCCGATCATCAATCTCGTCCTTCGGCGCTATCCACAATACAGTTCCGGTTTTACGCATGCCCAAACCCTTGGCATCCATGATTATTTGGAGCGCCTGATCCCAAGGAACATCTTTCAGTCGCAGTGTCAGCGACCCCGTTACCGTGTCCGAGGTTACTATATTGAAGTTTGTAAAATCCGCAATGACTTGTAGCAAAGACCGTACTTCAATATTCTGAAAATTGAGCGAAAGTTTTTCGCCACTATAGCCAGGTCCCTGAGTTAACTTTGCCAAGTCTACTTTCTTTTGGCGAACCTCAACAACGAACTGACTATCGCTTTGGTAGGCACTATGCTCCCATTCACCTACAGGCTCTATGAGCATGCGCACTTTTTCGCCTTGCTGTGTCGTATTGATAACCTGGACAGGTGTACCAAAATCAGCAACGTCTAGTTTCCGGCGCAACCCCTCGGGCAAGGAAGACTTAAGAAAGTCAACAACCAACCCTTTGCCCTGCTGCCTGATATCCACGCCGACTTGACTGGATGCAAGCGTTATGACAACCCGACCCGAGCCGTCTGAACCTCTACGGAAGTCTACGTCTTTTATGGCGAGAATATCAGAGCCGCCACTGTCTGAGAACACTTGTACTTGTGCTTGGGACTGGGCGGACGGGGCATTTGCGCCTGGAGACAGACTGTTACCCAAAGAGATTAATAGGGATTTTCCTTGAATCTCAGCTTGGTAAGAAGATGCACTTTTCAGATTCAGAACAACTCTCGAACGATCCCCAGCCTGAACGACATTTACTGATTTCAAATTACCTTGGTTGACCTCAAAAGCAGTTCTTCCACTAGCATTTGTTGTCGAAGGAAAATCCAGAGCAATTCGAGCGGGCGATTGAATTGAGAAACCAGTGGGCAAACCTTGAGGCGGCTCCGAAAAATCGATCCGCACCACATCGACCCCATTTTGCGTGCTACCAACAACCGACTGAATGGCAGATTGGGCCCACGATTCAAGTGGTACGCATAACGCTGCCGACATGGCCAGTGCACACTGACACAGCTTGTGTGTATAAAATTTGACGTATTTCATTTTTTACCCTCTTGCAGATCCAACGCAGCGGCGCGCTCGACCCAATCACCAGTAGCATCTTGCACTATCTCACGCAACTGGATGGAACTCTCATTGATTCGAGTTATCTTCCCGTAATTCTGACCAATATAGTTCCCGACCCGAACTTGATATAAAAGGTTGTCTACTTTTAGCAAGGCAGTTGGAATACCTTTTTTGTCCAAACTTCCCACCATTGCCATTACATCCAACGGGAAAGATTCCAATGGTTCCTTTCGGCGTGCCATCTCAGGTGCTATCAAAGCCGCATTTGAAGCCAGTTGCGTTGAATCTCTACGTAATGCTTGCGTCAGTTTTAAAGAGTTGAACGGCTCAATGCCGGAGTCCTCTGAGTACGCTTGAGGGAAAAATTGTTTCGGCTCTGCAAGTGGTATCACCTTGGGTTTGGTTGTGGCACGCAACTCGGACATCCATTGTCGCAACTCATCGTCCCCAGAAGCACCACACCCCAACAGCAAAGGTAGTGTCAGAAATGCAAAAACCATTCGATTTAAAGTCATTGCTTCTTGGCCCCCAATACTTGCTTTTGCGCCTGAATTTCTTCAGGATCTAGGTATCTAAACGTGCGAGCCGTTGCATCCATCGTCAAAGATCCGGAATCCTTAGCAGTAGGAGCAATCGATATATTATTTAATGTGACAATACGAGATAAGTGCGCAATATCCGAAGCAAACGATCCCATGTCATGGTACTTTCCTGTCACTCGCACCGCAATTGGCAATTCCGCATAGTACTCACGAACTACAATTTGCCCTGGGCGAAACAACTCGAACTGCAAGCTTCGCCCCAGCCCCGCCTGATTAATATCCGACAGAAGTGCAGCCATTTCGGCTTTACTAGGCAGTTGTTTTTCCAGTTGAATGACATACTGCTGCACTTGCTCCCGTTGCCGTTTCAGCGCATCCAAGCTCACTGCCTTCAACAGCTTAGCTTGGTAATCTGTACGAAGCGCCTGCTCCTTTGCCGCTTCCACCTCCAGCTCCGCCTCAAATTCATTAATTTTCCCGAACCACAGAGCGGCCGCCACACCTATCGCAATGAAAAGGCAAAGCAGCACTTTGGGCGCAACTGGCCAAAGTGACGGGTCCTTGGTGTCGAGGTTGCGAAATTGCCTTACGGTTTTTTCCTGCAAAGCAACCAAATCAATGGACGAAGCTGTTTTTTTAGACATATTTTACTTCCCCATCACAACACCAGAACTAGCGGGTTCTTTCGCCTTCTGAACTTCGCCAGTGCGCATCAATCTGAAACGCAAGTTAAATGTAGAGACCCTTCGCTGATCCCTAGGCGTCAGATTTATATTACTTGCAACAATTTCAACTAGTTCTGGCTTTGATAGCCATGGCGTATTGTCAGTCAAATTTCGCAACATTTCTGAGACCCGTTCATTTGATTGAGCAATGCCTTTCATCTCAATAACTTGCTCGGTCTGCTTGATGCTATTGACATACGCTCCATCAGGAACTTGCTTCACCAGCTCATTGAGCAAATGAACTGGCAGGTTTCGGTCAGATTGCAAATCTTCAACTGCTTTTTGGCGCGCTCTCAGTGCTGCGATTTCATCTTCAATTGTTGCAATCTCTTTTATTTGATTCTCAAGAATTTTTATTTCACTTTGCAGAAATGCATTTTTCTCCTGCTGCGCTGTAATCATCATCTGAAACCACCAATAGATGGCTCCTGCAATAACCAGTCCCACCATAAAGGAAGCAAACATAGTCGCCTGGAAGGCTTCTTTCCGGCGTTTACGCGCAGCCTCCCGGTGCGGAAGTAAATTAATCAATATCACTGCAAGAACCTCCGCATGGCCAAGCCACAAGACGTCAGGTAGGATGGGGCTTCACGGACCATTTTTTTCAGACGAACGGAACTTCCGATTTCCATGCCATCAAAAGGGTTGACTGCGCTACAAGCAAATCCTGTCTGCTGGGTAACCGCCTCAGTCAACCCAGGTAAAGGTGCTGACCCACCTGCAAGCATGATGTGATCCACACGGTTGTGCGGCGTACTGGTGAAGAAGAACTGCAATGCCCTTCCAATTTCTTGCGCCATGCTGTCTACAAATGGACGCAAAACTGCTGCCTGATAATCTTCCGGCAGGTCACCATTTCTCTTTTTGCTCTCGGCTTCTTCGACCGAAAAACCGTACTGCCGAACAATCAATTGCGTCAGCTGGGCGCCGCCGAAAGCTTGGTCACGGTCATACAAAACTTCTTCGTTTCGAATGACTTGCATGCTGGTAGTTAAGGCGCCAACTTCAAAAAGTGCCACCATGGCGTCGACGCCGTTTTTTGGCAATGCCTCGATCAGTCGGCCTGCGGCGAGGCGGGATGCGTGAGACTCGATATCAACGACGACAGGCTTAAGCCCTGCGGCCTCGGCCAAGCCTTGGCGATCTTGGACTTTTTCACGCCGCGAAGCAGCAATCAGCACGTCGACGTCCCCAGGCGCATTTTTGCTCGGACCTATCACACAGAAATCCAAACTCACTTCATCGAGCGAAAACGGGATGTACTGATTGGCTTCGGACTCGACTTGCACTTCAAGCTCTTGCTCAGTCATTCCACCAGGCAAAGTGATCTTCTTGGTAATGACAGCAGACGGTGGCAACGCTAGTGCGACGTTTTTCGTTCTCGTGCCGCTTTTTTTCACAAGCCGGCGTAGGGCGTCTGCAACCTCATCGAATTTCTCGATATTGCCGTCAGTGATCCAACCGCGCTCCAGCGGCTCGATAGCACAACGCTCTAGAACCAGACCACCCGCCTTATCACGACCCAACTCCACCAGCTTGACGCTGGAAGAGCTGATGTCGATTCCCAGCAGCGGTGCGGACTGGCGACTGAACAAAGACCCCATTGAGCTCAAGATTGGTCCCCTGTAACTTGCCAAAATGAGGCAACAAAACTTAACACTTCACATGAATGCTATCAGTAAGATAGTTCTCCGGCAAAGAATTTTCCCGCTGTAACACCTTTGGAGCGTTGCCAAAAGCAGACGGAAATTTGTCCTGATGCAATGCCACTCAGCGCGAGTGGACCGCCTTTCGGCAAGTTCAACAGAACGATGCGCAACGCATTTCAGTCGTCTATGGGTCAGACATTTTTTATAATGCACTGTCTTACCCCATCGGAGCGATATGCCGCGGACTTCCCCCTCGAAACCCTCCGAGAAGAAATCGGACAACACCTCATCGCGACAACTCCCCGCTTGGATTCGCTGGGTTTTCCGCGTTTTAGTTTGGTTGACGGGGCTTGCCGCGGCAGGCGCTCTGGCAATGGTTCTCACGATCGCTGTGGCCCTTGCTGTGGCTTACCCGAACCTTCCAGATGTCTCTGACCTTGCAGACTACAGGCCAAAGTTGCCTCTGAGGGTCTACTCTTCAGAAGGCGCGCTGCTTGGAGAGTTTGGCGAAGAACGACGCAACCTCACGCCGATCGGCGAAATTCCGAAAGTCATGAAAGACGCCGTCCTCGCCATCGAAGACACACGCTTCTTTCAACATGGAGGCGTTGACTACAAAGGCGTAATGCGAGCGGGTCTTGCAAACTTAGGCAAGGTAAAAAGCCAAGGGGCGTCGACCATCACCATGCAAGTGGCTCGTAATGTTTATCTTTCATCAGAAAAAACATTTACACGCAAAATTTACGAAATCTTACTGACATTTAAATTAGAGCATTTGTTGTCAAAAGACCAAATTCTTGAGATTTACATGAACCAGATTTATCTGGGAAATCGAGCATATGGTTTCGCAGCAGCTTCAGAGGCCTATTTCGGTAAACCGCTTAAATCCGTCTCCATCGCTGAAGCCGCCATGCTGGCGGGGTTGCCGAAGGCGCCCTCCGCTTACAACCCCATCAGCAATCCAAAACGTGCTCGGTCACGCCAGCTTTACATCATTGAGCGCATGCAGGAGAACGGGTTCATCTCTGCACAAGACGCAGTCGATGCAAAGAAGGAAGAACTGAAGATACGCACGGGTCCGGACAACACGCGAGTGCATGCAGAGTACGTGGCTGAAATGGCGCGTCAACTCATCTTCGCGCAGTATGGCAATGAGGCCTACACCCGAGGATTGAACGTGTACACCACGCTCAACGCCGCAGAGCAAGACGCTGCCTATGGCGCGCTGCGCAAGGGCATCATGGACTATGAACGACGCCAACAGTACCGTGGCCCCGAGAAATTTGTCGCGCTCCCCACCGCTGCCCAGGAGGTCGAGGACGCCATTGACGACGCACTCGCCAACCACCCGGACAACGGCGACGTGCTTTCAGCAGTCGTGCTGGAGGCGAGTGCGCGAAAAATCGTTGCAGCTCGTGCCAACGGCGATACGCTGGAGATTGTGGGTGACGGGCTCAAGCCCGCCCAATCGGGACTCAGTGACAAGGCCCCCCCCAATATCAAGATTCGTCGCGGAGCGGTGATCCGTGTGGTCAAGACGCCCAAGAACACCTGGGAAATCACACAGCTGCCGGAGGTTGAGGGCGCTTTCGTTGCTCTGGATCCTCGTACCGGAGCCATCCGTGCGCTGGTGGGCGGGTTTGACTTTGACAAGAACAAGTTCAACCACGTCACGCAAGCGTGGCGCCAGCCGGGCTCCAGTTTCAAACCCTTTATCTATTCTGCGGCTCTGGAGAAGGGGTTCACACCAGCGACTATCGTGAACGACGCTCCCCTGTTTTTTGATGCTGGTGTGACGGGTGGCCAACCTTGGGAACCGAAGAACTACGACGGCAAATACGACGGCCCCATGAGCCTACGTACCGGGCTCGCCCGGTCCAAGAACATGATCTCCATCCGCGTTCTCCAGGCCGTTGGCCCCAAGGCGGGGCAGGAATGGGTCTCGCGGTTCGGATTTGATGCGGATCGACATCCTGCTTATCTGACCATGGCGCTGGGCGCGGGCTCCGTTACGCCGCTGCAGGTGGCAGCGGGGTATTCGGTGTTTGCCAATGGCGGCTATCGCATGAACCCTTGGCTTATCACCAAGGTCACTGATCACAAAGGCCGCGTCATCTCCGAGACCACGCCTCCCGTGACCAGTGAACAGCCGCGGGCCATTGATGCGCGCAATGCGTTCATCATGAACAGCTTGCTGCAAGAAGTGACTCGGTCGGGGACGGCTGCTCGTGCGCAGAGCACTCTCAAACGGCCGGATTTGTACGGGAAAACGGGTACGACCAATGACTCGTGGGACGCCTGGTTTGCAGGATACCAACCGACTATTGCGGCGGTTACCTGGATTGGCTACGACACACCGCGCAACCTTGGCAACCGCGAGACGGGTGGCGGCCTCAGCCTGCCGGTGTGGATTAGTTTCATGCAGCAAGCGCTCAAAGGCGTGCCTGTGATGGAGACACCAGTCCCCCCTGGCGTGGTGAACGTGGGGGGCGAGTGGTTCTATGACGAATACGCGCGCAACGGGGGCGTGGGAAGCGTCGGGCTGGATGACAGATCGGCATCCTCAGCGGTGGCACCCACAACGCCACCGCCCGCAGAGGAACGCAGTCGAATTCTCGATCTGTTCCGCAACTGATCGATGGGTTCATGCCCCCCATTGCCCACAGCCAGATCAAACCTTATCAAAGCTGCTGCCCATCCGGCACGCAGCTCATCCCAGGGTCAGGCAGAAAAGGCCAGGGGCAATCCGGACTGCAAAGCCGCATCGCGGCTGAGGCATGCAAAAAACTCCCCAGCTCCTTTGGTGTCCTGCCACAGGCTTCCATCAAACCGGTAGTGGTAACCCCCAGACTTTGCGGCCATCCAGACCTCATGCAACGGCTTTTGCAGGTTAATCACGATCTGACTGCGGTTGGGAAATGTCAGCGTCACCATACCGCCTGAGCGCTGGGCGTCGACATCAGCATCGGTGGTGTCGTTGATCAAGTCACAACTGCGCTCGACGCCGGCAAGCAGTTTTTCGGCGTGGTCCAGAAATTCAAGGTCGGTCATTACAATTTGCGCATGTTGAAAGCTCCCCAAATTCTAGTCAGGACACTTGTCCTTGCTGCCAGTGCGGCGGCCCTTGCGGGTTGCGGACAACGTGGCCCTCTGTTTCTGCCTACCGGGCCAGCGGCCACCCAACGGGCCACGTTGCCGCAGACGCTCACTCCAGGTGGCAGTTCCTCCGCAGCCGACGTCGCGGCCCCGATGCCTGCCCCGGCCGCGTCGGCACCCCGCTGACAAGCTCTGCGTGCTGACCACGGCGCGTGGTCATTCATTCTCTCTTCGCTTGATCTCCATCAAGCGTCCAACGCCGTGGCACTCGTACAGTCTGCGCTTTATTGCACAGCAGGACGGCCATGGCCATCGAACTTTACCGCGACAAGAACCACGCTTGCCTGATGTTCACCGACCTCATTGAAGAGGACGGCCAGGCGGTGCAAGCCAACCAGTTCTTGATTGTGGACGACGACACGGGCGCCATCATCGACCCGGGCGGCAACCTTGCATTCAATGAGTTGTTCATGGGAATGACCAAACATTTCCCACCCCACAAGCTGTCGTACGTGATCGCCTCCCATGCGGACCCGGACATCATTGCGTCGCTCGACCGGTGGATGACCAGCACCAAGGCCAATCTGGTGATCTCGCGGGTGTGGGAGCGTTTTGCGCCGCACTTCACCAAGGTGGGCAAAACAGAAAACCGCGTCATCGGCGTGCCCGACAGTGGTGGCCATCTGCCGCTGGGGCGCCATGAACTGGTGCTGCTGCCCGCGCACTTCATGCACTCCGAAGGCAACTTTCACTTCTATGACCCGGTGAGCCGCATCCTGTTTACCGGAGACCTCGGGGTGTCGATGATGTCAGGCGCCGAAGCGCGCGTGCCCATCACCGATCTCAAGGCGCACATTCCGCGCATGGAAGGGTTTCACCGCCGGTACATGGTGTCCAACAAGATCTTGCGCATGTGGACGCGCATGGCACGGCAGCTGGACATCTCGATGCTGGTGCCACAACACGGCGCGCCCATCGTGGGCAAGGAAGCGATCAACGATTTCTTCCACTGGATCGAAAACCTGATGTGTGGCATAGATCTGTTTGACGACAGGGCCTACCAGATCCCCACGGCCTTTATTGACCCCGTCTCGCGCCAGATGCGCCCCGCCCTGCCGACCATGGGACGTTGACTCAAAAATATGAGTCAAATAGGCCTCTAGCGCTTATCCAATAAGCGCTAATAGCTATATATTTTATAGCAAACAGCCTAGTTGGTGCGAGCGGATGTGCGCGACGCAGCCGCAGATGAAGCCCCCGCCCTTGCAGCACGCCGCTTACGCAGCATGTTCCACACGCGCCACCCCAGCAATGCCGCAAGAATGGCCGCGTACACCGCCACCTCGCCAAAGTCATTCTTGCCCGCACGCATCCAGAAGAAGTGAAGGATTGCCAGCGCCGCAACGGCATACACCGTCCGGTGCAGCGCCTGCCAGCGCTTCGCTCCCATCGCCTTGATGGCGCGGTTGAAAGAGGTAGCCGCCAGCAGCGTCAGCAGCAACAGCGCCAGCGAGCCAACGAGGATGAAAGGCCGCTTGATGATGTCCCGCACGATGTCGGCCACATCAAAACCCATGTCAAACCAGCTGTAGCTGAGCAGATGCAGCACGGCGTAGAAAAACACAAACAAGCCGAACATTCGCCGAAACCGGGCGAGCTGCGGGGTCGACGTGAGCACCCGCAGAGGTGTCACGGCCAGAACCAGGCACAGCGCGCGCAGCGTCCAGTCCCCTGTGGCGCGGATCAAAGCCTCGGCGGGATTGGCGCCCAGCTGATTCGCCAGCGCGGCGTAAACCAGCCAGGCCAAGGGCAGCAGGCACAGCACAAACACCACGGGTTTGGCGGCGGGATGGAGCAGAAGTTTTCGCATGGGCTCGCGCGTCACAAAAGACTCGCCCGAGGGCGAGTGCAGGACGCAGCAGACAAAGGATCAGTAGAACTTCTTGAGGTCCATGCCCGCGTAGAGCTGCCCCACCTGGGCTTCGTAGCCGTTGAACATCAGCGTCTTGCGCTTCTTGGCAAACAGGCCGTCTTCACCAATGCGGCGCTCAGTGGCCTGGCTCCAGCGTGGGTGGTCCACTTCGGGGTTCACGTTGGAGTAAAAACCGTATTCCTGCTTGGCCGCCTTGTTCCAGGCGGTGCCAGGCTCTTTCTCGACAAAGCGGATCTTGACGATGCTCTTGGCGCTCTTGAAACCGTATTTCCAAGGCACCACCAGGCGCACCGGCGCACCGTTCTGGTTGGGCAACACCTCACCGTACATGCCAAACGTCAGCAGCGTGAGAGGGTGCATGGCCTCATCCATGCGCAGACCTTCCACATAGGGCCAATCGAGTACCCGCGAACCCACAAAAGGCATGGTCGCCTTATCGGCCAGCGTCACAAACTCCACGTACTTTGCATTGCCCTGCGGCTCCACGCGTTTGATAAGTTCTGCCAGCGAATAACCCACCCACGGGATGACCATGGACCAGCCCTCCACGCAGCGCAGGCGGTAAATACGCTCTTCCTGCGCGCTCAGCTTGAGCAGGTCTTCAATGCCGTATTTGCCTGGTTTCTTGACCAGCCCTTCAACCTCTACCGTCCAGGGTGTGGTCTTGAGTGTGTGCGCGTTGCGCGCGGGGTCGGCCTTGTCCGTGCCGAACTCGTAAAAGTTGTTGTAGGTGCTCGCGTCTTTGTAGTCGGTGAGTTTTTCCATCGACATGGCGCCAGCGACCGTGGACTTGGCGCCTGCCAGCACAGCCAGCTTGCCCGGGCGGGCTACCTGGGCTTGTTGGGCCATGGCCTCCCGCCCTGCCCAAGCTGCCATGGCAGCGCCAGCAGCGCCACCTGCCATCAGCCGCAGCATCTGGCGGCGGTCTTCGTACACCGCGCGGGGGGTGATTTCCGAAGGGATGGGGTGATTGAAACCTGTATTGCGGTGGTATGTCATGGGCGGGCCTCCGGTCGTTCTCGGGTTGAAACAGCTGTGCGGTAGAGCAGGACAACTGTTAGTTCGTTCCCTGGACCGTTCAGGTTACACCGAAGACGCAATAGTTGTTGCCCGCCGACGCTTATGCCCCGGCACCCCGCCAGAGCATCACAAAGTGCCGTAGCTGTGCAAGCCGCTCAGGAACATGTTCACCCCCAGAAAGGCGAATGTGGTGACCGCCAGGCCCACCAGAGCCCACCACGCCGACACCGTGCCACGCAGGCCCTTCATGAGGCGCATGTGCAGCCAGGCGGCATAGTTGAGCCAGACGATCAGCGCCCAGGTTTCCTTCGGGTCCCAGCTCCAGTAACCGCCCCAGGCCTCGGCGGCCCACAGGGCGCCCAGCACCGTAGCGATGGTGAAGAACGCAAAACCCACGGCGATGGACTTGTACATCACATCGTCCAAAATTTCGAAAGACGGCAGACGCTCGGCAATGCGCTTGCGCCCCAGAAGAATGCTCGCCACGATCAGCGCCGAGATGCCGAAGTACACCATCCAGTAGCTGCCGCCACTTTCCGTCGCACCCTGGCGGAACACGATGGGTTCAAAACACAGCACAACACCCAGCAGCCACAGCGGCGCCAGCTTGTACCAGCGGGTTTCGGTGGCCTGCTGCTTGATGAGGTAGGCGAAGGCCACCATGGCGGCCAGCGCGAAGGTCCCATAACCGATGAAGTTGGCCGGTACGTGAAGCTTCATCCACCAGCTTTTCAGTGCAGGCACCAAAGGTTGGATTTCATGCGCCTCGCGCACCACGGTGTACCAGAGCAAAAAGCCCACCGCAGCGCTCACCACCAGCATGACGAACCCGCCCAAGGCGCGCGTGTCGTACTGCTCTTCGTAATACAGATAGAAAGCTGCCGTCATCCAGCAGAACAGCACGAACACTTCGTACAAATTGCTAACTGGAATGTGGCCGATGTCAGGGCCGATCAGGTAACTCTCATACCAGCGCACGAGTGTGCCGATGAGTGCCATGGCGACGGCCACCCAGGCAATGCGCGAACCGAGCAAACTCATAGTCTTGCCTTCGCCGCGCGAGAACATGCCCACCCAGTAAAAGATGGTGCTCATGAAGAACAACATGCTCATCCACAGAATGGCGGACTGGCTCGACAGAAAATACTTGAGGCCAAACACCGTATCGGCCCTGGCCAGACTGCCTGCACCGTCTTGCTGATACAACCCGATGGCCATCAACGCCACCGCCGCCACGATGAGCAGAAGCGCCCGCAGCGGCCGCCAGAACCAGCACAACCAAATGGTGCACGGGATGGTGCCCAACAGAATGCCTTTTTCGTAAACATCCATAAAGCTGCCGTACCGCTGCAGCGCATACAGGCCGCCTACCAGCACGATGGCTGCAAACAGCCAGTCGAACCAGTTGCGGCGGGCAAAAAAGCCCTCATTCAGGGAGATGGTGGTGGTCGTTGTCGTGGCGGTGTTCATGCGTTGCCTTCGCGGGGCGTGGCCCCGATCAGTTTCTGTGCGAGCTGGACAAACTCCTGGTCGCCGTCCATGGTCTTGCGGTTGGTCGACAAGGCCATGGTGGCGTGGGTGCGGCCGTCCTGCGGCGCCAGCCACACCCAGATGCGACGTTCGCGCACGTAGAGCATGGCAAAAATGCCCAGGATCAACAAGGCGCAGCCCAAATAGACAATGTTCTTGCCGGGGGCTCGCGCCACCTGAAACACGCTGGCCTGCACCTGAGTGAAGTCTTTCAGTTCAAACGCCAGCGGCGCGGGGTAAATCTGCGCATCGCTGAGCGACAGCACCGCCTGGGTCATGAAGCCCTGGGTCTGGTCGTCCTGCGGTAGGGCGGGAAGCCCCGCGCGCTGCCGCGAGAGCTGGGCAACCTCAAACAAGGTGCCGTTCAAGATGCGCACCAGCACCTCGCCTGCGCGAGCGCGCTCGGCTTCGGGCACATTGGCTTCCATGAAGTCCGACACGGCCTGCAGGCCGCCGGTGGGCTTGCCATCGACCATGCCCTGGCCCGCAAACAGGGCCAGCGCGCGCGATGCCGACTGCTGGAGCTGGTCTGCCAGGTCGGGGCGCGACGCATCAATGGCCTGCGACACGTAGCGCCGCACGGCCTCCTCGCGCGCCTCGGGGTCGGCCAGCGCGCGTTTTCATGCGCAAAAAGCCGTCCATGCTGCCCTTGTCGTCGGCGGGCACACGCAGGTAACGGAATGGCTCGGAGGGCGTCTCACGCACGCCCAGCAGGAACACGGGCACGCCATCGCCGGTGTCCACGGGCAGCATGTAGTTGTGGAACTCGCGGGCCTGGCCCGCGGCGTCGCGCAGCTTGTAGCTCACGCTGGGGCCGACGTTGCGCAGCTCTTTCTTGGTCACGGTTTTATTGGCAGCGCCCAGGCGCGACTCTACCGACTCGCGCAGATCTACCTTGCGCACATCAACCCCCGAGCCGCTGCCGCCTGCGTCCGCAAAGTTCTCCACGTTGATGGTGCGCAACGCGGTGAACTCCAGCGTCAGCGTCTCGCTGCCCGGGGCGCCGCCGTTGTTGGTGAGCTGGGTGGAGCTGCCCATCACGCCTTCCACGTCGATGGGCTTGGCGCCCGCCACCATGGGCACGCCGCGCAGCTTGAGCAGCGAGCCGCCATCGTCAAAACTCGACTGGTAAATCTCGATGCCCTTGTAGCTGGCTGGGTGGTTGACCTCGACCCGGGCCGGCGTTTTCTCGCCCGTGGCCTTGTCGTGGATGATGATTTCGCTGGCAAACAGCTTGGGCATGCCGGTGGAGTAGTACTCCACGATGAACTTCTTGAGCTCGATGGCAAAGGGCAGGTCCTGCAGCAGCACGCCGTCTGACTGGTTCAGGATGGCCGTGCTCGACTGCGTGCCTTCGGCCACCAACAAGTTGCCCCGGAAAGTCGGGTTGCGTTCGGACAGGCGGTGTTCGGGCTTCACATCGGCAATCAGACCGCCACCGGTGTAGACCGACTTGCCGCCCAGCAGCATCTGCGCGCGCACAACCAGGTCACCGTCCAACAGGCCGCCCACGCACACCAGCACGATGGCGCTGTGAGCAGCGATGTAGCCCAGCTTGTTGGCCGCGCCCGCCTTGGCCGCCACCATCCACCCGGCGCCAGGGCCTGCGGCGGTGTCGCGTTGCTGCAGGCGTACCTTCCAGCCGCCACCGGCCAGCATCGTGCCAATGCGGCGCGCTTCGGTTTCGGCGCTTTGGGGCAGTTCGGCCTCAGCCTTGTGGTGAAAGGCTTTCAGGCTCTGTTCGCGGATGTTTTCCTTGTAGACCTTGAGGTCGATCAGGATCTTTGGCGTGTTGCGGGCAATACAGAGCGAGGTGCTGAGCACCAGAAAAGCCAGGATGAGCAAAAACCACCAGGCGCTGTACACCGCGTTGAGCTGGATCGCTGCAAAAAGCTCGGCCCAGAACGGTCCAAACTGGTTGACGTAGTTGGCCGCAGGCTCGTGCTGCTTGAGCACCGTGCCGATCACCGAGGCAATACAGATCACCGTCAGCAGCGAGATGGCGAACCGCATGGAGGACAGCAGTTCGACCCCGGCGCGCAGGGCCTGGGAGCCAGACTTCAGGCTAAGGCCTTGGGTGTTGTCGGACATGAATGAAAAGGGGCAACGGGGCGCGAAAGAAAAAGGGCGGGGCCATCTGTTCGATGGACCCGCCCGTTTTGGGTTTGTTATTGGCGGTAGGTTCCGTGCGGCCCGGTCAACCAGGCCATCGTTTCACAGTGATCAATCAGCGCAGGCCAGCGATGTAGTCCGACACAGCCTTGATTTCCTTGTCGTTTAGCTTGGCGGCCACCTGGTTCATCTGCGTGCTGTTGGCACGCGAACCGTCGCGGAACATGTTCAGCTGTGCCACTGTGTAGTCGGCATGCTGGCCCGACAGGCGGGGGTATTGGGCAGGAATGCCTGCACCGTTGGGGCTGTGGCAGCCTGCGCAGGCAGCAATCTGGCGGTCAGCAATGCCACCGCGGTAAATGCGCTCGCCCAGGGAGACCAGTTCTTTTTCTTTGGCAAACCCTGGCTTGGCAGCCTTGGACGCCACCCAATAAGAGATGTTCTTCATGTCGTCATCGCTGAGGGCCGAAGCAAAGCCCTTCATGACGGCATTGTTGCGCTTGCCGGACTTGAACTCCTGCAATTGCTTGACCAGATACTCTGGGTGCTGCTGAGACAGTTTGGGGTTGGCGGCAATGGCCGAGTTGCCATCTGCGCCGTGGCAGGCCGCACACACCGCGGTGTAGCTGGCCTCGCCCTTGACGAGATCCGGTTTGGCCGCCTTGGGAGGCGCCGCAGGAGTTTCCCCTGCTGCATTGGCCGAAAAAACAGGTGCTGCCAGGATGGCAGCCGTCAGCAAAGAGGCGAGCAACTTCATATCGAGGGTCTGTGTTTATGTGCGCAAAACCTCGCGATTCTACAATGATGGTTCTTTCTCTCCCAACTTCCCATGACGACATCCCCCACCGCGCCAGTTGCTGGCTCCCTTCCGCCCGCACCTGACGCCAAGATCGCCATGGGCTGGATGCACACCGCCAAGTTCCTGACCACGGCCGCGCAGCTGCACCACCTGCCGCCCATCCACGTGCCCGAGATCGCCTTTGTGGGCCGCTCCAACGCGGGCAAATCCACCTGCATCAACACGCTCACACAGCAAAAGCAGCTGGCGTTCGCCTCCAAGCGGCCCGGGCGCACGCAGCACATCAACCTGTTCTCTCTGGGCAAGCACGGCGTGACCGACGCAGTGCTGGCCGATTTGCCCGGCTACGGCTACGCGAAGGTGTCGCGGTCGGACAAGGTGCGCTGGCAGCAGGTGATGGTCAATTACCTGGTCAGCCGCCCCGGACTCACCGGCATCGTCTTGCTGTGCGACCCGCGCTTGGGTCTGACCGAGCTGGACGAAGCCCTGCTTGAAGTGCTGCGCCCACGGGTGGAAGAAGGCCTGAAATTCCTCATCGTGTTGACCAAGGCAGACAAGCTCACGCGCTCCGAGCAAGCCAAGATCCTGTCGATTACGCGACTGAACGCGGCCGGCGGAGAGGTGATGATGTTCTCGGCCCTCAAGAAGCAAGGCGTTGACGAAGTGGCACAGCTGCTGTGGCAATGGGCGCATCCGGTGCAAGCCACGGGCGACGCAGCCCCGGCCCCCGCCGATGAGCCCCCAGAGCTCGATGATTCTGAGGATATTCAGTCAAATTAGGCCCTAGCGCTTATCCATAAAGCGCTACCAGCTATTAAATGCGTAGCGCCATGATTCAAACCGACAACGTCCCTCTGCCCCACGGAACCACCCTGCACTGTCGCGTGAGCGGCGCGGCGGGCCGCCCGGTGCTGCTGTTTCTGCATGGCTTTCCCGAGGGTGCGTTCATCTGGGACGAACTGCTGCTGCACTTTGCCCGCCCCGAAAACGGTGGCTACCGCTGCGTGGCGCCCTACCTGCGCGGATTCGGCCCGTCGAGCAGCCCGGCCGAGGTCGATGCCTACCGCGCCAAGCACTTGGTGCAGGATCTGGTGGCGCTGATTGCCCGTGAATGCCCTGGCGGCGCGCTGGAAGGGCTGGTCGCGCACGACTGGGGCGGCGCCGTGGCCTGGAACCTGGCCAACCAGCAGCCGCAGCTGATGAAGCGGCTGGCCATCATCAACTCACCGCACCCTGGCGCCTTTGTGCGGGAGCTGTCGCACAACGCCGCGCAGCAGGCGGGCAGCCAGTACATGCACTTCTTGTGCAGGCCTGATGCCGAAACGCTGCTGGCCGAAGACGACTTCCGCCGCCTGTTTGCCTTTTTTAACGCCCCCGACGGCACCGCCCCCGCGTGGCTGACAGAGAGCGTGCGCGCCCAGTACCGCGCGCTGTGGCAGCAGGGCCTGACAGGTGCTTGCAACTACTACCGCGCCAGTCCCATCCGCCCACCGCGCGAGGGCGACCCCGGCGCCCAGGCCATCACCCTGCCCGACTCCATGCTGAACGTGGTGGTGCCCACGCTGGTGCTGTGGGGCATGGACGACCCTGCTTTGCTACCCGGTTTGCTCGATGGCCTGCCGGGCTGGGTGCCGCAGCTGAAATTGCAGCAGGTGGAGAAGGCATCGCACTGGATCGTGCACGAGCACCCCGAGCGCGTGGCCCTGGAGCTTCAGCGCTTTTTGCAATCAAAATGATAGCTATAAGCGCTTTATGGATAAGCGCTAGAGCCTGATTTGACTCATAGTTTCAAGAGTACACCGAAGGCTCACCCTCGGGCCGAGTCTTGAAGCGCTTGTGCACCCAGTAGTACTGCTCGGGCATGGTGTCGATCACAGCCTGCAGTTCGCGGTTCATGCGCTCCGTGTCGGCCTCGGCGTCGTCGGTGGGGTAGTCGGACCAGGCGGGAGTGACTTCGGCCACATAGCCGGTGGGTGTCATGCGCGAATACACCCCCACCACCTTGGCGCGCCCCAGCCGCGCAAACCGCGACAGCGACGGGATGGTGGCCGCTGTCACGCCGTAGAACGGCACGAACACCGAATCATTGCGCCCATAGTCCATGTCGGGCAGCAGGTACAACAGGCCGCCCTTGCGCAGGTTATTAATGATGGGTTTGACGCCGTCAGAGCGGTTGAGCATGCGCACGTCGCCAAAGCGCTGGCGCCCCGCCATGAACCACGCATCCACCGCCGGGTCAGGGTGGGTGGCAAAGATGGACGTGAACGCACGGCCGGTGTTCAGCGGCAGCGCCAGGCCGCCTGCGTCCAGGCCATAAAAATGCGGCGCGAACAGAATGGTGGGCGTGTCGCCCTCCAGTTCATGCACCGCCCCGGCGAGGCGAACGCGCTGCTCCACCACGGCTTGCGGCGCGGCCCAGAGCCAGCTGCGGTCCAGCCACGCCTGGCAGAACACCACGAAATTGGCGCGTGCCACGGCACGGCGGCGCGACTCGGTCCAGTCCGGGAAACACAGCGCCAGGTTGCGCAGCGCCACCTTGCGCCGCCGCACTACCAGCACATAGGCCACCTGCCCCAGCACCCAGCCCATGCCACGCAGCACCGGCAGCGGCAGCAGCGCCAGCACGCTCATGAACCACACCCCCAGTCGGCCGGTCATGCAGAAGCTCCCGGCGCTGCCGCAGCGTCCACGCGCGGTTGCTTGTAGCGCGCATAGCCCCAGAGGTATTGGTCAGGGCATTGGCGGATGAGGTGTTCCATGGCCTGGTTGATCTGCACAACGGCAAGGTCGAGTTGGTCCGACAGCGGCTGCGCCAGCGGTTCGAAATGGGTGACAAAGCCGCGCCCCCACGACAGCCGCTCGCAGCGCACCAGCACAACCGCTGCACCCGTCTGCTGCGCAAGCCGCACGGCCAGCGTCATGGTGTAGGCATCGCGCCCAAAAAAAGGCGCCCAGAGACCCTGGCCGTCCGGCGGCACCTGGTCGGGCAGCAGGCCCACGGCCTCGCCCCGGCGCAGGGCTTTGATCATCTGGCGCACACCCGCCAGCGTGGTGGGCACGGCCAGCATGCCGGGACGGTTGCGGGCCGTCTCCATCACCTTGGCCAGCCACGCCTGGCGTGCGGGGCGGTACAGCACCGTGATGGGGCCACGCTCGGCGCTCCAGCGCCGCGCCACCGCCTGGGCGGACAACTCAAAACACCCTTGGTGCGGCGTGAGAAGCACAATGCCGCGCCCGGCGGCGTATGCGCTAGCCACGCACGCCTCGCCCGTCAACTGGCACGGCATCGGGGTCCCAAGCCACAGGCGCGGCAGCTCCGCCACCATGCGCCCCGCATGGCCTACAGCCGCACGCACGGCGCCCAACGAATACCCGGCCAATGCCACGTTCGCCACAAACCTGCGCCGGTACGTGGGCGATGCGGCAAACGCCACCCAGCCCATGGCTGCGCCGATGGCATGCAGCAACCACAGTGGAAACACGGAAAAGATTCGAAAGACGACTGGCATTAAAATAACGGGGTCGCTGAGTTAAATGAGCAACTTGCAGGGCGACGTAAAAAAAATCTGCTAAAGCGTTCGCCAAAGCTCCTTCGGGGTGAGGGCAACGCCCCAAATGCCGGAACACAGGAGTTTATTCAAATGGCGAACGACTTTCTCTTTACCTCTGAATCCGTCTCTGAAGGCCACCCCGACAAGGTGGCCGACCAGATCTCGGACGCGATTCTCGATGCGATCTTCAAGCAAGACCCCCGCTCGCGCGTCGCCGCTGAAACGCTGACCAACACCGGCCTTGTGGTGCTGGCCGGCGAGATCACCACCAACGCCCACGTGGACTACATCCAGGTGGCGCGCGACACCATCAAGCGCATCGGCTACGACAACACCGACTACGGTATCGACTACAAGGGCTGCGCTGTGCTCGTGGCCTACGACAAGCAGTCGAACGACATCGCCCAGGGCGTAGACCAGGCCAGCGACGACCACCTGAACACCGGCGCTGGCGACCAGGGCCTGATGTTCGGCTATGCCTGCGACGAAACGCCCGAGCTGATGCCCGCGCCCATCTACTACGCCCACCGCCTTGTCGAGCGCCAGGCCCAGCTGCGCAAGGACGGCCGGCTGCCCTTTTTGCGGCCCGACGCCAAGAGCCAGGTGACGATGCGCTATGTGGACGGCAAGCCCCACAGCATCGACACCGTGGTGCTCTCCACCCAGCACCACCCTGACCAGAGCGAAACGCAAACCAAGATGAAGGCCTCGTTCACCGAAGCCATCATCGAAGAGATCATCAAGCCCGTGCTGCCCAAGGAATGGCTGCAGGACACACGCTACCTGATCAACCCCACAGGCCGTTTCGTCATCGGCGGCCCGCAAGGCGACTGCGGTCTGACCGGCCGCAAGATCATCGTAGACACCTACGGCGGTGCCTGCCCCCACGGCGGCGGCGCCTTCAGCGGCAAGGATCCAACGAAGGTAGACCGCTCGGCCGCCTACGCCGCGCGCTACGTGGCCAAGAACATCGTGGCTGCAGGCCTGGCGCGCCAGTGCCAGATCCAGGTGGCCTACGCCATTGGCGTGGCCCAGCCCATGAACATCACCGTATACACCGAAGGCACGGGCGTGATTTCGGACGAGCGCATCGCCGCACTGGTGAAGGAACACTTCGACCTGCGCCCCAAGGGCATCATCCAGATGCTGGACCTGCTGCGCCCGATCTACGAAAAGACCGCGGCTTACGGCCACTTCGGCCGCGAAGAGCCCGAGTTCAGCTGGGAAAAGACAGACAAAGCCGCTGCGCTGCGTGCTGCTGCTGGCCTTTAAGCCCACGGCGCGAAAGTCGCCAATGTCCGTCGGGCAAAGTCATATCGCACAAGCGATGTGTTGAACACAGACCGAACGTCCCATTGCCACGTCAAAAAAGCCGCAACGCACCCCGCGTTGCGGCTTTTCTTTTGGGCTTCTCACAAGAATGCATTTCCGGTCGCCCAAGACGCGCGGCGCACGCAGCGACTTCCGCCTACATCCGCAAACCGCCGAAGCTGACGACCGGTCTGACCACGGGCCTTTATCGTTCCTGCACACCCTTTCGCAGCCCTACGCTGCCTGACAACCACTGCAAGGAGCGCCCCCATGTTGAAGTACGCCATCATTTTTGCCCTGATTTCCCTGGTCGCGGGCGCTCTGGGCTTTACCGGGGTCGCCGCTGGTGCGGCGGGTATTGCCAAGGTGCTGTTTGTGCTGTTCCTGGTGCTGGCCGTTGTGTTTGTGGTGCTAGCCGCCATCGGCGTGGGTGCTGCGCGCAAGGTGCTGAAGTAAGCACGTCATCTCACTCCACACCACATCACAACATCTACAACAGGGAAGCCCCATGACCGATACCAACATCTTTGAAACGCTGCGCGAGAGCCACGAACTGCAGCGCACGCTGTACCGCCAACTCACCGAAACCAGTGGCGACACGCCTGAGCGCCAAGAGCTGTTTGAACAGCTCAAGCTCGAACTTACAGCGCATGAATTGGCAGAAGAGCGGCACTTTTACATTCCGCTGATGGCGCATGACGCGGGCATCGACCTGTCACGCCACGCGATTTCGGAGCATCACCAGCTCGATGAACTGATTGAATCGCTCGAAGAGGCCGACCCAGCCAGCCCTACATGGCTGCCCCTGGCCAAGAAGCTGGCCGACAAGGTGGAGCACCATTTGAAGGAAGAAGAACACCGCTTCTTCCAGATGGCCGGCAAACTGTTGACCGAAAAGCAGAAGATTGCGTTGGCCGCCAGCTACCGCACCGACTACGAAGAGGCCAAGGCGGCCACAGCCTGACACTGTGGCGCACACAGCGCTGTCACCTCATTTCACTTCGCTTCTTCGGCTTGCACCACGCAATTGCGGCCGCGCGACTTGGCGACATACAGCGCCGTGTCGGCCCGCTTGATCAGCGCGTGGCTGTCTTCCTTGTGGTCCCAGGTAGCCACGCCAAAGCTTGCGCTGACATGGCCCACCGAATCAAACGGAACGCTGGCGATGCGGGCCCGTACGGCCTCGGCCATCGCCATGGCTGCGTCCACGGGCGTTTCCTTGAGCAGCAGGATGAACTCCTCGCCGCCAAACCGTGCTGCACAGTCAGACGACCGCAGCAACTCGCGCACGCGCAGGGCCGTAGCCTTGAGCACCACATCGCCGGAGTCGTGCCCAAAGGTGTCATTGATGCGCTTGAAGAAATCAATGTCCAGCATCACCACCGACAAACTACTGGTCTTGATACGCGTCTCGGCCATCTCGGCCTCCAGCCTTTCAAAGAAGCGGCGGCGGTTGACCAAATCGGTCAAAAAGTCCTTGGTGGCCAAGTCTTCCAGCTTGGCGTTGAGCCGGGCCATGGGCTCGATCACCAGAGACGACAGCGACAGATTGAGCACCACAAACAGCAAGACAAAGCTGGCGACCAAGGCCCCCATCACGTTGTAGAAAGTCTGGCGCGCTTTTTCGAGCGGGAAGTACATGGGCACCTTCACCACCTGAATGCCCACCGTTTCGTTCATGCCCCAGCCAAAACCGTTCTTGTCGCCATACACCTTGATCATGGTGGGCGGCGCCACCTGCGGCGTGCTGTGGCAAGCCAAGCACTGCGGCTGCTTGATGGTGATGGGGCGGGCCACATACAGGGCCCGGTGCATGCCTTCGCCCACCTCGCCGGTCACTTCTTTTTTCAGGTCCGCCTTGCCGTCCCGAAAGTCGTTGATGACACGCTCTTCCCATTCGTTCGCGCGGTCGCGCAGGTTGGTGGGGTTCAGTACCGCTTCTTTGTATTCATAGCCCGGAAACCGGCTTTGCAAGCGGCGCAATGTTTCGGTGGCCGCGTACGCTGGCACGGTCTGTGGCAAGAACTTTTCGGCCAGCGTTACGTCCAGGTGCGGCTTGACCAGCTCGGTGGTGTAGTCGCGAATCGCCATGGCCGAGTGCATCATGATCTGCGAGTTGTGCTGCACTTCCTCGATGGCCGACTGCTGCAGAAACCGGTGTACGTAGACCCCAGCACCCAACGCAGCCAACAGCAACACTGCCGCCAGCACCAGATTGAATTTAAGCCGCAAAGACATGAATCTCCCTCAGAAGCCGACACACTCGGCGTGTCGGCAAATTGTTGTTGGCACTGAAGGCTTCTGCGCTGAACCTTCAGTATTCAGCCGAGCCCACGCATCCCTACCCCGCGCCGGTCTCGCCGGGCACAGCCCCGCGCAAAAACCGCGATCATGGGACACATCGGCTGCATTTGTGCCAGATTTCCATGACAGGGTCCAATTTTTTTGTGCCGCACCAGGGCCCGCAGCACAACCCTCTACAAGCCTCGGGCGCTCAACGACAACGCTTGGCGGTAGGCTCCGCGCACTCGGTACAGCTGCGCAGGCCGGTGCGCACCGCCCATCTGCAGGGCGCCGGGCAAGGCTTCCAGCATGGCCAGTTCGTCCACTTTGCGTCTGAAACTCACCTTATTGATAGGCTCACCCAACACCGCCTCGTACACCGCCTGCAACTGCGGCAGCGTGAATGGCTCGGCGCACAGGTGCACCGGCAGCGACGAATACTGGCTTTTGCTGCGCACGCGCTGGACAGCGGTGTCAATGATCTGGCGGTGATCGAACGGCAAGGGTGGCAACCCTTCCACCGCCACCAAAGTGATGCGGTCTGCCGCCTGCACCAACACCTCAGGCGGCACCAATGCGCAATACGCTACGGCCACTGACCAGCCCCGCGGGTCCCGCACCGGGCCCGAGAAGGTGGCCAATTGCTCCAGATAGGGGCTTTGCAGCCCCGCCTTGTCGCGAAGCACCCGAGCCGCGCTGGCCTGCGCATCGGCGTCGTCTTGCGCATGGATGTAGCCACCAGGCAAGGCAAGCACACCAGCAAAAGGCGCACGCTCGCGGCGCAACAGGGCCACGTGCAGGCTGCCCTGCTGCAGTGTGAGCAGCACCACGTCCACGGTGCAGAGGATGGCAGGGGCGTCGGCGTCTTTCATGGATGTTTGATAGATAGTTCAACGCAAATACGGACAAACAAGACTACCACTGGATGCAGCGATTCCCACCAATTTCCGAACGCTGGATCTTGTCATGCCAGATGAAACATTAAGTTTCTTTTTAGTTAGTTGCAATATTGAATTAACAAACTTACACTGCCATCACAGCAAAGGAGCACACCATGTCCCGCAACATCCAACTTCTGGTGATCGACCCGCAAAACGACTTTTGCGACCTGCCCACGGCCTGGCAGCCCATTGATGCCATCACCGGCGCGCGCACCGCTCCCAGCCTGCCCGTGGCAGGCGCCCATGCCGACATGCAACGCGTGGCCGCGTTCATCCGCAGCCACGCCACACAACTCGATGCCATCACGGTCACACTGGATTCCCACCAGCGCATCGACATTGCCCACCCCGGCTTTTGGCAACAGGCCGACGGGCGTGCTGTGGCGCCTTTCACACCCATCACCGCCGCGCAGGTGCGCGCTGGCGCGTTTGCACCGCGCAACCCCACCGCACCTGCCCCGCACGCTGGCCTACCTGGATGCGCTGGAAGCCCGCGGGCGCTACACCCTGATGGTGTGGCCCGTGCACTGCGAGATCGGCAGCTGGGGCCACGGCGTGCACGCCGACGTGCTGGCCGCCTGCGGCGACTGGCAGCTGCAGCGCCAGCGCGCGGTGGCGCAACGTGTTCAAGGGCACCAACCCCTGGACCGAACACTACAGCGCCATCGCAGGCCGAGGTGCCGACGCCGACGACCCCGACACCGCACTCAACACCCGCCTGCTCGCCGCGCTCGACCGCGCCGACCTGCTGCTGATCGCGGGCGAGGCCAGCAGCCACTGCGTGCGCGCCACCACCGAACACATCGTGCGAGCACCTGCCCCGCCTGAACGAGAACGGCGCGCGGCCCGAGCACATCGTGCTGCTGACCGACTGCATGAGCCCGGTGGGTGGGTTCGAAGCCGAGCACCAGGCTTTTCTGGACAGCATGCGCGCACGGCGTGCGGCTTGAAAATAGTAGTCAAATCAGGCTCTAGCGCTTATCCAATAAGCGCAACCAGCTACAACAATGGGAGCAAATTATGAACCCCGTCATCACCAGCCTGCTCGACACCGACCTCTACAAGTTCACCATGTGGCAGGCGCTGCTGCACCGCCACCCGCAGACGCAGAGCGAATACCGCTTTGTCTGCCGCAACACACCTGCCTACCCGCTGGCCGAGCTGCTGCCCGATGTGAACGCGCGAGCTGGACCACCTGTGCAGCCTGCGCTTCACGCCCGACGAGCTGGCCTACCTGGGCTGCTCTGCGCTACATCAAGAGCGACTTCGTCGACTTTCTGCGCATCTTCCAGTTCCAGCGCAGCTTCATCCGCGCCTGGGCCGAGGGCGACCAGCTGCACATCGTGGCGCAAGGTCCGCAGGTGCACGTGATGGGGTTCGAGATCTTCGTGCTGGCCATCGTCAACGAGCTCTACTTTCGCCGCTTTGAGCCGACCGCGCGCTGGCCAGCGGCCGCGAGCGGCTGAACGCCAAGATCGCAGCAGCTGCAGGCCCTCGGCGCAGCAGGCCACCCGCGCCACCCGTTCGAGCTGTTCGACTTCGGCCTGCGCCGCCGCTACAGCGGCGACTGGCAGCGCGAGGTGGTGCAGACCTTTGCCACGCAAGTGCCGCAGTGCTTCAAGGGCACCTCCAACGTGCTGCTGGCGCGCGACCTGGGTCTGGTGCCCATCGGCACCATGGCGCACGAGTACCTGCAGACCTACCAGGCGCTGGGCGTGCGGCTGCGCGACTTTCAGAAGGCTGCGCTCGAAGACTGGGTGCAGGAATACCGCGGCGACCTGGGCATTGCGCTGACCGACGTCGTGGGCATGGACGCCTTTCTGGCCGACTTCGACCTGTACTTCGCCAAGCTGTTCGACGGCCTGCGGCACGACTCGGGCGACCCGGTGGCCTGGGGCGAAAAGGCCCTGGCGCACTACACCCGCCTGCGCATCGACGCCCACACCAAGCGGCTGGTGTTCTCCGATGGGCTCGACCTGGAACGCGCCCTCATGCTGTACCGCCACTTTGGCGACCGCACGCAACTGGGCTTTGGCATTGGCACCAACCTCACCAACGACATGGGCGCTGACCACAAGCCGCTGAACATCGTGATGAAACTGGTGCGCGCCAACGGGCAGCCGGTGGCCAAGCTGTCGGACACGCCGGGCAAGACGCTGTGCGACGATGAAACGTACCTGGCCTACCTGCGCCAGGTCTTCAACGTTGGGGGCTGAGTGGCTGAGAAAACTCTCCTGGCGTCGTTGTTCCGTCTTGCCGTACCTCCGGTACTGTCTGCGACGGAACGCCTAGCCAGGACCGCTTCGCTGAGTTTTTCAGCCACTCCGACGCGCTCTGCGCACTCAAGGGAAACGCAATGCTCCGTATCACCATCGCTCAACTCAATTTCACCGTCGGCGACATCGAGGGCAACGTGGCCCGCATGGTCACTGCCGCGCAACAGGCGGCGCGCGAACAGGCCGACCTGGTCGTCTTCAGCGAGCTGTCGCTGTGCGGCTACTACCCTGGCGACATGCTGGAGGAAAGCGCTTTCCAGCAGCGCATCGAGGCGGGCCTGGCCGCACTGCAGCAGGCCTCTGCCGATCTGCCCCAACTGCACTGGGTGGTGGGCGCGCCAACCCCCACGCGCGGACCGGGCAAGAAACTGCACAACAGCCTGCTGGTGCTGCAGGGCGGCGCAGGTGCGCCTGCAGTACGCCAAACAACTGCTGCCCACCTACAACATCTTCGACGAGCGCCGCCACTTCGAGCCCGGCCCCGACGTGGCCAAGGTGCTGCGCATTGGCAGCGCGCAGGTCGGCCTGCTGATGTGCGAAGACGGCTGGAACGACGACGGCGGCGACTACGTGATCAACCCTTTCGAGCGCATGCGCGACGCGGCGCCCGACCTGGTGATCAGCATCAACGCCAGCCCCAGCCACATCGGCAAGCGCGAGCAACGCCACCAGATGTTCGGCGGGGCCTGCGCGCCGCCACGGCCTGCCCATCCTGTACGTGAACCAGGTCGGCGGACACGACCAGGTGGTGTACGACGGTGCATCGTTCGCGGTCGAGCCCGAGGCGGGTGTCGTCTTTGAAGCGGCGCGCTTTGTGGAGGACGTGCGCACGCTGCAGTTCGACAACGGGCATTTTCTGAGCGCTGAAGGCGACGCGCCCCGCCCCGGTGCCCGCGCAAGGCCTGCCCACCATGGACTTCTACCGCCAGCAGATCGTGCTGGGCCTCTCGGACTACGCGCGGCGCTGCGGCTTTACACAGGTGGTGGTGGGCAGCTCGGGCGGCATCGACAGCGCGCTCACGCTGGCGCTTGGCCGTGGAAGCGCTGGGTGCGGACAACGTGGTGGGCATCACCATGCCCTCGCGCTACTCCAGCAGCGGCTCGGTCGATGACTCGGTGGCGCTGTGCCGCAACCTGGGCGTGCAGCTCTTCACACACCCCATCGCCGACCTGGTGGCCGGATACGCGCAGCAATTCGAGGCCAGCTTTGGCAAGCCGCTGCAGGGCCTGCCGCTGGAGAACCTGCAGGCGCGCATTCGCGGCACGGTGCTGATGGAATACTCCAACGCCTTTGGCCACCTGCTGCTCACCACGGGCAACAAGAGCGAAATCTCGGTGGGCTACTGCACGCTGTATGGCGACACCAATGGCGGCCTGGGCCTGATTGGCGACCTCTACAAGACGGAGGTGTTTGCCCTGTCGCGCCACGTCAATCAACACGCGGGGCGCGAGCTGATTCCGCAGGCCATCATCGACAAGGAGCCCTCGGCCGAGCTGGCGCCCGACCAGCGCGACACCGACAGCCTGCCGCCGTATCCCGTGCTCGATGAAATCCTGAAGCTCCTGATCGAAGGCGACCGCCTTTCCGCCGCAGAACACGCAGGCCGCCCAGGCTTTTGTGACCCAGCTGCAAACCGAGGACGCGGGCCGCGCCCTGGTGCAGCGCGTGCGCATGATGGTGGCGCGCAACGAATACAAACGCCGCCAGGCCCCGCCCATCGTGCGCGTGCGGGCCCGGGCCTTTGGCAGCGGGCGGCAGATGCCGATTGCTGCGCGGTATGTGTAAAACTGGCTCACGGTAAAATCACTACCAAAAAGATAGCTGCCAGCGCTTTATAGATAAGCGCTAGGGGCCAAAAATCACTTAAAAATGCCGACAACGACTGGAGACACATGGTCGACACCGCCATCTACATCGGGCGTTTTGAGCCCGTGCACAACGGCCACATGGCGCTGCTGCAGCGCGCACTCGACAGCGCACAGCAGGTCATCGTGGTGGTGGGCTCGGCCTGGCAAGCGCGCTCGCCCAAGAACCCCTTCACCTGGCCAGAGCGCGAGGCCATGCTGCGCAATGCGCTGCCCGAGGCCGACCGCAGCCGCGTGTTGGTGCTGCCCATGCGCGACTACTACAACGAGGCGGTCTGGGTGCAGGCCGTGCGCCAGGGCGTGGCGACGACTGACTGCACCCGGTGCGCGCATCGGTCTGGTGGGCCACTTCAAGGACGCCACCAGCGGCTACCTGAGCGCCTTCCCCGGCTGGGAGCTGATCCATGTGGAGCGCCAAGGCCCGATTGACGCCACCGCCATCCGCGACGCATGGTTTGGCGCCACGCCCGACACGGTGCAGTCCGCCCTCGCCCCGCTGGCCGACCAGATGCCCGCCAGCACTCTGGCCACACTGACCCAGTTTGCGCAGACCCCGCACTACCTGGCGCTGCAGCAGGAGTGGCAGATGCTGCGCGGCTACCGCCAGGCCTGGGCCGCCGCACCCTACCCACCCGTCTTCGTGACGGTAGACGCCGTGCTGCGCTGCCAAGACCAAGTGCTGCTGATCCGCCGCGCCCACGCCCCCGGCAAAGGTCAGCTGGCCGTGCCCGGTGGCTTCATCGAACAGCGCGAAACCGTGTGGCAGTCGTGCCTGCGCGAACTGGTGGAAGAAACCCACTGCGACCTGCCCGAAGCCACCATGCGCACCGCGCTGCAGTCGGTGGCGGTGTTCGACCACCCCGACCGCAGCCAGCGCGGTCGCACGATCACACATGCGCATTATTTCGACTTGGGCAGCAGACCTTTGCCTCAGGTTCGTGCCGACGACGACGCCATGGAGACCATTTGGGTGCCCATCGCAGATCTACCGGCGATGGAGGACGCGTTTTTTGAAGACCACTTCCATATGTTGGACCATTTTTTGGGTCTCACCGAGCCGCTGGCCCTGCGCCTGTCCCAAGCGCCGCAAGGCAGCTAAAACGACCAGCACCCAATCCCAAGCCTTCAGGCTCGCTGGAGCACCGGGCTATCTACCGGCGTGTGGTCAACAGCGCACCGTTCCATGGGCGAGGGCTCTGGGAACATGATCTGCAAAGTCGCCTTGGCGTTCACCAGGCGGGCATCGCTTGCATGTGCATCGTCTGTGGTGTCATTGACGCAAAAGAAGTCGAGCGCTCCATTGGAGGCGAGCAACGCCTGCAACTGCTCAGCCTGGTTCGCGTCGCCCGTCATCACGTACAGATGAGAGTAGTCCCGAATTTTGGCCAGGCCGTGCGCCAGCGCCCAGCGCAATACGAAATCCGACACGATGGTGGGCGCCGTCCAGTTGCGAAACACCGTAGACCGCACGCGCTCAAACAAGTCAGCCGCCTCATGCTCAAGCTGAACCAGCAAAGACTTGAGCAGCGGCCGCGGCGAATGGGCGAACGTGCGCGGTGTGTGCTGGTAGGACGCAAGTGTCTGCGCGGCCCGATGATCCAACCACTGCCGCGACAGCCGACAGCCGTTTTCCAGAGATGTGGCATCCGGCTGCATGGCCAGGCCCGGGACCTCGGGGTCATCTGACCAGGCTGCATACACGCCACCATCCCAGAACCAGTCATCCACCCGAACCGGCGCGCCAAAGAAGACGTCATCGTTGAAATAGAAGAACCGCTCTGACAAGCCGGGAATGCGGTGAATGTACGACTCGATGTTGCCGGAATCAAAAATAGGCAGCCGATCTGCAGGAATCAGATCCCGGTGGTCAATCACCGTGAGACGGCTCGATGGTTCAATCCAAAAGGGCGTCTGCCCATCGGTCACCACGTACACATGCCCATGATCAGGAAAATAGCGCTCCAGCGCGCGCAGGCTGTAGCGCAATTCGTCGTTGTCGCGAAATCGGCCCTCGACATTGCCATACACGGCCATGGCGTTGTTGTCGGCCATACTGGCCCGCCGCGCAGCACTCTGGCGTTTTTTGCGCCAGGTCACGTCGCCGCCATCCACCCACAAGTAAACGATATCGATGGGTGAGGGCATTGGCATATGGGGGCTGTCAACCGGTGACAAGAAAATCAGGTGGGCGGCATCGTAAACGATTCACTCAATGTTTGAATGCTGCCCCAATATGCCCTTTGGCAATCTACTTACCGACACGACAAGCGCTAGTCAACGAGCCGATCAGCGCTGACCAAGTCCAGGCTATCAACCAACGCCCATGCGCCACGAGCCCTGGTAAAAGCGGCGCTGCTGGCGCGCGCTATGGCCCCATGGAGTCGATGCCACGCGGCACCGACCTCTTCAACCAAAGCAGACAGGCTGCAGCGCTTATCCATCAAGCGCTATCAGCTATCAATTAAAGAGCGTTAAGTGCCCGCCCGCTCCAGCATCGCGTGCAGCAGCACGTTGCACCCGGCCTCGATGTGCTCGGGCTTGGCGTCCTCGATCTCGTTGTGGCTGATGCCGTCTTTGCACGGGATGAAGATCATCCCGCTGGGTGCCAGCTTGGCCATGTACACCGCGTCGTGCCCAGCGCCCGATACAGCGGGCATGTGGCTGTATCCCAGTTTTGCGGCAGCGCGGCCCACGGCGTCCACGCAGTCCGGGTGAAACACCTGGGCAACGTAGTTGGACACCATGTCGATCTTGATGGGCAGGCCCGTGTCAGCACTTAGTTTGGCGGCTACGGCGCGGATGTCCTTGTCCATGCTTTCGCACTCGGCGTCGGTCGCGTTGCGCAGGTCGATGCTGAACTTGACCTGCCCGGGGATGACGTTGCGGCTGTTGGGATGCACGTGCACCATGCCCACCGTGCCGCGCCCGTGCGGTGGGTGGCGGTGGGCGCAGGCCACGACTTCCTGCATGAGGTGTGTGGCGACCTGCAGCGCGTCTTTGCGCAGGGCCATGGGCGTGGGGCCAGCGTGGGCTTCCATGCCGGTCACGGTGCAGTCGTACCAGCGGATGCCCAGCACGCCGCTGACCACGCCGATGGTCTTGTTGTTGTCTTCCAGCACCGGGCCTTGTTCGATGTGGGTTTCGAAGTAGGCGCCGATGGGGTGGTCGCCGGGCTCCTGGTCGCCGATGTAGCCGATGCGCTCCAGCTCGCCTTTCACCGTTTTGCCTTCGGTGTCGGTGGCGGCGTAGGCGTGTTCCAGCGTGAAGGCTTTGGCGAAGACGCCGGAGCCCATCATCACGGGGACGAAGCGGCTGCCTTCTTCGTTGGTCCAGAAAGCGACTTCGATGGGGGCTTCGGTTTCGATGCCGTGGTCGTTCAAGGTGCGTACCACTTCAATGCCTGCCAGCACGCCGTAGTTGCCGTCGAACTTGCCGCCGGTGGGCTGGGTGTCGATGTGGCTGCCGGTCATGATGGGGGGCAAGCTGTTGTTGCGCCCGGCCCGGCGCATAAAGCCGTTGCCGATTTTGTCGATGGTGACGGTCATGCCTGCTTCACGCGCCCAGCGGGTCACCAGGTCGCGGCCTTGTTTGTCCAGATCGGTGAGGGTCAGGCGGCATACGCCGCCTTTGGGTGTGGCGCCGATCTGCGCCAACTCCATGAGCGATGCCCACAGGCGGTCACCGTTGATGCGCAAGTTCTCGATGTCGGTTTTCACTTTGGTGTCCATGGTGCTCTCCGGGCTGTCTGAAATCTCGGTTCTTTAAAAATCCGTTCGGGCTGAGCTTGTCGAAGCCGGGGCGTGGTGCAGGCCCTTCGAAAGGCTCAGGGCGAACGGTAGGTGGGCCGGCGCCGACGCAGTAAACAGATCAGCCGCGTGTGACTGCCGTGGGCGCTAGGTCCTGCGTGCGTTTTTGCACCGCCTGGAAGTTGCTGCCGAACGCTGGGCGCTTGATGTAGCGGCCCTTGCCCGCTTCAGCACGCAGATCGCCCTTGGCAAACACCACACGCCCCTGGCTGATGGTGTGGCTGGGGATTCCGCGCACGGTGCGGCCTTCAAAGATGTTGAAGTCGCCCTTGCTGAACTGGGTTTTGACCGAGAAGGTCTTGGTGCCCTCGGGGTCCCACAGCACCAAGTCGGCATCAGCACCTTCGCCGATGAAACCCTTGCGCGGATAGATGTTGAACAGCTTGGCTGCGTTGGCCGATGTGATGGCGACGAACTCCGAGGGCGTGAGGCGCCCGGTGTTCACGCCGCCGTCCCAGATGGCGGCCATGCGTTCTTCGACACCGCCCGTGCCGTTGGGGATCTTGGCGAAGTTGTCCTTGCCCGCGGCCTTTTGCTCTGCACAGAAGGTGCAGTGGTCCGTCGCGGTGGTGTGCAGCTGACCCGACTGCAGGCCGCGCCACAGCGCCTCCTGGTGGCTTTTGGGGCGAAACGGCGGGCTCATCACATGCGCGGCAGCCTTCGCAAAGTCGGGGTCACGGTACACGCTGTCGTCAATCAACAAGTGCCCTGCCAACACCTCGCCATACACGCGCTGGCCGCGTGCACGTGCGCGGGCAATCGCGTCGGCCGACTCCATGCAGCTCACGTGCACCACGTAAATGGGCACGCCCAGCACATCGGCAATGGCGATGGCGCGGTTGGCGGCTTCGGCTTCGACCATGGGCGGGCGCGACAGCGGGTGGCCTTCGGGGCCGGTGATGCCCATCTTCGCGACCTCTTGCTGCAGCAGGTACACCAGCTCGCCGTTTTCGGCATGCACGGTAGGCATGGCGCCCAGTTCCAGCGCGCGCTTGAAGCTGTTCACCAGGGTTTCGTCGTCGCACATGATGGCGTTCTTGTAGGCCATAAAGTGCTTGAAGCTGTTCACGCCCTCTTGCTGTACCAGGGTGCCCATGTCGGCGCGCACCTGCTCGCTCCACCACGTGATGGCGACATGAAAGGAATAGTCGGCCGCCGACTTCTCGGCCCAGCCGCGCCATTTGCGGTATGCGTCGAGGATGTTTTCTTGCGGATCTGGGATGACGAAATCGATGATGCTGGTGGTCCCACCCGCCAAGCCTGCGGCCGTGCCAGTGTAGAAGTCGTCCATGGTGGTGGTACCCATGAACGGCAGCTGCATGTGGGTGTGCGGATCGATGCCGCCGGGCAGCACGTACTGACCGGTGGCGTCCAGCACCTCGGCCCCCGCAGGCGCCAGCGCCGCAGCGCCCTCACCCACCGCCACGATGCGGCCGTCCACACACAGCACATCGGCGGCTTGTTCGCGGTCGGCGTTGACCACGGTTCCACCGCGGATCAAAAGGGCTTGGGTCATGGGGGTCTCCTTCAGGGGGTCAAATCAAAAAAGGCTCTGCCTTGGCCGCTGGCCATGGCAGAGCCACCGGGGTCACTTCTTCTTGGCGGTCAGGTAGTAGTAGGTGCCCGCTACTGCAAGGCTGAAGAACCAGCCAAAGTCAAACAACGCCAACAGCAGGCCGGGCACAGAGGCCTTGTCCACCACGCCCGACACGGCCAGATAGCCTGGCAGGCAGGGCAACACGCCCAGCGCAAAGGCAATCAGCGCCTGCACGTTCCAGCCATTGCTGTACTCATAGTCGCCGCCGCGGCGGTACAGGTCGTCCACCTTCAGTGTGGCCTTGCGCACCAGGTAGTAATCCACCAGCAAGATGCCCGCGATGGCGCCCAGCAACGTGCCGTAGCCGCCCAGCCAGGTGAACAGGTAACCGCCCGATGTGGCCAGCAGCTTCCAGGGCATGAACAGCAGGCCGATGAACGCAGCAATCAGGCCGCCCGTGCGAAAGCTGATCTTGGACGGTGCCACCTGGCTGAAGTCATACGAAGGCGACACCAGGTTGGCGGCGACGTTGGTGGTCAGGTTGGCCAGCAGGATGACCAGCAGGCCCACGCCCGCTGCAACGCTGCCCATTTGGGTGAGCAAGCCGTCGGGGAAAAGCTGCGCCTTGCCGTACAGGATGGCCGATGCAGAGAAACCAATGACACCCACCATGGAGAACAGCGCCATGGGAATCGGCAGTCCAATCGCCTGGCCCAGGACCTGGTCCTTTTGCGATTTGGCAAACCGGGTGAAGTCGGGAATGTTGAGGGCCAGCGTGGCCCAGAAGCCCACCAGACCCGTCAGCGCCGCCCAGGTCTTGGGGCCACCTTCGACCACCTTGGCCGGCAGGTTAAAGAGCTGGCCCGCTGGCACGGCGCTGAGCAACACCGCCACCAGCACGATGGAGGCAATGATCATCAGCGGAGCGGCGATCACTTCGAGCTTGCGGATGGATTCAGGCCCCTTCCAGATGAAGTAGATGTGCACAGCCCAGAAGGCCAGGAAACACATGAACTGCGAACTGCTGATCGTCTCGCCCTCGGCCGGGCCCGCCAGGCCCATGCCCAGGATGTTCAGAAAGCCATGCAGCGCCAGTGCGCCGAAGTAACAGTTGATGGAAAACCAGCCACACGCCACCAGGCCGCGCAGCACTGCTGGCAAATTCGCACCCTTGACACCAAACGACGCACGCGCCAGCACCGGAAACGGGATGCCGTACTTGGGCCCCACGCGGCCGATCAGCAGCATGGGCACCAGCACGATGCAGTTGGCCACAAACACCAGCCACACCGCCATTTGCCAGGTGAACCCCTGGTCGAGCATGGAGCTGGCCATGGTGTACGTGGGCACGCACACCACCATGCCCACCCACAGCGCCGCATAGTCCTTCCAGGCCCAGTGGCGCTGGGCTTGCGTGGTGGGGAGCAAATCTTCATTGGCGAGCGGGTTCATGGCTCCGCCGGGCATTTGCCCCGCCACGTGGGCGGCACTGCCGGTACTTTTTGTCATACCTGTACTCCTGTCAAAGACTTCATTGGGGTTGCACACAACCCGCTGTCTGGTTCAGCGCCCTCACGCTGGCAGATGGCGGGCAAAAGGGAAGCGAGCGATGCTATCGGTCACGCAAGAACTGCACCAGATGCAGTGCAGCACGCGTTGTGAATGTGCACCAGATCAGCGGGTTTGCGGGCCGCTTTCATCGCATTTTTTGGGGTGGTTGATTCGCTCGCTTCATGCTGCGGCAGATACACGTTGCGGGTTGTTGGGGTGCGTGGTCCAGTTCGCGTATTCGCCGCTCACAGTTTTGCCCGTGCGTGCATCCACTTCGCCAGGTTGGAGCGCCCGCATGGTGATGCATTCGGGCACCGGGCAGATGGACACGCACAGGTTGCAGCCCACACACTCTTCTTCTATCACCTCAAAGCGTCGCGCGCCGTTCACCATGTTGGTGATGGCCTGGTGCGAGGTGTCTTCACACACCACATGGCAGCGGCCGCATTGGATGCATGCATCCTGGTTGATGACGGCTTTTTCGATGTGGTTGAGGTTGAGGTTCTTCCAGTCCTTGACCGTTGGCACGGCCTGGCCCTTGAAGTCATCAATCGTGGCGTAGCCGTGTTCGTCCATGAAATTGGACAACCCATCGCACATGTCCTGGACGATCTTGAAGCCGTAGACCATGGCCGCCGTGCACACCTGCACCGTGCCACAGCCGAGCGCAATGTATTCGGCCGCGTCGCGCCAGGTGGTGATGCCGCCAATGCCGCTGATCGGAAGGCCCGCCGTCTGCGCGTCGCGTGCAATTTCAGCGACCATGTTCAGGGCGATGGGTTTGACGGCCGGTCCGCAGTAACCGCCGTGCGAACCCCAGCCGTCGGTGCTCGGACTCATCACCATGCGGTCCAGGTCCACGCCCATTACCGAGTTGATGGTGTTGATGAGCGACACCGCATCGGCCCCGCCCGCCTTGGCCGCGCGTGCGGGGTGGCGCACATCGGTGATGTTGGGCGTTAGCTTCACGATCACGGGCAGCTTGCTGTAGTGCTTGCACCAGGCCGTGACCATCTGGATGTACTCGGGCACCTGGCCCACGGCGGCGCCCATGCCGCGCTCGCTCATGCCGTGCGGGCAGCCGAAGTTCAGCTCAATGCCATCGGCGCCCGTGTCTTCCACCAGAGGCAGGATGTTCTTCCAGCTTTGCTCCTCGCACGGCACCATCAGCGAGACGATCATGGCGCGGTCGGGCCAGGCGCGTTTAACGCGTTTGATCTCTTCGAGGTTGGTGTGCAAAGGCCGGTCGGTGATCAGCTCGATGTTGTTCAGGCCGATCACACGCCGGTCTTGCGACATGAGCGTGGAATAGCGCGGGCCGTTGACGTTGACGACCGCTGGGTCTTCGCCCAGCGTCTTCCACACCACGCCGCCCCAGCCTGCTTCAAAAGCGCGGGTGACGTTGATCTCTTTGTCGGTGGGTGGCGCGGACGCCAGCCAGAAGGGGTTTGGGCTCTGGATGCCCAGAAAATTGCTGCGAATGTCTGCCATGGGGTACTCCCGTGTGTTGTGCGGTGTGACTGGTGGGCGCGTCAGGCAGCCTGGGCGGCCGGTGCCATGAGCGCGGCGTGCATCGAGACAGCGGCGACCTTGCCGTGCTCCACCGCTTCCACCGTGAGGTCGCGGCCGCCCACGCGGCAGTCGCCACCGGCCCAGACGCGCGCCAGACTGGTGCAGCCCTCGGCGTCGGTGACGATGCGCCCGCTTTCCAGCGCAATGCTGTTGCCCACGGGCTCGGCGACAAACGTCTGGCCGATGGCCTTGAGCACCATGTCCGCTTCGAGCGTGAAGGTTTCGCCGGTTTCCACCAGCTTGCCGCCGCTCAGCGCTGTGGCGGCAAATCGAACGCTGGTGACCATGCCACCTTCGCTCAGCACCTCTTTGGGCGCCGCCCAGTGGCGGATCTTCACGCCGTTGGTCTGCGCCCATTGCTGTTCCACGGCCGATGCAGACATTGCATCGGCACCGCGGCGATAGACGATGGTCACGTCTTCAGCGCCCAGTTTGCGCGACTGCACGGCGGCGTCCACCGCCGTCATGCCGCCGCCGATCACCACCACGCGGCGGCCGACGGGCAAGGTGGAGAGGTCCGTGCTTTGGCGCAGCTCGGCAATGAAATCCACCGCGTTGCGCAGGCCGGTCGCTGTGGGTTCGGCCACGCCCAGCGCGTTCACGCCCTGCAGGCCGAGGCCCAGGAACACCGCATCGTACGCACCCAGCAGACTGTCGAGTGTGATGTCGCGGCCCAGCTGCTGGCCGGTGCGCACCTCGATGCCACCGATGGACAACAGCCAGTCCACTTCCTTCTGCGCGAAGTTGTCCGTGGTCTTGTAGCTGGCCAGGCCGTATTCGTTCAGGCCGCCGAGCTTGGGGCGCGCCTCGAACAGCACCACGTCATGCCCGCGCACGGCCAGCCCATGAGCACAAGCCAGGCCTGCGGGGCCAGCGCCCACCACCGCCACGCGCTTTCCGGTGGCGGCAGCGCGCTGGAACAGCGGCGCTCCGGGCTTGGCAAAGAAGGCGTCGGTGGCGTAGCGCTGCAACGAACCGATCTCCACCGGCTTGTCTTCATTGGTGTTGCGCACACAAGCCTGTTCACACAGCACCTCGGTGGGGCACACGCGGGCGCACATGCCGCCGAGCGGGTTGGCCTCCAGGATGGCGCGGGCCGCGCCACGGTTGTTGTCCTGCGCAATGCGGTGAATGAACGAAGGAATGTCGATGCCGGTGGGGCATGCCGTGGCGCAGGGTGCGTCATAGCAGTAATAGCAGCGCTCGGCCTCAATCAGCGCCTGGGGTCGGGTCAGTGGCGGATGGGCATCGCTGAAGTTGGCGGCGTAGTCGGCCAGGTTCAGGCGTGCGGCATGAATGCCGCAGGCACGGCTTGCGGGTGTGTCCATCAGGTTTCCTCCGAGGGGGTCAGGGTGGGGGTCTGGGCGCGCACATGGCCCATAGGGCGTGCAAGCGCATGCCGTGGAGCGCCAGTGCGCCAGAAAATGGCGCCAGCCAATGCGACGCCAGCGGCGGTGCTGGTGCCTGCAAACTTCGGAGGTTTCATCGTGGGCCTCGCTGGTGGGTGCAGGTGCCCGCGGCTATGGTTGCTGCGGTGCCCTGCGATGTGGATCAATTTACCAATCCGTAAAAATTTACCAATTGGTAAAATCCCTACAGCAAACGCCGTGCCAGCCAGATCCGCGCAAAACGCCAGCGAATTGCCAGTATTTGGCGTCCCGCTTGTTCCACAATGGTGCAATGACCGACGCCCGCCAGTCCAAGACGGACCACCCCGCCCCCCGCCGCCCCACAAAGCAGCGTGCCACTGGCAGCAGCAGCACCGCCCCCACCACCAAGCCTGTGGGTATTGCCACCGATGACCCGTCTCCCCGCGCGCCCACGGCGTCGCGCCTGCTCAAAGAGCAAGGCATCCTGGTGGAGGCCGAGAACCACTTTGCGCAGTTTGGCTTTGAAGGGGCGTCACTGGAGAACATTGCGGCGGCCATTGGCATCAGCCGACACAACCTGCTGTATTACTTTCCCAACAAGGAAGCGCTGTACCAGCGGGTGCTGGACGATGTACTTACCCAGTGGCTGGCCGGCATGGAGGATTTGTCGCACAGCGACGACCCCCAACAAGCGTTGCGCCGCTACATCCGGGCCAAGTTGCAATACTCGCGCGTGCGCCCGCAGGGCGCCAAGGTGTTCTCGAAAGAAGTGATTGCAGGCGCGCCCCGCTACGGCCAAGCTATCACCGACCGTGTTGGGCCGCTGCTCAAAACCGAAGTCCGCACCTTTGAGCGCTGGGCGCGCGAGGGCCGCATTGCCAAGGTCAACTTCACGCACCTGATGTTCATCATCTGGTCCGTCACCCAGGCCTACGCCGAGCAGGAAGCCCAGTTCGCGCTGCTGCTGGGCAAACCTGCGCTGACCGAACGTGACTACGACAAGGCCGAGGAACTGATCGTGCGCATGGTGCTGAGTGCGCTGGCGCCCGATGCGGTAAGTTGAGGCGCCGTAAAGCGGCCAAGCCCCTGCTGAAGATGGACTGGCGCAGATCAGCCAATTACTACATTAATGATAGCTACTAGCGCTTTACCAATAAGCGATAGCGGCATTTTTTACTCATATTCCTCAGGCTTGACCTGCCGAACTGGGGGGCGCAGTGACCCAGCCGTGCACGCCCCGGTTCGGATCTAAGCCTGCTTCTGCTGCCACAGCACATCCAGCACATGTTGGGTTGCCCGTTCTACCGGCCCGGTGCGGTGGGCAATACCCAAGGGGCGCCACAGGGCTGGGCGCAGCGGCAGCATGCGAATGCGCGGGTCGCGCGGCGCGTCGGCTGAGGCCTCCTGCGGCAGCAGAGTCGCGCCGTAACCAGCGGCCACCAGGCTTTTGATGGCGTCGTTGTAGTTCAACTGAATGCGGGCCTTGGGGTGTTCGCCCGCTCGCGCAAACCATTCGCTCGTCAGGCGTGACAGGCTGGTCCCGTCGTCGTTCAAGATCAACGGCTGGCTGGCGAGCCAGCGCGGTGTGGCCCGCGCAGGCGCCTTCCATTGCGATGGCACAAAGGCCATCACCGGGTCGCGCCGCCACGGCAACACTTTGACGCCCTGCACCCGTGTGTGCCGCGCGCTGTGCGCCGATGGTGGCAAAGCCACCAGGCCAATATCCAGCGCGCCGTTGGCCAATCGCGCCATAGTTTCTTGGGTGGTCAGCACTGCCACCTGCACATCAACACCCGGATGGTGCAGGCCGAGTTGCTCCAGTGCCTGTGGCAGCAGATGCGCGATGGCGCCGGTGGATGCCCCCAGGCGCACACGCCCCGCCAGGCCCTGCACCTGTCGCTGCACCACCTCCAGCGCCTCGTCCGCATCGGCCAGCAAGCGCCGCGCGCGCTCAATCAGCACTTCGCCCGCCCCCGACGCGCGCACCTCGCCACGTTTGCGCACCAGCAATGGAGCGCCGATGTGCGCTTCCAGATCCGCGACATGCAGGCTGACGGTGGGCGCCGCGAGGTGCAGCACCCGCGCGGCCTCGGCGAAGGAACCCAAGTCAGCAATGGTGACCAAGGTGCGCAGGCGGTCCAGATTCAGTTCTCGCATGACGTTCAGTATTTCTGATGCTGATGTTTGTGAAATTCAACTTTTCAAAGTTTAAGAGCACACGGAAGATTGCGCATCCGGTTCTGACCACCGCCCATCGACCCACGTTACTCACGGAACCCCATGAACGCAAAACCCCTCGTCTTTATCGACGGAGACCAAGGCACCACAGGCCTGCAGATACACGAGCGTCTGGCCGGGCGCAACGATCTGCGCCTGCTGACACTGCCCGAACACGATCGCAAAAATGCCGCACGCCGTGCCGAAGCCATCAACCACTGCGACATCGCCATCCTGTGCCTGCCCGATGCGGCTGCGCGCGACGCGGTGGCTGCCATCGTCAACCCCTCTGTGCGCGTGATTGACGCCAGTTCTGCTCACCGCACCGATCCGCAGTGGGTGTACGGCTTGCCCGAAATAAGCGCTGCGCAGGCCACCCGCATTGCCCAGGCCCGGCGCGTCAGCAACCCCGGTTGCTACCCCACTGGCGCCATCGCGCTGCTGCGGCCCCTAGTGCAGGCTGCGCTGGTGCCCGCTGACTATCCCATTGCGATCCACGCCGTGTCTGGCTATTCCGGCGGTGGCCGAGCGCGTGTGGATGCGCACGAAGGAGCAGGCGCCGCGGATGCACCCGCCTTCCAGATCTACGGCCTGCAACTGGAGCACAAACACACGCCCGAGATCGAGCAGCATGCAGGCCTGTCGCAGCGACCATTCTTTCTACCGTCGTACGGCTCGTTTCGCCAGGGCATTGCGCTCACCATTCCACTGCAGCTGCGGCATCTGCCACCCGGCACCACCGGGGCGCAACTGCACGCGTGCTTGGCCCGGCACTATGCAGACGCAGCCCATGTCGAAGTCGTCGGACTGGCAGACGCACAGGCCATGGAGCACCTCGACCCACAGATACTCAACGGCACCAACCAGATCCGGCTGGGCGTCCACATCAACGAGCGCCGTGGGCAAGTGCTGCTCAGCGCCGTGTTTGACAACCTGGGCAAAGGTGCATCTGGGGCTGCGGTGCAGAACCTGGACCTGATGCTCCGTCAAGGCGCGATGGAGTGATCAAAGAGCCAATGGCTCAGCCCGCAGCGGCCCAGTGATGCACGGATACGCTCTTTGGTAGCGCCAGCTCACGCCGATCAATAACCTACAGATTTGCGCAGTGTGGATCGCCATGCCTAAAGCAAAAGGGCTCCCAAACGGGAGCCCTTTGTTTTTCGATGCGGTCATTGCGAAAAACAGCATCAGCTGCTTCTGCGCTGGGAAACACTCCCCATGGCAGCACCCCCTCGCCAACGCGAGAGACCACCACCATGGGAAGGCCCGCAACTGCGTCAGTTACATGGCGCTGAATTCGCCCGAAGGGATCTGGCCAGTGCGCAGCGCTTCAGCAGCCTGTGCACGCACCGCAGCGCGGTCAGCCGTGGACGAATACGTCACCACACGCGAACCTGCTGGCTCGATGGAGCGAGTCTGTGCCACGGTAGCGGCTTCTGCAGCCACTTCAGCACGGGTGCGGTTGGTTTCAAACTTCAAAGCGAATTGCGAACCATCGGCTTCGTCAGCGTGGGCACCAAAAGCGGTGAAAGCAGCCACAGCGGCCAGGGAGAGGAAACGTGCAGTCTTGTTCATGGTGAAACTCCTGAAAGGATTAAAAAGTGGTTTAGGTACTTGCGTAGCCAGGTACTAATGAATACGGGACGGTGTGATGGATGGATTCAAAAAGAATCAACCGCGCTCACCCGAAGGGATCTGGCCGGTGCGAACGGCTTCTGCAGCCTGTGCACGCACCGCAGCGCGGTCAGCGGTAGACGTGTACGTCGTCACACGCGAACCTGCTGGCTCAATGGAGCGGGTCTGTGCCACGGTGGCAGCTTCTGCAGCCACTTCAGCACGGGTGCGGTTGGTTTCAAACTGGGTGGCGAACTGCGAAGCATCGGCTTCGTCAGCCTGGGCGCCAAAAGAAGCGAAAGCGGCAACAGCGGCGATGGAGAGAAAACGTGCGGTGGTGTTCATGATGAAAAGTCCTTGAAGTTAAAAAGCGTCTCAAAAAAGCCGGGAAGCAACCACATCAAAAACTGCTGCTACCCGGGTTCGGTGAGTCGCCTTGCGGGTTCGGCTCATCGATGGGTTGAACTGTACGCCGCTGTCGTTCAAAGAAAAACCACTCAGTCGCAAATTGACTATTCTGGTTTTGGAAACAATCCGCGCACCGCTTGTCGCGTTGTCGTTTCAATTTCCCACACCAAAACCCCCATCCGTCGCCCACCCACGTCTTGAAACGGCGGCGAATGCCCCTATCATTAGCACTCACCACAGACGAGTGCTAACACCATGCCGTTTGTTGGAAGTTTGTAGTGCCCGGATGTCCGGGCACTTGTTTGAGTCCATCAGCTTTTTTTACTGAAAACAGGAGCATTGCAATGAACCTTCGCCCTCTGCACGATCGCGTGATCGTCAAGCGTATCGAAAGCGAAACCACGACCGCCTCCGGCATCGTGATCCCTGACAACGCCGCTGAAAAGCCCGATCAAGGTGAAGTGTTGGCCGTCGGCCCCGGCAAGAAGAACGACAAGGGCGACGTGATGGCCCTGAACGTGAAGGTCGGTGACCGCGTTCTGTTCGGCAAGTACTCGGGCCAGACCGTCAAGGTCAACGGCGACGAGCTGCTGGTCATGAAGGAAGACGATCTGTTCGCAGTGGTCGAGAAGTAATTTCTCTCCTCTCCAATACTCATCTTTTCATAGCTGCTAATGCTTATTGGATAAGCGCTAGTGGCAAATTTGAACCAAATTTAGGAGCTCCAAAATGGCAGCAAAAGACGTAGTTTTCGGCGGCGAAGCCCGCGCTCGCATGGTTGAAGGCGTGAACATCCTGGCCAACGCGGTCAAGGTCACGCTGGGCCCCAAGGGCCGCAATGTGGTGCTGGAGCGCTCGTTCGGCGCCCCTACCGTGACCAAGGACGGTGTGTCCGTGGCCAAGGAAATCGAACTCAAGGACAAGCTGCAGAACATGGGCGCCCAGCTCGTGAAGGAAGTGGCCTCCAAGACCAGCGACAACGCTGGTGACGGCACCACCACCGCTACCGTGCTGGCACAAGCCATCGTTCGCGAAGGCTTCAAGTACGTGGCCGCCGGTATCAACCCGATGGACCTGAAGCGCGGTATCGACAAGGCTGTGACGGCCCTGGTTGCCGAGCTGAAGAAGGCTTCCAAGCCCACGACCACCTCCAAGGAAATCGCCCAAGTCGGTTCGATCTCCGCCAACTCCGACGAAACCATCGGCAAGCTGATCGCTGACGCCATGGACAAGGTTGGCAAGGAAGGCGTGATCACCGTGGAAGACGGCAAGTCGCTGGACAGCGAACTGGACGTCGTGGAAGGCATGCAGTTTGACCGCGGCTACCTGTCGCCCTACTTCATCAACAACCCAGAAAAGCAATCCGCCATTCTGGACAACCCCTTCGTGCTGCTGTTCGACAAGAAGATCAGCAACATCCGCGACCTGCTGCCTACGCTGGAGCAAGTTGCCAAGGCTGGCCGTCCCCTGCTGATCATTGCTGAAGAAGTCGAAGGCGAAGCCCTGGCTACTTTGGTGGTCAACACGATCCGCGGCATCCTGAAGGTTGTGGCTGTCAAGGCTCCTGGCTTCGGCGACCGCCGCAAGGCCATGCTGGAAGACATCGCCATCCTGACGGGCGGCAAGGTCATCGCTGAAGAAGTGGGCCTGACGCTCGAAAAGGTGACGCTGGCCGATCTGGGCCAAGCCAAGCGCATCGAAGTGGGCAAGGAAAACACCATCATCATCGACGGCGCTGGCGCTGCTGCTGACATCGAAGCCCGCGTCAAGCAAGTGCGCGTGCAGATCGAAGAAGCCACGAGCGACTACGACCGCGAAAAGCTGCAAGAGCGCGTGGCCAAGCTGGCTGGCGGCGTGGCCGTGATCAAGGTCGGCGCTGCCACCGAAGTCGAAATGAAGGAAAAGAAGGCCCGCGTGGAAGACGCACTGCACGCTACCCGCGCAGCTGTGGAAGAAGGCGTTGTGGCTGGCGGTGGCGTGGCCCTGCTGCGTGCCAAGCAAGCCGTGGGCGACTCGGTCAAGGGCGACAACGCTGACCAGGAAGCCGGTATCAAGCTGGTGCTCAAGGCCATCGAAGCGCCTCTGCGCGAAATCGTGAACAACGCCGGTGGCGAAGCCTCGGTGGTGGTGAACGCTGTGTTGGCCGGCAAGGGCAACTACGGCTTCAACGCTGCCAACGACAGCTACGGCGACATGCTGGAACTGGGCATTCTGGACCCCACGAAGGTTACCCGCACGGCTCTGCAAAACGCAGCATCGGTGGCATCCTTGCTGCTGACGACCGAGTGCATGGTGGCTGATGCACCCAAGGAAGAAGCCGGTGCTGGCGGCGGCATGCCTGACATGGGCGGCATGGGTGGTATGGGCGGCATGGGCATGTAATTGCCTGGCTGCTCCCGGCAAGACTTCGGTTTTGTCGGTGAGCTCCCAAAAAAGCCCCGCAGGCTATAAAGCCTGCGGGGCTTTTCTTTGTCTTGCCGTAGCGCTCGGCACAGTTCAAAGCCGTCCAGAATTCAACGCCAGGGCTTTATGCCCTGCGCACAGTCGACACAGAACATCCAGATCCGGCGTGGCCCAACCTGATCAATCGATAATATTTTTATAGCTGCCAGCGCTTTACCACCAAGCGCTAGAGCCACTTTTGACTACTATTTTTTCACCCCGACACGCGCAGCGACTGCGTGGCGCGGGCCAGCTCTGTAATGCGAGCCCAGTCGCCAGACCGCACCGCATCTGCAGGCGTCAGCCACGAGCCGCCCACGCAGCGGACATTCGGCAGCGCCAGGTAGTTTGGCGCCGTGGCGTTGCTGATGCCGCCAGTGGGGCAGAAGCTGACTTGCCCAAACGGGCTGGCCCATGACTTGAGCAAAGGGATGCCGCCAGCTGCCTCGGCCGGAAACAGCTTGAGGAATGAGAAGCCATCGGCCAGCGCGGCCATGATTTCGCTCGATGTCGCCACACCGGGCAGCAGCGGCAGGTTCAGGCCCTTGCAGGCGCCACCCACTTCGGAGGTGTAGCCCGGGCTCACGGCAAACCGTGCACCTGCTTCGCTGGCGCGGCGGGCGTCGTCGGCGTTGAGCACCGTGCCCACGCCAACCACCGCCTCAGGCAGATTGCGCGCGATGGTTTCGATGGCGGGAAGGCCTGCGGCAGTGCGCAGCGTTACCTCCAGCACCTTCACGCCACCGGCCAGAAGGGCCTCGGCCAGGGGCAGCGCGTCTTCCACGCGGTCGATCACGATGACGGGGATGACGGGGCCGTAGCTGGCGATTTCGAGAGGGTTCATGAGTTGGTGCTCCTTGGTGCTTTTAGTGTGGAATGCCGCAAGCGGCCTACAAAACTGGCGCGACGCGATGCCAGTGCAACCGTGGAACTGGCTTTGCCAGGGCACCGGGTGCGTTCCCCTCCCGCGCAGCGAGACAGGGAAAAGGCGCGCAGCGTCTCAGGGGGTGCATCCTGCTACAACCATGTGCAGGCTCCTTGTTCGGCGCCACCCGCATGGCGGCGGAAGTTGGTGAAGAGTTCACGGCCAAAGCCGGTGGCAGGCGGGGCGGTATACGGCGCCAGAGGCCGAGCAGCCCAGGTGGCTTCGTCGACCAGCACGTCGAGCGTGCCCGCCACGGCGTCCACCCGCACGATGTCGCCGTCCAGCACCTTGGCCAGCGGGCCACCCGCCAGCGCCTCGGGCGTGACGTGGATGGCGGCGGGCACCTTGCCCGATGCGCCGCTCATGCGGCCGTCGGTGACCAGCGCCACCTTGAAGCCCTGGTTCTGCAGCACCGCCAGCGGGGGCGTGAGCTTGTGCAGCTCGGGCATGCCGTTGGCCTGCGGGCCCTGAAAGCGCACCACGGCCACCATGTCCTGCTGCACCTCGCCCGCGCTGAACGCGGCCAGCAGTGCCTCTTGCGAATCGAACACACGGGCAGGCGCTTCGATGATGTGGCGGTCTTCGGGTACGGCCGAGACCTTGATCACCGCGCGGCCCAGGCGGCCTTGCAGCAGGCGCAAGCCGCCCGTGGGCGAAAACGGCTGGGTGACGGACCGCAGCACGGTTTCGTCGCCCGACACCGCCGGGGCGCCTTGCCCGCCTGCGGCAATGCCGCCTGCGTTCACGCTCATCACGTCGGGGTGCATGAAGCCGCCCGCCAGCAGCTCGCGCAAGATCCACGCGGGGCCGCCAGCAGCCTGGAACTGGTTCACGTCGGCGTCACCATTGGGGTACACGCGGGCCAGCAGCGGCACGGCGGACGACAGCTCGTCAAAGTCCGACCAGTCGATCAGGATGCCAGCGCTGCGCGCAATGGCCACCCAGTGGATCAAATGGTTGGTGGAGCCGCCCGTGGCCAGCAACGCCACCATGGCGTTGACGATGCAGCGCTCGTCCACCACATGGCCGATGGGCGTGAAGCGCGATCCGCGCTTGCCAATGTCGAGCACCGTGCGCACGGCCTGGCGCGTAAAGGCTTCGCGCTCTTCGGTGCCGGGCGGTGCAAAGGCCGCGCCGGGCACGTGCAGGCCCATGGCTTCGAGCAGCATCTGGTTGCTGTTGGCCGTGCCGTAGAAGGTGCAGGTGCCGGGGCTGTGGTATGCGGCGGATTCGGCCTTGAGCAATTCATCACGCCCCACGAGGCCCTGCGCGTACTGCTCACGCACCTTGGACTTGTCCTTGTTCGACAGGCCCGTGCCCATGGGGCCTGCGGGCACAAACACGCAGGGCAGGTGCCCGTAGTGCAGCGCGCCGATCAACAGGCCCGGCACGATCTTGTCGCACACGCCCAGCAGCAGCGCACCGTCGAACACATCGTGGGACAGCGCTACCGCAGTGGCCATGGCAATGGCATCGCGGGAGAACAGCGACAGCTCCATGCCGGGCGTGCCCTGCGTCACGCCGTCGCACATCGCGGGCACACCGCCCGCGACCTGCACCGTGGCGCCGTGCTGTGCGGCCTCGTCGCGCAGGATGGCGGGGTAACTTTGGTACGGCTGGTGGGCCGACAACATGTCGTTGTAGGCCGTGACGACGCCAATGTTGGGCGCCTTTTCGACCGTGATCTTGAACTTGTCGGCGCCCGGCAGCGCGGCATAGGCGTGGGCCAGATTGGCGCAGCCCATGCGCTCCTGGGTGGGTTTTCGGGCCAACATGTCGTCGATGACGGCGAGGTAGGCGGCGCGGGTGTCGGTGCTGCGCTGAATAATGCGCTCGGTGACGCGCGCTACGACTGGATGCATGGGAGTCTCCATCGGTGGGTGGCAGGGCCCCGTGCAGTGCGCCAGGGCCGTTGTATGAGGCCCTAGAATGTAACTCGATAACCATTCTGATTCAACCCATGCCCCTGCAAACCCTGCCCTTGCCGCCGTCCGAACTGGGCGAATCACCCTTCTGGCACCCCACGGAAAAATCCCTTTACTGGTGTGACATTCAGGGACAAGCGGTGCAACGCATGGGCATCCTGCACAGCGGTCACCACCGCCACTGGAACATGCCCAGCGAGCCCGGCTGCTGCGCGCCAGCGGCTGGCGGGCGATTGGTAATCGGGTTACGAAACGGTTTCTATCTTCTGGATACGGCGAAGCGCAGCGCAGACCCGAACGCCCTCACCTGCGTGGCCCTGCTGCCGCCTGATCAGCACGACACCGCGGTGCTGCGCCTGAACGACGGCCGCTGCGACACGGCAGGCCGGTTCTGGGCGGGCTCGGTCATCACGCCCCGCACCGCGCCGGATGCAGCGCTGTGGTGCCTGCAGGCCGACCCGGCCAGTGCCACGGGCTACAGCGTGCGCCACATGGCGGGCCGACAACTTCACCGCCAACGGCCTGGCCTTCAGCCCCGACAACCGCACGCTGTACTGGTCCAACACGCCCGAACACCGCATCGACCAGTTTGACTTTGACGTGGCCACGGGTGAGATCACGAACCGCCGCACCTGGGCACAGTTTGACCGCAAGGTGGAAGGCCAGCCTTACGGCGGCACGGCCCGATGGCGCGGCGGTGGATGTGGAAGGCAACTACTGGGTGGCCATGTACGAAGGTGCTTGTGTACTGCAGCTGTCGCCAGCAGGAGAAGTGCTGCAGCGCATTGCAATGCCGGTGCAGTGCCCGACCATGGTGTGTTTTGGGGGAGAGGATTTGCGGACGCTATTCATTACGTCGGCGAGGGCTGGAAGGCCGCAGGAGGAGCTGGATGCGGCGGTTCCGGCGGGGTCGCTGTTCAGGGTGCGCGTCGAGACAAAGGGACTACCGGTGAATTTCTTTAAAGACTGAGCAGGGACAGCAACTCGGCCACGCGGGAAGCGACTGCTAAACCGACTGGGAGTCCCTCAACCCGATTACTCAAAGCCCACAACCCGTCCTATGAAAATTCGAGGTACACACTACGCACAGACTACCCGGAGTGCGAGCTATAGCGTTGCTACGATGCTGCCCAGGTGACTCGAAAACTGCGTCGTGCAGCGCTGAACAATCAAGATTTCAAGTAGTTTCGCTTCAAAGGTGATGACCATCGAACATTGGGAATGCAAATGCTGCACCGCACTAAACCCGGACACTGTTCATGAGTGTTGGCGATGCAAATCACCCGCCGGGACCGAATCGACTCCAGAGAACATCGCTGCCGCTCGAAGCCAGATTCCACGCCCTCGTATTGGTGGCTGCGGAACTATGATTCTTGCGTTCGCGGGCATTCTTGCTGCGCTTCTTTTGGCTGGCACCCTGGTTTTGCTAAATGCCATGAGCTATGCGAAGTAGCAGTCAAATACTTCAGTGCGTTTGTAAATCTGCGCCCTCAGTCGAGAGCTCACCTACAGATTCGGCATCCACCTTCATCGCCTGCAAGTGGTAAGTATTGGTATCTAGCAAGTTGTAGTTCACATGTTGACCACAACCCCCAACACGTCATAACACGCCCCCATGTTGTGATAGTCCACCTTCCCCGCGTTGCTCTTCTCGCGCGTGGTGTTGCGGTTGTCGCCGTGCAGGATGCGAAACCACGCGCCGTGTTCGTGGTCCACAAAGTGCTCCCAGCAGTAGGCCCAGATGCGGTCGTACCACTGCCAGTAGCGATCGTCGCCGGTGCGCACGGCCAGCACGGCAGCGGCGGCCAGGCTTTCGGCCTGCACCCAGTGGTATTTGCCGTCGTCGCAGATGCTGCCGTCAGGCGCCATGCCGTAGTAGATGCCGCCGTGCTCGGCATCCCAGCCACGCTCCATGGCGGCATCGAACAGGCGCTGCGCACAGGGCAGATGCCAGTCGGCGGGCAGCAGGGCATCGAGCTGCAGCAGCAGCTTGGCCCATTCGGTCTGGTGGCCGATCTGGTAGCCCCAGGGGCGGAAGATGTTGCTGCGGTCGTGGCGGTTGTAGTCCCAGTCCACCGACCAGTCGGCGTGGAAATGCTCCCACACCCAGCCTTCGGCAGCAGGGGCGCTGGCAGGCGGTGGATAACGCCGCCTGCCGCTGGCAGATGCCTTGCGCGAGTTGCTCGGCACGCTCGATGTAGCGGCGCTCGCCCGTGGCGCGAAAGGCCGAGATCAGGGCTTCGCAGGCGTGCATGTTGGCGTTCTGGCCCCGGTAGCTGGTCAACTGCCAATCAGGGCTGGCTTCGTCGGCATACAGGCCAGCGGCGGGTTGCCAGAAGTGCTGTTCGGCAGTGTCAAATGCCTGAGCCAGCCATTCACGGGCTTCGGGCACTCCGGCCTCGAACGCGCGGGCGTAGGCCAGCATCACAAACGCCATGCCGTAGCAGTGGCGCGTGGCGTCTTGCACCGTGGCGCGGCCATCGCGCCAGTGGATCAGCCAGGCGTAGCCGCCCATCGCACGATCAACGGGGTCGAGAAACGCATTGCGCAAAAACTGCAACGCGTGCCACATGCCCGCCTGGTAGCGCGCATCGCCCGTGGTGCGGTAGAGCATGGCGTGCGTCACCACAAAACGCGTGGCGCTGACGAGGTGGCGGGTGTGGGTGTCGTAGACCGTGCCGTCGTCCAGGAAGAAGTGGAACTGCCCGCCACTCGGGTCGGTGGCCACGGGGTCGTAGAACGCCATGGTGTCCTGCAGGTGCTGGCGCAGAAACGCGGCCGATCGGAAGTCAGGCTGCGGCAACGGCTTCATGTTTTTGTCTCCTTCTCGGGCCGCCCTCTGCGGCCCTGGCACTTTGAAGTGCTTGTTGTGTATTTTTGGATAGGTGGGAGGCGCCCCAACCAGCAGGAACTCACGGGGCGCAGTTCTTACCTCACCGCGCCCGCGCGCAAACGTGCCAGCAGCCCGGCGGTAGAGCCATCCAGCCCCGCCGCATCGCCACTGCTCAGCCGCGCTTCAATGTCCTTGGCCAGCACCTTGCCCAGCTCCACACCCCACTGGTCAAAGCTATTGATGCCCCACAGGCTGCCGCTCACGAACACGCGGTGTTCCTGCAGCGCGATCAGCGCGCCCAGCGATGCAGGCGTGAGCGCATCCAGCAGCAGGAACGTGCTGGGCCGGTTGCCCGGAAAGTGGCGGTGGCCGTCTTCGCCCTCTTTGCCCACCATCAGCGCCTGGGCCTGCGCCAGGGCGTTGGCCAGCAGCTTGTTGTGGTGGCCCTCCAGGGGGTGCGGTGGGCTGGCGCACGGCGATGAGTTCCAGTGGCAGCACGTCCGTGCCCTGGTGCAGCATCTGGAAAAAAGCGTGCTGGCCGTTGGTGCCCGGCTCGCCCCACAGCACGGGCGACGTGGCGTAGGGCAGCGGCTGTCCGTCCAGCCCCACGCGCTTGCCGTTGCTCTCCATCTCCAGCTGCTGCAGGTAGGCCGGCAGGCGGCGCAATGCGGCATGGTAGGGCGCGATACAGCGGCTGGTGAAGCCATGGAAGTTGCGGTACCAGACGTCCAGAAGGCCCAGCCGCACCGGCAGGTTCTGCGCCAGCGGCGCAGTGCGGAAGTGCTCGTCCATGGCATGCGCGCCAGCCAGCAAGTCGCGAAAGCCCGCGCACCAATCGGCATGGCCAGCGGCAGGCCAATGGCCGACCACAGCGAATAGCGCCCGCCCACCCAGTCCCAGAAGCCGAAGGTGGTGGTGATGCCCAGCGCCTGCGCGGCATCGACATTGGTGGTGAGCGCCGCAAAGTGGCGCCCTACATCCGCGCCCGCCTTGCGCGGCAAACCAGGCCAGCGCAGATCGCGCGTTGGTCATGGTCTCTGCCGTGGTGAAGGTCTTGGAGGCGATGAGGAACAGCGTGCTTTCAGGCCGCAGCGCGCGCAGCGTGGTATGCAGCTCGTGCCCGTCCACGTTGGACACAAAATGAAAGCGTTTGCCCGGCGCGCGAAACTCTTCCAGCGCCAGCACGGCCATGTGCGGGCCCAGGTCCGACCCGCCGATCCCGATGTTGACCACATCGGTGATGGCGTCGTCGGCGCGCACCGCGTCTGCGTAGGCCAGCATGGCATCCAGCGTGGTGTGCACCCGCGCCAAGTCGGCGGCTACTGTGCTCTGGTCGCCCGGCAACGCCAACCCTGCGGGGCGGCGCAGCAGCGTGTGCAGCACCGCACGGCCCTCGGTGGTGTTGATGGACTGGCCGCCCAGCATGGCGTCGCGGTGCTGTTCCACACCCGCGTGGCGTGCCATGTCCAGCAGCAGCGCCTCGGTGTCGCGGCTCCACAGGTTTTTGGAGAGGTCGGCAAACACATGGGGAGCCGACTGGCTGAAATGGTCGAACCGCTGTGCGTCCTGGGCAAAGGACTGCCGCAGATCCTGCTGGCTTGCGTCGGTCGAAAAATGGGCCTGCAGCAGAGGCCACTCGGGAGTTTGGTCGCAGCGAAGGGACATGGGTTCAGTCTGGGAAGTGGCAACGCGGCCGAAATGGTAACTTGATTACTAAAACTGACACACACTTTCTTGCGCCAGATATGTGGAAAAACGTTCGCGAGCTATAGACCTACACGCAGGCTACCCATTTTCATGTAACGAGATTACAATTTCCGGCGCACGCACGACCTACAACCCTGATACGGAGACCCCATGAGTTTTGACCTTGTCCTGTTTGGTGGAACAGGTGATCTGGCCTGGCGCAAGCTCATGCCCGCATTGTTTCAGGCGTTTCGCCATGGCACGCTGCCCGAAGGGGGTCGCATCATTGCGGTAGCACGCGACGAGTTGAGCCATGAACAATACCGCAGCCTGATCCAGTCGCGTTTTGACAGCGTGGAACTGGCCAAGCGCCCCACTCCGGACGAGTTTGAACGCTTCGGTGCGCTGCTGCACTACCTGCGCATGGACCTGTCCAAGACCGAAGACTACGCCAGCTTGGCCGGCATGCTGCGCGAGCGCAATGCCGAATCGGTGGTGATGTATGTGGCCACTGCCCCCAGCCTGTTCACCAATGTGTGCGAGCAGATCGCCGCCGTGGGCCTGAACGGCCCCACCACCCGCGTGGTGCTGGAAAAGCCGCTGGGCCACGACCTCAAATCGAACCAGGCCATCAACGACACACTGCGGCGCGTGCTGAAGGAAGAGCAGGTCTTTCGCATTGACCATTACCTGGGCAAGCCGTCGGTGCAAAACCTGTTTGCCATGCGTTTTGGCAACGCGCTGTTCGAGCCCCTGTGGCGGCGCGAGACCATTGCCAACATCCAGATCACCATTGCCGAAGAACTGGGCGTGGAAACGCGTGGCGCGTTCTATGACCAGACCGGCGCCCTGCGCGACATGGTGCAGAACCACGCGCTGCAACTGCTGTGCGCGATTGGTATGGAGCCGCCCATCAACTCCAGCGCCAACGCCATTCGCGACGAAAAGCTCAAGGTGCTCCAGTCGCTCAAACCCTGGAGCATGGAAACCATTGGCCAGCATGTGATCCGCGGCCAGTACGCAGCGGGCAAACACCAGGGCCAAGTGGTGCCGGGCTACGCGCAGGAAAAGGGCGTGGCCCCCGGCAGTACCACCGAGACCTTTGTGGCGCTGCGCACCGAAATCTCCAACTGGCGGTGGGCGGGTGTGCCGTTCTACATCCGCACCGGCAAGCGGCTGGCGGGGCGCGACGCTCACATCGTCGTCAACTTCCGCCCCGTGCCACACCCCATCTTCAAGACACCCGCGGGTGCCGCCAACCGCCTGGTGATCAACCTGCAGCCCAAAGACGGGCTGGAGTTGCACCTGCTGGCCCAAGGCGCTGCCCAGCACCAGGCCGAGCCCGCGCTGTCGCAGGTGCACCTGAACCTGGACTTCGACCAGCGTTTTGGTACCGAGCGTGTGGGTGCCTACGAGCGCCTGCTGCTCGACGTGATAGCGGGCCGCCTGAACCTGTTTGTGCGCAGCGACGAGCAAGAGGAAGCTTGGCGTTGGGTCGAGCCCATCCTTCAGCACTGGAAGAACGACCCAGTGGGCCCGCGTCCTTATGCTGCGGGTAGCTGGGGGCCCAGCTCGGCCAGTGCGATGATTGCTCGGGATGGGTACTGCTGGAGCGAAGAGATGTAGCCTTTTGCCCAGACACCATTGAACCTAGCCGCACACAAGGCATCCCACCCGTGTGCGCATGCAATCCGCCATGCCGCACCGACCTATGTCAACGCATAAAAGGAAGCATATGTTCAAAAAAATCATGATTCTGGTCGACGAGAACCCATCCGCCCAAAGCGCCATTCAGACTGGCATTGGAGCGGCCAAGGCCCATGGTGCGTCTTTGATTTATCTCTATGTGCCTCCGGCATACGCGTTTCCCATGGTCGACATGCAAGGGGGCGGCATGGCGGCATTTGCCGCGCACACGGCTGAGCAGTTTGAACAGCAGGTACAGAACACTGCCTCAACCCTGCTGAAGGCCGCTGAAGACGCAGCCCACGCTGCAGGCGTTGACTGCGCGTCCAGCATGGCTCCCGGGGATGCATCTGTCGATTTCGTGGTGGAAGCTACTGTCACCCACGGCTGCGACCTGATGGTGGTTGCTGCGCCGGGCAGTAACGCCGTGGTTCGGCTGCTGACGGGCAACCTTATACCTGGCTTGATCTCCCGGTCGCACATTCCTGTAATGATCTGCCCCGCAGCTACTTGAAACTTCGCGCATTGCGGCTTTCAGGCGGCAAGGCGCACGCAGCCCTCTGCTCCCACTGCGTCTGTCGCACTGCGCCAAGTTCGCTCAACCCTCTGGGCAACACCCTTGGCAAACCATGAACGATTTACTTGTAAGACCTACGCTTCACAGCGACATTGCCGAACTCCTGAAACTCCAGGAACGGGTCTATCCCGCCATCGACCCTTGGCAGCGAGACCACCTGGAAGAACAGCTGACCATGTTCCCCGAGGGACAACTGATGGCCGAACTGGACGGACGGGTGGTGGGATGCGCCAGCTCGCTGGTGATCCTGTGGAACGAGTGGTCGGATGAGCACACGTGGCAGGACATCACGGCAAAGGGCACCTTCAGCACCCACAACCCGCAAGGCCTGACGCTTTATGGAGCCGAAGTCTTTGTGGACCCCGAGATGCGCGGATTGCAGATCGGACACCACCTTTACGAAGGTCGGCGTCAGCTGTGCAAGACCTTGAATCTGCGGCGCATCATTGCTTGTGGCCGGCTGCCGGGCTATCTGCCGTACTCGAAAGACATGACGGCCGAGCAATATGCAAAGAAGGTTCTATGGGGAGACCTGATGGACCCGGTGCTGAGTTTTCAGCTGCGAGAGGACTTCCGGTATTGCGGCATCATGAAAGACTATCTGCCGCAAGATGAAGAGTCCTGCGGGCAGGCTGCCCTGATCGTGTGGATCAATCCGGACTATGACCCGTCGCGCCCGACGGCCCTGCAATCTGCCCTCCCCACCAGCAATTAGGAAATCCATGACGGTTAAAGCACAAGACATGCACCCCGTTTTCAGCCCCAGCCAGGGCATCGTCCGCATTGCGGCGGTGCAATACCTGCTGCGCTCCATTGATGACTGGGCCGGTTTTGAGAACCAGGTCCGATTCGTCATGAAGGCGGCGGGCGACTACAAGCCGCAGTTCGTGATGTTTCCCGAGATCTTCACCACACAGTTGCTGTCTTTCATGGACACGTCCGACCTGCGTACCGCGGTCCGCAGAATGGATGAATACACTGACCGTTACATCGAACTATTCACCGACTTGGCCAAGCGCTGGGGCGTGCACATCATCGGCGGCAGCCATCCCACGCTGTCGAATGGGCAACTGCTCAACAAGGCCTACCTGTTCAGTCCACAGGGCAAGGTGTTCACGCAGGACAAGATCCACCTGACACGCTGGGAGAAAGAAAAGTGGAAGGGCGACCCGGGACACCATCTGACGGTGTTTGACACCCCCCATGGTCGGATCGCAATCCTGATTTGCTACGACATCGAGTTCCCCGAACTGGCGCGCATGGTGTGCGAGCAAGGCGCCGACATCATTTTTGTGCCTTCGTGCACTGATGACCGCCAGGGGTTTTGGCGCGTTCGCTACTGCTGCCACGCGCGCGCAATCGAAAACCAGGTGTATGTGGCCGTCACGGGAACGGTGGGCAACCTGGCCGTGGAAGGGCTGGGGTTGCACTACGGGCAAGCAGCCATCATCACCCCGTCTGATTTTCCGTTCGCGCGCGACGGCATCGCGGCCGAGGGCGTACCCAACATGGAACAGATCGTCATCGCCGACGTGGACCTGGCGAAGCTGGTGACCAACCGGGTCAATGGCACCACCATCCCGCTGTACGACAAGCGCAAGGATGTGTACGCCAACATGGTGGAGGTCGTGCCGACCCACACTGCTGGCAACTGAACCAGAGCAGCCCAAGTCGGGCTAGGTCGGGCCCGCGATGTCCAGTGCGCGCGATGCGCCATACAGCGCAGGCGTGGCGCTGGGGTCGATGATCCAGCACGGTATGGACGCCAGATAGGGTGCAAAACGCCCCTTGGCCTCAAAGCGCGGGCGAAACGGCGACTGGTCGAACCAGGTGCCCAGACGGGGCACCACGCCGCCGCCAATGAACACCCCGCCCCGCGCGCCCAGCGTGAGTGCCAGGTTGCCTGCGACGCTGCCCAAAAACCCGCAGAACAGCTCCAGTGCTTGCAAAGCCAGCGGGTCATTCGCCTGCAAGGCCAGCTCGGTGACCTGGGCGGCCGAGTTCACCTCTGCGCCGCCCGCATGCACCACCACACGCACCGCGTGGTACAGGTCCACCAGCCCCGCTCCCGACACTGCCCGCTCGGCCGACACGTGGCCATAGCGCTCTTGCAACACGCGCAGCACATCAAACTCGTGCTGGGTCTCCGCAGCCAGCGTCACGTGGCCGCCTTCGCCCGAAAGTGGCACCCCGGCTGGCGACTCGGGCGGAAACACCAGACCCGAGACCCCCAGACCCGTGCCCGCCCCCACAAGGCCGATGGCAGCACCTGGCACCGCCTGGTCACCGCCCACCTGCCGCAACAGATCGGGCGTCAGCACGGGCAGCGCCAGGGCCAATGCGGTGAAGTCGTTGATGACCACCAGCCGCGCAAAACCAAAGCCTTCGCGCACCGCCTTTTGCGAAAAGCTCCAGCTGTGATTGGTCATGCGGATGGCGTCCCCCGTGACGGGGTTGGCAATGCCAAAGGCGGCCTCCTGGGGCGCTGCAATGCCCACCTCGGCCAAATACGTGCGGATGGCGTCGTCCACCGTGGGGTACTGGGCGCACTGCAACACACGGGTGTCGTGCAGCGTGTCGTCGCCCGCGGCTTGCCAGGCCAGGCGGATGTTGGTGCCGCCGATGTCGGCAAGAAGGCGTTGAGGAGAGTGCATAGACAAAAAATGGGCCGAGGGCCGCTTTGCTGTGTCAACGCCTCACCCATGACGGCGGATGCGGAAAGACGGCAGCAGGCGGAGCGCTAAAGCTATTATTTTTATAGCTAATAACGCTTGATGGATAAGCGATAGAGCCTCTTTTTACCTGAATTTCTCATCCAGGAAAAGACCAAAGCCCTGCAGACGATGGCCCAACCCGTGCATGCGATGGAGCTTACCCAACCAGCCGTTCTTCAGACTTGGCATCAAACCAGTGGGCGTTCGCGGGTGCCACCGTCAGGCCCACGTGGTCGCCCGGCTGCACGCGGGTTTGCGCGTCCGTGCGCAAGGTGACGCTGCCTGCTGCGGTGTCCACCATCACGTAGGTGTCGGGGCCGGTGGGCTCGACCACACTCACGGTGCCACGCCAAGGCGCGCTGTCCTGCATCACCAGGTGCTCAGGGCGCACGCCCAACATGACTTCAGCCGAGGCCAGTGGTGCGGCAAGGTCGAGCGAGGCGCCCTGCACGGCGAAGTGCCCGGCCGCCTGCGTGCCGCGCAGCAGGTTCATGGTGGGCGAGCCGATGAAGGTGGCCACATAGGTGTTGGCCGGGCGGTTGTAGATCTCGTCGGGCGTGCCCAGCTGCTGCACCACGCCGCCCTTCATCACCGCAATGCGCGACCCTAGCGTCATGGCCTCGACCTGGTCGTGCGTCACGTACACGCTGGTGATGCCGCTGGCCTGGTGCAGGCGCTTGATTTCTGCGCGCATCTCCACGCGCAGCTTGGCATCCAGGTTGGACAGCGGCTCGTCAAACAAAAAGAGCTGCGGCTGGCGCGCCAGTGCCCGCCCCATGGCCACGCGCTGGCGCTGGCCGCCCGAGAGCTGGCTGGGCCGGCGGTCGAGCAGGTGGGTGATCTGCAGCATCGCGGCCACTTCGTCGATGCGCTTCTTGCGCTCGGGCTTGGGCATCTTGCGCATCTCCAGCGCAAAGCCGATGTTGTCTGCCACGGAGAGCGTGGGGTAAAGCGCGTAGCTCTGGAACACCATGGCAATGTCGCGGTCGCGCGGGGGCATGCCCACCACGTTCTTGTCGGCAATGCGGATCTCGCCCTCGGTGGGTTCGTCCAGCCCCGCGATGATGTTGAGCAGCGTGGACTTGCCGCAGCCCGAGGGGCCCACCAGGATGAGGAACTCGCCCGGTGCCACGTGGATGTCGATCTTGCGCAGCACCTCCACGCTTTTGTCGCCCTTGCCGAAACGCTTGTTGATGCCCACTATGTCCAATGAAGACGCCATGATTGCTTAACCTCTTTATCCCTTGACGGCGCCAGCCGTCAGGCCACGCACAAAAAACTTGCCTGCGAGAACGTAGATCACCATGGTCGGCAGGCCGGCGATGATGGCGGCTGCCATGTCCACGTTGTAGGCCTTCACGCTGGAGCTGGTGTTGGCCAGATTGTTCAGGCCCACCGTGACTGGCTTGGAATCGGTGCCCGAGAACACCACGCCAAACAGAAAGTCGTTCCAGATGTTGGTGAACTGCCAGATCAACGTGACCATGACGATGGGCGTGGACAGCGGCAGCACGATGCGCCAGAAGATCTGAAAGAAGCTGGCGCCATCCATGCGAGCGGCGTTCACCAGTTCCTTGGGGATGGCCGCGTAGTAGTTGCGAAAGAACAGCGTGGTGCCCGCCAGTCCCGCCAGACAGTGCACCAGCACCAGGCCCGAGATGGAACTGGACATGCCCAGCCAACCGAGCACTTGGCTCATGGGCAACAACACCACCTGAAACGGCATGAACACGCCAAACAGCAGCATGCCAAACAGCACGTCGCTGCCGCGAAACTTCCACAGGCTGAGCACATAGCCGTTGAGCGCACCCCACACGGTGGAGATCATCACCGCGGGCACGGCCATGGCCACCGAGTTCCAGAAGAACGGGCGCAGGCCGTTGCAGTCCACCCCCGTGCAGGCGCTGGACCATGCCGTGCCCCAGGCTGACCAGTTCAGCCCACCGGGCAAAGCCAGCAGCGATGTGGAGCGGATCTCTTCGGCGTCCTTGAACGAGGTGACCAGCATGGCGTACAGCGGCAGCAGAAAAAACGCAGTGGCCAGCGCCAGAACGCCGTACACCAGAAAGCGCCCCACGGACGGAAAAATCGAGGGCTTAGCGGTCATGGGGTTTGCTCCGCAGTTCGCTGTAAAGATAAGGAATCACCAGCGCCGCCACAGTGGCCAGCATCATGGTGGCGCTGGCTGCGCCCAGGCCAATCTGCCCGCGCGAGAACGACATGGTGTACATGAAAGTGGCTGGCACGTCGGTGGCAAAACCGGGCCCACCAGCCGTGAGCGCCATCACCAGGTCAAAGCTCTTGATCGCCAGGTGTGACAGCACCATGACGGTAGAGAAGAACACGGGCCGCAGTGCAGGTAACACGATGCGCCAGTAGATGCGGGGCAGCGATGCGCCGTCCACCTGCGCGGCCTTGATGATGCTGTCGTCGATGCCGCGCAGGCCCGCCAGAAACAGCGCCATGGCAAACCCGGCGCTCTGCCAGATGCCTGCGATCACCACGCAGTAGATGGCCATTTCGGTGTCCACCAGCCAGTCAAAGCTGAAGCTCTCAAAACCCCAGTCGCGCACCATTTTTTCAATGCCGAGGCCCGGGTTCAGCAGCCACTTCCAGGCCGTGCCCGTGACCACAAACGAAAGGGCCATGGGGTAGAGATAGATGGTGCGCAGCGCACCCTCGGCGCGAATCTTCTGGTCCAGCAGCACGGCCAGCACCACGCCGATGGCGAGCGAGCCGCCCACGTAGCCCACGCCGAAGATGCCGAGGTTCTTGAGGGCGACCCACCAGCGGTCCATCTCCCACAGACGCTCGTACTGCGCCAGGCCCGCCCATTCGTAGTTGGGCAGCATGCGGGACACCGTGAGGCTGAGCACGCCGTTCCAGACCATGAGGCCGTAGATGAACGCGAAGCCCAGCACAAAGGCCGGTGTCACCACCAGCTTGGGCAGCCATGTTTCAAGTGTGTTTTTGCTCATGGCTGCGGAATGTGTTTGTCATCGTCCTGCATATCGAAAAAACGGGGGGCACACAGGAGTGCCCCCCAAATGAACAAAGTAACCTCGGAGAAGGTGAGAACGAATCTGCCATGCCCGCTCATCCCGCGACAACACGCCCGCTCGTCGTTGCAAATGCTCACCATAGCCCAAGCTATGTCTGCGCTTTGCGCCTAGATCGGGGGCGTCGTCGCAGCCTGCTCGGACACGCCAGATCCATTCACACCTTCTACTAACTCGCTAACTCACTCTCTCCCTCTCTCTTACCACCACACCTCGTACTGCACACCCACCAGCGTGCGCGAGGTCTTGCCGTTGGCACCAAAGGTGGCTGCATTCGCAACAGCAGCCGCCTGGTTCCAGTTGGCCTTGGTCACATACAGGCGCAGCTCGGGGCGCGACCAGAAGTCTTCCGACAAGGCCAGTGCGCCCGCCAGAGTCACTTTGCTCAGGCGCTGATCGGGGCCCGTGTTGCCCTTGCGGGTGGTCGTGGAAAGCTCCACCAGGGCCTTGAAGTTCTGTGTGAAGGCGTACGAACCGCGGCCCCCCAGCGAGAAGTCCTTGGTCTCCACACCGGTCAGGTCGGCCTTGTTGGTCTGGTAACCAATGAGCGCCTGGCCACCAAAGCGGCCACTTTGCCAGTTGATGGAGTCTGCAATGCGGGTGGCACGTTTGCCCGCACGGGTGCCTTCAATCGACTCGAACTCGCCGTCGATGCGCGCATGGCCCCGCGATGTCTGCAGGTAAACGGTGTTGGTGATGCTGGGCAGCAAAAATTCCTTTTGCGTGTGCATGAAGGAAATGCCCGAACCCGACCCGCCACCGACCTGGTTTTTGCCGCCCACCGCTGTCAACAACACCCGCAGCTTGCCGCCGGGGTTGGTGTTGATCTCCGACAGGTCGGCGTTGAAACGGTGCGCTTTCACGTCGTTCGGCAGGCCGCCGTCAAACTTGTCGCCGGTGAAAAGCCCCAAGCCCAGCTTCATGCCACCGACCGGAATGTCGGTCACGCCTGCGCCGATGTTGTCGCCGTAGTTGAGCAAAAAGTAATCGACGATGTGCACGTCCTGAATCCGCAGGCGGCGCTGGCCCACCCAGAACTTGGACTCGGGCGAGAACGAGAAGCCGCTCATTTCGACAAACGCCTGCTCGGTGCTGATGTCGCCACTGCCCCACTTGGCGGGCATGTAGTTCACCTTCCACTTGATGCCATTGGTCTCAAAGCCACGTGCAAAGTTGACTTCGATGCCGTTGTCGCCTTCGTTGCCCAGGCGGAACTTCTGCAGTTCGCCGCCCAGCGCCAGGTTGCCCTTGACGCCGTCAGAGTGGTTGAACACCGGGCCGCCCCGTGAGTAACCGTTGAACTCAAAGCCTGCTACGTCCATAGCAAAGGCACCATTCGCGCATGCGGCGGCCAAAGCCACCGCCGTAAGGCGGTTTCTTGTCTTCATGATGAATCCCTCAGTGGTGTTGGTTTTTTTGGCTTACTTGGCCTATTTGGTCTTCGCGGCGGTCGCGATCTTCTTCATCGCGTCAGCAACACTGACCTTGTCGTCATTCCAGAACTGGCTGACAACATCCTTGATCGCGCCTTCGGTGGCGGGTGCAATCGCCATACCGTGGGCCACGCTGGGCAGCAGACTTCCGCTTTTGGCGGTGTCGACAAAGTCCTTGGCCGATGCCTTTGCGCAATCGTCGAACTTGTCCATCGGCTGTCCGGCACGCACCGGGATCGAGCCCTTGTTCAAGTTGAAAACTTCCTGGAACGCAGGGCTCATGATGGCGCTGGCCAAGTCGCTCTGCGCCTTCTGGGCGGCGGCCTCCTTGAGCTTGAACAGAATGAACGAGTCCACGTTGAAGGTGTAAGAAGTGGTCGTGCCGGGCGCGGCTGCGCACATGAAGTCCTTGCCTGGCACCTTGTTGGCGGCCAGGAACTCACCCTTGGCCCAGTCGCCCATCAGCTGAAAGCCCGCCTTGCCCTGTATCAGCATGGCCGTGGCCAGATTCCAGTCGCGGCCCGGCGCACCAGCGTCCGTGTACGACTTGATTCGGCGGAAGGTCTCCAGCGACTTTTTCATGGCGTCGCTGTTGATGGCCTTGGCATCCAGCTTGACCAAGGCATCCTGATAGAACTGCGGGCCACCGACACCGAGCACCACCGATTCAAAGGTGGTGAAGTCCTGCCAGTTCTGGCCGCCGTGGGCCACAGGCACCAGGCCCGCGGCCTTGAGCTTGTCGGCCGCAGCAAAGAACTCGTCCCACGTTTTAGGCATGGCGGTCACACCCGCCTTTTTCAGCGCCTCGGCGCTGCCCCACATCCAGTTGACGCGGTGCACATTGACCGGAGCCGCCACGTAGGCGCCCTTGTACTTCATGACATCGGCGACAACCTTGGGCAAGAGCTCATCCCACTTCTCGGCCTTGGCCAGGCTGTCCATGTTGGCCAGCACGCCTTCGGACGCCCACTCCTGGATGGCAGGGCCCTTGGTCTGGGCTGCCGACGGGGGGTTGCCCGAGATCACGCGGCTCTTGAGCACGGTCATGGCGCTGTCGCCACCGCCGCCAGCCACGGCAAAGTCGCGCCACGTGTGGCCCTTGCCCTGCATGATCTTCTTGAGCTCGGCGACCGACTTGGCCTCGCCGCCCGAAGTCCAGTAGTGCAGAACCTCGACCTCCCCCGCGCTGGCGGACATCGCTGCCGCCAGGCCCACCGCCAAGGCGGCGATCTTTGTCATCTTCCACATACCCTTGTCTCCTCGATGTTATGAATCCGGTTGTGCACCGTGAACCCGCTGCCGTTCAGCGCAGTTGGTACTTTAATTACAATAATTAATTGTCTTATCGGGGCTTTCCCTGAGCCCGTTGCACAGCATTTTCAACCGTGCACAACGCATAAAAACTGGCGGGCACTCGCCGGGGCTGCCGGGGAACTGGCTCTGCAGGCCTCTGGCAGCGTCCCCCTGGGGCGAAGACGCGAAGCGGCTCAGGGGGGCTTCACTGAAGCTTTGCTATGCTCAAACGCATGGCCACGATACTGATAGTTGAAGACGATCCACTGCTGCTGGACGCACTGACCGGGCAGCTGCAACAGCTGCAATTCAGCGTCTGCACGGCCTCCAGCGTGGCCGAGGCCACCGCCCTTTTACAAACACAGGCCGTGGACGGAATTATTCTGGACCTCGGTTTGCCCGGCGCCGACGGCTTGGAGCTGCTGACCTGGGCCCGCAATCACATTGTCGGTTTGCCCGTGCTGATTCTCACCGCTCGCGACGGCGTAGATGACCGCGTGCGGGGCCTGAACGCCGGAGCCGACGACTACATCACCAAGCCCTTCAACATGCAAGAGCTGCAGGCCCGGCTGCAGGCCATGCTGCGCCGCGCCCGCCAACCCGCGTTCACCCATGGCAGCAACGCCGCGGGCGGGCCCAGCACCACCCTGGGGCCGCTGCTGCTGGACCATGCCAGCCACACCGCTGCCCTGAACGGCGAGCCACTGGAACTCACGCAGCGCGAGTGGGAATTGCTGGAGCTACTGGTGAACCGCTGTGGCGAGGTCGTCACCCGCGACGACGTGCTGGCCGCATGGCGCGCGAGCCCGCCCGAGCCGGGCCAAACCGCTGCGCCGCCCCTCAACTCCAACGCGCTGGAGGTGTATGTGCACCGTCTGCGCAAAAAACTGGACGTTTCGCCAAATCTGGTCATCCGCAACATTCGTGGCTTGGGCTACATGCTGGCCAAACCAGCCGACTGAGCACCTTTCCTTCGCCCCTTTCGCCTTCGCAAAACGCTCATGCGCCAAGTCCCCGGGGTTTCCCTTCAACGCAAGCTGCTGCTGTGGCTGCTGCTGCCCCAGCTCGTGCTGTGGCTGTCGGGCGGGTTTCTGGCCTGGCGCATTGCACTGCAGAACGGCGAAAAAGGCATCGACCAGACGCTGACCCAGTCCGTGCGCGCGCTGGCCCGGCAGATCAAGCCGATTGGCGACGGGCTGCTGGTGGACTTTCCCAAAGCCGCGCAGGACATCCTGGAGCAGGACCCTGCCGACCGCATCACCTACATGGTGTCGTCCCCGCCCGGCCGCTTCTTGCTGGGCAATGCACAGTTGCCGCCGCCTCCGCCGGTGGATGTGGCGGTGAATGATCCCTTTCTGTACCACGCCCGCGTGGACGACCGCCCCGTGCGCGTGGCGCTGCTGGACGTGGACTACGGCACCGCCTCCACCCGCCAGCGGCTGCGCGTGCAGGTGGCGCAAAGCCTGACCGTGCGCGAGCGCATTGCGCAAGAACTGCTGGAGCAAATGCTGCTGCCCATGGGCCTGATGGGCCTGGCGCTGAGCGCGCTGGTGTACGCCGGCGTGCTGCGGGGCCTGCAACCGCTCAAGCGGCTGGAAACGCAGATCGAACAAGCCGGCGCCCGCCCGCACGGCGGCACCGACCCGCTGACACCCATCGAGTTGACCTCTGCACCGCAGGAAGTGCATTCGCTGGCCAGCACGATTAACCGTTTGCTCGAAGCAGTGGCGCGCGGCCAGCAAAAGGAAAAACGCTTTTTGAACGACGCTGCGCACCAGCTGCGCACGCCCCTGGCGGGCCTCATCGGCCAGACCGAACTGGCCCTGCACGAAAGCCATGAACCCGCCGTGCAGGACCGCCTGCAGAAAGTGCTTTCAGCCGCCCAGCGCAGTGCCCACCTGGTGCACCAGCTGCTGCAACTGGCGCGGTCAGAGTCCAGCGTCGAGATGCAGACCATCGACCTTGCCGCCCTGGCCCGCGAAGTCGCCCGTGAATGGGCCGCACGCGCCGTGGCGCAAGGCATGGACCTGGGCTACGAAGGCGACGAACAACTGCCGATGCAAGGCCAACCCTTGCTGCTGCGCGAGGCGTTGAACAACCTCATCGACAACGCGCTGCACTACGCAGGCGCGGGCGCCACCGTGACGGTGCGCGTGACCATGGCGCCGGGCCGCTACGCCCTGCTGGTGGTGGAAGACGACGGGCCGGGCGTATCGCCCGCGCATCTGACGGACATGTTTGCGCGGTTCTGGCGGGGGTCCGACAAGCCGGGGGGGTGTGGGCTGGGGTTGTCGATCGTGGAAGAGATTGCGCTGCGGCATGGGGGGCAGACGGTGGCGGAGGGGGTGGTGCCTCGGGGCCTGCGGGTGGGGCTTCGGTTGCCGTTGGCTTGAGGTTTCTGAGAATTTTTGGTCTTTTTGGCCTCTAGCGCTTATGCATCAAGCGCTAGTAGCTATTGTTTTTATAGTTCCTGCGTTTCTCCATGCGGCCGAGCGGGCTAGTTTGTCGAAGCCTTGCGCTGATCTTGCCGCGTGCCTCTGCGCAGGGCGGAGGCCGGGGTGTGCGCCCGGCGGCGCAGTGGCTTTCTTTTGCGTCGCCAAAAGAAAGTCACCAAAGAAAAGGCGACCCTACACGCTGCGTCCCTTCGCTTCGCTGCGGGCAACCTGCGGTGCTCGCGTCCAGCGGGGTCTCGCTAGAACTCGCTTCGTTTCACTGCGCTCAGACAATCGCGATCCCTGATCCGCTGGCCGCTGCGCTCCTCGGCGCATCCTGAAGGGAACCCACGGGAGCCAGACACCCACACGGGCCATTGCTTCGCTGCGCTGCGCTCGGCCCCGACCGCGCAGGCGCTTCGCGCCGCGACCGCGCAGGCCGAGCGAAGCAATGGCCCGTGTGGCTGTTTGGATGTTCGGCTCCCCACCCCTGCTGGCTGCGCCTGCGTCGGGGCGGTTGCGGGGTGAGCATGGGCGTCGAAGCGCCCATGCATCGTTGTCTAGCTCGCCGTGGTTGTCTGAACGTAGCGCGCAGCGCGAAGTGAGTTCCACGGCGCACCCCGCAACCGTCCCGACGCAGGTTGCCCCTTCGCTCCGCGAAGGGGTCGCAGACTGGGGGTCGCCTTCTCTTTGGTGACTTTCTCTTGGCGACGCAAGAGAAAGTTACCTCGCGCCGCCGGGCGCACATCCCGGCCTCCGCCCTCAACTCAAGCATGCCTCCCCAACCAGCACGCCCAGGCTTCGACAAGCTCAGCCCGAACGGATCCGGGCGGAATTCAGGGACTACAAAAACAATAGCTGCTAGCGCTTACTGGACAAGCGCTAGCAGCCAAAAACACTCAAAAATCAAGCCGCGAGAATCAGCTTCTCCAACTTCACCGCATCCACCGCAAAAGCCCGAATCCCTTCCGCCAACTTCTCCGTCGCCATCGCGTCTTCATTCAACGCATACCGGAACCCCGCCTCGTCATAGTTCACCGCAGGCAAATCCATCCCCTTGGCCGCGTCCGCATTCAACGCCCGCTGCAACGGCGCATCACTCGCCGCCAGCTGCGCCAACAACTCAGGCGCAATCGTCAGCAAGTCACAGCCTGCAAGCGCCGTGATCTGCCCCACGTTCCGAAAGCTCGCGCCCATCACCTCGGTCGCAATGCCGAAGTGCTTGTAGTGGTTGTAAATCTGCGTCACCGACACCACGCCCGGGTCATTCGCGCCCGACCGCGCCGCCTCGTCCCACTGCGCGCCCGCCTGCTTCTTGTGCCAGTCGTAAATGCGCCCCACAAAAGGCGAGATCAGCTGCACCTTGGCATCCCCGCAGGCAACGGCCTGCGCGAAGGAGAACAACAAAGTGAGGTTGGTGTGAATGCCGCGCTGCTCCAGCTTTTCAGCCGCCTTGATGCCTTCCCAGGTGGCAGCGATCTTGATGAGCACGCGGTCGATGTGAATGCCCTCGGCCTGGTACAGCTCGATGATGCGTTCGGCACGGGTGACGGTGGCCAGGGTGTCAAAACTCAGGCGGGCGTCCACTTCGGTGGACACGCGGCCCGGGATGGTGGCCAGGATCTCGCGGCCGAATCGCACCAGCAGGCGGTCGATGATCTCGTCCATCTGCCGGCCCTTGAACTGCGCGACGGTGTCTTGCAACAGCGGCGCGTACTCGGGCTTTTGCACGGCCTTCAAAATCAGCGAGGGGTTGGTCGTGGCGTCCTGGGGCTGGAACTGCGCCAGTTGCTTGAAGTCGCCAGTGTCGGCAACCACGGTGGTGAACTGTTTGAGGGCGTCGAGTTGGTTCGTCATGGCGCCATTATTCCGCATCACCCAGCGCCCCATCGGTACTACCAACCACTGATACACCATGGTTGCCCAGACCCAGCATCACTTGCTCACCCACGGCCAGCACGTTGTCCAGGTCCGACGACACCACAAAGATGCTGCCCAGCGGGGTGTCGAACGTGTACTCATGCACCGCCCCCAGGTAAGCCGACTTGTCCAAGCGGGCGGGCAAAAGCCCGTTGCCATGGTGCTCGATACGCCAGGCCTCTGGGCGCACCGCCACCTTGACCGGACCACTGCGCACCACAGTGCGTGGGTGCAGCACCAGCGGGCCCAGCTGCACCGTGCCATCGGGTTGCGCAACGGCGGGGAACAGCATGGCTTCGCCCATGAAGCCCGCCACAAACTCGCTGCGCGGTGTTTCATACAACTCGCGGGGCGTGCCTTTTTGCGCAATCAGCCCCTGATTCATCACGATGATCTGGTCGCTGACGGCCATGGCCTCGGCCTGGTCGTGCGTGACGTACGCCACGGTAAGCGACAGGCGCTGCTGCAGCGCGCGGATCTCCTCGCGCATCTCGCGGCGCAGGCGGGCGTCGAGGTTGGACAAGGGTTCGTCAAACAGCAGCACCTCGGGCTCCAGCACCAGCGCGCGGGCCAGCGCCACACGCTGCTGCTGGCCGCCCGACAGCTCACTGGGCAGACGGTCGTCAAACCCCACCAGGCCTACACCGCGCAAGGCCTCCACGGCCTTGGTGCGCGCCATATCCTTGGGCTGGCCCGACATCCGCAGGCCGTACATCACGTTCTCCACCACATTCATGTGCGGGAACAGCGCGTAGCTCTGGAACATCATGCTCACGTTGCGCTGGGCAGGGCCCAGCGTGGTCACGTCCTTGCCGGCAATGAAGATCTCGCCCGAGGTGGGCGACTCCAGCCCGGCGATCATGCGCAAGGTGGTCGTCTTGCCGCAGCCCGAGGGCCCGAGGATGGTGGTGAGCGTGCCGCGCGGCACCTCAAAGCTGATGCCCTTGACAGCCAGGGCCGCGCTGCTGTCGGTGCCGTAGCGCTTGGTGATGTTGCGGAAAACAATGCCCGCGCCGCTGTGATTCATGGCGTATCTTCTTGTTGGAGAGGTTCAGTGCGACGCTGCGGGTGGACCCCGTCTGCCCAGCTTGCGCTCGCCCACCAGCCACTGAATAAGCCCGATGGAAGCAGACATCAAAAGGATAAGCACCGTGCAATACGCCAGTGCCACGCCATAGTCGCCATTGCCCACGCGGCCAATGATGTAGGTGGTGGCCAGCTCGTTCTCGGCTGTGACCAGAAAGATCACCGCGCTCACCGTGGTGATGGCACGCACAAAGCTGTAGACCAGTGCCGCCACCAGCGCCGGCTTGAGCAACGGCAGCACCACATGGCGCAGCGTCTGCACGCTGCCTGCGCGCAGCATCACGGACGCTTCATCGAGCGACCGGTCGAGCTGCTTGAACGCCGCCGTGCCCGCGCGCACGCCCACCGGCAGGTTGCGGAACATGAAGCACAACACGATGATGAGCGCGGTGCCCGTCAGCTCGAACGGCGGCACGTTGAAGGCCAGGATGTAGCTCACGCCCAGCACCGTGCCCGGGAATGGCAAAGGCCAGCAACGCCGCAAACTCAAACGCGCCCTGCCCCCGGAACTCGGTGCGTGCCAGCAGCCATGCAATGCCAATGCCCAGCGTGGCCGTGAGCGGCGCCGAGATGGCCGCGAGCTTGATGGTGGTGAAAAACGAGTTCCACGCCGTGCCCGCCCACACCACGCCAAACTCGCCCCACTCCACGTTGAAAGCGGTGCGAAAGTGCACCAGCGTGATGGTGTAGTCGCGTCCCCAGGTCTGCACCAAACCACCCGCCAACGCAAACAGATAGACGATAAGCGTGAACGCCATCCAGGGCAGCGCGATGGAATGCACCAGGCGGCGCACACCCGCGGGCAGCGGCATGGCAATGCCCGCGTCGCCTTTGCCCGACACGGTGGTGAAATTCTGCTTGCCCAGCAAACCTCGCTGGATGGCAAACACCGTGAGCGCAAAGAACGTGAGGATCCAGGCCAGCGACGCGGCGCGCCCCTGGTCGTATTGAGCGCCCACGATGGCAAAGAAGATTTCGGTAGACAGCACCGAGAACTGCCCGCCCACCACGATGGGGTTGCCAAAGTCGGCCATGCTTTCAATAAACCCCACCAGGAATGCGTTGGCCAACCCGGGCTTGAGCAACGGCAGCGTGACCGTCATGAAGGTCTGGTGCGGGCTGGCGCGCAGGGTTTGCGCGGCCTCTTCCAGGCTGGGCGCTACGCCCTGCACCACGCCGCGCATGATCATGAACGCAATGGGGGTGAATGCAAAAGTCTGCGCCACCCACACACCCAGCCAGCCGTAGAACCAGCGCGTGGGCGTGATGCCAAACGCATATTCCATGAACTGGTTGTAGACGCCCGCGCGGCCAAACAGCAGGATGAGCCCCAGCCCCACGACGAATGGCGGCGTGATGATGGGCAGCAGCGCCACGATGTTGAGCGGCCGCGCATAGCGGCGCGAGGCGCGCTCGGCCATGAGCGCCATAAAGGTGCCCAATAGCGTGGTGCTGGTGGCGGTCATGAGGCCGAGAAACAGCGTGTTCCACGCCACGCCGCAGCGCTGCCCGCCGCTGAGGCAGGCCAGGCCGAAGTTGCGCTCGTGTGCGATGCGCTCCCACACCACGCCTAGCGAAAACGGGCCGTCTTCCAGAAAGAACGCAGCCGACAGCGCCTTGAGCACCGGGAACACGATGAACAAGGCCAGCAGACTGCCGCAGCCCAGAACGGCCGCAGCCACAAACAGATCGCCCTTGAAGAACCCGCGCCGCGCTATGCCGAACGACATCAACACCAACAGCGCCGTGAGCACCACAAACCCACCCCAGCCCATGCCCGGCTGGCGCGCGCCCAACTCGCCCAGGCTCTGCGTCATCCATTCAAACGCCCAACCGCGCGCGCCAATGGTGAAGCCGCTGAGCAGCAGGGCCACAAGCCCCAGCGCCCCGCCCGCCACCAGCACCGCGCCTTGCTGGCGACCCGCGGGCATCAGCGATGCCCCGCCCGCAATGCCCAGGCCGATCAGGCCCAGCCACAGCCACGGGCGACCAAACGTCGCCGCCTGCATCAGGCCGTTGGCAGTTTGCTCGGATGCAAAAACCTGGCCCGCGGCCAGCAGGCCATTGGCGTCCTGCTGCGCGTACCACGGCAGCGCGAGGTAACCCAGGACGCCAAGAATCGCCCAGACCCGCAAGGGCCGGTTGGGTGCAGATACCGTCATCAGATCAACTGTTCATGCTGGGCAGCACCGGGCCGGGCCACGGCACATGAAACCGGCGCGGCCGAGGCCAGTGCACCCGTGGAACTGGCTTTGCCAGGCCACCGGGTGCATCCCACTCCCGCAGGAGCGGGGGAAGCGGCGCAGCCGCTCAGGGGGTGCTTCATTTCTAGCGTGCCGCGTTCTGGACGTCCTTTTCCCAACGCGCAATCAGGCGGCGGCGCTCTGCGCTGGCACCGTATTTGGCGTAGTCATAGTTGATGAGCTTGATCTTGGCCGGGTCGGTCATGCGCGGGTCCTTGGGCACCTGCGTGTTGCTGGGCAATTGAAACTGCTTGGCCGCCAGGCCAAACTGCTGGCCACCGGGCGTGAGCGCCCATTCATAGAACTTCTTGGCCGCCTCGGTGTTGGGGCCGTTCTTGACGATGCTCATCGAGCCCACTTCGGCACCTGTGCCCTCGGATGGCGTGGCCGAAGCCACGGGGAAGCCGTTGACCGCCTCGGTGGTCACGTCGTGCACAAAACTCACCGACACCGTGGTCTCGCCGCGCGCTGCGGCTTTTACGGGCGCGGTGCCTGAGCGGGTGTAGGTGCTCACGTTAGGGTGCAAGGCCTTGAGGTAGTCAAACGCCTTCTCTTCGCCCATCAGCTGCACCAGCGTGGCGATCATGGTGTAGGCCGTGCCGCTGGATGCGGGGTTGGCCATCTGCACCTCGCCCTTGAACTCGGGCTTGAGCAAGTCGGCCCACGATGATGGCGGGTTGAGCTTGCGCTTGGCCAGCAGCTCCTTGTTGTAGCCAAAGCCCAGCGGGCCCAGGTACACGCCCACGGTGCGGTACTTGGAATCGGCGGCCTGCTTTTGCGCCCACGGGTACAGCTGCGCGAGCTGCGTCGACTTGTATTCGAGCGTCAGCCCCTGCTCGGCCGCCTGCAGGTGCGGGTCGCCCGTGCCGCCAAACCAGATGTCGGTCTTGGGATTGGCTTTTTCGGCGTTGAGCTGGGCCAGCGCCTCGCCCGACCCCTTGGCCGTCATGTTGACCTTGGTGCCCGTGGTCTTGGCGTACACGGTGGACATCAGGTTGCACCACTCGGCCTGGACGGAGCAGATGATGTTGACTTGGCCTTGCGCGTGGGCGCCAGAGACGGTCAGGAAAAGTGTGGCGGCTGCCAGGGTGGCGCGGGCGAACTGGTGCATGGAGGTCTCGTGGGTAGAAATATGACAATAAAGTTACAACTCATGCTAATCCCGCACCCAAGGCCCGGCCACCGGGATAACACCCACGCAGCGCGCGCCCCAGCTGTAACTCGTTGACCGTTCTGCATGAAACGCAGTTACCATTTCTTTCTTTATTGGTTGCCGCCTTCCCAGGAACACCGCTGACATGCTGGACCGCATCACCGCCTCACTCTCGTCACTGGCCCCCGCCGAGCAGCGCGTTGCCAAACTGGTGCTGGCCGACCCCCGCGCCTTTGCCCGCCTGCCCGTGCGCGAACTGGCCGAACGCGCGCATGTGAGCAAACCCACCGTGGTGCGCTTTTGCCGCAGCATCGGTTACGACGGATTGGCGGACTTCAAGCTCAAACTGGCGGGCAGCGTGAGCGAAGGCGTGCCCTTTATCCACCGCAGCGTAGACGCCGACGACAAGACTGGCGACGTGCTGGTGAAAGTGGTGGACAACGCCGTGGCTGCCTTTTTGCAATACCGCAACGCGGCCAGCACCGTCGCCATCGAACGCGCGGCCGAGGCCATTGCCGCGACCTGGAAGACCGGCAAACGCATCGAGTTTTACGGCGTGGGCAACTCCGGCATCGTGGCGCAAGACGCGCAGCACAAGTTCTTTCGGCTGGGCGTCACGTCCATCGCCAGCAGCGACGGCCACATGCAGGTGATGAGCGCCACCCTGCTGCGCCCCGGCGACTGCGCCGTAATCATCTCCAACTCCGGCCGCACCCGCGACCTGATGGACGCCGCCGACATCGCGCGCAAGAACGGCGCGACCACCATCGTCATCACCGCCAGCGGCTCGCCCCTGGCCAGCACCTGCCAGATCCACCTGGCCGCGGACCACCCCGAGGGCTACGACCGATACAGCCCCATGGTGTCGCGACTGATGCACCTGTTGATCATCGATGTGCTGGCGACTTGTGTGGCGCTTCGCATTGGCAGTTCGCTGCAACCGATCCTGCAGCAAATGAAAGAGAACCTGCGGGCCAAGCGCTACGCGTGAGACGTGCGCGCCCGGGGGATCAGGCTCAGTCCAGCGTCACGCCCGCATCGCGGATCACCTTGCTCCATTTGGCCGTTTCGGCTGCCAAAAAGGCATCGCAGGCCTCGGGCGTGGTGCCTTCCCCAAAGGTGCCCATGGTTTCGAGCTTGGCTTTGGTTTCGTCACTCTGGATGATGGCGTTCACCGCGTCCGACATGCGCTTGACAATGTCGCGCGGCGTGCCGGCGGGTGCGATCATGCTGGCCCAGGTGCTGCCCAGCATGCCGGGGATGCCCTGCTCGATGAAGGTGGGCACCTCGGGCAACATGGGCAAGCGCTTTTCGCTGGCCACGCCAATGAGGGTGATGCGGCCCGCCTTGGCGGGCTGAATCAGGTTGGGCGGAGGGTCGAGGAACAGAGGCACTTGGCCGCCGAGCAAATCCGTCAGCGCCGGTGCTGCGCCGCGGTAGGGAATGTGGACCATGAAGGTCTTGGTCAGTGACTTGAGCAGCTCGCTGGTCAGGTGCGCGGCAGACCCCGTGCCCGACGAGGCAAAACTCACCTTGCCCGGGTTGGCCTTGGCATAGGCCACGAGTTCCTTCACCGTCTTGAACGGCGCATTGGGCGCCACCGCTGCCACCAAAGGCGAAACCCCCAGCAACGACACCCCCACCAGGTCCTTGAGCGGGTTGTAGGGCAGCTTGGGGTAGAGCGTGGTGTTGGCGGTAAAGGCCGGTATGACCACGCCAAACGTATGCCCGTCCGGAGCGGACTTGGCGACAGCATCCACGCCGATGATGCTGTTGGCACCGGGTTTGTTGTCGATGACAACCGGCTGACCGAACTGCTTTTGCAGACCCAGAGTCAGCAGGCGCGCCATCTGGTCCGTAAAGCCGCCCGCCGTATAAGGCACGACGATGCGAATCGGGCGGCTCGGCCAACTCGCTTGAGCCATCACGGGCAGTGCCGCACTGGCCAGCGCTGCGCCAGTGGCCTGGACGAGCCTGCGACGTGAAAGGAATGTGCTCATGGTTTTGTCTCCTGCTGGTTTATAGGTATAAAAATAGCCCTAGCGCTTATCTATAAAGCGCCAATAGCTATGTTTTTAATAGCATTCAAGTCCCATCGAATGGGCTGCGTTTGTGATCTACCGGGGCTTAGAGCGCCTTGACCAGTTCCGGCACAGCCGTGAACAGATCAGCCTCCAGCCCATAGTCGGCCACGCTGAAGATCGGCGCCTCCGGGTCCTTGTTGATCGCCACGATCACCTTGGAGTCCTTCATGCCGGCCAGATGCTGGATAGCACCCGAGATGCCCGCTGCCACATACAGCTGGGGCGCCACGATCTTGCCGGTCTGGCCCACTTGCCAGTCGTTGGGGGCGTAGCCCGCGTCCACCGCGGCGCGGCTGGCGCCCAGGGCAGCTCCCAGCTTGTCGGCCAGCGGTGTCATGATTTCGTCGAACTTTTCCTTGCTGCCCAGCGCACGGCCACCCGAGACGATGATCTTGGCGGCGGTCAGTTCGGGGCGGTCGCTCTTGGCGATTTCGCTGCCGACGAAGGTGCTCTTGCCTGCATCTGCGGTGGCTGCTGCGGTTTCGACGGCGGCGGAACCACCCGTAGCGGCTGCGGCGTCAAAGCCGGTGGTGCGCACGGTGATGATCTTGATGCTGTCGGCGCTTTGCACGGTGGCAATGGCGTTGCCTGCGTAGATGGGGCGCTCGAAGGTGTCCGCGGCGATCACTTTGGTGATGTCGCTGATCTGGGCCACGTCCAGTTTGGCAGCCACGCGGGGGGCGACGTTCTTGCCGCTGGCGGTGGCTGGGAACAGGATGTGGCTGTAGTTGCTGGCGATGGCGAGCACTTGTGCGGCCACGTTTTCTGCCAAGCCATGTTCGAGGCCAGGGGCATCTGCGTGGATGACCTTGGCGACGCCTGCGATCTGGGCGGCCGCTTGTGCGGCTGCACCAGCGTTGTGGCCAGCCACCAGCACGTGCACGTCGCCACCGCAGGCGATGGCGGCAGTCACGGTGTTCAGCGTGGCGCCCTTGATGGATGCGTTGTTGTGTTCGGCAATAACGAGAGTTGTCATGACAGTCGTCTTTCTCTTGAATCTTGGAGGGTGCCTGCGCTAAGCGCGGTCGTCGATCAACCGGGGCCGATGCGAGGGACACCGAGGAAGGGCCGCCCCGCACCGAGGGTGTCGTCCCCCTGGGGGGATGGCGCGAAGCGACTCAGGGGGGTCAAATGACTTTCGCTTCGTTCTTGAGCTTGTCGACCAGGGCGGCGACATCGGCCACCTTGACGCCAGCACCGCGCTTGGCGGGCTCGGTGACCTTCAGGGTCTTCAGGCGCGGCGCCACGTCCACACCGAGGTCTTCGGGCTTGACCGTATCGAGCTGCTTTTTCTTGGCCTTCATGATGTTGGGCAAGGTGACGTAGCGGGGCTCGTTCAGGCGCAGGTCGGTGGTGATGACGGCGGGCAGCGTCAGGGCCAGGGTTTCCAGGCCGCCGTCCACTTCGCGGGTCACGCTGACTTTGTCGGCCGAGAGTTCTACCTTGTTGGCGAACGTGGCCTGGGGCAGGTCTGCCAGGGCCGCCAGCATCTGGCCGGTCTGGTTGGCGTCGTCGTCGATGGCTTGCTTGCCCAGGATCACGAGGCCGGGCTGCTCTTTGTCGATCAGGGCCTTGAGGATCTTGGCCACCGCCAGGGGCTGCAGCTCAACGTCGGTTTCCACCAGGATGGCGCGGTCTGCACCGATGGCCATGGCAGTGCGCAGGGTTTCCTGGCACTGGGCCACGCCGCAGGACACTGCGATGACTTCGGTCACCAGGCCTTTTTCTTTCAGGCGCACGGCCTCTTCAACGGCGATTTCGTCAAAGGGGTTCATGCTCATCTTCACGTTCGCGATGTCCACACCCGTGTTGTCCGACTTCACGCGGACCTTCACGTTGTAGTCCACCACGCGCTTGACAGGGACGAGGATTTTCATGGTTGGTCTTTCTCAAAAACAGAAAATGATGGGGACAGCATGGGGTGCCGATCGCGCTGGCGCAACAGCGGGAAAGCGTGGGGATGGCAGCGCTGCCCATGGCAAGACTTACTCGAAGACGATTCCCTTGTCGCGAATGACCTGGCCCCACTTGGTGTAGTCGCCGCTCACGCGCTTGGCCATCTGGTCCGGGGCCTGGTAGTTGGCAATAGCGCCAGCGTTGAGCAGCTTGTCCTGCACTTCCTTGTCGGCCAGGATGGCCTTGACTTCGGTGCTGATGCGCTGGACGACTTCCTTGGGCGTGCCGGGGGGCGCCATCAGGCCGCCCCAGGACACGGCATCGAAACCCTTGAAGCCCTGCTCGGCGATGGTGGGCACGTTGGGGATCACGCCCACGCGCTGGGGCGAGCCCACAGCAATGGCGCGCAGCTTGCCGGCCTGAATGTGGGGCAGCGCCGCCACCAGGTCGGCGTACATCATGGGCACTTGGCCACCCAGCGTGTCGGTAATCGCGGGCACTCCCCCCTTGTAGGGGATGTGCTCCATCTCGAATTGGCCCAGCTGCTTGAGCAGTTCCATGCTCAGGTGGCCAAAGCTGCCCACGCCCGAGGAGGTGTAATTGAGCTGGCCCGGCCGCGCCTTGGCGTGGGTGATGAGCTTTTGCAGATCGGTCACGGTGGGCATCTGCGCCGGGTTGACCACCACCACGATGGGCAGGTCATACACCGTGGCCACCGGCACGAAATCCTTGGTGGTGTCGTAGCCGGCCTTCTTGTACAGGTGCGGCGCCAGCAGCGTGGGCGTGGCCAGCATCATCAGCGTGTAGCCGTCGCCAGGCGTCTTGGCGATCTGCTGCGCGGCAATGGAGCCCGACGCACCCGCACGGTTTTCCACCACCACCGGTTGCTTCAGGCGCTCGGCCAGCTTCAGGCCCACGATGCGCGAGGCGGTGTCGGTGGGGCCGCCCGGCGGGAAGGGCACCACCAGCTTGATCACCTTGTTGGGCCAGGCCTGCGCATGAGCGGGGGCCGTGCCCAGCAGGCCAAGAGCCGATACCGCCGCAGCTGTGGAGAGAACGGCGCGACGTGAAAAAGCCGCGCGCAAAGAGGATGGTGTTTTCATAAAGAATTCGTTTGTGCTGTCTGTATCTGCGGCCCTGCTGAGGCCCGAGGCGTCTTAAACCGGCGCTGCCCAGGCGCGGGCAGCCGCGCAAGGGCCGCCCCTCCGCGCTGGCTGCGTCCCCCTGCCCGCAACGCGCAGCGTTACGAGAGCGGGGGGAAGGCGCGAAGCGACTCAGGGGGGTGTCAGTCGAGCTTTGCGCCAGACACCTTGACCACGCGCTCCCAGACGGGCGCGTCTTTCTTGAACTGCGCGCCGAACTGTTCGGGGCTGCTGCCGACGGGGATGAAGCCCATCTGCTGGATGCGATCGCGCACCTCGGGCAGCGCAATCACAGCCTGCAGTTCGCGGCCCAGGCGGGCCACGACCTCCGGTGGGGTGTTGGCGGGGGCGCTCATGCCCAGCCAGCCGGTCACCTGGAACACTTCGTCCTTGATGCCTTGCTCGGTCATGGTGGCCAGCTTGGGCAGTGCGTCCATGCGCTGTGTTCCGGTCACGGCCAGGGGCTTGAGACGGCCCGAGTCGATGTACGGCCGGGCCGACTGCAGGCTGGCAAAAGCCATCTGCAACTGCCCGCCCACCAGGTCCTGCAGCATGGGAGCCTCGCCCTTGTAGGCAATGTGGTTCATGTCGGCCTTGTGCTTGTCGGACAGCCAGGCGCCGGCCAGGTGGGCGTACGAGCCCGCGCCCCATGAGCCGTAAGCCATCTTGCCCTTGTTGCGGTCGATGTACGCCATGAGCTCCGAGGCGTTGTTGACGGGCAGCTGCGGGTGCACCAGCAAGACCACCGGGGCCAGCGCGATCTGCGTGATGAGCGCCTGGTCCTTTTGTGGCTGGTACGGCAGGCGCTCATACAGGTATTGGTTGATCAGCATGGTGGTGCCCAAGGACACCAGCAGCGTGTAGCCGTCGGCCGGCGACTTGAGCGCCTGGTCGGTGCCGGTCACGCCGCCAGCGCCGCCACGGTTGTCCACCAGCACGGGCTGGCCCAGGCGGGCCGAGAGCTTCTCGCCCAGCGTGCGTGCGGTGATGTCGGTGGCGCCACCAGCCTGGTAGGGCACGATCAGCTTGATGGGCTTGGCTGGCCAGGCGTCTTTGCCCGCCTGCGCCAGGGCAGAGCCCAGCAGGCCGGTGCTGGCCAAAGCGGCCAAGCCCTGCACGACGCGGCGGCGGTGAATGTGGGTGAAGTTCATGCTTGTCTCCTAGTTGAGGTTGAAAATTGGCTCTGGCGCTTATCTAAAAAGCGCCTACAGCTATTATTTTTATAGTGCTTAGAGCGGTGGTAGCGTGAGCACGCCCTTGTCGCGCAGCGCCTGCAGTTCTGCCTCGGGCAGTTGCAGCAGCTGCTGCAGCACGTCGCGCGTGGCGGCGCCCAGCGTGGGCGGTGCGTTGCGAATCGGCAGGCGCTGGCCGTCCATCCGGTAGGGCGGCGCAAACACATGCGTCGTGCCCGCCACGGGGTGCGGCATCTCTTGCAGCAGCCCGCCACGGCGCGTGCGCTCGCTGGTCAGGGCCTCGTGCAGGCCCGCCACGCGGCCGCAGGGGATGCCCGCAGCGGCCAGGCGCTCCAGCAGCACATCGCGCGCAAAGCCGACAATCAGCTCCTTGAGCATGGGCCCCAGCGCCAGCCGGTTCTTGGCGCGTTCCACGTTGGTGGCGAAGCGCGGGTCTTCGACGATGTCGGGGCGCTCGATGACCTGGCGGCAGAACTTGTCGAACTGCGCGTTGTTGCCCACCGCAATGATGAGCGGGCCGTCGGCCGCGTCGTACATGCCATAGGGCACGATGGACGGGTGGGCATTGCCATAGCGCTGCGGGTCGTGGCCCAGCAGCAGGGCGTCGAGCCCGTAGTAGCCGGTAATCATCAGGCCGCAGTCGTACAACGCCATCTCGATGTGGCGGCCCTTGCCTGTTTTGCATCGGCGAAACAGCGCCGCCAGCACGGCCTGGGCGGCATACATGCCGGTCATCATGTCCACCGCAGCCACGCCAAACTTCAGGGGCGGCTGGCTGGCCTCGCCATTGATGGCCATCAGCCCCGCCTCGGCCTGGATCACCAGGTCGTAGCCAGGGCGCTTGGCCTCGGGGCCCGAGCTGTCGTAGCCCGCCACCGAGCAGTAGATGAGATCCGGCTTGATGGCCTTGAGCTGCTCATAACCCAGGCCCAGCTTTTCAGCGCCTCCGGTCTTGAAGTTCTGCACCACCACGTCGCACTGCGGCAGCAGGTCGCGGATGATCTTGACGCCTTCGGGCGTCTGCAAGTCCACCGTGATGGACCGCTTATTGCGGTTCATGCTGTTGTAGTAGGTGGTCTCGGTCTTGCCGACGCGCATGCCCCAGTCGCGGGTGTCGTCGCCCCGGCCGGGGTGCTCCACCTTGATGACGTCGGCGCCAAAGTCGGCCAGCACCTGGCCGCACAGCGGCCCGGCAAACACGCGCGACAGATCGAGCACGCGCACGCCTTCGAGCGGAAAGTCCATGCCCTCGGGCAACGGTGGATGGGGGTTGGTAGTGGTCATTGCTGAGTATCTTCAGGGCCCGCATCAGGTGCATTGACCTGGCGCAGGCGCGCGAAATCGGCTGGTCGTTTTTCTAGGAACGCACCAATGCCTTCGCGGGATTCTTCGGTGGCTTGGGACTGCACCATGAGCTGCGCTTCCAGCTCCAGCTGGTCTGCGAGCGGCATGCGCATAGGCGCTGCGGCACAGGGTCTTGATGTTCGCCATTGCGGTGTCAGGCCCGGTGGCCACCTGCGCGGCCAGCGCCACGGCCTGGGCCAGGGCTTCACCCGGCTCGGCCAGGCGGTTGACGGGGCCTAACGCATGCAACCGCTCGCCCGAGATGCGTTCGCCAGTGAGGCACAGCTCGGTCAACACCTGGCGCGAGACGAACTCGGCCAGGAAGGCCGTAGCGCCGCCATCCGGCGTGAGGCCCACTTTCACATACGCCACAGAGAACACGGCGTTGCGCGCGGCCACCAGCATGTCGCAGGCCAGCGCCAGCGACAGCCCGGCACCGGCTGCTGCGCCCTCCACCGCCGCGATCACCGGCTTGCGGCAGTCGCGCACCGTGCGGATCAGGTCGTGCAGGCCTTCGAGCTTGGCGCGGCGCTCTTCGACGGGCAGCTCGCGGCGCTTGGCCAGCTGGCGCAGGTCGCCGCCCGCGCAGAAATGCCCGCCCTCGCCCGTGAGCACGATGGCGCCCACGGTGGGGTCGGCCTCGGCCTGTGTCAGTGCCTCGGTCAGCGCCGCGTAGAACGCGGGCGACAGCGCATTGCGCGCAGCCGGGTTGTTGTTGGAGAGCACGAGCACCGCGCCCTCACGGCGTTGCAGAAGCGGCAGTGGCTGCTCCATGGCTTCAGTTCCGACCAAGTTCAATGAAGCGCGTCAGGTGATGGTCTTCGTCACCAAACTGGTGGTCCACCATGACCAGACGCTTGGCGTAGTGCGACAGCGGCAGCTCCCACGTCATGCCGATGCCGCCGTGCAGCTGGATGCTTTCTTCCGCCACCAGCGCGCCGATGCGGCCCATGGTGACCTTGGCGGCCGACAGCGCGCGCTCGCGCTCAGTGCGGTCGGTGCTGTCCATGGCGGCGGCCGCGTTGATGACGGCCGAGCGGGCCTGCTCCACCTCCAGCAACAGGTCGGCCATGCGGTGCTGCAGGGCCTGGAAGCTACCGATGGGCACACCAAACTGCTTGCGCGTTTGCAGGTATTCCAGCGTGTGCTTCTTGGCCACATCCATGGCGCCCAGCGCCTCGGCGCACACGGCCAGAATGCCCCAGCCCACGGCGTGCTCCAGCGTGGCAAAACCTTGCCCTTCGGCGCCCAGCAAAGCCTCTGCGCCCACCTGCACGTTCTGCAGCGTCACTTCGGCCACGCGGCCGCCGTCGATGCGGCCCATGCCACGGCGCGTGAGTCGTGCGGCATCGGCCGGCACCAGGAACAGCGAGATGCCGTCTTCATCGTCCACTGCGCCCGCAGGTGCGCGCGCTGACCAGCAGCAACTGGGCCTTGTCGCCATGCAGCACCACGGCCTTGTGGCCGGTGAGCAGCCAGCCGTCGCCATTGCGCACGGCACGGGTCGTCACGCGGTTCAAGGCGTAGTGCGCGCCGGGCTCCTCGTGCGCCAGCGTGGCCACGGTGCTGCCGTCGATGATGCTGGCGATGTGTTCCTTTTGCGCGGCGCTTCCCGCCAGGCCCAGCGCCCGGCCCGCCACCAGCGCACCGAGAAACGGCTCGGCCACCAGGCCTGCGCCCAGGGATTCAAACACCACGGCCACGTCAAAGCCCGCGCCGCCAAAGCCACCATCGGCCTCGGGGAACAGCGCGCCAATGGCACCCAGCTCGGCAAAGCGGCCCCACAGCGCAGGGTCCATGCCGGTGTCGCCATAGGCAATGTGGTTGCGTGTTTCGATGCCGTACTGCTCGGTCACGAAGCGGTTCAGGGTGTCCGCCAGCATGCGGCGGTCTTCGGTATGTTCAAAGTTCATCGCGGCAACCTCACAGGCCCAAAATCATTTTGGAAATGATGTTCTTCTGGATTTCATTGGAGCCGCCAAAGATCGACAGCTTGCGGTAGTTGAAGTAGTTGGCCGCCGCCGTGGCGGCCTCTTTCGGGCCCACGGGTTCGTCGGCAAAGCCTTCGTACTGGGCTTCTTCGATGAATGGCAGCGCGTATGGGCCCATGGCGCGGCGGATGAGCGACAGGATCTCCTGACGGATCTCGGTGCCCCGGATCTTGAGCATCGAGCTTTCAGCCCCCGGCACGCCGCCACCGGCCACGGCGGCAATCACGCGCAGGTTGGTGGTCTTCATGTTCTCCAGGTCGATCTCGACCTGGGCCATGCGGGCGGCAAACAGCGGGTCCCGATCCAGTGGCTGGCCGTTCTTCATCACCTTGGCGGCAATCACCTGGAGCTTGGCCAGCGCGGCAATGCAAAAGCCCACGCCTGCAATGCCGGTGCGCTCGTAGGTCAGCAGGAACTTGGCGTAGGTCCAGCCCTTGTTTTCCTCGCCCACCAGGTTTTCCACGGGCACCTTCACGTCGGTGAAGAACACTTCGTTAACTTCCTTGTCGCCGTCGAGCGTGCGGATGGGGCGCAACTCCACGCCGGGCGCGTTCATGTCCATCAGCAAAAAACTGATCCCCGACTGCGCCTTGGCCTCGCGGTCGGTGCGCACCAGGCAGAAGATCATGTTGGCGTGCTGGCCCTGGGTGGTCCAGGTCTTCTGGCCGTTGACGATGTAGTGGTCACCGTGACGGACAGCAGTGGTCTTGACCGAAGCCAAGTCCGAACCCGCGCCGGGTTCGGAGTAGCCCTGGCACCACCAGTCCTCGCCGCTCAGGATGCGCGGCAGCCAGTATTTTTTCTGCGCTTCGTTGCCAAACTTGATGAGCACCGGGCCCAGCATGTTCACGCCAAAGGGCACGATGCGCGGGCCGCCTGCCAGTGCGCATTCGGTGTCGAAGATGAATTTTTCGACTGCGCCCCAGCCCGGGCCGCCGTGGGCCTCGGGCCAGTGGTTTGCCAGCCAGCCGCGCTCGTTGAGGATGGCGTGCCACTCGTCCTGGTCGGCCTTGGACAGGCGCTGCCCGGCCTTGACCTTGGTGGCGATGCGCTCGGGCAGCTTGGCTTTTAGGAAAGCCTGCACCTCGGCGCGGAAGGCTTCTTCTTGGGGGGTGAAATTCAGGTCCATATCGGGTCGCTTGCAGTTCAGGGTTCGGTCGCGTGGCGTGGCCTGGGTTCAATAAATTTCAAACAGGCCTGCAGCGCCCATGCCACCGGCGATGCACATGGTCACCACGCCGTACTTGGCCTTGCGGCGGCGGCCTTCGAGCAACAGGTGGCCCACCAGGCGTGCGCCGGTCATGCCAAACGGGTGGCCAATGGCAATGGCGCCGCCGTTCACGTTCAGCCGCTCGGACGGAATGCCCAGGCGGCGCTGGCAATACAGGGCCTGCGAGGCAAAGGCTTCGTTCATCTCCCACAGGTCGATGTCCTGCACCGTGAGGCCGTGGCGGGCCAGCAGCTTGGGCACGGCAAACACGGGGCCAATGCCCATTTCATCGGGCTCGCAACCGGCCACTGCAAAGCCACGGAAGGCACCCAGCGGCTGCAGGCCGCGGCGCTCGGCCTCTTTGGCTTCCATGAGCACGCAGGCGCTGGAGCCGTCGGACAGCTGCGAGGCGTTGCCTGCAGTGATGAACTGGCCCGGACCTTTCACCGGCTCCAGCTTGGCCAGGCCTTCCAGCGTGGTGCTGGCGCGGTTGCAGTTGTCGTGCGTGGCGGTCACTTCGCGGTAGGTGACTTCGCCGGTCTCCTTGTTCTTTTCCATCATGCGCGTGGTGCAGGGCACGATCTCGTCGGCAAACACACCGCCCTGCTGTGCGGCGGCGGTGCGTTGCTGGCTTTGCAGCGAGAACGCGTCCTGGTCTTCGCGGCTGATGCCGTAGCGGTGGGCCACGATGTCGGCGGTGTCGATCATGGCCATGAAGAGCGCAGGCTTGTGCTCTTGCAGCCAGGGGTCGATGTCGCCCGGCTGGCCAGGGCGCATCGCCGATATGCTCTCCACCCCGCCCGCCACCATGGCGGGTACGCCTTCAGCCACGATGCGGCCTGCGGCAATGGCCACAGACTGCAGGCCCGACGCGCAGAAACGGCTGGCCACCATGCCCGCCACCGACAGCGGCAAGCCCGCGCGCAGTGCTGCCTGTCGGCCGATGTTCTTGCCGGTGATGCCTTCGGGGTAGCCGCAGCCCATCACCAGGTCTTCGATCAACTCGGGCTCGATGCCCGAGCGCTCGACTGCCGCCTTGACGGAAAAGGCCGCCAGCTGCGGGCCGGGCGTGGCGTTGAATTCGCCCCGGTGCGACTTGGTCAGCGGGGTACGGGCGGTGGAAACGATGACAGCTTCACGCATGATTTGCTCCTTATTTAATAGCTTTTAGCGCTTATCTATAAAGCGTTAGAGGCCAAAATGATTCAAAAACCGGGGTCAGATATGCAGCAACATCCGGGGGTGGCGAGTTCGGGTTCGGTGTCGGCCCAGCCATCCACCCACCCGTTCGGGTCGAGCCTGTCGAAGCCTTGCGCAGCACGTCGGCAGGCTCAGCATGAACGGGCATGGTCATGAACCCTTGTTCAGGCTGTCGAAGCTGCGCCCCTCGGCCACCAGCTTTTCGAGCAGCGGCGCGGGCTGCCAGAACAGCGGGTCTTCCTTGGCGAACTCGCGGATGTCGGCCAGCACCTTGGGGAGCCCCGTCATGTCGGCCCACTTCATGGGGCCGCCGCGGTGGCGCGGAAAGCCGTAGCCCGCGACAAACGTCACGTCCACATCCAGCGGGCGCAGGGCAATGCCCTCGGCCACCACCTTGGCGCCTTCGTTGACCATGGCGGCCATGTAGCGGCGCATGATCTCGTCGGCGCTGAAGCTGCGGGTCGTGACGCCTTTCTTGGCGCGCTCGGCATCCACAATGGCCAGCACTTCCGGGTCGGGCTGGCCTGCGCGGGCGCCATCGGGGTACAGATAAAAGCCGCGCCCCGTCTTTTGCCCGAACCAGCCGCGCTCGCAGATGCGGTCGGCAATCTCCACATAGCGCGCCTTGGGGTCGCGCGTGGCGGCACGGCGCTTGCGCGTGGCCCAGCCGATGTCGCCACCGGCCAGGTCCGTCACCTGGAAGGGGCCCATGGCAAAGCCAAAGCCGCGCACGGCCGCGTCGATCTCGTAGGGGCTCGCACCGTCTTCCAGCAGGTAGTCGGCGGCCTGCTTGTACACGGCCAGGATGCGGTTGCCGATGAAGCCGTCGCACACGCCGGCGCGCACGGGCACCTTTTTCAGCTTGCGCGCCAGCTCAAACGCCGTGGCCACCACGTCGGGCGCCACCTGGGCTGGCACCACGATCTCCAGCAGCTTCATGATGTTGGCTGGGCTGAAGAAGTGCAGGCCCACCACGTCCTGCGGGCGGCGGGTGGCTGCGGCAATGGCGTCGATGTCGAGGTACGAGGTGTTGGTGGCCAGCACGGCCCCGGGTTTGCACACCCGGTCCAGCTCGCGGAACACGGCTTTCTTGACCTCGATGTCTTCAAACACGGCTTCGATCACCAGGTCCACAGTGGCGATGTCGGCGTAGTCGGTGCTGCCGGTGTAGCGCGCCATCACGGCGGTCTTGGCGGCCTCAAGCATGCGTCCCTTGGCGACCAGGGCGTTGTAGACCTTTTCCACGTTGGCGCGGCCGCGGGCAATGGAATCGGCGTCGCGCTCGATCATGGTCACCGGCAGACCGGCATCCAGCGCAGCCACGGCAATGCCCGCACCCATGGTGCCGCCGCCGATGACGGCAATGCTGGCTACCGGGCGCGGCTGCGCGGCCTGGGCTTCAGGCACCTTGACGACCTCGCGCTCGGCAAAGAAGGCGTGGATGAGGCCGGCACGCTGCGGGCTGTCCAGGCATTCCATGAACAGGGCACGCTCGCGGGCCATGCCGTCATCAAACGGCAGCTGCACGGCGGCCTGTACGCATTCGATGATCTTGAGCGGAGAGAACAGGCCGCGCGCCTTTTTCGCGGTCTCGACCTTTTGCTCTTCCAGCCACGCCAGCGCCGCCTGCGGATCAGAAATCGTCAGATCGCGCGTGCGGCGCACGGGGGCTTGTGTCTCCAGCAGTTCGCGCACGTAGCCAAGGCCCGCGGCCAGCGGGTCGGTGCTCTCCACCAGCTTGTCGATCAGGCCGGCCTGCAGTGCAGCCTGGGCCTTGAGGTGCTGGCCGCTGAGCATCATGGCGGTGGCCGCTTGCACGCCCATCAGGCGCGGGGCGCGTTGCGTGCCACCCGAGCCGGGCAGCAGGCCCAGGTTCACTTCGGGCAGGCCCAGCGTGGCCGCAGGCAGTGCAAGGCGGTAGTGGGCCGACAGCGCCACCTCCAGCCCACCGCCCAGGGCTGCGCCGTGCAGCACGGCGACCACGGGCTTGTCCAGGTTTTCGATGGCGCGGCACACCTCGGGCAACAGTGGGGTCACCGGCGGCTTGCCAAATTCGCGGATGTCAGCACCGGCGATGAAGGCCTTGCCTGCGCCCACCAGCAGCACGGCGGCCACGGAAGCGTCGGCCTGCGCCTGCTGCATGGCGGCCAGCAGGCCCTGGCGCACTGCGGCGCCCAGAGCGTTGACGGGCGGGTTGTCGATGGTGACGACAAGCACATCGCCCTGCAGCGCGGTGGTGACAACGGAAGATGCGGGAATGGCGGCGCCCATGCTGAAAAGTCTCCTGGTCGATGGCTATTGACTGCCTGTGAATGACTCGTTGATTGTTGATCCGTGAAGTTATCTTGACAATTACATAGCCTGTTGACAGACTGTCAAACGCCTTTTGACAAACACTGCTACAACGGCATTCCGCGCCGCCGCCCTGTTCAATGGAACTCACCTCCCTCACCGTGCTGGTCGACATCCTGGATGCTGGCAACCTCAGCCAGGCCGCCCGCAACCTGAAGATGTCCCGTGCCAACGTCAGCTACCACCTGCACCAGCTCGAAAAGTCGGTGGGTGTGCAGCTGGTGCGCCGCACCACGCGCCGGGTGGAGCCCACCGAGGTGGGCCTGCGCCTGTATGCCCATGGCCGCGCCATCCAGAACGAGATGCTGGCTGCACGCGAGACCATTGCCACGCTGGGCAAGGGCCTGCAGGGCCGCGTGGGCCTGAGCGTGCCCAGCGGCTACGGGCAGATGGTGATGTCGGACTGGCTGATCGACTTCAAGCGGCTGTACCCGGGCATCGTGCTGGATGTGCGCTTTGAAAACCGGGTGGACGACCTTATCCGCGATGAGGTGGACATCGCCATCCGCGTAATGCCCGAGCCCCCCCCCACGCTGGTAGCGCGCGACCTGGGCAGCGTGCGCTACATCGCCTGCGCATCGCGGGGATACGCCCAGGCGCATGGATTGCCTCAGGATTTCGAAGCGCTGCAGGCAGCGCCGGTGATTACCGCAGGCGTAGTGGGCAAGCAGCTGCGCCTGCGCGCATACAGGGGCGACGAGCGCCAGGAGGTGTTGCTGGAGCCCACGATCATCTCGGAGCACTTCCCCTTCCTGCGCCAGGGCATCCTGGCCGGGCTGGGTGTGGGGCTAGTGCCCGACTACGTGGTTCAGGACGCCGTGACCAGCGGTGAGGTACTGACCACCCTGGACGACTGGCGCCTGAGCATTTTTGGCACGCAGATGTTCATGCTCTACATGCCCAACCGGCACCAGACGCGGGCGGTACGCACCTGCATTGACTACCTGCTGGGGCGGGCGCTGCCGGGGGCAGCGGAAGGCGGTGCGGAAGGCGCGCACGGCCCGCAGCACCCACCCGTCACTCTGCCCATCGACTGATTCGCCATCGCACATCGGCCCCCGCCGTTCAAGCCGCGCCTGTTACAGCCTTGCGCGGCGCTTGGACAAGCTCAGCGTGGACGGGCTGATGTTGTTGAAAGGTCGATCAGCCGGAGCAGGCGAACCAACACCATCTAGCCACATAGCCAAGAGCGCAAGGGTCAGACGATCTGTCAGTTGGGGGCGTTGAAACTGCGCGTGCTGTACGACTCGGTCGGCAAGCGCCTGAGCACCGGCAGCCCCGTGGCCACATCCTTGTTCTGCTTTTCGATGTAGCTGAAGAACACATCCGCATCCAGCACGCCAATGTCCAGGCGCCGCGCCGCTGGCACCGCGGCCAAGGTCTTGTAGCCGTCGCCGCCGGTGGCGTTGAAGCTGAGCACAAACAGCTTGTAAGTCTTGGAAGGGTCCAGCGGGCCCCAGGCGCCGGTGGTGGGATTACGCGCTTCGATGTTGCTCACACGCTGGCCTGATGCGGCCTTGGCATTCACATCGAAACGCAGGCCGCCGGTGTAGGGGTACGGACCGGTCGACCCACCCGTGCCGTAGACCGCCTCCAGTCCGTCTTCGAGCATGCCCTTGACCTCCTGGCCCGTGATGTCGAGGCGGAACAGCATGTTGCCAAACGGCAGCACCTGAATCACCTGCGCAGCAGACACGGTGCCCTGCAGCGGAATGCGCACACCGCCGCCGCTTTGCAGCGTGATGTCCGCGCCGCCGTATTTCTCGTTGGCCACATCCAGGTAGGCCTGGGCCACCAATTGCTGGATGTCGCCGCCGCGCAGGCTCACGCTGCCTTCGGCATTGCAGGCCGCGCTGGAGCGGCTGTAGTCCACCGATCCCACACCGCCGGGCACGCGGCGCGAGCACAGCTCTTGCGGCACCACGGCCACTTGGGTCTGGTTGAACACGGCAACGCGGTCCTTGAAGGGCTGCAGCGCGCTGGTGGCAGCGGGCGCTGGTGCGGTGACCCGCAGTACGCCCGTGGCTGCCGCGCTGGCCTTGAGAGTCATCTTCTCAGCATCTGTGGCAGCTTTGCCACCGATGGTGAAGTTGTCGCCAATCAGTACATGGGGCGTGCCGGCGCATTGCGTGACTTCGCCCTGGGCGTTGAAGCTGACCTTCAGTTCACCCACCACCTGTGCGTATTCCCACGCCTGCACCACGCAAACAGGCTTGCCGTCTTTGTCGGTAATGCGTGTGGGGTAAGCGCCCGCGGGCGAGCCCACGCCGGTGGTGGTCAGCGTGTTGGGGCCCAGCAGGGTGTGCGAATCGCCGCCCACCACCACGTCCACACCCGACAGGCGTGCGGCCACTTGTTTGTCGTACTCGTAGCCGATGTGGCTGAGCACAATGATCTTGTCGATGCCCTTGGCGCGCAGCGCATCGATCTCGCGTTGGGCCGCAACGGTTTCGTCCTGGAAGGTGGTGTCTGCGTCGGGGCTGGAGGAAGCCTTGGTTTTTTGTGCAATCGTCAGGCCGACGATGCCGATCTTCTGGCCGTCACGCTCAACCACGGTGGAGGGGCTGACGTAGCCCGGAGCGCGCGTGGGGTTCAGGGCCGAGCTCGGGCCGAACTGCACGTTGGCACTGAGCACCGGCGTCTTACAGTTGCCTTTGCGCATCAGGTCCAAAAAGCCCTTGAGGCCGGTGTCGCCCTTGTCGAACTCGTGGTTGCCCAGCGTGAAGGCGTCAAAACACACGGTGTTGACCATAGCGGCGTCGGCCTCGCCATCGGCCCCGGCGCGGTTGAAGTACAGCGTGCCGGTCAGCGCATCGCCCGCGTGCAGTTTGAGGACGTTGGGGGACTTGGCCGCCAGCTCACTGATGGCCGCCGTGACGCGCGGAAAGCCGCCTGCGTCCACCGCCACATCCACTGCCGAAGCGCCACCCGCAGACAGCTTGAGTGTTTTGGATTTGGATTCCAGCGTGGAATGGTGATCGTTGATGTGCAGGATGGTCAGCTCCAGCGGCTTGCCTTGCTCGCCGCTGTCCGAACCACCGCATGCCGACAGCACGCTCGCAACAGCCAGCGCCAGCACCCCAATGCGCGCGCCGCGCGTGCGTGTTCCCCACAAACCGATCTTCATGTTTGGCCCCTGTGATGGTTGTTTCGCAAAAGCCTGTAGGGTGGTGAGGCTGCGTGACAGGGGCATGAAAACACTGCGCGGCGTGGTGCCACCAAAACGCCACAGGCTCCGGAAAGGAGCCTGTGGCGGTGTCTGAGGAACGGGCCGATTGCGCCTGCCCAAAAAACAGGCAGGAGACCCAATTTATGAGCAAAATACGCCTCTAGCGCTTATCCATAAAGCGCTAGTAGCTATATTTTTAGGAGTAGTCCGTCAAATACGGCCTTCTTCGACGGCGTGGCAGGCGATACGGATGCCGCCAATGTTGAGCAACTGTGGGCGCTCGGCGCGGCAGCGGTCGTTCACATGGGGGCAGCGCGGGTTGAAGGCGCAGCCGGGTGGCGGGTTCAGGGGGTTGGGCACCTCGCCCTGCACCGGCGTGCGCGCCTTGCCGGTGTCGTGCATCTTGGGGATGGCATCGAGCAGCATGCGGGTGTACGGGTGGCGCGGGGTGTCAAACAGTGTGTGTTTGTCGGCCAGTTCCACCAGGCGGCCCAGGTACATCACGCCGACCTGGTCGCTCACGTGGCGCACCACGGCCAGGTTGTGGCTGATGAACAGGTACGTGAGGTGCCGCTCACGCTGCAAATCCTTCATGATGTTGAGCACCTGGGCCTGCACCGACACGTCGAGCGCGCTGGTGGGCTCGTCGCAGACCAGAAACTCGGGCTCGGTGGCCAGGGCGCGCGCAATGGAGATGCGCTGGCGCTGGCCGCCAGAGAACTGGTGCGGGTACTTGACCATGTCCAGCGGCGAGAGGCCCACGGACTTGAGCAACTCGCCCACGCGGGTTTTGAGCTGTTCCTTGTCGGTGATGAGGCCGTGTTCTTTCAGTGGCTCTCCGATGATGTCTTCGACCAGCCAGCGAGGGTTCAGGCTGGCATACGGGTCCTGGAAGATCATCTGGATGCGGCGGCGCATGGCCTTGGCATCGTTGCCCTTGAAGGCTGCGTGCGCATCTTGGCCGTCGAACGTGAGACCGCCGCGTGTGGGCTCGTACAGGCCCACGAGCAGGCGGGCCACAGTGCTCTTGCCACAGCCGGACTCACCCACCAGGGCCAGCGTCTTGCCCTTTTCGATCTCAAAGCTCACGCCGTCCACCGCGTGCAGCAAGGTGCGCGGCTTGCGTTCGAGCACGCGGTTGAGCCAAGGGGCGGACACATCAAAGGTCTTGGCCAGGTCGTGGGCTTGCACCAGGGCCTTGCTCTTCACCGCGCCAGTTGGGGCGGTAGCGGTGGCGGTGGCAGTGGTTTTTGCGGAAGCAGCGGCGCTCATGCGGTCACCTCGGCATTTGTTTTGGTGGCGCCAGCGTGCAGCCAGCAAGCGGCGCGGGTGGTGCCTGCGTCCATCAGGTCAGGGCGGTCGGTCATGCAGCGGTCAAAGGTTTTGGGGCAGCGCGGGTTGTAAGCGCAGCCCTGGGGAATGGCGTTCAGGCGGGGCATGGCGCCGTCGATCTGGTTGAGACGCTCGCGGTCCACCGACATGTCGGGGATGGAGGCCATGAGGCCACTGGTGTAGGGGTGCGACGGCTTGTTGATGACGTCGTGCACGGGTCCGATCTCGGCCACGCGGCCCGCATACAGCACAGCCACGCGGTCGCAGGTTTCGGCGATCACACCCATGTCATGCGTGATCAGCATGACGGCAGCGCCGCGCGATTTGCAGATGTTCTTGAGCAACTGGATGATTTGCGCCTGAATGGACACATCGAGCGCCGTGGTGGGCTCGTCGGCCACGATGAGCTTGGGCTCGGCCGCCAGGGCCAGGGCAATCACCACCCGCTGGCGCATGCCGCCCGAGAACTGGTGAGGGTAGTGGTCGATGCGTTCCGCCGCAGCCGGAATGCCAGTGTCCTGCAACAGCGAGATGGCGCGCTGGCGGGCCTCGGCGGGCGTCACCGGCAGGTGGGCCAGGATGGTTTCGGTGAGCTGGCGACCCACGGTGTACAGCGGGTTCAACGAGGTCAGCGGGTCCTGAAAGATCGCACCAATGTGACGGCCGCGGATGTGGCGCATTTCCTCGTTGTTGAGGTTGTCGATGCGTTTGCCTTCCAGCAGGATCTGGCCCGAAGCGACGCGGCCCGGTGGCTCCAGCAGGCCAATGATGGCAGCGCCCGTGAGCGACTTGCCTGCGCCGGACTCCCCCACCACACCCAGGATCTCACCGGGTGCAATAGAGAAGGAAATGTCGTCCAGGGCGCGCAGGGTACCGCGACGGCTCGGGAATTCGACAACGAGGTTTTTGACTTCTAGGAGAGACATGGGATAAGTGCCTGCTTCAAATAAACGCGGGGGCCAGTCAACGCAGGCGGGGGTTCAGGGCGTCACGCAGCCAGTCGCCCAGCAGGTTCACCGACAAGGCAATCAGTACCAGCATGGCGCCGGGGAACACGGTGATCCACCACTCGCCCGAGAACAGGTAGTCGTTGCCGATGCGGATCAATGTGCCCAGTGAAGGCGATGTGGGCGGTGCGCCTACGCCCAGAAAAGACAGCGTGGCCTCGGTGATGATGGCCGTGGCCACCTGGATGGTGGCGAGCACCATCACAGGGCCCATGACGTTGGGCAGCACGTGTTTGCGCATGATGCGCAGCGGCGAGACACCCGTCACGCGGGCGGCCTGCACGTATTCCTTGTTTCGCTCGACAAGCGTAGAGCCGCGCACCGTGCGCGCGTACTGCACCCAGCCCGTGAGCGAGATGGAGATGATCAACACGCCAAACGCCAGCGACTCGTGCGCGTTGGGGAACAGTGCCCGGCCCACACCCGCAATCAGCAGGGCCACCAGGATGGCGGGGAAAGACAGCATCACATCGCACAGGCGCATGAGCACAGCGTCGATCCAGCCGCCGCGAAAACCGGCCAGAAGACCAAACGCCACACCGACCACCACGGAGAGCACCACCGAAGCGAGGCCCACCACGAGGGAAATGCGCGCACCGTAGATGAGTGCGGAGAGGATGTCACGGCCCTGGTCGTCGGTGCCCAAGGGGTACTTCATGGAGCCTTCGGAGGTCCAGGCGGGGGGCAGCCGCGCGTCGCTGAGTTCGAGCGTGGCCAGGTCGAACGGGTTGTGCGGTGCGACCCATCCGGCAAATAGCGAACAGAACACACAGATCAGGGCAATGGCTGCCGCGACTATCGCCATGGGCGATGTGCGGAAGCTGTAGCCAACGTCGCTGTCAAACCAGCGGGCAAGGGTTGTTTTCATTGTGGGGGAAACCAGTAAACATGCGACAACGCACAGCCCGGGTGGCGGCCGTGCGTTGTCCATAGGCTGTCAATTAGCGATAGCTATCTCGTACCTTCGTACTTCAACTTCTATTTTTGGTCCAAACGCTTTCTTTTTTACTTCTCGATGCTCATCCACTTGAACGGCATGAAGTTGTCTGCCATTTGCACCAGCTTCACCTTCTTGCTGACACCCCAAGCCAGCGCTTGCTGGTGCAGCGGCAGATGGCCGATGTCGGCGCTGTGCAGATCAAAGGCTTCCTTGATCATGGCGTCACGCTTGGCCTTGTCGGTCTCGACAAGAATTTGCTTGGTCAGCTCGTCCAGCTTGGGGTTGCAGTAGGCGCCCAGGTTGAACTGGCCTGCACCGCCCTTGTCCTCGGGACAGATCATCAGCGCGTTGAGCGCGTTGTGCGCGTCGTATGTGGTGGGCGTCCAGCCCAGCATGTAGAAGCTGGTGTCGCGGCGCAGTACCTTGGGGAAGTACGTGCCCTTGGTTTCGGCCTGCAGGTTGATCTTGACGTTGATGCGAGAGAGGTTGGCCGCCACGGTCTGGCAGATACGGCCGTCGTTCACGTAACGGTCGTTCGGGCAGTTCATCGACACCTCAAAGCCGTTGGGGTAACCGGCATCGGCCATGAGCTTTTTGGCGGCTTCCACGTCATAAGGCAGGCGCTTGGCATCTGCCATGAAGCCGTTGATGCCAGGCCCAACCATCAGTGCCGATGGGTTGGATGCGCCACGCATCACTGTGCGCTTGATGCCTTCGATGTCGATGGCCTGGTAGAACGCCTGGCGCACGCGCTTGTCCTTGAAGGGGTTCTTGCCCTTCACGTTGGAGTACAGCAGCTCGTCACGCTTCTGGTCCATGCCCAGGAAGATGGTGCGCAGTTCTGGGCCGGTCACAGCGCGGGTGTTGGCGCTGGTGTTGACGCGGTCAATATCCTGCACCGGCACAGGCTCCATCACATCCACTTCGCCGGACAAAAGCGCGGCCACACGGGTGGCATCGTTGCCGATAGGGGTGAACACGATTTCGGTCGCGTTGCCCTCGATCTTGCCCCAGTAGGCGCCGTTGCGCACGAACACCGAGCGCACATTGGGCTGGCGTTCACGCAGGCGGAAAGGGCCAGTGCCATTTGCACGGAAAGATGCGGCGTTCTCGATGCCCTTGCGTCGGTCCACAGGCACAACGGCCTGGTTGGTCTCACACCACTTCTTGCTCATCATGTACGAGGTGGTGATCACATCGGGCAAGATGGGCTGGGGCGCGTTGGTCTCGATTTCGACGGTGTGATCGTCAATCTTGCGCACCACCTTGACGTCGCTGTTGGTGGCTTTCAAGTCAGAGCCCTCGCCCTTCATGCGGGCAAAGCTGAATACGACGTCATCCGCAGTGAATGGGGTGCCGTCATGAAATTGAACACCCTTGCGCAGCTCGAAGCGCCACACGGTGGGGGCGGTCTGCTTCCAGGCGGTGGCCAGTGCGGGGGCCAGACTGAGGTCCTTGTTGCGGCTTACCAGGGGTTCGTACACGTTGCCGGTCACGCTCAGCTGCAGCGATTCGTTGAGCGAGTGCGGGTCCATGGACAGCGCATCACCCTGGTTAGCGATGCGTATGGTCTGCGCATTGGCCACCAAGCTTGTCGCCGCCAACGCGGCGAACAAAGCAGTAAGAGCAACTTTTTTCTGGAATTTCATGGAAATCTCCTGGGAGGGGGAAGGGTTGCGAAAGTGAGGGACTTCCGAGTCATCGTTTTAAGGGGACGCGGTGGACCGTGGTGTGTGCTCAAGGCATGGCCAAAGGCATGGCCTGCTCGATCAGGCTGGCGTGCAGCGCCGAGCCCAGGGGCAGGATGTCGTCATTGAAGTCGTAGCGGCTGTTGTGCAACGCGCTGCCACTGGCCCCTGTGCCCTGCCCTATGCGCAGGTAGGCACCGGGCTTGTCCTGCAACATGAAAGAGAAGTCTTCGGCCCCCATGCTCGGCTCCAGGTCGCGCACCACATGGTCGGCACCCAGCAGGGATTCGGCCACGTCGCCTGCAAAAATGGCTTCGCTTTCGGTGTTGATGGTGGCGGGGTAGATGCGTTCGTAGTGCACGGTGGCGGTGGCGCCAAAACCCAGGGCGATAGCGCTGCACAGTTCTTTGAGGCGCTTTTCCACCATCTCTTGCACTTGCGGATCGAAGGTGCGAACCGTGCCCACCAGCGTGGCGGAGCCAGGCAGCACGCTGAATGCACCCAGGTCGCCCGCCTGCACAGCGCACAGACTGACCACAGCGCTCTCAATCGGGCGGACATTGCGCGACACGATGCTCTGGGCTGCGGTGATGATGTGCGCGGCCACCAGCACCACGTCCACCGTCTGGTAGGCGTGTGCGCCATGGCCGCCGCGGCCGGTGATTTCAATGGTGAAGCGGTCCGCTGCCGCCATCATGGCGCCGGAGTTGATACCGACGGTGCCGGGTTTCATCGCAGGCCAGTTGTGCATCGCAAAAATCGACTGCACCGGAAACCGGTCAAACAAACCGTCTTCCATCATGACCCGAGCGCCTGCCAAACCTTCTTCGCCGGGCTGAAACACAAGCACCGCAGTGCCGTCAAAGTTGCGGGTTTCGGCCAGGTAGCGCGCCGCACCCACCAACATGGCGGTGTGCCCGTCGTGGCCGCAACCGTGCATGAGCCCCTGTTTGCAAGACTTCCACGAGAAGTCGTTGTGCTCAATCAGTGGCAAGGCATCCATATCGGCCCTGAGACCCACCATGCTGCCGCTGGACGTACTGCGGCCGCGTATCACGCCCACAACGCCCGTGCGGCCAATGCCGTCGTGAATTTCATCCACACCGCACAGCTTCAAAGCCTCTTTCACCCGGGTGCTGGTGTAGATCTCTTCAAACCCCAGTTCGGGGTGTGCATGCAGGTCCCGGCGCAGCGCGATCAACTCGGGGTGGTATTGCGCAATGTGCGCAAACGCCCGGCCACCGGCCTTCAGTCGGGCGCCTTGCATCAGTGGCCCCCTGCCTTGCCCACGCGCAGGCGAGGGTCCACGGCAAAGTACAGCAGATCCACCACCAGATTGATCACCACAAAGATGAGGGCGATCAAACACAGGTAGGCGGCCATCACGGGGATATCCGCAAACGTCACGGCCTGAATGAAAAGCAAGCCCATGCCAGGCCACTGGAACACGGTCTCGGTGATGATGGCAAAAGCAATCAAACCGCCGAGCTGCAGGCCAGTGATAGTCATCACGGGCACCAGTGTGTTCTTGAGCGCATGGCCAAAGTGAATGGCGCGATTGGACAGGCCACGGGCACGTGCAAACTTGATGTAGTCGGTGCGAAGCACCTCCAGCATTTCAGCGCGCACGAGCCGCATGATCAGCGTGAGCTGGAAGATGGCCAACGTAATGGCCGGCAATGTGATGTGGTGCCAGCCTTTGGCCTTGAGCAGGCCGGTACTCCACCAGCCCATTTGCACGACCTCGCCGCGGCCAAAACTCGGAAACCAGCCCAGGGTCACTGCAAACACCAGGATCAGCAAGATGCCAATCAAGAAGGTCGGCAGCGAAACGCCAAGCAAAGACAGCGTCATGAACAACTGGCTGGTGAAGGTGCCGCGCTTGAGAGCAGCATACACACCCATGGGCACACCAATCGCCAAGGCAATAAAGGCAGCGACCAAGGACAGCTCCAGCGTCGCGGGGAAGCGTTCGGCAATAAGGCGAGACACCTTGGCACCTTGGCGCAGGCTCAGGCCAAACTCGCCCTGCGCAGCGTTCACCAAGAAGTGGCCAAACTGCACAAAAAACGGCTTGTCCAGACCGAGGGAAGCACGCAGCTCACGAATCTGTTCAGGGGTGGCATCCTGGCCAAGCAGGAACACCACGGGATCGCCGACATACTGGAACAGCATGAAGGAGATGAAGGCCACCGTGATCATGACAATCACAGCCTGTATCAGGCGGCGCAATATAAAGGCAAGCATCAGAGAGTCGAGTGAGTGTTCGATGGGAACGCCGCAGCCACTTTTGATGGCGCAGGCGCTGTTGGGCAATACGTCGTCAAACTAAACCAAAGAGAGCAAGGGCCGCGTGGCCCTTGCTCTCAGTGTGTCGAGGATAAATCAGTTCACCTTGACTGTACGCATGTCCACGCGGTTATCTGCGCGGTGAGTCAACTCAATGTTCTTCTTCACAGCCCATGGGATCACCTGGTCGTGCAAAGGAATGTGCGACACCGTGTCATTCGACAGCTGCAACGCTTCGGTCAGCATGCGCGAACGCACGGGGGCGTCGGTTTCTGCCTTGATGCGGTCCACCAGATAGTCCATGCGCTCATTGCTGTAACGGCCTACGTTGTAGTTACCGTCACCGCCCTGACCCACGGTACGTACCAGCGATTGCAGGCTGTACAACGCATCAAACGTTGGCACGCCCCAGCCCAGCATGTAGATGCTGGCTTCGTAGCGCTGGATCATGGGGAAGTAGTTCACCAGCGGCAGCGTACGCAGCTTGGCTTTTACGCCCACGCGCGACCACATGGCAGTGACTGCCTGGCAGATCGCTTCATCGTTGATGTAGCGATTGTTCGGGCAGGCAAAGTCCACCTCAAACCCATCGGGATAACCAGCTTCAGCCAGCAACTTCTTGGATGCCTCGACGCTGTACGGGAAACGCTTGCCCACGGCTTCGGTGTAGCCTGCTACTTGCGGTGCCACGAGCGTGCCTGTCGGCTTGCCCAGACCACGCATGATGCTGCGTGAAATCGTGTCCGCATCAATGGCTTGGTACAAAGCCTTGCGCACGCGCACGTCCTTGAGCGGGTTCTTGCCCTTGATGTTGGAGCCCGGCAGTTCTTCGCGGAACTGGTCCATGCCCAAGAAGATGGTACGGTTTTCAATGCCGTCGATCACCTTCAGATCTGGACTGGCGCGCAGGCGACCCAAATCCTGTGGTGTAGGGTCGAGCACCATATCCACTTCACCCGACAGCAGCGCTGCAATGCGCGTGGCCGCCGATTTGATTGGGGTGTAGACGATTTCCGTCACATTCCCGTCCATCTTGCCCCACCAGTTGGGGTTGCGCTTGAACGTCATCTTCACATCGGGCTGCCACGACTCCAGCGTGTAGGGGCCGGTGCCCATGGCATTGCGGTGCGCAAAGTTTTCGTCCGTGCCCTTGATGTCCTTGGGATCCACAGACTTGTTCTTCTCGGCCCATGCCTTGCTCATCATGCGCAGTTCGGTCATCTGGCGCAGCAACACCGGATTGGGAGCCACAAGCATGACGTCAATGGTCTGCGCATCGACCTTGACGATCTTGCTGATGCCTTGAACGTAAGGTGTGAAATTCGAGGTCTTGGCCATGGCGCGCTGCAGCGAGTAAACAGCGTCGTCGGCGGTGAAGGGTGACCCATCATGGAACTTGACGCCCTGGCGCAGCGTAAAACGCACCTGCGTGGGGCTTACCTCCCTCCAGGCAGTTGCCAATACCGGCTCCACATCAAACGTCTTGCTGTTGTAGTAAACCAAGCTTTCGTACACGTTGGCGTGAATGCCGTTTTGCAATGCGTTGTTTTGTGAGTGGATATCCCACGTCGCAATTTCTCCCTGGCTTGCCCATTTGAACGGCTTCGCTTGAACCGCTGGAGACATCAACAGCGCAGCGGCAGCAGCCACCGACAAAAGACTGTATTTGAGTTTCATGGAACCCTCTTGAATAAAAGTTTTACTATGCAGTAAAGGTTGCTCTATAGCCAACGGGAAATCCCTGAATCCCGGGCGTATCGAAGGGGCTAAAACGCCATTTCGAGTGAATATTCCATGCAAGGATGGTGCCAGCGGCATGCACCACAGAATGCATGAGTGAGAGTGCAGGCACCAACCACTGTCACGAAGTGGCTAAAGGCCCTCTCATTTGCGCCGAGAGCGTGCCCAGGCGTACCCAAAGTTACCAAGACAGTCGAGGATCGGCACCGATCAAAGACAAGGGCTAATGCGGTAGGGCCTGGGTCACCCCTTGTATGAATGAGAGGGCTCCAGGGGTCACTCCCGCTCGGTCAGCATTCAAGCCCTCAACGACCCATCCGCCAACGGGCAACTCCAGGCGACAACGCACGCTACGTGAGAAAACAAAAATCGATTTCCAATGCAAAAAGCCGCCCGAAGGCGGCTTTTAAGCTTCATATCGATACTGACCGAAGGCCAGCGTCAATATTAGAAGCTGTGACGGATGCCGATGTCGTAGCCGGTGGAGTTGCGGCCAGCAGCAGTCACGGAACCGTTCAGAGCCGAAGCGGCACCGTTCTTGTTGCTAACGCGAGCAACCGTCGTGTACAGAGCTGTACGCTTCGACAGGTTGTGCACGTAGCCCAGAGCGAGCTTGTTCGAACGTGGGTCAGCACCAACGGTGTCGATCTTGTACGTGGAGTAAGCCAGACGGACTTCGCCAGCACCCATAGGAATCAGACCACCGATCAGGAAGCCCTTGCCTTCTGCGCCGTTGTCGATTTCGTCTTGGTTGTAGTGAGCCATGATCTTGGCCACGCCCAGATCATACGAACCACCCAGGTTGAAGGCAGTGATATCGCCAGCCAGGTACTTGGTTTCAGAGAAAGCCAGAGCGACGTTGATAGGGCCATTGGCATAACCAGCGCGCAGAGCCAGGCCGTTGCCGTCCTTCTTGTTCGCTGCGTTGCTCAGGTTTTCACCCATGTAGTACTGGGCTTGGCCGTAGAAACCGCCCAGCTTGCCTGGCAGGAAGTAGCCGATGGCGTTCGAAGCGCGCACGGTGGTTGGGCCACCCAGGCTGGAGTTCAGGGTTTGGGTCGTGCCAACACCGTTCGTGCCGAACGGATCGAACACAGTCAGGTTCCAGAACTGGGGCGTGTAGTCACGGCCCAGACGCACTTCACCGAAGCCGCCGTTCAGGCTAACCGTCGAACGACGGTTGAAAGTCAGACCGCCACCGCCAGCAGCTGCTGCGCCTTGGTTGTTGGTGCTGGTGTTAGCGCCGGAACCGTTGTCGTTGTTCACGCCAGCTTCGAGCCAGAACGAAGCGGACATGCCGCCACCCAGATCTTCAACGCCGCGGAAACCCAGACGGCTGCTGTTGTAGCCGGAGTTCGTCAGTTGCGACTTGTTGGCGACGCTACCGGAGCCGTATGCGTATGTCGCATCGACAATACCGAACAGGGTCACGGAAGATTGAGCCATTGCAGCGCCGGAAGCAGCCAGCACAGCCAGGGCAATCAGGGATTTTTTCATTGCGAGTTACTCCAAGGTTAAACATAGGGCGCCGGTACGGGGGGTCTAGCGTGCCAAGCACCTGCAAAGTCCCGCCGGTTCCCCGGGCCAACCTCCTGGTGGGGAAGTTGCATCTATTGCACCAGAGCCCGCCCGGTTTCGCAAAGGAATTCACCCACAATCGGCCCGAAAGGGGAAATCCGTTGCAGTGTTGCAACATTTCATCCAGGCCCGGCAAAATCGGGATGTCGCCGCTTGGCACCGTGGATTGATGTTCATTTATTTGTATCCAAGTGCAAATTGTGTTGCACCGCTCTTGCCATATCAAAGGTTCTTATGGATTCGCTGTTTATTGCCGCAGACAACGCATTGCGTACGCTTTTCGCCCAACCCCAGGCGTCTGAGCGAACACCCGCCCACGGCATCGCCGAGGCGGCACTCGACCCCGCCCAGAAGAGGTTGGCCGGGGCCCTGATGCGCGTCAACCATGTGGGAGAGGTATGCGCCCAGGCGCTTTACACCGCACAGGCCGCTGTCACGCGCAACCCTGAACTGCGCACCCACCTGCAAGAAGCCGCCCGCGAAGAAGCCGACCACCTGGCCTGGACGCAACAGCGGCTGGACGCACTGGGCGCCCGACCCAGCTTGCTCAACCCGCTGTGGTTTGCGGGCGCCTTTGCCCTGGGACTGGTCGCAGCCAAGGTGAGCGACCGTGCCAGCCTCGGCTTTGTGGCGGAGACCGAAAACCAGGTGGCAGCACATCTACAGAGTCACTTGCAGCGACTGCCAGAGCAGGATCTGGCTTCGCGGGCGGTGGTGGCCCGCATGAAAGACGATGAGGAACGGCATGCAGCCCAAGCCCGCGCATCAGGGGCACTGGAGCTTCCTGCACCGGCCCGGGCCGCCATGCGAGCAGCGGCCAAGGTGATGACCACCACCGCGCACTACGTTTAACGCGGCGGCAAGCGCGGCTGGATCAAGCCTCCAGGACCTCGAAACCCGTGGTGATTTCCGCAGTTTTGCCCAGCATGATGCTGGCCGAGCAGTATTTGTCGTGGCTCATGGCGATGGCGCGCTCCACCGCGGCGGGCGGAATGGCCTTGCCGGTGACGGTGAAATGCATGTGGATCTTGGTGAACACCTTCGGATCCGTCTCGGCGCGCTCGGTGGTCAGTTTCACACTACAGCCCCGCACGTCATGGCGACCGCGCTTGAGGATCAGCACCACATCGTAGGCGGTGCACCCGCCGGTGCCGGCCAGCACCGTCTCCATGGGCCGGGGCGCCAGATTCTGGCCGCCATTGGCGGGGTTGGCGGCATCCGGGGCGCCGTCCATGGTCAAAACATGGCCGCTCCCGGTCTCGGCAACAAAGCCCATGCCCGACCGTGTTCCGGCTCCGCCCGTCCAGCTGACTGTGCATTCCATTTGGTTTTCTCCTTGGTGACTGTTTGTTGACGTGGTTTTTTTCGCACGGAATCATCCAGTGCGAAAAATTTGATGTGGATTTTGCTGCAACGCAACACGACTCGCGCTAAACTTCGTCTCAAGCGCTGCAATTCGATCAAAACCGAAGCAGATGGCATTAAGACCGAAACGAAGTTTCCAGCTTTTGCCCCGCACCGATTGTCTCCTCCATCTCCTCAAAGGATGGATTCAGCCCCAGGCCTCACGGCCCGGGGCTTTTTTTTGGCTGAACCGGCCGCGCCCCGGGCCCACCGACGATCAGCCGGCAAAAACCGACACCCTATGATGTGGGCCCCCGCCACCTGCGCTGCGGCGGCCTCCACCTTGCTCCCGTCATGACCCAGCACCTCACTCCCGCCGACTACCTGAAGAAAATCCTGACCGCCCGCGTGTACGACGTGGCGGTGGAGTCGGCCCTGGAGCCCGCAAAAAACCTCAGCCGCCGCCTGAACAACCAGGTGCTCCTGAAGCGGGAAGACCAGCAGCCCGTGTTCAGCTTCAAACTGCGCGGCGCCTACAACAAGATGGCGCACCTGACACCCGAGCAACTGCAGCGCGGCGTGATCTGCGCATCGGCTGGCAACCACGCCCAGGGCGTGGCCATGAGCGCCCACAAGCTGGGCACACGCGCCGTCATCGTGATGCCCACCACCACGCCGCAGCTCAAGATTGACGCGGTCAAAACCCTGGGTGGCGAGGTCGTGCTGTTTGGCGACAGCTATTCCGATGCGTACACCCACTCGGTCACGCTCGAAAAGGAGCAGGGCCTGACCTTTGTGCACCCGTTTGACGACCCGGACGTGATTGCAGGCCAGGGCACCATCGCGATGGAGATCCTGCGCCAGTTGCAAAGCCTGGGCAGCAACCAGCTCGATGCCGTGTTCGTGGCCATTGGCGGCGGCGGGCTGATCTCGGGTGTGGCCAACTACATCAAGGCCGTGCGGCCCGAGATCAAGGTCATCGGCGTGCAGATGAACGACTCGGACGCCATGATTCAGTCCGTCCAGGCGCACGAGCGCGTGACGCTGGCCGACGTGGGCCTGTTCTCGGACGGCACCGCCGTCAAGCTGGTGGGCGAGGAGACCTTCCGCATCGCCCACAGCGGCCTGGTGGACGACTTCATCACGGTGGACACCGACGCCGTCTGCGCTGCCATCAAGGACATCTTTGTGGACACGCGCAGCATCGTCGAGCCCGCAGGCGCGCTGGCGGTGGCCGCGATCAAGCAGTACGTGGACACCCACAAGACCCAGGGCGAGACCTACGCCGCCATCCTGTGCGGCGCCAACATGAACTTCGACCGCCTGCGTTTTGTGGCCGAGCGCGCCGAGGTGGGCGAAGAGCGCGAGGCGCTGTTTGCGGTGACGATCCCCGAAGAGCGCGGCAGCTTCAAGCGTTTTTGCGAACTGGTGGGCGACCTGCCCGGCGGTCCGCGCAACGTGACCGAGTTCAACTACCGCATCAGCGACGCGGCCCAGGCCCATGTGTTTGTGGGCCTGACCACGCAGGGCAAGGGCGAGTCCGCGACGATTGCCCAAAACTTCAGCCACCACGGATTTGAGGCGCTGGACCTGACCCACGACGAACTGGCCAAGGAACACCTGCGCCACCTGGTGGGCGGGCATTCATCGCTGGCGCAGGACGAGCGGCTGATGCGGTTTACCTTCCCCGAGCGGCCGGGCGCGCTGCTCAAGTTTCTGAGCCTGATGCAGCCGACCTGGAACATCAGCCTGTTCCACTACCGCAACCAGGGCGCGGACTATGGCCGCATCCTGGTCGGCATGCAGGTGCCTGCCGAAGACGCGGCCACGTTCGACGCCTTTCTGGCCACGCTGGGCTACCCCTATGTGGAAGAAACGCTGAACCCGGCCTACCGGCTGTTTCTGCGGTCCAAATAGGAAAATATTGGTCAAAATGGCCTCTAGCGCTTATCCAATAAGCGCTAGCAGCTATCAAATCTGAAAACTCAACGGCCCAGCCTGTATGCAAGCCCTGCGCCACTACCTGCTGGCCGTGCAGTTCTTCACCCGCATTCCCGTCACCGGTCGGCTGGCGGCATGGGTCGGCTACAGCCCTGCCATGCTGCGGGCCAGCGCGGCGCACTTTCCGGGCATTGGCTGGTTGGCGGCGCTGCTGGCGGTAGCTGTTTATGCGGGTTTGCACATGGCCCTCGCGCCCAATCCCATGGCCCCGCTGGTCGCTGCCGTGTTCTGCACCATCGCCACGGTGCTGATGACCGGCGGCTTTCACGAAGACGGCCTGGCCGACGTGGCCGACGGCCTGGGCGGCAGTTATGACCGCGAACGGGCGCTGGACATCATGAAGGACTCGCGCGTCGGCGCCTTTGGGGCCATGGCGCTGGTGCTGGCACTGCTGGCCAAGGTCAGCCTGCTGGCGCTGTTGGGTGCGCACAGCCTGCTGGCGGCCCTGGCAGGGCTGGTGGGGGCGCATGTGCTGTCGCGCTTTTGGCCGCTGCTCATTGTGCGCAGCCTGCCCCACGTGGGGGACACCGCCCGGTCCAAGAGCAAGCCGCTGGCCGACCAGATATCGGGTAGCGCACTGGTGGCGGCACTTTTATGGTGTTTTATGCCCCTAGCGCTTGTCTGGCAAGCGCAGTCAGCTATGTATTTAGTAGCATCTATGCTTTGCAGTGCCTTGGCTGCCGCCTGGATGGCACGCTGGTTTGCACGCCGGCTGCAAGGTTTTACGGGCGACTGCCTGGGCGCTACGCAGCAGGTCGGTGAGATCGGCTTCTATCTGGGCGCAGCACTGGCCCTGCGGTGGATGTGAGCGCGCCCACGGCAACCCCGCGCCTGTGGCTGGTGCGCCATGCACGGCCTATGCGTGGCGCCCGGTACCTGTTACGGAGCACTGGATGTGTTGGCCGACCCAGCAGCGACCCGCGCGGCTGCAGAACGCCTTGCGGCTGCCTTGCCGCGACGGGTGCTGGTATGCCACTCGACGCTACAAAGATGTGAGCTACTCGCGCTTGATCTACAAGCGCTAAGGCCCGATTTGGCATCAAAACCCGACGCCCGCCTGCGTGAAATGGACTTCGGCACCTGGGAAGGGCGCACCTGGGCCGACATCGGCAAACCGGCCATTGACGCCTGGACCGCCGCATTCGCCAGCCACGCACCAGGTGGTGGAGAGAGCCTGAGCGCCATGCTCGCCCGCATATCGCGGGCTTTGCACGACGCGCGGCGCCAGTGCGCAGCACAGGACACGCAGGATGTGGCGTGGATCACCCACGCAGGAGTGGCACGGTGTGTGGACTGGCTGCTGAAGGCCCAAGAGAAGAGCCATGAAGGCACTGCGCCTCAGCCAGAAGAATGGCCGGTGGCCGCCCCAGCGTGGGGAGAATGGGAAATCCGCAGCCTGAACGGGGAGTCGGTCAGTTCTTGAGCGGCATGTCCAGCGTCAACGTGGCGGGCCCGTCCATGCTGCCCCCCAGTTGGACCTGGCGCGGGCCCAGGGCCTGCAGCACCAGCCCCTGATCGACCTCGGCGCCCAGGCGAAACGGCTTGGCAGGCTTGCCGTCCACCGCAATCAGCGCGGCGCCGCCACCGCTGCGGCGGCCCGACAACACCCCGATCAGCGCAAACCGGCTGGACAGCGAAGCCACCGGTGTTGCCGGTGCAGCGCCCGGCGCAGCAGGCACGGCCCCCAGCAAGCGTGCAAGTGCTTGGGCGTCTGGCGCAGCGGGGGCTGCCAGCGCCACAGGTGCGGCCATGCCGGCTGCGGGGGCCGACAGGCGCAGCCCCCAAAACACCACGCTGGCGCCCGCCGCGGCCCAAAGGGCCAAAGTCCCCAGGCGCACGCCCCATTTGCTGTGTGAATTGGTCACCATGCGGGGATTATGATTCACGCGATTCGACCATCCCGAGAGACCGCCTGCAGTGAACACTTCTTTTCCCCTCCTCTTGCGCTCCGCCCGCCACCGCCTGGCAAAGAACCTAGGAGCCTGCGCGGCAGAAGGAGCATCGGCTGCAACGCGCGATAAGCCGGTCTCGCACGGCACTACCCCCTGCGCCCAGGGGTCTACCCTGGGCTTGTCGGTAGCACCACGCGATCCTCGGTTTTCGCGCGTTTCGCTTCGATGCCTTCTGCCGCGCAGGCTCCTAGCCCGGGGCTTTACCCTCATCGAGCTGATGGTGGTGCTGGTCATCATCGGCGTGCTGGCCGCCCTCATCGTGCCCAATGTGCTGGACCGCGCCGACGACGCCCGCAGCACGGCGGCCCGCACCGACATCACCAACATCATGCAGGCGCTCAAGCTGTACCGCCTGGACAACCAGCGCTACCCCACGGCCGAACAAGGCCTGCAGTCGCTGATCAACAAACCCACCTCCGGCCCGATCCCCAACAACTGGAAGCTGTACCTCGAAAAGCTGCCCAACGACCCCTGGGGCCGCCCGTATCAATATCTGAGCCCTGGTATCAAGGGCGAGATCGACGTGATGTCGTTTGGCGCCGATGGGCAGTCGGGCGGCGAAGGCAAGGACGCCGATATCGGTAGCTGGCAGTAGGACATGGCCCCCACGGTCGCGCACTGCGTGTCGCTCCCTGCCCCCCGAGGGGGCCGCGTTTCGCCTTGGGGCGGCCCAGCGGCGAAACCGCTGGCCCCCACGGTCGCGCACTGCGTGTCGCTCCCTGCCCCCCGAGGGGGCCGCGTTTCGCCTTGGGGCGGCCCAGCGGCGAAACCGTTGGCCCCCACGGTCGCGCACTGCGTGTCGCCCCCTGCCCCCCAAGGGGGCCGGGCCTTGCTTGGGGCGGCCCGGCGCTGCGGCCGCACGCCTTGTGGAGACGCCGTGACCGTCGCAAGCTTACTCCGCACAGGCCCATGAACCGCTCACGCGGCTTCACCCTTTTAGAGTTGCTGGTAGTGGTCAGCATCATGGCCCTGGCGACAGCGGGTGTGGGGCTGGCGATGCGCGATGGCGGGCAGGCGCAGCTGGAGCGTGAAGCGGCCCGGCTGGCGGCGTTGCTGGAATCGGCGCGGGCGCAGTCTCGGGCCGGGGGCATTCCCGTGCGCTGGCGCGCGCTGCCCCAAGGTTTTCGGTTTGAGGGCTTGCCGCCCAGCGCGCAAGCCGCCCTGCCCAATCAGTGGCTGGATGCAGGAACCACAGTGCGCGGGCAGGCGGTGCTCCTGCTGGGCCCGGAACCCCTGATCGGCCCGCAACAAGTGCTGATCACCCACCAGGCCCACCCCGACCGCACCCTGCGCATCGTGACCGACGGTGTGCGGCCCTTCTCGGTGGAATCGGTGCAGTGATGGCCTCTGTGGCAACGACGCCCCAACGCGGTTTTACGCTGGTCGAAGTGCTGGTGGCGCTGGCCATCGTGGCCATTGCGCTGATGGCAGGCCTGCAGGCCACCACCGCGCTCACGCGCAATGCGCTGCGGCAAAGCGACATCGTGCTGGCCCATTTGTGTGCCGAGAACGAACTGGTCAAAGCCCGGCTGTCGCGCCAGATGCCTAGCGTGGGCGACAGTTCGGTCACCTGCGAGCAGGCGGGGCGCCAGCTCACCGTCGCGATGATCGTGCGGCCCACGCCCAACCCCAGCTTTCGGCGCATCGATGCGCAGGTGCTGGATGGTGAGAACTCCATCTTGCGCATCTCGACCATCATTGGAAGGTATTGATCAGATGCCCCCCGTGGAGAGCCCCCCCTGAGTCGCTTCGCGCCTTCCCCCCAGGGGGACGACGGCCTTTGCTGCGGGGCTGCCCTTGCTGGCCGTCCTCGCGATGGCGCAGCGCCGGTTTCGTACGCCATGGGCTCGCGCGGGTTCACGCTGATCGAACTGCTGGTCGCCATCGGCGTGATGGCGCTGATTGCCATCTTGAGCTGGCGTGGGCTGGATGGCATGGTGCGGGCGCAGGAGCAGACGCGCCAGCGCGCAGATGAGATGCTGGTGCTGCAGGCGGCCATGGGCCAGTGGGGCACCGACTTGGATGCGTTGATGCCCATTGCCAACACCACACCGCTGGACTGGGACGGCCAGGTGCTGCGCATGACCCGCCGCAGCAGTACGGTGCCGGACGAAGGCGCCCTGGTGGTGGCCTGGACACGCCGCAACAACAACCAGGGTACGGGGCAGTGGCTGCGTTGGCAGTCACCGCCCGTGCGCACCCGCAGCGACTGGCAGCAGGCTTGGCAACAAGCCGCCCAGTGGGCCAGCAGCCCGGGCGACAACGAGCGGCGCTTTGAAGTGACGCTGCTGCCGCTCGACAGCTGGCAGATCTTCTATTACCGCGGGGGCGCATGGTCCAACCCACTGTCCAGCGCCGGCACCCCGCAAGGCGATGCGTCGTCGGCCATTCCGGATGGCGTGCGTCTGCAGATCACCTTGCCGCCCGGCCAGGCACTGGCGGGGCAGTTGACGCGCGACTGGGTCAAACCCACCTTGGGGGGAGGAAGGTCATGAAGCAACTTACGCCCCCACAGTCGCACACTGCGTGTTGCTCCCTGCCCCCCGAGGGGGCCGCGTTTCGCCTTGGGGCGGCCCGGCTGCGAAACATGCCCCCGAGGTCGCGAGCCCAGGTTGGCGCGGCGCTGCTGATGGCCATGCTGACCGTGACGCTGGTCGCCACCTTTGCCGCGTCGGCCATGTGGCAGCAGTGGCGTGCGGTGGAGGTCGAGACCGCCGAGCGCGGTCAGGTGCAATCGGCCTGGATATTGATCGGTGCGCTCGACTGGTCGCGGCTCATCCTGCGCGAAGACGGCCGCTCGGGTGGCGCTGACCACCTGGCCGAGCCCTGGGCGGTGCCACTGCAAGAGGCACGGCTGTCCACGTTTCTGGCTGCCGAGGGCAACGTGTCGCAGGTGGACGATGCAAGCACCGACACCACCGAGGCATTTTTGTCTGGGCAGATCAACGATATGCAGGGGCGGCTGAACATCACCAACCTCGTCGAAGGCGGTCAGGCGCAGCAGGTTGCCGTGCGGCAGTTCACCCGGCTGTTCGAACAACTGGGCCTGCCCTCGCAACAGCTCGGGGCTCTGGTGGAGACCCTGCGCCAGGCGCAATCTCCTGCGGGCGGGGACAGCAGCTCCGCACCACTCATGCCGCCCACGGTGTCGCAGCTGGGGTGGCTGGGCCTGACACCTGCCACGGTGGCGGCACTGGCGCCCCACGTCACCTTGCTGCCAGTGCGCGCGCCTGTCAACCTCAACACCGCAGATGTCGATGTGCTGATGGCTTCCATCGAAGGCCTGGACATGGCCAGTGCCCAGAAGATCTTGCAGACCCGGGAAACCCGGCACTTTCGAACCCTCAGTGAAGTGCGCGAGCTGATTGGTGCAAGCCCTGAAATCGTCAACGAAAGCCTGCACGCCGTGGCTTCGTCCTATTTCGAAGTACGTGGCCGATTGCGCCTGGGCGACGCCATGGTGGACGAGCGATCCTTGGTGCGCAAACAGGGCATCGAGGTCACCACACTGTGGCGCGAGCGCGGTGCATTTGACCGTGACACGGCCCAGTCCATGCCCGGGGCGCAGCGTTGATGCAGACCGCCCTGGTCCACCCAGTACCCCAGCCCCACCAAACGGTCACGCCCTCCCCCTAAAATGGCCCGCAAAACCCGTCCATGAGCACCCTGATCCTTTTCTTGCCGCCCGCCCGCCCGGGGCCCGCTACCGAGTACAGCTACACGCTGACGGCGGACGGCCACACCGCCCTTCGCCATGCCACCGCGCCAGCGGCACTGCTGCCCGAGCCCACGCGCCCCGGTGGCGAAGTCGTTGCGGTGGTGCCGGCACGCGCACTGTCGTGGCAGCGGGTGTCGCTGCCGCCAGGCCTGCCTCTGGGTGCGGGCCAGCAGACGCCGCGCCTGCGCTCGGTGCTGGAGGGTTTGCTGGAAGACCGCGTGCTGGACGATGCGGCGCAACTGCACTTTGCGATTGCGCCCGGCGCGCACGCGGGCAGCCCCGTGTGGGTAGCGGTGTGTGACCGTGCCTGGCTGCGCGAGAACCTGCAGGCGCTGGAAGCCGCAGGCCGCCGCGTATCGCGCGTGGTGCCCGAATTTGCACCCGGCCCCACAGCCAGTGGCCGTCCTGAGCTGTGTGCCCTGGGCACCCCGGAAGAAGCCTACGTGGTCCTGACCGGACAGGGCCCTGAGCAAGGCGTGGCCGTGTTGCCCCTGACCCCTATGGCGCTGACCTTGGCGCGCGCCGGCATGCCACCTGCTGGCGCTTCGGACGGGGGAGGCGAAGCAAGCGATGCCTTGATGGTCCGCGCAGAGCCCGCCGTGGCCGCGCTGGCCGAACGCACGCTGGGCCAGCAAGGCCAGCGGATTGCCCTGCACACCAACACCCAGCGCGCCCTGGACGCCGCACGCGGCGACTGGGACCTCGCCCAGTTCGATCTGGCCAGCACCGGCCGCACGCGGGCCGTGCGCAAGGTGGGCAGCGCCATGAGTGCGGCCTTGTACGCACCGCAGTGGCGTGCTGCCCGCTGGGGCGCAGGGCTGCTGGTGGTGGCGCACGTGGTGGGGCTTAACGCCTGGGCCTGGCAAGAGCGCCAGTCGCTGGCGGCCAAACAGGCGGGCGTGCGCAATGCGTTGACGCAGACCTTTCCGCAAGTGCAGGTGGTGGTGGACGCGCCCGTGCAAATGGAACGCGAACTGGCCCTGCTGCGACAAGCGGCGGGCAGCGTCTCAGCGCGGGACCTGGAGCCACTGCTGGCCGCTGCAGGCGCCGCATTGCCCAACGGCCGCCAGCCCACGGGCATCGAATACACCCCGGGCGAGCTGCGCCTGCGCGGAGTGGCGCTGGAGCCTGACGAAGAAACCGCCCTGTCAGCCCGTCTGCAAGCCGCTGGCTACCGCGCCCGGCTGGACGATGGCAGCCTGCTGCTGCGCGCTGAAGGCAACCCATGACACGCAACACCGCACTCCACGCCCGCTGGCAGGCCATGGCCAAGCGCGAGCAAAACCTGGTTCTGGCCGCTGTTGGCCTCGTCGCTGTGGCCTTGCTGTGGTGGGTGGCGCTAGCACCTGCGCTGGCCACGCTGCGCACCGCACCCGCCCGCCATGCGGCGCTCGACACGCAGTTGCAGCGCATGCAAAGCCTGCAGACTGAAGCCCAGCAATTGCAATCTGCCCCCCGCAGCACACCCAGCGATGCTGTGGGCGCGCTGCGCTCGGCACTCACGCAGCGGCTAGGGACGGCAGCGCAACTCAATGTGGTGGGCGACCGCGCGACGGTCACACTCAAGGGCGCCCCGGCCGATGCCCTGGCGCAATGGCTGGCCCAGGCCCGCAGCAACGCGCGCGCCACGCCGTTGGAAGCCCGCTTGGCGCGCAGCACCGCTGCCGCCCCGGCACCCAATGCCGCAGCGCCTGTCACGCTGGGCAACCCCGTCGTGGCCATGCCCCGTTGGGACGGCACAGTGGTGCTGGCCTTGCCAACTGCACGCTGACACGCTACCGGCCTATTTATCGCCCCCATCGCCCGGTCGAACACCTTTCACATCACGCCTCCCCCACCTTCTTGTCGCCAGTGGCTCTTAACACCCGCATCCGCAATACCGCACGCAGCGCCCCGCGCCTGCCCACCACCGCAGCGCCCCGCGCGGCCTGGGGCTGGGCGTGGGCAGGGGCCGCGCTGGGGGTGTTGCCCGCGATGGTGGTTTTTGCACCCGCGCACTGGCTGACCCAAGTGGTCACCCGCGCCACCAACGGCCAGGTGCTGCTGCAGCAGGCGCGGGGCACGGTGTGGACCGGCACCGCCCAGCTGGTGCTGACCGGCGGCGCGGCCAGCCAGGACCGCGCGGCTTTGCCTGGCCACGTGGACTGGAAGTTGCGCCCCACATTGACGGGACTGCGAGTGCAGTTGAACGCCGCATGCTGCACCCCGGCGCCTTTGCAGGCGCAGGTGTTTGCACGCTGGTCTGGCATGCGCGTAGCCATTGGCGACGGCCAAAGCCAGTGGCCCGCCGCGCTGCTCACCGGCCTGGGCACACCCTGGAACACCCTGCAGCCCCAGGGCCAGCTGGCTCTGCAAACACAGGGCCTGGAGGCCACCTGGGCCGCGGGCCGCATGGTGCTGACCGGGCAAGCGCAGCTGGATGCACGGGCCATGTCGTCGCGCCTGTCCACCCTGCGCCCCATGGGCAGCTACCGGCTGGCGCTGCAGGGCGGGGATGTGCCCACGCTGGCGCTCAGCACACTCGACGGGCATCTGCAACTGAGCGGCTCCGGACAGTGGGTCGGCAATCGCCTTCGTTTTACCGGCGAGGCCAGCGCCAGCCCCGAGCGCGAAGCCGCGCTGTCCAATCTTCTGAACATCATCGGACGGCGCAGCGGCGCGCGCTCCATCATCACCGTGGGTTGAATCTATGACTTCCTTGTTTTCGCCACGCCTGCGCTTTACTATTAAAACAATAGCTACTAGCGCTTTACTGATAAGCGCTAGCGGCCAAATTAATGCTCAAACCGCCATTGACACGCGCACCGGCAGCGTGCGCCAGAGCGAACCCGTCACACTGAACTTTGCCAACGCCGAGATCGAGGCCGTGGCCCGCACCATGGCCACCATCACTGGCCGCAACGTGGTCGTCGACCCCCGGGTCAAAGGCCAGCTCAACCTGGTCACCGAACGCGCCGTGCCGCCTGCCGCCGCGTTCCAGCAGTTCCTGGCAGCGCTGCGGTTGCAGGGCTTCACCGTGGTCGAGTCAGCCGGGCTGTACAAGGTGGTGCCTGAAGCCGACGCCAAGCTGCAAGGCGGCAGCGTGAGCGTGGTGCAGGGCAGCTCGGGCAGCGCGCCTGCGGGCGGACAAATCGTCACGCAGATCTTCAAGCTCAATTTTGAAAGCGCGGCCAACCTGGTGCCCGTGTTGCGCCCGCTGATCAGCCCCAACAACACCATCAACGTGAACCCCGGCAACAACTCGCTGGTGATCACCGACTATGCCGACAACCTGCAGCGCCTGGCGCGCATCGTGGCGGCCATGGATGTGTCCAACGCCAGCGACGTCGAGGTGATTCCGCTGCGCAACGCCGTGGCGACCGACCTGGCGCCCTTGGTGGCGCGCCTCATAGACGGCGGCAGTGGCAACGGCACACCTGCCGCAGCGCCGGGCCAGGCTGACACATCCTTCAAGACCACCTTGATCGCCGAGCCGCGCAGCAACTCGCTGATCTTGCGCGCCGCCAACCGTGCCCGCGTGGCGCAGGTGCGTGCACTGGTCGACCAGCTGGACCAGGCGCCCGTGCCCGGCAGCAGTGCCGCCAACGGCAACATCCACGTGGTCTACCTGAAAAACGCCGACGCCACCAAGCTGGCCACCACCTTGCGCGCCGCGATGGCGGCGATGGGCGGCAGCAACAGTGGCGGCGGCGCCTCCAGCGTTGGGGGCAGCAGCAGCGCTATCACCAACACTGGCCTGAGCACCGGTGGCGGTCTGTCGAGCAACGGCTCGTCCAGCAGCAGTAGCAACATGGGCCTGGGCGGTGGTAGCAGCAGCGCCATGGGCACCAGCAGCACCAACAACAACCAGCCGTCCACCGGCGGGCAGATTCAGGCCGACCCGACCACCAACTCGCTGATCATTTCGGCGCCCGAGCCGGTATACCGACAACTGCGTGCCGTGATCGACAAATTGGACGGCCGCCGCGCGCAGGTGCTGGTGGAAAGCCTGATCGTTGAAGTTTCGGCCAACAAACTGGCCGAGTTCGGGATTCAGTGGCAGGGCATTCTGGGCAAACAGGGCGACGGCACGGTGGGCGTGATCGGCACCAACTCTGGACAGGCGGGTGCCAATATTCTGGGCATCACGGCTGCAATCGCCTCAGGATCGACCACCGCCATCGGCTCGGCTGCCGCAGGCCTGGGCAATGGGCTGAACCTGGGGCTCGCGCCGCGCATCAACGGGCAGTATTACCTGGGTGCACTCGCCAACTTTCTGCAAAACAGCGGCGACGCCAACGTGCTCTCCACCCCCAATTTGATGACGCTGGACAACGAAGAAGCCAAGATCATCATCGGCAACAACGTGCCGTTTGTGACCGGCTCGTATGCCAACTCGGGCACCGGCAACACCGTCAACCCCTTCACTACGGTGGAGCGCAAGGACGTGGGCCTGATGCTCAAGGTGCGCCCACAGATCAGCGAAAACGGCACCGTGAAGATGGCGATCTACCAGGAGATCTCCAAGATCGACCCGGCCACCATCAGCAACGCCAACGGCCCCACCACCAGCAAGCGCTCCATTGAATCGAACGTGGTGGTGGACGACGGCAGCATCATCGTGATCGGCGGACTGCTGGAAGATAGCTATTCGCAGGGCCAGGACAAGGTGCCGTTGATGGGTGACCTGCCCGTGGTGGGGGGCCTGTTCCGCAGCGAAAACCGCACGCGCAACAAAACCAATCTCATGGTCTTTCTGCGCCCCATCGTGGTGCGCGACAACGCCACCAGCGAGGCCCTGATGCTGGACCGCTACGAAGCCATCCGTGCGCTGCAGCAGGTCACGCAGCCAGCGCCCAGCGTCATGATGAACTCGGTGTCCGGTGCGCCCGTGTTGCCTGCCCTGCCCGCGAGGCCAGCGCCCGCACCGTATGTACAACCGGCACAGCAACTGGGCCCGCAACAGCCCGCGGCGCCCGCTATGTCCACACCCGTGCCGCCGCAGCCCATGCAACAGCTGACTCCCACGCCCATGCCGCCCAACAGCACGGGCGTACCGCTGAGCAGCGCCCCCACCGACCCTGTCGCGCGGATGGCCGCAGCGGTGGTGCCCGGCCCCCGCGTGCTCTGAGGAATCCGCCCCCATGCGCCACCCCCTGCCCTACGCCTTTGCGCGCACCGCCCAGCTGCTGCTGGAGGATGATGGCCACCAACTGGTGCTGTGGCATGGCCCCAGCCCCGATGCGGGTGCGCTGTCCGAAGTGCTGCGCAAACATGCCGTACAGCAACTGCTGCCGCTGGATGCGCCCGGCCTGGCCCAGCGCATCAGCGCGGCCTATTCGCACAGCGAATCGAGCGCCGCCACCGTGGTAAGTGAGGTGGAAAGCGACGCCGACCTCTCGCGCATGATGCAAGAGCTGCCAGCGGTCGAAGACTTGCTGGAATCGGCCGGCGACGCGCCCATCATCCGCATGCTCAACGCGCTGCTCACGCAGGCCGCGCGCGATGGTGCGAGTGACATCCACATCGAGCCGTACGAGCGCCATTCGAGCGTGCGCTTCCGCGTAGACGGCTCGCTGCGCGAGGTGGTGCAGCCCAACCGCGCACTGCACGCCGCCCTGATCTCGCGCCTGAAGATCATGGCCGACCTCGACATCTCCGAGAAGCGCCTGCCGCAGGACGGCCGCATCAGCCTGCGCCTGGGCACGCGCGCCATCGACGTGCGCGTGTCGACCCTGCCCAGCGCCCATGGCGAACGCGCCGTGCTGCGTCTGCTGGACAAAAGCGAAAGCAAGCTCAGTCTGGAATCGGTGGGCATGCAGGGCGAAACGCTGCGCCGTTTTGAAGGCCTGATCAGTCAGCCGCACGGCATCATCCTGGTGACCGGGCCCACGGGCTCGGGCAAGACCACCACGCTGTACGCGGGCCTGGGGCGGCTGGACGCCACGCGCAACAACATCATGACGGTGGAAGACCCCATCGAGTACGAGCTGCCGGGCGTGGGCCAGACGCAGGTCAACAGCAAGATCGAGCTGACCTTTGCCAAGGCCCTGCGCGCCATCCTGCGCCAGGACCCGGACATCATCATGATTGGTGAAATCCGCGACTTTGAAACCGCGCAGATCGCCATCCAGGCCTCGCTCACCGGTCACCTGGTGCTGGCCACCCTGCACACCAACGATGCCGCCAGTGCCGTGACGCGGCTGACCGACATGGGGGTGGAGCCCTTCCTGCTGTCGTCTTCGCTGCTGGGTGTGCTGGCCCAGCGCCTGGTGCGCAAATACTGCAGCCATTGCCACGGCGCTGGGTGCGACCAGTGCGGCCAGACGGGCTACGCCGGCCGCACCGGAGTGTTTGAGCTGCTGGTGACCACGGACGCGATCCGCGCGCAGATTCACAACCAGGCCTCGGAGGCCGACATCCGCACGGCCGCCATGGCCGATGGCATGGCGCTGATGCGCGAAGACGCCGAGCGGTTGATTGCTGCGGGCATCACCAGCCGCGAAGAAGTGCTGCGCGTGACGCGGGACTGATGAGTGCACCGTCCGCCCCCCTCTGAAGCGCCCCCTGGTTGCGAATCACTGGTCAGGGTACGCAGTCAGGGAAGGCATGTGGACTACCAATTTGATAGCTACTAGCGCTTACTGAATAAGCGCTAGAGGCCAAAAACAATCAAAAATATCGACGAAGAACCCAACGCCCGCGCACCCGCGCGTGGGCCCCTGCGTAGGCCCGCTCCTACACCACCACTGGCCAGTGGCTGCTGGAGTCTGCGTGGCATCTGTGAAGAATTCAGGGCATCGCCTTGTGGCGGGGCGTGGCGTTGACTGCATGGCCCCGGCCGCGCCTCCCCTTCGCCCGCCGCGGTACTTGCTCATGTCCCCTCCACACACCTCACCTCACTCCTGGCAGTTCTTTCGCGCGGGGGGCGTGGACCAGGTCATCATCCGCACCGGCGAGGACATTGCCCGACTGCCCGAACTGGACCAGAAACTCTGGGTGGCGCTGGCCTGCCCAACGCGCGGGATTGAGTTCGATGAACGCACGCTGGACCTCATCGACACCGACCAGGACGGACGCATCAGGCCACCCGAACTGCTGGCCGCCTGCGCCTGGGCCTGTGCCCAGCTGCACCACCCTGACGAGCTGGCGCAGCCCGGCGACACGCTGAGCATCGCGGCCATCAACCACAGCACCGAACAAGGCGCTGCCCTGGCCAGTGCCGCGCGGCGCATTCAGGCGTTGGCGGGGCAAGCGGATGCCACCCACATTGCCCTGGCCGACGTGATGGCCCGCAGCGAGCAGCTGAGCGCGATGCGGTTCAACGGTGACGGGATCATCACCACCGACACCGCGCAGGACGACACCCTCGCACGGGACGCCATCGGTCACATCCTGCGCACACAAGGGGGCACACCTGGCATGGGCGAAAAGCCCTTGCCCGGCATCGACCGCGCGCGTGCCGAGGCGTTCTTTGCGGACCTGGCCAAGCTGGGTGCCTGGTCGGCCCAGGCGCGCGGCGCCACCACCGGGCTGGCGCTGGGTGAGCACACGCTCCAAGCCACACAGGCCATGAACGCTGTGGCGCAAAAGGTGGAGGACTTTTTTGCCCGCTGCCGCCTGGCCGCTTATGACCTGCGTGCAGCCACTGCCCTCAATCCGTCGCTGGACGAATACACCGCCATGGCGGGCAAGCAACTGGACCTGGCGTCGGCCGACATCACCACGTTGCCCCTGGCACCCATCACGCCGCAGTGTTTGCTGCCGCTGAAAGACGGCGTAAACCCCGCATGGGCCAAAGCGCTGCGGGCCTTCCACGACCATGCGGTGGCGCCGTTGCTGGGCCGCGAGGCCGACAGTTTGACGCATGAGGAGTGGCAAAACATCCGCAAGGCGCTGGCGCCCTGCCAGCAATGGCTGGCCGACCGGCCCGCCACGTCACTCAACGCTCTGGATGATGAGGTGTTGCAGGCCCTGCAAGCCAGCGACGCACAGCAGCGCGTAATGGCGCTGATTGCACAAGACGAGGCGGAGCAGACGCACAACAAACACACGCATGAGCTGGAAAAGCTGCTGCGCTTCAAACGCGACCTGCTGCAGTTGCTCAACAACTTCGTGTCGTTCTCGGCGTTCTACCAACGGCAGGGCGCCATCTTTCAGGCGGGCACGCTGTACCTGGACGCCCGCAGTTGCGATTTGACCGTGCAGGTCAAAGATGCGGCACAGCATGCCAAGTTGGCGGGGCTTGCCAAAACCTACCTGGCTTACTGCGACTGCGTTCGCAAGGGACAGAAGATGGGCATCGTGGCTGCGTTCACCGCGGGCGATGTGGACTTTCTGTTTGTGGGCCGCAATGGCGTGTTCTATGACCGGGATGGCAACGACTGGGATGCCAGCATTACCCGCATCATCGAGAACCCCACCAGCATTGCGCAGGCGTTCTTCTCGCCCTACAAAAAGTTTGTGCGGCTGATTGAGGAGCAGGTCGCCAAGCGCGCCTCTGCAGGCGAGGCCCGGGCGCAAAAATCGCTGGGAACCACCGCGGGCACCCTGGCCAACACCCCACTCAAACCCACCGGTGCCACGGCCGACCCCTTGATCGGTGCGATACCTCAACGCACCGATGTCGGCACCGTGGCGGCCATTGGCGTGGCCCTGGGCAGCATCAGTGCCGTGCTGGTGGGCATCTTTGCCAAATTTGTCGACCTGGGCGTCTGGATACCAATCGGGCTCATCGGCATTGTGTTGGCCATCTCGTGCCCGAGCATGCTGATCGCCTGGCTCAAGCTGCGCCAGCGCAGCCTGGGGCCCATTCTGGATGCCAGCGGCTGGGCCATCAACGGGCGCATGCGCATCAACACTCGGCTGGGCAGATCCTTGTCGCAAACCGCCAAGGTGCCCGCGAATGCGCGGCGCTCGCTGAAAGACCCGTTTGCAGAACCCCGCGCGCCGCTGTGGTGGATTGCATGCACCGTTTTGGTGCTCGCGGTACTGGCAATTGCCGCATGGCGCTTGCAATGGTTTGACAGATGGACGGCAACAACCCCAGCGGTCGCCCCACCAACGGCTCAGAGCTCGCCGGCAGCAAGCAGCACCCCACCACCGCTCACTGCCGCGCCGACACCGGGCGCACTGCCTGCCGCAGCAGGCGCCGCCTCAGCAACGCGCTGACCGATTGCGCTGTCAGCGAATTCGCAACGCGGGCCGGGAGGCGCCCGCCTGGCCTACCGCCGCCATCGTCGGTGCTGCAGCAGAAGCAAAAGCCGCCATGGCAGGTGCGCCACTGCCCTCCTGCAGCTTGAACTGGCTGACGGCGCTTGTCAGGTGGTGCGCCTGCTCCCGCAAGGATTCGGACGCTGCGGTGGACTCTTCCACCAGCGCTGCGTTCTGCTGGGTCATCTGATCGAGCTCACCCACCGCCTGGCTGATCTGGCCAATGTTGTCGCTTTGTTCGGCGGACGACGCAGTGATCTCCGAAATGATGTCGGACACCCGGCGCACGCTGCTCACGATTTCGGTCATGGTCTGGCCCGCCTGGCTGACGAGGCGCGAGCCGTCTTCAACGCGCTCTACGGACGAACTGATCAAGCCCTTGATCTCTTTGGCGGCCTCGGCGCTGCGCTGCGCCAGGCTACGCACCTCGCTGGCCACCACGGCAAAGCCACGGCCCTGCTCGCCCGCTCGGGCGGCTTCCACCGCCGCGTTCAGCGCCAGGATATTGGTCTGGAACGCAATGGAGTCGATCACGCCCGTGATGTCGGCAATCTTGCGCGAGCTGGTGGTGATCTGGTCCATGGTGGTGACCACCTGCGACACCACAGCGCCACCGCGTGCGGCCACTTCGGCGGCCGACGACGCAAAGTCGCTGGCCTGGCGGGACGACTGGGCGCTTTGCTGCACCGTGCTGGTCAGCAGCTCCATCGAAGAAGCGGTTTCTTCCAGGTTGGCCGCAGTCTGCTCGGTGCGGTGGCTCAGGTCGTGGTTGCCGCTGGCGATCTCGCCGCTGGCGGTGGAGATGTTGCCCGCCGCGTCCTGCACCTGGCGCACCAGGCCGCGCAGGGCATCCTGCATGCGGCCCATGGCGGACACCAGTTGGCCCACCTCGTCCTGGTTCATGGGAGCCACGTCGCGCGAAAGATCACCACTGGCGATGCGCTCTGCCAAGTTCTTGCGCCTGGCCCAAAGACCGGGTGATGGAACGCACGCTGAAGAAAGTGAGGGGAATCAGTACCGCCAATGCCAGCACCAGACCCAAGGCAATCAGCGCGGACATGGTGGCGGTACGCTTTTCAACACCTTCGCGGGCTTCGTCCATCTGGGCACGGGCCGAACTGGCCAGGCTGGAGAACAGCTTGTCGGTAGCCTCCATGTGCACCTTGAGGCGGTCGGCGTATGCTCCCCCACCCGCGCCGTCGAGCTGTGCACCCTCGATCTTCTCGAAGATGGGAGAAATGCCGGTTTCGTACTGCTTGATCTCTTCCAGCGACTTGTCGATGGACTCCACAAACGCCGCGTCGCCCGACTGCACTTGGCGCACCTCGGCCAGGCTCTTGCGCAGCGCGGCCAGGGTTTTGGCCCAGGACTCTCGCAGGACCGAGACTTCGACCGAGTTGTTGAAGCTGATGATGATGTCTTTTTCGGTTCGGCGCAGGTCGCCCAGAGTGGTGCGCAGATCCGACATGTCTGTGAGCGTCTGCACCCGCTGCGAGAACAACACTTGCAGGGTGGCCTGCGTGCGGTCTAGTGCGACGTACCCCATGGCGCCAATCACGACGAGAAGAACCAGGGAAAAGACGGTGCCGAAGTAGAGACGCGTGCGGATCGAGAAGCGGCCGAGAGCATTCATGGCTCTTCCTTACAATTTTTAACAGATAACCCAGGATAGCAAATTTAGTGCCACTCCACTCCGCGGCCTTCTGGGCCGAGGGTGGGCGGGACTATAGGGCCAGCTGCCGAATCTGTTGCACAGGGTAAGCACGGGCCCCGAAGCGCGTGCAGCGAATCCTCGGGGCCAGTAGCTGCGCTTATTTCACCGGTTTCAGTGGGATGTACAGCTCGCCGCCACCCCGCTGAAACTCTGCCGCCTTGGTCTGCATGCCCTGGGCCAGGGCATCTGCCTCGGCCACGCCCTTCTGCGCGGCAAATTCGCGCACCTCCTGCGTGATCTTCATCGAGCAGAACTTCGGGCCGCACATCGAGCAGAAATGCGCGACCTTGGCACTGTCCTTGGGCAGGGTTTCGTCGTGGTATTCCTTGGCTGTCTCGGGGTCCAGACCCAGGTTGAACTGGTCCTGCCAGCGGAAATCGAAGCGCGCCTGGCTCAGAGCGTCGTCGCGCGCGCGGGCGCCGGGGTGGCCCTTGGCCACGTCGGCCGCGTGCGCCGCGATCTTGTACGCAATGATGCCCTGCTTCACATCGTCGCGGTCGGGCAGGCCCAGGTGTTCCTTGGGCGTCACGTAGCACAGCATGGCCGTGCCCATCCAGCCGATCATGGCCGCGCCGATGGCGCTGGCGATGTGGTCGTAGCCGGGCGCGATGTCGATGGTCAGCGGGCCCAGGGTGTAGAACGGCGCCTCGTGGCAGTGCTTGAGCTGCTCGTCCATGTTGGCCTGGATCATGTGCATGGGCACATGGCCGGGGCCTTCGATCATGGTCTGCACGTCGTGCTTCCAGGCCACCTGGGTCAGCTCGCCCAGGGTGTGCAGCTCGGCGAACTGCGCCTCGTCGTTGGCGTCGGCTGCGCAGCCGGGGCGCAGGCCATCGCCGAGCGAGAAGCGCACGTCGTAGGCCTTCATGATGTCGCAGATGTCCTCGAAGTGCTCGTACAGAAAGCTCTCGCGGTGGTGCGTGATGCACCACTTGGCCATGATGGAGCCGCCGCGCGAGACGATGCCGGTGCGCCGCTGCGCCGTGAGGTGGATGTAGGCCAGGCGCACGCCGGCGTGGATGGTGAAGTAGTCCACGCCTTGCTCGGCCTGCTCGATCAGCGTGTCGCGGAAGATCGCCCAGGTCAGGTCTTCGGCCACGCCGCCCACCTTCTCCAGCGCCTGGTAGATCGGCACCGTGCCGATGGGCACGGGCGAGTTGCGCACGATCCAGTCGCGCGTGGTGTGGATGTTCTGGCCGGTGGACAGGTCCATCACGTTGTCGGCGCCCCAGCGGATCGCCCACACCAGCTTTTCCACTTCTTCTTCGATGCTGGAGGTGACGGCCGAGTTGCCGATGTTGGCGTTGATCTTGACCAGGAAGTTGCGCCCGATCGCCATCGGCTCCACCTCGGGGTGGTTGATGTTGGCCGGGATGATGGCGCGGCCGCGCGCCACTTCGTCGCGCACGAATTCGGGCGTGATGATCTTGGGGATGCTCGCGCCCATGGGGTTGCCGCGCAGGCGCTGCTCGCGGCCTGCGTCGGCCAGGTACTGCTGCCATCCACTCGCGCTTGCCGTTTTCGCGGATGGCCACGTATTCCATCTCGGGGGTGACGATGCCTTTGCGTGGCGTAGTGCATCTGCGTCACGTTGGCGCCACTCTTGGCGCGCGGGCTTGCGCTGCAGCGCGGCGGCCTCGGCGCGCAGCTGGGCCAGGCGGGTGGCGTCTTCGCTCTTTTGCCCGTCGTCCAGCGCCACGGGCGCGCGGCCTTCGTAGTGTTCCGTATCGCCGCGGCCAGTGATCCAGCCACCGCGCACGCTGGCCAGGCCTTGGCGTACGTCGATCACGGCTTCTGGGTCGGTGTAGGGGCCGGAGGTGTCGTACACGCTGACCAACTCGCCGTTGGTCAGCGCAATGTCGCGCACGGGCACGCGCAGGTCGGCTGTGCAGGTGGCCGGGGACATAGGCCTTGCGGGATGCGGGGAAGGGTTCGCGGGTGCGCGCGAGCAGCTCGGCGAATTTTTCGGTGCTGGCCAGTTTGGCGTGGGGATCGGGGGCGTTCATGGGCAGGTCTCCTGGTTCCGGTGGCGGTGGATAACTGCTCCGGAATGGACCTGTGCGCCCCTTACGTGCGGCTGCACCTAAGGCATGGCGTGCCAGCAGGGACTGCGGGCACGGGACAAGGAGGTCGGCTCTTCTTCCGCCGGTATGAACCGGATCAAGTTCGTCGGGTTCGCAGGCAGCCTGACTCGACGTCAGGCCCCGTGCATCTCAGCGCTTTCGCACACCCCGGAGCAGCGGCGAGTATAGGCCAGCGCCATCGCCAACCTTGACCTTTAAAGCAGCCGTTCGATGAGAACAACGACGAAGAAGACGACCGCCGCGATGATCGTCCACTTCAGGATCACCAGCCCCAGCCGTTTGTAGAACACCTGCCCGGTGCCCACATAAAACCCGAAACATACGGCAGACGCAAGGAGCAGAAACAGGGCCAGCCAGCGAACAATCAGCATGACGGAATTCCCCTGCGCATACAGTATCCGCAAGCCCCCAAAACGGGCGCGCCCAAGGCGAGTGCCACCGTGGAACTGGCTTTGCCAGGCCAGGGGTGGCGTCCCCCTCCCGAAGGAGAGGGGGAAGGCGCGCAGCGACTCAGGGGGTGTTTCATTCTTACCAGGCCCGTGCGGGTTGCGCGAACCCCGTGGGTGCCTGGCGTTCATCTTCGAACGTCACCACCTCCCATGCGTCGCGCTGCGCCAGCAGCTCGCGCAGCAGCAGGTTGTTCATGGCGTGGCCCGAGCGGAACGCGCTGTACGCGGCCAGCAGGGGTTTGCCAATGAGGTACAGGTCGCCCATGGCGTCCAGAATCTTGTGTTTGACGAATTCGTCGTCGTAACGCAGCCCATCGCTGTTGAGCACCTTGTAGTCGTCCATCACGATGGCATTGTCCAGGCCGCCACCCAGGGCCAGGCCGTTGGACCGCATCATCTCGACGTCGCGGGTGAAGCCGAAGGTGCGCGCGCGGGCAATGTCGCGGCTGTAGTTGCCTGCGCCCATGTCGAATTCCACCCGTTGCCCGGTGGAGTCCACGGCCGGGTGGTCAAAGTCGATCTCAAAGCTGAGCTTGTAGCCGTGGTACGGCGTCAGGCGCGCCCACTTGGCAGCAGCGCCCTCGCCTTCGCGCACCTCCACGGGCCGCAGGACGCGAATAAAACGCTTGGGCGCGTTTTGCAGCTCCACCCCTGCGCTCTGCAGCAGAAACACAAACGACGCAGAAGATCCGTCCAGGATGGGGACTTCTTCGGCCGTGATGTCCACGTACAGGTTGTCGATGCCCAGACCTGCGCAGGCCGACATCAGATGCTCCACCGTGTGCACCTTGGCATTGCCCACCGCGATGGTGGAGGCCAGCCGGGTGTCGGTGACCGCCTCGGCGCGGATCGGAATATCCACGGGCTGGGGCAGGTCGACCCGCCTGAAAACGATGCCGGTGTCCGGCTGAGCGGGCCTCAAGGTCAACTCGACCCGCTGGCCGCTGTGCAACCCAACGCCTACGGCGCGGGTCAATGTCTTGAGGGTGCGTTGCTGGAGCATGGCGCATTTTAGTTTCTGGCGCCTGCCCCCGCACCAGTTGAGGGCATGCGCTGCCTGCACGCCGCTTTGGCGGCTTGCGAAGCGTGCGGTACGTAGAGCTACCGCCACGTTTTCACCTACTGCACACCCCCCATCCTTCGCCGCACAATGGTTGTGCCGCGGCTCGGAGACGACAGCCTCCCGGGCTGCGAAGCTCTCTATCGTCATCACCTAGAACCACCGCCGCCCCACTGGAGACATCCATGAGCAAGCTCAGCTTCAAAATGAAAATCCTGCTCATGATCGGCACCGCCCTTGTGGCGCTCTTGATCATGTCCGTCACCTCTTTACTGCAAGAGCGGCGACTCATCATCGATTCCCGGCAGGAACTTTTAACCACCGCCGTGCAGTCCGCTCACAGCATCGTCGTGGGTTACCAGGCACAGGCGGCCAGCGGTGCCATGCCGCAAGAAGATGCCAAAAAGGCGGCCAAAGAAGCGTTGCGTCTTGCACGTTACGGCGGCGCGGACGGCAAAACCGAGTACTTCTACATCTGGACCACGGAAGGCGCGGGGGTGATGCACCCCTTCCGCAAGGAATGGGATGGCCAGGACATGCTGGGCAAGGTCAAGGACGCCTCCGGGGTGGACATCATCGGGCTGCTGGTCAACGGCCTGCGCAACAGCAAGGACGGCAAGGCCTTTGTACCCACCATGTTTGCACGCCCTGGGCAACAAACCGCGGTGCCCAAGCTGCAATACATCATGAAGGTAGACGGATGGAACTGGATGGTCGGCTCCGGCATTTACACCGACGACGTGGACGTTCTGGTGCGCAAGACCATGCTGTCCAACCTGGCCGTGGTGCTCGTGGTGTTTCTGGCGGTGGGGGCGATCGGGCTGATCGTGTCGCGCTCGGTGCTGCGCCAGATTGGCGGAGAACCTACCGACGCGATTGGGATCATGTCGGAGGTGGCACAGGGCAACCTGGACACCGAGATTCCACCGGCGCCCCCCGGCTCCATGCTCGACGGCCTTGCCCACATGGTGGCGTCGCTGCGCAAGCTGGTGACCGAGGTGCGCACTGCGACCGACAGCATCGCCACAGCGTCCAGTGAAATCGCCCAGGGCAACAACGACCTGGCCCACCGCACCGAAGACACCGCCAGCAATCTGCAAAGCACGGCCAGCAGCATGGAGGAGTTGACCAGCACGGTCAAACAAACCTCGGACTCTGCCCAGACCGCCAACCAGATGGCCACGTCAGCCGCGGCAGTGGCGGCGCGGGGTGGCGATGTGGTGGCCCGCGTGGTGGCCACCATGCAGGACATCAATGCCAGCAGCAACAAGATCAGCGACATCATCGGCGTGATTGATGGCATTGCGTTTCAGACCAACATCCTGGCGCTGAACGCTGCGGTTGAGGCCGCGCGTGCGGGCGAACAAGGCCGCGGTTTTGCCGTGGTGGCCAGCGAAGTGCGCAGCCTGGCCGGGCGCAGTGCGGAGGCCGCCAAGGAGATCAAGGCACTGATCGGCGCATCGGTCGAAAAGGTGGAATCGGGTACGCAACTGGTGGGCAATGCCGGCGCCACCATGACCGAGATCGTCGAAAGCGTCCAGCGCGTGACCGACATCATTGGCGAAATCCGCTCGGCCACGTCCGAGCAGAGCCAGGGCATTGCCCAGGTCAACACGGCCATGAACCAGCTCGATCAGATGACGCAGCAAAACTCTGCCCTGGTCGAGCAGTCCACCGCCGCGGCAGACAGCCTGCGCGAACAGGCCATGAAGCTCACCCAGGTGGTGGCGTTGTTCCGAGTCAACGGCAGTTCGGCCAGCGCCCCCCGTGCCGCCCCGGCTCCATCACCCGCCCGTGCCCCCGCGCCCCGTCCGGCAGTGGGCCTCCGAACGGCCACAGCACCTGCAGCCCTGCGCAAGCCTGCCGCGACCAAAGCCCCGACCGCACTGCCCCCTAAGGCCAGCGCCAGCAAACCCGCAAAAGACGATGCAGGGGACTGGGAAGACTTCTGAACCGAAGACGGCGCGATAGATAAGAAAAAGCCCCGGTCTTGCGACTGGGGCTTTTTTTATGTGGGTAGAGTCTGGCGAGCTATCAAACTGATAGCTGCTTGCGCTTTACTTCATTGGACTTCAGATACTTTTATATTTGCAAGTCCATAAATTCAAGCGCAACCAGCTCATTTTTTAATAGCAATTCTCAGTCTGCCTGCTTGCGCAGAAAGGCAGGAATCTCCAGATCATCCATGCCGCCCGACGACAGGGCATCCACGCGGGCCGCTGCCTGGGTGCGGTTGGTGCGCCAAACGCTGGGCACCGACATGCTGCCGTAGTCGGCCTGCGTGTGGCCACCTGCGTGGCCCCCTTGCATGCCCACAGCAGCACCCAGCGTACCCGCGCCCACGACAGGCATCTGGTACGCCATGTTGTCGGTGCCAGTGCGCAGGCCACCTTGCACCACCGAGATGGGCTGGCGGCGTGCGTTGGGACGCGACAGGCCCGTGGCAACCACCGTCACGCGAATCTCGTCGCCCAGAGTGTCGTCGTAAGCGGCGCCATAAATCACATGCGCATCGGGCGAGGCGTAGGCGTTGATGGTGCTCATTGCCAGACGCGACTCGGACAGCTTGAGGCTGCCCTTGGCGGCGGTGACCAGCACCAGCACACCCTTGGCGCCCGACAGGTCGATGCCTTCCAGCAGGGGGCAGGCCACCGCTTGTTCGGCAGCGATGCGTGCACGGTCAGGACCTGCGGCCGTGGCCGTGCCCATCATGGCCTTGCCGGGCTCGCCCATCACGGTGCGCACGTCTTCAAAGTCGACGTTCACATGGCCGTATTCATTGATGATTTCGGCAATGCCGCCCACGGCGTTCTTGAGCACGTCGTTGGCGTGGGCAAAGGCCTCGTCCTGGGTGATGTCGTCGCCCAGCACTTCCAGCAGCTTTTCGTTGAGCACCACGATCAGCGAGTCGACGTTGGCTTCCAGCTCGGCCAGGCCATTGTCGGCGTTGGTCATGCGGCGGCCACCTTCCCAGTCGAACGGCTTGGTGACCACGCCGACGGTGAGAATGCCCATCTCCTTGGCCACGCGGGCAATCACAGGTGCAGCGCCCGTGCCCGTGCCGCCGCCCATGCCCGCCGTGATGAACAGCATGTGCGCACCGGTGATGGCGCTGCGGATGTCTTCTACCGCAGCCTCAGCCGCGTCGCGGCCCTTGTCGGGCTTGCTGCCTGCGCCCAGGCCGCTGCCACCGAGCTGGATGACGCGGTGGGCCGAGCTGCGGGTCAGCGCCTGCGCATCGGTGTTGGCGCAGACAAACTCCACGCCCTGCACGCTACGGGCAATCATGTGTTCGACAGCGTTGCTGCCGCCGCCGCCCACGCCGATCACCTTGATCTGGGTGCCCTGGTTGAATTCTTCGGCTTCGATCATTTCGATGGTCATGTTGGAGCTCCTGGTACTAAATTCGTTTGCAAATGACAAATAGGGAATGGGTGTTCAGTGCGGGAAGAGCGTGGCGGTCCGGTGCACCGCCATCGCTCGCGCGGTCTTCGGTGCGGGCTCCCGCGCGCTAGCCACAAGGGGTATTTCATGGTCAGAAATTCCCCACAATGAAATCTTTGAATCGCCCAAAAGCGGTCTTCATCGACCCACTTTTTTGCGCCACCTTGAAGCCACGCAGCCGAGCCAGTCGGGCCTCTTCCAGCAAACCCATGACGGTAGCAGCACGGGGCTGGGCCACCATGTCAGACAACGCGCTGGAATACTTCGGAATGCCTCGGCGAACGGGCTTCAAGAAGATGTCTTCGCCCAGCTCGATCATTCCCGGCATGACCGAACTGCCGCCCGTGAGCACGATGCCCGACGACAGCACTTCTTCGTAGCCCGACTCGCGCACCACCTGCTGGACCAGCGAGAAAATTTCTTCCACCCGCGGCTCGATCACTCCGGCCAGCGCCTGCTTGCTCAACATGCGCGGCGGGCGGTCGCCCAGGCCGGGCACTTCCACCTGGGCATCGGGGTCGGCCAGCAGTTGCTTGGCGTAGCCGCTTTCAACCTTGATGTCTTCAGCGTCCTTGGTGGGCGTGCGCAGCGCCATGGCGATGTCGCTGGTGATGAGGTCGCCTGCAATCGGGATCACGGCCGTGTGGCGGATTGCGCCGCCGGTGAAGATGGCCACGTCAGTCGTACCCGCGCCGATGTCCACAACCACCACGCCCAGTTCTCGTTCGTCATCCGTCAGCACGGCCTGGCTGCTGGCCAGCGGGTTCAGCATCAGCTGCTCCACTTCCAGGCCACAACGGCGCACACATTTGATGATGTTCTCGGCCGCGCTCTGCGCGCCGGTCACGATGTGGATTTTGGCCTCCAGGCGGATGCCGCTCATGCCGATGGGCTCTTTAACGTCCTGCCCGTCGATCACAAATTCTTGTGGCTCCACCAGCAGCAGGCGCTGGTCGCTGCTGATGTTGATGGCCTTGGCGGTCTCGACCACGCGCGCCACGTCGGCAGACGTGACTTCCTTGTCCTTCACGGCCACCATACCGCTGGAATTGAGGCCGCGAATGTGGCTGCCGGTGATGCCGGTGTACACGCGCTGGATCTTGCAGTCGGCCATCAACTCGGCCTCTTTGAGGGCCTGCTGAATGCTCTGCACCGTGGCGTCAATGTTGACCACCACGCCACGCTTCAAGCCATTGCTCGGGGCCACGCCCAGGCCGGCCAGCTTGAGCTCGCCATTGGGCAGCACCTCGGCCACCACAGCCATGACCTTGGCCGTTCCGATGTCCAGCCCCACCACAACGTCTTTGTATTCTCTTGCCATATCAGCCTCTGCCCTTTTGTGTTCTGCCCCGCTGCCCGACCTGCCCCTCGGTCCACCTTTGGACCTCTTGGTCGGCCCCTTGCCGCATCGCTCGCTTGCCTGCATGCCCCACGCTGTGCTTGTCACTGGTTCGCATCACATCACCTCCTGCGCACGCCACCCGTGGCGCCAGGGGCAGCACCCGCGGCGTCAGGGATCACGGTGGTCACTCCGCGCATGCGCAGCGCGTAGCCTCCCGCATGGCGCAGATCGGCAGACTCCAGCGCATCCACTCGGCGCCCGTACTGCGCCGCAACTTGCGTCAGCGTGCGGGTAAAGCGCTGCGTGCGCACCACCACCTCCTGGGGGGTGCCTCCGCCCAACTCAATCACGGCATCGCTGTCCAGCTTGGCGCGCCATCCTCCGCGGCCGGTCAGTTCCAACTCTTCCACTTCCAGCCCCAGCGGGCGAAATACGGGCTTGAGCAAACCGTGCATCTGCAGCGCCTCCGCAGAACTGCCGCGGGGGCCCAGCAGGCGTGGCAAGCCGTCCTGCTCCACATCGCCCACATTGGCCTCAAACACTTCACCCTGGCTGTTGACCATGGTCGAACCAGATTCGCCCCCCCAGAAGGCCACGGCTTCATGCTCTTGCAGCTGGACACGCAGGCTGGCGGGGTACACCCGCTGCACCTGCGCCCTGCGCACCCAAGGCACTTGCTCAAATGCATCACGTGCTTGGCGCAAGTCCACGGTAAAAAAGTTGCCCGCCAGATGCGGCGCCACATTGGCCCGCAGGGTCACGGCGTTGTTGTGCACCAGCTCGCCCTGCACCACGATGCGGGCAATGGCAAAACCCGGGTAGCGCAGCATCCACCACGTGCCGGCTGCCAGCGCGCCCAAGGCGCAGCCCATGAGCATGACCGACGCGGTCAGGTTCATGAGCTTGACGTCCAGGGGGGCGGGCAGCGTGTTGGTCATGGCTGTGACATTCCTTGCGGATCGCGGGGCGACGTATCGAGCGCGGCACCGAACAGGATGCGAAGGCACAACTCCTCGTAGCTGATGTCGGCAGCGCGGGCCGACAGTGGTACCAGCGAGTGCCCGGTCATGCCCGGTGATGTGTTCATCTCCAGCAGAAACGGCTTGCGGTCGCTGGCGCGAATCATCAGATCGGCGCGACCCCAGCCACGGCAACCGAGCGTACGGTAGGCCTGAAGCGCGATGCGCTGGATCTCGCGCTCCTCGGCCTCAGGGAGGCCGCTAGGGCACTGGTACTTCACGTCATCGGTAAAGTACTTGTTCTGGTAGTCGTAAGCGCCATCGGGCGCCACGATGCGGATCACGGGCAAGGCGCTCGCATCAACTCCCAGGCCGAGCACGGGGCAGGTCACTTCCTCGCCCTCAATGAATTCTTCGCAGAGCACATCAGGGTCATAGCGGGCTGACAATGCCACGGCGTCCTGCATGTCCGAGTAGCCTCGCACCTTGGTCACGCCAATGGACGAACCCTCGCGCGGCGGTTTCACAATGAGCGGCAACCCAAGCTCATCCGGCACAGCGCGCACCACCTCGCGCTGCTGGCGCTCGGGCGCCAGCCACACGTAGCGGGGTGTCGGCAGACCTTCTGCCAGCCACACCCGCTTAGTCATGACCTTGTCCATGGCGATGGCCGATGCCATGACCCCGGAGCCGGTGTACGGAATGCCCAACAACTCCAGCGCACCCTGTACCGTGCCGTCTTCACCGTGGCGACCATGCAGCGCAATGAAGCAGCGCGCATAACCATCCCGCTTGAGGTCGCTCAGGTCGCTTTGCGCGGGGTCGAACGCGTGCGCATCCACGCCGCGCGAGCGCAGGGCCTGCAGCACACCGCTGCCGGACATCAGCGACACCTCGCGCTCGGCAGACGCACCGCCCATGAGCACGGCGACCTTGCCCAGCTTCTTCACATCAATATTGGAATCAAAATGGGTCATAGCGCGCTCCCTTCAAGCGCTGTTAGCTCACTATTTTGTAGCATTTCAACCACCTTGCCGGGTACGGCGCCAATCGATCCAGCGCCCATGCACATGACCACATCGCCGTCGCGCGCGTTGTCGGCAATGGCTTGCGGCAGGTCGGCCACGTTGTCGACAAAAATGGGCTCCACACGGCCCGCCACGCGCAGTGCGCGTGCGAGTGAGCGACCATCGGCAGCCACCACAGGCGCTTCACCGGCGGCATACACCTCGGTCAGCAGCACCGCGTCGGCGTTGCCGATGACCTTCACGAAGTCCTCAAAACAATCGCGCGTGCGGCTGTAGCGGTGCGGCTGGAAGGCCAACACCAGGCGGCGGCCGGGGAACGCCCCGCGCGCAGCGGCCAAGGTGGCGGCCATTTCCACCGGGTGGTGGCCGTAGTCGTCGATGACGGTGAACTGGCCACCGCCATTCCCAGCCTTTACAGGCAGCTCGCCATAGCGCTGAAAGCGCCGACCCACGCCCTTGAAGTTGGCCAGCGCGCGCTGCACGGCCTCGTCGGGGATGTTCAGTTCCACCGCTATGGCAATCGCCGACAGCGCGTTGAGCACGTTGTGTTCGCCCGCCAGGTTGAGCACGATCTCCATGTCGGGCAGCGTGACGCCGTTGCGCCGCAGCACCGTGAATCGCATCTGCCCGGCCTCGGCCTTCACGTCGATGGCGCGCACCTGGGCGTCTTCCGAAAAACCGTAGCTGGTGATTGGGCAGGTCACGCTTTGCAGAATGTCGCGCACCGCAGGGCTGTCCACGCACAACACGGCTGTGCCGTAGAACGGCATGCGGTGCAGAAAGTCGACAAATGCGCCCTTGAGCCGACCAAAGTCGTGCCCATAGGTTTCCATGTGGTCGGCGTCGATGTTGGTCACCACGGCCATGACGGGCAGCAGGTTCAAGAACGACGCGTCGGATTCATCCGCCTCGACCACGATGTAGTCGCCACTGCCCAGCTTGGCATTGGCGCCCGCGCTGTTGAGCTTGCCGCCAATCACAAAGGTCGGGTCCAGCCCTGCTTCGGCCAGCACGCTGGTCACGAGGCTCGTGGTCGTCGTCTTGCCGTGAGTGCCCGCAATGGCAATGCCTTGTTTCAGGCGCATCAGCTCAGCCAGCATCAGCGCGCGGGGCACAACCGGGATCTTCTTCTCGCGCGCGGCCAGCACCTCGGGGTTGTCGGCCGTCACCGCTGTCGATGTAACCACCGCATCGGCGCCATCGATGTGCGCCGCCGCATGGCCCAGGCAGGTCTTGATGCCCAGCTCCTCCAGGCGGCGCAAGGTGGCGCTGTCGGCCAGGTCCGAGCCCGAGATGCGGTAGCCCAGGTTGAACAACACCTCGGCGATGCCGCTCATGCCGGCGCCGCCCAAGCCGACGAAGTGGATGTGGCGAATCGCATGCTTCATAGCGCAACCTCCGTGCCGCGCTGCTCGTCGGCGTGCTTCACGTTCACGACGAGGTGGTGTGGGCGAATGGTGTGCTTCATGATCCGGCCAACTCCTCGCAGGCGGTCACCACTTCGCGGGTGGCGTTGATTTTTTGCATGTTTTTGGCCTTTAGCGCTACATCCACAAGGGTTGAGCGCTCCATATTCAATAGCATTTTCGACAGCCCTTCGGGCGTCAGGTCGCGTTGCTGCACCAGCCATCCGCCGCCTGTGTTCACCAGGAACTGCGCGTTGGTGGTTTGGTGGTCGTCCACGGCGGAAGGGAACGGCACAAAGATGGACGCAGCGCCCACGGCCGCGATCTCGGTCACCGTGCTGGCACCCGCGCGGCACACGATGACGTCGGCCGCCGCAAACGCGCTGGCGGTGTCATCGATGAAAGGCGTCAGCTCGGCGTCGACCCCCGCCGCCGCATAGTTGGCGCGCAGCGCATCGATCTGCGTGGCGCCGCTCTGGTGAATCACCTGCGGGCGCTTGTCGGCGGGCATCAGCGCAACGGCCTGTGGAACGATCTCGTTGAGCGCCCGAGCACCCAGGCTGCCGCCCACCACCAGCAAACGCAGCGGGCCGGTGCGGCCTGCAAAACGCTCGGCAGGGCCGGGCTGCTCGGTGAAGGGCTTGCGCAGCGGGTTGCCCACCCACTGGCCTTGTTTGAAAACATTTGGAAAGGCGGTGAACACCCGGTCGGCCACGCCAGCCAGCACCTTGTTGGCCATGCCCGCCACCGAGTTCTGCTCGTGTAGCACCAGCGGCTTGCCGGCCAACACGCCCATCATGCCGCCCGGAAACGTGATGTAGCCGCCCAGACCCACCACCACATCGGGCTTGACGCGGCGCACGACCTGCAGCGCTTGCCAAAAGGCACGCAGCAGGCGCAGCGGCAACAAAGCCAGCGTGACGAGGCCCTTGCCGCGCACGCCGGAGAAGTCGATCAGCTCCAGCGTGAATCCGTGCGTTGGCACGATGCGCGATTCCATGCTGCCCGGCGCACCCAGCCAGTGCACACGCCAGCCGCGTGCGCGCAACTCCTCGGCCACAGCCAAGCCGGGGAAGATATGGCCACCGGTGCCACCGGCCATGATGAGGGCCGTTTTCTGCGCGCTCATACGCGACCTCCCCGCATGAGGAGCTTGTTCTCGTAATCGACCCGCAGTACCACCGCAAGCGCCACAAGATTCATCAAAATCGCCGACCCCCCAAAACTCATCAACGGCAGCGTGAGCCCCTTGGTCGGCAAAGCACCCAGGTTCACACCCATGTTGATAAAGGCCTGAAAGCCGATCCAGATCGCCACGCCTTGGGCTACCAGCCCTGCAAACACGCGGTCGAGTGCAATGGCCTGGCGGCCGATGTGCATGATGCGGCGCGTCATCCACAGGAACAGCACGATGAGCGTGAGCACGCCCACGAGACCGAATTCTTCGCCGATCACGGCCAGCAGGAAGTCGGTGTGCGCCTCAGGCAGCCAGTGCAGCTTTTCGACACTGCCGCCCAGTCCCACGCCAAAAATCTCTCCTCGTCCGATGGCGATCAGCGAGTGCGACAGTTGGTAGCCCTTACCCAATGCATGCTCTTCGCTGAACGGATCGAGGTAGGCAAACACGCGTTCGCGGCGCCAGGGCGAGCTGGCAATCATCAGCGCGAAGGCCGAAACCAGAATGCCTGCAATCAGGAAGAACATGCGGGCATTCACGCCGCCCAAAAACAAGATGCCCATGGCGATCACCGCCACCACCATGAAGGCGCCCATGTCGGGCTCGGCCAGCAGCAGCACACCCACAATGGCCACGGCAGCACCCATCGGCAGCACGGCGCGAAAGAACCGTTCTTTCACTTCCATCTTGCGCACCATGTAGTCGGCGGCGTAGATCAGCACCGCAAACTTGGCCACCTCCGACGGCTGAAAGCCAATGGGTCCGATGGACAGCCAGCGCCGCGCACCGTTGACCACCTTGCCCACGCCGGGAATCAGCACCGCAATCAGCAGCAACAACGCCACCACAAACAGCCAAGGAGCCGCGCGCTCCCACAGCGCCATTGGGATTTGGAACGCCAGCAGCGCCACCACAAAACCGATCACCAGATACATGGCGTGGCGGGCCAGAAAATGCGTGGAGGCGTAGTTGGCAAACCGTGGGTTGTCCGGCATGGCGATCGATGCCGAATACACCATGATCAGGCCCCAGGCGAGCAGTGCCACCACCACCCATAGCAGAGCTTGGTCAAACCCGAGCACGCTGGCCGGGGTGCTGGACGAGCGGCGGTATTCCGTGCCTCCCACGCGCACAGGCAAAACATCCGCAGCCTTGCTGGGGAGACCCCCGAACCAGCCGGTCAGGCGCTGCACAAGCGTGTTGGCAGGTGCGTTGCTCATGACAAGCCCTCCGCCGATTGGCCTGCGTCTTCCGCCAGGGTGCGCACGGCGTCGCAGAACACCTGCGCGCGGTGCTCGTAGTCCTTGAACATGTCGAAACTGGCGCAAGCGGGCGACATCAACACCGCATCGCCCGAACGTGCTTGCTCGGTCGCCATCTGCACGGCCAGTGGCAACGTCTCAGCGTCCAACAACGCGACCCCGGCGTCTTGCAGGGCCGCACGAATCAGCGGCGCGTCGCGGCCGATCAAAACCACCGCGCGGGCATAGCGGGACACGGGTGCGGCCAGCGGCGCAAAATCCTGGCCCTTGCCCTCGCCACCCAGGATGACCACCACGCGTCGCTCGGCGCCCAGGCCCGTGAGGGCGGCCACGGTGGCGCCCACGTTGGTGCCCTTGCTGTCGTCAAAATATTCCACGCCGTTGATGATGACCACAGGCTCCACGCGGTGCGGTTCGCCCCGGTATTCCCGCAGCCCATACAGCATGGGTGCCAGCGGGCAGCCCGCGGCGGACGCCAGCGCCAGCGCAGCCAGCGCGTTGACCGCGTTGTGGCGGCCACGGATGCGCAGCGCATCTGCCGGAATGAGCCGCTGAATGTGCAGCTCTTCCTCGGCTTCGTTGCGGGCACGCTTGCGGGTTTCGTCGGCCTCCATCGCGCGCACCAGCCAGGGCATGCCACTGACCACTTCGATGCCAAAGTCACCCGGGCGCTTGGGCATGTCGCCGCCAAACGTGAGGTGCGTGCGCACCTGGGGCTTTTGCAGCTTGACCTTGACCGGTGGCGGAGAACGTTGTGCCCCCACGCTCGCCACTGCGTGTGCTTCGCTGCCCCCCAAGGGGGCGGCTGCCGCCTTCGGGCGGCCGGGCGGCGGCAGCATCTGCATCACCGCCGCATCCTCGCGGTTCAAGATCATCAGTCCTGTCTGCCCGAAGATGCGCGCCTTGGCCGCCGCATAGGCTGCGATGTCTCCATGCCAGTCCAGGTGGTCTTGGGTGATATTGAGCACGGTGGCGGCCTTGGGCTCAAAGCCCGCCACGTCATCCAGCTGGAAGCTGGACAACTCCAGCACCCAGACGTCGGGCAATGTGCCTGCGTCCAGGTGGGTGGTAAGGGTGTCGAGCAACGTGGGGCCGATGTTGCCCGCCACCGCCACACGCTTGCCCGAGCGTTCGACAAGTTGGCCGGTGAGTGATGTCACGGTGGTCTTGCCATTGGTGCCGGTAATAGCCAGCACGGCCGGGCGGTACCCCTGCGAGGCGCTCAAAACATCCAGCGCCATGGAATACAAGCCTAATTCGCCTCCAGCGCTTATTCCACAGGCGCTCGCAGCTATTAATACAGGAGCAATTGCATCCGGGCTAAGGCCTGGCGATCGGTAGACCGCATGCAGGTTCTGGCCGTCCAACAGACGCGCATCCAGTGGACCCGCCACAAATCGCACCTGCGGCAGCTCGTGCTGCAGTGCTGCCAGTTGCGGCGGCGCGGCGCGGGTATCGGCCACGGTGACCTGCGCGCCCCAGCGCACACACCAGCGCGCCATGGCCAGGCCGGATGCGCCCAGGCCCAGGATGAGGACGTTCTTGTCCTGAAGGGGCGGCACCATTTCAGCGGGCGGACTGTCGGGTTCTGCCGCGGCGTCTTCGGTAACTGCGGTGTCATCGGCCGCCGCAAGCGGCGACTTTCTCGGCGCCCGGAGCACTCTCAGGCGCCGACACCTCGGCAAAGATCTGGGCCACAAAATCGGCGGCCGCCTTGGCGGCGGAAACAGCCGGGGCCTTTTCAGGATCCCAGGCCGGGGCTTTGCCCGGCGCGGGGGTGGTGGCAGGCACGGCAGGATCGGCTGCGACGGCCTCTGTCTCCGCAGGCAACCCGTCGTCGGCAGGGGTGCTCTGTGCGTCGCTATCAGCAAACCCCTCCACTGCGCCCACGTCAGTGTGTGGGTCGCGGGTGCGCACCGCTTCAGCTTCAGCGTCAACGACGATTTCGGGGTCTGGTGATCTGCCGGCTTGCTTGGCATTGACCCCTGGCACGTCCACGCTCCCGCCCACCGCTGCAGGCTGCTGGGCGGGTTGGCCGGGGATGAGGGGATCGCTCGGGTTCATCGCAGTTTCAGGGTGGACAGGCCCACCAGGCACAGCAGCATGGTGATGATCCAGAAGCGCACAACCACCTGCGTTTCCTTCCAGCCGCTTTTCTCGAAATGGTGGTGCAGCGGTGCCATCTTGAGCAGTCGCCGGCCTTCGCCGTAGCGGCGTTTGGTGTATTTGAACCAGGTCACCTGCAGCATCACCGACAGCGCTTCGACCACAAAGATGCCGCCCATGATGGCCAGCACAATTTCTTGCCGCACGATGATGGCAATCGTGCCCAGGGCAGCGCCCAGCGCCAATGCACCCACGTCCCCCATGAACACCTGCGCCGGGTGCGCGTTGAACCACAAAAACGCCAGCCCCGCGCCCGCCATGGCGGCGCAGAAGATCAACAACTCGCCCGAACCGGGGATGTGCGGGAAGAACAGGTACTTGGAATACACCGAGCTGCCGGTGACGTAAGCAAACACTCCGAGAGCCGAGCCCACCATCACCACCGGCATGATGGCCAGACCGTCGAGGCCATCGGTCAGGTTCACGGCGTTGCTGGAGCCCACGATGACGAGATACGTGAGGATCACAAAGCCCAGCACGCCCAGCGGGTAGCTCACTTCTTTGAAGAACGGCAGCTGCAGGCCCGCCTTGGGCGGCAGGTCTAGCGAGAAGCCTGACTGCACCCAGCCCACAAACAACTCCCATACCTTGGCGTTGGAGCTTTCCGAAATACTGAACACCAGATACAGCGCGGCGAGCAAGCCGACCACCGACTGCCAGAAATATTTCTCACGCGAGCGCATGCCCTCGGGGTCCTTGTTGACCACCTTGCGCCAGTCGTCCACCCAGCCAATGGCACCAAAGCCCAGCGTGACGATGAGCACGATCCACACAAAGCGGTTGGACAGGTCAAACCACAGCAGGGTCGAGATGGCAATCGACAGCAGGATGAGCACGCCGCCCATGGTGGGCGTGCCGCTCTTGGACAGGTGCGTCTGCATGGCGTAGCCCCGGATGGGCTGGCCGATCTTGAGCGAGGTGAGCACACGAATCACTTTCGGTCCCGCGATCAGACCAATCAGCAACGCCGTCATGGCCGCCATCACCGCACGGAACGTGAGGTACTGAAACACCCGGAAGAAGCCGAACTCGGGCGACAGGCCCTGCAGCCATTGCGACAGCATCAGCAGCATGTGGCCTCCCCGGCGCAATGCGCCCGTGGTGTCACTGCGCGAGCGATATCAATGCGTTGCGCCATGGTGTCCCTCCTGTGTCTCGTTGGACTGTTTTTGTTGTTGTTCTTGCGACTGCACATCGGCGGTAGCCATGGCCGCAATGGCCTCCACTACCTGTTCCATCTTCATGAATCTCGATCCCTTGACCAGCACGCTGCCCACCGTGGGCAGGGCTTCGCGCACCGCCAACAGCAGTGCGCCCAACTCGTTGAAATGCCGGGCACCGCCATAGGCAGACGCGGCGTGTACCGACTGCGTGCCCAGTGCAAACAGCTGGGTTACGCCGGCTTTGCGCGCATGCGCCCCGGCTTCGGCGTGGAACTGGGGCCCCTGATCGCCCACCTCACCCATGTCGCCCAGAACCAGCAGCTGGGGTGCGGGAAGCTCGGCCAGCACGTCGATGGCAGCGCGCATGGAGTCGGGGTTGGCGTTGTAGGTGTCGTCCACCACGGTGATCTGGCGGCCAGACAGATTCACGCTGAAGGCGCGGGAGCGGCCTTTGACCGGGGTGAAAGTGGTCAGGCCTTGTGCAATGGCGGTCAACGGGGCCCCTGCAGCCTGGGCGCAGGCGGCTGCAGCCAGCGCATTGGCCACGTTGTGGCGCCCTGCAATGTGCAAGCGGGCTTCGACATTGCCCTGTGGCGTCGCGATGGTCACAGCCCAGGCGCCCTGCTGCCACTGCGCGTCGGCGCAATCCACCTCGCCGCCTGGGCCGAAGGTAAGGCAGGCGCGGCCAGCGGCCAGCGAGCGCCAGAGCGCGGTGTATTCGTCAGCAGCCGGGAAAACAGCGATGCCATCTAAGGGCAGGCTGGCAAAGACCGAACCGTTCTCGCGCGCCACAGCCTCTACGGTGTGCATGAACTCCAGGTGTTCACGCTGCGCGTTGTTGACCAGCGCCACGGTAGATTGCGCCATCGCTGCCAGCGTGGCGATTTCCCCCGGATGGTTCATGCCCATCTCGATCACCGCAGCCCCATGGCTGCTGCGCAGGCGCAGCAGCATCAGAGGCACGCCGATGTCGTTGTTGAAATTGCCCTGTGTCGCGAAAGCGGCATCGCCCTTCCAGGCGCGCAGGATGGAGGCGATCATCTGCGTCACAGTGGTCTTGCCATTGCTACCGGTCACGCCAATCAGCGGAAGGCTGAATTGCGCCCGCCACTCGGCAGCCAGCGCGCCCAACGCGGCAAGGCTGTTGGGCACTTCAATGCCCGGCAGGCCTGCCGCCTCCAGCCCGCCATGGGCCAATGCCGCTGCCGCTCCGCCAACGCGCGCGTCCGGCAAGAAGGCATTGGCGTCAAACCGCTCGCCCTTGAGCGCCACGAAAAGGTCGCCCGCCTGCAAAGTGCGGGTATCGGTATGGACACGGGCCAGCGGCGTGGCGGGGTCACCCACCAGGCGGGCGGCGGGTATGTGCGGCTGCAGCCACGCGAAGGCCTGCTGCAAGGTCATCACCGTGCTCGGCGCTGCCGTAGTGGCGATCGTGTTGGTCAGGCCCATGTCTTGGCTCCTCGGGCTTGCAGCGCGCTTTTGGCGTGGGCCATGTCGGAAAACGGCAGGCGCACACCGGCTGTTTCCTGGGTATCTTCGTGGCCTTTGCCAGCAATCAGCACCACATCGGCGGGCGCGGCCTCGGCCACGGCCTGTGCAATGGCGGCGGCGCGGTCGGGTTCGGCGCGCACCACGTTGCTGGCGATGGTGCCTTGCAGGATCTGGTGCAGGATGGCGGCGGGGTTTTCGCTGCGCGGGTTGTCACTGGTCACCAGCACGCGGTCAGCGTTCTGCTGCGCCACGGCGCCCATCAGCGGGCGTTTGCCGGCATCACGGTCGCCACCACAGCCAAACACGCACCACAACTGGCCTCCGCGCTCGGCTGCCAGAGGGCGCAGAGCCTGCAGCGCTTTCTCCAGCGCATCGGGGGTGTGGGCATAGTCCACCGCCACCAGGGGTAGCCCCGGGCTGTGGATCTGCTCCATGCGCCCCGGCACCGGCGAGAGCTGGCCACAGGCGTAGAGCGCGTGCTCCAGCGGCACGCCCAGCGCGCGCAGGGCTGCCAAAACGCCCAGCAGATTGGAGACGTTGTACTGCCCGATCACGCGCGTCTGCAACACATGGGTGTGCACACCTTCCGCCACCGTAAAGCGCAGCCCGCCGTCACCCATGCCAATGTCGCGGGCGGCCAGACGGGCAGGCCCAGCGATGGAAATGCTCCACAGGTCCAACTGCCGGTCGGCCAGCGCAGCATGCAGTTCTGCGCCCCGCGCATCGTCCACGTTGACCACGGCAGCCTGTAAACCGGGCCAGTCAAAGAGCGCGCTCTTGGCCTGCCAGTAGGCCGTCATGCTGGGGTGGTAGTCCAGGTGGTCCTGCGTGAAATTGGTGAACAACGCGACGCGGATGCGCGTGCCCGCCATGCGGTGCTCGGCCAAACCGATGGACGAGGCCTCGATGGCGCAGGCGGTGCGGCCCGCATCGGCGAACTGCTGGAACGCGCGCTGCAAGCGCACCGGGTCAGGGGTGGTCATGCCAGTGGGGGTGAGCGTGGGCGGCACACCTACCCCCAAAGTACCCACTAGCGCACAGCCACCTTGCGCAATAAGCTCATTTTTTGATAGCGTATTGAGCGCTTCGGCCAGCCACCAGGTGGTGCTGGTCTTGCCATTGGTGCCCGTCACGGCAAGCACATCCAGGCGCTGCGTAGGCTGGTCGAACCAGTCGGCCGCAATGAGGCCCGTCGCGGCCTTCAAGCCGCGCAGGGCTGCTACGGGCATGCCGTGGAGCGCAAAGGCTTCAGCTCCTTCTTGCTCAACCAGACAGGCCACTGCACCGCGCGCCAGGGCATCGCCAATGTGCGCGCGGCCATCGGTGGCTGCGCCGGGCCAGGCAATGAAGCCATCGCCCGGCCGGACCTGACGGCTGTCGGTCTGCAGCGTGCCTGTTACCGTCTCACGCAACCAGGCAACCGCGTCGTGCACTGTATCCAGCAAAGGCAGTGTGGCCGTCACAGCGACTCCTCCACCGCATCGGCCACGATCTGCGGCTTGACCGCCATGTCCGGCTGCACGCCCATCATGCGCAGCGTCTGCTGCACCACTTCACTGAACACGGGAGCGGCCACGGCGCCACCGTAGTACACGCCGTTGTTCGGCTCATCAATCATCACTGCCACGATGATGCGCGGCTTGTCGATGGGCGCCATGCCGGTGAACCACGCGCGGTACTTACCCGAGGCATATGTTTTGCCAATCTGCTTGCGCGCCGTGCCCGACTTGCCTCCGACCGAGTAGCCCAGGGTTTGCGCCTTCTGCCCCGTGCCGCCCGGGCCTGCGGCCATCTGCAGCATCTTGCGCACCTGGTCGGCCGTGCGCTCGGAAAACACCGGTACACCCACAGCGATGTCATCGCTCTTGAGCATGGTGGACGGTATAACGCGCCCGCCATTGGCGAACACGGTGTACGAACGCGCCATCTGGAACAGGCTGGCTGAGAGACCGTAGCCGTAGGACATGGTGGCCTGCTCCACCGGGCGCCAGGTCTTGTAGGCGCGCAGTCGGCCCGTCACTACACCGGGGAAAAGCAGCTGGGGTTTTTGCCCGAAGCCCGCCGCCGAGAAGGTTTCCCACATCTCGCGCGCAGGCATCTGCATGGCGATCTTGGTAGTACCCACGTTGCTCGACTTCTGGATCACGCCCTCCACCGTCAACAACCCGTGGTTCTTGGTGTCAGAGATGGTGGACCCGGTAATGTTGATGCGGCCAGGGTTGGTGTCCACAACGGTATCTGGCCGCACGCGACCGGATTCGAGTGCGAGCCCGATGGTGAACGGCTTCATGGTGGAGCCAGGCTCGAACACGTCGGTGAGCGCGCGGTTTCGCAGCTGCTCGCCCGTCAGGTTCTGGCGCTTATCGGGCACGTAACTGGGATAGTTGGCCAACGCCAGCACTTCGCCGGTGTGCGCATCCAGCACCACCACGCTGCCCGCCTTGGCTTTGTGCAGTGCCACCTGGTCACGCAGCTTTTGGTACGCAAAAAACTGCACCTTGCTGTCGATGGACAGTTGCATGTCCTTGCCGTCAACGGGCGGCACGGTTTCGCCCACACCCTCCACCACGCGGCCCAGGCGGTCTTTGATCACACGGCGCGACCCGGCTTTGCCGGCCAGCTGGTCGTTGAAGGCCAGCTCCATGCCTTCCTGGCCGTGGTCTTCGACATTGGTGAAGCCCACCACGTGGGCAGCGGCTTCGCCTTCGGGGTATTGGCGCTTGTATTCCTTGCGCTGGTAGATGCCTTTGATGTCGAGCTTGGCAATCTGCTGGCCCACATCCCAATCGAGCTGACGCTTGATCCAGACAAAGGTCTTGTCCTCGTCGGCCAGCTTCTTTTGCAGGTCGGCCTGTGGCATGTCGAGCAGCTTGGCCAGCTGCTTGAGCTTGGCGCGAACTTCTGGCTTGTCCTGCTCCACGTCTTCCGGAATGGCCCAGATGCTGGCCGCTGGCACGCTGGATGCCAGGATGAGCCCGTTGCGGTCCAGAATTTTTCCACGGTTGGCGGGCAGTTCCAGGGTGCGCGCAAAACGCACCTCACCCTGGCGCTGAAAGAAGGCATTGCCAAACACCTGCACATACGCCGCCCGCGCGCCCAGGGCCACAAAACCCAGCGCAATCGCCGCCACAATGAACTTGCTGCGCCACACCGGCGTTTTGCTGGCAAGCAAAGGGCTAGAGGTATAGAGCACGCTGCGGCTCATGGCTGCACCCCTTCCGGACGTACTGGCGTGCTTGTCGTGGCCGCCGATGCAGCCGTCACACCTTGTGGGTCCGAAACGTACTGCGTGATGGCTGGCGTGGCCGTGCGCATGTTGAGCTGGGCACGCGCAATTTTTTCTACCCTCAGCGGCGTGGCCTGCGCACGCTTTTCCACCTGGAGGCGCTGGTGCTCCGTCTCCAGACGGCGCGCCTCGACCGTCGCCCGGTCCAGCTCGGTGAACAGGCGGCGCGATTCATACTGGGTGTGCACCAGATAGATCGCACTGGCCATAACCGCCAGCAGCAGGACGAGGTTGAGACGAGTCATGCAATCAAAGCGCCGTGCGCTCAGCAACGCGCATGATGGCGCTGCGCGAGCGGGGGTTGGCAGCCACTTCGGCGGCGCTGGGCTTGATGCGGTCCAGGGCCACGAGCTTCATGGCCTGGGGGGCGGCAAAGGGCGCGCGACGGTCGTAGACCTCCTTGGAGTGTTTGGCAATGAACTGCTTGACGATCCGGTCTTCGAGCGAGTGAAAGCTGATGACCACCAGCCGCCCACCCGGCTGCAGCACCGAGAGGCTGGCCTCTAGCGCCTGTTGCAGCTCTTCAAGCTCGGCGTTGATGAAAATCCGAAGAGCTTGAAATGTGCGCGTTGCAGGGTTCTGGCCCGCTTCGCGGGTTTTGACCGTGCCAGCCACGAGATCGGCAAGTTCTGCGGTGGTTGAAAGAGGACCCCGCTCTTCGCGCCTCGCAACAATCGCCTTTGCAATGGGGCCAGCAAACCGTTCTTCACCGTAGTCACGTATCACCTCCGCAATCTGACCGACTTCGGCCGTGGCCAACCAATCGGCCACGCTTTCGCCGCGCGTGGTATCCATGCGCATGTCCAGCGGGCCGTCAAAACGAAAGCTGAAGCCCCGCTCGGGGCTGTCGATCTGGGGCGAGCTCACCCCCAGGTCCATCAGCACGCCCGCAGCGCTGCCCGCAGGCAGGTCCGCCAGGTGGCGAAATCCTTCGTGCCGAATGGAAAAACGCGCATCGGTGATGCGCGTTGCTTCGGCGATGGCTTCCAGGTCTTTGTCAAAGGCCACAAGGCGCCCCTGTGGCCCTAGCCTGAGCAGGATCAGGCGAGAGTGCCCACCGCGCCCGAAGGTCGCGTCAACCCAGGTGCCGGCAGGCTCAGGACCCGCGCCGCCCAGGAGGCCGTCCACTGCCTCATTCAGCAGAACGGTGGTGTGTTGCAAAGGAGTGGAGGTCACAGGCGCGCTCAAAAGGAGAAGTCCTTGAAGACATCCGGCATGTCGCCCTGCATGGCCTTGGCTTCCTGCTCGTCGTAGGTGGCCTTGTCCCAGAGTTCGAAATGGTTGCCCATACCCAGCAGCATGGTGTCTTTGGAAATACCGGCTGCTTCACGCAGCTCGGGGGAAACGAGCACACGGCCGGTGGCATCCATGTCTACATCCATGGCGTTGCCGAGAAAGATGCGCTTCCACCACTGGGCGGACATGGGCAGCTGGGCAATGCGCTCGCGAAACTTTTCCCACTCAGGGCGGGGAAACACCATGAGGCAGCCGTGCGGGTGTTTGGTGATGGTGAGCTGACCCGCTGCGGTGGCCGCCAGGACGTCACGATGCCGAGTCGGCACAGACAGCCGACCCTTCGCATCGAGACTCAGCGACGAGGCACCTTGAAACACGGACAGATTCCCAACTCGGTTGAATCCTCGTCGGCCCGTGCAAGGGGCCTAGAGGGCACTTTTCACCACTTAATTGCACTTTTTTGCACTGTAGCAGGAAAAGCACGCCGAGCAAGGGGGTGCACACCAAACTTTTGTAATGAAATCAACGACTTAGACGCGACTTTACAGCCAACAAAGAACCAAAAGTCGTTGAAAAATAAGCACTTACGGGAGCCTATGAAAGTGACCTCTCAAGGCTTGACCGAGTGGTCACAGGATGTAGCGCGACAGATCTTCGTCCTGGCTCAGGGCCTGCAGGCGGCCATCCACATAGGCCGCATCAATGGTGATGGTCTGGCCCGACAAGCGCGTGGCATCAAAACTCACCTCGTCCAGCAAGCGCTCCATCACCGTCGAAAGGCGGCGCGCGCCGATGTTTTCGGTGCGCTCGTTCACCTCAAACGCGATGTGCGCCAAACGCGTGATGCCTTCTGGCACAAACTCCAGCGTCACGCCTTCCGTAGCCAACAAGGCCTGGTACTGCTTGACCAGCGAGGCGTGGGTCTGCGTGAGGATGGCCTCGAAGTCCTTCACCGACAGCGACTCCAGTTCCACACGGATCGGGAAACGCCCCTGCAGCTCCGGAATCAGGTCGCTGGGCTTGGACAGGTGAAAAGCACCGGACGCTATGAACAGGATGTGATCCGTCTTGATCAGCCCGTACTTGGTGGTCACCGTGGTGCCCTCCACCAGCGGCAGCAGGTCGCGTTGCACCCCTTGGCGTGAGATATCGGCGCCGCTGGACTCCTGGCGCGCGGCCACCTTGTCGATCTCGTCGATGAAGACGATGCCGTTCTGCTCGGCGTTGGCCACGGCGCGGGCCTTGATTTCTTCCTCGTTGACCAGCTTGCCGGCCTCTTCGTCGGTGAGCAGCTTCAACGCCTCGGCGATCTTGAGCTTGCGCGTGTGGCGCTTGTCCTGGCCCATCTGGCTGAACATGCCACGCAGTTGCTCGGCCATTTCCTCCATGCCTTGCGGACCCATGATTTCGAGCTGCGGACGCCCTTCGGCCACGTCGATCTCGATCTCCTTGTCGTTCAGCAGGCCTTCGCGCAGCTTCTTGCGGAACACCTGCCGTGCGGTGTTGTCGGCTACGGGCTCGGTACTCGCGGCCGCGCGTGCCGTCGGCACCAGCACATCCAGAATGCGCTCTTCGGCCGCGTCTTCGGCGCGGGTGCGCACCTTCTTCATTTCAGACTCGCGCGTCTGCTTGACGGCCATTTCGGCCAGGTCGCGGATGATCGAATCCACATCCTTGCCCACGTAGCCCACCTCGGTGAACTTGGTGGCCTCGACCTTGATGAAAGGCGCGTCGGCCAGCTTGGCCAGGCGGCGGGCAATCTCGGTCTTGCCCACGCCCGTGGGGCCAATCATGAGGATGTTCTTGGGCGTGATCTCCTGGCGCAGGCTGCCCTCGACCTGCTGGCGGCGCCAGCGGTTGCGCAGCGCAATGGCCACCGCGCGCTTGGCGCTGGCCTGGCCCACGATGTGGTGGTCCAGTTCGGAGACGATTTCCTGGGGGGTCATGGACGACATGGGAGAAATTCCAGTCAAATTGGCCTCTAGCGCTTATCTAAAAAGCGCTAGCAGCTATCAAAAATGTAGTAATCGATGTTCCAGCCTGCCGGACTACAGCGTCTCGATGGTGTGGTTCATGTTGGTGTAGATGCACAGCTCGCCCGCAATCTCCAGCGACTTCTTGACGACGTCTTGGGCAGATAGGTCGGTGTGGTTGAGCAGCGCCTTGGCGGCCGAGTGTGCGTAGGCCCCGCCCGATCCAATCGCCACAATGCCCTGCTCAGGCTCCAGCACGTCGCCGTTGCCGGTGATGATGAGAGAGGCTTCGAGATCGGCCACGGCCAGCATGGCTTCGAGGCGGCGCAGCACGCGGTCGGTGCGCCAGTCCTTGGTCAGCTCGATGGCCGCCCGCACTAGGTGGCCTTGGTGTTTGTCGAGCTTGGCTTCAAAACGCTCAAACAGCGTGAAAGCGTCGGCCGTGGCGCCGGCAAAACCCGCCAGCACCTTGCCGTGGTGAAGCTTCCGCACCTTGCGGGCCGTGCCCTTGACGACGATGTTGCCCAGAGTGACTTGGCCGTCTCCGCCAATGGCGACCTGAATGCCTGTGGGCGTCTGGCGGCGCACGCTGAGGATGGTGGTGCCGTGGAACACCGGGGTGTTTTGAGATGAGGAGTCCATAGCAGCGAAAGATGGGGTCGCAGGTGCCACTTTCAAGCCAAAGTGGAACCGCATGCCATGCGCAAATCTACGTCAACTGTCAGGCGGCCCATGATGCTGGCGCAGCCCAGGCCAGAGCACCGCGCAAGGGAGCTCAAGCTGCGGACGCGGCGCTTTGTTGCGTGCGCTGGGGCACACCCCCCGCGTAGTGAGAGACGGGGAAGGCGCGAAGCAACCCGGGGGAGTCAGTTCTTTCGCGGCACCACCCAGGCGTGCTCGTTGATGCCGATCACGTTGAAGAAAATTGCCACCAACCGCTGCAGGTTCTGGAACTGGATGACGTGGCCATGGCTTTGTTGCTCGGCAGCCCAGTTAAGCACCGATCCAGCGGCTGCAAAGTCCACGCGAATGAGCTTGTCGCATGCGATGGTGAGGGGCACGCCGGGGCGCAGAAACGCCTGGAACGGCTCGAGCAACGGGGTCGCGTCGCCATCGATATGACCACTGAGCTGGGCCACAGGCCCGGCGTCCAGCGGGGCTGGCATGGACATATCGCCCAGGTCTGACGGTCCAAAGTCGCTGTCGGCCGCCAGCGGAGCGGCGCCTGAGGTTCCGCCTTCGTTGTCTGAATATCCGCAGCGCGGAGACACCCAGGACGGGGGCGAGACCTCGTAGGTCACGCAGTAGTCCAGCGCCACCATCTCAAACTCGTCCGCTTTGCCCATGAGGCGCAGCGCCGCCATGCGCAGCCGCCACCATTCGGGGTTGGTGGACCGATCACCGGACTGGGCCTTGGCATCGAGCAGGGCATTGAGCTTTTCAACCCCCGAGAAGATCAACTGTCCCTCGCGGTCCGCCCACAGGGTGAACTGGTCGGCCATCAGCGGCACGGCGGCCTCGTCGATGCCGGTGAGGCGTGCCCAGGACAAGGTCCACGGGGAGGCCGAGCGGGCAAGCGATGCCTGCAGCGCTGCCACCGACGACACCGCCACCGTGGGCGGGGCGTTCCAGCTGAAATCCTTGCGCACCGCGCCCGCCGCAGCACCCGCAGCAGGCTCCACCGCAGCAGCCATGCCCAACTGCTCGGGCATGGAGAACCACAACGGCGCAGACCGGCTGTACTGGGCTGCGAAATCGATGGCCAAGGTGTCAAAGCGATCGTGCTGTCCGGTGGCGCGGTACAGATCGAACAGCGTCATCCAGATTTCGAGCTGTTGCTCGGGTGCGTCCTGCTGGTGCTGGGCCAACACGTCCATCAGGCCAGATTCGGCCCCTGCGTGGTCACCGTTGGCAAACCGGATGGCCGCTTCTTCTAGATCGGGTTCGTGCACGAATTCCTCCGGTTCGAATGCGGGCGCAGGTTGTGTCGCAGTCACCGCAGGGCTGAAGGATGCTTCATCCGGGCTGCTGGCGTTCATTTGCGCATCAGCGCCACCAAACCGGCCAATGGCCATGCTGTCGTCTGCAAACAGGGGCTGGACAGCGGCTTTGTTTTCCAGAGGTGCAGGCAGGCTGCCGGGCGCTGTGGGCGCGTAAGCCCGGGCATATGCCGACTCGCTGCCTTCTTCGGTGCTCGACTCGGGCATCACGCCCGGCTGGGTGGGGGCGTCAGCGCCCTGCTTGCTCTTCCACCATTGCTGCGACATCTGCGCTTCGATCTCGTCGATCTTCTTGAGCGTGACAGCGCGCTCATCGGGCGAGGCCATGCTGCTTTGAAAGAACGATGGCCGGCCTGCAGCGTCTTCCACACGCTGGCCCTGCAACACCTCACGCTGGCGCAGCTTGCGCAGTTGATCGAACTCACGGCGCCGCACAAAATCGTTGCGGCGCTTGCGCTCGATCATTTCCTTGAGCATTTGCTTGCTGTACTGGCTCTCCCGATCGTCCTGGATGGAGTCCAGCTCGGTCCAGTTCACCGTCGGGTTCTTCACGAACCGAACCACCTTCGATAGCAGTCCGCCGGGGGTGGTTTCTTCCTTGCTCATGGCTCAGGGTGCAGGGGTGTGCTCAATGCGAACGGACCGGCGGGCCAGATCAATCACCAAACATCTTCTGCTTGAGTTCGCGGCGCTGCTGGGCTTCCAGCGACAGCGTCGCGGTGGGGCGGGCAATCAGGCGACCCACACCAATGGGCTCACCGGTTTCGTCGCAGTAACCGTAGTCACCAGAGTCGATGCGGCCGATGGATTGCTCGATCTTCTTGAGCAACTTGCGTTCGCGGTCGCGGGTGCGCAACTCAAGGGCGTGTTCTTCTTCGATGGTGGCGCGGTCAGCCGGATCGGGCACCACGACGGTGTCTTCACGCAAATGCTCGGTGGTTTCGCCTGCACTGTTGTGGATTTCTTGTTTGAGCTGAACGAGCTTGAGGCGAAAGAACGCCATCTGCTTTTCATTCATGTACTCGCTGTCAGGCATGGCCATGACTTCAGCGTCGGTCAACTCTGCGGCGGACTTGGTTTTCCAGTTGTTCGCCAGCTTGGGGTCTTTTTTTGCAGCCGTAAAGGTCGGGTGCGCTTGCACAGTCGTGGGCATGGTGTGTAGATAACTGGCTTTGGCGGCGGTCGAAGCCACTGCCTGTGCCATGGATGGTACGGTCAATTGGGCCAATCGGGAAGAAGGCCGGGTTGTGCGCACGGGTACCTGTGAGCCTGCTTGCAGGACAGGGGCCGCAGCGGGGGCTGCCACGGCTGGGGTTGCAGTCGCCTTGGGTGCCGCAGCAGCCTTGGCAGTGGCCTTCGCAGCAGCTTTGGGTGCCGCTGGGGCGGCGGCGCTTTTCGCCGCGGCAGGGGTGGCCTTGGTGGCTCCCTTGGGTTTGCTGGTGTCGGCTTTCACTTCCTGGTCTCCTCGCAATACGGGCGGGCCCTAACTGCTTTCACAGCCAAGGGCGGGTGGCAAGCCTTCCGGGGTTTTACCGGGGCGCGATTGTATCGACCTGGGCTGACGCAAACGGAGATGTTGCGGATACAACACAAACCCATCGGGTTACCAGGCCCGCCTGGGCGCGCCAGCCCGTCAGACAAGGCTCTGTTCCAGGCCCTGCAGGAAGATGTCCTTGGGCAGGTCGATACCGATGAAGACCATCTTACTGGTGCGGACCTCGCCCTCGGCCCACTGGGGACCCAGATCGCTGCCCATCAGCTGGTGCACGCCCTGGAAGATCACCTTGCGCTCGGTGCCCTTCATATTGAGAACGCCTTTGTAGCGCAGCATGCGGGGACCGTAGATATTGACAATCGCACCCAGAAAATCTTCGAGTTTGGCTGGGTCGAACGGACGGTCCGAGCGGTAGACAAAGCTCTTCACATCATCGTCATGGTGGTGGTGATGCCCATGGCCGCCATGACCATCGCCGTGCTTGTGCGATGGGTGGTCGCAGCTTTCACCGTGCGCATGGTCGTGATCGTGGTGGTCATGCTCTTCCTCTTCCTTGAGGAAATCCGGGTCGATGTCGAGCTTGGCGTTGAGGTTAAAGCCCCGCAGGTCCAGCACCTCCTTGAGCGGCACCTCGCCAAAATGCACGGCCTTCATCGGGGCGCGCGGGTTCATATGTTTCAGGCGATGAATCAGCGCGTCGGTTTCCTCCTTGGAGACCAGATCGGTCTTCGACAGGAAAATCTGGTCCGCAAAACCCACCTGGCGACGCGCCTCCTGGCGGTCGTTCAGTTGCTGCGGCGCATGTTTGGCGTCTACCAACGTGATGATGGAATCGATCAGATACGTCTCGGCGATCTCTTCGTCCATGAAGAAGGTCTGCGCCACCGGGCCCGGGTCGGCCACGCCAGTGGTTTCGATCACGATGCGCTCAAAGTCGAGCAGGCCTTTGCGCTTCTTGGCGGCCAGCAGTTGCAGCGTCTCGCGCAGGTCTTCGCGGATCGTGCAGCAGATGCAGCCGTTGCTCATCTGCACGATCTGCTCTTTGGTTTCGGTCACCAGAATCTCGTTGTCGATGTTCTCTTCGCCGAATTCGTTTTCGATCACGGCGATCTTCTGGCCATGGGCCTCGCTCAGCAGGCGCTTGAGCAGCGTCGTTTTGCCAGAGCCCAAAAAGCCGGTAAGGATGGTGACGGGAATGAGGGACATGAGAAGGAGGCCTTGTGGATTGCAAAGGGCGCCGCTGGCAAGAAAGACCGGGCCGGGAGCCGCAAAGGTGGGGAGTTTAGCGGCGGAATCAAGCCCCTGTGTGCGCGCGGGCACGCCCCGGCCGCACAGGCGCCCTTGTGGAAAACGCGGGGAATCGGAAGACCGGAACGCTCTACGATAGCCCGCTGAGGGCACCATTTCGTGCTCCGACACCATGCCGCAGCCCATCACCACCCGCCCCACCCCACCACCCATTCAGGGTTTCGACACGGCGCGCTGGCAATCCCTGGCCGACAAGCGTCTGGACCACCCCTGGCAGGCGCTGCCGGACCACGTCCACCGCTCCAGCGCCGGGCGCCCATGGCAGGGGTTGGCGGTGTGGCACCAAGTGGGCCCCGTGGGCGACCTGTATGTGCCCGGGCACAGCAACTGCGTGATTCTGGTGCGCCGCGGCAACCCCACGCAGCTGCTGCAGCGCCATGGTGATCGGGTGGGCGAAACGCTCTGGCAGCGCGGCGAGGCCGTGATCCTGCCCGGCGACACCCCGAGCTTCTGGCGCAGCTCGGCCGTGCGCGACAACATCCACATCGACCTGGCCCCCGCCTGGCTGCAGCGGGCTGCGGGTGGCGACGTGGTGCTGGGCCAGTGTTTTGGCCGAAAAGACCCCGTGCTGGCTGCGTTTGCCGACCTGCTGCTGGCATCGCTGGACAACAACGCATCCCTGCAGCCCGCGTTTGGCGAACACATCGCCATGGGCATTGCCATCCACCTCGTCGAAAACTACGCGCTGCCCGGGGAACGCCCGCGCACCGGCTCCACGCTCACCTCACGCCAGATGCGCCAGCTGACCGAGGCCGTGATGGCAGGCCTGCACGAACCCTGGCCCGTGGCCCGCCTGGCAGAAATCGCAGGGCTCAGCCCGTTTCACTTTGCGCGCGCCTTCAAGGTGTCGTTTGGCGCCACGCCCCACGCCTGGGTCCACTTTCAGCGCATGGAGCTGGCCGCACGGCTGGTGCGCGATTCGCGCAAGCCTCTGCTGGAGATTGCCTTGCTCACGGGCCACCCCTCGGCGGCCCACTTCAGCCACGCCTTTCGCCGCCACTGGGGTGTAACGCCCTCGGACTACCGCCGCTCGTAGCGCGCCGTGTCGCTCCCAGGCATTGCCCCCAGCGCGATGCCCAGGTTTTCCCTAGGTTCGCAGCTTTGCGATACCCACCGCAGCAATTGGAAAGCAGCCAAGGCGCCCCTGCGGCACAGTGGCACCGCACCACAGCGGTGGCAGATCAAAAACCCAGGAGACAACCCATGACAACCCGCCGACAGTTCGCTGTCCAACTCACCGGCCTGGCTGCGCTGGGCACCGGCATCTTCTCTACGGCACACGCTCAACCAACACCCGAGCTGGCCCGCCTGCTGGTGGGCTTTCCGCCCGGGGGCAGCACCGACAACGTAGCCCGGCGCTTGGCCGAGAGGCTGCGCGGCACCTATGCCGCCAACGTGCTCGTAGAAAACAAGCCCGGCGCAGGCACCCAGATTGCCGTCAGCACGCTCAAGGACGCCACGCCCGACGGCACCACGCTGCTGCTGTCGCCACCCGCTCCGTTCAGCGTCTACCCGCACACCTACCGCAAGCTGCCCTACGCGATTGAGGACGTCGCCCCCACATCCATGGTCTGCACCTTCCCGTTCGCGCTGGCCGTGGGCCCCGCCGTGCCCGACAGCGTGCGCACGCTGCAGGATTTCGTTGCCTGGGCCAAGGCCAACCCCAGCAAGGCCCACTTCGGCTCACCCGCTGCTGGCTCCACCCCCCACCTGGTGGGCAGCGTGCTGGGCCAGATGGCTGGCATCGAATTCACCCACGTCGCCTACCGGGGCGATGCGCCCGGGCTGCAGGACCTGATGGGCGGCCAGGTGGCGGCGTATTCGACCGTGCTGGGCAGCTACCTGCCACACCTCAAATCCGGCCGCCTGCGCTTGCTGGCGGTCTCGGGCACCGAGCGCAGCAGCTTTGCGCCCGATCTGCCCACCTACCGGGAGCAGGGCTTTGCGCTGGACATGACCGAATGGTTCGGTGTGTTCGTGCCCGCGCGCACGCCCGCTGGCACCGTGCAGCGTGTGACCGATGCCGTGCGCGCTGCCGTGGCGCAGCCGGACTTTGTGCGCGGCCTCGCAGAGTTCGGCATGACGGCCCGCTCGTCCACACCGCAAGAGCTGGCCACACGGCTGCGCGCCGAGGCCGAGCAGTGGCGTGTGCATGTGAAGAACATCGGCTTCACGGCGGACACCTGAGAAGAGAAAGCGAAAGAACCGTTTCATGACCACCCTGACAGCCTTGCCCCAGACGGCTTCGCCCCCTGTCGAAACCCCGGACACCCCTCTCTGGCAACCCAGCGCCGCGCGCCGCGAGCGCGCCCTCATCACCGCCTTCGAGGCCTGGCTGGCACGCGAACGTGGTCTGCGCTTTAACGGCTACGAAGCCCTGTGGCAGTGGTCGGTGGACGAACCGGAAGCGTTCTGGAGCGCGATATTGGCGTTCTTTGATGTGCCCATGGCGCAGGCGCCGCGCCGCATGCGGTCGGACGACCCCATGCCCGCCACCCAGTGGTTCGAAGGCGCACGCCTGAACCTGGTGGACACCGTGATGCGCCACGCGCACCCGGACTCGCCACTGACCACCCCTGCCATCGTCTTCGAGGACGAGTCCGGCGGCGCGGGCGAGATCTCGTGGCCCGAGCTGCGCCGTCAGGTGGGCGCGCTGGCGCACACGCTGCGCACGCTGGGCGTCCAGCCGGGCGACCGGGTGGTGGGCTACCTACCCAACATCCCACAGACCGTGGTGGCCTTCCTCGCAGCCGCCAGCCTGGGTGCGGTGTGGGCGCTGTGCGCGCCTGACCTGGGCCCCGTGAGCGTGGGCGACCGCTACCGCCAGATCGAACCCAAGGTGCTGGTCACCGTGGACGGCTACCGCTATGCGGGCAAACCGTTTGACCGCCGCGCCGCGCTGGGCGACATCCTGGATCAGCTGCCCACGGTGAGCCATGTGGTCTGGGTGCCCAGCCTCGACCCGGCGGCGACGCCCCCCGCGCAGGCCCAAGCCCGCACCGTGGTGCCCTGGGCCGAAGCCGTGGCAGGCCATGCCCCGCTGCAACCGGTGGCGCTGGCGCCCGACCACCCGCTCTGGACGCTGTATTCGTCGGGCACCACCGGTCTGCCCAAAGCCATCGTGCACGGCCACGGCGGCGTGCTGGCCAACAGCCTGGCGACCCTGGTGCTGCACAACGACCTGCACCCCAGCGACCGGGTGCTCTGGGCCGTCAACACCTCGTGGATGGTGTGGAACGCCCATGTGATGGGGCTGCTGGGCGGCGCCACCATCGTGCTGTACGACGGCTGCATCACCGGTGCAGGCTGCGCGGGTGCCGAGCCCGACTGGGCCCACCTGTGGCGCCTGGTGGGCCGCCTGCGCGTGACGACTTTCGGCGTGGGGGCCGCCATCCACCACGCCTGCCTGAAGGCCGGTGTGGTGCCCCGGGAGGTGGCCGACCTGTCGGCCCTGCACACTGTGTGCTCTACCGGATCACCGCTGTCGCCCGAGGCCTACCGCTGGCTCTATCGCGAGGTCAAAGGCGACTTTTGGCTCAACGTCGTCTCCGGCGGCACCGACATCGCGGGCGGCTTTCTGGTGGGCCTGCCCACGCTGCCTGTGCGCCTGGGCGAGATGCAATGCCGCGCGCTGGGCGCCAGCGTGCAGGCCTGGAACGACGCGGGCCAGCCGGTGATGGACGCGGTGGGCGAGCTGGTCTGCACACGGCCCATCCCGTCGATGCCGCTGTATTTCTGGGGAGACACCGACGGGACGCGCTACAAAGAGAGCTACTTCGACACCTTTCAAGACGCCGAGCAGCGCCCCGTCTGGCGCCAGGGCGACTGGCTGCGGCTGGTGGCCCGGCCCGAGGCCGTGGGCGGCATCATCTACGGCCGCTCGGACGCCACCATCAACCGCCAGGGCGTGCGCATGGGCACGGCCGAGCTGTACCGGGTGGTCGAGCAACTGGACGACGTGCTCGACAGCCTGGTGGTCGACCTGGAATACCTGGGCCACCCGTCCTACCTGGCGCTGTTTGTGCAGTTGCGCGCAGGCGCTGCGCTGGACGAGCCGCTGCGACAGGGCATCCGCCAGGCGCTGCGCAGCGCGCTGTCAGTGCGTCATGTTCCCGACGAAATCCTGCAGGTGCCGGTGATCCCCAAGACGGTGACGGGCAAGAAGCTGGAACTGCCCATCAAGAAGCTGTTGTTGGGCCACCCGGCCGAGCGAGTGCTGAACCGTGACGCGCTGGCGCAGCCCGACAGCATCGACTGGTTTGTGCAGTTCGCCGGGGAATACCTGGCACGCACCGCGCCAGAAAAACTATCAATTTAATAGCTACTAGCGCTTATCAGATAAGCGCTAGAGGCCTAAAACACCATTATTTCCGCATCACCACCAGGCCCTTGAGGTATTCCCCTTCCGGAAACTCCAAGGTCATCGGGTGGTCGGGCGCGCCACCCAGGCGCTCCACGATGTAGCCGTCCACGCCCGCATCCGCGCCCGCCGACGCCACGATCTTGTGGAACAGGTCGGCGCTGATGCCGCCCGAACACGAAAAGGTGAACAGCACCCCGCCCGGCGTCAGCAGTTGCAGCGCCAGGCGGTTGATGTCCTTGTAGGCCCGCGCGGCGCGGTCGGCGTGCGCAGCGGTGGGTGCGAACTTGGGCGGGTCGAGCACGATGGCGTCAAACCGCTGGCCTTCCTTGAGAAACTGGCGCAGCGAGGCGTTCACGTCGGCATCCATGAAGCTGGCGCGGTTCGGGTCAAACCCGTTGAGCGCCACGTGGGCACGGGCGCGCTCCAGCGCCGGGCCGGACGAGTCGATGGACGTCACATGCCCGTCCACGTCCCATGGGCCGCGGCACCCGCTGCCCGCATGCCCGCCAGCGCCGCCACGCTGAAGCCACCGGTGTAGCAAAAGCAGTTGAGCACGTGCTTGAAGCCCAGGCGCTGCGCGTAGTCGGCAAAACGCTTGCGGCTGTCGCGCTGGTCCAGGTAGAAGCCGGTCTTGTGGCCCTCGGCGATGTTGAGGCGTCAGTTGCCACTGGTGTTCGTGGATGGACAGTTCCAGCGGCGGTGGCGCATCGCCAGCGTGCGCCGGCGCCCGCCGCGCAGCCAGCCCGTGGCGGGCTCCAGCCCTTCCAGCGCGCGCACGCTGGCGTCGGAGCGCTCATACAGCTTGGTCAGGCCCGTCTCGCGCAGCAGCGCGTCGGCAATCACGTCCTTCCAGCGCTCGGTACCCGCGCTGGTGAACTGCGCCACCAGCGTGTCGCCATAGCGGTCGACGATCGAGCCCGGGCAGGCCGTCGGATTCGCCATGCACCAGGCGCACGCCATCGCTTTGCACGTCAAAACGGGCTCTGGCGATGATGGAACGTGCGCATGCAGCTATGAAAAACGGAGCATCTATGCGCTGCGCTTCATCAAAGCTCCACACCCGCGCGCGGATGCGCGAGCTGGGGCTGTAGGCGGCCCAGGCCAGGAACTGGCCTTCGTGCGACTCGACGCGCACGGTCTCGCCACTGTCGCCACCGCCCTTGGCGATGGCCGATTCAAAGATCCAGGGGTGGCGGCGCAAGAGCGAGCGCTCTTTGCCGGGGCGGAGGCGAAGGATTTTCATGGGCGCCATTGTCGCGTGAACACCACCTTTGCCCCAGACCAGTGCTCCCGAGAAACCGGCTTAGCCGGGCCACCGGGTGCGTCCCCCGTGGGGGGAAGCGGGGCAGCCGCTCAGGGAGGCTTCCGTTTTGCCCGCGGATGGGCGGCGTCATACACCTTGGCCAGGTGCTGAAAATCGAGCCGCGTGTAGACCTGCGTGGTGGTGATGTTGGCGTGGCCCAGCAGCTCTTGCACCGCCCGCAGGTCGCCGCTGCTTTGCAGCAGGTGGCTGGCAAACGAGTGGCGCAGCATGTGCGGGTGCACCGGCGTGGTCAGCCCCGCCTGCTGGCTGCGCTGGCGCAGGCGCAGCCAGATCGACTGCGCCGTGAGCCGCGCGCCGCGCTGGCCCACAAACAAGGCGGTGTCGAGCCGCGCAGATCCTTCGCCGCCGAACGGTGTGGCCCGCAGCTGCAACCAGGCCTGCAGCGCAGCCGTGGCGGCGGCGACCCACCGGCACGCTGCGGCGCTTGCTGCCCTTGCCGAACACATGGGCTTCACCCGCCTGCAGATCGACCCAGCCCCGGCCCAGGCGTTGGGTATCGGTATTGGGAATGGCGTCCAGCCCAACCAGCTCGCCCACGCGCAGGCCGCAGCCGTAGAGCAACTCGACCATGGCCGCATCACGCGCCTCCAGCCATGGGTCGGCACCGGTGTTGTCGAATTCGGCCAGCCGCACGGCGTCGTCCACACCCAGCGCTTTGGGCAGGGGCTTGGGTGCCTTGGGGGCGCGCACATCCTGCACCGGGTTGTGCGGGATCAGGCCCTGCCGACCTGCCCAGATGAAAAACCCGCGCCAGCCCGACAGGATGAGCGCGATGCCGCGCCCGCTGCGTCCGCCGCTGTGCATCTGCGCCACAAAACGGCGGATGTGCGCCGTCTGCAGTTGCAGCAACGGCACATTCACCCCCACCGCAAACTGAGCCAGCTTTTCAAGGTCCAGGGTGTAGAGCGTGAGCGTGCGCGCCGCCAGCCGCTTTTCGACGCGCACATGCTCCAGGTAGCGCAGGACTTGGGGGTCGAGCGTGGTGGGCGTGTCAGGCATGGGGCCGTGGTTGAGCCGCCGCTGGGTTGGTACTGGCCGTCGGCTATTTCAGACGCAGCAGTGCAGCACTGGCAAGTTCTGCCATGCGCGACAGAAATTCGGTGCCCATCGTGGCGTCAAACCGCTGCGGGTCTTGCGAGCCCAGCACCAGCAGGCCAAACGCAGGCGTGGCGCTGTCGATGGCGCCTGCGCGCAGCGGCAGCAGGGCCAGCGACTGGGCGGGTTCGCCCGCCTCGTTGGCCAGCCAGGCGGCGGGCTCGAAACCCAGGTTGGGGCCGCAGAACGGCATGGTGAGCGACGAGGCAAACGCGCGGGCGTCTTCGCTGGCGCCCTGGGTGAAGTCGGCGTCGATGTACGGCGCGGCCACTTCCCACACACGGACCGCCGCCTGGGGCACATCGAACAGGGTGCGCACGCCATCCACCACCGCCTGCGGCAGGTCGAACGGATCGCGCACCTGCAGCAGGCTGCCGGTCCACTGGTGCACCTTGTGGGCAATGGCGGCGTTTTCGGTGCTGTTGCGCACCATTTCCATGATGCGCTGCTCCAGGCCCTTGATCTTCTCGCGCAGCATCTCGGCCTGGCGCTCCTGCAGGCTCACGGCGCGCGCGCCGTGGGGGCTGGTGATCTGCACGCTGGCCAGCACCTCGGCATGGCGCTCGAAGAAGCCGGGCGTGTTGGTCAGAAACTGGGCGATGTCGTCTTCGGTGATCGGAGGGATGTGGGAGGTCGTCATAAAGTGGTGTCGGGAATGTCGATCTGGCCTTCGAACACCGTGGTGGCGGGGCCGGTCATGAAAACGGAATCGGCCTGCTGGCCGCTCCAGGCGATGGTGAGGCGGCCGCCGCGCGTGTCCACCTGCACCTCGTTGTCGAGCAGGCCCAGGCGGATGCCAGCCGCTACCGCCGCGCAAGCCCCCGAGCCGCAGGCCAGGGTTTCGCCCACGCCGCGCTCGAACACGCGCAGCCGCACATGGGTGCGGTCCACGATCTGCAAAAAGCCTGCGTTCACACGCTGCGGAAAGCGCACGTGGTTTTCGATCAACGGGCCGGTCTCCAGCACCGGGGCGGTGTCCACGTCGTCGACCAGCTGCACGGCGTGGGGGTTGCCCATGGAGGCAACCGCTACCAAAACAGTAGCTACCAGCGCTTTACCATCAAGCGCTAGAGGCCATTTTTGCCCTGAACCTTGCTCCACAGCGCTCAGGCCCGCGGCATCGAACGGAACCTGGGCGGGCTCGAACTGCGGGCGGCCCATGTCCACGGTGACGCGGCCATCGGGCGTGAGACGGGGGGCAATCACGCCGCCTTTGGTCAACACGCGGAGGGTGTCTTTACCCGACAGGCCCTTGTCGTGCACAAAGCGCGCAAAGCAGCGGGCGCCGTTGCCACACTGCTCCACCTCGCCGCCATCGGCGTTGTGGATCACGTATTCAAAGTCGATGCCCTCGGCAGGAGAAGGTCGGACGGTGAGGATCTGGTCCGCGCCCACGCCGAAGTGGCGGTCGGCCAGAAAGCGGTATTGCCCGGCGCTGAGCCCCAGGCGGCCCTGGGTTTCGTCGAGCACCACGAAATCGTTGCCCGCGCCCTGCATTTTGGTGAAGCGAATCTGCATCCGCCGGATTATCGTCGGTGGGGCCTGAATAACCTCGGACTGCGCCGGTTTCACCACCGGACTAGGCTTGCGCTCTTTTGGCACCGCTGTGGTCGCCACCCGCCAAGGACTCTTCATGCCCGATCTTTCCGCCTTCGCCATCACCCAGAAATGGCCCGCCCAGCACCCGGACCGCCTGCAGCTGTATTCGCTGCCCACGCCCAACGGCGTGAAGGTGTCGATTGCGCTCGAAGAACTGGGCCTGCCCTACGAGCCGCACCTGGTGAGCTTCGAGACCAACGACCAGACCTCGCCCGAGTTCCTGTCGCTCAACCCCAACAACAAGATCCCCGCCATCCTCGACCCCGACGGCCCCGGCGGCAAGCCGCTGGCGCTGTTCGAATCCGGCGCCATCCTGCTGTACCTGGCCGACAAGACCGGCCAGCTGATCCCGCAAGACGCTGCCGCGCGCTACGAAACCATTCAGTGGGTGATGTGGCAGATGGGCGGCCTGGGCCCGATGTTGGGTCAGCTCGGGTTCTTTCACAAGTTTGCAGGCAAGGACTATGAAGACAAGCGCCCGCGCGACCGCTACGTGGCCGAATCGAAGCGCCTGCTGGGCGTGCTGGACCAGCGCCTGGCGGGCCGCCAGTGGGTGATGGGCGACCAGTACACCATTGCCGACATCGCCATCCTGCCGTGGGTGCGCAACCTGGTCGGCTTCTATGGCGCGGGCGACCTGGTGGAGTTCGACCAGTTCACGGAACTCAAGCGCGTGCTCGATGTGTTCGTGGCCCGGCCTGCCGTCGTCAAGGGCCTGAACATCCCGGCCCGCGGGTGATGCGGCTGCAGACGTCTGGGCTAGGTCCTCAGCCCAGGCGCTCCTGCAAAAAGTCCAGAAAACACGCAATGCGCGCAGCCAGTTGCGTGTTGCGGTAGTACACCGCGTTGATGGGCTGGCGCACGTCCACCGTGTCCTTGACCAGCAGCTGCACCAGGTCGCCGCGCGCGCGGTCGCCGGTCGGTCATGAAGTCCGACAGGCACACGATGCCCACGCCCTGCAACGCCAGCTGGCGCAGGGTCTCGCCGCTCGACGCCGTGATGTGTGGCACCGCCGACCATTCATCGCCGTGGCTGCCGCGCAGCGGCCAGCGGTTGAGCGACTCGGGCTGCGTGAAGCCCAGCAGCGTGTGCCGCGCCAGGTCTTGCGCCGCGCCGGGGCTTGCCCTGCGCCGCCAGGTAGGCCGGGCTGGCCAGCACGCGCAAGCGGCTGGTGCACAGCGGCCGCGCATGCAGGGTGGAGTCGCGCAGGGGGCCGATGCGGATCGCCACATCGGTGCGGCGCTCCAGCAGGTCGATGTTGAGCTCGTCCGTGTCCAGCTCCAGCGTGATCTGCGGGTAGGCCGCGCGGAACGCGGGCACCAGTGGCACCACGGCATGCAGCATGAAGGGCGTGGCCGCGTTCACCCGCAGGCGGCCCGGCAGGCTGCTGGCGGCGCGCGGCCATGTGCTCTTCGGCATCGTCGATGGACGCCAGGATGGCGCGGGTGCGCAGCAAAAAGGCCTGGCCCTCTTCGGTCAGCTCGGTGCGGCGCGTGGTGCGGCGCAGCAGCGTGGTCTCCAGCTTCTTCTCCAGCCGGCCCAAGCGCCCGGCTGATGCCCGAGACCGTCTGCCCCAACTGGTCCGCCGCCGCAGTGATGGAGCCGCCGTCGACCACGGCCACAAAGGCCTGCAACTCTTCCAGGGTGGTTTTCATGGGCGCAATGCTCGCCGATTGTTGATTTCAAATCAACTATCTATGGCTTGTGAACCCTCTTTTTCTGCAAGGCTGAAAACCCGACACTTCCCTGCATCCAAACAGGAGTGTTTCCATGCCCATTGCCTTGCTCGCGCTGACGCTCAGCGCATTTGCCATCGGCACGACCGAGTTCGTGATCGTCGGCCTGCTGCCCACCGTGGCGGCCGACCTGGGCATCAGCCTGCCCTCGGCGGGCCTGCTGGTCAGCCTGTACGCGCTGGGCGTCGCCATCGGCGCGCCGGTGCTCACCGCGCTGACCGGCAAGCTGCCGCGCAAGGCGCTGCTGCTGTCGCTGATGGCGCTGTTCACCGCTGGCAACCTGCTGGCCTGGCAGGCGCCGAGCTACGAATCGCTGGTGGCCGCGCGCATCCTCACCGGCCTGGCGCACGGCGTGTTCTTCTCCATCGGCTCGACCATCGCCACCGGCCTGGTGCCGCAGGAGAAGGCGGCCAGCGCCATTGCCATCATGTTCACCGGCCTCACCGTGGCGCTGGTCACCGGCGTGCCGCTGGGCACTTTCATCGGCCAGCACTTCGGCTGGCGCGAGACCTTCCTGGCCGTGTCGGCGCTGGGCGTGGTCGCCTTCATCGGCAGCGCGCTCTTCGTGCCGCGCAACATTGCCCACACGCCCCCCGCCTCGCTGCTGCAGCAGGCCAAGGTGCTGGCCGAACCGCGCCTGTTGCTGGTGTATGCCAAGACAGCCATCGGCTACGGCGGCACCTTCATCCCCTTCACCTACCTCGCGCCCATCCTCACCGACATCTCCGGCTTCAGCGCCAGCGCGGTAGGCTGGGTGATGCTGGTGTACGGTGTGTCGGTGGCCGCGGGCAACCTCTGGGGCGGCAAGCTGGCCGACCGCCTGGGGCCCATCCCGGCGCTGCGCATCATCTTTGCGCTGCTGGCCGCTGTGTTGTTGCTGTTGCAGTTCACCGCACCCTACCCGTGGCTGGCCGTCGCCACCGTGTTGCTGTGGGGCGCTGTGGCGTTTGGCAATGTGCCGGGGCTGCAGGTATATGTGGTCAAGCAGGCTGAGCGTTTCACGCCGCAGGCGGTGGATGTCGCGTCGGGCCTGAACATCGCGGCCTTCAACCTGGGCATTGCGGGCGCCGCCTGGGCCGGTGGGTTGATCGTGACGCACTGGGGCCTGCAGCACACGCCATGGATTGGCGCAGTGGTCGTACTGGTTTCACTGGTGCTCACCCAGTGGAGCGGTGTGCTGGACAAACGCAGCGGCATCCCCGTGCGTTCCAGTGGCCCAGTGCCCGTCGGCCACTGAGCCCCCTGCGACTTCCCGTTTTTGAATTTTCACAAGGACATTTTCATGACCCATCCCACCGCCTCCATCCCTGCCTTCGGCCTGGGTACGTTCCGCCTCAAGGACCAGATCGTCATGGGTTCGGTGCGCAACGCGCTCGACCTGGGCTACCGCCTCATCGACACCGCGCAGATCTACGGCAACGAAGCAATGGCGCAAATCGCAGCGCTGGACCGGGGCGACCGCTTGGTCAACCCGGCCCGCGCGGGTGCGCGCGCGACTGTTCATACCCAGTCTGACCGGACTGCCCAGCTTCAGCCTGAAAAGCCTCGCTGCGCCGACGGTTTCCCGATGGCCTGGCACCCGCCTGGGATTGATTCGGTACAACCCCCTGAGGCGCTCCGCGTGTCAGATGCCTGACACCACACGCACAAAGGCCGGCACCACCCCCAGCAAGTCATCGCGCCGCTGCACCGCATGCACGTCGGCACGCGGCGCCTGGGCGCCCAGGGGCTTGAACACGACGCGGGCCCCGAACAACATGCCCAGGGACGACGGCACCAGGGCCACGCCCAATCCGGCGGCCACCAGGCTCAGCACGGCCGCCAGTTCCACCGTGGTCTGCGCCACCCGGGGTGCAAAGCCCGCCTGCACGCAACACTGCACGATGTGCTCGGCATGGGCCGATGAATCCCGGCGCAGCATTACAAACGCTTCGCTGCGCAGGTCCTTCAAGGTGAGGGCCTTGCGCGCCGCCAGTCGGTGGTCGGGCGGCAGCGCGGCCACCACCGGGTCAGGCCACAGCAGGGTGCTGGAGAGCTGGTCGTCGTTGACCGCAGTGCGAGAAATTCCCACGTCGATGCGCTTATCGCGCAGGGCCGCCTGCTGCAGCGAGGGCTGCATCTCATGCAGCACCACGTCCACACCCGGGTGGCTTTGCCGATAGCGTGCCAGCGCATCAGGAAACGGCCCCAGAAAGTGCGAGCCCGACAGGCCCACCTCGATGCGCCCGGCCTGCCCCTGCCCGATAGCGCCCACGCGCTGGCGCGCGGCCTCCAGCCGCTCCAGCACCGCACGCGCATCCACCAGATACGCCTGGCCTGCCAGCGTCAGCTCCACACGGCGACTGGTGCGCACAAACAGCTGCGCGCCCAGTTCGGCCTCCAGCTGCGCAATCTGCAGACTGAGCGGCGGCTGCGACACATGCAGGCGCTGCGCGGCGCGCGTAAAACTCAGCTCTTCCGCCAAGGCGATGAAGTAACGCAGGTGCCGCAGTTCCATTGATACTTTTCAGCTATAGGTCAAGACCAACAATATATTGGACTGCCGATTGTCTTGTTTCCACAATACCCTGACTACTACATTCCAACGGAGACAGACATGACGATCAAACACAGCCTCCTGGCCGCCACACTGGCCCTTTCGGGCCTGGCCTCGGCGCAGGACAGCTACCCCACCAAGGCCGTCACCCTCACCGTGCCCAACCCGCCCGGTGGCGTGGTGGACACGTCGGCCCGCCTGCTCAACGAACCGTTGACACGCATCCTGGGCCAACCCGTGGTGATCGACAACAAGGCCGGTGGTAGCGGCAACGTCGCCTACGGCGCCGTGGCCCGCGCAAAAGCCGACGGCTACAACCTGCTGATCTCGTACTCCGCCTACCACGTGGGCAACCCGGCGCTGTCGCCCAGCTTGCCCTGGGAGGCCAAGGACTTCGCCCCCGTGGCCCTGCTCACCGTGGCCACCAACGTGATTGCAGTGCATCCGTCGGTGCCGGGCAACAACCTCAAGGAGTTCATTGCCTATGTCAAGGCCAACCCCGGCAAGGTCAACTACGCCTCGCAGGGCAACGGCTCGCTCTCGCACATCGGCACCGAGATCTTCAAGCAGCAAAGCGGCACCTTCATGACCCACATCCCCTACCGCGGATCGGGCCCGGCCGTGGCCGATGTGCTGGCTGGCCAGGTGCAGGTGTTCATCACCACGCCGCCGTCCGTCATGCAGCATGTGCTGAGCGGCAAGCTCAAGGCCTTTGCAGTGACCGGCAACAAGCGCCACCCCGGCCTGCCCAACGTGCCCACAGTGGCCGAAGCGGGCATGCCGGACTTCAAGCTCGAAGCCTGGGTGGGCCTGTTCGCCCCGGCCGCAACGCCCCCTGCCGTCATCGCCAAACTGACGGGCGAGGTCAAGAAGGCGCTGGAGCTGCCAGAAACCCGCCAGCGTGCGGACGCCGCCGGGATCGAACTGCGCTACCTGGCGCCCGAGGCGCTGGGCGACCTGGTGAAGACCGAAACCGCCTACTGGGCCAAAACCATCAAGGGCGCCGGCATCAAGGCCGACTGACCCGCCGCCCACCCGAACCTCTTTGCGTGATCTGTCCCTGCGCCCTGCGCGCCGGGCGGGGCCGCGCTTTGCCCATTTTTTCCTGAAAGACCGCCATGCAACGCACCTACCGCATCGGGCAGATCGTGCCCAGCTCCAACACCACGATGGAAACCGAAATCCCGGCCATGCTGCGCGCCCGCGAGCAGGTACTGTCCGAACGCTTCAGTTTTCACGCCAGCCGCATGCGCATGCAGAAGGTCACCAAGGAAGAGCTGGCCGCCATGGACCGCGACTCTGACCGCTGTGCGCTGGAGCTGTCGGATGGCAAGATGGACGTGATGGGTTATGCCTGCCTGGTGGCCATCATGAGCATGGGCCTGGGATACCACCGCGCCTCCGAAAAGCGCTTGCATGAGGTTACGGTGGCCAACGGCAAGCCCGCGCCCGTGGTGTCGAGTGCGGGCGCGCTGGTCGAGGGGCTCAAGGCCATGGGCGCCAAAAAGGTTTCGATACTCACACCGTACATGAAGCCGCTCACCCAACTGGTGGTGGACTACATAGAGCACGAGGGCATTGCGGTGCACGACAGCCTGTCGCTGGAGATCCCCGACAACCTGCAGGTGGGCGCGCAGGACCCCGCTGCCCCCGCCCAGATCGTGCAGCGCCTGGACACGCATGGCGTGGACGTGGTAGTGATCTCGGCCTGCGTGCAGATGCCGTCACTGGCGTCGGTGCAGGTGGCGCAGGACCAGTTGGGAGTGCCAGTGGTGTCGGCCGCGGTCTGCACCACCTGGGCCATGCTCAAGCGCCTGGGCCTCGAAACCCGCGTGCCCAACGCGGGCGCTTTGCTGTCTGGCAAGTATTGAAGCACCCCCTGAGTCGCTTCGCGCCTTCACCCCTCTCTCATATTGCTTCGCAATCTGGGAGGGGGACGCCCCCAGCGCAAGCGCTGGATACGCCGCCTCCGCGGCGGGGCGGCCCTTGCGCGGGGGGCACTGGCTTTGGGCACGCCAGTTTCAACCGTCGCCGGTGGCACCTAGCGCAATGGACAAATGATTCCAAGATGGAAAGCCCCGCAATTACCCGAATCAGGCGGCCGACAGGCTCCGGGCAACGCCGGATAATGGCCTGATGCCCCGCATCAGCCAACAACTCCACCCCCACCGCGAACCCGTTGCCACCCGCCTTGCCGCCACCGTGCTGCTGCTGCGCGATGCCGAGGACGACGGGGCGCTAGAGGTGCTGATGACGCGGCGCTCGCCCCATGCGAGCTTTGCTCCCGGCGCCTACGTGTTCCCCGGTGGCGGCATCGACGCACTGGACGCCGCGCCCGAAACACACGCCGCCGCAGACCGCCGCCTCACCCAGAACGATTTGCACCTGACCCAGGCCATCGCCGCCATCCGCGAGAGTTTTGAAGAGCTGGGCGTGCTGCTGGCCCGCCATGCCGACGGCCCCCGCAAGGGCTTGATGGCCGACGCGCAGGACATCGCCGCCATCGACCGCCACCAGCCGTTTGCTGCGCAGTGCGCCGCGCGCGGGCTGCGGCTGGCTGCAGATGGGGTGTACCTGCTGGCCCACTGGACGGCCGACCGCGACTTGGCGCGCCGTTTCGAGGTGCCCTTCCTCGTGGCTCGCATGCCTGAAGGCCAGGAGCCCGTGGCCGACGAGGCCGAACAGTTCGAACCCGTGTGGGTGCGCCCTGCCGACGCGCTGGCGCGGCACGAGGCGGGCCAGTTCTTCATGATCTTCCCGACCATCCGCACGCTGCAGCGGCTGGCCAAGTTTGCCAGCACCCAGGCCGTGCTGGACGCCGTGGCGCACGAACAACCGCTGTGGGTGAGCTGCCCGCGCGCGGGTACGCTGGCGGGCAAGGAAGCGCGCTACATGGAAGACGAATCGCCCTTCGGGGAGTTGGCGCTGGTGTGCCCCGACGGGCAGATCGTGCACGCGCTGGACTGGCAGACCGAGCGCCCCGTGCCACTGCTGCGCAACGTGATGCGGCTGACGGCCCCCAACCCCGGCGTGATGACCGGCCCTGGCACCAACAGCTACCTGGTGGGCGACCCGACCACGGGCTTCATCGCCATCGACCCCGGCCCGGCCGATGCCGACCACCTGGACAAGCTCTGGCGTGCTGCGGGGGGCGACATCCGCATGATTGTGTGCACGCACTCGCATGCCGACCACTCCCCGGGCGCTGCGCCGCTGCAGGCACTGTGCGTGCAGGCGGGCAAGGCCAGGCCGCCTATCCTGGGTCTGCCATCCGCTCCCACCGCGCGCGCAGCCAGCGAGTTCACGCCGGACCGTTCGCTACAAAATAATGAGCTATTGGCGCTTACTGGACGTGCGGTAGATGGCGAAATCACCCATACCCTGCAGGTGATTCACACCCCCGGCCACGCGGCCAACCACCTGTGCCTTCTGCTGGTGGAAGACGCCCTGCTCTTCAGCGGCGACCACATCCTGAACGGCAGCACCACAGTGGTCGACCCGCCGGACGGCAACATGGCCGACTACCTGGATTCGCTGGACCGGCTTCATGCTGTGTGCGCCGAACATGGCGTGGAGTTCATCCTGCCCGCGCACGGCTATGTGCTGGGCGATGCGCGCGGCGCCATCGCCCGCCTCAAGGCCCACCGCCTGGCCCGCGAGGCCAAGGTGTTGGCGGCCATGCAGGCGCTACCGCAGGGCAGCATGGATGACTGGGTGCAGCGCGCGTACGACGATGTGCCCCCGCGCATGTGGCCGGTGGCGCAGCGCTCGCTGCTGGCGCATGTCGAGCGCATCCGGTCCCAGCAGCCCGGGAATGATTGATGCCCCTGAGTAATGCCCCCTGAGGCGCTGCGCGCCTTCCCCCTCAGGGGGACGCCACCAGCGGCCCGGCGAAGCCGGTTCCGCGGTGACACTGGTTGAAGCCAGCGCCTGTTTTGAAGAGCACGCCGACAATCACGCATTTGCCCCTTCGATTTCCACACGGCAAATGCCTTCCTTCCTCACCCTATGACCGAAAAGAACCCTGACCCCACACACATCCGCCTGGCCAAACGCGTGGCCGAACAACTGAACTGCTCGCGCAGCACGGCCGAGCAATTTGTGGAAGGCGGGTTTGTGAGCGTGGACGGCCAGGTGGTGGAAGCCCCAGGCGCCCGGGTGCGCCCTGACCAGGCCGTGACGGTAGCCAAGGACGCGAGCCTGCTGGAGCTGACACCCGTGACGCTGCTGCTGCACAAGCCCGCCGGTTTTGAAGCCGGGCTGGGTCAGCCGGCCGCAGGCGGCACTGCGCACGCCAGCCGCAGCCAGGGCGCCACGCCAGCCACTTCACTGCTGGAGGTTGCATCTCACCTCGCCGAGGACGCCTCGGGCATCCGCGTGCTGCAACGTCACTTCAAGCAGCTCGAATGCTTTACGCCACTGCCCACCGAGGCCAGCGGCCTGGTGGTCTACACGCAAGACAAACGCATCGCGCGCAAGCTGGCCGAAGACATCGAATCGCTAGAGCAAGAGTGCATCGTCGAGGTCAAGGGTGACATCGCGAACCATGGTCTGCAAAGGCTGTGCCACGGCCTGACGTTCAATGGCCGCCCGCTGCCACCCATCAAGGTGAGCTGGCAAAGCGAGACCAAGCTGCGCTTTGCACTCAAGGGCATCCGCCCAGGACAGATTCCGGCCATGTGCGACGCGGTGGGCCTGACAGTCGTGGCCTTGAAGCGCATCCGCATCGGCCGCGTGCCGCTGGCCAAGGTGCCCGAGGGGCAGTGGCGGTATTTGCAGCCTTGGGAAAAGTTTTAGCCCTCCTGAGTCGCTTCGCGCCTTCCCCCCCGAGGGGGGACGCACCCGGTGGCCTGGCAGAGCCAGTTCCACGGGTGCACTGGCGGTGTCGCGCCCACTGCTAGCGGTGGGACCATAAGAGTCCATGGCAAAACGAAGCTATCAAAAATATAGCTGTTAGCGCTTATTGGTAAAGCGCTAGAGGCCAATTTGGCTTAAAAAATTTCTCCCTGATCCGCTGCTACACTGCGCGACAAACAAGGAGGGAGTTCATGAGCCAAGTTCCATCAGAGCGGGACAGCGCGGCGGGGCCGATGTCTACATTCATGCCGCAGAACATCGACGCGTATCCGCTCGAATTCACAGGCAGCGGGGGCGAATACTTTCGGGTGTGGATCGTCAACGTGTTGCTCAGCATCATCACGCTGGGCATCTACACCCCCTGGGCCCGGCGCCGGACCGCCCAATACTTCTACAGCCACACGATGGTGGCTGGCAGCCCCCTCGAATTCACCGCGCAGCAGCGCAAGATGGTGATGGGCTTTGTGCTGCTGATGCTGATCACCATTGCCTACAACATTGCGGCCAATACCGGGCAAGACACGGCCGTGGGACTGTTCTTGCTAGCGGGCGCCGTGCTGGCGCCCTTCATCTGGGGCAGCGCCATGCGCTTTCGCCTGGGGGCCACGCGGTGGCGCGGTCTGCGGCTGCAGTTCACGGCCAGCTGGAAAGAGGTCTACCTCGCCAGCTGGCCCGTTTTTGCGCTGGCGCTGGTGTGGTTTGGAGTGTTCTATGGGCTGCGGATGCTGTCGCCCGAACTGGCCGGCGCGCTGCAGGAGGCTGAAGAAGAAACCAAGCGCAAGCTGCCCACGTTCACGCCCGCCATGGGCGCGCTGATCGTGCTGGGGCTGGTGCTCACCGTGCTGTGTTTCATCCGCCTTGAATACAACTACAAGAGCCTGCTTGTGCTGAAGGCCCAGGTGGGTGCCGAGCGTGGCCGCTGGAAGCCGGTGTACATGGACTTCGTCAAGATCTGGCTGGCCACGGTGCTGGTGTTCATCCTGTGCGTGGTGGCCTTGTCTCTCATCGGCACCCTGCTGGCAGGTGGTTCCATGGCGCTGGCGCAGGGTCAGGGCAAGCGCCTGGGGTTGTGGATCATCGTGTTGGTCATGGGTGCCATCGTGGGCGGGCTCTTTCTGCTGTTCCTGGCCTCTGCACCCGCCCGCGCGTACCGCGAGGCCCGCATGTTCCGACTCATGTGGGACAACATTGGTGTGAGCCATGTCGCGCGCTTCAAGTGCCACCTGACCACCGGGGGCTACGTGTGGCTGCGCATCAAGAACATGTTCCTCACCCTGATCACGCTCGGTCTCTACCGGCCTTTTGCGCGGGTCAGCGAATACCGCATGAAGCTGGAATCGGTCACCTTGCACGTCAAGGGCGGCGTGGAGCAGGTGGCTGGTGCCATGGTGCGCCAGCAGCAGGGTGGGCTGGGCGATGCGCTGGCGGATGCTGCCGGGCTTGATCTCATCGGCTGAGCATGAACGCACCGCAGCACGCCCCACTCGTCCAAGGGCGTTGGTTTGATGGACTGAGCAGCAAGGCCCAGCCGGTGATGGTGAGCCTGCAGTCCACCTCGGGGGGCCCCTCGCTGGTGCTGCACCCTCTCGCGCAGCCGGGAGCTGCCCCGGCCACTTTTGCGTACAAGGATGTGGGCTGGCCCGAGGCCTGGAACGAGCGCCGCCCGCAGTTGCGTGTAGTGGTGGACCTGCGCGACCACGGCAGCCTGGAAATCGACGCGGTGGCCGAATGGCGCGCCGCACTGGCCGCGGCGGGCGAACGCCCCGGCATTGCCCAGCGCATGCAGACCCGCTGGCCCGTATTGCTGGGCGTGGCCGTAGCGGCCGTCGTCGGTCTTACCCTGTTCTACCGCTATGGCACTCCCTGGGCCGCGACGCAGATCACACGGTTTGTGCCCCTGGCCTGGGAGACCAGCGTGGCCGAGAACGTCTTGAAGCAGATGGACGATGGCACGCTCAAGCCCAGCAAGCTCCCACCGGAGCGCCAAGCCCAGTTGAAGGCCCGCTTCGACGCCCTGGTGCAACAAACCCCTAGCGCTCTGCAGCGCTACCCCAGCTACAAGCCACCGCTCACGCTGGAGTTCCGCTCCGGCATGGGCGCCAACGCCTTTGCGCTGCCCGGCGGCAAGGTCGTGATGACGGATGGAATCGTCAAAGCCGCCGCCGAAAAAGGCCTGGACGACAACGCACTGGTAGGCGTGCTAGCCCACGAGATCGGCCACGTGGTGTACCGCCACACCACCCGCATGGTGGTGGAGCAAGGCGTGCTCAACATGGGCCTGGGGCTGGCCCTGGGTGATGTGTCGGGCATCGTGTCCACCGGCGCATCGGTGCTGACCGGCCTGGCCTACAGCCGCAGCCACGAACGCGAAGCCGACTGCTACGCCATCGCCCTCATGAAGCACACGGCCCTGCCCACAGCCCCCATGGGCAAACTGCTGCTGGCCATTGCGCGCGACGAAAAAGAACGCGAAGCGCGCGAAGAGCAAGAAGAAAAGGACACGAAGGACGAGAAGGCGGCGAAGAAAGACGCAGCCGCCTCAGCTCCAGACAGCCAAGCCACCGCCAGCGCCCCAGCGCCCGCCCCCCGCAAACGGACGCCCAGCGCCGGCGACGAGCCCGAGCACGCGGTGTGGTCGCTTCTGAGCAGCCACCCAGAAACTATTCAGCGCGCGACGGAGCTGGAAAAGGGGCATGCGCCGCATTGCGGGAAACCGTGATCACAGTGCTGCCCTTGTGGACAAGGCTGGCTTATTCCCGGCGGGCACTGCAGCCAACTGTCCGCAGCACCTTACCCATTCACTCCTCTTTGCACGAAGCTGCAGTGCGGCTACGCTGCAAACGACATGAACCCTGCACCATCGCGACTGCCGCGTGAGCAACGAGCAATTTGCGCCGTTCTCGCAGGTGTCGCCGTGCGGCGCTGTGTGCACACATTCCGCTCGGGCGGCATCCAGCAAGCCGACCCTGAGGCCACCCGCAAAGTACTCACCGCGCTTGTCGCCTGCCGCAAACGACCTTATTCCGCAGACCTCGTCCTGCCACGGGGAGGTCGTGGCAGCCGGGGCCTGCCACCGTGAAGGATTTGCTGGCCATGCGCATTGCGTACCTCTATCGCTGGCTCCAACGTGGTTGAAGGCCGCTGTGAGCAGGCACGGCAATGCACGGTTCTCGATTCGGCACGCAGCTGGAGAAGACGTGGCCGTCTGCTTTCGATCACGTTTGAACTGAGCGCCGGCAAGGCCCAGGTCGCCACGCTGCAGTGCCTGCTCACGCCCTAGCCACGGTGCTGGCCCGCTTGGCGGGCAAATCCAAAAGCGGAAAAATAAAGTGTGAAGCGCGCCGATAAGCCGGATTCTGTGCACCACGGTTGCCCGCAGTGTGACCGCCATTAATCTGGGCCGGGTGTCGCCACCACGGCTCGGTGCTACCTACCCGCCAACTCTGCGGAACCACATCAACGTTGGCCTACTTGGTATTGCTGCGCGTAGAGATTGCCCGTTTCACCCGAAGCGGGCGCCGCCCGCTTCGGGTGGCTATGGTCTTTGCGGCTTGCGCCGCAAACCGTCTGGCTTGCGCCAGCCGTACCCGCTTTCGCGGGTGACCGATAGAACACCTTCGGTGGCTTGCATCTGCCTGCTTCGACTCGTCTCTGTTGCTCTGATCCTCACCTCACGGTGGGCAGCCGTTAGCTGCTACGCTGTCCTGTGCAGTCCGGACGTTCCTCCAGTGCCTGGTTTCCCAGATTGCACCAGCGGCGGTCTGGCGCGCTTCACGGGGTGGATTATCGCCCAGCGCCTGACGCCCTATCCCAATCCAGTCCAAAGCGCGCCAGATACTTGCGCAGCCGGTCCGCATCGTTGACTACCGTGCGCTGCGCGCGCGAGGCCTGGAACAGTTGCCGCCCAGCGTCCGACAGGGTGCGGGCGTTGCGGCACACCTGCAGTACGGCAGCAAGTTGCAATTGGTCGAACAGGTCCATGGCTTCCACCGCTTCTTCGCCCAGCAGGGCCGCGAGATCGTCACGGCCCAACGCGCCGGGCGTGGACGCCAGACCGTTGCGCGCATCGCTCGCGGGCTGCCACAGCCAGCGCAGGCGGGCCATTTCGGCCTCGACCAGGGGCAGGCCTATGCGGCCGCTGTCGGCCAGCGTGGCCAGGCGTGTCACGCTGGCCGACAGGTCGCGGAAGTTGCCGGTCCACAGGGCCTCGGGCGACTGGGCGTAGCGCAGGTAGGCCGCCCGCGCCTCGTTGGAAAAGCGCACGCTGCGACCCAGCTCGGTGCCTGCGCGGGCCAGTTGGTGGTCTACATTGGGTTCGATGTCTTCGGGCCGCTGCGCCAGGCCGGGCAGCACATAGCTCCAGAGGTTGATGCGCGCATACAGGTCTTCGCGAAAGCGCCCCGCCGCCACCTCGGTGCGCAGGTCGCGGTTGGTGCCGGCGATCAGCTCAAAGTCGCTGGCCACCTCGCGGTCGCTGCCCATGGGGTAAAAGCGCTTTTCTTCCACCGCCTTGAGCAGCATGGCCTGCTCGTCCAGGCCCAGTTCGCCGATCTCGTCGAGGAACAGCACGCCCTTGTGCGCCGTGCGCAGCAGTCCTGCGCGGTCGGCTGCCGCGCCGGTAAAGGCGCCCTTTTTGTGGCCGAACAGCGTGGAAGCAGCACCGTCGCCATGCAGCGTGGCGCAGTTCACTTCCACGAACTCGCCTTCGACCTGGTGACGCGACTTTTTCAGCTCGAACATACGCCGTGCCAGATGCGACTTGCCAGCGCCCGTGGGCCCGGTGAACAGGATGGGCGCACGCGAGCGCACCGCTACGCGCTCCACCTCGTCGATCAGCGCGTTGAAGCGCGCATTGCGCGTGGCGATGCCGCTCTTGAGGAAGTCCACCGCATCGCGCTGCTCGGCACCAAAACGCTGGGCGATCACGTCGTAGCGCGAGAGGTCCAGGTCGATCAGCGTGTAGCTGCCCGGGTCGCCCATCTGCTGGCGTTTGGGCGGCGAGGTCTGCGCCAGCACGCCCGGAATGCGGCGCGATTCCACCAGCAAGAACAGGCAGATCTGCGCGACGTGCGTGCCGGTGGTGATGTGCGTCCAGTACTCCTCGCGCTCGGTGTCAAAGCGGTAGGTCTGGGTCCAGTCAAACAGCTTGGCGTACACCTCGCCAAAGTCCCAGGGGTCGGCAATGGGCAGGGGCACGAGGTTCACCGTGGTCTCGGGGGACGCGATCACCATGTCCGCGCGCACCTGTTGGGCCAGGTCCTGGTGGGGCGGCGTGTAGAGCAGCTCCAGCCGTTCGATCACCACGTCTTCGTGCTGCACCAGCGATACGGTGGGGCGCCACTTCTCCCACCGGCCAGCGCCCTTGCCGGAGTCGAGCTGGGTGCCCAGGAATCCGACGACGACTTTGTTTTTGCGCATTTGTTCTTATCTATTTAACTAGCTTTCATTCTAGTTATCTCAAATTCATTGAAGAAGCAAAAAATCCTACGGATGAATTTCTCCATACAAATCAACGACTTGAAGAAATTCAACCGATAAAACTCAGGCTGGCACACATCTGGCAATGGATAAGGCATCCAGCACAAGCGGTGACCGCTCACAGGCCGGGGTTAGGACCAACGTTCGCCCCGCCGGTGCAGGGAATCCGGGCTCTCAAGGCCTTGTCGATTGCCCGCATGCCGCACTCCGCAAACGCTGGGTAACGGCAAGGTCGTGGTGATGCCTCGCAAGAGGACGTGCCGGGTTCGACTCCCGGCTTGCCACCACTGGTAGCTCGGTCTGGTAGAGCCCCGCCGAAAGGCGGTTGTCGCAGGTTCGATTCCTGCCCACGGCTGCAAGGCCAGCACTAGGAAGTAACGGAAGAAAGACCACCCGCCGACCGCGGGGAGTTGAACGCATCGACAAGATTTCGGTGTTTGGTGGACTGGATCAGGTGCTCAATGGCCTGGTGAAAATGCGATGAAAGAGAACCATGAAAAAGAAACCGACGACTGCCGTAACGCCTCTGGAAGTCGCCACACAAGCTGTCTACCAGACCTTTGCGAAATACCAGGCACCGCATGGGCTGCTGGACGTCTGCACCGGCTGCTGCATGGATGCCGAGCTGGAGCGCGAGATGCGACGCCTGCCGCTGCGCCAGCTGACGCGGGAACACTTCTATCAATACAACGACTCTGCCAAGAGCGAAGTACAGCCATCTGACGAGATCAAGTACTACCTGCCCCGCATGCTGGAATTGCTAGCGCAAGGCGCCCGATTGCACCACTCCACCGAGATCTATCTAGACCGACTAGGGCGTTGCGAGGCCGATGCCTACACATCTGACGAAAGGGCTGCACTGTTGGGTTATGCACGGGCATTCTGTGCCCAGGGGCTGGCGCAATGGGAGCCAGATCAAGAGGGCCTTTTCCAAGCAGAGCACGCATTCAGCATCCTGCTGATGTGGGACTACGCCGGAGTACCACTACAACCTTTGCTGGACGACTGGTTGGCCGACTACCGCGAAGCCGCAACGCTGAACTTTGTAGATTCGTACTACTGGGAATACTGGATGAACGGCGGAATGATCTCCAACGCTTTTGCAGAGGCACCGTTTCAAACAGCGATGAAGGCCTGGTTGAACGACCCAGACACCAAATCCGCCTGGGCACACAAGTTACTGAATCTGGTCGAGAAGGGACCACCCAGCGACTGGCGCCCCGCATGCAGCAGATGTGGCAAGACCCACTACCCGCTGACCGAACGCATTGCAGCTGTCTTTGATGCAATGGCCAGCTGAAGATGAACAACAGAACAGGAAAAAACATGAACAACTACGAACAATATGAAGTACCCAACGGCGTGCCCGTGAAGATGTGGACCAACGGCGTGCCCGTAGAAGAAGAAGCCCGCAACCAGCTGCGCAACATTGCCCGCCTGCCCATCGTGTTCAAACACGTGGCGGTAATGCCCGATGTGCACCTGGGGATCGGCGCCACCATCGGCTCGGTGGTGCCCACGCTCAAGGCCATCATTCCCGCTGCGGTGGGGGTGGACCTGGGTTGCGGAATGATGGCGTGCAAGACCACGCTGACGGCCAGCGACCTGCCCGACAACCTGGCCGGCGTGCGCGCCGCCATCGAGCGCGCCGTTCCGGTGGGGATGACACCCAAGCGTTGGGGTCGCGACAAGGGAAGCTGGGATACACCGCCTGCTGAGACCGACCTCGCCTGGGCGGGGCTGGTGAACGAGTTTGAGGAAATTTGCGAGGCGCACCCGCGCATCAAGAACACCAACAACTACAAGCACCTGGGAACGCTGGGAACGGGTAACCACTTCATCGAGATCTGCCTCGATGAACACCAGTCCGTGTGGGTGATGCTGCACTCGGGCTCGCGTGGGGTGGGGAACGCCATCGGCACCCACTTTATCGAGCTGGCCAAGAAGGACGCCGAGATGAACCAGCGCAACCTGCCCGATAAGGACCTGGCGTACTTCGAAGAAGGCGCACAGTACTTCGGTGACTACGTGAAGGCCGTGGGTTGGGCGCAAAAATTTGCGCCGCCAACCGCGAGGTGATGATGGGCCGCGTGATTGCCGCGCTGCGCAAGGTGATCACCAAGCCGTTCGAGACGCACGTCGAAGCGGTGAACTGCCACCACAACTACGTGCAGCGCGAGACGCACTTCGGGCAAGAAGTCTTCGTGACCCGCAAGGGCGCGGTGAGTGCCGAGCAGGGCAAGCTGGGGATCATCCCGGGGAGCATGGGGGCCAAGAGCTTCATCGTGCGCGGAAAAGGCAACCCCGAGAGCTTCAACAGCTGCAGCCACGGCGCGGGCCGCACCATGAGCCGTACCAAGGCCAAGAAGATGTTCACCGTGGAGGATCAGATCAAGGCGACCGAAGGCGTGGAATGCCGCAAGGACGCGGACGTGATCGACGAGATCCCGATGGCGTACAAGGACATCGACGCGGTGATGGCGGCGCAGCAGGACCTGGTGGAGGTGGTTTACACGCTCAAGCAGGTGGTTTGCGTGAAGGGGTAATGCAATGAAGTACTACGAACTAAGCAGGCGCAGTGATGTGATTGATTCGGTCGCTGAAGCAGCCAGACAAGCACAGCGCCTACTTGATGGAAGTCAATCGCCGAAATGGCTTGTCATCGCGGCACACTCAGCCGCACAAGGGGCAATGGCTTGTTACCTCCACAAAGGAAACGGCATTGCATCATGGAGAAAAGACGACGCAAAGAAATGGCTGGATGCTCACTACAACCAAAATACTGAAGGCGAAGAGGCGCGCATTTACCCAGAAGTGCGTTTGAATTCTTTCATGCGTCTTTATGCCGACGTCAGAACGTTCGCAGAAACGACCCGGGAAACCGACATCACTTCTGTCCTTTCTGAGGAAAACGAACGCTTGATGGGTGAATTAAACATATTGCGGAATAGCTTCATTCACTTCCAGGTTGGTAGCCACCTTGTTTACCAGAGCTATGTCGCTAGCCTGGTTCAGGCTGCGCTAACCACAGTGCAAACTTTGAGCGAGAACGCTTCGTTTCCTTGGGGGCACGACTCGGAAGAAGAAACCCACGCTTCGTTCAGGCTTCAATTGATAGCACTCGCTCAGGCCCTCTCCGCACTGAATAGTGACGAAGCACACGCATCCAATGTTGCCCGTGCAGGAAAAGAGAAGAGGCCATGTTGACCCTCGACGGCTCCACCGGCGAAGGCGGCGGCCAGATCCTGCGCACCGGCCTGGCCCTTTCCATGGTCACCGGCCGGCCGCTGCACATCACGCGCATCCGCGCGGGGCGTCCCAAGCCGGGGTTGATGCGCCAGCACCTGGCCTGCGTGCAAGCCGCAGTCGCCGTGTGCGACGGGCAGGCTGACGGCGCCGAGCTGGGCTCGCAAACGCTGCAGTTCACGCCCGGCGCAATGCGCGCAGGTGACTACCGTTTTCAGATCGCCACGGCGGGCAGCTGCCTGCTGGTGCTGCAGACCGTTTTGCCTGCGCTGATGCTGGCTGATGGCGAGAGTTGCGTGCAGCTGTCAGGCGGCACCCACAACCCGATGGCGCCGCCGTTTGATTTTCTGGAGCGGGCATTTGCGCCGCTGGTGCGGCGGCTGGGTGTGGGGCTGGATTTGCAACTGCAGCGGCGCGGGTTCTTCCCCGCTGGGGGTGGCGAGCTGGTTGCGCGCATCACACCGTCTGCACAGCCCTTGGCGCCCGTGGATGTTCTGGAGCGCGGCCCGCTGCAAGACGCCTGGGGCGAGGCGCTGGTGCCGGGCCTGGCGCGCAACATTGCCACGCGGGAGCTGGACGCGCTGGGCCAGCGCATGGGCTGGACGTTTGAGGCCGGGCAATTGCGCCAGCCCCCGACTCGCCAGAACGAGGGTCCGGGCAATGCCCTGATCGCTACGCTGAAGTACGAGCACATCACCGAGGTCTTCTGTCAGTTGGGCGAGCGCAGCCTGTCGGCCGAGCAGGTGGCCAAGCGGCTGGTGGATGAAGTGCGCGACTACCAGCGCAGCACGGGCGCCATCGGTCCGCACCTGGCCGACCAGTGGATGCTGCCACTGGCCTTGGCGGTGTGGCGTAGCGGGCGGGCCGCGAGCTACACCTGCACAGAGGTGACGCAACATACGGCCACCAATGCGCAGACGATTGCGTTGGGCCTGCCTGTGCTGGTACAGATCACGCCGGTGGAAGGCGCGATGCGGGTAGAAATAAGGCCCGCGCCCTGAACGGGCGGGCCGCGGCGTTGGCCGATACCTTGGCTATATCCATATCACCAAGGCAGTCGAACAACTGGTTCAGAATGCGCGGGGTAACGCAGTGCCAGCCCGTGAAACCCATTCACCCTGAGTCTGTCGTAGGGCTCGGCCTCACGCCCCGGCTTCGACAGGCTCAGCCCGAATGGTTTTTTCTGAATTACGGGCGTTGCATAAACCCCTTCTTCGCCACTCACAGGAGACGCCATGAAAGTTGACAACATTCTGCAAACCATCGGCAACACGCCCCACGTGCGCATCAACCGCCTGTTTGGCCCGGCCGCCAACGTGTGGGTGAAGTCCGAGCGCAGCAACCCTGGCGGCTCCATCAAGGACCGCATCGCACTGTCGATGGTGGAAGACGCCGAAAAGTCGGGTGCTCTCAAGCCCGGCGGCACCATCATCGAGCCCACCAGCGGCAACACGGGCATTGGCCTGGCGCTGGTGGCAGCCGTCAAGGGCTACAAGCTGATCCTGGTGATGCCCGACAGCATGAGCATTGAACGCCGCCGCCTGATGCTGGCCTACGGCGCGCAGTTTGACCTGACCCCGCGCGAAAAGGGCATGAAGGGCGCGATTGCCCGCGCACAAGAGCTGCAGGCGCAGACACCCGGCGCGTGGGTTCCGCAGCAGTTCGAGAACCCCGCCAACATCGATGTACACGTGCGCACCACGGCGCAGGAGATCCTGGCGGACTTCCCCGATGGCATTGATGTACTGATCACGGGCGTGGGCACGGGCGGCCACATCACGGGCGTGGCCAAGGTGCTCAAGGCCAAGTTTCCTAACCTCAAGGTGTTTGCTGTGGAACCCACGGCCTCGCCCGTCATATCGGGCGGCGCGCCTGCACCCCACCCCATCCAGGGTATTGGCGCGGGCTTCATCCCCAAAAACCTCGACACCAGCCTGCTCGACGGCGTGATCCAGGTCGATGCGGAACCGGCCCGTGAATACGCACGCCGCTCCGCGCGCGAAGAGGGCATCCTGGTGGGCATCTCGTCGGGCGCCACGCTGGCGGCCATTGCGCAAAAGCTGCCCGAGCTGCCCGCGGGTGCCAAGGTGCTGGGCTTTAACTACGACACGGGCGAGCGTTACCTGTCCGTGGAAGGCTTCCTGCCGGCGTAATAGATAAGCTCCCCCTGAGTTGGGGGACGCTACCGGTGGACTGGCGGAGCCAGATCCACGGTGGCACGGGTGTTGGGGCCAGTCGCCTCTTGTAAAAGCAGCGGCTTCGGGTGCAACAGCCTACCTGCGGAACTTTTTTATTTCCGAGACTGCAGCACAAAACCACGGCCAGCCGTCCTACAGCGACAACACAGCGCAGGCCAAACAATCGAGTCATCCCCCGGCTCGCCCCTCGTGGCCATTGCGCCCGTCGCGGCGGCCTCGCTGGGGACCCACTCCAAAGATTGTTTGACTGCCCATGGCCACCACCGCCGCTACCGATCCCAAGCCCATCGCGTTCAAGGTGCTTACCGTGAACGTGCACAAGGGCTTCACAACCTTCAACCGGCGCTTCATGCTGCATGAGTTGCGTGACGCCGTGCGTGAAGTGGCTGCGGATTTGGTGTTTTTGCAAGAGGTGCAAGGCACGCACCACCGACATGCCAGCCGCTTGGCCAACTTTCCGCAGGTCCCGCACTACGAGTTTCTGGCGGACACCATCTGGTCGCAGTACGCCTACGGCCGCAACGCGGTGTATGACAACGGCGACCACGGTAATGCGCTTCTCTCCAAGTTTCCGATCACGCATTACGAGAACCACGACATTTCCATCAGCGGGCCCGAACGGCGCGGCATGCTGCACTGTGTACTGCAGCCGCCGGGCCACCACCTGCCCGTGCATGCCATCTGTGTGCACCTGGGGCTGCAAGAGTCGCACCGCCAACAACAGCTCAAGCATGTCTGCGACTTGGTGCGCAATTTCCCTGCCAATGAGCCCGTCGTGCTGGCTGGTGACTTCAACGACTGGCGCAATCGTGCGCACGAAGTGCTGGAGCGAGAAGCGGGTCTGCAAGAGGTGTTCGTGCAAGCCTTTGGCCGCGCAGTACGCACCTTCCCAGCGTCAATGCCATTGCTGGCGCTGGACCGCATTTACGTGCGCAATGCCTCCGTGCATTCGCCGCTGACGCTGCCCAAGAAGCCATGGGACAAGCTGTCGGACCATGCACCATTGGCTGCGGAGATATTGTTATGAAGCGCCCGTTTCGAGCTCCCCGTTCATCCCGTTGGGTGCCCGGTAACCACTTCGATCTGCTCGAAAACGGCGAGGAGTTTTTTCCGCGCGTGTTCAATGCCATTGCTCAGGCGCGGCGGGAAGTGATGCTGGAGACGTTCATTTTGTTTGACGACAAGATCGGCAAAGAATTGCACTCTGCATTGTTGAAGGCGGCGCAGCGTGGCGTCGAAGTGCATGTGCTCGTGGATGGCTTCGGATCGCCCGACCTCTCTGACCAGTATGTGAGCAGCCTGGTCGATGCTGGGGTTCAGTTTCGGGTGTTTGACCCCGGCCGCAGCTTCATGGGACAGCGGCTGAACGTGCTGCGCCGCATGCACCGAAAAATTGTGGTGGTGGACGGCGAGCTGGGCTTTATTGGCGGAATCAATTACTCAGCCGACCATGTGGCCGACTTTGGGCCCGAGGCCAAACAAGACTACGCGGTGCAGGTGCGCGGGCCCATCGTGGCGCAGATGCACCATTTCACGCGCGAGGCCGTGCTGGACCGCGCCGAACACAAACGCCACCAGGCCTCAGGCATCACCGGGCGACCACATGCTGGCACCGCCCATGCGATGTTCGTGACGCGAGACAACCGGCAGCACACGAGCGATATCGAGCGTCAATACCGCGTCGCGTTGCGTGCTGCGCGCAGCCGGGTAGTGATTGCCAATGCGTATTTCTTTCCTGGCTATCGCTTCATCCGCGAGATGCGGCGTGCCGCCAAACGTGGGGTGGATGTGCGGCTCATTTTGCAGGGCCAGCCCGACATGCCGATCGTGAAGACCGCGGCTAGTTTGCTGTATGACCACCTGCAACGCGCGGGTGTGAGGGTGTACGAATACTGCGACCGACCGTTGCATGGCAAGGTGGCGCTGGTGGATGACAACTGGTCCACCGTGGGCTCCAGCAACCTCGACCCGCTAAGCCTTTCGCTGAACCTGGAGGCCAACGTGATCATCCAGGATCGAGCTTTCAATGCCCAGCTGCACCGCCGCTTGTCGCACCTCATGGATCACAGCTGCAAGCAGATTGAAGCGGCCACTCCCAGCCGTTGGGACGGACTGCGACTGGTGCGCAGCTACGCCGTGTTTCACCTGATGCGATGGTTTCCCACCTGGGCCGGATGGCTGCCCAAGCACCAGCCGACCATCACCTTGGCCAAGCCAGCCCCCGAGGACGCCACCACGGACGGATCTGCCGGGGGCGCTGCAGCGTGACGCTGCGGCCTGCCACCGCAAGCGCACCACCATGACGGGCACTAGCACCCCTGCTCAAACTTTGCCTGCGGACACAGAGGACGCGGGCGCACGCCAAGGCTGGCGCGGCTGGCCACAGCAGCCCTGGTGGCCGTGGGCGACGCGCGGGTTTGCAGCGGCATTCTTTGCAGTGGTGGCCTGGCTGATTTTTGAACAGGCCCGCATGGTGGACTGGCCCGCGGTATGGCAGGCCTTGCGTGATCTGCCCGCGACAGCCCTGGCAATGGCGGGCGGGCTGGCCCTGCTGAGTCATTTCGCCTACGGCACCTTCGACTGGGTGGGACGCTATTGCAGTGGTCACAAGTTGACGCGCCCGACTACGTTGGGCATTGCCATGACCAGCTACCCATTCACGCTCAACCTGGGCTCGCTGATCGGCGGCGTGGGGGTGCGCTACCGGCTGTACGCGCGGCGCGGCATAGACCCCGGCACCATCGGCCAGGTGGTTGGCACCAGCATCGTGACGAACTGGGTGGGCTACCTGATGCTGGCGGGCGTGCTGGCGTGGCTGTGGCAGCCTCCCGCCGTGGCGGGATGGGCTGTGACACCCTGGCAATGGCGCCTGGGTGGCACCGTGTTGGGCTGCCTGCCGGTAGCGTATGTGGCGCTGTGTGCACTGCGCAGCGGCAGCGCGCTCACGCTGCGCGGCCACGAATTTCCACTGCCGCGCTGGCCCGTGGCGCTGTGGCAAGTGGGCGTGTCGGCCGCCAACTGGATGCTGATGGGTGCCGCGCTGTGGACGGTGCTGCAAGGCCAGGTGAGCTACCCCGCAGCCCTCGCCACCGTGTTGCTGGGCGCCGTGGCCGGGCTGGTGCTGCGCGTGCCTGCAGGCCTGGGTGTGCTGGAGGCCGTGGGCGTGGCCCTGCTGGTAACCCAGGCGCTGGGGCAAGAAGAAGTGCTGGCCGCGCTGCTGGCCTACCGGGCGCTGTATTACTTCGGGCCGCTGGTGCTGGCGGCCGTGGCGTTTGGCGTGGCAGAGCTGCGCTGGCGCCAGCAGTCCAACCCGGACGCCGAAAGCACCGTAGCGCAGAAAATATGAGTCAAATATGCCTCTAGCGCTTATCCATCAAGCGCTAGCAGCTATTAATTTGATAGTTTTTTAGGCAGATTGCTCCACGCAACTTTCAACCCCGGGATTCCCTCCGCAGCGCGCACCCCGTATCATCGCGGCCCCACGCCATTGCAACCCGCCCGATCGACACGGGCCCGCAAGAACATGATCCGACTCTCCGAAATCCGGCTGCCCTTCACCGTGGCCGAAGCCCCCGAGGCGCCCCTGCGCGCCGCTGCCACCCACCATCCTGGGCCTGGCAGACACCGACATCGCCCACCTGCACGTCTTCAAGCGCAGCTTTGATGCGCGCAAGGCCGACTTGCTGGCGGTGTACATCGTGGATCTCACCCTGACCCAGCCCGAACGCGAAGCCGCACTGCTCGCGCAATTTGCTGGCAACCCCCACATCCAGCCCACGCCCGACATGGCCTGGCGCCCCGTGGGCCAGGCGCCTGCCGACCTGCCCCTGCGCCCCGTGGTGGTGGGCTTTGGACCCTGCGGCATCTTCGCCGCGCTGGTGCTGGCGCAGATGGGCTTCAAGCCCATCGTGCTGGAGCGCGGCAAACCGGTGCGCGAGCGCACCAAGGACACCTGGGGCCTGTGGCGCAAGCGCGAGCTGCACGCCGAGAGCAATGTGCAGTTTGGCGAAGGCGGCGCCGGCACTTTCAGCGACGGCAAGCTCTACAGCCAGATCAAGGACCCGCGCCACCTGGGCCGCAAGGTGATGAACGAGTTTGTCAAGGCGGGCGCGCCCGAAGAAATTCTGTACGTCGCGCACCCGCACATCGGCACCTTCAAGCTGGTGAAGGTGGTGGAGAACCTGCGCGAGCAGATCATTGCGCTGGGCGGCGAGATCCGCTTTGAGCAGCGTGTGACGGACGTGATCGTGGAAGGCACCGGAGAGCACCGCCATCTGCGCGGCCTCAAGGTGCTGAACCAGGCCACCGGCGAAACCACCGACCTGCGCGCCGACCACGTGGTGATGGCGCTGGGCCACAGCTCCCGCGACACCTTTGCCATGCTGTACGAACGCGGCGTGGCGATGGAGGCCAAGCCGTTTTCCATCGGCTTTCGCATAGAGCACCCGCAGGGCGTGATCGACCGCGCACGCTGGGGCCGCCACGCAGGCCACCCTCTGCTGGGCGCGGCCGACTACAAGCTGGTGCACCACGCTGCCAACGGCCGCGCCGTCTACAGCTTTTGCATGTGCCCCGGCGGCACGGTGGTGGCCGCCACCAGCGAGCCCAACCGCGTGGTCACCAACGGCATGAGCCAGTACTCGCGCAACGAACGCAACGCCAACGCCGGGATGGTGGTCGGCATCGACCCGCGCGACTACCCCAGCGACCCTGCAGCGTTTGAAACGCACCTGGGCAAGACATACGGTATGGAAAGCCTGGCCGCCGGGCAGTTCCACCCCCTGTCGGGCAGCGTGCTGCAGCGCCAACTCGAATCCAACGCCTTTGTGCTGGGCGGCCGCGACTACAGTGCGCCGGGCCAGCTGGTGGGCGACTTCATCCAAGGCACACCGTCCACACAACTGGGCGATGTAGAACCGTCTTACAAGCCCGGCGTGGCGCTGGGCGATCTGCACGCCGCCCTGCCCGGTTACGCCATCGAGGCGCTGCGCGAAGCGCTGCCGGTGTTTGGCCGCAAGATCAAGGGTTTTGACATGCACGACGCGGTGCTGACGGGTGTGGAGACGCGCACGTCGTCGCCCCTGAAGATCGGTCGCGGCGACAACCTGCAGAGCCTGAACACGCCCGGCCTGTACCCGGCGGGCGAAGGCGCCAGCTATGCGGGCGGCATCTTGTCGGCGGGCGTGGATGGCATCAAGGTGGGCGAGGCCGTGGCGCGCAGCCTGCTGGGCACGGGCGCCGTATGACCACAGCGCCCCTACCGCGTCCCAGCGTGGCGCAGTTTGTTGTTGCAGCCCTCTCGATGGCTGCGGTGGTGTTGGCGTCCAACATCCTCGTCCAGTTCCCCATCAACGACTGGCTGACCTGGGGCGCCATCACCTACCCGGTTGCCTTCCTGGTGAGCGAACTGGTCAACCGAGCCCATGGACCGGAGCAAGCCCGGCGCGTGGCCTGGGTGGGGTTTGCAGTGGCCGTGGCGGCGTCCCTGGTGCTGGCGCCAGCGCGCATTGCGGTGGCCTCGGGCATGGCGTTTTTGCTTTCGCAGTGGCTGGACATTGGCGTGTTTGACCGGCTGCGGCACGGCACCTGGTGGCGGGCGCCGCTGGTGGCCACTTTGCTCGCGGCGGTGCTGGACACCGCCGTGTTCTGGAGCATTGCGTTTGCGGGCACCGAGGGCCCCTGGGTGACCTGGGCGCTGGGCGATCTGGCGGTGAAGCTGGCGCTTGGCGTGGTGCTGCTACTGCCGTTTCGCCTGTTCATCGGCCACCAACTGGCGCAGCGCGCCGCCTGAAAGGCCGCGCGCTGGGGCTGCGGTCGATTACTTGCGCTGCAAAAAGTCCACCGCCAGCGCCGCCAGCGTACGCGCACCCACGGGCAGCTGGTCTTCGTCGATGTCGAACAGCGGCGAATGATTGGATGGCGCGGTCTTGAAGTCCTTGCCCTTGGGCGGCGCGCCCAGGAAGAAGAAGAACCCGGGCGCCACTTTCTGGAACTCCGAGAAGTCTTCAGAGCCGCTCACCTTGGGGATGATCATGGCCTTGCCAGCGGTAGCCAGCTTGAGCGCGGGCAGGGATGCAGCGGTCAGTTCGGCGGGGTTGGTGGTGACCGGGTAAGCCACAGGACCAAACCGAACCTTGGCCTTGGCGCCGCTTGACGCAGCAATTTGTTCGGCGGTGGTGGTGATGCGTTTCAGCGCCTCCTGCCGCATCCCCTCGTCAAAGGTGCGCAGCGTGCCCAGCATCTCGACGCTGTCCGGGATGATGTTGTAGCGTGTGCCGCCCTGGATCTGCCCGATGGTGATGACCGCTGGCTCCTGGCTGATGTTGAGCTGGCGGCTCACCACCGTCTGCAGGCCCAGCACCACCTGGCTGGCAGCCACGATCGGGTCCACTGCGTTCCAGGGCGACGAGCCATGGCCGCCACGGCCTTCGACCTGGATGCTAATGTTGTCCGAACCGGCCATCAGTGGCCCGCTGCGGTAGCCCACCACGCCCGAAGGCAGGTTAGCTGTGATGTGAAGACCGTAGATGGCCTGCACGTCCTTCAACGCGCCCTCTTCCACCATGGCCTTGGCGCCAAAACTGGGCACCTTGCCGGTAGCATCAGGCTCCACGGGCGCGCCTTCTTCCGCGGGCTGAAAGATGAACTTGATGGTGCCGGGCAACTGCGCCTTCATGCCCGCCAGTGCCTCGGCCGCGCCCATCAGCATGGCCACGTGGGCATCGTGCCCGCAGGCGTGCATCACCGGCACTTCCTTGCCGAGGTAGGTGGACTTGACCTTGGAGGCGAATGACAGGCCGGTGTTCTCGGGCACGGGCAAGGCGTCCATATCGGCACGCAATGCGACCACCTTGCCAGGCAGTCCGCCCTTGAGGGTTCCCACCACGCCGGTGCCGCCCACGTTGGTCTGCACGTCCATGCCCAGCTTCTTCAAGTGATCGGCCACCAGTTGGGCGGTACGCACTTCCTGGCCCGAGAGTTCAGGGTGGGCATGGATGTCACGGCGCCAGTTGACCATCTTTGCGGCCACGCCATTGATCGCCGCGTCGATGGTTTGCAAGCCAGCGGCGTCCAGTGCCTGGGCCTGTGCGGACGATACGAACGTCGGCCCGCTGATGAGCAGGCCGGTGGCCAGCGAAATGGCAGAGAGGGGTTTGTGCATGTTGGAGCAGATCCGTACGGTGAATGAGCCAGGGGATAAGTGCGGTGAAGAACCCCACCGCGCTTTCATGCTACGGGCCGCCCCAGCGTTGCAGACAAGCGAAAATGGCCATCCATAGAGCCGATATCGCCATGCCTCCTTCCTCTGTCTCCACCGCGACGAGCCCGGTTTTTCGGGTAGACATCCCGCTGCTGCCTGAATCGGCCGTCGGCAACGCGTTGCAGTTCATCGACTTGCTGCGCAGCGCCAACCTGTTGGCGGGGCTGCGATTGGGCACGGGCGGGCCTCGGTTGGCGTGGCGACTGCTGGACGCCAAAGGCGCGCCCCTGGCCACGCTGCCCGCTCCCCTGGCGGCCTATACCCTGGCGCCTGCAGAGCCGCACCATGGCCCGCCGTTCGCGCTGTTCATCCCGTCACTCCATGCGGCAGACATCCCGGACATCCGCAACGCAGTGGCGCGCAACCGCCCGCTCGTACGCCAGATCGGGATCGCGCTGGACGCCGGGCAAAAGGTATTCACCCTGGGCAACGGCGCTTGGCTGGCTGCCGAGAGCGGACGCCTGAGCGGCCGGCAGGTCAGCCTGCCGTGGTTTTATGCGGCCGGGTTCGAACGGGACCATCCGGGCATCGGCTTCGCACTGGGCCAGGACATCGCTGAAGACGGCCCGTGGATCAGTGGCGCACTGCCGATCAGCGTCGGCGACCTGGCCGTTTCTTTGATACGCCACACCCTGGGCAGCGCGCTGGCCGAGGCCTGCGCCAGCGTGCTGGCCCCCGACCACGAACGCACTCGCGCAGCATTGCAGGCCAACGCGCAGCAGCACATCCCCGCCACCCGCGACAGCACCCTGGCCCGCGCCATTAGCTGGATGGAATCGCACTTGGACGAGCCCTACTCGCTCCCCCAGTTGGCCGAGGCCGCTGCGGTCAGCACGCGCACCCTGCTGCGGCACTTTCAGCAGGAGCTGTCGCAGTCACCTTTGGATCACCTGCACAGCCTGCGCTGTGCCCGCGCCAAGGTCATGCTGGAGGTAACGCTAGAAAGCGTGCCCAGCATTGCCGTGGCCTGCGGCTACAGCGATCCGGCCGCGTTTCGCCGCATCTTTGCGCGCTACACCGGCATGGCCCCAGGGGAATACCGCAAGCGCCACGCATTGCGCGCACCGCGCAGGCGCTGGCGGGTGGACGTGGCTGCGCGCTAAAAGCAGGCGGGGTTACCCATGCAGACGGCCCGCTACTACGGTCGCATAAAAAAACCGCCGCTAGGCGCGAACCCTGCGGCGGTCTGCAAGCAGTGGAGCCATTGGCCCCAGGCTGGCAATCGATCCTCAACCCTGCTGCGCGTTCTGCAGCGCAGCAATGCGCTCTTCAATGGGCGGATGGGTGCTAAACAGCTTGCCAATGCCACCGGCAATGCCCATGGCGGCCATGCTCTTGGGCAGCTCGGCGGGGTGCGATGCCGCCCAAACGGGCCAGGGCGTTGATCATGGGCTGGCGGCGGCCCATCAGCTGGGCGGCACCCGAGTCGGCCCGGAACTCGCGCTGGCGGCTAAACCAGGCAACGATCATGGCAGCCACAAAGCCCAGCACGATGTCGAGCACGATGGTCGTCACGTAGTAGCCGATGCCCGGGCCAGAGCTGTTCTCGTCGTTCTTGCGCAGAAAACTGTCCACCGCATAGCCCACCACGCGCGAGAGGAACACCACGAAGGTGTTCATCACGCCCTGGATCAGCGTCATGGTGACCATGTCGCCGTTGGCGATGTGAGCGACCTCGTGGCCGATGACCGCCTCGACTTCCTCCCGCGTCATGCCCTGCAGCAGGCCAGTGGACACCGCCACCAGCGCATTGTTCTTGAAAGCGCCCGTAGCAAACGCGTTCGGGTCGCCCGGGAAGATGCCGACTTCGGGCATGCCGATACCGGCCTTGTCGGCAAAACCGCGCACGGTGTCCACAATCCAGCGCTCGTCGGCGGAGCCGGTGCCGTCAATGATCTGCACCTTGGCGCTCCACTTGGCCATGGGTTTGCTGATCAGCAGCGAAATGATGGCGCCGCCAAAGCCCATGATCAGCGAGAAACCGAGCAACGCGGTGAGGTTGAGCCCGTTGGCCGTGAGGAAGCGGTTAACGCCCAGCAAGCTGGCCACCACGCCCAACACCAGCACAACGGCCAGGTTGGTCATTACAAATAACAGAATCCGTTTCATGAGTTCTCCGTGGGACAAAACAACAGGGTGATTGCAGGTCCAGATGGGGGCCAGGGGCTGCGCTTCAAGCCACAGCAGCCCCGCAAGCCCGGCACCACTTCTGGCCGCGATTTATCGCGCTATGGTAGGTGTAAATCTGCGCCAGGGCCTTATCACACAGGCCTTGGCGGGAATTAAGACGCCGCCACCGCCTGCGCGCCGCGCGGCGCCCGGAACACCTGGGTGTCTGCATAAAAAACCGGGTCTTCGTTGGCAGGCCACCAACCGGGTACGCCGAGCACCGGCAGGGGCGCAAAAGGTTTGGTGGCCCAGCGCTGCGGTTCCATGTCCTGGGCAAGCCAAGCGTCCAGATCAGCTATTGTATTTATAGCAAACTGCGCTTGATAGACGTGCGCAACCATGGGTTTTCGGGGTGAAACCAGCTTTTCAAGCAGCGCATGCCCCACCACCACCAGACGGGCCTGCCGCCACAGCGGGCGCAGGTCCACAAACAGCCGCTGCCAGTCCCGCGCATGCAGCGCAGCCCACAACTCAGGAGGCGCTTGCAGCACGGCCCCGTTTTCATCGAACACCGTCAATGCATCCCGCAACGGTCCACGCACGGCTTGCACGCCATCAGCGGCAATGGCCTGCGCCTGCAGCTGGTTCAGGCGGCGCTTGGTCTGGGGAAACTGCAGCCACACCAGGCCGTTGAAAAAGTCATGCAGGTTGTCACGGGTGGGGACCTGGCGGGTATCGAAGATGAATTGCTCGTAGGCGGTGTCCTCGGGCAGGTCGGCTTGGGGAGCAAAGCGCATTCGGCAAGCGTTCGTAGCGTTCAATGCCCCGGCCACGGACGCCCCGGCAGCAATGCGCTGGACCAGCGGCTCGCCCACAGCCCGCAACCCGGCAAACCAAGGCGCGTCCCAGTCTATAGACCCAACAGAGGCCGTCATTGCAGGTAAATCACAGCCTGCGGCACACAACCCATTTCGACCCCGAAAGCGCCTGGATGCCGTTCCAGAATACGCAAGGCCGACTGACTGGGGTGCAGTAAACCCTTTTCTCGCAAGCGCCCAGCGACTGCGCTGAGCGCACACGGCTGACCCCGCAGCAACTCTGGCACCGCCAGCAGCACATCAGCCACGGTCACGCCACGCACCGCCCGTTGAATCAGCACCGAACGCAATCCATGCAGTTCAGCCAGCAGTGGCGGGGCAGGTCGCCTGCCGATCCCTGTCGGCCATGACAGAACAGCAGATGTCCGCGTTGGTGCGAGCTGCGCCGCTGCTTTCAAACCTGTCTGTGCAGATTTTTTTGCCTGCGGTGTCACTGCTGCCTGCGCCACGCGGCTAGGCGGCACATACGTCAGGTGCGTGGGCTGGTGCGCAGGACTGAGCTTGAAATACCCCCTATGGAGGGCAAAAAATGCCGTCGATTTGGTCGTTTTGCTCAAAATGTTTTTTTCGCGCAGCACAGGCACCGCCTGGGACAACATCTGCGACGCACCGCGCAAGGCTGGCAGGGCCTGCAGGATGCGCTCCACCGCCTCTGGCAAGATAGCCAAGGGCACAGAGGATGGCGGCGTCAATGGCAGCGGCTTTGGCTTGTCCAGCGCAGGGGGTGCGGGCAATACGGCCATTGCGGACGCAGCAACGGCCACCGGTGGAGGCATTTTTTTCACTGTTGCGGCAAGCGCCAGCGACTCAGCCGTCACAGGGGGCGACGGAACACACCGCACCACTCGGTCGTAGTAGGCCTGCGCGTCTGCAAACAAAATACCGTCCATGGAAAAACACCAGACTTCGCAGCCCCATTCGCGCAAGCGCACAGCCAGCGGGGCAAAGTCGGCATCACCCGAGGCAATGGCAAACAGGCGCACGCCTTGTTGAAAATATAGTGCCACCGCATCGGCAATCAGGGCGGCATCGGTGGTGTTCTTCTCTAGTGCCAAGTTGGGAAAAGTGCGGGCTCCCAGACTGCGCCACACACCTGCAAGCGACTGCAAGCGCGCTGGTGCTCCATAGGCTCGGCAAACACTCACCCGCCCGGCGTGCTCCTGCAACTGCGCCCAGGCCGATTCCAGCGCAGGTACATCCGAAAAGTTGTCGGCATCGACCAAAAATGCAGCCGGTTTCCCGCCCGGTGCGGAGGCGCCCGGCAAAGCCATCACCCGATGGTCAGCCGCCACGGCAGCGCTTCACCCGAGCGCAGGGGTTTGAGTTCTGCCTCGCCAAATGCAAAGCTGTCGGGCGGAGTCCATGACTCCCGATTCAGGGTGATGGTGCCGGTGTTGCGGGGCAGGCTGTAGAAGTCGGGGCCGTGGAAGCTGGCAAAGCCTTCGAGCTTGTCGAGCGCGCCCGCGTTGTCAAAGGCCTCGGCATACATCTCGATGGCGGCGTGGGCGGTGTAGCAGCCGGCGCAGCCGCTGGCGTGCTCCTTGAGGTGAGCCGGGTGCGGCGCGCTGTCGGTACCCAGAAAGAACTTGTTGCTGCCGCTGGTAGCGGCCTGCACCAGGGCCACGCGGTGTGTCTCGCGCTTGAGCACGGGCAGGCAGTAGTAGTGCGGACGCACGCCGCCGATGAAGATGGCGTTGCGGTTGTACAGCAGGTGGTGCGCGGTGATGGTGGCGGCGGTGAAGCGGTCAGCGCTGGCCACATAGTCGGCGGCGTCCTTGGTGGTGATGTGTTCAAAGACGATTTTGAGTTCAGGGAAATCACGGCGCAGCGGGATGAGCTGCTGCTCGATGAACACGGCCTCGCGGTCGAACAGGTCGATGTCGCTACTGGTCACTTCGCCGTGCACCAAGAGCAGCATGCCGGCCTTCTGCATGGCCTCAAGCGTTTTGTAGGTCTTGCGCAGATCGGTGACGCCCGCATCGCTGTTGGTGGTGGCGCCCGCAGGGTAGAGCTTGGCGGCGACCACACCGGCCGCGCGCGCGCGCACGATTTCTTCAGGCGGCAGGTTGTCGGTGAGGTACAGCGTCATCAGTGGTTCGAACTGCATACCTGCGGGTACCGCGGCCAGGATGCGCTCTTTGTACGCCAGCGCCTGCTCGGCCGTGGTCACAGGCGGGCGCAGGTTGGGCATGATGATTGCGCGGCCAAACTGGGCGGCCGTGTGCGGCACCACGGTGTGCAGCGCCTCGCCGTCGCGCACGTGCAGGTGCCAGTCGTCGGGGCGGGCTATGGTGAGGGTGTCAGGCTGGGTGGGGGTGTGGGGTGCGGCTGTCATGGGCAGCATTGTCCCATCGGCACGGTCTTTGCAAATTTGATAGCTACCAGCGCTTACCAGATAAGCGCTAGAGGCCAAAAATGCCAAGAACCTCAATCCTGCCGCTCCCCATCGCCGCCATGGTTTTGCCCCACTGGGCCACGCCAAGACCGATGCTCAGCAGGTCCAACGACGTGGATGCGGGCATAAAAAAAGAGCGCCCGGTGGGCGCTCTTTTTGTAGGGTGCACAACTAGCCACCACACAAGGCTCAGTGCGCGAGGATCTTGTCGAGAAAGTCCTTGGTGCGCGGCTGGCGGTCTTCCGGATGGTTGAAGAAGTCATCCTTGGAGCAGTCTTCCAGGATCTTGCCGCCCACGTCCATGAAAATCACGCGGTTGCTGACCTTACGGGCAAAGCCCATTTCGTGTGTCACGCACATCATGGTCATGCCTTCGTTGGCCAAGCCCACCATCACGTCTAGCACTTCGCCGACCATTTCGGGGTCGAGCGCCGACGTGGGTTCGTCGAACAGCATGACGATGGGGTCCATCGACAAGGCGCGCGCAATGGCTACGCGCTGCTGTTGGCCGCCCGAGAGCTGACCCGGGAACTTGTCCTTGTGCAGCGTCAGGCCCACGCGTTCCAGCATCTTGAGACCGCGCTTCTTGGCGTCGTCTGCACTGCGACCCAGCACCTTGATCTGCGCGATGGTCAGGTTTTCCGTCACCGACAGGTGTGGAAACAGCTCAAAGTGCTGAAACACCATGCCCACGCGGCTGCGCAGTTTGGGGAGATCGGTCTTGGGGTCGTGCAGCTTGATGCCGTCCACCGTGATCTCACCCTTCTGAAAGGGTTCTAGCGCGTTGATGGTCTTGATCAGCGTGGACTTGCCCGAGCCCGAAGGGCCACACACCACCACCACTTCACCCTTTTGGATGGTGGCCGTGCATTCGTTGAGCACCTGCACAGGGCCATACCACTTGGATACGTTCTTGAGTTCGATCATATTTTTCTCCAATCTCTTCTCTCATCACTTGTTCGGGGCGCCGCGCATGAAACCGATGCAGCTTCATGCGAGGACGCCGTGGAACTGGCTTTGCCAGGCCACTGGCGTCGTCCCCCTTGTGGGGGAAGGCGCCGAAGGCGACTCAGGGGGCTACCGAATAATTGCGATCTTCTGGTGCAGGCGCTTGACCATCCAGGACAGCGCATAGCACATCACAAAATACAGCACGGCAGCAGCCAGGTACGCCTCAATGGGGCGACCAAAGTTCTTGCCCGCCACTTCAAAGCCCTTGAGCATGTCGTAGGCGCCAATGGCGTAGACCAGCGAGGTGTCCTGGAACAAGATGATGGTCTGCGTGAGCAGCACCGGCAGCATGTTGCGGAACGCCTGGGGCAGCACCACCAGTTTCATGTTCTGGCCATAAGTCATGCCCAGCGCCTGGCCCGCATGCACCTGCCCACGCGGAATGGACTGGATACCAGCACGCATGATTTCACTGAAATACGCCGCTTCAAACGCGATGAAGGTGACGATGGCAGACATCTCGGCGCCGATGGGGCGGCCGATGATGGCAGGCACGAGCAGGAAGAACCACAGGATCACCATCACCAGCGGAATGCTGCGCATGCCGTTGACATAGATGGTGGCGGGCACTTCAAGCCACTTCTTGCCCGACAGGCGCATGAGCGCCAGCACGGTGCCAAAGAGCACGCCACCGATAGTGGCAATCACCGTGAGCATCAGGCTGAAGTACAGACCCTTGAGCACGAAGTTGGAGATCAGGTCCCAGTTGTAAAAGGAGAAATCGATATTCATATCAATGCCCCCCTCCGACCGCGCCCGTCGCTACCATCCCCGGAATGCGTGCACGCTTTTCGATGAACGCCATGATGCGATTGATAGCGAACGCCGAGATGACATAAAGCGCGGTGACGGCCAGATAGACCTCAATGCCGCGCGAGGTTTCTTCCTGCGCCTGCATGGCAAACATCGTGAGTTCGGCCACCGACACCGCAAATGCCACGGACGAGTTCTTGAAGATGTTCATCGTCTCGCTGGTCAGCGGCGGAATGATGATGCGAAACGCCATGGGCAGCAGCACATAGCGGTATGTCTGGAACGTGGTGAAGCCCACCGCCATACCGGCATAACGCTGTCCACGCGGCAAGGCCTGAATGCCCGAACGCACCTGCTCAGCGATACGCGCTGAGGTGAAAAAACCCAGCGCCAGCACCACCAGTGCGAAGCCGGGCACGCCCCGAAGAACCGGGAACAGGCTGGGCAGCACGTGGTACCACAAGAAAATCTGCACCAGCAGCGGAATATTTCGAAACAACTCGACCCAGGCATTGCCCAGGCGCACGATCATCGGCCGGTCCTGCAGAGTACGCAGCGTGCCAATGAGAGAACCTATTACAAGCGCCAGCACCAAAGCCAGCACAGAAACAGACACCGTCCAGCCCCAGGCCGACAGCATCCAGTCCAGGTAGGTGATATCGCCGCCTTTGCCAAAGCAGCTTTGCACGACTTCCCTGTCCAATGTGTCCTGGCAGAACACCTGCCAATCCCAGCTCATAGGAGCACCCCTTTAATTCTTGGTATTGCGTTGGGCGCCCATTGGTACTCTCCCAACAAAAATGCCCCTTCAAACCGGTTGGGCAGAAGGGGCACACGCGCTCAGAAGATTACTTCTTTGCGTAGTCTTCCATAGGCTTGTCGTTTGGCGATGCCCAAGCAGCCTTGGTGGCTTCAGACATTGGCAGACCGATCTTGGTGTTGGTCGGTGGCACGGGTTGCATGAACCACTTGTCGTACAGCTTGGCCAGCGAACCGTCAGCGATCTGGCGCTTGATGCTGTCGTCTACAGCCTTCTTGAAGGCTGGGTCATCCTTGCGCAGCATGCAGGCGATGGGTTCCACCGACAGCACTTCGCCCACGATTTTGTAATCGGCAGGGTTCTTGGACTTGGAGATGTTGGCGGCCAGGATGGAGCCATCCATCACAAATGCGTCAGCGCGGCCCGTTTCCAGCATCAGGAAGCTGTCAGCGTGGTCCTTGCCGAAGACTTCCTTGAAGTCAATGCCGCCAGCGCGCTCGTGCTTGCGCAACGTTTGCACCGAGGTGGTGCCGGTGGTGGTGGCGATGGTCTTGCCGTTCAGGTCCTTGATGGACGTGATGCCGGAGTTGGCCTTGACCACGGTGCGGACTTCTTCCACGTAGGTCGTGACAGCAAATGCCACGTCCTTCTGGCGGGTGGCGTTGTTGGTGGTGGAGCCACACTCCAGATCCACCGTGCCATTGGTCACCAGGGGAATGCGGTTTTGCGAGGTGACGGGCTGGTACTTCACATCCAGCTTGGGCAGGCCCAGTTGCTTTTGGATGTCGGCCAGAACGATCTCACCCATTTCGGTGTGAAAACCCACAAACTTGCCGTTACCCAGTGTGTAGGAAAGGCCGGAAGACTCACGCACACCCAGCGTCACGCTGCCCGAAGCCTTGATTTTGGCCAGAGTGTCGGTGGCTTGAGCGAAAGCGCTGCCTGCAGCCAGGGCGGTCACGGCAACCGCGAGCAAATGCTTCTTCATAGGTATCTCCTTGTGTGTAAACAAACGAAAAATGAGGGAAGTTATTTTAGAGATCCACCCATGCCGAGCAGGCCGGCTGGCCGAACACTCCAAAAAAGGGGACCGCAACCAGGATTGTTAGTCAGAACGGAACCTGATCGGTAGGGTATTTCCAGAAGTCGCGCAACAGATAGCTGACCGGCAGGTTCAGCACTGTATTTGTCGGGGGAATGGGTTTGTTGAACCACTTGTCATAAACGGCGTAAATATCGCGGCTGGTAATCAGGCGGCGCATTTCGTCATCGATGAGCTTCTTGAAGTCGGGGTCGTTCTTGGGCAACATGATCGCCAGGGGCTCGGTGGTCATGAAGCGCCCCACCACCTTGAGCGCCGTCGGGTTGGGCCGCCCGGCAGCCAGGCCATAGAGCAAGACGTCATCCATCACAAACGCATCCGCTTCGCCCTTTTCCACCATCTCGACCGCTTTGGCGTGGTCAGCGGCTTCCAGGATGGTGATACCCATCAGGCGCTCCCGGTTGGCCTGCTCCGCGGCCTTCAGGGGCGTGGTGCCCTTGGTGGACACCAGTTTTTTGCCGTTGAGGTCCTCAACGCGGTCGATGGGGCTGGCTGATTTGACCAGCAGGCGCGCACCGGTAATGAAGTGGGGGATGGTGAACGCCACCTTCTGGCGGCGCTCGGCGTTGTTGGTGGTGGAGCCACACTCCATGTCCGCCTTGCCCTGTTCGATCATCGTGATGCGATTGGCGGGGGTCACGGCCAAAAACTCGACCGCCATGTCCTTCTTGCCCGTCTTCTTTCGCACCACCTCAGCCAATTGCAGGCACAGGTCCACGGCGTAACCCACGGGCTTGCCGGACGCCGAGTCGATGTAAGAAAACGGCACCGACGACTCGCGGTGCGCAATGACCAGCTTGCCACCGGCGCTGATGCGTTCCAGCACACCCTGGGCCGACGCCGCGCAGGTGCAGCACAGAGCCACCAGGCCCCAGGCAAATCCCCAATGCTGAACTTTCATACGGTCTTTCGGTGAGTGGATAGGTCGGATTTGCAATCTTCGTGCCACCGTGGGGCCTGCCTAGGCACACGCTGCATCGACCAACCCGTCGATGGCGCAGACTGTACGTGTCGTTACCGTGAAACTCCAATGCCGTTTGGGCGCACAACTATGCAAAGTGTTTATATCCGTATTTACCCTTAGCATGACCCTGCTTGGGTTTGCAGGTAGGTCCACAGCGCCTGGGCCGTGCCCTTGGGCGCTTCCTTGCCGGTCGGTTTCTCGCGGTAAGCGCGCACGTCCATCGTCATTTGCAAGGCGTCCGCCTCGGACGGTGCAGCGCTGACCAGTCGGCGCGAGCGCAGTTCCTTCTTCACAGCGCTGTGCGGCAGAAAGGCCACGCCATGGCCCTCCAGCGCCATGGCCTTGAGCCCTTCGGCCATGTCGGTTTCGTAGACGCGCTCCAGATGGATGGGCGTGCCCGCCTCTTTGAGAATCAGTTCGGTCACCCGCCCCAGATACGCACCCGGCGCATAGCCCAGGTAGGGCAACGGCTGGCCTGCCCGGCCAGGCAGGCGGTGCAAGGGTTGGCCGTCGGCATCGGCCTTGCTGTAGGGCGAGAGCACTTCCTGGCCCAGGCTCACCATTTCATACCGGTCGGCATCCAGTTGAAACGGCTGCGAAGGGTGGTGGTAAGCAATCAACAGGTCACAGCCACCTTCAACCAAACGCATCACGGCGTCGTGCACATTCAGCGCGATGAGGCGGCTTTTGAAGGGACCAAACTTGTCGTGCAGACTGGACACCCAGGCCGGGAAAAACGTGAACGCCAGGGTGTGCGGCACGGCAAACTCGATCATGTCCTTGCCGGCGCTGGTGTGCGCTCGCAACATGGCCCGTGTGTTCTGCAGTGCCTGCAGCACCTCCAGCGCCTGGTCGTACAGCGTTTTGCCTGCGGGCGTGAGGCGTGTGGGGTACGAGCTGCGGTCCACCAGATCGGTGCCTGCCCACGCCTCCAACGCTTGAATGCGCCGCGAAAACGCGGGTTGCGTCACGTGCCGCAGCTGGGCCGACCGGCTGAAGCTGCGCGTTTCCGCAAGACTGACAAAATCTTCAAGCCACTTGGTTTCCATCGGCGCATTATCCGTGCCGTCCGTAAAGTCCGCTGGCGTGAGTCTGCTGCAACGCGGGCGCTTCAAAAGCGGCGTGCGTCCGCATGAAGACGCACATGGGCGCATGCACACGCACCAATGATGTGCACACATACGAGCAGGCCGCATAATGCACGGCGCTGCGAACACCCTTGGCGCAGCGCGTCCCCGCCCTTGGTGCACAACACCGCCGGGCAGAGCGACAACGCATCCGCTGCTGTGTTTGATCTCCTGACCGCTCGACGACTCCATGCCCTCCACCCCTCCCACCCGGCCCGCCGCCAACGCTGCGCCGTCGGTGCCACCGGCCCCAGCCGAACCCCGCGCGCTGCGCCTTGAAGACTGGCTCACGGTGCTGGTGATGGCGGCATTGGCCCTCATCACGTTTGTCAATGTGCTGGTGCGTTATTTCACCAATTCGTCGTTTGCCTGGACAGAAGAAATCTCGGTGTTCCTGATGATCGTGCTGGCCCTGGTGGGCGGTTCTGCTGCCGTGGCACGCGACCGACATATCCGCATCGAGTTCTTTACCGAAAGCGGTTCAGCCCGGCGCCGGCGGGTGCTGGCCCAACTGGGCGGCTTGATGGTGGCGCTGCTGTTTGCGCTGATTACCGTGCTGAGCGCACGTGTGGTGTGGGACGACTTCCGTTTTGGCGAAACCTCCCCCGGCATCGGTGTGCCGCAGTGGTGGTATTCCATCTGGTTGCCGGTTTTCTCCGCACTGATTACCTTGCGCGCGCTGGGGCACTTTGTGCGCAGCGGACGCAAAACATTTGCCGACGACTCCACCGGCGGAGATTCGGCGCCATGACCGCCACGCTGTTGTTTGTCGCCTTTGTGGCGCTGATGCTGGCGGGCGTTCCCATTGGCGCTGCGCTGGGCCTGGCGGGCGCTGCGGCCATTGCAGTGGCCAATGCTGACTCGCAGTGGTTTGGCCTGCTGGCGGTGCCGCAGAACTTCTTCGCAGGCCTGGGCAAATATCCGCTGCTGGCGATTCCGATGTTTGTGCTGGTGGGCTCGATCTTCGACCGATCGGGCGTGGCGCTGCGGCTGGTCAACCTCGCCGTCTCCATCGTGGGGCGTGGCCCCGGCATGCTGCCGCTGGTGGTGGTGGCCGTGGCGATGTTTCTGGGCGGCATTTCAGGCTCTGGCCCTGCAACTGCAGCCGCTGTGGGCGGCGTGATGATCGTGGCGATGTCGCGTGCAGGTTACCCGGCACCGTTTTCCGCCGCGGTGGTGGGCGCTGCGGCGTCCATCGACATTTTGATTCCGCCATCGGTGGCGTTCATCGTGTATTCGGTGCTGGTGCCTGGCGCCTCGGTGCCTGCGTTGTTTGCGGCCGGCATGATCCCGGGCATTCTGGCGGGTCTGGCGCTGATCGTGCCCGCGGTCTGGCTGTCGCGCCGCCATGGGATGGGCACCCACGAAATGCACTTGCCCCGCCCCGCGTTCTGGAAGAGCCTGCGCGAAGCCTCGTGGGGCCTCGCAGCGCCGGTACTCATTTTGGGCGGTATGCGCGCTGGCTGGTTCACCCCCACCGAAGCAGCCGTGGTCGCCGTTTTCTACGGCCTGTTTGTGGGCATGGTCGTGCACCGCACGATCAGCGTGCGCGACCTGTTCCCCATCCTGCGTGAATCTGGCGAGCTTTCAGCCGTGATCTTGCTGGTGGTGTCGCTGGCGGGGATTTTTGCGTTTTCGCTGTCCACCCTGGGGGTAATCGACCCCATCACCCGCGCCATCGTGGGCTCGGGCCTGGGGGAATACGGCGTGCTGGCCTTGCTGATACTGCTGCTCATCATCACCGGCATGTTCCTGGATGGGATCTCCATCTTCCTGATTTTTGTGCCGCTGATGGCACCCATCATGCAGCACTACCAGTGGGACCCTGTATGGTTTGGCGTGCTGCTGACGCTGAACGTGGCATTGGGCCAATTCACCCCGCCTATGGCAGTGAACCTGATGGTGTCCAGCCGCATTGCCGGCGTGCGCATCGAACAAACTTCGCGTTGGGTGGGCTGGTTTCTGGTGGCTATGTGCATGGTCATGCTGGCCGTGGTCATCTGGCCGCAACTGGCGCTGTGGCTGCCCCAACGCCTGGGCTACTGACCAACCCAATCAATAGCCCGCGCGTACACCCGAATTTTTCTGCTGAGCTAACCGCCAAACCTTGCACCCATTTCTATAAAGGAGACTGAAACCATGAAATTGCGTACCTTTTTGACTTCTGCCGTCGCCGCGGCTGCAGCCCTGGCCTTCACCGCTCCCGCTGCGCTGGCACAAACCGCCTACAAGAGCGAATACCGCATGTCGCTCGTGCTGGGCACCGCGTTCCCCTGGGGCAAGGGCGGCGAGCTGTGGGCCAACAAGGTGCGCGAGCGCACCAACGGCCGCATCAACATCAAGCTGTACCCCGGCGTGTCGCTGATCCAGGGCGACCAGACGCGTGAGTTCAGTGCACTGCGCCAGGGCGTGATCGACATGGCCGTGGGCTCCACCATCAACTGGTCGCCCCAGGTCAAGCAGCTCAACCTGTTCTCGCTGCCCTTCTTGTTCCCCGACTACGCTGCCGTCGACGCGGTGACGCAGGGCGACGTGGGCAAGAGCATCTTCGCCACGCTGGACAAGGCGGGCGTGGTGCCGCTGGCTTGGGGCGAAAACGGCTACCGTGAGATCTCCAACTCCAAGAAGGCAATCAAGTCGCCTGAAGACCTCAAGGGCCTGAAGATCCGCGTGGTGGGCTCGCCCCTGTTCCTCGATACCTTCACCGCGCTGGGCGCCAACCCCACGCAGATGAGCTGGGCCGATGCACAACCCGCATTTGCCAGCGGCGCCGTGGACGGCCAGGAAAACCCGCTGTCCATCTTCACCGCCGCCAAGCTGCACAGCGTGGCGCAAAAGCACATCACCCTGTGGGGCTACGTGAACGACCCGCTGATCTTTGTGGTCAACAAGGACATCTGGGCATCGTGGACGCCTGCCGACCGCGAGATCGTGAAGCAGGCCGCCATTGACGCGGGCAAAGAAGAAATCGCTATCGCCCGCAAAGGCGTGATCGAAGCCGACAAGCCCCTGCTCAAGGACATCGGCGCTTTGGGCGTGACCGTGACCCAGTTGAGCCCCGCCGAACGCGCGGCCTTTGTGAAGGCCACGCGCCCCGTGTACGACAAGTGGAAAGGCCAGATCGGCGCCGACCTGGTGACGTCGGCCGAGAAGGCGATTGCGGCGCGCAAGTAATCAGAGGCAAGCCCTGCGCCGCTGATCTGCCACGAAGGCGCCATGCAAAAGCCCCGCTACAGCGGGGCTTTTTTACGCATGAAGGGCCGTCGCCACACACACCAAACGCTCTACTATTGATAGCTACTAGCGCTCATCTATAAAGCGCTAGAGGCACTTTTCGTTCAAATTCTAAGTGTCTGCTGCTGGGCCCAATGCGCGCGGTACCGGGTGTTTGATGGCGTTCTTGCGCAGCTTGTTCTCCACCGCCTGCGCCAAGTCCACACCCGCGTGGTCAGCAATCTGCAGCAGGTACAACAACACATCGGCCACCTCGTCGGCGATGGGCTCTTTCAGCGCCGGGTCATCGCGCACCGCCAGCGACTGCTCGGGCGTCATCCATTGGAAGATCTCGGCCAGTTCAGCCGCCTCCACCATCAGCGCCATCGACAGATTCTTGGGCGTGTGAAACGGCTGCCACGCGCGCTCGGCCGCGAACGCGCGCAGCTGAGTCTGCAAGGCCTCAACATTGATGGACATCGCAACTACTCCGCAATTGATAGCTGCTGGCGCTTATCCAATAAGCGCTAGAGGCCAATTTCATTCAAATTTCAGATGGGAGACACGGGCGCCTCGCCTGCAAAGTGCCGGCGTGCGTTCTCCACAAACCGGTCCACCGATGCCTGGACCGCTTCGGGCGACCAGCCCGCCACGTGCGGGGTCAGCACCACGGTGTCCAGGCCCAGCAGCTCGGCGGGTGGCGCGGGCTCGCTTTCGTACACATCCAGGCCCGCTCCGGCGACGCGGCCGTCCTTCAGGGCCTGGGCCAATGCCTGGGTATCGATCACGCTGCCCCGCGCGATGTTGACCACGTAGCCGCGCGGGCCCAGGGCGTTGAGCACCGCCGCGTTGACCATGTGCTGCGTGCCAGCGCCGCCCGGCGTGGCCACGACCAGGAAATCTGCCCACTCGGCCAGCGCAGTCACGTCTGCAAAGTAGCGGTACGGCACATCGGTGCGGGCGCTGCGGTTGTGGTAACCCACCTGCACCTCAAAACCCAGCGCGCGCTGCGCGATCTTCTTGCCGATGGTGCCCAGGCCGATGATGCCCAAGCGCTTGTGCGAGACGTTGGGCGGCAGCGGCAGGGCCGTGCGCCAGACGCCGTCGCGTGTGAGCTGGTCGAGCTTGGGAATGCCGCGCACGGCGGCAATCAGCAGGCCCCAGGCATGGTCCGCCACGCAGTCATCGTTGGTGCCCGCACCATTGGCCACCACAATGCCCCGCGCCTTGGCGTGTTGCACCGCAATGTTCTCGTAACCCGCACCCAGCGCGCAGATGAGCGACAGCTGGGGCAGCGCATCGATCTGCGCAGCGCTCAGCCCGGTGGAGCCAATGGTCAACACCGCCGTGATGCGCGGGCCGTGCTCGGTGATGGCTGCAGTGGCTTGGGCGGCATCGGGTGCGTAAATCAGATCGAACGATTGCGACAACTGGGCGCAGTGGTCGTCGGAAAGGAACATGAGGGCGAGCAGGACGGGCTTCATGGCAAAAAAATGTCGAGAGAAAGAAAACAGAAATAGAGATGTTCCAGGTCGGGGCCGTCAGGCGCTGGGGTCACTCTGCTGCAACGCCCACATGCTGGCGTAACGGCCACGCTGGGCCAGCAACTGCGCATGGGTCCCGCGCTCGATGATGCGGCCTGAATCCATGACCAGGATCTCGTGCGCGTCCACCACCGTAGACAAGCGGTGCGCAATCACGAGCGTGGTCTTGTTCTGCGCCACGCTTTGCAGCTCGGCTTGGATGGCGCGTTCGTTGGCAGAATCAAGCGCCGACGTGGCCTCGTCAAAGATGAGGATGGGCGGGTTCTTGAGCAAGGTGCGGGCAATGGCCACGCGCTGCTTTTCGCCGCCCGACAGCTTGAGCCCGCGCTCGCCGACCATCGTGGCGTAGCCCTTGGGGGTGCTGGCGATGAAGTCGTGAATGCGCGCGGACTGAGCCGCGGCCTCCACCTCGGCCTGGCTCGCACCGGTGCGTCCGTAGGCAATGTTGTAGGCCACGGTGTCGTTGAACAGCACCGTGTCTTGCGGCACGATGCCAATCGCCTGGCGCACGCTGGCTTGCGTCACGCTGCGGATCTCTTGCCCCGCGATGGTGATGCGGCCTTGCTGAATGTCATAAAAGCGGAACAACAGCCGCGCCAGCGTCGACTTGCCCGAGCCCGACGGCCCGACCACGGCCACGGTCTTGCCCGCCGGAATCTCGAAGCTGATGCCCTGCAGGATGGGGCGCCCCGTGCTCAGGTCGTTGCCCTTGCGGGTTTCGTAGGCAAAGTGCACGTCCTCAAACCGCACCGTGGGTTGGTCCAGACCCGCCAGCGGCTGCGGCGCCGGGGGCATCGGCCACCTCGCGCTCCTTGTCCATCAGCGTGAACATCTTGTCCAGGTCGGTCAGGCTTTGTTTGATCTCGCGGTAGATCACACCCAGAAAGTTGAGCGGGATGTACAGCTGGATCATGAAGGCGTTGACCATGACCAGGTCGCCCAGCGTCATACGGCCGTCGACCACGCCCTGCGTGGCGCGCCACAGCATGGCCACCAGTCCGATGGCAATGATGAGCTGCTGGCCGGTATTGAGCACCGACAGCGTGGTCTGGCTTTTGAGGCGCGCGCGCCGCAGGCGCTCCAGGCTCTCGTCATAACGGGCAGCCTCAAAGCCTTCGTTATTGAAGTATTTGACAGTTTCGTAGTTGAGCAGCGAATCCACGGCCTTGGTGTGCGCGGCCGAATCAAACTCGTTCGCCTCGCGGCGAAACTGGGTGCGCCACTCGGTCACCAGCACGGTAAAGGTGATGTAGAACGCCAGCGCCGCCAACGTGATCCAGGCAAACCAGGCGTCGAACTTGACGGCCAACACCGACAGCACCAGCGCCACCTCGATCAGCGTGGCACCGATGTTGAAGAGCGTGAACGAGATCAACGACTCGATGCCGCGCACGCCACGCTCGATGTCGCGCGTCATGCCGCCGGTTTGCCGCTCCAGGTGAAACCGCAGGCTGAGCGCGTGCAAGTGCTGAAACGTCTGCAACGCAATCGAGCGCGCGGCCCCCTGGGTAGCCTTGGCAAACACCAACTCACGCAGCTCGGTAAACAACGAGGTGGACAGCCGCAACGCGCCATACGCCAGCAGCAGCCCGACCGGCACCACCAGCAGCGTGGCCGGGTCGCCGGGCTTGAAGTTCATTGCGTCCACCAGCGTCTTGAGCAGCAGGGGCACGCTGACATTGGCCAGCTTGGCACCCACCATGAAAACGATGGCGGCAATCACGCGCCACTTGTACTCCCACAGGTAGGGCAGCAGTCGGTTCAGCGTTGCCCAATCGGACTTTGCAGGCGCGGGGTTGCCGGGGCTCGGGGGGGCGGTTTCGCCAAGGTGGCGCATGGGGGACAATTCCAGGTGTTGTTGTTATTACCGACCCGGCTGTTGCCAAGGTGGTTTTGCAGGGCCAGAGCCCCGCGCAAAACCCATGGTTCCTGGAGGATTGGCTCAGCCCCAACCCGAGATTGTGCCCATGTCTGCCGTTTTCAGCCCACCCCCCGCCGCATTACCCACCGACAAGGAGCTGGTGCTCAAGGTCATCCCCATGCCCGCAGACACCAACGGCAATGGCGACATTTTTGGCGGCTGGGTGATGGCGCAGGTCGATCTGGCCGGCTCGGTGCTGCCGGCCCGTTACATCCAGGGCCGCATGGCCACGGTGGCGGTCAATGAATTCATCTTCAAGCAGCCGGTGCGCGTGGGCGACATCCTGTCGTTTTTCTCGTCCATCACGCGCGTGGGCAACACCTCCGTCACCGTGCAGGTGGAGGTGTATGCCGAACGTTTTACCGACCAGGGCCGGTATGTGAAGGTGACCGAGGCGCGGTTGACCTACGTGGCCATTGACGACCAGGGCAGGCCCCGGCCCGTGCCCAAGCCTGTCGGCGCGAACTGAGCACCCGCCCTAAGACTTTCACGCCGGGGGCGCGCCGCCCGGACTGCGCCCCGGTGATCGATATGCGGGAACGAAAAAGCTCCCGCTGTGTGCGTTCAGGCCGCCAGAGCGGTTGGCTCCGTCCGCACCGCCGGTGCGGGGCGCTGTTGCATGCTGGACGAGGACGCGCTGGAAGGCGCGAAACCGGACTGGATCTCACCCGCCAGTTGCCCGCCCTCTTCCACCACCAGCTTGCCGTAACGGATCTTGCCGTTGACCTTGCCGGTGCTGTAGATCACCAGCTTCTGGCGCACGGTGAGCGTGCCGTTGAACTCGCCGTGGATCTCGGCAATATCGATCTCGGCCGAACCTTTGAAGGCGCCGCGTTCCGAAATGTGGATCACGCGCGAATCCATTGTGGCTTCGACCGTGCCTTCCACCACGAGGGTGTCGCAATCGGTGATCTCGACGCCCTTGAGCTTGATGTTGGGGCCGACGGTCAGTTTGCTGCCCGAGGAATCGCTGGCAGACGATGGGGGCACCGCAGGGCTGGTGGCAGTTGCAGTGGCTGCCTGGGCCTGGGCGGCAGCGGCTGCATTGCTGGCCGACGCGCTATTGAGCCCTGAGGATGAAGTGGCGCTGTGGCGGGGTTGGAACGGTTCGGGTTCGCGTTTGCCAAAGAAGGGGTTTTGCACGGCCATCAGATCTCCTTGAAAAGAGAGTCATCGTAGGGACGCACGCCAGCGAAAGATGCCTTCGTTTCGCAAGAACGGTAACCAAACGGTTCTCTCGTAGCATGCGCTTGCAAGGCTTGCAGCGGTACACATTCGCACTCGCACTCGCGCGGCGCCTTCCTACCGTGTGCGAGCCTTCTGGCGGCCTGTCACGACACGATGTAAGCGGCGGCGCCTGCGGACATGATTTCGCCGTCGGGCCCCAGAAACTCCATCCGCGTGGTGGCCACGCGCGAGCCCAGGCGTAGCACGTGGGCGCGCAGTTCAAAGTGGCTGCCAATGCCGGGGCGAAGATAGTCGATGCGCAAGTCGATGGTGCCCAGCTTGGCAAAGCGGTGCAGCCGCTGTTCTGGCGCTTCATCCATGTGTTTGGCACCAATGGCGGCCATCACGGCAAGCCCGCCCATGGCGTCCAGCCCTGCGCTGATCACGCCGCCGTGGATGCGGTTGTAGGCGTAGTGGCCCACCAGCTCGGGCTTCATGTCGATGCGGCCTGTCACGCCTTCGGGGCGCAGGTCAATCACCTTCAACCCCAGCACTTGGTTGAACACGATCTTTTCTTCAAATATCGACTTGAGCCCGGCGATGAACGCGGGCTCGAACTCGTGTGGGGGCGGCGTTGCGGACTTGCTCATGGAGTTCCTGTGGGTGGGTGTGGCGGTGGTGCAGGCGGTGGTGTCAAAACACTCCTGATTTTGTAGCTGCTCGCGCTTTATGCAAAAGCGCTAGAGGCCATTTTGACTTAAATTCCTGCGCTTCGGGCCATTTGCGCATCCACGGTCGCTGCAGGCGCGAACCTGATCGCACGCGCACACACATCACCGGGCAACATGTCCCCTCGCCACGTGCCGAGCAGCGCGGTCACGGCGCCTCCTTTCCCCGACTTCAGTGGGGCCCTCGTATCGGCGGCAACCCTTATTGCGCCAGTCCATCGGCTCGGTCAACATCGGCTGGCTCGCGATGCCCCACCACAAGACGCTGCGGCGGGTGACAGCGCAACAGCCTCAGGGTTAGCCCCAAGTACGGTTTGGGCGCGGTCCATGCAACATCATTTTCGCAAAGCGTCCGCTTTGTAAAAATACTCCAGGGAGCATCGGTGCAATTTGTGCAACTGTTGATCAGCGGTATCTCCCAGGGGTGCATCTACGGCCTGATTGCGCTGGGCTTCGTGCTCATCTACAAGGCCACGGAAACCGTCAGCTTTGCCCAGGGCGAGCTCATGATGCTCGGCGCCTTCGGCGGGCTGGCGTTGATGACGGTGCTGGGTTTTCCCTTCTGGGTGGCGGTGCTGGCCAGCATCCTGGCGATGGGCCTGTTTGGCACCGTGCTGGAACGCGCGGTCATCCGCCCCATTCTCGGCCAGCCAGCCTTCTCTATCGTCATGCTCACCATCGGCATCGGGTATGTGCTGCGCGGGCTGGTCACGATGATCCCCAACATCGGCACCGACACGCACACGCTGCCCGTGCCGTACAAAGACATGTCGCTGCGCCTGGGCGAGCTGGTGCTCAGCGCCGAGCAACTGGTGGTGATTGGCGCCACCGGCGTGCTGTGCGTGCTGTTGTTCGCCATGTTCCGCTATAGCAAGCTCGGCATCGCCATGCAAGCGTCGTCGCAAAACCAGCTGGCGGCGTACTACATGGGAATTCCGGTACAGCGCCTTAACGGACTGGCCTGGGGCTTGGCCGCTGCCGTGGCCGCCGTAGCGGGCCTGCTGCTGGCGCCCATCACCTTCGTGCACGCCAACATGGGACTCATCGGGCTCAAGGCCTTTCCGGCCGCCGTGGTGGGTGGCTTCGGAAGTCTGCCGGGGGCGATTGTGGGCGGCCTCGTCATCGGTATTGTCGAATCGCTCTCCGGCTTCTACCTGCCCGACGGCTTCAAGGACACGGCGGCATACATCGTGGTGCTCATCATGTTGATGGTCAAACCCAACGGGCTGTTCGGCGAAAAGCTGCGCAAGAAGGTGTGACCCCATGAGATTCATCTTCAAAACCAGCTACGAACAAGACCTGCGCCTGGCCAAACATGGCGGGCATGTGTTCTGGTACAGCCTGCTGTGCCTGGCCCTGGTCGCCGCACCCTGGGTGGCGCCCGAATACTGGCTGGCGCAGCTCACCTTTGTGCTCATCTACGGCATCGTGGGCCTGGGGCTGATGCTGCTGGCCGGATTTACCGGACAGTTCTCGCTAGGGCACGCGGCGTTTTTGGGGGTGGGTGCCTACACACAAGCGGTGCTGACGGGCATGGGCTGGCCGTTTGCGCTGTCGCTGGCTTGCGCTGCGGGGCTCTCCGCGGCAGTGGGCGTGGTGGTCGGTCTGCCCGCGCTGCGCGTCAAAGGCATCTACCTGGGCATGGCAACGTTGTCGTTCGGCTTCATCGTCGAAGAGGTGTTTGCCCGCTGGGAGTCCGTCACCGGCGGCAACTCTGGCAAGCACCTGGTGCCGCCCGAGATCTTTGGCTTCAAGTTCGAATCCACCGAGTCGTTCTACTTTCTGTGCCTGGTCATTGCGGTGGTCAGCACGCTGGGCATCCTGAACCTGCTGCGCTCGCCCACGGGCCGGGCGTTTGTGGCCATCCGCGATTCAGAAATTTCAGCGCAGAGCATGGGCATTCACCTGGCGCGTTACAAGACGCTGTCGTTTTCGCTGTCGGCCGCACTGGCGGGGGTGGGGGGCGCGCTGTATGCGCACAAGCTGCAGTTCATCTCGCCCGACCAGTTCAACATTCTGCAATCCATCGACCTGCTGCTGATGATCGTGATCGGCGGACTGGGGTCGGTACACGGGGCTTTCCTCGGGGCCATCTTTCTGATCACCATGCCGCAGATGATCTCGCTCAGCAAAGACTGGCTGCCCGCCGCCATCGGGCAGGCGCCAGGCCTGCAGGCGGTGGTGTATGGCGCAGTGCTGATCGCGTTTGTACTGTTTGAGCCCATGGGTCTTTATGGCCGGTGGCTCAAGGTGCGCACCTGGCTGCAGATGTTTCCGTTCTACCGCAAAGGCCTGTTCAAGCGACAGAAGTCTTTCCAGAAGTCCGACAGGCTGAAATGAGCGCGACGCCCACCATGAACAACGACGTGCTGCTCAGCGCACAGAACCTCAGCGTGCGCTTTGGTGGCGTGCTGGCGGTCAACAACGTGAGCTTTGACGTGCGGCGTGGTGAGGTGTTTACCCTCATCGGCCCCAACGGAGCGGGCAAGACCACGGTGTTCAACCTTATTAGCCGCATCTACACGCCCACCGCTGGCACCATTGCCTACGCAGGCCCTGGCGGTGCCATGCTGCCGCTGACCGACCAGCCGCCGCACAAGGTGGCGGGCCTCGGGATAGCGCGCACGTTTCAGAACATCGAGCTCTTCGAGCACGCCAGCGTGCTGCACAACTTGCTGATCGGTCGCCACACGCGGCGCGAAACAGGCGTGTGGCAAGACATGTTCTTTACCCGCAAGGTGCGCGACGCCGAAGTGCGTGCGCGCGAAAAAGCCGAGCAGATCATCGACTTTCTGGACCTGCAGCACTACCGGGACACCCTGGTGGCGGGCCTGCCCTACGGCGTGCGCAAGGTGGTGGAGCTGGCCCGCGCGCTGTGCACCGAGCCGCAACTGCTTCTGCTCGACGAGCCTTCATCGGGCCTCAACATGGAAGAAACCGACGACATGGCGTTCTGGATCCAGGACATCCAGCACGAGCTGGGCATCACCGTGTTGATGGTGGAGCACGACATGTCGCTGGTGTCCAAGGTGTCCGACCGCGTGCTGGCCATGAACCAGGGCGAATTGGTCGCCATGGGCACGCCGCGCGAGGTGCAGGCGCACCCGGGTGTGATCGAGGCGTATCTGGGCACCATTGACGATGTGAGCAACCTGCGCCGCCCACCTGGCAGCGCCTTCGGAGCCCGACCATGAGCGCGGTGCTTGCTGCCGCACAGGCTGATCCTGGCGACCAGCCCCTGCTGCGCCTGCAGAACGTGGAGAGCGCCTACGGCCCCATCAAGGCCATTCGCGGCGTGAGCCTGCAGGTGCGACGCGGCGAGATCGCCGCCGTGCTGGGCAGCAACGGTGCGGGCAAGACCACCATTCTTAAAACCATCAGCGGCATCATCGACCCGCGCAAGGGCTCTATCGAATTCCAGGGTGTCGACATCACCGCCAACGACCCCGCCGCCATCGTGCGCCGAGGTCTCATGCATGTACCCGAGGGGCGCGAGGTGTTCCCGCTGCTGTCGGTGCGCGACAACCTCCTGATGGGAGCCTACACGCGCACCGATAAGGACGCGGTGGCGCGCGACATCGAAACCGTGTTCGGCTACTTCCCCATACTGAAGGAGCGCGCCGCGCAGGACGCGGGCCTGCTCTCCGGCGGGCAGCAGCAGATGCTGGCGATCTCGCGTGCGCTCATGGCCAACCCGCAGCTCATCTTGCTCGACGAGCCCAGCCTGGGCCTGTCGCCCAAGCTCACCAAAGAGATCTTCGAGATCGTGGTGCGCATCAACCGGGAGCGCGGCACCACCATCTTGCTGGTAGAGCAGAACGCGAACATGGCCCTGAATGCATCGGACTACGGCTACGTGCTGGAGAACGGCCGCATCGTGATGGAAGACAGCTGTGAGCGCCTGCGCGAGAAGGACGACATCAAGGAGTTCTACCTGGGCATGAAGGACGAAGGCGTGCGCGGAGAGCGGCGCTGGAAGAAAAAGAAAACATGGAGATGAGATGAATCTCCCCCTAGTCGCTTCGCCCCTCCGTGCGTGCGCCAGACACGGCCGCTCTTCGGGCACGTCCAGCCTGCGCAGGCAGGCTTGGAGCCGCGGCCCTCAGCCCCCAGCGCACGCAAGCAAAGCGCCGCCTGCGCGGCTTGGCGGCCCTTGCGCGGGGACGCTGGCTTCGGCCTCGCCAGTTTCATGCGCAGCCAACGAAGCAGAGCGAAGCGGATTACTGAAATGTCAAATCTCTGGGACCTCTCACATCCAACCCGCAGGCACCGACGTGCTGGCGGGCGACACCATCCCCGCGATGTTCTGGAACGCCGTGAACAGTCGCGGACCGCGCGTGTGGATGCGCCAGAAAGAACTCGGCATTTGGAGGAGCTGGACCTGGGACCAGACCGCCGAGGCGGTGCGTGAGATTGCGGGTGGCCTGATGTCGCTGGGCTTCGCACCGGGCGAATGCGCTTCTGTCTTGTCGAACACCAACATCGAATGGGTGTTGGCGGATCTGGCGGTGCTGAGCTGCGGCGGTGTGTCCAACGGCATCTACCCCACCGATGCGGCGGCGCAAGTGCACTACCTCAGCGAAGACTCGCGCACGACTGTGCTGTTTGTGGAAGACGACGAGCAGCTCGACAAGGCCCTGGAGGTGCGCAGCAGCCTGCCCTTGCTGCGCAAGATTGTGGTGTTCGACATGGAAGGTCTGCGGGGCCTGGATGACCCGCATGTGCTGAGCCTGCAGGCCCTGCGCGAGCTGGGCCGCACGTTCAACCAGCAACATCCCGATGCGATCACGCAGCGCGTGCAAGGCTGCAAGGCAGACGATGTGGCCATCCTCGTCTACACCTCGGGCACCACCGGCAAGCCCAAGGGCGCCATGCACACCCATGCCGCGCTCACCTACACCGTGCGCGGCTACAACACGCTGATCTCGCGCAGCGAAGACGACGAGACGATGTGCTTTCTGCCGCTGTGCCACATTGCCGAGCGCATGGGCGGTGAATACTTTTCGCTCTACACCGGGGCCAAACTCAACTTTGTCGAGAACCCCGACACCGTGCCCGAGAACGTGCGCGAGATCGCGCCCACGGTGTTTACCGCCGTGCCGCGTGTGTGGGAAAAGTTCTACTCCGGCGTGATGATTGCGCTCGAAGGAATCCACACGCATGCAGCAGGCAGCCTATGCCTGGTCCATCGGCGTCGGCACGCGCATTGCCGACTTGGTACTCGCAGGCCAGCCCGTGGGCGGCGGGCTCAAGCTTCAGTTTCAGGTTGCGCGCTGGCTGGCGCTGAACAACGTGCGCAAGCTCATCGGCATTCATCGTGCGCGTTTCCTCGTTACTGGCGCGGCACCCATCTCACCCGAACTGGTGAAGTGGTACCTGGCGTTGGGCGTTCCCATGCTGGAGGTATGGGGCATGACGGAGACCTGCGGCGCCGCCACCGGCGTGCCCGCCAGCCGCATCAAGCCCGGCTCCATCGGCCCGGCGGCCACCTACAACGAAGTACGCGTGGACCCAGCGACCGGCGAGATCCTCGTGCGCGGCCCCAACGTCTTCAAGGGCTACCTGAACCTGCCGGAAAAAACCGCCGAAACGATCGACCCCGACGGCTGGCTGCACACCGGCGACGTGGGCCTGATCGACGCCGACGGCTACCTGCGCATCACCGACCGCATGAAGGACATCATCATCACGGCCGGGCGGCAAGAACATCACGCCCAGCGAGCTGGAGAACGAGCTCAAGTTCAGCCCCTACGTGACGGACGCGGTGGTCATTGGCGACAAGCTGCCGTATCTGACTGTGATCATCATGATCGACCAGGAGAACGTGGAGAAGTACGCACAGGACAACGACGTGCCGTTCAGCAACTACGCCAGCCTGACCCGTACCCGAGAGGTCCAGGACCTGATCCAGGCCGAGCTCGACCGCGTCAATGCCAAGTTTGCGCGGGTGGAGCAGATCAAGAAGTTCTTCCTGCTCGACACGCAGCTCACGGCAGAGGACGAGGAGCTGACACCCACGATGAAGCTCAAGCGCAAGCTGGTGCAGCAGAAGTACGCGCCACAGATAGAGGCGATGTACCGGTAAGTGGCCTTCGACAGGCAGAGGCTGAACGGACGGGGTTGTCTTGCGCACTGTCCCGTTCGGGCTGAGCCTGTCGAAGCCCAGGCACACCCGCGCCGCCGCCCGCCAGAGATAGGGAAAGTGCTGGTGCCCCACCCTGGGCATCGTTCTATAACGAGCAACCGAGTTCGATCCAACCAAAGGAGACGTGCCATGAAACTTCATCACATTGCCGCGCTGGCCATCGTGGCCATGGCCGGGGCCTCTGCGCACGCGCAGCCCAGCCAGGGCGTGAGCAAAGACACCATCACGCTGGGATCCATTCAGGATTTGTCGGGGCCCCTGGCGGGCTTTGGCAAGCAGGTGCGGCTGGGCATGATGCTGCGTGTGGACGAGGCCAACGAGCAAGGCGGCATCAACGGCCGCAAACTCGACCTGAAGGTGGAAGACTCGGGCTACGACCCCAAGAAAGCCGTGCTGGCCGCCCAAAAGCTGGTCAATCAGGACAAGATCTTCATGATGATTGCGCACATCGGTACAGCCCAAAACCTGGCCGCCATGCCCGTGCAGTTCAGCAAGAACGTCATCAACTTCTTCCCCGTGACGGCCGCGCGCGAGATGTACGAGCCCTTCCACAAGCTCAAGTATTCGTTTGCCGCCACCTACTATGACCAGATCCGTCTGGCCGCGCCCAAGCTGATCAAGGAAAAAGGCGCCAAGAAGGTCTGCACCATTTATCAGGACGATGAGTTTGGCCTGGAGGTGATGCGCGGCGGCGAGGCGGCGCTCAAATCCATCGGCATGGACTTCGCCGAGAAGACTTCCTACAAACGCGGCGCCACCGACTTCTCGTCGCAGGTCGCCAAGATGAAGTCATCGGAATGCGACTTCGTGATCCTGGGCACCATCATCCGCGAGACGATTGGCACCATTGGCGAGTCGCGCAAGACGGGCTTCAACCCCACGTTCCTCGGCTCCAGCGCGGCCTACACCGACCTGATTCACAAGCTTGGCGGCAAGCCCATGGACGGCCTGTACGCCACCATGACGGTGCAGCACCCTTACCTGGACGAGGCAAGCCAGCCTATCCGCTTCTGGGCCAACAAGTACAAGACCAAGTTCAACGAAGATCCGACAGTGTTCTCTGTGTACGGCTACAACGCGGTCGACGCCTTCATCAAGGCCGCGCAGAAGGCGGGTCCGGGCCTCAGCACCGACAGCTTCATCAAGGCGATGGACACCATGGTGATTCCGCCCGACATGTTCGGCAGCGCAGAAGGCACGTTTGGCCCGCAGAAGCGCCTGGGCAGCGACCTGTCGCGCCTGTCGCAAATCACCGATGGCAAATGGAAAGTGGTGTCTGACTACGTGAAATAGCCACCTGCCCTGATTTTTGCCAGCAGGCCGCCTTCGGGCGGCCTTTTGTTTTTGTGAGTGCGTTTTTAGCTCGGCGGTGGCAAAATTTAACCAAGCAGTAACTTTGCATAAATAGAAAGAGACAAAGCCCATGATCGAACGCACCCTCTTCCAGCCCGACCACCAGGCCTTTGCCGACAGCTTTCGCCGCTTCATCGACAAAGAGGTGACGCCCCACCACGCCGACTGGGAAGACCAGGGCTACGTGGCGCGCGAGGTGTGGAGCCAGGCAGGCGCCAACGGTTTTCTGTGCATGAGCCTGCCCGAGGAATACGGCGGCGCCGGGGCCGACAAGCTGTACTCCGTGGCGCAGATGGAAGAGCTGGCGCGCGCGGGCACCACCGGCATCGGCTTTGGGCTGCACAGCGAGATCGTGGCGCCGTACATCCTGCACTACGGCACCGAAGCCCAAAAACAGAAGTACCTGCCGCAGATGGCCAGCGGCGCCGTGGTGGGCGCCATCGCCATGAGCGAGCCCGCTGCCGGCAGCGACCTGCAGGGCATCAAGACCACGGCCATCAAGAGCGCGGATGGATCGCACTACGTGCTGAACGGCAGCAAGACCTTCATCACCAACGGCTGGCATGCCGACCTGGTGATCGTGGTCGCCAAGACCGACCCGGCCGCAGGCGCCAAGGGCACCAGCCTGTTACTGGTCGAACGCGGCATGCCCGGCTTTGAAAAAGGCCAGCGCCTCAAGAAGATGGGCATGAAGGCGCAGGACACCTCTGAGCTGTTCTTCAACGACGTGAAGGTGCCCGCCGAGAATCTGCTGGGCGGCCCCGCCATGGAAGGGCGCGGCTTCATCTGCCTGATGGAGCAGCTGCCCTGGGAGCGGCTGCAGATCGCCATCACCGCCGTGGCGGCCGCCCAGGCCGCCATTGACTGGACGCTGGACTACGTCAAGCAACGCAAGGTCTTTGGCCAGAGCGTGGCGTCATTTCAAAACACCCGCCACACCCTGGCCGAGCTGCAGACCCAGGTGCAGGTGGCCCGCGTGTTCGTGGACAAATGCTGTGAGCTGATCGCGCGCGACCAGCTCGACACAGAAACCGCCAGCATGGCCAAGTACTGGACGACCGACCTGCAGTGCAAGGTGATGGACGAATGCGTGCAGCTGTTTGGCGGCTATGGCTACATGTGGGAATACCCCATCACCCGCGCCTATGCCGACGCGCGCGTGCAACGCATCTACGGCGGCACCAACGAGATCATGAAAGAAGTGATTGCGCGCGCCATGGGTCTGGGCAAATAGCGCCATGAACCACGCCTCGAACGACGCCGCACTGAACGCCGAAAGCCGTTACAGATACCAGGCGGCGCGCGCTTCTTCGGGGCTCAGCGGCGCGCCGGGGCGGCGGTCGGTGACATTCAACCAGGAGCGCACGCCCTGGCTGCCACTCAGGGCGCGCATCAGCAGCAAGCCTGCGCCAATGCCGCGAATGGCCGCCGAGCTGCGGCTGGGCGCCATGAAGGCCGCCACCGCCAATGCACTGGATGCGGCCAGCACGACATGGTGCTCCAGCGCAAACCCTTCGCGCGTGTCGTCGTATTCGATGGCGCTGCGCGCGATGCGCTGCAATGCAGGGGATGTATTTCGTTTCATAGCCAGAAATGTAGATAGCAACCGCCGAAAGATAGTGCAAAAACCACCGCACCCGCGTCAGAAAGCGCGCTGTTGTGGCGTGAGCCACGCCCAGCACTGCTTCATCACGCAGACCTGCTTGAAGTTTAAAGAACCACCGGAGACCATTCATGACCGAAGCCTATGTATTCGACGCGCTGCGCACCCCGCGCGGCAAGGGCAAGAAGGACGGCACCCTGCACGAGGTCAAGCCCATCGACCTGCTCGCAGGCCTGCTGACCGAGCTGCAAGCCCGCCACCGCTTTGACACTGCGGCGGTAGACGACGTGGTCATGGGCATTGTCTCGCCGGTGGGCGAGCAGGGCTCGGTGTTACCGAAGGTGGCTGCGCTCAAGGCCGGGTGGGACTTTCGCTGTGCGGGCGTGCAGGTCAACCGCTTTTGCGCATCGGGCCTGGAAGCCGTGAACATGGCCGCGCAGAAGGTGCGCAGCGGCTGGGAAGACCTGGTGGTGGCCGGTGGCGTGGAGAGCATGAGCCGCGTGCCCATCGGCTCCGACGGCGGCGCCTGGGCGCAAGACCCCGCCACCAACTCCGCCACGCTGTTCGTGCCCCAGGGCATCGGCGCCGACCTGATCGCCACGCTGGACGGCTACACCCGCGCCGACGTGGACGCCTTCGCGCTCGAATCCCAGCGCCGCGCCACCGCCGCGCGCGCAGCGGGCTACTTCAAGAATTCGGTCGTGCCCGTGCGCGACTTCATCGGCCAGACCATCCTGGCGGAAGACGAATTCATCAAGCCCAAGACCACCCTCGAAGGCCTGGGCGCGCTCAAGGCCTCGTTCGAGCAACTGGGCGGCATGGGCTTTGACGCCGTGGCGCTGCAGCGCTACCCGCAGGTGGAGCGCATCCACCACGTGCACCACGCGGGCAACTCGTCGGGCATCGTGGACGGCGCCGCCGCCGTGCTCATCGGCAACGAGGCCGCCGCCAAGGCCCACGGCCTCACGCCCCGCGCGCGCATCGTGGCCACGGCGCTCAGCGGTGCCGACCCCACCATCATGCTCACCGGCCCCGTGCCCGCTGCCAAGAAGGCGCTGGCCCGTGCGGGCATGACCATCGACCAGATCGACCTGTTTGAAGTGAACGAGGCCTTTGCCGCCGTGCCCATGCGCTTCATGCGCGAGCTGGGCGTGCCGCACGACAAGGTCAACGTGAACGGCGGCGCCATCGCCATGGGCCACCCGCTGGGCGCCACGGGCGCCATGATCCTCGGCACCCTGATTGACGAACTGCACCGCCGGGGCCAGCGCTATGGCCTGGCCACGCTGTGCGTGGGCGGCGGCATGGGCATTGCCACCATCGTTGAGCGAATCTGATTGACTGGGAAGGAGACAACAACATGCAAACCATCCGCTACGAACTCATCCCCGCCCAGGGCACCGAAGGCCAGGTCGCCGTCATCACGTTTGACGAAACCAACTCCCCCGTCAACACCATGTGCCGCCAGTGGCAGCAAGAGCTGGGCGAGGTCACGGCCCAGGTGCTGGGCGACCGCGAACGCCTGGGCGCCGCGCTCAAAGGCATCGTGCTCGCATCGGCCAAGACCAGCTTCTTTGCCGGTGCCGACCTCAAGGCCACCATGCGCCTCACACCCGCCGATGCGCCCAACGCGTTTGGCGAAATCGAGCGCATGAAGAAGCACTTTCGCACGCTCGAAACGCTGGGCATCCCCGTGGTGGCCTGCCTCAACGGCGCCGCACTGGGCGGCGGGTGGGAGGTGGCGCTGGTCGCCCACTACCGCATCGCCGTGGCCGACCCCAAGATCCAGTTCGGCCTGCCCGAGGTCACGCTGGGCCTGATGCCCGGCGCCACCGGCGTGACCAAGATGACGCGCCTGCTGGGCCTGATGGGCGCGCAGCCCTACATCCTGGAAGGCAAGCTCTTCAACCCCGCCGAGGCGCTGGAGCTGCAACTGGTGCACGAGCTGGTGGCCACGCGCGAGCAGCTGCTGCCCGCCGCGCTGGCCCACATCGCCACCCACCCGCACGCCGTGCAGCCGTGGGACGACAAGAACTACAAGATGCCCGGCGGCACGCCCGCCAACCCCAAGATCGCCGGCGCGCTCGACCGTGGCGCCGGCCATGCTCAAGAAGACCACGCGCGGCCGCTACCCCGCGCCCGAGGCCGCGCTGGCCGCCATGGTCGAAGGCGCGCATGGTGGACTACGACACCGCCCTGCGCATCGAGAGCCGCTACCTCGCCCGCCTGATCGACTGGCCCCGTGGCGCGAACATGATCAACACCTTCTTCTTCAACATGAACGCGATCAAGAGCGGCCAGTCGCGCCCAGGCGCGTGCCCCGCGCTACAAGCCGCAAAAGGTCGGCATCCTGGGCGCCGGCATGATGGGCGCGGGCATCGCGTATGCCCAGGCCAGCCGCGGCATCGCCACGGTGCTCAAGGACGTGAGCCTGGAGAAGGCCGAGGCGGGCAAGGCCTACAGCGCCAAACTCACGCAGGCCCGCGTGGACAAGGGCCGCATGAGCGCCGAGACGCAGCAGGCCGCTGCTGGCGCGCATCACGCCCACCGCCAGCGCGGCCGACCTGGCAGGGCTGCGACCTGATCATCGAAGCCGTGTTCGAACAGCCGCGACCTCAAGGCCAAGGTCACGCAAGAGGCCGAGCCGCATGCTGGCACCCGGCGGCTTCTTTGCCAGCAACACCTCCACCCTGCCCATCAGCGGCCTGGCCACGGCCAGCAGCCAGCCCGAGAAGTTCATCGGCATCCACTTCTTCAGCCCGGTCGACAAGATGAAGCTGGTCGAGATCATCCGCGGCAAACAGACCGACGACGAAACCGTGGCCCGCGCGTTCGACTACGTGCAGGCCCTGGGCAAGATGCCCATCGTGGTCAACGACTCACGCGGCTTCTACACCAGCCGCACCTTCGGCACCTTTGTGATGGAAGGCGCCGCCATGCTGGGCGAAGGCATTCCGGCCGCCGTGATCGAAAACGCCGCCATGCAGGCCGGCATGCCGGTCGGCCCGCTGGCCGTGCTGGACGAAACCGCGCTGTCGCTGAGCGTGCACGTGCTGGACCAGACCCGCGCCGACTACGCCGCCGAAGGCAAGACCTACACCGCCACGCCCGGCGAGCTGCTGGTCGAGCGCATGGTCAAGGAGCTCAAGCGCCCCGGCCGCGCCGGTGGTGGCGGCTTTTACGACTACCCCGCAGGCGCCAAGAAGCACCTGTGGCCCGAGCTGAAACCCCTGTTCGAAAAGCCCGGCGTGGAGTGGAGCGTGCAGGAGATCCAGGACCGCCTGCTCTACCGCCAGGCCATCGAGACCGCGCGCTGCCTGGCCGAGGGCGTGCTGACCAGCGTGCACGACGCGAACATCGGGTCGATCTTTGGGATCGGGTTTCCGGCGTGGACGGGTGGGGCGATGCAGTTCATCTATGGAACTGGCGTGGAAGCGTTCTTCAAGCGTGCGGATGAACTGGCGGCGAAATACGGCTCGGGGTTCACGTTAGAAACAAAAGTCCGAGATGCCATCCGCGAATTTCAGCCACGCTATTGACTGAACCTGGGCCCTTCAAGTCGGATACCTGAAGGAGCTCACTTCAGGCTCCCGCAATGCATCCCCGACCAACTGCCACATATGTTGGTCTGGGGTTGTTGCGAACACGAACCACAACTCTGCAATGTGCAGGGCGGGAAACACAACCTCCTCCAGAGAGAAACGGCCCTCTCTGTTGAGAAAGATAGCAACTATCAGGTCATCGCCGGAATATTTGCTCAAACCATCGACCAATGCCTGGACAGTTGCACCTTCGTTCAAATGCGCGGGCACTAACTCCTTGAGTTGCACTCGCGCAAAGTGCTGAGCATCAGCAATCCGCCATGTGGCAACGAAGTCATAGTCACTTGATTCCACGGGGGAAAACAAAACCTGGTGCCCCAGACGCAGGGACATGCCATGGCAAAAAAGCGCAGCATGGCGAAACTCGCGTATGTGCTTCAAGCCGTTGGTTCGTAGATTTCGGACTTGTGGGGACAAGTTTGCGCCTACCATTTGAGCCTCGATCTGGCGGAGTTCACGCAGAACTACCGCTGGGTCACGATACGACAGCGCGGCAAATCCCTTGAGGACCGAGGAGGACTGCGTCACGGACTTTCCCCTTCACCAGCTGTAGAAGACGTTCATGTGATTTGTCCAGTTCGAACGGATTCGTTACGGTCCTGCGTACTCAGCCACCTTAAATGCTCATTAGAGATGACACCACAAATAGTGAAGAAGCTCGTTTGCGTACTCATTGTCCAAGCAGTTCTCTCTTTCTGTGTAGCGGGCGTGTTCATGGTGTTTCACTCTCCCATGATCAAGACGGACACCATTGGGATGGTCGAAAACATCGACAGAAATTATGTGCACCGCGACCAGCTGACTCCTGCGCAGATCAGTGAGTTGCACGAATACAAACGCGCCATCCAAACCAACGAAGACGCTCATTGGGGAAGGCATCGCTTTTCTCGGATGGTGGTGATTTACGGATTCCCGCTATCGGCAGCTTTGAGCCTTGTAGTCGCCTGGCTTCTTACGCTGCGGGCGTGTCCAGACCCTTCGCAGAGTTAACGCAGCGCTACCCGAGACCACTCCGCCGCTGGGTAAAGTGTCAACTGACGCTACTAGCTAACCCAAGCTGCGGCGCTGGGCGCTATTCCCGCTCACTGAATGCCCGCAGCCTTCAACCCCAACATCCCCCGCGCCTCCTGCGGCGAAGCCACCTCCCGCCCCGCATTCCGTGCGTACTCCGCCAGTTTCTCAATCAACGGCCCATTCGAATCCGCCTTGGTCCCATCCGGCAGATAGAACGTGTCCTCCAGCCCCGTGCGCAAATGCCCGCCCAGCTCGGCCACGCGCTGGTGCACGGGCCAGATCTCGCTGCGGCCGATGACGGTGGCTTGCCAGGGGGCATCCTTGATTTTGAGCTTGAGCAAGATGGGCAGCAGGTCCGGGTCGGCAGGCATGCCGGACTCGACGCCCATCACAAAGTTGTATTCGGGCAGGCGCTCGGTGTACATGCCGGTCTGCACATACATCTCCACGCAGCGCACGATGCCCACGTCAAAGCATTCGAACTCGGGCAGCGTGCCGGTCTCCAGCATCACGTCGATGAAGTCCTTGACCTTGGCGGGCTGGTTGTCGAACAGCATGGGCGGCCAGGCCCAGGTGCCGTTGCTGCGCACCTTCAGGTAGTTGAGCGAGCCGGCGTTGCACGCGGCCATCTCGGGGCGGGTGGCGCGCAGGCAGTCGAGCGGGCCCTGGTAGTTGGGGCCGACCACGCCGGTGGTCTGGTTGATGATCAAACCCGGGCAGGCCTCGCGCATGGCTTGCACGCAGTCGCGCGCCACCTGCGGGTCCCAGCTGGGCAGGTGGCCTTTGCCGGGCTCCTGGTTGCGAAAGTGCACGTGGACCACGGCGGCGCCTGCGTCGTAGGCGCGGCGGGCCTCTTTTGCCAGTTGCTCGGGCGTGACGGGCACGTGGTGCTGGCCGGGGTCGGTCAGCACGCCGGTGATGGCGCAGGTGATGATGGCTTTGTTGCCGTGGTCGGTGCTGTGCATGGGGCCTGTCTCCTTCTCAAATGCCCAGCTGACGTGCAGCCAGGTCCTTCATGATTTCTTCCGCACCGCCGCCGATCATCATGACCTTGACCTCGCGGTAGATGCGCTCGCTGACGGTGCCGCGCATGAAGCCCATGCCGCCCAGGATCTGCACGGCCTGGTCGGCGCAGAACTGCATGGTTTGGGTGGCGTGGTTCTTGAGCAGGCACACACTCGCTACCCACTCCGGGCCGGTGCGGCCCGCGTCGGCCTGCGCGGCCACGGACTCGCACCACGCGGCGGTGGACTGGATGCGCATCTGCATGTCCACCAGCTTGTGGCGGATGACCTGGTGCTCCACCAGCGCGGCGCCAAAGGTCTTGCGCTGGCGGGCCCAGGCCAGGGCCTCGTCGTAGCAGGCCTCGGCAAAGCCCAGGGCCGATGCGGCCAGGCCAAAACGCTCGCCGTTGAAGTTGGCCATGATGATGCGAAAGCCCGCGCCCTCTTCGCCCAGCAGGTAGCGGGCGGGCACGCGCACGTTGTCAAAGCGCAGGTGGGCGGTGTCGGAGCACAGCCAGCCCATCTTGTCGAGCTTGCTGCGCGACAGGCCTGCGCTGTGGCCGGGGATGAGCAGCATGGAGATGCCGCCACTGCCCTTGCTGCCAGCTTCTCCAGTTCGCACAGCCACCGTGATCCAGTCCGCGCGCATGCCGGAGGTGATGAACACCTTTTCGCCGTTGACGATGTACTCATCGCCCTCGCGCCGCGCGGTGGTCTTGAGCTGGGCCACGTCCGACCCGCCACCGGGCTCGGTGATCGCCAGCGCAGCGATCTGCTCGCCCGCCAGCACGGGCGGGATGACCTCGGCACGCACAGCGTCGCTGCCATGCGCCAGCACGGGCGGCAGGCCGATGTTGTGCGACAGCAGGCTGGCCAGCACACCGCCGCTGGCGCCGTGGCGGCTGAGCGCGCGCCACAGCGGCAGGCGCAGCGCGTAGCTGGCAGGCGTGCCGCCGTAGACCTCGGGGTAGCCCAGGCCCAGCAGGCCCAGGTCGGCCGCGCGGCGGTACAGGCTGCGGGGAAATTCACCGGCCGCGTCCCACGCGTCCACATGCGGCGCGATCTCGGTGCGGGCAAAGCGGGTGACGGTGTCGGTGAGCGCGGTGCGGTCTTCGTCGCTCACAGAACTTGCATCGGTTGTGGCGGTCATGCGGGCGCTCCTTGCGTGGCGGGTGCAAAGCGGGCCAGCATCTGGCCGGGCGACACCTGCTGGCCGGGGGCCACCAGCAGCTCGGCCACCGTGGCGGCGGCGGGGCTGGCCAGGCTGTGTTCGAGCTTCATGGATTCGATGACCACCACCGTATCGCCCGCCGCCAGCGCCTGGCCTGCGGCCACGGGCAGTGCGACCACCTTGCCGTTGAAAGGCGCGCGCAACTCGGTGGCACCACCCGCCGCATCCGCGCGCGCAGCGGGCTCCCACGATGCGTCTTCCACCCAGCCGTCCACGCCGCCGGTTTGCCAGTGCCAGCGCAACGGTCCCACCGCAACGTAATGCACACCGCGCTGGGGCAGTTGCAGCGTGGTGCTGACGGGTTCTGCCCCGGCCTGCTCTACCTGCAGCCGCCCGCCGCCCAGCTCGCGCACGGCCACGGCGTGCACCTCGCCCTGGTGGCGCAGGCGCAGCGGCCGGGCCAGCGCACAAGGCAGGTCCGACGCCGGATTTGAAGCAAAAATGGCCTCTAGCGCAGATGGAATAAGCGCTAGCAGCTCTTGTTTTAATAGCGACTGCTGCAAGCCTGCTGCATGCTCCGCCAAGAAGGGCACCAGCGCCTGCCCGCTGGCAAACACCGGGTGCAACAAGCACTCCGCCAAAAACGCGCGGTTGGTGGGCAGGCCCAGCACGTGGGTGCCATGCAGCGCACGCACCAGCGCCGCGATGGCCTCGGCCCGCGTGGGCGCATGCACGATGAGCTTGCCCAGCATGGCGTCGTAGTGAGGGGTGACTTCTGCGCCCTCTTCCAGCGCATGGTCAAAGCGCAGCGCGCCCGTGCGCAGCACGTTCATACGCCGTGGCAGGCGGCGTGTTGAAGTGCAGCACACGGCCGGTGTGCGGGCGAAAGTGCGCGTCTTCGGCACACAGGCGCACCTCGATGGCGTGACCGTTCAGCACCACCTGCGATTGGGTGAGGGGCAGTGGCTCACCCCGCGCCACGCGGATTTGCCACTCCACCAGGTCCAGCCCCGTGAGCGCTTCGGTCACCGGGTGCTCCACCTGCAGGCGGGTGTTCATCTCCATCAAATAGAAGTCCGGACCATCCAGCAAAAACTCCACCGTGCCCGCGCCCACATAGCCAGCCGCATGTGCCAGCGCCACGGCACAGGCACCCATGCGTTCGCGCAGCGCGGCGTCCACGGCGGGGCTGGGGGACTCTTCGATGAGCTTCTGGTGGCGGCGCTGCACCGAGCAATCGCGCTCGCCCAGGTGGATGCATCGCGCCGTGAGCGTCGGCAAAGATCTGCACCTCCACATGGCGCGGCTGCAGCAGCGCGCGTTCGATGAGCAGGTCGCCACAGCCAAAGCCCGCCAGCGCTTCGGACCGGGCGCTGGCCAGCGCGGCGGGCAACTGCGCCAGGTCGGTGACCAGGCGCATGCCGCGCCCTCCCCCACCTGCCACGGCCTTGACCATGAGGGGGGTGCCGATGCGCGCGGCCTCGGCAGCAAAACGTTCGTCGCTCTGGTCCTCGCCCGCGTAGCCGGGCAGGCAGGGCACGCCCTGCGCCTGGGCCAGCGCCTTGGCCCCGGCCTTGCTGCCCAGCGCGCGGATGGCGGCGGGCGGCGGGCCAATCCAGGTCAGGCCCGCATCGACCACGGCCTGGGCAAAGTCGGCGTTCTCGCTGAGGAAGCCATAGCCGGGGTGCACGGCATCGGCGCCGGTGGCACGGGCTGCGGCCAGCAGTTTGTCGGTGCGCAGGTAGGTGTCGGCGCTGGCCGCTCCGCCCAGCGCCACCGCCTGGGTGGCCTCGCGCACATGCAGGGCGTTGGCATCGGGGTCGGAGTAGACCGCGACCGTTTCGATGCCCATGCGGTGGGCGGTGTGGATGATGCGGCGGGCGATTTCGCCGCGATTGGCGATGAGGATATTTTTCATAGGCTGTGCCCTCGCGGCTCAATCGCCCGCCTGCACGCTTCGCGTGCGCAGACAATTTGCTTCGCCATGCCTGCGGCATGAACGCCGCGATTGGCGATGAGGATCTTTTTCATGGCTTCGCACTCCAGGGCGGCGCCTTGCGCGCAGCAAACGCCGCCAGCCCTTGCGGCGCCTCGGGGCCACGCAGCGCCTGCGAAAAAGCAATTGCCGCTTCATCCAGCAGCGCGGGCAACGGCGTTTCGGGTTGGGCCAGCAACAAACGTTTGGTGGCGGCTACAGCTTGGGGTGCGGCGGCGGCGTGGCGTGCGATGGCAGCCCGTACAGCAGCATCCATGTCGCCCTCCACCACGTCATCGACCAGGCCCAAGCGCAGGGCGGCAGCAGCATCCCAGCGCTCGCCCGTCAGCAAACACCGCCGCGCAGCCGACGAGCCAAGGCGCCGCACCACAAAGGGCGCGATCTGCGCAGGCACGATGCCCAGCGTGACCTCGGGCGTGGCGAACTGCGCGCTGGTATGGGCCAGCACTTGGTCGGCGCAGCACACCAGGCCAAAGCCGCCGCCCATGGCCGCGCCCTCCACCGCCACGACGAGCCACTGCGGCAGCGCGCACAGGGCCTGCAGCAGCGCACCAAAGCGGCGGTTCAGGGGCACCAGCGGGTCGGCTTCGCCGGCAGCCAGGGGCTGGCCAATGGTCTTGGCAAAGCCGCCCAGGCTGCCACCCGCGCAAAAGTTGCCGCCCGCGCCACGCAGCACCACGCCTCGCAGGTCGGCATCGGTTGCAGCCCGCTCACACGCGGCTATCAAACCTTCAACCATCGCCTCGGACAGCGCATTGCGGCTGGCCGGGTCGTTGAGCGTCCAGGTTTCCACACAGCCGCTGGCCAGCGGCGCGCGGTCGATCAACAGCAATTCAGCCATGTCAGTGCACGGGCCGCTTGGCGATGCCCATGAGCTTGGACAGGATGCCGAGCATCACCTCGTCGGCCCCGCCGCCGATGGACGCCAGCCGCCCGTCGCGGTACATGCGCGAGACCTTGTTCTCCAGCGTGAAGCCCATGCCGCCCCAGAACTGCAGGCAGGTGTCGGGCACCTCGCGGTTCAGGCGGCCGGCCTTGAGCTTGGCCATGCTGGCCAGCTCCAGCACGTCCTGCCCGTTCACATACAGATCGCAGGCGCGGTAGGTGAGTGCGCGCAGGCCTCCACCTCGGTCTTGAGTTCGGCCAGCTTGAACTGCACCCACTGCTGGTCGGCCAGCGTGGCTGCCAAACAGCTTGCGCTCCTGCGCGTAGTCGATGGTCCACTGGATGCAGTGGTTCAGCGATTCGAGCGTGCTGGCGGCGCACCACAGGCGCTCTTCCTGGAACTGCTGCATCTGGTAGATAAAGCCCTGGCCTTCGGCACCAATGCGGTAGCGCTGCGGCACGCGCACCTCGTCAAAGTAGATCAGGCCCGTGTCGCTGCTGTGCATGCCGATCTTGCGGATCTTCTGCGCCACCTCGATGCCCTTGGTGAGCTTGCCGCCGGGCCCGTCGCGCATGGGCACCATCACCAGGCTCTTGTTCTTGTGTACAGGCCCTTCGCCCGTGTTCACCAGCATGCACATCCAGTCGGCCTGCAGGCTGTTGGTGATCCACATCTTCTGGCCGGTGATCACATAGTCGTCGCCGTCCTTGCGCGCCACGCTTTTGATACCAGAGACATCGCTGCCCGCCGCAGGCTCGCTCACGCCGATGCAGCCCACCATGTCGCCCGCAATCGCAGGGGCGAGAAAGTTGCGCTTGAGTTCTTCGCTGCCGTAGCGCGCCAGCGCCGGGGTGCACATGTCGGTCTGTACGCCAATGGCCATGGGCACACCGCCGCAGTGGATGTGGCCCAGCGCCTCGGCCATGGCCAGGCTGTAGGAGTAGTCCAGCCCTGCGCCGCCGTATTCCTCGGGCTTGCACAGGCCCAGCAGGCCCAGGTTGCCCATCTTCTTGAAGACCTCGTGCGCGGGGAAGATCTCGGCCGCCTCCCACTCGTCCACATGGGGGTTGATCTCTTCGTCGATGAAACGCTTGAGGGTCTTCTGGATCTCGCGGTGCTCGTGGCGTGAACTGCATGGTGCTTGTCTCCGTGATGGTTGGTGCCACATTTCCTGACTTCACATCACCGTTCGGGCTGAGCTTGTCGAAGCCTTGCGCAGCGCTTCGACAAGCTCAGCGTGAACGGGTTGGTGGAGTGTTTGATGCCAATTCCATGGGCTGTAGCGAGGATGCCGGGTGGTAGGCTACATGCGCGCCACCCCGAACTGCATGGGGTGCAGGGCACGCGCGGCGCCTTCGGCCACGGTATCCAGGCAAAACGCCAGCACGGCCCGCGTGTCGCGCGGGTCGATCACGCCGTCGTCCAGCAGCAGACCGCTGGTGGTGAACGCATCGGCCTGGGCCTCGAACATGGCGACGATCTTGTCGAACTGGGCCTGCGATTCGGCCGGGTCGGGCGTGATGCCTTTGCGCGCGAGCGCAGCCTCGGTCACGATCTGCATGGTGCGCGCGGCCTGCTCGCCGCCCATCACCGCCGTCTTGGCGCCCGGCCAGCTGAACAGGAAGCGCGGTGCATAGCCCCGCCCGCACATGCCGTAGTTGCCTGCACCAAAACTGGCGCCGCACTGGATGGTGATCTGCGGCACAGTGGCGTTGGTCACGGCCTGGATCATCTTGCTACCGTGCTTGATCATGCCGCCCTGCTCGCTGTCCTTGCCCACCATGAAGCCCGTGGTGTTCTGCAGGTAGACGATGGGGTGGCCCAGCTGGCACATCCACTGGATGAAGTGGGTGGCCTTGTTGGCACCCGCCACGTCGATGGGCCCGTTGTTGCTGATGAAGCCCACGGCATGGCCGCCAATGCGGCCCTGCGCGCAGACGGTGGCCGCGCCGTAGCGCGCCTTGAATTCAAGCAGCTCCGATCCATCCACCAGCCGCGCCATCACCTCGCGCATGTCCACGGGTTGGCGCAGGTCGGCAGACATCAGGGACAACAGGTCATCGGCGGGCAAGAGAGGTACAGGCGCGCTCGGTCGCCGGGGCATGCTCCAGCCCAGCTGCGCGACCACATCGCGCGCCAGGCCGATGGCCTCGCGGTCGTCCTGGGCCAGGTATTCGCCCAGGCCCGAGACAGCGGTGTGCATCTCGGCGCCGCCCAGTTCTTCTTCGGTGGCGACCTCGCCCGTCGCGGCCATGAGCAGCGGCGGCCCGGCCAGAAAAGCGCGCGAGCGGCCCTGCACCATGATCACCACATCCGACAAGCCGGGCATGTAAGCGCCGCCTGCGGTGCCCGAGCCGTGCTGCACGGTGATCACCGGAATGCCCGCCGCCGACAGCCGCGCGAGGTTGCGGAACAAACTGCCGCCGTGCACAAAGCCTTCGACCCGGTAGCGCATGAGGTTGGCGCCCGCGCTCTCGACCAGGTGCACAAAGGGCAGACGCTCCTGCAAAGCGATCTCTTGCACGCGCAAAATCTTTTCCAGGCCCATGGGCTGGATGGCACCCGCCTCGATGCCCGAATCGCTGGCCACCACCATGCAGCGCACGCCACTGACAAAGCCAATGCCCGCGACCATGCCGCCGCCGGGCACGGACTTCTCGGGGTCTTTCACATCCTGCAGGTAGCCCGCCAGCGTGCACAGCGGCAGCCAGGGTGCACCGGCATCCAGCAGCAGCGCCACGCGCTGGCGTGGCAGCAGCTGGCCGCGTTTTTCAAACTGGGGGAGGGAACGGGCCGATGCGGAGGCAGCCCGATCTTCCAGCGCGCGCAGCGCATCAAGGCGCGCAGCCAGGGCAGCACGGCGCCTTTGCGCATCGGGTGCACCGGGGTGAAAGCGCGAGGCAAAGGCGGCGGTCATTCGGAGTCCTTGGGGGCGCTGGACGTCGGGTCTGCGGACGCAAACACACGCGGCACCTGCGCACGGTGGAAGCCCGCGTAAGGCTTCACTGCAGCCCTCTGCTGCGTGGCGGCATCGGGCACGCGCAGCGGCCAGCCCATGCGCACCTGGGGCCGTGCGCCATCTACGCGCAGCGTGGTGCCGCTGATAAAGCTGGCAGCCGGGCTGAGCAGGAACGCGATGGCGGCCGACACTTCGGCCTCGTTGCCAAAACGGCCCAGCGGCACGGTTTGCGGCATGGCGCGCAGCATTTGGGCAGCGGCAGGCGGGTAGTTGTCCATGCCACTCGATGCGATGTAGCCCGGCGCCACGGCGTTCACGCGCACGCCGCTGCAGGCCCATTCGAGCGCGGCGGTTTCGGTGAAGCTGACCATTCCCGCGCGCGCCGCACCGCTGTGCCCCATGCCGGGCATGGAGCCCCACATGTCGGCCACGATGTTGACGATGGAACCGCCGTTCTGCGCCATCCACTGCCGATAGCACTCGCGCGCCACCAAGAAGCCGCCGGTGAGGTTGGTGTGGAGCACGGCCTCCCAGCCCTTGGCGCTGATGGATTCCAGCGGCGACATGAACTGACCTCCCGCGTTGTTGACCAGCGCATCGATGCGGCCCTGCGCTGCCAGCACCTGCTGCACCAGCACCACTACCGCGTCTTCAGAGCGGATGTCGCAGGCATGCCAGGACACCATGCCGCCGTCAGAGGTGATCTCGTCTGCCACAGCCACGAGCTTCTCGGGTTTGCGGCCCACCAGCACCACGTGGCTGCCCAGGTGGGCCAGCTCATGGGCGGTACAGCGGCCAATGCCGGAACCACCGCCGGTCACGATGACGACCTGGCCTTTGAAAAGACCTGGAGCAAATACAGCCTGGTAGGCATGGGGCGCCGTAGACGTCATCGTAGGTCAAGCCTTATTTGCGAATGAACAGTGCCAGGGCTTCGTCGGTCAACGCGTCCAGCGACTTGCCCTTCTTGGGCGAGAACCACTGCACCGCCCAGTTGAGCGCGCCAAAGATGAACAACCGCGCCACGCCGGGCTCGGCCTGCAGCGCGCCTTGCTCGGCCAGCGCTGTTAGCGCTGGCATCCACGCGGCCTCGTAGGCATCTTTAAGCCGTGCAATGCCTTTGCGCTGCGCGGGCGTGAGCGAACGCCATTCGTACAGCATCACGGGGATGAAGCTGCTGCGGGGGCCCAGCAAAATCTCGAAATGGTGGCGAATGAGCGTGCGCAACTGCTCGCGCGCCGTGGCACTGGCAGCCAGCGCCGTCAACGCCTGCTGCTGGCTTTGCGTGGCCATGGTCATGCCCTCGCTCATGACCGCATGCAGCAGCGCGTTTTTGCTTTCAAAGTGATAGAAGGGCGAGCCGCTGTGCATGCCAGCCGCCGCTGCAATGTCGCGCGTGCTGGTAGCGGCAAAGCCCTGGGTGCGAAACAACTGGGCTGCGCCGTCCATGAGCTTGCGGCGGCGGTTGCCATCGTCGAGTTCTTCGGCCGTTTTACGAGGGCGGCCACGGCGGCGGGGTTCTTGAGCGGCGGGGAATTTATCGGCGGAGTCGGGGTTGGCAGAGGAGGCCGCTGCAGCGCGACTGCGGGCGCGCGTTGGGGCTTTTGGGGGAAAGGGGGCGATGGCGCTGGTGCGCCGCACGGGTGAGACCATGGGGGCACGATAGCAAAGCTGTTTATTTTTAGCAAGCAAGTGCTTTGTAAAAATAGACGGGAATGATGTTGGTGAGTTTTGTGTCCGAAATTTGATCTATTTTGGCCTCTAGCGCTTATTCAGCAAGCGCTAGTAGCTATTATTTTGATAGTTTTTACTGGCCGTTGTTGCTGACCGTGACGAGGCCAGGGCACTGAGCGTGCGGCGTGCTTCAGCGCGGGGCGGAGGCCGGGAGTCGCCTGGCGTGCGAGTAACTTTCTTTTGCTTCGCCA